>NZ_KB899098.1 GCF_000378045.1 Marinobacterium rhizophilum DSM 18822
ATCCTGATCTATGGCCTGGTCAAGCCCGCAGCCGCACCGGTGCCGGTGGATGCCAAGCCGGTGACCTGGGGCATCGTCTTCAACGTGCTGCGGGCGGTGCTGCCGACCCTGCTGCTGATCTTCGTTGTGCTGGGCTCGATCTTTGGCGGCATTGCCACCCCGACCGAAGCCTCAGGCGTCGGCGCCCTGGGGGCCACGCTGCTGGCGATCTACAACCGCAAATTCAGCCTCGGCGTGCTCAAGGATGTGGTCAAGGGCACCACCAATACCACGGCCTACATCTTTGCCATCTTTATTGGCGCCACCTGCTTTGCGCTGGTGCTGCGCGAACTCGGCGGCGACGAGCTGATCGAATCCTTCCTGACCGGCTTGCCCTTTGGCCCCTACGGCATCATCTTCTTTATTCTCGGCGTGATCTTCCTGCTGGGGTTCTTCCTCGACTGGATCGAAATCACCCTCATCGTGCTGCCGCTGCTGGCGCCGGTGATCTCGGCACTGGGGATCGAGATCGACGGCTACGGCGTGGTGGATAACCCGGAACTGGTGTGGTTCGTGATGCTGGTCGCCATGACGCTGCAGACCTCCTTCCTGACCCCGCCGGTGGGCTTCGCGCTGTTTTACCTCAAGGGTGTCTGTCCGCCGGAAGTCCGCCTCAGTGATATCTACCGCGGCGTGATTCCGTTCATCATCCTGCAGCTTATTGCCCTGCTGATCCTGGTGTTCTGGCCCCAGCTGGTGCTCTGGCTGCCGGCTAATGCCTATGGCTGACAGCCCGGGCTGCTCACGCAGCCCTGTTAATCCTTTTGACCGATGAGCGGTGCGTCACTGCCGCTCAGATGAGGCTATCGACAGATGAAACCGGCTTACTCCCTGTTCCTGCGGGAACTGGCGGCCTTTATCCCCCAGGCCCGCCTGATCACCGATCCGCTGCGCACGCTGGCCTACGGCACGGACGCAAGCTTCTATCGTCTCGTGCCCCAGATTGTGGTGCGGGTTGAGTCCGAGCAGGAAATCACCCAGCTAATACGCCTGGCCGGCGAGCAGCATATCCCCCTCACATTCAGGGCGGCCGGCACCAGCCTGTCCGGACAGGCGGTAACGGACTCGGTGCTGGTGCAGCTCGGCGATGGCTGGAAGGGACACCGCCTGCACGACGGCGCCCAGGCGATCAGCCTGCAACCCGGCGTCATTGGCGGCCATGCCAACCGCTACCTGGCGCCCTTTCACAAGAAAATAGGCCCCGACCCGGCCTCTATCAACAGCGCCATGATTGGCGGCATTGCCGCCAACAACGCCAGCGGCATGTGTTGCGGCACGGCGCAGAACAGTTTTAACACCCTGGCCAGCATGCGTCTGATACTGGCCGATGGCACCCTGCTGGATACGGCCAACCCGGATTCCGTTACGGCGTTTCGCAACAGCCATCAAGTGCTGCTGGAGTCGCTCGACAGCCTGGCCCGCCAGACCCGGGAAAACGAAGACCTTAGCCGGCGCATCGCGCACAAATACCGCCTCAAGAACACCACCGGCTACGCACTCAATGCCCTCACCGAGCACGAAGACCCGATCGAGATCCTGCAACATCTGATGATCGGCTCCGAAGGCACGCTGGGCTTCATGGCCGAAATCACCTACAACACGGTTGATGATCATCCGCACAAGGCGTCTGCGCTGATTTTCTTCGAACAGCTACAGACCTGCTGCGAGGCGGTCGCGCTGCTCAAGCCGACGCCGGTTGCTGCCGTGGAGCTGATTGATCGGGCCGGACTGAGCTCCGTTGAAAACAAGCCCGGCATGCCGGACTTTATACGGCACCTGCCTGGCGGCGCCACCGCCCTGCTGGTCGAAACCCGTGCCGCCAGCACCGACGCCCTGGCGCAACAGGTTAATGCCATCAGCGCAGCCATCGCCCATCTGCCGATGCTGCAACCCGCCCGCTTTAGCACCGACGCAGCCGAATGCGCCCAGTACTGGGCCATCCGCAAAGGCCTCTTTCCGGCCGTAGGTGCCGTGCGCGAAACCGGCACGACCGTCATTATCGAGGATGTTGCCTTCCCGGTAGAGCGCCTGGCGAATGCCGTCGCCGACCTGCACCGTATTTTCCAGAAGTGGGACTACCCGGACGCACTGATTTTCGGCCATGCGCTGGAGGGAAACCTGCACTTTGTCTTTACCCAGGCATTCGATACCGCCGATGCCCTCAGGCGCTATGAAGGCCTGATGAATGATGTGGCCGAGATGGTGGTTGGTCGCTACGATGGATCGCTCAAGGCCGAACACGGTACCGGACGCAACATGGCACCTTTCGTCGAACTCGAATGGGGCCAGGATGCCTATCAGCTGATGTGGCAGCTCAAAGAGCTACTCGACCCGCTGAATATCCTCAACCCCGGCGTGTTGCTCAATCGCGATCCCCGTGTGCACCTGGCAAACCTGAAGCCCATGCCCGCGGCCGACACGATTATCGACAAATGCATCGAGTGTGGATTTTGCGAGGCGAGCTGCCCGTCCAGGGACCTGACCCTTACCCCGCGCCAGCGTATTGTCATCTGGCGTGAAATTGCCCGCCTCGAGGCCAGCAATGAAGACCCGGAACGCCTGGCGCTGATGCGCCAGGAATATCGCTATCAGGGCACAGACACCTGTGCCGCCTGCGGCATGTGCTCCACCAGCTGCCCCGTAGGTATCAATACCGGTGACCTGACACGCGCCATTCGCAGCCGTGACAATGAAAACCAGACCCGGCTCGCGCAATGGCTCGCCGGCCATTACGGCGCCCTGAACCGTACCAGCAGGATCGCCTTTCGCCTGGCTGACAGTGCCCACGGCCTGCTTGGCAGCGCCGCCATGCAACGCGTAACCAGCACCATGCGCAAGCTCAGCGGTGGGCGTATCCCGCTCTGGACCGATGCCATGCCAAAGCCCGCAGCCAGAATTCGCACGGTGGAAGCAAGACCTGACAGCGACCGGCCAAAAATCGTCTATCTGCCAAGCTGCGCAAGCCGGACCATGGGACCCGCCAGGGGCAGCGCTGACAGCCGCTCCCTGGCCCAGGTGACCGAAGCCCTGCTGCAAAAAGCCGGATATGATGTGATTTATCCACAGGGACTCGACGACCAGTGCTGCGGCATGCCGTTTCAGTCCAAGGGCATGTTCGAGGCGGCTGACTTCAAGCGCCGCGAAACAGCCGATTTACTGCTCGATGCCACCGACAATGGTGCCTTGCCGGTGTACTCGGACACCAGCCCCTGCAGCCTGCGCCTGAAGGAATCACTGGATGCCCGCATTCGCCTGTACGACAGCGTGGACTTTATTGACCAGTTCCTGCTGCCCCGCCTTGAGATCCAGCCCCTCGATGAACCCGTGGCCCTGCATGTCACCTGCAGTGCCACGCGCATGGGCCAGACCGCAGCCCTCAAGCGCATTGTCAGCCTGTGCACGGAAAAGCTGGTCGTTCCGGAACAGATAGGCTGCTGCGGCTTTGCCGGCGACAAGGGCTTTACAACACCCGAGCTCAATGCATCAGCACTGCGTACCCTGCGCGACGCCGTGCAGGACTGCCAAGAGGGCGTGTCCACCAGCCGTACCTGCGAAATAGGCCTGACCCATCACAGCGGTATTGATTACCACTCGATCGTCTATTTGCTGGATCGGTGTTCGCGGGCCAGGGCGCAATAGCAGCTCATTAGGCGCGAACAAGGGCATGCAGCACGCTTGCTTCATGTAAAACAGGGACAGTAAGATGTCGCACTCAGACTACAGAAAGTAGCCTGGGCGCGGCCGACCCAATGGACGACTCAAGCAAGCACCTGCACACCCCAAGCTGCGACAGCCGCTAACGCAGCCAGTCGAGCACGGCCTTTTACCAAACACGAATATTGCAAAGGGAAGACTTTCAATGGACGACGCAACGCTCCTGCTACTGGAACGCATTTTTCAGGTCGTCTTCCCGTTGCTCGCCATCGTAGTCGTCGGATACCTTTATGCGCGGCGCATCCACACCGACATGTCGGTGGCCAACCGCGTGAATATGGATGTCTTCACGCCGGCCCTGATTCTGTCGGTTATGGCGGACAAGTCGTTTGACCTGGCCCTCTACCAGCACCTGGCCATCGGGGCTCTGTGTATCGTTATCGGCTCTGGCCTTCTGCTGGCACCGCTGTGCAGGGTAATCGGCATTCATCCCAAGACCTTTCTGCCGCCGATGATGTTCAACAACAGCGGCAACCTGGGTATTCCCCTGGCTGTGCTGGCGTTTGGCGAGCATGCACTGCCAGCCGCCGTGGTACTGTTTCTGGTGGAAAACACGCTGCATTTCACCCTTGGCATGTATATGCTCAACCCCCGCATTCATCCGCTGTCACTGCTGCGCATTCCCATGATACTGGCCGCCATTGCAGGCCTGGTGATCAGCGGTGCAGGCTGGGTACTGCCCGTCTATGTGAAGACCTTTGTAGACATGCTGGGCCAAATCGCAATCCCGCTGATGCTGTTTTCCCTTGGCGTACGCATGCTGAGCATCGACCTGTCGAACTGGCGCAGCGGCGTTATCGGCGCCGTACTGTGCCCGCTCAGCGGCGTACTGATGGCACTGGCAGTACAACAGGTTCTGCAACTGGAGGAGACCCAGTTCCACTATCTGCTTCTATTCGGCGCCCTGCCGCCGGCATTGCTGAACTACCTGGTTGCCGAGCGCTACAACCAGGAACCACAGCAAGTTGCATCGATCGTGCTGTTGGGCAATATCGCCAGCCTGGTCATCATCCCGCTGACCCTGGCCTTTATTCTGTAACAGCCTTGGCTGCGCTACTGCGAACTCCATAAAAAAACGGCGCCTTGTAAGGCGCCGTTTTTTTACAGCTTCCGGCTACTCCTTCGCGGGTGCCGGACTCACTCCGATAAAGTCACGGTTTTTATCCACCGTTGCTGCACCAATGCCTTTTACTGCACTGAGCTCATCAACACTGCCAAAAGGCCCATTGCTTTTACGGTAGTCTACGATGGCTTTTGCCTTGGCAGGACCGATGCCGACCATCACGCTGGACAGCTGATCGGCGCTCGCGGTATTGATATCCAGAGTCTCGGCCTGAACGGCGAAAACGGGCAAAAATGCAAGACAGAACGTCAGCAACAGTGCCCGCAACATGCGAGTGCTCATATGCACCTCCTTGTTGATTAGCAGCCAAACTTCCTGTTCGACTGTTAAGTAGGGATAGCATAGCACTCACAGTTGTGCCACTTATCGGGCTTGATCAAGCTCCCGCTGAATACGCTCAAGCACGGCCAGCGGATCTGCCGCCTGTGTAATCGGCCGTCCAATGACGAGATAGTCACTGCCCGCCCGTACCGCCTCACCCGGCGTCATGATACGACGCTGATCACCCGCGTCGCTATCGGCAGGGCGAATGCCCGGCGTCACCAGCTTGAAATCGGCACCAATCAGCGCGCGCAGTGGCTTCACTTCCTGAGCCGAACAGACCACACCGTCCAGACCGCTGCGCTCGGTCAACAGCGCCAGGCGCTTAACATGCTCCAGTGGCTCGATATCGATACCTATTTCACTCAGATCCTGCCGCTCCATGCTGGTCAGCACAGTCACTGCAATCAGCAGGGTGTTGCTGCCAGCAACGCTGTCGATTTCATTACGTGCCGCTTCCATCATTCGGCGCCCGCCCGAGGCATGGACGTTCACCATCCAGACGCCCAGCTCGGCCGCTGCCCGCACCGCCTTGGCTGTTGTATTGGGAATATCGTGAAACTTGAGGTCGAGGAAAACATCAAAACCGCGGTTTTGCAGCGTTTCCACAATGGCAGGCCCGCTGCGGGTAAACAGCTCCTTGCCCACCTTGAGCCGACACCGCGCAGGATCGAGCCGTTGCGCCATTGCGATAGCCTGCGCCTGATCAGGATAATCCAGCGCCACCAATACCTGTTTTGAATCCGTTGCCATGAAACCCTCACGTGTTAGCGTTCACTTTGCCATCAGGCCGGTGTGCAGCAGCGTGCGCCGCGCGGCGCCCATTATACAGTCAAAAAAGCAGGCTGCAGGCGTCAATGTACACAAACCAAGTCGGATTCTCAGTCGAAGTACATATTCGGTGGCTAAGTTGAAAATGGATCAGGGGAGCGTATTGAAGGGCGCCAGGACAGGAGACTACCGGGCGCTCCAATGGTGAGCAGGTACGATTTGAACGGCTATCTCAATGTCTGGAACGCCGGAACAGCGCACCGACTGCCCGGCAGTCGGTGCGACCCCCAAAGGTTCTGGACCTAAACGCTGTCCTTGGTCACCAGCGCGCGCTGCTGCTCCAGGTCATGCTGCGCAATGCTCAGGCGCTTGCGGGCCGAACGCAAACGGGTCTTGAGACCCAGGATCGCAACACTGCTCAGCAGCAGCCCGAGCACACCACCGCATACGAAAGCGGCGATCAGCCAGAGCGACAAACTCGCCTGGGGCAGTGTTACCAGGATCAGGTCGATCGAGACCTTGTCGGTATTATGAATTGTGAAAAGTATCCCAACGAACAGGAAGACGAGGCACAAAATGATAAGTAAAAGTGTTCTCAACCAGCGCACCGGATCAAGCCTCCAACAGGCAGAGTAAATTAACTCTAGAATTCAGACAGACTGTCATTGACCTGCTCCCGCAGCTCCTTGCCAGGTTTAAAATGCGGTACATGTTTAGCTGTCAATGGCACCGATTCGCCGGTCTTGGGATTACGTCCCACCCGAGGTGCTCGGTAGTGTAACGAAAAACTGCCAAAGCCACGAATCTCGATCCTGTCGCCATGCGCCAATGCCTCGGTCATGTGATCCAGCATGGCTTTGACTGCAAGTTCGACATCCTTTACAGACAGCTGATTATGACGATCTATCAGTCGTTCAATCAACTCTGACTTGGTCATGACAACTCTCCCTAAAGATTCAGGCTATTTGGCAAACCTTCATACCACTGACACTGTGCAGCCAACGCAATCTGATACAAACAGGGAGAGTCTAGCTCTCCCTGTTGATCAATCGTTCGACTTGTTCATCTGTGCCTTGATCAGGTCACCGATGGTTGTCGGGCCGGCGGATACCACCGGCTGCTCCTGTATCGATTTGAGCGCCTGCTGGTCGACCTTCGCATCCCGCTGTTTCTGCGACAGCTGAATCGTGCGGTTGCGACGATCAACATTGATGACAGACGCTTCTACCTCATCACCCGGTTTGAAGTGTGTCGCCAATTGAGCACCGCGATCGCCCGACACATCAGCCGCGCGCAGCACGCCGGTAATGCCCTCGGCAAGCTGTAGCGTCACCTGCCGAGCGTCAACCTCGCTAACCGTACCAGTCACCAGGGCGCCCTTGCCAAACTCCGCTGCAAACTCACCAAAGTGATCACCTGCCAGCTGCTTGACGCCCAGCGCAATACGCTCACGCTCGGTATCGACAGACAGCAGGACAGCAGTCAGATCGTCACCCTTGTTAAGGGTTTTGGCGACCTGTTCGCCTGGCAGATCCCAGGACAGGTCTGACAGGTGCACCAGGCCATCAATACCGCCATCAAGGCCGATAAAGACGCCAAAATCGGTAATGGAGCGAATCTTGCCGGTCAGCGTGTCGCCCTTGCTGTAGCGGCTGGCGAAGGCCTGCCACGGATTGTCACGGCATTGCTTCATGCCCAGGGAAATCCGGCGCCGCTGGGTGTCGATATCGAGCACCATAACCTCGATTTCATCACCAACCTGCACAACCTTGGAAGGGTGCACGTTCTTGTTGGTCCAGTCCATTTCGGACACATGAACCAACCCTTCAACACCAGGTTCAATCTCGGCAAAGCAGCCATAATCGGCCACATTGGTTACCCGCGCCGTCGACTTTGTGCCCACCGCATGACCATCCATCAGTGTCAGCCAGGGATCCTGACTGAGCTGCTTCAAACCGAGGGAAACACGGTTACGCTCAGTGTCGAACCTCAACACCTTAACGTCGATCTCATCACCAACCTGCAGAACTTCACTTGGGTGTTTGACCCTTTTCCAGGCAATGTCGGTGATATGCAGCAGGCCATCCAGGCCACCCAGGTCGATAAAGGCACCATAATCGGTCAGGTTCTTGACGACCCCCTTGACCACGATGCCTTCCTTGAGCTGTGCCAGCAGTTTGTCACGCTCCTCATTGTAGGAGGCCTGCAATACGGCACGGCGGGAAACAACAATGTTGTTGCGCTTGGCATCGAGCTTCACCAGCTTGAACTCGAGCTCAACACCCTCGAGATGCGCGGTATCGCGGATGGGTCGAATATCCACCAGCGACCCCGGAAGAAAGGCTTGTACAGCATCCAGATCGACAGTAAAACCACCACGCACCTTGCCAACGATCATGCCTTTGACAACTTCGTCCTTCTCGAACGCCTGTTCCAGCAGATTCCAGCTTTCGGCACGCTTGGCTTTTTCCCGTGACAGCATGGTGGCACCAAAGCCGTCTTCAACCGCTTCGAGCGCCACCTGTACGGTATCGCCAACACTGATACCAAGTTCGCCATGCTCGTTCAGAAACTGCTCGCGGGGAATAAAGCCTTCTGACTTCAGGCCCGTATGAACCATGACAAAGTCATTTTCGATGGCTACGACTGTTCCGGTGACGATGGAGCCCGGCGCCATCTTCAGGTCTTTGAGGCTTTCCTCAAAGAGTTCGGCAAAACTTTCGCTCATTACCGCCCCATCCTCACAAAACAGAAGCAACTCAGGTCAGACCTTTGTGTCTGGCCTGATCCAGAACCACGCTCAGAACCTCATCAATGCTCATCTGGGTCGAGTCCAGAATCACCGCATCGGCCGCGGGTTTCAGCGGCGCTACTGCGCGGTTCATATCACGGTCGTCACGTGCTTGAATATCAACCAATATCGTTTCAAGGCTAGCACCGAGCCCCTTATTTATCAACTGGTTATAACGACGCCGCGCACGTTCTTGTGCGCTCGCATCCAGATAAATTTTCAACTCGGCAGCGGGAAACACCACAGTACCCATATCACGTCCGTCTGCGATCAGGCCGGGTGCATCGCGAAATGCCCGCTGGCGCTCCAGCAACGCCTCACGCACGGGCCCGATCGCGGCTACCCGCGACGCATCTTCACCTGCCTCTTCGGTACGAATGAGTTGCGTTACCTCTTCGCCTTCAAGCAGGACCTGCACCTCATTATCTTCGCCATGCGGCACAAACTTCACATCCAGATGCGCCGCCAGTACCACCAGCGCTTCCTCGTCATCCAGCGCAACACCATGGTGCCGTGCAGCCAGCGCCGTCAGCCGGTACAGTGCACCACTATCCAGCAAATGCCAGCCCAGCTGGCGCGCCAGCAAGCGACAGATAGTCCCCTTGCCTGAACCGCTTGGACCGTCGATGCTGATTACCGGCACACTCATTTGCTTCGAGACCATCAGTCCCTCTCCTTACCTATTCTGAACCCCGCTCGACAAGCGAGGGCAACAAATTCGGGAAACGCAGCCTCAAGACAGGCACATTCCGCTATATAAATATCACCATCTGCACGCAACGATGCGACCGCAAAGGCCATGGCAACACGGTAGTCACCGCCGGCATTCAGCGCCCCCCCACCCATGGAGCCACCTCGAATACAGACACTGCCGGGCCCCATCAGGGCTTCTACACCCAGCTCACTAAGCCCCGTCACCACCGCCTGCAGCAATGTATCCAGCCCGTGGCGCAACTCACCCACACCTCGAATCCAGGTGGTGCCCTCAGCACAGGCCGCGGCAACCATCAACAGCGGCAACTCGTCGCTGGCGCGTGCCAGCAGTGCGTTCGGTACTTCTATCGCCTGCAAAGGCCGATAGCGCACACGTATATCCGCCACCGGCTCCCCCCCCACCTGAGTGGCATTTTCGAACTCGATATCCGCGCCCATCAGTCGCAATATGTCGATCAGCCCGGTACGGGTCGGGTTAATGCCAACATACTCAAGCAGCAACTCGGAACCCGGTGCAATTGCCGCCCCGACAATAAAGCAGGCCGCCAGGGAGATATCCCCCGGTATATCTATGCGCGCCGCCTGCAACTGGCCGCCGGCCTGCACTGCAACCCGTCCATCGGAATGATCCAGTGCCCAGCCAAGCCCCTGCAGCATTCGTTCGGTATGGTCTCGTGACGGTGTTGGCTCGCTCACCGTTGTGGTGCCGCTGGCGTAAAGGCCTGCCAGCAACAGCGCCGACTTTACCTGGGCGCTCGGAACCGGCAGCCGATGCCCAACACCGTGCAGCGGGTTACCGCCGCGGATGCGCAGCGGCGGCAAACCGCCTTCTGCCGTTTCTATTCGGGCCCCCATCTGCCGCAATGGCCGTACAACCTGCTCCATCGACCAGCTGGACAGTGAAACATCCCCCATCAAACAGGTGTCGAATGCCTGTGCCGCCAGCAAACCGGACAACAGCCGCATCGACATGGCCGAGCGCCCCAGATAGAGCGGCCCAGGCGGCGACTGCAGGCCGTGCAGGCCCACACCGTAGATCTTCACGGCCCCCTGATGCGGCCCTTCTATCACCACCCCCATATCGCGAAACGCCTGCAGCGTCGCTAGGCTGTCTTCGCTTTCAAGAAAGCCCTCTATCCGCGTAATACCCTCGGCCAAGGACCCCAGCATGATGGCACGGTGCGAAATAGACTTGTCACCCGGCAAGCGCACTGACCCGGTCAACGCTGCGCCCTGATACGCGAGGTAATTTACCGGTTGGCTGTGTTGATTCTGTGAATATGCAGAACTCGACAGTATGCGACTGAAGTGATCCCGCGATGCCTTGGCACGGGTGAAGATGCCCAGCATGGCCTGGCTGTCAGCCGTGCTGATAGCATGGCGCAGCTTCTCGACGCCTGCACTGAAACGGTCAAGCTGCGCAAGTATCGCATCGCTATTGCTGAGGCAAATGTCGTGCCACATGGTTGGATCGGAAGCTGCAATACGGGTGAAGTCGCGAAAGCCGCCCGCGGCGTAACGGAAAATATCGGTATTGGCGGCTTCCGCAGCCAGGGTATCCACCAGTGAAAATGCCAGCAGATGCGGCAAATGACTCGTCGCCGCCAGCACCTCATCGTGACGTGCCACATCCATTTGCAGCACCTGCGCCCCTACGGCCTGCCACATTCTGGCAATCACCAGCGTGGCCTGGCGGGATGAGGCGGGCGTGGGGGTCAGTATGACCTTGTGACGCTCAAACAGGTGCTCATCGGCCGCCGCCACGCCACTCTTTTCGGAGCCGGCGATCGGGTGGCCCGGAACGAAGGTGGCAGGCAAGGTGCCAAACACGGCCTGAGCGGCCTCGACAACATTGCCCTTGGTGCTGCCCACATCGGTCAGCAGCGTCTGCGGGCGCAGTGCCGTGCAGATGTCGGCCAGCACGGCGTCGGTGGCCTTGACCGGCACGGCCAGCACCACCAGGTCGGCGCTCGCGACGGCCTGGCGCAGATCCCGGGCAGCCTCGTCGATGACACCGAGCGCAAGGCCCGCCTCCAGCTCCGCCGGGTTGCGGTCATACCCGACCACTCGCTGGCAATAGCGCCGGTGTTTCAGGGCCTTGGCCAGGGAACCGCCGATCAGGCCGAGGCCAACCACCAGCACGTTATTGATGGAGAACTTCACGCAGACAAAACCTCTTCCAGCGCCTGCAGGCAGCGCCGATTCTGTGCCTCCAGGCCAATGCTGATACGCACATGATCAGGCATCTGATAGTTGGCCACCGGGCGTACGATCACGCCACGGCGCAACAGCTGCTGATAGACTGGCCCCGCCGGGCGCCCCAGCCCGACACAGACAAAGTTGCCCGCCGACGGAATCACCGAGAGCCCAAGCTGCTCAAGCCCGGCGACCAGCTGACGCATGCCCGCCCGGTTAGTCTCCAGCGTCCGCGCCAGGTACGCCCGATCCTGCAGCACAGCCTCAGCCGCGGCCAAAGCCGGCCCCGAGACATTAAAGGGCTGGCGCACCCGGTTCAGCAGATCCGTAATGACCGTATTGGCGGCGGCAAAACCCACGCGCAAGCCCGCAAGCCCCCAGGCCTTGGAGAAGGTGCGGGTGACGATCAGGTTCTCATAGCGCGACAGTAAATCCAGGCCATCGGGAAACTCGGGGTCGTCGCTGTACTCGGTATAGGCCTCATCGAGTACCAGGATCACGGACGGCGGCAGCGCATCCATGAAGGCGCACAGCTGCGCACGATTCAGCCAGGTACCGGTGGGGTTATTGGGGTTGGCGATAAAGATCAGTCGAGTGCGCTCGGTCACAGCGCGCAGCATGGCATCCAGATCATGGCCCCAGTCCAGCGCCTTGGTAACAACCGCCGTGGCGCAGCTGGCCTGGGTAATAATCGGGTACACCAGAAACGCGTACTGGGAATAGATAACTTCATCGCCGGGACGCAGGAAAGCACGGGCGACCAGTTCGAGCACATCGTTGGAACCGTTACCCAGGGTGATGCAATCGGGCGCCAGGCCATAGTGGCGCTGCAGCGCCTGTTTCAGATGATAGCCACTGGCATCGGGGTAAAGCTGTAATTCGCCCAGCGCCTGCTGCGCGGCTGCCAGCGCCACCGGACTTGGACCCAGCGGGTTTTCATTGCTGGCCAGCTTGACGATATCGGTCAGACCCAGCTCGCGCTCGAGCTCTTGCGCCGGCTTGCCGGGGACATACGGCTGCAGCCCCTGCACACCCGGGGTGGCCAAGGCGATAAAATCACAACCCATTTTTACGACTCCTGCGATAACGGATACTTACAGCACCGCCTGCGGATAAGATCCAAGGAGCTTGAGTTCAAGCGACTCTGATTCCAGCTCCTTGAACAGCGCCTGGACGGACGCGTCGGATACATGGCCTTCAAAATCAATATAGAACACTGTATTCCAGGGGCCCGACAGCGTACGGGTCTCGATGCGCGTCAAACTGATGCCGCGCTGGCGAAACGGTGCCAGCAAATCATAGAGCGCACCGGGCTTGTCGTGCGCGCAAACCAGAATGGAGGTCTTGTCATGGCCACTGGGCCCGACATCCTGGCGCCCCAGAATCAGGAAGCGACTGCTGCTTTCGGCCTGGTCCTCGATATTGCGCACAGCAACCTGTAGCGGGTAAAGCTCTACGGCCAGCTCGCTGCCAATGGCGGCCGCCAGCCCGGCATCAGCTCCAACCGAGGCCTCGCGGGCGGCATCAGCATTGGTCGCCACGGCAACGCGCTCCACCGAGGGGTAGTGCGCGTCCAGCCAGCGTCGACACTGGGCCAATGCAGACTGAGTGGCATAGATCCGCGTTACAGCATTGCGATCAACGGAAGGGGGCACCAGCAGATGATGGTGAATGTTCAGCTCCACCTCGCCGACAATCGACAGCTGGAAGCGGGAAAACAGGTCCAGGGTATGGTTCACCATGCCTTCGCTGGTGTTTTCGATCGGCACGACACCGTAGTGGGCGGTACCGGCTTCCACCTCGCGAAAGACCTCATCAAGCGAACCCAGCGGTGCCGTAATCGCCGACAGGCCAAAGTGCTTCACCGCCGCCTGCTGGGTAAAAGTACCTTCGGGCCCCAGGAAAGCAATACGCATCGGCTGTTCCAGCGCCAGACAAACCGACATCACCTCGCGGAACAGTCGTGCGACATCCCGCTCGGGTAGCGGTCCGGTATTGCGCTCCATCACCCGGCGCAACACCTGGGCCTCGCGTTCAGGACGATAGAACACGGCATCGCGACTGCCCTGATACTTCTGCTTTACTTCGGCGACCTGCTGAGCACAGGCCGCACGCCGATTAAGCAGCGTCTGAAGCTGCTGATCGATCTGGTCAATCTGGTCACGCAGAACCTGCAGTTCCTTTTCCTGCTCACTCATGGCTATGCCACTCTCATATCTGACTTAGGCGTGCTGCTGCGCAAATGCCTGCATGAAATCGATCAACGCATCCACAGCCGCTTCCGGCACCGCGTTGTAAAGACTCGCCCGCATGCCACCCACCGAGCGGTGGCCCTGCAGGTTAAGAAGACCCGCAGCTTCAGCCTGCTCCAGGAAGAGCCCCTCCAGCCCGGCGTCCGCCAGGGTGAAAGGCACGTTCATCAAGGAACGACACTCCGGCGCTATCGGGTTGGCGTAAAAACCGCTTTCATCTATATAGGCATAGAGTTTGGCTGCCTTGCGACGGTTCAGCTGTTCGATAGCCGCCACGCCACCCTGGCGCTTGAGCCACTGGAACACCAGCCCGGCGAGATACCAGCCGAAGGTCGGCGGCGTGTTGTTCATGGAGTCCGCCGCCGCGTGCACCTGGTAATCGAACATGGCGGGCGTTGATGCCGCCGCCTTGCCGAGCAGATCTTCGCGCACGATCACTACGGTCAGACCCGCAGGACCAATGTTTTTCTGTGCACCGGCGTAGATGAGCCCGAAACGGCTGACATCAATTTCGCGGGACAGAATATTGGAGGACATGTCCGCCACCAGCGGAACCGATCCGGTGTCCGGAATGTAGTTGTACTCGACACCACCGATGGTTTCGTTCGGCGTGTAGTGCACATAGGCGGCGCTGGGATCCAGCTCCAGCTCGGCCTGGGTTGGCACGCGCGTGAACTGCTCGGATTCGGTGCTGCCGGCAATGCTCACATAGCCATAGCGCCGGGCTTCAGCAATGCCTTTCTTCGACCAGATACCGGTATTGATGTAATCGGAACTGGTCTTGTCACCCAGCAGGTTCAGCGGCACCATGGCAAACTGGCTGGTCGCGCCGCCCTGCAGGAACAGCACCTTGTAGTTGTCCGGAATGGCCATCAGGTCGCGCAGGTCCTGTTCGGCCTGCTCGGCAACCGACACAAAGGCCGCACTGCGATGACTCATTTCCATGATCGACAGCCCCTGGCCATGCCAGTCGAGCATTTCGTCACGGGCCTGTTCCAAAACCTCGGTCGGCAACGCCGCGGGACCAGCACTGAAATTGTATTTGCGACTCATGTTCTCGCTCAAACTCGTTCCAGGTTACAGATAAAAGGCAACGGCCCCCGAGGGGGCCGCTAGAGGGCTATCATTCCTCGGCGTCAGCCGCAGGATCCTGCACGGGCGTATCGGCGCCCGGCTCGTTATCCACGGCGGCGGGCTCAGCATCAATCGCGTCGCTGCCTTCAGGCAACTCGACTTCGTCCGGCTCCTCGATCCGCGCCAGCCCGACCAGGGTTTCGTCTTCAGCCACGCGAATCAGCATCACACCCTGGGTGTTGCGGCTCAGTTCCGAGATTTCCTCGGTGCGGGTCCGAACCATGGTGCCGCGGTTACTGATCAGCATCACGTCATCGCCGGCAAACACCTGCACGGCACCGGCCAGCTCGCCGTTGCGCTCAGTGCATTGCATGGCGATCACGCCCTGACCACCACGTCCCTTGCGGGGGAAGTCATCAACGGAAGTGCGCTTGCCAAAGCCGCGGGCCGACGCAGTCAGTACCTTGCCCTCCGGCTGCGGAATGATCAGGGAAATAACCGAAGTTCCCGGCTGCATGCGCACACCGCGCACACCGCGCGCCAAACGACCCATTGCGCGTACGGCATCTTCCTCGAAACGCATCGCCTTGCCGGCGCTGGTCACAAGCAGAATATCGTCTTCGCCTGTGGTGATAGCGGCGCCGATCAGCGTGTCACCTTCGTCCAGTCCCAGCGCAATCAGGCCACTGGTACGCGGGCGGGAGAAGCTGTTTAGGGGTGTTTTCTTCACGGTGCCGTTGGCAGTGGCCATAAAGACAAAGCGATCTTCGCGGTATTCGTTCACCGGCAGAATCGTGGTGATGCGCTCACCCTCTTCCAGCGGCAGAATATTCACGATCGGGCGTCCACGGGCAGCACGGCTGGCCTGGGGAATTTCAAACACCCGCAACCAGTACACCTTGCCGCGGCTGGTGAAACACAAAATGGTATCGTGGGTGCTGGCGATCAGCAGATGCTCGATGAAATCTTCATCTTTCATTGTCGTCGCCGACTTGCCTCGACCGCCACGGCGCTGCGCCTGGTAATCCGCCAGCGGCTGGGTCTTGGCATAGCCGCCATGGGAGATGGTCACGACCATGTCTTCTTCGGTAATCAGGTCCGCCACCGTCAGGTCACGGCGCGATGCCGTAATCTCGGTGCGACGCTCATCACCGTACTCTTCCAGCACGGCTTCCAGCTCTTCGCGGATCACTTC
This sequence comes from Marinobacterium rhizophilum DSM 18822, assembly GCF_000378045.1. GTDB lineage: Bacteria > Pseudomonadota > Gammaproteobacteria > Pseudomonadales > Balneatricaceae > Marinobacterium_A > Marinobacterium_A rhizophilum. The sequence goes on from NZ_KB899098.1 coordinate 16,191, forward strand.
CATCAAACGGGTATGGGAACCGAGAATTTCCAGCAGTTCGGCGATACGCTCCAGCAGTTCGCGGTACTCAGCGATCAGCTTTTCATGCTCCAGCCCGGTAAGGCGGTGCAGACGCAGATCCAGGATTGCCTGAGCCTGTACCGGCGACAGGTGGTAGCGCCCTTCACGCAGGCCAAACTGCGGCTCCAGATCTTCCGGACGGCAAGCGTCTTCACCGGCGCGTTCCAGCATTTCAAGCACATTGCCCGGTTCCCAGGCCATGGCGATAAGGCCTTCTTTCGCCTCGGCCGGCGTCGGTGAACGCTTGATCAGCTCGATAACCGGGTCGATATTCGCCAGCGCAACCGCCAGGCCTTCAAGAATATGACCACGCTCACGCGCCTTGCGCAGCAGGTAAACCGTACGACGGGTCACCACTTCGCGGCGATGGCGAATGAAGTTTTCAATCAGCGATTTGAGATCAAGAATCTTCGGCTGGTTGTCCACCAGGGCGACAACGTTAATGCCAAAGACGCTTTCCATCTGGGTCTGGGAAAACAGGTTGTTGACCACTACATCCGGCACTTCACCGCGACGCAGTTCGATCACGATACGCATGCCGTCCTTGTCGGACTCGTCCCGCAGCTCGGAAATGCCCTCGAGGCGTTTTTCCTTCACCAGATCGGCAATCTTTTCGATCAGCCGAGCCTTGTTAAGCTGGTACGGAATTTCAGTGACGATGATCGCGGCGCGGTTCGTTTTCGGGTCTTCTTCCACATGGTGCTTGGCACGCACATAAATGCGTCCACGCCCCGTGCGATAGGCTTCCAGAATGCCGGCACGGCCATTGATGATGCCGCCGGTCGGGAAGTCAGGCCCGGGAATGTATTCCATCAGGTCGTCGACGGACAGGCTGCTATCATCGATCAGCGCGATACAGCCGCGCACAACTTCAGACAGGTTATGCGGCGGAATATTGGTCGCCATGCCCACCGCGATACCGGAGGATCCGTTTATCAGCAGGTTGGGCACCCGGGTTGGCAGCACGTCGGGAATTTGCTCGGTGCCATCATAGTTGGGTACGTAGTCGACAGTTTCCTTGTCCAGGTCAGCCAGCAGATCATGGGAGATCTTGGCCATGCGGATTTCGGTGTAACGCATGGCTGCCGCGGAGTCGCCATCGACAGAACCAAAGTTGCCCTGGCCGTCCACCAGCGGATAACGCATGGAAAAGTCCTGCGCCATTCGCACAATAGTGTCGTACACGGCACTGTCGCCGTGGGGATGGTATTTACCGATCACGTCACCAACGACACGAGCGGACTTCTTGTATGGTTTGTTCCAGTCGTTATTCAGTTCGCTCATCGCGAACAGCACTCTGCGATGCACAGGCTTGAGGCCGTCGCGGACGTCTGGCAATGCCCGACCGACAATCACACTCATGGCATAATCAAGGTACGACTGTTTCAGCTCGTCCTCGATATTGACTGGCAGAATCTCTTTGGCTAGATCACCCATTCGTCTCAGCTTTCCTTAGATCCGGTCTGCTCGATAGGGCCGGTATTCCGGCGCTTTTAACCGGGCGAGTATACCACAAAGCGATCCAAAGATTCCCTTAAAAAGAAGGCGTTGCGCTAACCTGTATTCGCTTTCGGGCCGGTGCTAGAATGGCCGCCATCCTTTTACTGCCAGCGAAAACAGCCACCATGACCGATTCGCACAACCTCAACATCGATCCGGACGAGATTGCCAAATTCGAAGAACTGGCGAGTCGCTGGTGGGACCGCAACAGCGAATTCAAACCACTGCACGATATAAACCCCCTGCGCGTGGGCTATATCGACCGTATCGCATCCCTGGCCGGCAAGCGTATTCTGGATGTCGGCTGCGGCGGCGGCATCCTGTCGGAATCGATGGCACAGCGCGGCGCCGAGGTTTCGGGCATCGACATGGGCGAGGCCCCGCTCAAAGTTGCCAAGCTCCACGGCCTGGAAAGCGGCATTCTGATCAACTACCGCCAGGTCACCGTGGAACAGCTGGCCGACGAAGCCCCCGAAAGCTTCGATGTCGTCACCTGCATGGAAATGCTCGAACATGTACCCGACCCTGCGTCCATCATCGACGCCTGTGCGCGACTGACCCGCCCGGGTGGCAAACTGTTTTTCTCGACCCTGAACAAAAATCCGAAAAGCTACCTGTTCGCCATTCTTGGCGCCGAACACCTGCTCAAGCTGGTTCCCAAGGGGACCCACGACTTCAACAAATTCATCCGCCCGTCACAGCTCGGCCGCTGGATACGGGACGCCGGACTGCGTCTGGACGATATCACCGGCATGACTTACAACCCGCTGACCAAGGTCTACCGCCTGGACCCCAAGGATGTGGATGTAAACTACATGATGGCCGTGAGCAAACCGGAATAAGATGCCCCTGCCCGATACACAACTGCAGGCAGTCCTGTTCGACCTGGATGGCACCCTGCTCGACACCGCGCCCGATTTCATCTGGGTTATCAACCGCCTGCTGGCCGAAGAGAACCAGCGCGCACTGGATTACGACGCTCTGCGTCAGCAGGTGTCCAACGGCGCCACCGCCATGGTCTGCACCGCATTCAACCTGCCCGAGCAACACCCGCAGGTCGAATCGCTACGCCAGCGTTTTCTGGATATCTACCTTGAACACCTGGCCATCAAAACCCGGCCATTCGATGGCATTATGCCACTGCTTGACTGGCTCGAACGCAGCGCGATCGCCTGGGGGATCGTCACCAACAAGCCCGAACTCTACACCCACAAGCTGCTGCAGCGACTTGAACTGGACCACCGTGCCGGCACTGTCATCTGCCCCGAACAGGTACGCGAACGCAAACCCCACCCCGAATCCATCTGGCTTGCGTGCCAGGAACTTGGCTGCAAACCGCAAAACAGCGTCTATGTCGGTGACCACATACGCGATATCGAAGCCGGCCGACGCGCAGGCCTGGCCACCATTGCGGCTCTGTATGGCTACATAGCGCCCGGCGAAGACCCGCGTGACTGGCGCAGCGATCACAATGTCGACACCGCCGATGCCATCAAACCCCTGCTACAATCCCTTTATCGCCTGAGTTGAACCCGGCCATCGGCCCGCGAAGGAAGTTTCATGTTCGAATACAAAGCTCCGGAAAACCTGCTGCAAGACCGCATCATCCTCGTCACCGGAGCCGGTGCCGGCATCGGCCGTGCCGCCGCGCACGCCTATGCGGCCCAGGGCGCTACCGTGATTCTGGTGGGGCGTACGCTGGAAAAACTTGAGCAGGTATACGACGAAATTGAAGCCGCCGGCCACCCGCAGCCCGCCATAGTGCCACTGAACCTGGAAAGTGCCAGCGAGCACGAATACGTAGAGCTGGCCAACACTCTAGAGCAGGAGTTCGGCCGCCTGGACGGTCTGCTGCACAACGCCAGCCTGCTCGGGTTACGCACCCCCATAGAGTCTTACGACCCGGTCGTGTGGAACCAGGTAATGCAGGTCAATGTCACTGCGGGCTTTATGCTGACACAGGCACTGATTCCGCTGCTCAGCCAAAGTGAGGATGCCTCGATAATATTCACCACGTCGAGCGTCGGCCGCACCGGCAAGGCATTCTGGGGTGCCTACGGGGTATCAAAGTTTGCCACCGAAGGGCTGTCACAGATCCTTGCGCAAGAACTGGAAAATACCACCCACATACGCGTCAACTGCATCAACCCCGGCGCAACCCGAACCCAGATGCGCGCCAGCGCCTATCCGGCCGAAAACCCCGAGACAAACCCTACGCCGGAACAGATCATGCCGCTGTATCTTTATCTGATGGGGCCAGACAGCAAAACGGTGAATGGCCAGTCACTGGATGCGCAATAAGCCGCAGTCACTGATTTAGCGCTCCGGCAGCTCGATGGCGGGAAATGAGATAGGAAGGCAGGAAAATAAGGGTGCGACCCATAATGGATCGCACCTGACACTCAATCGCCCGAGGGTTTGCGGCGACCACCCACCTCACGGCGGCTGCGCTGGCGCTTGTAGCGGCGTTCCAGCGTTTCTTTTTCCTTGGTGTCGAGCTTAACCGGCCTTTTCTCTTTCAGGCTCAGCATCTTGCCAAGATTGGTGATTTCCTTGGGCGTCAGCTCTTTCCAGGTACCCACTGGAACATCACTGGGCAGAAAAAGCGGCCCGTAACGTACGCGCTTCAAGCGGCTGACCTGGATACCCTGAGACTCCCAAAGACGGCGCACCTCACGGTTGCGGCCTTCCATAACCACACAGTGATACCACTTGTTGGCACCTTCACCATCAAAGAACTGCACGTCCGTGAAACGGGCCATGCCATCTTCTAGCAGTACACCTTCCTTGAGGCGAGCCAGCATGGCCTCATCGACATGACCGAGCACACGCACGGCATATTCACGGTCGATCTGGGCCGACGGATGCATCATTGCATTGGCCAGTTCGCCATCAGTGGTAAACAGCAGCAGGCCGCTGGTATTGATATCCAGACGCCCGATGGCGATCCAGCGCCCCTGATTCAGCGGCGGCAGATGACTAAATACGGTTTTTCGACCTTCAGGGTCGTGCCGTGTCGAGATCTCACCGAGCGGCTTGTTGTAAATAAGCACACGGCGCTGACTGTCCTTTTCGAACACCAGCTTGACCTCACGACCATTCATTAAAACCTGGGCCTTACGCCCAATACGATCTCCAAGGGTCGCCGTCACACCATCAATGGTGAACCGCCCCTCTTCAATCCAACGCTCCATCTCACGACGTGAGCCCAATCCGGAGCGCGCCAGTACTTTTTGCAGCTTTTCATCTGACATTTGACGCTTCCTTTAAAACGAAAAAAGCTCCCCAAGATTGCCGTGGAGAGCTTCGACGAATCATAGCACGTAATCTATTTGATGCGTGTATCTTCCTTGGTGACACCATGCTTTTCAAAGTACTCATTGAACGCAACCGGTGTACGACCGCGACCGGACCACTCATGGACAGTGCCAGCGGCATCCTTGATGCGGTATTTTGCCTCGACCTTGCGCTTGGGACCGGCTGAATCCTTGATGGCCTTCAGGTCATCGAGCCCTATGCCCGCTTCTTCCATGCGCTTGCGAATTTCGGCAATTTTTTTCATTCTCTTCTGCTCAACAAGCCGCGCCTCGGCTTCCTCAGCATGACGTTCCTGAAGAATTTCATTCAGATCTGCCAGCACCTTTTCAACATCGGAAACCGACAGGTCCTGACACTGCTTGCGCAACGAATTTTTGCGGGTAAGAACTTTCACAAAATCAGACATGGGCCGAATGCTCGCAAATTAGAGAGAATAGATAAAACAATTATCGTTCTTAAACTATCAAATTCAAGCAAGCTGCCCTTTTTAAAGCACGAGCCAGTTTTTTGCACCAGAAACGCGCCTTTCCATAAAGCCACACACCTAACACAGAGGACCGAAAGACAGCCTCAGCCAAGAGTATCTACAGGACCAGCCCCCTGACGAATGATCTCTGGAACACCGTCCACAAGATTAATAACGGTCGTCGCTTCCATACCGCAATAACCACCGTCAATAACCAGGTCGACACTGTGCTGCAACAGGTCACGAATATCATAGGGATCAGCCAGCGGCTGGTCATCGCCAGGCAATATCAGGGAGGTGCTCATAATGGGTTCCCCCAGCGTTTCCATCAATGCCAGTGCAATAGGGTTGTTGGGAATACGAATACCGATAGTGCGACGCTTGGGGTGCATCAACCTGCGCGGAACTTCACTGGTTGCATTCAGGATAAAGGTATAAGCCCCCGGCGTATGCGCCTTTATAAGGCGATAGCATTGGTTATCCATCTTGGCATAGGTACTTATTTCGCTCAGATCCTGACATACCAAAGTAAAATTGTGCTTGTCATCAAGTTTGCGAATACGCTGAATGCGTTCCATCGCCGACTTGTCACCCAGATGACAACCCAGGGCGTAGGCACAATCAGTGGGATATACCACAACCCCACCCTGCCTGATTATCTCAGCAGCCTGCTGTATTAAACGCTTCTGCGGGGTTTCCTGATGTATCTGAAAAAACTGACTCACGATTACCTGCCTGTCCTGATTCCCTTTCAAGACGCAGTGTAGCCCAGCAAAGAAGACTAAAGAAGCGAAGTCAACACATGCCGACACTCGGTATCCAGCGGAAGAAAACGCCCAAGCTCCACCCAGGGCCTGCCGGGCTGATGAAAATCACTGCCGGCCGATACCATGAGATCCATTTTGCGAGCGATCTTTTGCAACTCCCGCTGATGCTCTGGCTTTATACCTGCATAGCTAACCTCAACCCCATCCCCACCGGCATTTACAAAATCCGTTAGCAGGGAGCGAAGCCGGCTAAAGGTCAGCCGGTACTTGGTCGGATGCGCCAATATTCCCAGACCACCAATACCGTGCAGCAATGCCAGCGCCTCGGACATGGCCGGCCAGTCCATTTTTACATCGCCCACCTTGCCTGTGCCCAGATAGTTCTTGAACGCCTGCTGCTCAGTTTCGCACACACCCGCCGCCACCAGCGCCATCGCAAAATGCGGACGTCCAACCTGACCATCCCCCGCCAGCTCAAGCACCGCCGGCAGCAGATCTGGCAACCTTCGTCCCATCAACTTCTTGGCTATTCGTTGTGCCCTGTCCAGCCGCAAGACAGTCAACTCGTCAAGATATCGCTGCAACGACGGTGCCGCCGGATCAAAACCGAGCCCAACGAGATGCACTACGCGCGAGCCCCAGCATGCAGTCAGCTCCACACCCGGCAATAGCCGAATATTGGCCGCCTGTGCCGGCGCCTGCGCCTGCGCGATGGCTCCAATGCTGTCATGGTCAGTAATAGCCAACACCTCAACACCCTGTTCTGCCGCCCGGGCCACCAGCTCGACAGGACTCAGCACACCGTCGGAAGCGGTCGAGTGACAGTGCAGATCATATTTCGGTAGTACCATTACAGCGTCCGGTTTATAAGTCATGAGCGGGCCTTTATACTGGGGCTCCACTCAGTAGACTTCAAGCCCATGAAACTGTTACTCGATTTTTTGCCCATCATCATCTTCTTCATCGTATACAAGGCCAGCGGTGACATCATCCTGGCAACCGCAGTGCTAATCCCGGCCACCCTATTGCAGATGCTGTACACCTGGATACGCACACACCGCATCGAAAAGATGCAACTGGTTACGCTGGTACTGGTGGTGCTTTTGGGCGGGGCAACCATCATCTTCCAGGACAAGACATTTATTCAGTGGAAGCCCACTGTCGTGAACTGGCTCTTTGGCGCCGTCTTTCTGGGTAGCCACTTTATCGGCCAAAAAACGGTTGTACAGCGTCTCATGGATGCCAACATAGCGCTGCCACCCCAGGCATGGCGCAACCTCAACATTGCCTGGATTTTGTTCTTCATCAGCATGGGCATTGTTAATTTGGTCGTTGCCTACACAATGAGCGAAGAAGCCTGGGTTAGTTTCAAACTATTCGGCATGCTGGGACTGACATTTGTATTTATCCTTGCTCAGGGTTTGTACATGTCCAAACATATCCAGAACGACACTCAAAAATAACACTGACAAAAAAAGGAGCACGGTAACATGTTTTACGCAATCATGGCCGAAGACAAACCCGACAGCCTGGAGCGAAGATTACAAGCACGCCCCGAACACCTCGCCCGCCTCGAGCAGCTTAAAAATGAAGGACGTCTGCTCGTTGCAGGCCCTCACCCCGCCATTGACAGCGAAGATCCGGGTCCGGCCGGGTTCAGCGGAAGCCTTGTTATTGCCCAATTCCGCTCACTGGAAGCTGCCCAAGCCTGGGCCGATGAAGACCCCTATATAAAGGCAGGCGTATACGCCCGAGTTACAGTAAAACCTTACAAAAAAGTTTTACCATAAATACACAATCTGTATGCTAGTATGGTGCCGATTAGCTATACCGTAACCGGTAGCTGTCTACAGCTGTGAAAAGTACCCCTGGCCACCACGGACGTTGACGGTTAGATTCAACCATCATTAAGGAACCGTGGGAGAGAATTTGGGCTATTTTTATAGACTGACCACCCACAACAGGCACAAGGAAATCTTACTATGAAAAAGTTTGCCCTCTCCGCCGGTGTCGCGCTGGCTATGACATTGTCTGCCGCTGCCCAGGCACACCCGACCAACCAAGGCTACGTGGAAGACTCTTCCGCCACTATCTGGCGTAACAGCTTCGGCGAATGCTGGCACACCGGCTTCTTCACTGAAGCAGATGCCACAGTTGAAGGCTGCGACGGCTACCAGGCAATGGCGAAAGCCGAAGAGCCTGCTCCGGCTCCTGCGCCAGCCGAGCCGATGATGGTTAGCGCTGACAAGAAATTCAGCCTCTTCTTTGACTTCGACAGCGCCAAGGTTGAAGAAGACATCAGCGCCATCGTCAACTACATCGGCTCCATGTCCCAGCTGGATAATGTAGACCTGGTAGGTAACGCTGACTTCATCGGCGACGCCGACTACAACCAGCGTCTGGGCCAGCGTCGCGCTGAAGCCGTGGCTTCCGAGCTGCGCTCTGCCGGCGTCGACGGCAGCAAGATCAGCGTCAGCTCCATGGGTGAATCTGCACCGGTCGCAAGCTGCTCCGGCCGCGGCGCTGCTCTGATTGCCTGCCTGCGTGCAGACCGTCGCGTAGACGTACAGATCTCCGGCGACAAGAAAGACATGTAATCTATCTCAAGCTGTAAAAAAGCCGGCTGATGCCGGCTTTTTTGTGCCTGTCATTCGTACCCGCTCAAGCACCCGCAGGATGACCGCCAGGGATGGCGGAAGTGGCATTTTTGCAGAAGCAAAAAATACCAAAATACATCCCTGCACAAACCCTGCTCCTGCGCATCCATGCGCCCGCAGGATGACCGCCAAGGATGGCGGAAATGGCATTTTGGCAGGAGCCAAAAAATACCAAAATACGTCCCTGTACAAGCCCTGCTCTTGCACATCCATGCGCCCGCAGGATGACCGCCAGGGATGGCGGAAATGGCATTTTTGCAGGAGCAAAAAATACCAAAATACGTCCCTGCACAAACCCTGCTCCTGCGCATCCATGCGCCCGCAGGATACGTACGTCCCTGTATAAAAAACGGCAGCCCTTGGGCTGCCGTTTTATTTACAGATGACTACCGACGAAATCAGCCAACCCAGACCCGCGCATTACGGAACATGCGCATCCAGGCACCGTCTTCTTCCCAGGCCTCTGGCGCCCAGGAATTCTGCACCGCCCGGAACACCCGCTCCGGATGCGGCATCATGATGGTCACACGGCCATCGGCCGTGGTAACACCGCCGATACCGGCCGGCGAACCGTTAGGGTTGGCCGGATACTGCTCAGTCACGCGACCATAGTTATCCACATAACGCAGCGCGATATCACCTGCGCCCTGCAGGCCGATGAGATGCGCCTCGTCACGGAACTCCGCACGCCCTTCGCCGTGCGCAATCGCGATCGGCATGCGCGACCCCTGCATGCCCTGCAGAAAAATGGAGGCACTCTGCTGCACTTCCACCATGGCTACGCGAGCCTCAAACTGCTCGGACATGTTACGCACAAAGTGCGGCCAGAGTTCCGCACCCGGAATCAGTTCGTGCAGGTTGGACAGCATCTGGCAACCGTTACAGATTCCCAGCGCAAAGGTATCGGTACGATTAAAGTAAGCTGCAAACTGCTCCCGTGCGACGCCGTTAAACAGGATCGACTTGGCCCAGCCCTCACCGGCCCCCAGTACGTCACCGTAGGAGAAGCCACCACAGGCTACCAGCCCCTTGAACTCTTCCAGCGTGCGACGTCCGGAAATAATGTCGCTCATGTGCACATCGACTGCCGCGAAACCCGCCCGGTCGAAGGCCGCCGCCATTTCCACCTGGCCATTGACGCCCTGCTCGCGCAGCACCGCGATACGCGGACGCACGCCGGTATTGATAAACGGCGCCGCCACATCATCATTCTGATCAAAGGTCAGCTCGGCATGCAGGCCCGGATCGGCCGCATCCAGCAGGCCGTCGAATTCCTGCTGCGCGCACTCGGAGTTGTCCCGCAGCGCCTGAATGCGATAAGAGGTTTCCGCCCAGATCCGCTGCAGCTCGATGCGCGAAGCACTGTAGACCTCTTCGTCATCGAAGTGGATACACAGCTGATCATCCAGGTTAAGGGAGCCGATGACCTTGACGATATCACCCAGGCCTGCGGCATTAAGTTCGGTCAGAACGGTTTCAGTATTCTCCCTCGAAATCTGAATCACGGCACCGAGCTCTTCGGCGAAGAGCGCAGCGGCAATTTCGGATTCATCGGCAGCCAGCAGATCGAGATGCAGATCAACACCGGTGTGACCCGCAAAGGCCATTTCCGCCACCGTCGCCAGCAAACCACCATCGCCACGGTCATGATAAGCCAGCAGCAGACCCTGCTCGTTCAGCTCCTGAATGGCCGCAAAGAACGCCGCCAACTGATCGGCGTCATCCACATCCGGCACTGACTGACCGACCTGGTTATACACCTGCGCCAGCGCGGACAGCCCGAGTCGATTCTGCCCATTACCCAGATCCAGCAGAATCAGGTCGGTCTCACCCTTGTCGGTGCGCAGCTGCGGCGTCAGTGTCTTGCGCGCATCCAGCACCGGCGCAAAGCCGGAGATAATCAACGACAAGGGTGCCGTGACACTCTTCTGCTCGCCGTTCTCATCCCATACGGTGCGCATGGACATGGAGTCCTTGCCCACCGGCACGGTAATACCAAGCTGCGGACACAGCTCCATACCAACGGCACGGACGGTATCATAAAGTTTTTCGTCTTCACCCGGATGTCCGGCGGCGCACATCCAGTTGGCCGACAGGCGCACTTCGCCGATCTCGCCAATACGTGCAGCCGCCAGGTTGGTCAGCGTCTCGCCGATCGCCATGCGACCGGACGCAGGCCCATCCACCAGGGCCAGCGGACTACGCTCACCCAGCGCCATGGCTTCGCCGGCGTAGGTGTCATAAGCCGCGGTGGTTACAGCACAGTCAGCCACCGGCACCTGCCAGGGGCCGACCATCTGGTCACGGGCAACCTGACCGGTAATGGAGCGATCACCAATGGTGATCAGGAAAGACTTGGAACCGACTGCAGGCAGATGCAGCACACGCTCAATAGCCTCATCCAGCTGCAGTTCACCGGTGGAAAATTCCGCCACTTCATAGCTGCTGCGCTGCACCCTACGGTGCATTTTCGGCGGCTTGCCGAACAGCACGCTCATCGGCAGATCCACAGGCTTGTTGTCGAAGTGCGTGTCACCCAGGGTCAGGTGATGCTCTTCGGTCGCCTCGCCCACAATGGCATAAGGGCAGCGCTCGCGCGCGCAGATGGCCTCAAAGCGCGCCATGTCTTCGGGCTGCACCGCCAGCACGTAACGCTCCTGCGCTTCGTTGCACCAGATGGCCAGCGGCGTCATGCCGGGCTCGTCACTGTTGATGTTGCGCAAGCCGAAATCGCCACCGCGACCGCCATCCTTCACCAGCTCAGGGAAGGCATTGGACAGACCGCCGGCACCGACATCATGAATAAAGGCAATGGGGTTGATCTCACCCAGCTGCCAGCACTGATCGATCACTTCCTGACAGCGACGCTCCAGCTCGGGGTTACCACGCTGCACCGATGCAAAATCAAGATCTTCCGACGAGGTGCCGGAGGACATCGACGAGGCCGCGCCGCCACCCAGGCCAATCTGCATGGCCGGACCACCCAGACACACCAGCTTGGCACCCGTCTGGATCTCGCCTTTTTCAACATGATCCGCACGGATATTGCCCAGACCACCGGCCAGCATGATCGGCTTGTGATAACCGCGCACTTCTTCGCCGCCAGCGCCATTGACGCGCTGCTCAAAGGTACGGAAATAGCCGGTCAGCGCCGGGCGCCCGAATTCGTTATTGAACGCCGCGCCGCCAATGGGGCCTTCCAGCATGATATCCAGCGCCGACACGATACGATCCGGCTTGCCGTACTGTGACTCCCAGGGCTGTACAAAGCCCGGAATATTCAGATCCGAGACGCTAAAGCCCGTCAGACCGGCCTTGGGCTTGCCACCACGTCCGGTAGCACCCTCGTCGCGAATCTCGCCACCGGAGCCCGTTGCCGCACCCGGGTGCGGCGCGATCGCAGTGGGATGGTTATGCGTTTCGACCTTGATCAGGATGTGGATATCTTCCTGATTCGCACGGTACTCACGGCTTTCGGGATCAGGGTAAAAACGCCCGGCCCGGCTACCCACCACAACAGCAGCATTGTCCTTGTAGGCCGAGAGCACATTTTCGCCACCCAGCTCATGGGTGTTGCGGATCATCGCGAACAGGGACCGATCCTGCTCAACGCCATCAATATCCCAGGAGGCATTGAAGATCTTGTGACGGCAGTGCTCAGAGTTTGCCTGGGCAAACATCATCAGTTCGACATCGGTCGGGTTACGGTCCAACCCCTTGAAGCTCTCGACCAGGTAGTCGATTTCATCATCGGCCAGCGCCAGACCCAAAGTGCTGTTGGCCTGAACCAGGGCGTCGCGGCCGCCACCCAGTATGTCCACCCGGCTCAGCGGCTGCGGCACATCCTCAACAAACAGCTGCCCCGCATCATCCAGCGAACCCAGCACCGCTTCGACCATGCGGTCATGCAGTTCTGCGTGAATCAGCGCACGATCAGCTTGATCCAGCGCCTTTGATGACTGAATATAGTACGCCACTCCGCGCTCCAGCCGCTTAACATCGGACAGACCGCAATTGCGAGCGATGTCGGTCGCCTTGGAAGACCAGGGCGAAATCGTGCCGGGACGGGGGACCACCAGAACCAGTTCGCCCGCAGGCTCGCCGGCTTCGGCCTTGGGACCGTACCGCAGAATGCGGTCCAGCACATCACGCTGGGTGTCCGCCAGGTCCTGTTTGAGGTCGGCAAAGTGGATGAACTCGCCGTAGAGCCCTGTGATAGCCGCAACTTTGGATTGCAGGGCTGACAGCAGCTTTTCGTGACGGAATGCAGAAAGAGCGGGCGCTCCACGCAGTACGAGCATGTCGTTTTCGAGCCTCTTTGAAGTGTGCCTGGACGGACAGGGATTACAGAAAAAACAGGCCCTGAATTTTACCGAAACAGCCATACGGATACCAGAAAAGCCCGAACTATGTTGCTAAACCTTCATCGTCGCAAAGATACCCTCATCATTCTCAGCCTGCTGGTGCTGCTGAGCTTCCCGGCTCTGGTGAGCTACAACAGCATGACGCGGCTGGAAGTCATTCAGGAACGCGGGGTTCTGCGCCTGGCCACACGCAACACGCCCAGCGACTATTTTCTCGACAAGGGCGAGCCGTCAGGCTTTGAATACGAGCTCGCCAGGGCCTTCGCCGACGAAATTGGCGTGCGGCTTGAGTTACAGATTCCGGACAATTTTTCCGACCTGATGCGCCAGGTGCGTGAACGTAGCGCCCATTTCGCTGCCGCGGGCCTGACTATTACCCCGCAGCGCCTGAAGGATTTCAGTTTCGCACCGCCCTACATGGAAAGCGCAGCCAATCTGATTTACCGCGTCACCCAGGGCAAACCCGCCCCAACCTCCATAAAGGACCTGATCGGCAAGAAAATCCGCGTGCTCGCAAACTCCAGTCATAGTGAGTTACTGCGCCAGTACCAGCAGGATTTTCCGGAGCTGCAGTGGGAAGAAACAGAGGAGTTCAGCGTCAACGATCTGCTGGAACAGGTTCACAATGAGCAAATCGACTATACCGTCGCCGACAGCATTCGGTTCGACGGCCAGTACTCGTTCTTCCCGGGCCTCAAAAAAGCCTTCGCGCTGGAGCAACCACAACCCGTCGCCTGGATGCTGCCCAAGCTGCAGGACGGATCCATGCTTGAGGCTCTGAACAACTTTTTCGCCAAGCCGGAAACCGGCGAACTTGTTCGACACCTGCAGGAAAAATACTTTGAGCGCAGCAATGCGCTGAACTACTTCGATACCGTGACGTTCAAGAAGGACCTGCGCGAACGCCTGCCGGAGTACGAGCAGTACTTTTATATCGCCGAACAGGAAACCGATATCGACTGGAGCCTGCTGGCATCCGTGGCTTACCAGGAGTCCCACTGGAACCCGGACGCGGTTTCACCCACCGGCGTCAAGGGCATCATGATGCTCACCAATGCCGCCGCATCGGAAGTGGGCGTCGAAGACCGCACCGACCCGATCCAGAGCATCATTGGCGGCGCCCACTACCTGATCAGCGTCAAGAACCAGATTCCCGACCGCATCCCCGAACCCGACCACACCTGGATGGCACTGGCCGGCTACAATGTCGGCTTCGGCCACCTTGAAGACGCCCGCATACTGACCCAGCGCGCCGGCAAGAACCCTGATAGCTGGAACGATGTAGCGGAGCACCTGCCCCTGCTGACCAAAGAAAAATATTACAGCACCGTGCGCCAGGGCTATGCCCGCGGCTACGAGCCGGTTCTTTATGTCAGCAACATCCAGAAATATATCGACCTGTTGCGCTGGGAAAAACAGCTTGACCGAATACGCCAGAATCGAGATAACACCTCGCCAGACGCCAGCCCGGGCGAGGCCCTGCTGGAAACCCTGCCGCCGACGCTATAAGGCTTTGTGCTCAGTCCGGCGCACGATCCGGTGACGCCTGCAGCGCCAGCTTCAGCGCACGCTTGTGCGCCCGGCGGCGGCGGAAAAAGTCACTGATGCGCTCACTGCACGCCTGCGCCCTGACCCCACCCGCCACCGCGACACCATGATTCAGCCAGGACTGCTGCAACAGCTGACCATTGCTGACCACCGCGCCCGCCTTGGGCTCGGTCGCACCGAACACCAGCCGGCGAATACGCGCATGCACAATGGCACCGGCACACATGGTGCAGGGCTCAATGGTGACATACAGGTCCGCCCCCACCAGGCGGTAATTGCCGATCGCCGCCGCCGCCTCCCGCAGCGCCATGATTTCGGCGTGGGCGGTTGGATCATGTCCGCTGATAGGCCTGTTCCAGCCACGCCCGACGATCTCGCCGTCCAGCACCACCACGGCACCGACCGGCACCTCATTCAGCGCATCGGCCTGCATCGCCATCAGCAGCGCCTCATCCATCCAGCGCTCGTCAACCTGTTGTTGCTGCTCGTCAACCATACCCTCTCCTGCCGCCGCTCCTGCGCATCCCTGCGCTCGCGGCATACCGTACATCCTGTCCATAAGCCCTGCTTTTGTGCATCCATGCACACGCAGGATAAATACATCCATGTATAAAAAAGCCCGCAGCTGCGGGCTTTTGACTCAGTCAGTTAGCGATCATTCCCACTCGATGGTCGCAGGCGGCTTGCTGGATACATCGTAGGTCACGCGGGAGACCTGCGGGATCTCGTTGATCACGCGGCTTGATACGGTTTCCAGCAGCTCGTAGGGCAGATGCGCCCAGCGCGCGGTCATGAAATCGATGGTTTCCACGGCACGCAGTGCAATAACGTACTCATAGCGGCGACCGTCGCCCACCACACCCACCGACTTCACCGGCAGGAAAACGGCAAAGGCCTGGCTGGTCTTGTGATACCAGCCTGCATTGTGTAGCTCTTCAATGAAGATGGCATCGGCTTCACGCAGGATGTCGGCGTATTCCTTTTTAACTTCACCCAGAATACGCACGCCCAGACCCGGCCCCGGGAAGGGGTGGCGGTAAACCATATCGTAAGGCAGACCCAGTTCCAGACCAATCTTGCGCACTTCGTCCTTGAACAGCTCGCGCAGCGGCTCGACCAGCTCGAACTGCATGTCGTCCGGCAGGCCACCCACGTTGTGGTGTGACTTGATCACGTGCGCCTTGCCTGTCTTTGAGGCAGCAGACTCGATCACGTCCGGATAAATGGTGCCCTGAGCCAGGAAATTGACATCCCTCAGCGTGGTGGCTTCTTCATCGAATACTTCGATAAAGGTGTTGCCGATCAGCTTGCGTTTCTTTTCCGGGTCATTTTCGCCCAGCAGGCGGGACAGGAATTTTTCCTCGGCGTCGGCACGGATAACCCGCACACCCATGTTCTGGGCAAACATGTCCATCACATGATCGCCTTCATTTTTACGCAGCAGACCGTTATCAACAAACACACAGGTCAGCTGATCACCAATCGCCTGATGCAACAGAGCCGCCACCACCGACGAGTCCACGCCGCCCGACAAGCCCAGCAGGACTTTCTGATTTCCAACCTGGGCACGCACCTTTTCAGTCAGGTCAGTGACAATATTGGCCGCCGTCCAAAGACCGTCCGTCTGGCAGATCTCACGCACGAAGCGCTCGAGGATTCGCCCACCCTGCTTGGTGTGTGTCACCTCGGGGTGGAACTGTACGCCGTAGAGATTGCGCTTGGGGTCGCACATGGCGGCCACCGGCGCCGAATCGGTTGATGCGATGATCGCAAAACCTTCCGGCATCTCGGTAACCTTGTCACCGTGGCTCATCCAGACATCCAGAATCAGCGCACCGTTGTTGGCCAGGTGATCCTCAATGCCTTCGAGCAAGCGACTCGGGCTGCTGGCTAAACGGACCTTGGCATAGCCGAATTCGCGTTTGTCAGAGGTTTCAACCTTGCCACCGAGCTGCTCGGCCATGGTCTGCATGCCATAGCAAATACCCAGCACCGGAATCCCCAGATCAAACACGGCCTGGGGGGCACGGGGCGAATCATACTCGGTCACCGATTCCGGACCGCCAGCAAGAATAATACCCTTGGGCGCGAACTCGCGGATGGCCGCTTCGTCCATATCCCAGGGATGGATTTCGCTGTACACACCGATTTCGCGCACCCTGCGCGCTATCAGCTGGGTGTACTGGGAACCGAAATCCAGAATCAGGATGCGTTGTGCGTGAATATCTTGTGTCATTCGACAGTGTCTCCACCGGTTGCCGGGCAACTCATGCGCTAGCAAAAAAAAAATGGAGCGGTCAGTTGCCACCCCATTTATCGGAGATGTTACAAGGCTTAGCCGACGCGGTAGTTCGGCG
This sequence comes from Marinobacterium rhizophilum DSM 18822, assembly GCF_000378045.1. Classification (GTDB taxonomy): domain Bacteria; phylum Pseudomonadota; class Gammaproteobacteria; order Pseudomonadales; family Balneatricaceae; genus Marinobacterium_A; species Marinobacterium_A rhizophilum. Next base: position 33,228 of record NZ_KB899098.1, read on the forward strand.
CTTCCTTGGTAATACTTACATCATGTACATGACTTTCGTTCATGCCGGCACTGGTGATGCGCACAAATTGCGGCACCGTGCGCATGACATCGATACTGGCGCTGCCGGTATAGCCCATGGATGAACGCAAGCCGCCCATCAGCTGATGAACCACACCCGCGACCGGACCCTTGCAGGGGACGCGGCCTTCAATGCCTTCCGGCACGAGTTTCTCGACACCTTCGGAGGCATCCTGGAAGTAGCGATCCGAGGAACCCGAAGTCTGCGCCATGGCACCGAGGGATCCCATGCCACGGTAGGACTTGAATGCCCGCCCCTGGAACAGTTCCACTTCACCCGGCGCTTCATCGGTACCGGCCAGCATGGACCCCACCATGATGCATGACGCACCGGCAGCCACAGCCTTGGCAAGATCGCCGGAGAAGCGCACGCCACCGTCGGCAATAACAGGAATGCCACGCTCGTTCATCACCGCAGCCACATTGGCCACCGCGGTGATCTGCGGCACACCGATGCCCGAAACAATGCGGGTGGTACAAATGGAGCCGGGACCAATGCCTACCTTGACGCCATCGGCACCGGCATCCGCCAGCGCAATGGCCGCCGCCGCCGTGGCAATGTTGCCACCGATGACCTGCACCTGCGGGAAGGTTTTCTTGACCCAGGCAACACGCTCGATCACGCCGCGGGAGTGCCCATGGGCGGTATCGACGATAATCACGTCCACCCCGGCCTCAACCAGCGCAGCAACACGATCAGGCGTATCGACACCGGTACCTACCGCCGCGCCCACAATCAGGCGACCCTGAGAGTCTTTGGCGGCATTGGGGTACGCCTTGGCCTTGTACATGTCCTTGACGGTCATCATGCCGGCCAGCTTGCCGTTATCGTCGACCACCAGAATGCGTTCAATGCGGTGCTTGCGCAGCAGGTTGCGAACCTTGTCCGGATCAGCCCCTTCCTTCACGGTCACCAGACGCTCTTTGGGCGTCATGATGGTGGAGACCTTGGCATCCAGGTACTGTTCGAAGCGCACGTCGCGGCTGGTCACGATTCCCACCAGTTCGCCATCATCCACCACCGGGAAACCGGAGTAGGTCAGACGCTCTGACAGCTCGCGCAGCTCGCCCACGGTCATGTCGGAGTGACAGGTGACCGGGTTATTGACGATGCCGGCTTCGAATTTCTTCACCCGGCGCACTTCGTCAGCCTGCTGCTCAACGGTCAGGTTCTTGTGAATGATGCCGATGCCGCCTTCCTGGGCCATGGTAATCGCCAGACGCGCTTCGGTCACGGTATCCATTGCCGCAGACGCCAACGGAATATTCAGCACGATTTCCCGGGTCAGGCGCGTCTTGAGAGACACGTCCTTTGGCAACACCTCGGAGTAACCGGGCATCAACAGAACGTCATCAAACGTGAGCGCTTCTTCAACGATTCGTAACATTATCAGCAGCCCATAAGTAGCGTGAAAGGAGCATAAAAAATGAAACGCGCAATTATACAGATATTGCCAGCAAAAGTACAAAAACGATTAACCACTGACCAGGTCGAGACCCCGCAGGCGACGGTATCACCGTCACGTTGCCGCCAAAGCACCCGCCATCCCCTGCGACGCCCTATTGCGACTTGTTCTGCGCCTCCTTAAGATGCAGCCATGACGCTTAAAACCCAGACCCACGCCCTCTCTGTTTCCGACCTTAACCGGCAGGTACGATCCCTGCTGGAAAGCTCGTTCATGATGATCCAGGTGCAGGGGGAAATTTCAAATTTCGTGCGCCCCAGTTCAGGCCACTGGTACTTCACCCTCAAGGATGAACGTGCCCAGGTCCGCTGTGCGCTTTTTCGCAACCGCAGCCAGTTCCTGAAATACCGCCCGAAAGACGGCGACCAGGTCATGGTTCGGGCCAAGGTTTCGCTGTATGAAGGCCGGGGCGAATTCCAGCTTATCTGCGACTACATGGAAGAAAGCGGTGTCGGCCAGCTGCAGCAGGCCTTTGAAGACCTCAAGCTGCGCCTCGGCGCCGAGGGATTGTTTGACCCGGCCGGCAAGCTTCCATTGCCGCCCCACCCGCGCCATCTGGGTGTGATCACCTCCCCGACAGGCGCCGCCATCCACGATATTCTCAGCGTATTGAAGCGCCGTTTCCCGGGCCTGCCCGTCACACTATACCCCAGCGCCGTACAGGGGGCAGAAGCGGCCCCATCCATAGTACGGGCGCTGCAGCTGGCCCAGCGTCATGCACAGTGCGATGTGATTATTCTGGGACGCGGCGGCGGCTCCCTTGAGGATCTTTGGCCCTTCAACGAAGAAAGCGTGGCCCGCGCCATCCACGACTGCCGAATACCCATCGTCAGTGCCGTGGGCCATGAGACCGATGTATCGATCAGCGATTTTGTCGCCGACCTGCGTGCGCCCACCCCTTCTGCCGCCGCCGAACTGCTGACGCCTGATCAACGGGAGCTGCAGCTGCGGCTCAACCAGGCCAAAAGGCGCCTGCTCGACCGCATCAGACAGCAGCTTGGCCAGCAGCGGGAACGCCTCGTCGCGTTACAACGCCGGCTGCGCCATCCCGGTGAGCGCCTGCGTGAACGGGCCCAGCGCCTTGATGAACTGGAAATGCGCCTACGCAAAGCCGTGCTGCGCCTGCTACACGAACGACGCAATCGACTGGAACGCCAGCAAGCCCGGCTGGTACAAATACGTCCGCAACGCCAGATCACCCAGTCGCGTCAGCAATTGCTTTCGCTGCGCCAGCAACTCGAACGCCAGATGACTCACCTGCTGCACGACAAACGCCTGCGTAGCGCCGCATTGGCAGGGCAACTCAATGCCGTGAGCCCGCTGGCAACCCTGGAGCGCGGCTATGCCATCGTGCAGGACAGCCAGGGCCGGGTTATCGACGACGCAGCCTTGCTTGAGATCGACGACATGATCGAAACCCGCCTGGCCAGGGGCCGCGTGCAGAGCCGGGTTACCGCCACCATGCTGCCCACACCGCAGCCCAGCGAAGAGATCACCTGATGCCCACGCTGCTGACGGCCCCGCTTTTGCCGGGCTCGGTGCCAGTTACCCTGCGCCTGGCGGCAGCGCACACGCAGCAAGCGCCCGACGAACGCCAGCCAATTGCCCAGGGAATCCTGCGTACCGTCTGACGTAGCATTGGAGCCTCAGCCAAAACAATGCGCGGTCGACCCACTGCTGTTTGTCGACGAGCAATAAAAGCCGGTCTGTGGTAGCCTGCGCGTTTTCAAAATCACAGAACCGACAGGGTCATGCATGTCTGAACTGAAACTGGAAACACTGGAACAACACGCAAGCTACGGCATTGGTCGCCAGATGGGCGATCAGCTCGCTCAGGGCGGCTTTGATGGCCTGGATCTGGATGCAGTCACCAGCGGTATCACGGATGCCTACAACAACCTGGAACTGAGAGTACAGGTTGAAGATATTCAGGCTGCCTTTACCGAGATCAACCGCCGCATTCGCGAGCAGAAAGAAGCCGAAGCCAAGCAGTTCTCCGCAGAAGGCGAAGCTTTCCTGGCCGAAAATGCCAAGCGTGAAGGCGTTACCGTGCTGGAATCCGGCCTGCAGTATGAAGTCATTACCGAAGGCGACGGCGGTGCCAAACCGACCCGTGATTCCAAGGTCCGCACGCACTACCACGGCACCTTTATTGACGGTAATGTCTTTGACAGCTCCTACGAGCGCGGTCAGCCGGCCGAATTCCCGGTCGGCGGCGTTATTGCTGGCTGGACCGAAGCCCTGCAGCTGATGTCCAAAGGCGCCAAGTGGAAACTCTATGTACCGTACAAGCTCGCATACGGCTCCCAGGGTTCACAGGGCAGCATTCCGCCCTACGCGACGCTGGTCTTTGACGTCGAACTGCTGGAAATCCTCTGATCCGGCCAGCCGGCTGATCGAGTTGCGTTACCGCGCTCCCGCCTGGCGGGAGCCATTACCCGCACAACCCGCTCTGGTGCCGAGCCAGAGGCACGGAGCCATCCATGCAACTACATCATCAGATCCAAGGCACGGGCGAACCCCTGCTCATCCTGCACGGCCTGTTCGGCAGCCTCGACAACTGGGGTAGCCAGGCTAAAGCGCTGTCACATGACTACCAGGTTATCAGCGTGGACCTGCGCAACCACGGCCGCTCACCCCACGACAGCGAGATGAACTACGCCATCATGGCGCAGGATCTGATCGAGCTGATGGACTCCCTGGACCTTCCACGGGCCCGCGTTCTGGGACACTCCATGGGCGGCAAGGCAGCCATGCAGCTGGCACTGAACTTTCCGGCACGGGTTGAGCAGCTGATCGTCATCGACATCGCACCGGTGCAGTACCCGCACCACCATGACGATGTTTTCAGGGGACTCTTCGCGGTAGAGCTAAACACCCTGAAATCACGCAGCGACGCCGAGAAGCAGCTGGCACCCTTCGTCAAAGACCCGATGGTACGCGCCTTCCTGCTGCGCAATCTGTACCGCACCGATGCCGGCAGTTTCGCCTGGCGCGTCAATCTCGACACCCTGCATCGCGAGTACGCCAATATCGCCGCGGCACCCACCGGCACTCCGTACATGGGCCCCACGCTCTTTATCAAGGGCGGCAACTCCGACTATATTCAGCCGGAATACCGCGATGCCCTGTTAGCCCTGTTCCCGCACGCGGGGTACAAGGTGATCGACGGCGCCGGCCACTGGCCGCAGGCAGAGAAACCGGCATTAACGACCCGGCTACTCCAGAACTTCCTGCAGAGCTGAACCCTCAGGCCACTGGCACCACTGAGGAACCGAAAAAACCGCACTTGTAACCAGGCTGATCCAAAACTTTCTGCAGGGCTGAATCCTCAGGCCACTGGCACCACTGAGGAACCGAAGAACCGGCGCTTGTAACCAGGCCGGCTCAGAACGTCCTGCGGGGCTAAGCAAACCGGCCACAGGCACCCTCTCAGGGCAGAAAATTCTGTTCTGGCCACATGGCTGATCCGCAGCGTCCCTTGATGCACACGGCTTGATTTAGCCGTCATTACCGAATGCGCAACAGCGCAACACGCGAAACACGGAAAGCCGCCGATACAACCTCATCAGCGTGCTGGATTGGATTTCAATAAAAGCGGGTGTAGATGGGATAGCGGCCTCTGGCCGCGCGTCAGGCGTGGGTATCAATAATAGCGCCAAGAACGTTTTCAACATCGCTCGAGGCGTTCACGTCCGGCACCACCTGGGTACTGGCCGCTTCATGCTGCGCCGACGCCGAGGCCTCAACCACTTCATCGGGCGTGCGGCCGCTGGCCAGTTCAGCCTTGTCCGACCGGCCTGACCCGGTGAGATCGCCGGCCACTTTCTGCACATTGTCGATGCCGCGGTTCAGGCCGAGCAAACCGGACTGTGGCGCTGATGTAACGTTCATGCGTGTGTCTCCCTGGCTGCCTGCGCCGATTCGACCCGGCGCAGGTTACCGCGTCAGTATAGTCCGCTCCCACTTGGCGGGCCAGCCGGGCGCGAACACTCAGGCCGGGCCTGCAGCCAGCAACGATGACACATCGAGACAATCGGCCACTGCCGCAGCGCTCGGCTTCGCCAGGTGCGGCACCTCGCCCAGCAACGGGACCGGGAACAGGCCCTTCAGGGTCGCCAGGTTTTCGTCATAACAGGCCATGCCGGGATCGACACGATTGGCCACCCAGCCCGCAATTCGCAGACCGTCGCGCACAATGGCTTCAGCGCTCAGCAGCGCATGATTGATGCAGCCAAGTTTCATACCGATGACCAGGATCACCGGCGTTTCAAGCAGCTGCGGCACCCTGGACAGCATTTCACGCCCGTTCAGCGGCACCCGCCAGCCACCCGCGCCCTCGATCAGCAACAAATCGGCAGAATGCATCATGCTGCCACGGCACAGCGCCGCAATGCGATCGGCCGACAGCGTGCGTCCGGCCTGGGTCGCCGCGATATGGGGCGCAACCGGCGCCGCCAGTGCAACGGGGTTTACCGAGTCGTAGCCCAGCTTGACCGAGGCGGCCTGCTGCAGCTTCAGCGCGTCGTCGTTGCGCAATCCATCGGCTGTTGCCTCGCACCCGGCGGCAACCGGCTTGAGGCCAATGGTCTTCAGCCCGAGCCGGTTGGCGGCTTCCAGAATGCCGGTTGTCACCAGGGTCTTGCCGGCATCGGTATCGGTGCCGGCGACAAAGTAATTATGCTTGGCCATGGGTTGATAAGTCGCAAGTTGTGAATGGTAAGTCGCGGGTTAGGTGGCGACCCGGTGGGTCATGATCCGGCACCGGCTGGACCGATACTACATTTTTTCGACGTTGAGGTAATAAACCTGATAGGTCGCCGGCAGCAGCCCCTCGGGGTCGCGATGCCGCTCATAGGCTGCCTTGAACGCCTGCACTCGAGCCTTGCCGGTGAGCCCTGCGGGCTGGCCGTGGTTCATATTGTGCGCGCCAATGCCCTTGAGCTCCGATGTCAGCTGGCGCAACTGCGTGTACCGCAACACGCGGTTTTCGGTCGTAAAGGCCCGCAGCCGTAGCGTGGCTGGCAGGTCTGCCAGCAAGTGTTCGCGGCCCACAAAGCGATTGACGTGCATGTCGCCATCCACCTGCGCCCAGGCATCGCGCAACTCATGCAGGGTGTCGGGCCCGAGGGTTGCCCCCACGAAGCGCCCACCGGGACGCAGCACCCGTGCGATCTCGGCAAACAGCCGCTCGGGGCGTTCGCACCACTGTATCGCCAGACTGGAAAAGATCAGGTCCAGACTGTCACTCGCCAACGGCAGTGATTCAGCGTCACCGCACAGCCAGGCGGCATTGGGATCCGGTCGGTGCTCCCGCGCATAGGCCAGCATACCCTGGGCCAAATCCAGGCTCAGCAGTTGACTGGCGGCGAAACGCTGACGTAACAGCGGTGTAAAATAGCCCGTCCCCGACCCCAGATCCAGCACCCGCTCCGGTATGCAATCCGGCGCTGCGACGGCCAGAGATGCCAGCAGCTGATGGCCGATCTGGCGCTGCAATTCGGCCGCGGCGTCGTACGTCTGGGCCGCACGACTGAAAGAGTCAGCGATCCTGTGCTTGTTAAGCAACGCCGCGGCGTTCACAGCCCGGCCCCGACAAACGCAACCAGCTCGTCAACGAACCGGTCCTGATGAGAATAGAACGGCAGATGTCCGGCGCCCTCATAAAGGCGTACCCGGGCCTGGGGTTGCAGCGCCTGCATTCGCTCCAGGATGGTTGCCGGCACCAGATGATCCGACTCGCCAAAGATATGCAGCGCAGGCAGCGCGAGCCCAGCCAGCGTTTCGCGATGATCCTCGGCCAGTAGCATCAGATTGTCGGCCAGACCCGCAGGCTCATGTTCAGCCAGCACTGCTTTCAGCGCCCGCAGAATGTCCCGCGCCCCCTCGCCGCGGCTTTGCAGCAGTGCAAAGCTCGCCAGGGTGCGGGCCGAATCCGTCGCCTGCGCGCTGACAAAGCCATCGAAAATGTCCGCAGCCATGCCGCAGGGCCAGTCTTCCCGTGCAACAAAACAGGGATTGGAGGCCACCGTGACCAGCGCACTCACGCGCTCCGGCGCCTGGCGGGCCGCTTGCGCTGCGACCAGCCCACCGAGCGACCAGCCCAGCCAGATCGCGCTTTCATCCACCTGCTGCAACACTTCGGCAGCAACCGCCTGTACGGTAACGGGCCCCGTCAGCGCGGACGAACGTCCCAGCCCCGGCAGATCGATCAGCAGCGGATCAAAATGCGCCCGCAGGGCCGGCAGCAACGGCTGCCAGACATCGCTGTGCAGGCCCCAGCCATGCAACAGCACCAGCAGCGGACGTCCGGTTCGAGGTCGGCGCTCGACATACAGGCTCATGCATGCGCTCCATGGAGCCCTGATCCGATCACCTGCCCCAGCGCGTCGAGCAGCTCATCCACCTGCGCCTCGCTGTGGCTGGCACTGAGGGTGACCCGCAGACGGGCGCTGCCGGCCGGTACCGTGGGTGGGCGTATGGCACCCACAAAGATACCCCGTGCTTCGAGCCCCGCACTTATGGCCATGGCCGCATCAGCCTCGCCGATCAGAATCGGCTGAATTGGCGTGGGCGAATCCATCAGAGCAAGCCCCAGCTGCTGGCAACCGGCGCGAAAACGCCCAATCAGCGCATTCAAGTGTTCGCGGCGCCAATCGTCACGCTCCAGCAGACGCAAGCTGGCCAGCGAGGCGCAGGCCACCGCAGGCGGCATACTGGTGGTGTAAATATAGGTGCGGGCAAACTGGATCAGGGTTTCAATCAGGGCGCTGGAACCGGCCACGAAAGCACCGGAAGTACCGAACGCCTTGCCCAGGGTGCCGACCAGTACCGGAACCTCGTCCGTCCCCAGGTTAAAGTGATCGACAATACCGCGCCCGCCCCGGCCGATACAGCCAAAGCCGTGGGCATCATCAACCATCAGCCAGCCGCCCTGCGCCCGGGTTGCAGCCGATAGCGCCGGCAACGGTGCCAGATCGCCATCCATGCTGAAGACGCCATCGGTCACCACCAGCTTGCGCCGCCCCTCAGTCCTGGCCAGGCGCTGCTCCAGACTGGCGACATCGTTGTGCAGATAACGCTGAAAGCGCGCACCGCTCAGTAGACCGGCATCAAGCAGGGAGGCATGATTGAGACGGTCCTGGAAAATCGCATCCGCTTTACCCAGCAGACCGTTGATGGCGCCCAGGTTGGCCATATACCCGGTGGAGAACAGCAGCACCCGCTCGCGACCGGTGAACTCGGCCAGGGCCTCCTCCAGCTCATGGTGAGCACGACCATGGCCATTCACCAGATGGGAGGCGCCGCCGCCAACCCCATAGCGCTCGGCACCCTCTCGCAGGGCACGAATCACCTCAGGATGATTGGCAAGGCCCAGATAGTCATTGGAACAGAACGCCAGATAGCGTTTGCCATCGACCTGAACCTCAGGGCCCTGGGGGCTGTCCAGTACGCGGCGTCGACGGTACAGGGCGTCACGTTCGCGCTGATCCAGCGCAGCCTGCAACTGATCGAAGGACATGGAAGACTCCAGCTTGTGCCCGGGTTGCGCGCCTGTATTACCAGGGCGGCATCCCGGACCAGGGGCACAAAAAAATCAGGCGGGGTAGAAGCGTGCGCTGTCCTGGGCGGACTGCACCTGCTGCATCAGCTGTTCCTGCTGCGTTTCATCGGAATCGGAAATGCGCTGCTCCGGGTTGATACCCAGGCGCTTGAACAACTGCAGGTCACTGTTGGTGTCCGGGTTGGGCGTCGTCAGCAGGCATTCACCGTAGAAGATGGAATTGGCACCGGCAAAGAAGGTCATGGCCTGCATTTCGTCGCTCATGCTTTCACGCCCGGCGGACAGGCGCACATGGGATTCGGGCATCATGATACGCGCCACCGCGATGGTGCGGATAAAGTCCAGATGATCCAGATCTTCGGCGTTCTCCAGCGGCGTACCCTTGACCTTGACCAGCATGTTGATGGGCACAGATTCAGGATGGCGTGGCAGGTTGGCCAGCTGGCTCAGCAGCCCGATACGGTCGGTGGCGGTTTCACCCAGCCCCAGAATGCCGCCGCTGCACACCTTCATGCCGGATTCGCGCACATGATGCAGCGTATCCAGACGGTCCTGATAGGTGCGGGTGGTGATGATCTTGTCGTAGTACTCGGGCGAGGTATCGAGATTGTGGTTGTAGTAATCCAGTCCCGCCTCTGCCAGGCGCTCGGCTTTGCTTTCATCCAGCATGCCAAGGGTCATGCAGGTTTCCAGCCCCAGCTTTTTGACCTCGCGCACCATCTCCGTCACATAGGGCATGTCCTTTTCGGCCGGGTGCTTCCAGGCGGCCCCCATGCAGAAACGGGTTGAGCCGGCGGCTTTGGCGGCGCGGGCCTTTTCCAGCACTTTGTCGACCTGCATCAGGCGTTCTTTCTCAAGCCCGGTATTGTAGTGCCCACTCTGGGGGCAGTACTTGCAGTCTTCCGGGCAGGCACCCGTCTTGATCGACAACAGGGTGCTAACCTGTACTTCATTGGGATTAAAGTGCTGACGATGTACAGTCTGAGCCTGAAACAGCAGGTCATTGAAGGGCAGTTCGAACAGTGCGCGAACTTCCTGCGGGGTCCAGTCGTGACGAACGGCGGCCTTGGCTTGCATCTTGGAGAATCCCTATCAAAAATTCAGTCAGGCGCAACCGGGCGCCACCAGAAGAATAGGCAGCCATAATAAACCGACAGAAGGATCTGTCAACCAATGCATTATTCGAAGGTGGACTTCGGGTTACTTTTTAACCAATCCTGTGGGCTGTGCCGGATTCATCCGCAGACCCGTGGCGGCCTCTGCCAGGCCTGTCTCGATGACATGCCCCGCATTGCCCCGGCGTGTCGCAGCTGCGCACTGCCAACCGAGGGTACTGAAGGCCTGATCTGCGGCCGCTGCCAGAAGCGCCCGCCTGCCTTTGACCGTACCTACGCGGCCTTCGCCTACCGGTTTCCCCTCAACCGGCTGATCCCACTGATCAAATACCATGGCCAGACCGGCCAACTGGGCTGGCTCGCGAACAGCTTTGCCGACCATCTGCAACACCACTGTGATGCCCTGCCCCAGGTACTGATCCCGGTGCCACTGGCCGCCTCCAGACTGCGCCGGCGCGGCTATAACCAGGCTGCTCTGCTGGCCGCACGCCTGGGAGCACGCCTGACAATAGCAACAGATCTGCGCAGCCTGACCAAACCCCGTGAGACAACTCACCAGATGGAGCTGCGCGGCAAGGCGAGGCGACGCAACCTCAAGGGCGCCTTCAGCTGGAACGGGCCGGCCTATGATCATGTCGCCCTGATCGACGATGTCATGACGACCGGCACGACCGTCAACGAAATCAGCCGGCAGCTGAAAAAAGCGGGCGTCAGGCGGGTGGATATCTGGGTGCTGGCCCGTACACCGGCGCCCGGTGAGCAATGAAGTTTCAACAAACCGATTGAATCAACAACCAAAGCACGCCTAAGCTTTAACGTACCTCGGGCGCCTGATTGGAAGACACCGAGCCTCAGTCAGTAAGGAGGCTATATATGCAGTTCACCCTGTTTGGAGACCTTGTCGGCGGTATCGGTTTGTTTCTGCTGGGCATGCACCTGATGACCCAGGGCCTGCGCAAGGCGGCAGGGCCGTCACTGAAACAGATTCTGCGCACCGCCACCCTGTCACGCCTGCGCGGGCTGATCTCCGGCACCCTGATCACCGCTCTCGTGCAGTCCTCCAGCGCCGTCACCATCGCCACCATCGGCTTCGTCAACGCGGGGCTCCTCACCCTGGCCCAGTCGGTTTCGGTCATCTACGGCTGTAACATCGGCACCACCATGGTCGGCTGGCTGATTGCCCTGATCGGCTTCAAGATTCATATCAGCGCGCTGGCTCTGCCACTGATCGGTGGCGGCATGCTGGTGCAACTGGCCGGGCGCGGCGGTCGAGTGGCCCACATCGGCTTTGCCCTGGCGGGCTTTGGGGTGTTCTTTATCGGCCTGGATTTTCTCAAGAGTGCCTTTGCCGGCTTTGAGCAGCACCTGGATCTGTCGACCCTGGGCAGCAACGGCCTGAGTTTGCTGCTGTTTGTCCTGGCCGGTTTCGTACTGACCCTGCTGATGCAATCCTCCGCCGCAGCGCTGGCCATTACCCTGTCCCTGACCGCGTCCGGCGCCATCCCGCTGGCCGCCGCCGCCGCCATGGTGATCGGTGCCAATGTCGGCACCACCTCCACCGCCATCCTTGCGGTCATCGGCGCGACCTCCAATGCCAAGCGCATCGCCGCTGCCCACGTACTGTTCAACCTGCTGACGGGCCTCATCGGGCTCGGATTGCTGCTGCTGCTGGCCCCCTGGCTTAACCGCATAGATGCAACACGCTATGACCTTGTGCTGTTACTGGCGCTGTTCCACTCCATGTTCAACCTGGCCGGCGTCGCCCTGCTCTGGCCCCTCACCGACCGCCTGGTGGTCATTCTCAAGCGGCGCTTCTGCAGCCAGGAGGAAGACGAGGGTCGCACCCGCTACCTGGATGACACCCTGGTGCAGATGCCCTCCCTGGCGATCGAGGCCATGGCCAAGGAATTGACGCGAGTGGACCAGATCTGTTCACGTATGGCCCGCGAAGCCATCAGTTCCAACGACGGCAACAACAACCGCCTGCGCGCCCAGCAGCAGAGTGTGGACAGGCTGGTCAGCAAGATCGGCGTCTTCTGTCAGCGCATTGCCGAGAACGATATCAGCAGCGAAGTCAGCGGCATTTTGCCCACGGCGTTGCGCATCACACGCTACCTGAACGAAGTCAGCCGCCTGTCGTGCCTGCTGCCGGGCTACTATGACCGCTTTGACGTCATCGCCGATGAAGCCACCCGGCGCGCCGTGCACGACTACCAAAGGGCCAGTATCGAACTGATCGATGCCTGCGAAATCGACGACAGCGTCGACCAGGGTGCCGACAGTGCCCACCTGCTGCTGCGACAGCTGGAACGCCAGTATCAGAACCTCAAGTCCTCGATCCTGCAGGCGGCGACTGAACGACGCCTGTCCCCCGAGGATACGGTACAGTTGCTGGATGCCCTGAGTCATATTCATCGCCTGGCCGAGCAGGCCGAGAAAGTATCGCGCTACTGGAGCGGTATCACCCCGCTGCAGCATCGAGATCCGGCGCACACAACGGCGGCTACGCCAACGGCCTGAAACTACAGCCAAGCTTTTGCCCGCGCCTTTACAAGCGCGCGGGCCTGACCTTAGGATAATCGCCCCTACTGCCCTTTGAACGGACTCGCCTGACCATGATCCAGGATCCATTTTTCTACCTGGTTGCGATACCTGCGGTATTAATCGTCGGTATATCAAAAGGCGGCCTGGGCGGGGGCCTGGGTCTGATCGCCGTTCCTCTGCTCGCGCTGGCCGTGCCGCCCACCACCGCCGCCGCCATCATGCTGCCGATTCTCTGCCTGATGGACCTGGTGGGATTGTGGAAATTCCGTGGCAAGGGCGATGCCCGATGTCTCAAGGTGCTGCTGCCCGCAGCCGTGGTGGGCATCGTGCTCGGCGCTCTCAGCTTTCGTTACCTGACCGATGATCATATCCGCCTGATCGTCGGTACCATCGCCATCACCTTTACGCTGAACTATTACCTGCGCAAGAAGGCCCAGCATCCGCGTAAACAAAACCTTGCCCACGGCAGCTTCTGGGGCGCCCTGTCCGGCTTCACCAGTTTCAGCGTGCACGCTGGCGGCGCGCCCCTGAATATCTACTTGCTGCCATTGCGGCTCGAAAAGCAGGCCTATATCGGCACCACCATCGTCTTTTTCGCTGCCGTTAACTACATCAAGCTGATTCCCTATGGCATGCTCGGTCAGTTCAGTACCGATATGCTCACCACCTCTGCCGTACTCGCTGTGCTGGCGCCGGTCGGCGTACTGACCGGGGCCTGGCTGCAACACCGCATCAACGAGCGCATTTTTTATCACCTCTGTTACGGCTTTCTGATGCTGGCCGGCATCAAGCTGTTTTACGATGTATTCAGCCACTGATCACACTCACTCTGCCTGCTATACTCCCGGGCTTTAATTCCCCAGATGACGACTGATGCAGCCTATTGAATTTCAGCCCATCGGACTTATCCACAGCGGCTACAAGGAAAAGTTCGGCATTCCGCGCCAGCCAGGCCTGGTGCACTCGGTCGGCGCCACCCTTGAACTGTTGCCCCCGTACGGCAACCGGGAGTCGGTCCGCGGGCTCGAAATGGCCAGCCACATCTGGCTGCTGTTTCTGTTCAGTGAATGTGTCGGCAAGGGCTGGAGCCCAACGGTGCGCCCGCCACGCCTGGGCGGAAACCAGCGCATCGGCGTCTTCGCCACCCGCTCACCGTTTCGACCCAACCCCGTCGGACTTTCGCCGGTGCGCCTGGACGGCATCCGCTTCGAAGGCGATCGCGTGCTGCTCGATATCAGCGGCGCCGACCTGCTGGACCAGACCCCGGTGTTCGACATCAAGCCGTACCTGCCCTACTCGGATCGCATCGACAGCGCCACCTTTGAGCTGGCAGAGCGCATCGAGCTGCTCGACCTCCCGGTCATCTTCAGCCCTCAGGCGCAGCACTGCTGCGACGACTACGAACGCCAGCACAAAGAGCCGCTGCGCCGCCAGATCGAGGACCTGCTACGCTGCGACCCACGCCCGGCCTATCAGAAGAAGCAGACAGAGCGCATCTACGGCATTCGCCTGCATGACCTGAATATCCGCTGGAGCATCGATCAGGACCAGATCCGCGTACTGGAAATCCTGCCGCTCACCGACTGACCCTGATCAGCACCCCCTCGCCGGTTCAGCGCTTGCACCGCAGGGGCTTGCTCGCTCTAATAGAGATCACTTTTTACTCACAGGGAGTATTCATGCCCGCGCAACGGATTACATCTGAACAAATAGCATTCGACCAGCAGCATATCTGGCATCCCTATTCGTCCATGATCAACCCGCCACCCGCCTATCCCGTGGTGGCGGCCAAGGGCGTACGGCTGGAGCTGGCCGACGGCCGCGAACTGATCGACGGCATGGCCTCCTGGTGGTCTGTCATTCATGGCTATGGCCACCCGCAACTCAATGCTGCGGCCCACGCCCAGATTGATCGCATGAGCCATGTGATGTTCGGCGGCATCACCCATGAACCCGCCATCGAGCTGGCGCAACGCCTGGTGGACATGACCCCGCAAGGCCTCGACAAGGTGTTTATTGCCGATTCGGGCTCGGTGGCCGTGGAAGTGGCGATCAAGATGGCCATTCAGTACTGGCATGCCAAAGGCCTTCCCGCCAAGCACCGGCTGCTGACCATTCGCAGCGGCTATCACGGCGACACCTTTGGCGCCATGTCGGTCTGCGATCCGGTCGGCGGCATGCACGAAATCTTTACCGGCGTGCTGCCACAGCAGTTTTTCGCCCCGCGCCCCGAGATTCCGTTCCACGGCGACTGGGATGACAGCGATATTAGCGAGCTGGAAAACCTGCTGGCCCAGCAGCACGCGCAGATCGCGGCACTGATTCTGGAGCCCATTGTGCAGGGTGCCGGCGGCATGCGTTTCTATCATCCTGAATACCTCAAACGCGCCCGCGCACTGTGCGACGCGTACGACGTATTGCTGATTGCCGACGAAGTGGCCACCGGCTTTGGCCGCACCGGCAAGCTGTTCGCCTGCGAACACGCAGGGATTACCCCCGACATTCTGTGTGTCGGCAAGGCCCTGACCGGCGGTTACATGACCCTGGCCGCGACCCTGACACGCACGGATATCGGCGAAACAATCTCCGCCGGCGGCGCCGGCTGCTTTATGCACGGCCCGACATTCATGGCCAACCCGCTGGCCTGTGCTGTCGCGGCTACAAGCCTGAAGCTGCTGCACGAGGGCGACTGGGCCGGCAATGTTGCCCGTATCGAGCGGGGCCTGAAGTCCGGCCTCGCGCCCGCTGCGGCGCTTGAGAGCGTCGCCGAGGTACGTTGCCTCGGCGCTATCGGCGTGGTGGAAATGAAGGCGCCGGTCAATACCGTGGAAATACAGAAGGCGTTTGTCGCCCAGGGCATCTGGATCCGCCCCTTCGGCAAGCTGGTCTATGTCATGCCACCCTATGTTATGTCGAATGAGGATCTTGCCACCCTGACCCATGCGATGGTGAAAGTACTGGCGGAATACCGGAGTTAATCCAGCGGTAGTCTGCCGGGAATCAGCTCGGCTTGCCGCTTTTCGGTTCGGATACTGGCCCGCGCCAAACCCGGCCGTTCAACTCAGGTACAGGCACATTGGACTATGCTGTGCAGCCTAAGATACTCAGACCGCTAAGGCAGTCAGTCAAACGCTGGCCCTGGAGACATAAAGATGAACAAATCAATGCTCGTAGGTACTGTACTGGGCGCCGTCCTTGTCACTGCAGGTGGCGGCTTCGCCGGATACCAGATGATGAACTCCGCTCCCGCCGCAGCCGAGGTGCTCAAGGTCTCTGAAGCCTACAAGACCATCAAGGTACCGCGCGAAGTCTGCGAAGACCGCGTGGTGACCCACCAGGCACCGGTCAAGGATGAAAACCGCATTGCCGGCTCCGTCGTCGGTGCCGTCGTCGGCGGTCTGCTGGGCAAGCAGGTCGGTGGTGGTAACGGCAAGAAGCTGGCGACAGTTGCAGGCGCCGCCGCCGGTGGCTACGCCGGCAACCAGGTGCAGAAAAACCTGCAGGAAAAAGATACCTATACCACCACCGAACGCGTCTGCAATACCGTCACGGACACGAAAAAGGATCTGATCGGTTACGACGTGGAATATCGCCTGGGCGAGCAGGTAGCCACCGTGCGCATGGATCACAACCCTGGCAGCAGCATTCCGGTCAAGGATGGCAAACTGGTCCTCAATGCCCAGTAACAAAACGCCTTGTCGCACACGACACAGGGGCCTGAACAGGCCCCTTTTTCATGCCTGCTCACAGGGCCCAGCCAAGATGCTCGACCCTGGCTCCCGCTTTCTTTATGCTTTGGCGAAATGGATCTGTAGTGGGAGCAGTAATGCCACGTATCAAGATAGAGATGCCGCAACACTTTACCTTCACCACTGAATTGCCGGTGCGCATCAGCGACATCAACTACGGCGGCCACCTGAGCAACGACTCCATCGTGTCGTTGATTCATGAAGCCCGGGTGCGCTTTCTGGCGCAGTACAACTACGGTGAGTTAAACGTCGAGGGCGTGGGCATGATCATGACCGACTCGGCGGTCATCTATAAGGCGGAAGGGTTTCATGGAGATGTTCTGCAGATTGACGTCTGCATCGACGACTTCAACAAGTACGGCTGCGATTTCTACTATCTGCTCAGCAACAAGAAAACCGCTGTCGAGGTCGCACATGCCAAGACCGGCATGGTGTTCTTCGATTATGAGCAGCGCAAAGTCACCACGGTGCCACAGAAATTTCGTGACCGCATGATGAAAAACACCTGATACAGGCCCCATGCATTTCCCTGCAACAGCCTCATATCACCGACAGGTACACAGCCGGGTGAAGCGAGGCTGCTGAACACAGCGTATCAGCCGCCGTCAAAGCCGCCGTACTCTTCATAGTGCTGCGCGGCCAGGTTCTCGAAACGGGTATATTTGCCGATAAAGGCCAGCCGGGCGGTCCCTATGGGGCCGTTTCGCTGCTTGCCGATAATGATTTCAGCGATACCCTTGTGCTCACTGTCTTCGTTATAAACCTCGTCACGATAGATAAACATGATGACATCGGCATCCTGCTCGATGGCACCGGACTCACGCAAATCCGAGTTCACCGGCCGCTTGTTGGGGCGCTGCTCCAGACTTCGGTTGAGCTGCGACAGCGCCACCACGGGGCACTCCATTTCCTTGGCCAGCGCCTTGAGGGAGCGCGAGATCTCGGAAATCTCGTGGGTGCGGCTCTCCATCTTGGTGCCCTTGATCTGCATCAGCTGCAGGTAGTCGATCATGATCAGCGCCAGGTCGCCGTGCTCGCGCTTGATACGCCGCGCCCGGGAACGCATTTCATTGGGGCTGATACCGGCCGTATCGTCGATATAAAGCGGCTTGTCCCGCAGCATGTTCACGGCCGTAGTGAGGCGCGGCCAGTCCTCCTCTTCCAGCTGGCCGGTACGCACCTTGGTCTGGTTGATACGCCCAAGCGATGACAGCATACGCGTGACCAGCTGGTCGGCGGGCATTTCGAGGCTGAATACCAGCACCGGACGGCCACTGAGCATCAGCGCGTTTTCCACCAGGTTCATGGCAAAGGTGGTTTTACCCATGGACGGCCTTGCCGCCACAATGATCAGATCCGATGGCTGCAGGCCGGTGGTACTCTCGTCCAGATCATCAAAACCGGTGGATACCCCGGTCATGGCTTCGGCGTTGTTGAACAGCGTATCGATGCGTTCAACGGCCTTTTTCAGCAGCGGATTAACCGGCTCC
Source organism: Marinobacterium rhizophilum DSM 18822 (assembly GCF_000378045.1). Taxonomy (GTDB): domain Bacteria; phylum Pseudomonadota; class Gammaproteobacteria; order Pseudomonadales; family Balneatricaceae; genus Marinobacterium_A; species Marinobacterium_A rhizophilum. Next base: position 51,215 of record NZ_KB899098.1, read on the forward strand.
GGACCGCCCTGGTTCGGCCGGCTTTCGGCAATCTGAAAGATCTTGCGCTCGGCGTCGTTCAGCAGATCCTCCGGCGCCATCCCCTCTGGGTTGAAGGCACTGTCGGAAATGTCCTGGGCTACCGTAATCATCTGGCGCAGCAGCGCGCGGTCGCGCACGATCTCGGAATAGGCACGAATATTCGAGGCGCTGGGAGTATTGCGCGCCAGCGTCACCAGGTAATCCAGCCCACCCGCGGCTTCCAGATCGCCAATGCGATCCAGCTCTTCGGACACCGTGACCACATCCACCGGCTGGCTGTTGTTGATCAGCTTTTCCATGGTGCGGAAAATCAGTCGATGGTCACGGCGGTAGAACAGATCTTCCGTCAGCACCTCGGAAACGGTATCCCAGGTGCTGTTGTCCAGCATCAACCCACCCAGTACAGACTGCTCCGCTTCTATGGAGTGCGGCGGCAGCTTGATATTGGCCAGATCATCGTCATGCAGTTCAGAAAAGTCCATCGTATAACCCAAAAGCCAAAAACAGGGATGTATCTATCGGTAGTCTGTGCCCCTGGACGCGTTCGCGGCACAAACGCATGCGCAACAGAAACGCCAGAAACGAAAAAGGCACTGCGCAGTATTCTACGCAGTGCCTTTTCAGCAGACAAATTGTCAGGCGGGATTATTCGCCGACAACGTTCAGCTTGATTGTTGCATTCACTTCAGGGTGCAGCTGCAAGTTGATTTCGAACTCGCCAGTGGTACGGATAGCACCTTCCGGCAGACGAACTTCGCTTTTAGCGACAACAACACCGGAGCCGGAGATCGCATCAGCGATATCGCGTGTACCGATGGAACCGAACAGCTTGCCTTCGTCGCCAGCTTTGGCAACAACGGACAGTTCCAGTTCGTTCAGCTGTTCGGCACGCGCCTGAGCATCGCTCAGTTTGCCTGCAGCAGAAGCTTCCAGTTCCGCACGACGTTCTTCGAACTTCGCTACGTTGTTTTCAGTGGCGGCAACAGCCTTGCCCTGAGGAACCAGGTAGTTACGACCGAAACCGGCTTTAACGTTAACCTTGTCACCCAGGTTACCCAGCTTGCTTACTTTTTCGAGCAGAATAACTTCCATCTCGTAAACCTCTTTCGTTCTGCAAATGTAATTGCAGTACTAAGTCTTGGCCGGTATGCGTCGACGGATATCGACAAGGCTGTCAATCACAGCCAGCAACACCAGCATCGTAATCAGGTAGGGGCCCAGCACCACGACTGCCATGTAAAACATGATCAGCCAGGTCACCCCCACTTTCCGTTTGGCCACACTGCCGTGAACCAGAGCCAGACCGGCAAATACCAGCGGCAAAACCAGTAACGGTAACCAATGCACCATTACGAGACCGAACTGCGGACCCACTACCAGCACCGCCATGATAGACAACGCCAGTGCCGGGCTCAGTCGCAACCGGTGGAACTCCTCGCGGAAACCACCGGGGTTGTACAGTACCGACTGCCACCATCGAGCCAGCACCAGGCAGGCCAACATCATGGCCGCGTGGGTGGCGCTCAGGCCGCCGGCGAACAACTGATACCACCAGTCGGCGCCAAGCTGTGCACCCGGTACTGTCTCCTGCGACTGCAGCAGCTCTTGTACAACCTCAACCAATTGCCCCAGAACCTCATGCAGCATCTGCTCGAGAGCGATACCGCTGAGCACACCGACCGGTATCAGAACCGCGAGGGTGTAGCCCCAGGACACTGTCCGCCTGAGTATCACTGCGAGTACATAGGTACCCAGGATAACCAGAGCGGGGGTTGGATCTCCGACCAGCCCCCAGGCTCCGGCCGGGAGCAAGCTCCAGGCCAGGAGTCCGGTACCATCGCCAGGTCCTCGTCGTAGAGTAACCAGACCGACGGCCGCTGCACTGATCCAGTACATCATCGGCAGCATGGTGGCGACAATCACCACCAGTATCGCCTGCGAGCGGCCGCGCATTATCAGCTCAGCCAGCTTGCGCATGACGATTATCCCGGCTTACAGGTGGCTGTCGGTGTACGGCAGCAGTGCGACAAAGCGCGCACGCTTGATCGCGGTCGCCAGCTGACGCTGGTAACGCGCCTTGGTGCCGGTGATGCGGCTGGGTACGATCTTGCCTGTTTCGGTGATGTAACCTTTCAGGACTTCCAGATCTTTGTAATCGATCTCTTTAACACCTTCTGCCGTGAAACGGCAGAACTTGCGGCGACGGAAAAAACGAGCCATGGGATTTCTCCTCAATCAAATAAAGGTGGGGGTTACTCGGCAGCAGCTTCTTCAGTCGCTGCAGCCGGTTTCTCTTCCTGCCTTTCCGGCCGGGAATCTTCACGACGCGGCTTGCGCTCTTCGCGGGACTCAGCGGCTTTGATCGGAGAAACTTCAGTGATCGCCTCTTTACGACGGATGAACATGTTACGCAGAACGGCATCGTTGTAGCGGAACATGTTTTCCAGCTCGTCCAGAGCTTCCTGGCTGCATTCTACGTTCATCAGAATGTAGTGGGCTTTGTGAGCATTGTTGATCGGGTAAGCCAGCTGGCGGCGGCCCCAGTCTTCCAGGCGGTGGATCTTGCCGTCAGCACCTTCGATAACGCCGGTGTAACGCTCAACCATCGCAGGAACCTGCTCGCTCTGGTTCGGGTGAACCAGAAATACGATTTCATAGTGACGCATTGGAACTCCTTTCGGTTTTGCAGCCTTCGACGAGCCCATACAGGAAAACCTGTGTCTGCACGCGAAAGCAAGGAGGTTAATGAAGTACAAATGGACGCGAAATTATACGCAGACAGGAGAGCCTGTGCAATCCATAAACAAAAAAACCGAAGACACAGCCTTCGGTTTCTGTCGAGCGATCAGGCGCACCGCGCCCATGCGCGGTGTCAGCGGCCGCTATTCAGACGTCGAGCTCGACAATCTCATGGCTGTGGCTCATTTTGACACCGCCCTTTTCCAGCATCAGTGACACCGAGCAATACTGCTCGGCGGACAGCTGCACTGCACGCTTGACGTGGGCTTCCTTGAGCTTGCGCCCGGTCACCACGAACTTGAGGTGGATGGCCGTGAACACGGCCGGAACCGCATCGGCACGCTCGGCCTCGATTTCCACCACGCATTCGGTCACATCCTGGCGACTCTTGCGCAGAATCGCCATGACGTCCACGCTGCTGCAGCTGCCAAGACTGGCCAGCAGCAGCTCCATGGGGCGCGGACCGTCCTTCAGATCACGGTCTACCATCACATCAAAACCGGAACCCGTGGTCGCCTTGAAACGGTCATCCCCGGCCCACTGAACCTTGGCACTCATTGTCATTGTTACAAATCCTTAATCAATCAAACAGTTCGGCCAGTTTCAGACCCGGGTCTTCGGCGCGCATAAAGGTTTCGCCCACCAGAAAGCCGTGCACACCGTGCTGGCGCATCAGCGCCACGTCTGCGGGCCCCGTAATGGCGCTTTCGGTTACGACGATGCGATCATCAGGCACCAGGTCCAGCAGCGCAAGGGTATTGTCCAGCGACACTTCAAAGGTGTGCAGGTTACGATTATTGATACCCACCAGCCGGTTGCCGAGACCCAGGGAGCGCTCGAGCTCCGCCCGGTCATGTACCTCCACCAGCACATCCATGCCCAGCTCTATGGCCAGGGCATTGAGTTCAGCCATCTGCTGATCCTGCAGTGCGGCTACAATCAGCAGAATGCAGTCTGCGCCAATGGCACGGGCTTCATACACCTGATAGGGATCGACGATAAAATCCTTGCGGATCACCGGCAGACTGCAGGCGGCACGCGCTTCCTGCAGGTAGGCTTCAGAGCCCTGGAAGTAATCCCGATCAGTGAGTACCGACAGGCAGCTGGCGCCACCACGCTCATAGGAACGGGCGATATCAGCCGGAATAAAGGGATCACGCAGCAACCCCTTGGACGGGCTGGCCTTTTTCACCTCGGCAATCACCGCCGAGCGGCCGGCGGCAATACTGCGCGCCATGCTATCGACAAAACCCCGCGGGTCGGTCTCGGATCCAGCCTGATCGGCAATGCGCTGCTGCAGGTCGGCAATCGATACCCGGGCCGAACGCTCGCTGACTTCCTCGGCCTTGCGGGCCAGGATCTTCTTCAAAACCGTGGGTGTATCAGTGTTCATGCCTGCTCCTGCGCCAGCTGCTGGCTAAAGCTCGCCAGTTGCTCCATTTTCTCCAGCGCCGCACCGCTTTCCAGCTGCTGACGCGCCATGGCCACACCGTCTGCCAGCGTTGCCGCCACGCCAGACAGGTAAATAGCAGCGCCGGCGTTGAGGGCGATGATATTGCTGGCCTTGCGTGCCGGCGTGCTGTTGACGCCCTTGAAGGCATCCATGATCAGGCTCAGCGAGTCTGCGGAGCTGCTGACCTCAAGCCCGATCAGGCTCTGGCTTTCGATGCCGACCTCTTCGGGCGTCAGACTGTACTCCGTAACCACACCGTCTCTCAGTTCAGCCACATGGGTATGGGTTGCCAGGCTTATTTCATCCAGCCCGTCGTGGGCATGCACCACCATCACATGCTCGCCACCCAGTTCACGCATGACTTCGGCCATGGGGCGGCACAGTGCATCACTGAATACGCCGATCAGCAGACGCTTGACGCCCGCAGGGTTGGTCATGGGCCCCAGAATATTGAACAGGGTACGGATACCCAGCTGACGACGCGGCCCGATGGCGTATTTCATGGCGTTGTGGTGGCTCGGTGCAAACATGAAGCCCACGCCGACATTTTCCACACAACGCGCCACACCGTCGGCGTTCAGGGTCAAATCGACCCCGCAGGCCTCCAGCAGATCGGCACTGCCGCTGGACGACGACACCGCGCGGTTGCCATGTTTGGCAACGTAAGCGCCAGCGGCCGCCGTGACAAAGGCACTGGCGCTGGAGATGTTGAACAGGTTGGCGCCATCGCCCCCGGTGCCGACGATATCCACCAGCGGCGCGGCATTGATTTTCACCGGCGTTGCCAGGTCACGCATGACCTGTGCCGCACCGGTAATCTCATCAATGGATTCGCTTTTCATGCGCAGCGCTACCAGAAAGCCTGCGATCTGGGCGTCGGTGCACTGCCCTGTCATGACCTGCTGCATGACTTCGGTCATTTCGCCACGTGTCAGATCCAGGTGGTCGACCACTTTGGCGATTGCTTGCTGAATATTCATTGTCTCTCCTTAGCAGGCTGCTGAAAAAACTGCCTGCATGGCCAATCCTGCGTTAAAACTCCGCGCCTGCGCGAGCCCGGTCTACATTCTCATTTACACCGCGTAAATTGCGGCTTTTCGCGGATGCTTGCCTTACCTTGACTGCTTCGCCAACGTATTTCAACGCTCTGCTAGGAGGCTGCCCGAGAATGCCCGCGTTTGAGAAAGTTGGCCAGCAGGTCGTGGCCCTGCTGCGTCAAAATCGATTCGGGGTGAAACTGCACACCTTCGATATCCAGGCTGCGGTGACGCACGCCCATGATTTCATCGATGCTGCCATCCTCGTTCTGGGTCCAGGCCGTTACCTCCAGGCACTCGGGCAAGGATGCCTGCTCGATCACCAGCGAATGGTATCGGGTCACCTCCACCGGATTGGCGAGGCCTGCGAAAACACCGCTGTTGTTGTGGTACACCATCGAGGTTTTGCCGTGCATCACCTGCCTGGCACGTACGATGCGCCCGCCAAACGCCTGGCCGATGCTCTGGTGCCCAAGGCAGATACCGAAAATGGGTAACTTGCCGGCAAAATGCTCGATGGCCGGTACCGAAACCCCTGCCTCGTTCGGCGTACAGGGGCCTGGGGATATCACCAGCTGTTCAGGTTTCAGGGCTTCGATCTGCTCGAGCGTTACCTCATCATTGCGAAACACTCGAACATCGGCGCCCAGCTCACCCAGATACTGCACGACGTTGTAGGTAAAGCTGTCGTAGTTGTCGATCATCAGCAGCATATTTCAAACCCAACCCGTTGATACCACTCTTGATAACCCATATTCGCCGGATATGCTGCAAGCGCGCCTGCCAAGCAGGGCTGCTCAGCGGCTCAAAAAACGACCCAGCGCTGTCGGTGCCGAACACGACGGGAAATAATACACGACTTCGCGGCCAAATCCTCTTGTCAACACAGGGAAAGCGACTGTCGTAACAGTTACACTGTGATCCCACCAGGAGGCTTTAATGAAACTCTTCACATGCGAGCACTGCGGCCAAACCCTCTATTTTGATAACTTCAACTGCATTCGTTGCCAGCATGAACTCGGTTTCCTGCCGGATAGAATGGTACTGTCGGCGCTGCATCTGCGCGGTAAAAACTGGCGACCGGTTGATGCGCAGGCCAACAGCATCGAGTATCGCAAATGTGCCAATTACAGCGAGCACAATCTTTGTAACTGGATGATTCCCAGTTCCGATCCCGACACCTACTGCGTGGCCTGCCGCCTGAACCAGACCATTCCTGATCTGGGCGTCGAGGGCAACACGGCTCTCTGGCGCCGACTGGAAGCCGAAAAGCGCCGCCTGGTATTCAGTCTCATGCGCCTGGATCTGCCGCTGGAGCCAAAAACCAAAACCAATACAGAAGGCCTGGCGTTTGCGTTTCTGTCCGATGATCCCGGCAGTGCGTTTCGCGAAGATGCCGAACAGGTACTGACCGGCCATGCCGCCGGTCTGATCACCCTGAATATCGCCGAGGCGGACGATGCCACACGCGAGGACATGCGCCAGCAGATGGGTGAGCCCTACCGCACCCTGCTGGGACACTTTCGCCACGAATCAGGCCACTACTACTGGGACAGGCTCGTACAGGGCACCGACTGGCTCGAACCGTTTCGAGCCCTCTTCGGTGATGAAACCCAGGATTACCAGGCGTCCCTGCAAACACACTATGAGCAGGGCGCACCGGCCGACTGGCAAAACCACTTCGTCAGTACCTATGCCAGCAGTCACCCCTGGGAAGACTGGGCCGAAACCTGGGCCCACTACCTGCATATTGCAGACACCCTGGAAACCGCCCGCGCCTTTGGCCTGAGGGTTAAACCCCGGGTAGACGACGCCGACGACCTGAGCACCGGTGTACCCTTCGACCCCTATCGCAGCAGGAACTTCGAGCCGCTGATTGAACAATGGTTACCGGTAACCTATGCGCTCAACAGCCTGAACCAGAGCATGGGCCAGCCGGACCTCTACCCCTTCATACTGGCGCCTAAAGCCATAGAGAAGCTGTCCTTCGTGCACCGGATCATTCTCGATCACCGGGAACACCGAGCGCCACCGTTATAGCCTGGGCATTCGCTCCGGCAATGCCCGGCACCTTGACCGTACACACCCCTAGGAGGGGATTCTGCAGCTTGGTGCTCGATGTTCATGGTAAGCAACCCGACAGGCCTGACGGAGGTTTGACTCAGAGGCCGTTAGATTCACGGGCTGTTTGATAGGCGGGTGATGTGTCTCACTGCCTAACAAGAGGCGGCTTAAAGGAAACGGTCGTTGTCCGCCAGGTGCAGATTGTTGATCCGGGACTTGCCCATCAGCCTCAGCGTAAGATTGCGGCATGCCCGCAGCAGCGGATAGAGCAGACTCGACAGGACTTTGGAGCGAAAGATCCAGTAATTGAGGCGATTAAACGCGCCCGAGCGACTGCTGAGCAGCGCCAGCACCCGCATCGCCTCGGCGCCGTAATACAGCCGGCCGCCCATTTTCAGCACCATGCCCTGGTCAATATCCAGCCCCGCCGCAGTCACTTCAGCCATTAGCTCAGATGATTCGCGGGCATTGACCAGCCGCAACGTACCCACTGCGGCCCGAATCCGCACCAGGCGGCAGTACCGGTCGCAGAACGGGCACTCTTTATCATAGATAAGCAGGAGCTCAGGCATAACCTAATATGACGTACCAGCTCTTAAGGAGTTCCGCCATCAGGCCGCCACGCTCGTCTTTATCGGCCATCCGTAAAAAGCCCCGCATCAGCGGGGTAAAGGGCATTACCAGAGTGAAAACTTACATATTCGGATACGTCGGACCACCACCGCCTTCGGGGGTCACCCAGGTTATATTCTGGGACGGATCCTTGATGTCACAGGTTTTGCAGTGGACGCAGTTCTGGGCGTTGATCTGGAAGCGTTTGCCCTGCGCGTCCTCGACCACCTCGTAGACCCCGGCCGGGCAGTAACGCTGTGCCGGTTCCGCCCATTTCGGCAGGTTGATCGACAGAGGAATGCTCGCATCCTTGAGCTTCAGGTGGCAGGGCTGGTCTTCTTCATGGTTGGTGTTGGAGAGGAACACCGACGACAGCTTGTCGAAACTCAGCTTGCCATCCGGCTTCGGATACTCGATCTGCTTGCACTCGGAGGCCGGCTTGAGCTCGGCGTAATCCCTGCGCGTGTCGTGCAGCGTGAACGGAATCTTGCCACCGAAGATATTCTGGTCGACGAAGTTGAAGGCGCCACCCAGCAGGGTGCCGAACTTGTGCATCGCCGGGCCGAAGTTGCGGCTGCGGAACAAGTCGTCGTAGAGCCACGAAGACTTGAACTTGTCAGTGAATGCCGTCAGATCCTTGCTGCCCTCATCGCCTGCGGCGAGCGCCTCGAACACCGCCTCGGCCCCGAGCATGCCGGACTTCATCGCCGTGTGGGTGCCCTTGATCTTGGAGAAATTCAGGGTGCCGGCATCGCAGCCGAGCAGCAGCGCACCGGGCATGGTCATTTTTGGCAGCGAATTGAAGCCGCCCTTGGTGATGGCCCGGGCGCCATAGGACACCCGCTTGCCGCCCTCAAGGTACTGCCTGAACAGCGGATGGTGCTTCATGCGCTGGAATTCATCGAACGGGCTCAGCCAGGGGTTGCTGTAATTGAGGTCGATGATCAGCCCGACCACCACCTGGTTGTCCTCGGCGTGATAGAGAAAGAAGCCACCGTTGGTGTCACCTTCCAACGGCCAGCCGGCGCCGTGCAGCACCAGCCCCGGCTGATGCTTCGAAGGATCGATGTCCCACAGCTCCTTGATACCGATGCCGTAGTGCTGCGGGTCGGCATCCTGATCCAGTGCGAACTTTTCAATCAGCTGCTTGCCAAGGTGGCCGCGGCAGCCTTCGGTAAACAGGGTGTACTTTGCGTGCAGTTCCATGCCCGGCATGTAATTCGGGCCTTGCTCCCCGCTGGCGGTCACCCCCATGTCGCCGGTGGCAATCCCCTTGACACTTCCTTTGAGAGGGCCATCGTCGTGGTAGAGCACCTCCGCGGCAGCGAAGCCCGGGAAGATCTCTACGCCCAGCTCTTCGGCGCGCTCGCCCAGCCAGCGGCACAGGTTGCCCAGGCTGGCGACGTAGTTGCCGTCGTTGTGCATCGTTTTCGGTGCCAGCGCATTGGGAATGCGGCGGGCGCTGTCGGCGTCCTTGAGCAGGTAGATCTGATCTTCGGTGACCGCGGTTTTCAGCGGTGCCCCCAGATCGCGCCAGTCCGGGAAGAGCTCGTTCAGCGCCCGCGGCTCGATGACGGCGCCGGAGAGAATATGGGCGCCAACCTCGGAGCCTTTCTCGACGACGCAGACCGTCAGTTCCTGTTCTGCGGCCTGAGCCTGCTGCATCAGGCGAATGGCGGCGGACAGGCCCGCGGGACCCGCGCCAACAATCACCACATCGAATTCCATCGACTCGCGTTCGGCTTCGCTCATGGGGACTACACCTCGTTATTCTTCTGTTGCCGCCGGCAGCCCCCGAAGAGAGCTGCCGGCCGACCGGAATTCTGCTTGTGACACGCAGGATGGGGGGAGCCGCAATGGCATTGTGCTGTCGGTACGCCGCGGATTTGTCGCGGCGTAACCCATCGGTGGATCAGGGTTGCGCGATGTACCGCCCCCCACGATGGGTTATACGGCGCTCAGGCCGCGTCAGCACCGCACAGTCCACCCATCCTGCGAACGGTGGGCCTCCCGGCCGGTGTACCGGCCGGGAAGCAGGAGCGGTATGCTTTTACAGCGTGCCTTCCAGCTCCGGGACTGCATCAAAGAGGTCGGCGACAAGACCATAATCCGCCACCTGGAAGATCGGCGCCTCTTCGTCCTTGTTGATCGCCACGATCACCTTGGAGTCTTTCATGCCCGCCAGGTGCTGGATGGCACCGGAGATGCCGACAGCAATGTACAGGTCCGGCGCCACAATCTTGCCGGTCTGGCCAACCTGCATGTCGTTGGGCACAAAGCCCGCATCCACGGCCGCACGGGACGCACCCACCGCAGCACCCAGCTTGTCGGCCACCTTTTCCAGCAGGGCGAAGTTCTCGCCGTTGCCCATGCCACGACCACCGGAAATAATGACCCGGGCCGCCGTCAGTTCAGGGCGATCCGACTTGGCCACCTCTTCGCTGACGAAACGGGACAGCGCTGCATCGTGCACCGCCGTTACCGCTTCAACGCTGGCGGAACCACCTTCGGCGGCGACCGGATCAAAGGCCGTACCACGCACGGTGATCACCTTGATGGCATCCAGCGATTTCACGGTGGCAATGGCATTGCCGGCATAGATTGGGCGCTTGAAGGTGTCGGCCGATTCCACCGCCACGATATCGGACAGCTGACCCACGTCCAGCAGGGCCGCCACGCGGGGCAGCAAATTCTTGCCGGTGGTGGTAGCCGGCGCCAGCACATAGTCAAAGCCGGCGGTTTTGGCCAGCTCTGCAACCAGCGGCGCGATGTTCTCGGCCAGCTGATGCCCGTAGGCGGCGTTGTCGGCCAGCAGGACCTTGCTGACACCGGCCACCTGCGCCGCCTGATCCGCCACGGCCTGGCAGCTTTCACCCGCCACCAGCACGGCCACATCGCCACCAATGGCCGCCGCAGCAGCAACGGTGTTCAGGGTGGCCGGCTTCAGGGTGCTGTTATCGTGTTCCGCAATAATCAGGGTCGCCATCAGATCACCTTCGCTTCGTTTTTCAGTTTTTCCACCAGCTCGGCCACCGAGCCCACCTTGATACCGCCCTTGCGCTCGGCCGGCGGCTCAACACTCAGCAGTTCGGTATGGGCGCGCAGCTCCACACCCAGGTCCGCCGGCGTTTTCACATCCAGCGGCTTCTTCTTGGCTTTCATGATGTTGGGCAGGGATGCATAGCGCGGCTCGTTCAGGCGCAGATCGGTGGTCACGATGGCCGGCAGTTTCAGACCCACAGTCTGCAGGCCGCCGTCGACTTCACGGGTCACCAGCACCTCGTCACCCTCAACCTTCACTTCAGAAGCAAAGGTACCCTGGGCCAGGCCCGTCAGTGCCGCCAGCATCTGGCCGGTCTGGTTGTTGTCCGAATCAATCGCCTGCTTGCCCAGAATCACCAGACCCGGCTGCTCTTCTTCGACCACCTTGGCCAGCAGTTTGGCGACGGACAGGGACTCCGGCATCGTGTCGGTTTCGATCTGAATACCGCGATCGGCGCCCAGCGCCAGGGCGGTACGAATCTGCTCCTGCACGGCTTTGGGGCCGATAGAGACCACCACCACCTCGGTAGCCACGCCGGCTTCCTTCAGCCGAATAGCCTCTTCCACCGCAATCTCGCAGAAGGGGTTCAGAGCCATCTTCACGTTGGCCAGGTCCACATCGCTGCGGTCCGCCTTGACGCGCACCTTGACGTTGTAGTCGAGCACCCGCTTGACCGTTACCAGTACTTTCATGCTGTTCTACCTTTTCGCATTACTGTCCAGGCCCACACTCACCGGGGGCGAGCCACATAGATAACCAGAATAGGCGTTCGCCTTGACATAAAGAACGAACTAAAAAGGACACCGACTTACCCAAAGGGCACGACGGCCATCCAGAAGAACGCTATAAGCGCCGCCATCCGGCCTTTCAATGTCATGCAGTGTCTCGCACCGCCTCTCGCTGGACAATAACAAATGAAGCCTATTAATTGACATTTGAGGCCATGCACTTAAGAAACAGGGGACACAGGAGGCGACGGCAGACGAAGGATAGTCAAAAAAAACCGCAGCACAGGGCTCCGGTCTTCGGTTCGGGAGGGCTTTTAGACACTTAAGAAGTCAGGCGCAACCGGCCTCAGAGCAGCGCGTCAAGCCGTGCCACGATCAGGTCAGGTGCGCTGGCCTCGATGGGTTCGCCGTGATTGTAACCATAGGGCACTGCTGCCACCTTGCAGCCCGCCGCGCGACCGGCTTTGATATCGTTGCTCGAGTCCCCCACCATCAGCGTGGTGCCAGGCGAGGCGCCGCATTGCTCGATGGCATGAAACAGCATGGCCGGATCCGGCTTGCAGGTGGGCAGGCTGTCGCCACCGATCACCACCTGAAAATAGTCAGCGATACCCAGCCCCCGCAGCATCTCGTCGGTAAAACGCATGGGCTTGTTGGTGGCGACGCCCAGCTGGACACCGCGCGCCTGCAGCCCGTTCAGGCAGTCAATGACACCGGGATAGAGCGTACTCTGCGCTGTGGTGGATTCGCCATAGAACTGCAGAAACAGCGCATACGCCTGCTCAAAGCAATCCGCCGGGAAAACTGCCCCGGAGATATCCAGGTCACCATGCAGCGCACGCCGGACCAGTGTCGGCGCGCCGTTGCCCACCCAGTCCCGCACCCGCCCGACGTCGGCAGGCGCACGCCCCAGCGCCTCCAGCATCCGGTCAACGGCAACGGACAGGTCCGGCACGCTATCCACCAGGGTGCCATCCAGATCAAACAGCACCAGCGCGGGGTCCTGCCCTGCGAACAAGTGGCGCATCAGGACACTTTCGCCAGCTCGGCACGCATGGCCTGGATCGTGGCGCGGTAATCATCGGTGTTAAAGATGGCGGATCCCGCCACAAAAGTATCGGCGCCCGCCGCGGCGATCTCGGCGATATTGCCGATGCCGACACCACCGTCGACCTCCAGCCGTATATTCTTGCCGCTGGCATTGATGCGCTCGCGTACCAGTCGCAGCTTGTCGAGCGTGGAAGGAATAAACTTCTGGCCACCAAAGCCCGGGTTAACGGACATCAGCAGGATCATGTCCAGCCGGTCCATCACGTGATCAAGGTAATGCAGCGGCGTAGCCGGGTTCAGAACCAGACCGGCCTGGCAACCACCGTCGCGAATCATCTGCAGTGAGCGATCGATGTGATCCGAGGCTTCGGGATGGAAGGTGATATAGGTGGCACCCGCCTCGATGAACTCGCCAATCATGCGATCCACCGGGCTCACCATCAGGTGCACATCAATGGGGGCCTTGATACCGTGATTGCGCAGCGCCTTGCACACCATGGGGCCGATAGTCAGGTTCGGTACATAGTGATTGTCCATGACATCGAAATGTACGATATCGGCACCCGCCGCAAGTACATTTTCAACCTCTTCTCCCAGGCGGGCAAAATCGGCGGACAGAATGGACGGGGCTAGCTTGTAATCGGCCATGGTCAGACTCTTCGTGAAGGAAAATGTGAATCGGCGCTATTGTAACCAAGCAAGGCCTTGCCTGCGACCGGGCAGTTCTGAATAATCCGAGCATGAAGCCAACACTCTGCATCCTTACACTGAGCCTCCTGCTGCCCGCCTGCCTGAGCCAGGCGGCGGAGTCCGCCGCCCAGAGCAGCATCGACACCAGCTCCTCTGCCGCCCTGCGCCCACGGGTGGAACCGGCACCGCAGCAACAGGGCATGCTCGATCTGGCCCGCGCGCTGTCGCTCGCCCCGGAGACCGAAGCCAACTGGCTTGAAACCAACAGTGATCGTTCCCTCACGCTCTACCAGCCCGCCAATCAGGCGGAACCTGCCGGGGCCGTCGTTCTGCTGCCCGATGAACACAGTCATCCGGACTGGCCGCAGGATCTGCATCCACTGCGCACCGGTCTTGCACGTCATGGCTGGGATACGTTATCGATTGCGCTGCCACCGGCCACGCCGATGCCCGTGCCGCCACGCAGCCGGCCTGATGCTGCCGATCCCGGCGCTGTCGAAGCTGGCACGGCGGAGGCGGACGGGGCCGATGCCGCGTTACAGCAGACGGCAGAGACTCGAACGCAAGAGTCCGCCATACCGCCGATGGAGCTGTACGCACAGCGTGTGATTAAAATTTGCGAAGCCGCGATCCGGCACCTTGAGTCCCGCCAGCGCGACTACCTGATCTTTCTGGGCAGCGGCACCGGCGCTACCTGGGCTGCACTTTGCGCCCGGGAATTTCAGCCGAGCCACCCGCTGGGGCTGACCCTGCTTAATGCCCGCCACCCTGCCACTCCCGGCGCACCACAAATAACCCAGCTGCTGGCAGAACTGGACATTCCGGTGCTGGACATCTACCAGGCCAATGCCTCCGCAATCGAATCAGCGCGCCTGCGTACCAACAGCGCCCGCCGGGCGGCGCTGCAGAGCTACCACGCCAGCCAGTTGCCCGGTCAGTTGCCGGACGACGCTGGCGCCCTGCTTCTGCGTGAAGTGCGCGGACGCATCCAGCGCTACCTGATGCCCAGGCCACTCACCAGGCCGGCTGCGGCACAGGTTGACGAGCAGCAGCCCGGCCGCTGACAAGCGCCCAGATCAGGCCACTTTACGCGCGCTCTTGACACGGTCGTAGGCGGCCTGGATCTCCTGGGTTTTTTCCTTGGCCAGCTGCATCATTTCCTCCGGCAAGCCCTTGGCCACCAGCTTGTCAGGGTGATGCTGGCTCATCAGCCGACGGTAGGCCTTCTTCACTTCGGAGTCCGAGGCTGACTCACCCACACCCAGCACGCCATAAGCATCTTTCAGCAGCTGCGGCTCGGAAAAGCCCTGCCGGTGGCCGCTGAAGCTGTGCTCACCGTAGGCATATTGCGCCTGCATGCGAGCGATCAGCGCCGCGACTTCGCGCTCGGTCATCATCAGCAGCTGACACACTTCGCGCACCACTGCGAGCTCCGCCGGGCTGATGCTGCCATCGGACATGGCGGCCTGCAGCTGAATCTCGACGAACATCAGTTTCAGCGGCACGTTGTAGCGAATCAGCGCGGCCAGTGGCCGCAGCACCTCGCCAATGTCGAAGTTCTCGTGCTTGCCCTCGTTGAACAGGCCAATCGCCTCTTCCCGCCGCCTCTGGTCCAGATTCATGCGCGCCATGACATCCCGCGCATACTGGATTTCGTTTTCCGTCACGCGGCCGTCAGCCTTGGCAATCTTGCCCATCACCGCAAAGGTCGCACGAAAAAAGGTTTCGCGCGGATTGAAACGTCGCAGGCTGCCTTTCAGCCAGCGGTCGAGCATAAAGCCGATGCCGGCGCCAAATACCAGCCCGAACAGCCCACCGCTGAACAGACCAATCAGGCCACCAATGACCAGGCCTGTACGATGCTGCCGAATGCTGTCGCCAAGCCCTGCGCCGAATTGCTCCGGATTAATTGCCATCTAACTGCTTCTCCCTCAGATCCTTGTCTAGCTGTTGCAGTCGTTCAACGGTTCCCACATCCACCCAGCAACCGTCATGATATTCACCACTCACCCGCCCCTGTCCCATTGCCCGGCGCAACAGCGGCGCCAGCGCAAAGGCACCGGCCATGCAGCCGGCATAGAGTGCCGCCGACTGCACACTGACCCCGCAAAAGGTATAGCGTTCCGTACCCTCGGCTTCGATACGCCCGTGCGCCAGTGCAAAATCACCCTGCGGATGATGCTGCGGGTTAGCCACTAGAACCAGGTGTGCGTCGCCCTCAAGGGCGCGGGGCAACTGCGAAAACGGATAGTCCGTGAAAACATCGCCGTTTACCACCACAAAGGGCGCGCCTGCCGGAGAAAGCCACTCCAGCACGCGAAAGATGCCGCCGCCGGTTTCCAGTGGCTCGCCTTCTGCGGAATAACACAGGCGGGCACCGT
Organism: Marinobacterium rhizophilum DSM 18822; assembly: GCF_000378045.1. Taxonomy (GTDB): domain Bacteria; phylum Pseudomonadota; class Gammaproteobacteria; order Pseudomonadales; family Balneatricaceae; genus Marinobacterium_A; species Marinobacterium_A rhizophilum. The sequence goes on from NZ_KB899098.1 coordinate 67,033, forward strand.
AACGGGCACCATCCCCCAGGTAGGCCTCGATCTGTTCACCGAGCCAGGCATGATTGACGATGATTTCGTCAAAGCCCGCCGCCACCAGCCGTTCGATATGGTATTCAATCAGGGCCTTGCCGCCGACGCGCAACAGCGGCTTGGGCGTGATCAGGGTGAGCGGACGCATTCGCGTACCCAGTCCGGCCGCCAGAATCATGGCTCTCATCGTGTCAGCCACCGCTTGATAGCATCGGCATCGAACTGGCCTGAAGCGGCCATCGCCGGAATCACCCGCTGGCGCAGCCATTGCGCCTGGGCATCAAATTCGGGGTAGGCGTCGGCCACCTGCTGTATATAGCCCAGGGTACGCGGGATATCGACCAGGTAATTCGGCTTGCCGTCCCGCAGTTTCAGGCGTGCAAAAATACCCACGGCCTTGAGATGACGCTGCATGCCCATCAGGTCGAACCAGCTGCGAAACAGCTGATCGTCGTACGCATCCAGCAAACCGTCACGCACCAGTACCTGGCCAAAGTGCGCCATCCACTCATACACCTTGCCCTGGGGCCAGTCGATGTAACAGTCACGCAGCAGAGAAACCAGATCGTAGGTCACCGGGCCGATCACAGCCCCCTGAAAATCGATCACGCCAGGCGTCGCTTCCCGGCTCACCATGAGATTGCGCGAATGAAAATCCCGGTGCACGCAAACCTGGGGTTGCGCCAGGGCCGAGTCCACCAGGGACACAAACAGTTCGTCCAGCAAGCCCGCTTCGCGGGCGTCCAGCTCCAGTCCGAGCAGCTGCTCGACAAACCACTCCCGGAACAGCCCCATCTCGAAAGTCAGCATTTTGCCATCATAGTGCGGCAGTTCAACACCGCGCCCAAGCGTAACGCACTGCTGTATATGGGTCAGCGACACCAGTGCCTTTGAATAAAGTGCGTCGGCGTTGTGCGCATCAAGCACATCCAGATACAGCGTGTCGCCCAGGTCCGACTGCAGCATGAAGCCGTGGGTCAGATCACAGGCATGGATGCGTGGCACATGAATGTCCAGGGGCGCCCAAGCCCGCGCGATGGCTACAAACTGGTGCGAATCTTCGGTCTCTGGCGGTGCATCGACCGCGATCCAGGTCAGGTTATGGCTGTGCACTCGAAAATAGCGTCGAAAACTGGCGTCTCCACTTACGACAGTAAGGCGCCAGTCGGGTGCAAGGTCCACCCCCAGTTGCTCAAATGCCCGCTCCACCCACGCTGTCAAATCGACCTGACGCTGATCCATACTTGGAATCCTCTAGCACTGTCTCTTACGAATGATTTATCATTCCATGTTTGGATTTAGGCTGGCACTCATTTGAGGGTGCCAAAGAGCCTCCTATGGTACCGGTGTTTGGCAATAAACAGGAACCCGTGCTCACAGGCTTGCAACTGGATGTGACTGAATGCCTTTCTTAAGACGCTCTGCTTATAAACTCTCGCTGGCGATTTCATCCGCCTTGTTTGCACAGATTGCTGCTGCACAGACATCGGACACTCTGGGCTGGGATTGCACCCAGACCTCTCAGGGACAGTGGGAATGCGGTGCAGGTTCTGTCGACGCCGCCACCCCCGCGCCGACCGCAACGGCGCCCACCACAGCGCCGTCTGTGCAGGCCACAGGCAGCGCCCGGCCCGCCACAGCTGCCCCCCCTGCGGCAACGACGGGCGAAATGCCGCCCCAGCCGGTGGTTCCCAAGGCCCCAGCTTTCGAGCCCTCAGCCGACGAAAGTGCTGCGCCGGCGATCGCACCTGCTGCGACAGCCGCAACACAGACAGCCGCCCCACAAACAGCAGATGCGGCCATCATCACGACGGCACCGCTGCTAACCGACAATCCCTACGCGCACCTTGACTGGTATCCCTATGCTCCGGGCGAGCAAACCGGCCTGTGCCGGGGCCGCTACATAGAACCGGCCATGGAAGTGGCTGATGGCGACACGCCCTTCAACCTTCAACGCGTGCTCATTGCCGCAGCCAGCTCCCAGAGCGAGCTTGGCGGCCTGACCCAGCTCGAAGGCGGTGTCCAGGTAACCCAGGGCGGCCGGCAGCTGAGCAGCGCCTACGCCGAATATGACCAGCTTACCCAGCTGGTGCGCCTCGAAGGCGACGTCAGCTACCGAGAGCGCGGCCTGTTACTGGTCAGCGATGCGGCGCAGACCAACCTGAACAACCTGGAAACCATTTTCTCCCAGTCGGAATATGTTCTGCACCCGCAGCATGTGCGCGGCGACGCCGAACGAATCTTGCGCCTGGAAGACGGTCGTATACGCATAGAAGACGGCTCCTACACCCAGTGCGAACCGGGCAACACCAGTTGGCAACTGGCCGCCGACAGCATCGTGCTGAACCCGAACACCGGATTTGGCGAAGCCCGCGGCGCGGTGCTGGAAGTCCTCGACGTACCGGTGCTGTACATGCCGTACTTCTACTTCCCGATTGATGACCGCCGCGTCTCCGGCTTCCTCTACCCCTCGATCAACTATTCAAGCAGCGAAGGCATCGACATTGCCGCGCCCTACTATTTCAACCTGGCGCCCAACTACGATGACACCTTTACGCCACGCATTCTTAGCGAACGCGGCCTGATCCTGGAAAACGAATTCCGCTACATGAACCGCTGGTCCCAGACTGCGCTGAGCAACGGAATTCTAGTGGACGACGACAAGACCGGCGAAGACCGCTGGCTGCTCGGCGTTGATCACGAGGGCACGCCCTGGGCCGGCTGGCAGAGTTATATCGATTACACCGCGGTCAGCGATGTTGACTATTTCGATGACCTGGACCCGACCAATCTGGATGTCAGCTACGCCAGCCACCTCAACAAGCTGGGCGAATTGCGCTACAACACTCAGAACTGGAGCTTTATCGCCCGGACACACGGGTATCAGTCACTGACTACCAGCGAGAAGTCACCCTACCGTCGCTTGCCGCAGTTCCTGTTCGACGGCCGGGTACCGGATCTGGGAGGGGGCCTCGAAGCCGATTACCAGGCCGAATACGTGCGCTTTGACCGCGACAGCAGCGATCCGCTGCTGAGCCTGGAAGACAAGGTGCAAGGCGATCGCGTGCACCTGAGTCCGGGCGTCAGCCTGCCCATGGAGCACAGCTGGGGCTACCTGACGCCGGCATTGAAACTGTGGACCACCCAGTATCAGCTTGACGACCAAGTGGCGGGACGGGATGAGAACCCCAGCGTCAACACGCTGATCGCCAGCGTGGATTCGGGTCTGACCTTTGAGCGCCGGGCCAACTTCAAGGACCGCAGCTACACCCAGACACTGGAACCGCGCCTGTTTTACCTCTATGTACCCGAGGAAGACCAGGACGACATTCCGGCGTTTGATACCGCAGAGCTTGATTTCCGCTACGACAGCCTGTTTCGTACCAACCGCTTCAGCGGCCGTGACCGCATCGGCGACGCCAATCAGCTGAGCCTGGGGCTGGCGAGCAAGTTCTACGATGATACCGGGCGCGAGCGCTTCGGCGTCGCTCTGGGCCAGGCATACTACTTCGAAGACCGCACCGTACAGCTTGAAACCGGCAACCCGCCGGACACAGAAAGCACCTCCAACTTCGCCGCCAAGGTTGACTGGAGTCTCACGCCGGATCTGCGCATCAGCCACGACAGCGAACTCGACAAGAACGACTTAGGCGCCGTGGCCCAGAACTACCGCCTGACGTACTCGCCCAAAGGCGACCGCCTGGTATATGCCAGCTACCGCGACCACGAAGCCGAGCGTCAGCAAGCCGACATCGGTCTGCGCTGGCCCATTAACCCGCAGTGGAACATACTGGCACGCTGGCGCGAAGACCTGATGGCAAGTGAAACCCTTGATGCACTGCTGGGGGTGGAGTACAAGGACTGCTGCTGGAAAGTGCGCCTGGGTGTGCGTGAGTGGACCCGTGACGATGATGGTGTTCGCACCACCGATCAGGCCGTTATGCTGCAGTTTGTACTTCGTGGTCTGGGGTCCGTCGGCGACGACAATACCACCAAGTTTTTACGAGACATCACCGGATTTGACGAGGATAAGGATGAAGAGTTTTAAGCAATCCCTGCGCCGCTGCGTGCTGCCGCTGCTGACTGCGACGCTGCTCAGCGCCAGCGTCCAGGCTGAGGTGGTAACGCTCGACCGCATCGTTGCCATCGTCAATGACGACATCATCATGCAGAGCGAACTGGAAAGCCGCACCGAGGTTATTCGAGCCCAGCTGAGCGCGAATCAGACCCGCCTGCCTTCAGAGGAAATCCTCAACCGGCAGGTACTCGACCGTCTGATCATCGACAGCATTCAACTGCAGATCGCCGAGCAGCAAGGCCTGAAAATATCCGACACCCAGCTCAACGAAACCCTTGAACAGGTGGCCAGCCGTAACGGCATGACCCTGGCGCAGTTCCGTGAAGCCCTGATCGCCGAAGGCCAGGATTACAACTCGGCACGCGAGCAGATTCGTGACGAACTGCTGCTGACCCAGGTGCAACAGAGCAGCGTCAACCGCCGCATTCGCGTGTCCGAACAGGAAGTACAAAACTTCCTCGCCTCCGAACAGGGCAAGAACGCCATCAGCCCCGACTACCTGCTCAGCAACATCCTGATTGCCATTCCCGACCAGGCGACTCCCAAGATGCTGGCAAGCGCCGAACGCAAGGCCCTGGATATCTTCCAGCAGCTGCGCGACGGTGCCGACTTCGCCGAAACTGCCGTCGCCAATTCCAATGCCCAGAATGCCCTTAACGGGGGAGACCTCGGCTGGCGCAAGGCATCGGAACTGCCCGAAGTGATCGCCACGATCGCCAGCACTCTGGCGCCGGGCGAGTTCAGCAAGCCGGTCAAGACCTCATCGGGCTATATCATTGTCCAGCTGCGCGACAAGCGCGGTGGTCAGTCCGCCCTGGTTGAACAGACGCTGGTCAGCCATATCCTGCTCAAGCCCACCGAGATCCGCAACGAAGCGCAGACCCGCAGCCGCATTGAAGAACTGTCGACACGCCTGCGCAACGGTGAGTCCTTTGAACAACTGGCGCGCCAGTACAGCGATGATACCGTCAGCGGTTCACTCGGAGGCGACCTGAGCTGGACCCAGGAGGGCCAGATGGTGCCCGAATTTGAACAGGTGATGAAAAACACCCCCAACGGACAGGTCAGCGCGCCCTTCGAGTCCCGCTTTGGCTGGCACATCCTCTGGGTGCGGGACCGCCGCACCCAGGACATGGGGGATGAAATGCGCGAAAGCCGCGCCCGTTTCAGCATTCGCCAGCGCAAGTTCAACGAAGAGCTGACGACCTGGCTGCGGGAAATCCGCGCTCAGGCTTACGTTGAGCTAAAACTCTGAGGACACCGCAGTGAAACCTCTGACACAGCCCGTACGGCGCCTGGCGATTACGCCGGGCGAACCTGCCGGGATAGGACCAGATCTCTGCATCCAGATCGCACAGCAGGGCCATCCCCATGAGCTGGTTGCCGTGTGTGACCCGGACCTTCTGCGCCAGCGCGCCGAACAGCTGCACCTGCCGCTGAGTATCGAACTGTTCGACCCCACCGCCGCGCCCGGGCCAAGCCTGGCACGCACGCTTAAGGTACTGCCTGTTCCGCTGGCCGCGACGGCCAAACCCGGCCAGCTCGACACCCGCAATGCCGCTTACGTACTGCAGACGCTGGAGACCGCCACCCGCGGATGCCAGCAAGGCCTGTTTGATGCGCTTGTGACGGCACCGGTGCACAAGGGCGTGATCAACGATGCCGGCGTGCCCTTCAGCGGGCATACCGAACTCCTTGAGCAACTCACCGGCAGTGACAAGGTCGTCATGATGCTGGCCACCGAAGGGCTGCGTGTAGCCCTGGCCACGACCCACCTGCCACTGCGCGACGTCGCAGATGCCATTACAGGTCCGTTGCTGGAACAGGTCATTGGCGTGCTGCACAGTGAGCTGATCCACTCCTTCGGCATTGCTGATCCCCGCATCCTCGTTGCCGGCCTGAATCCCCACGCCGGTGAAGGCGGGCACCTGGGACACGAGGAACTCGACACCATCGAGCCCGCACTGGAGCGCTTGCGCGGCCGCGGCATGCGCCTGAGCGGCCCGCTGCCCGCCGATACACTTTTTAACGAGAAATACCTGAGCCAGGCCGATGCCGTGCTGGCGATGTATCACGACCAGGGGTTGCCCGTACTCAAATACAAGGGATTTGGCAACGCCGTCAACATCACGCTGGGGATGCCCATCATCCGTACCTCGGTTGATCACGGCACCGCCCTGGACCTGGCAGGCACCGGCAACGCCGACAGCGGCAGCCTGAAGGCCGCCATCGACTGCGCCGCACTCATGGCCAGCCACCGTCATCTTACACCCGAGGATTCATGAGCAAAAAACCCGCAGGCCACAAGGCCCGTAAACGATTTGGCCAGAACTTCCTGCACGATCAGGGCATCATCCGTCAGATTATCCGCTCGATCTCGCCACGCGAAGGCCAGCACCTAGTGGAAATAGGCCCGGGCCTCGGCGCACTGACCGAAGAGCTGCTGGCCGAAGCCAATGCGCTGGACGCCATCGAGCTGGACCGCGACCTGATCCCGATTTTGCGCACCAAGTTTTTCAACTATGAAGAGCGCTTTCGCATCTTTGAAACCGATGCGCTCAAATTCGACTTTGCCGAACTGCGCACCGACGGCCGCCCGTTGCGGATCGTGGGCAATCTGCCCTACAACATCTCCACGCCACTGATCTTTCACCTGCTCAGCCACGCCGGCCTGATCCAGGACATGCACTTCATGCTGCAAAAGGAAGTGGTTGATCGCCTGGCCTCAGGCCCCGGCACCAGCGACTACGGCCGTTTGGGCATCATGACCCAGTATTACTGCAAGGTTGAGCCGCTGTTCCTGGTGCCGCCTGGCGCCTTCAACCCGGCGCCCAAGGTGGACTCGGCCATCGTGCGTCTCACGCCTTATGCACAACTGCCCCACCCGGCCAAAAGTGAGCGCATGCTGCAGGATGTACTGCGTACCGCCTTCAGCCAGCGCCGCAAGACACTGCGCAACAACCTGCGCACCCTGCTGGATGCCGACGCCCTGACCGCCCTGGGAATAGACCCGGGCCTGCGACCCGAACGGCTTACACTGGAAGAATTTGTTAGAATCAGCGATTACCTCAGCAGTCAAGAATTGGAACACCATGGAGTCGAGTAAATTGGGCGAGAACGTTCAGATCGACGTCAAGACAAACTACCTCAGCGAGCAGTCGGATCCCGACAGCAAGCGTTTTGTCTTTTCCTATCACATCACCATCACCAACCACGGCGCACAAAGCGTTCAGCTGCTCAGCCGCCGCTGGCTGATTACCGATGGCAACGAACATGTACAAGAAGTGGCTGGTGAGGGCGTCGTCGGCGAGCAGCCGCTGATTGAGCCCGGTGCCAGCTACAGCTACACCAGCGGCACCGTCCTCGCGACCCATGTCGGCAGCATGCAGGGGCACTACCACATGCGTAGCGACGACGGACACGAATTCGACGCCCCCATCGTCCCCTTCACGCTCGCCCAGCCCAACGCACTGCACTGAGCCGCGCTGCCATGGCCACTTACGCAATCGGCGATATCCAGGGCTGCTTCGATCAGCTGATGCGCTTGCTGGAGCGCATCGGCTTTGGCGACAGCGACCAGCTCTGGCTGGCAGGAGACCTGGTCAACCGCGGCCCCCGCTCGCTGGAAACGCTGCGCTTCGTGCGCAGCCTGGGCAGCCGTGCCCGCGTGGTGCTGGGCAATCATGACCTGCACCTGCTGGCCATTCATTATGGCGTGACCCAGCCCCGGCGCAGCGACACCCTGGGGCCGATCCTCGAGGCCGACGATCGCGACGAACTCATGCACTGGCTGTTGCAGCAGCCCCTGCTGGTGCACGATGCCGAGCTGGACTACGTCATGGTGCACGCGGGCATTCCCCCCGACTGGTCGCTCAAGCAGGCCAGCCAGCGCGCCCGCGAAGTGGAAACCGTGCTACAGGGTCCCGAGGCAGAATCCTTTTTTCAGCACATGTACGGCAATAAGCCCGATTGCTGGAGCAAGGATTTGAAGGGCTGGGACCGCCTGCGCGTTATTACCAACTACCTGACACGCATGCGTTTTTGCGACAGCAAGGGCCGGCTCGACTTCGCCGCCAAGGGCGGTCTCGATACACAGCCCGCCGGTTTTATGCCCTGGTACAGCCACCCGCGCAAGGCCGCCGAACAGCGCATTATTTTTGGACACTGGGCGGCACTGGAAGGTGGCCTGCGAAACCCCCAGCTGTTTTCACTGGATACCGGCTGCGTGTGGGGCAACAGCCTCACCGCCATGCGCCTCGAAGACCAGCGCTATTATTCCTGCGATTGCAGCGCGCTGCGCAATGCCGCCTCCGACACCGCCAAGACAAAGGTACTCTCCGATGGATGAATTCAAGTGCATCTCCGGCCAGGAAGCCCTGGCCCTGATCGAACAAGGCGCAACCATCGCCGATATTCGCGACCCCGACAGCTTCGCCCAGAACCACATCACCAATGCCGTGCACCTGAACAACGAAACGCTGCAGGACTTTATCCGCGACAGCGACATGGATCAGCCGCTGATTGTCTGCTGCTACCATGGTTTCAGCAGCCAGAACGCGGCGGCCCAGCTGGCTCACATGGGTTTTGATGCGGTCTACAGCCTCAATGGCGGCTTCGAAGCCTGGCAGGCAGAACATCCGGACAAGTGCAGCCGCTGATGCAGACCTATCTGGTGGGCGGCGCGGTGCGGGACCGACTGCTCGGCTACCCCATCTACGACCGCGACTGGGTTGTCGTCGGCGCCAGCGCAGAAGAAATGATCGACCGGGGATACAAGCCCGTCGGCGCCGACTTTCCGGTGTTTATCCACCCCGACAGCGGCGAGGAATATGCCCTGGCCCGCACCGAGCGCAAAACCGGCCACGGTTATGGCGGCTTCGTCTATTACGCCAGCCCGGATGTCACGCTGGAACAGGACCTGCTGCGCCGCGATCTCACCATCAATGCCATGGCAGAAGCGCCCGACGGCAGCCTGACCGATCCCTACGGCGGCCAGCAAGACCTGCAAAAGCGCATTCTGCGCCACGTATCGCCCGCCTTTGCCGAGGACCCGCTACGGGTGCTGCGGGTGGCACGCTTTGCGGCCCGTTACGCGGCGCTGGGCTTTCGCGTCGCCGATGAAACCCTGGCCCTGATGCGAAAGTTATCCACAGCCGGCGAACTGAGCTACCTGAGTGCCGAGCGGGTCTGGCAGGAGTTTGAACGAGCCTTGGGCGAGCCGTCCCCCGGCGTGTTTATCGACGTATTGCAACGCTGTGGCGCGCTGGAGATTCTTTTTAGCGAATTCGCAGCGCTGCAACGCAACCCGGCCTGGCCCGCCCTGGCAACCGGACTTGCGGAACTGCCAAAAACACAGGAGCGCTTTGCGGTACTGACCTGTGCTGCCCTGCTGATCGAAAACATCGCGGCGGATGACATACGCCCGCGCATCGAGGCACTCTGCCTGCGCCTCAAAGCGCCCCGCAGCTACCGCGATCAGGCTTTGCTGGTGAGCAGTCAGCAGGCGGGCATGCTGCAGTTGCCCCAGGCCGATGGAGAGGCACGCCTGGCCGTCGCCAATGGGCTGGACCTGTTACGCCGCCCCGAACGCATGCCCAGCCTCGCCCGCTGCTTCGACAACCTGGCCGCCTGGCTCAATGTCGATGGCCCGCCCGCGCTTGAGCGCCTGCAGGCACTGCACCGTGCCCTGACTGAAACAACACCTGCGCAACTGATGCAGCAGGGCTTCAAGGGCAAGGCACTGGGGGATGAACTCAAGCGACGCCAGCAGGCAGCCTGCGCCCGGCTCACGTTTTAGCCGGCGCCGCCTGGATGCTCTGCGAATAGTTGGCGCGGCTTAGCCAGACTGTCAGGCGTGCGCCTGCGAAAACAGGCGCCCGCGCCAGGTGAAATCCACCACCCAGAGTCGCTGTTTCTGCTTGTCATACTGCTGCCAGAGTGATGCGTAGGATTCACCTGTCACCGGATGCAGGCCCTGGGGGGCGATTTCGGCCAGGGGTTGCAGCACGAAAGCGTTGAACAGAATTTCCGCGCGCGGCAGCTCGACACCGTCGATCAGTCCACAGACGTCGTCATAGGTCAGGATGTCGATATCCAGTGTACGGCCGCTGAACTTGGGCCCCTGCCGGCAACGCCCATTGCGATCTTCAATGCCCTTGAGTTGCCGCGACAGGTCGCCCACCGCCAGCGTTGTTTCGAACCCTGCAACCAGGTTATAGAAATGATCACCGGCAAAGCCGACCGCCTCGCTCTCGAACACCGAGGACAGCGTCAGCTCGCCAAACGCCTGGGCAAGGCCGTCCAGCCCGGCCGCAATATTACGTTCGCGCTCAATATTGCTGCCGATACTGACATAGACCCTAGTCATTAGAACCTTTCCCCCCGCTCTATCTGCACGCCGACATCCCGTGCCCCGCGAATAGCACCGGGCTTGCCCAGACGCAAACGCAACCAGCGTACACCAAATTCCTGCATCACCAGCTGTGCAATCTCTTCGGCCATGGTTTCCACCAGCAGAAACTCGCTACCCTCGATGAAGGTAATCAGCCGCTTGGAAACCGACTTGTAGTTCAGGGTGTTCTCGATATCCTCGGTGGCGGCAGCCTCGCGAATATCAGTGCCCATCTCCAGGTCCAGACTGACCGCCTGGCGCACTTCGCGCTCCCAGTCGTAAATGCCGATGACGGTCTGCACCTGCAGCTCGCGTATATAGACTATATCCACGTTCAACCCAATAAATTACTGATTTAAATATGTTTTTTAGAACCCGTCACAGAGGGTCTCTAAGACTTTTTTCACCCAGGCCCAGTAGCTGTCGGTGACAGTCGCCGGCCCTTAAACCACAAGGCACTGGTGCGGACTCTCGCGACAACAGTAAGGCAGTACATACTGACACCAACCAGGCCGCCTTTTCAGCCGACTATGTTACCACCGACCGACATCAATTGGCGTGTGGCCGAGCGACATTCGATACGCAGAGCAGGCCACCAGCGGATCACTGGATGCAAGAAACATTAATGTGATAGATGCCTGCTACAGGGTGGATTAACGCACGCGGGGCCTGTTCTGCAGCCCCGACAGAGCCCAACAAACCCTTGATTTAAAAGGTTAACCGGGTCGTTTGTATCTTGATCAAATTGAGATTAGGGTATAGGTCTCGCCGTCGAACAACCCGCGGACAGACGCATGCCGGGATCGGACACTCTCTTGCCCACGCTGATTGCAGCGTTTGCCTATCTGCTTGGCTCTGTGCCAACGGCGGTACTGGTGTGTCATGCCATGGGGCTCGAGGACCCGCGCCAGCTGGGCTCAGGCAATCCTGGCACGACCAACGTACTGCGCCAGGGCAATCGCACGGCCGCCATCCTGACACTGCTGGGCGATGTCGCCAAGGGCGTGATTGCGGTCAGCCTGGCGCGGCACGCCGAACTCGGCACCGCCCAAACCGGCCTTTGCGCACTGGCCGTGTTGCTGGGGCACATATTCCCGCTGTTCGGCTATATGCGTGGCGGCAAGGGCGTCGCCACCACCTTTGGCCTGTGCCTTGCCCTCAGCCCGCCACTGGGGCTGCTGGCCCTGGGCATCTGGCTGGTGCTGGCGGCCATTGGCAAAACCGCGTCGCTGGCCTCCGTGGGCACTGCGCTAGTAACGCCATTGGCGACCTACATACTGCTGCCGGAGCACCTCGGCGCCATCGCCCTGATTTGCCTGCTGCTGATCGTGCGCCACCGCGACAATATCAGGCGCCTGCTCAAGGGTACTGAACACCGCTTGTAACGCTTGCCAATACAATGGCGGCTCAAATTGCCGGCAGCGTATCCATGGACCAGCGCGGAAAAACACTGATACTCAGATCATTCGACTGGCCGGCCAGCAGCCGCTGGCAGCCTGCATAGGCAATCATGGCGCCATTATCGGTGCAAAAACGGGGGCGGGCATAAAACAGCGACGCGTGCTGCCGGCGCACCACCTCATCAAGCTTTTCGCGCAGACGGGCATTGGCGCTCACTCCGCCAGCAATCACCAGCTGGCGCAGGCCGGTCTGCTGCAGGGCGCGCTTGCACTTGATCGCCAGGGTATCCACCACCGCCTCTTCAAAGGCGACAGCAATATCGGCCTTGCTCTGTGCATCCAGCTGGCCGTCGGCATCGCGCAACTGGTTGGCGGTGTTCAGCGTGAATGTCTTGAGACCCGAGAAACTGAAATCAAGCCCCGGCCTGTCGGTCATCGGCCGGGGGAAGCGGAACCGGCTGGCATCGCCATGACGGGCCAGTTTGGCGATTTCCGGCCCGCCCGGATAGTCCAGCCCCAGCATCTTGCCGGCCTTGTCAAAGGCTTCGCCGGCCGCATCGTCCAGGGACTCGCCCAGCAGTTCGTAGCGACCAATACCGTCGACGCGCACCAGCTGGGTATGCCCGCCGGATACGAGCAGCGCGACAAAGGGAAATTCAGGCGGCGAATCCTCCAGCATCGGTGCCAGCAGGTGCCCCTCCATGTGATGCACACCCACCGCAGGAATACCGAGCCCAAGGGCCATGGCCCGGGCAGTCGAGGCCCCCACGATCAACGCACCGATCAGGCCGGGACCTGCAGTGTAGGCAATGGCATCCAGCTCGGACTTGTCCAGCCGCGCCTGGGCCAGGGTTTCGCGCACCAGCGGCAGCAACTTGCGCACATGATCGCGGGACGCCAGCTCCGGCACCACGCCACCGTATTCGGCATGCATGGCAATCTGGCTGTAGAGAGCATCGCCCAGCAAGCCGTGCTCGCTGTCGTAAATCGCGACGCCGGTTTCGTCGCAGGATGTTTCGATTCCCAGTACTCGCATCAGTATCGTCGCCAACCGCTGTAAATGATTCGCCAGGCAGACCTGTCACCCAGGCCACAAAGGGCGCATTATCGCGCAAAAATGGTTCAATATCACCGCCTGCACTTTACAGCCAGACCCCTGCGATATAAAATTTTGCGCCTTCATCGAAGTAGTAAGAGCTGCGACCTCCTCTTGAGGGAGGTTTACGGTCTGGATGAAGACATTGATAAAGCCTCATGTAATTGACACTAACAGCAAGGTCCAAGATAGATGCCTAGCGTAAAAGTTAAAGAAAACGAGCCGTTTGACGTAGCCCTGCGTCGTTTCAAGCGTTCCTGCGAAAAAGCCGGTGTTCTGGCTGAAGTACGTCGTCGCGAGTTCTACGAAAAGCCAACATCTGTTCGCAAGCGCAAAGCTGCTGCAGCCGTTAAACGTCACATGAAAAAGGTTTCCCGCGAGCAGTCTCGCCGCGTACGCCTTTACTGATCGACTCGAGTTGAACGTATGTTCAGTCGATTCCATCAACTAGCAACCACTTTCTAAAAGGGTGTTTTGATGTCTGAACTCAAGCAGCAAATCAGTACCGAGATGAAAGCAGCCATGCGCGCCAAAGACAAGGCACGTTTGGGGGCTATCCGTCTGATCATGTCTGAGATCAAGCGCATCGAAGTTGATGAACGCATCGAACTGGATGATACCCGCGTGCTGGCCGTGCTCGACAAGATGCAAAAGCAGCGCCGCGATTCAATCTCGCAGTTTGACACAGCGGGTCGCCAGGATTTGGCTGACCTAGAGCGCCAGGAGCTGGAGGTGATTAAAACTTTCCTGCCGCAACCGCTGACAGAACAGGAGCTGGCCGACCTGATTGCCCAGGCCATTAGTACTACCGCGGCCCAGTCCATGCAGGACATGGGCAAGGTCATGGCGATTATCAAGCCACAAATTCAGGGACGCGCCGATGCAGGTGCAGTATCCAAGCTCGTAAAAGACCAGCTGGCCGGTTAAACTCCCGCTGAATCTTTCTCAGCAGGTCCGCAATGGCAGGTCGTATCCCGCAATATTTTATCGACGACCTTCTGGCCCGCGTCAATATCATTGACGTCGTCGACGGCCGCGTCGAGCGACTCAAGCGCACCGGCAAGAACTACTCCGGGCTCTGCCCGTTCCACAAGGAAAAATCCCCGTCCTTCAGCGTCAGCCCCGAAAAGCAGTTCTACTACTGTTTTGGCTGTGGCGCCGGCGGCAATGCCATCGGCTTCCTGATGGAATACGATCGCCTCGATTTTCCCGTCGCAGTGGAAGAACTCGCCCGCCTCGTCGGCATGGAAGTGCCACGCGAAAACAACAGCCCGCAGCAGGCCCAGCGCGAAAAGCAGCTCAAGGATCTGTATGGCATTCTGGATGAAGCCGCGCGCTTCTATCAGCAGCAACTGACACAGCACCCCCAGCGCGACACCGCCATAAACTACCTCAAGGGGCGCGGTCTCAGCGGCCAGGCTGCGAAGGCCTTTGGCATCGGCTATGCGCCGCCCGGCTGGGACAACCTGCTGCAGGCACTGGGTGCAGACAAGCAGCGCACCGACGCGCTGGAACAGGCGGGCATGCTGATCCACAACGAAGAGCGCAACAGCCATTACGACCGATTTCGCGAGCGCATCATGTTCCCGATCCGGGACATGCGCGGGCGTGTCATCGCCTTCGGCGGCCGGGTACTGGGGGATGAAAAGCCCAAATACCTTAACTCCCCCGAGACTGAGACCTTCCACAAGGGCCGCGAACTCTATGGCCTGTACGAAGCACGCCAGACCAACGCCCAGCTGAAGCGCCTGCTGATTGTGGAAGGCTATATGGATGTCGTTGGCCTGGCCCAGCACGGCATTCATTATGCTGTTGCAACGCTCGGCACCGCCACCAGCGCCCAGCACCTGGAGCGTCTGTTCAAGGTGGTACCGGAAGTCGTGTTCTGTTTCGATGGCGACGAGGCGGGCCGCAAGGCCGCCGGCCGGGCACTGGAAACCACCCTGCCGGTCATTCGTGACGGCCAGGAAGCCCGCTTCCTGTTCCTGCCCGAAGGCGAAGACCCCGACAGCCTGGTACGCACCGAAGGACGCGATGCCTTCCAGATCCGCATCGACCAGTCCCTGCCGCTGTCGGAGTACTTTTTCCGCTCCCAGACCGAACAGGCCGACCTCGAGAGCATGGACGGCCGCGCCCGCTTCAGCACCCGCGCCCTGCCGCTGATCCGCGCCATGCAGCCGAGCCTGTTGCAGCAAATGATGCTCGAGCGCATCTGCGAGATCACCGGCCTGTCACTGGAGCAGATAAACAGTGTGATCAACCTGCACCAGGCCACCACGGATGCCGCAGTACCGGAACAGCCACTGCCGCCGGTACAGCAGGCTCCCCAGGGCACCCGCTCGGCCGGGCCGCACTCGGGCCGAGATGCCGAGCTACCGGCCCGCAGACCGCGACCGCGCAGCCAGACGGGCAACCTCGACCTGTGCGACAAGGCCATTTCATGCCTGCTGCACTTCCCCCAGCTGGCCGCCAGCATTGCACCCGCCAGCGAGCTGCAGGGCATGGCCGAACGCAACGCCGACATGCTGATTGCCCTGGTGGATTACCTGCAAACCACACCCAATGCATCCCTCGGCACCCTGGTGATCGACTGGCAGGAAGATCCGCAGCGCTCAGCCTGGCTGATGATGCTGAACGAAATCGCCCACAACACCCCACTGACGGACGGTGCCGAACGCGAACTGCAGGATGCTATTAAACGCCTGCTGCGCGAACGCCGCCCGGAAATGGAACTGGATGCACTGCTGAAAAAGAACCGCCAATCCCCCCTGACGCAGGACGAAAAACAGCGCCTCACACAGCTCCTGGCCAGCCGGCAAAATTAATCTTCGCCGCCATGCAACTACTCCGGCGGGAATCTGGTCTATTTTTAATGGGTGCGGGGCCGGGAAAACCGGCGCCAACTGGATTTAAGCCATCTTCGAATGTATAATATCGCGCTCACTTTTACGTCACCTATCTTTCATCTTCTCGTAGGGCCTCTATGACAGATACCTCTCAGCAGCAATCTCGTCTCAAGGAACTGATCGCCCGAGGCAAGGAACAGGGTTACCTGACCTATTCCGAGGTAAACGATCATCTGCCAGAAGATATCGCGGATCCGGATCAGGTCGAAGATATCATCCGCATGATCAACGAACTGGGCATCTCGGTCACCGAGGAAGCGCCGGATGCGGAAACCCTTCTCATGACCGAAGGCGACTCGGCCGAAGAAGCTGACGAGGATGCGGTTGCCGCACTTGCAGCGGTCGACTCCGACGCCGGACGCACCACCGACCCGGTGCGCATGTACATGCGCGAAATGGGTACAGTCGAACTGCTGACCCGCGAAGGCGAGATTCTCATCGCCAAGCGCATCGAAGAAGGCATTCGTGAAGTCATGTCGGCACTGGCCTGCTTCCCGGGTTCTGTCGAAACTCTGCTGGGTGCCTATGAGGTTACCCTGCAGGAAGAAGGTCGCCTGAGCGATATCTTCAGCGGCTACATCGATCCGGACGAAAGC
The DNA here is from genome assembly GCF_000378045.1 of Marinobacterium rhizophilum DSM 18822. Taxonomy (GTDB): domain Bacteria; phylum Pseudomonadota; class Gammaproteobacteria; order Pseudomonadales; family Balneatricaceae; genus Marinobacterium_A; species Marinobacterium_A rhizophilum. The sequence goes on from NZ_KB899098.1 coordinate 83,521, forward strand.
AACTTCGTACTCGAAGTGCCGGAGACCGAAGAGATCGACGAAGACGACGACACCGACGATGACGACGATGACGATGACGACAGCGATGACGACACCGAGGAAAAGGACCGCGGTCCCGATCCCGAAGAGGCCCGTCAGCGCTTCGCCAACCTGCTGGACAAGCTTGAAGCCGTAAACCTCGCCCTGGTCGACGGCGACCGCAACGCGCCCGCCGCACAGGAAGCTCTGGCAACCCTGGGTGAAGCCTTCTCGCCGATCAAGCTGTCACCGCGCTATTACGAGCTGCTGGTCACCCGTGTACGTGCCTGTGTTGCCCGTATTCGCGAGCAGGAAAGATCCATCATGCGCATCTGCACCCAGCGTGCACAGATGCCGCGCCGCGACTTTATCAAGGCATTCCCGGGCAACGAATCCAACACCCAGTGGTTTGAAGAAATCATTGCCAAGGGCCCGGCCTACGCCGGCGCCATGCAGCGCAACCTGGTGGATTTGAAACGGGCCCAGAAAAAGCTGATCCAGATCCAGGAAGAGGCCCGGATTGACCTCGCCGAAATCAAGGAAATCAATCGTCGCATGTCGATTGGTGAAGCCCGCGCTCGCCGTGCCAAGAAGGAAATGGTCGAGGCCAACCTGCGTCTGGTTATTTCCATCGCCAAGAAATACACCAACCGGGGTCTGCAGTTCCTGGATCTTATCCAGGAAGGCAATATCGGCCTGATGAAGGCGGTGGACAAGTTCGAATACCGTCGGGGTTACAAGTTCTCGACATACGCGACCTGGTGGATTCGCCAGGCGATTACGCGCTCCATTGCCGACCAGGCTCGCACCATCCGTATTCCGGTGCACATGATTGAGACCATTAACAAGCTCAATCGCATTTCCCGCCAGATGCTGCAGGAAATGGGCCGTGAAGCAACGCCGGAAGAACTGGCCGAGCGCATGGACATGCCGGAAGACAAGATCCGCAAGGTGCTGAAGATCGCCAAAGAGCCGATCTCCATGGAAACGCCGATCGGCGACGATGAAGACTCCAGCCTTGGCGACTTTATCGAAGACATCACACTGTCTTCCCCGGTGGATTCCGCTACCGGCGAAGGTCTGCGTGAAGCGACCCGCGAAGTTCTGGCCGGCCTGACCGCCCGCGAAGCCAAGGTGCTGCGCATGCGTTTCGGTATCGACATGAACACCGACCACACGCTGGAAGAAGTCGGCAAGCAGTTCGATGTCACCCGCGAGCGTATTCGCCAGATCGAAGCCAAGGCGTTGCGCAAACTGCGCCACCCGAGCCGCTCCGATCACCTGCGCAGCTTCCTCGACGAGTAACGCTGTGCCGGCGTTACCGCTCTGCAGAAACCGCAGCCCACGGGCTGCGGTTTTTTATTGCCGGCCAGTACTTATCTTCGCGCCCAGTGCCTAAACGCGCAAAAACTGCTTTCTTAGGCTCCCTCAACCCATAAAAACCAGAGGAATTTCAAACGGCTATTGGCTCCGTCTACAGCAGCCGTTATAATTCGCCCTCGTTGACGGGCCCATAGCTCAGTTGGTTAGAGCAATCGACTCATAATCGATTGGTCGCAGGTTCAAGTCCTGCTGGGCCCACCACTCCTTCCAGTCGCGCCAGTCCTCATTGGACTATTCAATCCTCAAATCATAGATTTGAGTCGCACAAAACGACCAAAGCAATGCTTTGGATACTGCTCGTCTTGTTGCTCTGCTGGGCCCACCACTCCTTTCAGTCGCGCCAGTCCTCATTGGACTATTCAATCCTCAAATCACAGATTTGAGTCGCACAAAACGACCAAAGCAATGCTTTGGATGCTGCTCGTCTTGTTGCTCTGCTGGGCCCACCACGTCATTGCATATTTCCGTCGGAACGACGCATGGCCGCGAACAGCTGCAAAGCTTCGTCGCGGGGCGCGCCTCCTACGGGGTCTCAGTTCGACTGTTCGCCGAGTCCCGCTCATCGCATCGCTTCATCCTGCTTCAACAGTTCGGCCCGCAGGCTATTATCCCGCCCGGCGTATGCTTTACAGATTTATTTGCTGATTGACCTTTCCCTGTTTGACATCGCCTGCCTGCAAAACTAGATTGCGGCTTTCCGTGTTCTCCTATTCGTTTGGAATCCTTTCGTGATCGTCACCCTGCTCCCCCTGTTTTCGCTGTTGCTGAGCTGCTTCATCATGATGCTCGGCTTCGGATTGATCGGCCTGCTATTGCCCGTGCGCATGGGTATCGAGGGCATGAGTACGGATACCATCGGTATGGTGCTGTCGATGTATGCCGTCGGCATGCTGTTCGGCGGGCTCTACAGCCGAGTGCTGATTATTCGCGCCGGCCATATCCGCATGTTCGCGGCGGTCGCCGCCCTCGCCGCCATCAGTATCCTGGCCTGTGGCCTCTCGACCAACCCCTGGCTGTGGGGCGCCATGCGCATGCTCATGGGGTTTTGTATCGCCTGCGCTTTTGCCGCCATCGACAGCTGGCTGAGCGAAAGCGCTACGGCTAAAACTCGAGGCCGCATTCTGGCTGCCAACCAGATTGTTATCATGGGCGCCTTTTTCATCGGCCAGTTTCTGCTGAACCTGGACAGCCCCAGCGCTCAAACCCTGTTCATCGTGGCCGGCATGCTACTGTCGCTTGCGCTGATTCCCATTGTAATGAGCCGCAAGTCAGGCCCCGCGGTAGCTGACATACGCTCCATGTCGATGCTCGCCCTGTTCCGGCTATCACCGCTGGGTGTTGTCGCCTGCTTTTTCTGCGGCCTTCTGTATAGCGGCCTGCTCAACATGCTGCCGCTGTTCGCCAACAGCCACGGCCTGAGCGGCTTTGACCTGTCTCTGTTCATGGCCTCGGCCATTTTCGGCGCCTTTATACTGCAGATTCCGGTGGGCTTTCTGTCGGATCATTTCGACCGTCGAACCGTGCTCTTCGGGCTGCTTCTAATTACCATCACCGCCTGCCTGTTGGTGCCAGTGCTGTCGGGGCTGGACAGCCTTTACCCGCTGATGCTGGCGATCGCCATCACCACCGGTATCATCGCCTGCATCTACCCCATGAGCATCTCCGAGACTTTTGACAAGGTCCTGCAAAATGATATGGTCGCCGCCATGGGGGGACTGATAGCGGTCTACTCGCTGGGCAGCATTATCGGCCCCTACGCGGCCTCGCTGGCAATGAAAAAATTCGGCAACGACGCCCTGTTCCAGTTCCTTGCTGTACTGGAAGTCCTGCTGGTTATTTTCGTTGTCTACCGCATGAAAGTTCGCCACGCCCTGCCCGTCGAGGCGCAGGAGAAATTTGTCATGCAGGGCATGACCGGTACCAGCTCCACCGAGATCGACCCGCGCTTCGAATACCACGCGCCCGAACAGCCGCTGAGCCATGAAGCCTCAATCGCCGTGAAAGTCGCCCAGAACAATCCGGCCGCCGCGGTACGCATGGCCATGGCGCTGGCAGAAAGCGCGCCCGAAGAAGCCGCCCAGCTGGCCGTGGCCCTGACCAAGGTTGAAAAAGTGGATATTGCCCGGCTCTATGCAGCCATTACCAGTGCAGCGCCCGAACTCAGCCTGGATATCGCCGAAGCACTCGCTGCCGTCTCCCCCGAGCACACCGATGAGCTGGTGACCTGGCTGGCCCGCGAGCGCCCGGAGCAGCTATCGGAAATACTGGTGGCCATTGCCGAAGCCGTACCGGAGCATAGCCTCGACATTTTTGGCAGCGCCGCCGAGTCCTTCGCCGAGAGCTATGCAGATGAAGCACCTGAACTGCTGCTGGATATGGCAGAAACCTACGCCAGCCACCTGTCCGAAGGGCTTGAAGACATGCGTCCGGTCGACCGGGCCGCGACCCACCCCGAGCACCTGGCCGCCGACCTTTACAATCGCCTGGTTGAAATCATGCCCGAACATGCCGCGGACCTGGCCTACAAGGTAGCGCAAGCCATGCCTGAAGCCGCCACCGAGGTCGCCGCAGCTTATGTGCACAGCCTAATTGAAGAGCGGGAACAGAACGCTGCTGTCGTGGAGGATGATGGCATGATTGGCACCCAGGCGCCCCAGCTCGAGACCGACACGCATAATGAGGCCCATCAGGAAGCCGACGAGCGCGTCGCCGATGCCTTCAGCGATTACATCAGTCACAGCAGCGAGAGCATGCCGGACCAGACCATCGATGTCGCCGCCATGATGGTGGAGTCGCGCCCGGATCTGGCCTCGGATGTAATCGAGCAGCTGCAGGCGGTAGAAGGCTTTGAAGAACGCCTGACCTCCGACATTGATGACCGCCCTCAGGCGAGCATCTTCCCGGACTATGTGCCGGATTCCGAAAAAACCGGCCACAGTTAAATTGACAAGCACCAGGGCCTGAAGCTTCAGGCGCTGGTGCTTGTTCCCCCGAGCTGGCAACGCGTCTTCGCACCGCCAAACTGCATACCCCTCTTCAAAACAGGGCTGGTAGTGATCGCAACGACCAGCTAGTCTGTCTGCAGATGCTACGGATCCGGCATCACCATCTATTTTACTGACTCGGTTTCAGGGAGGAAGCCATCATGAACCACGATACCTGTCTGTTACTGGGCGCAACCCTGGCGCTTGCACCCGCCATTATCAGCGCCGCACCCGCACCTCTGATGCTGGCTAACGACGCCCAGACCGACGCAGACCTGTCGAGCCTCGACCTAACCCAGTACAGCGTGAGCGAGAAGCTCGACGGCGTTCGCGCCTACTGGAATGGCCAGCATCTGCTCAGCCGCGGTGGATATCCCATCAGCGCGCCGACCTGGTTCACCCGCAACTGGCCCGATACCCCAATGGATGGCGAGCTTTGGATAGGCCGTGGCCGATTCGCCGAAGTATCCGCGATTAGCCGCAGCTATACCCCGGATGATGTACTCTGGCGCCAGGTCCGTTACCGGGTATTCGACCTCCCGTCCCACCCCGCCACCTTCGATCAGCGCCAGCGCGCACTGGGGCAACACCTGGAGCAGCTGAACCTGCCCTGGGTAAAGATCGTCGAGCAACGGATGATGAACAGCAGAGCCCAGCTCGAAGCCTACCTGGCACAAGTCAGCACTCAGGGAGGTGAAGGCCTGATGCTACAACGGCGCAATGCGTTCTATCACATCGGGCGCAGCAACAACCAGCTCAAGTACAAGCAATACCAGGATAAAGAGGCGACAGTGACGGGATACCTGCCGGGCAGCGGCAAGTACGAGGGGATGGTGGGCGCCTTGAGAGTGGAAAACGATGCGGGGCAACAATTCAGCCTGGGCGCCGGCCTCAGCGATGCGCAACGACGTGACCCGCCACCACTGGGCAGCCGGGTCACGTATCGCTACAACGGACTGACGGCCAACAAGCTGCCGCGCTTCGCCCGCTTCCTGCGCATTAGGCCCGATTAGCCCGCTGTTCGCAGCGGGACGCTACGTCTACGGGAACATGCAGCCGTCGCTACGGAAACATGCAATGACGTGGCCGGCCCAAACGCCCGTAGGAGTCGCGCCCCGCGACGAAGCCCGGCGAATGTTAGCGAGAAGCCGATTCGGCAATATCTGCGCGGCCGTTAATGCACTCGCCGGGGTCGGCTGAAGGGGTCGGGAATTTCATGCGGGGGCTTGTAGCCGCTGACATGACGCAGCAGCAGGTCACGAATACCCTCACAATCAAAGGCATCGCAGCAAGCTTCGATCTGTTGCAGTACGGGCTGCAACTGCGCCAGCGGCAGCATTTCTTCACTGGCCTTCATGATCATGGGGTGCGAGGTGCCGGTCACGTCCTCGCCGATCAGCAGCTCTTCATACAGTTTTTCGCCATCGCGCAGCCCGGTGAATTCGATGCCGATATCGCCGTTGGGCGCCATGTTGTTGCGCACTGAAAAGCCGGCCAGGCGAATCATCTGCTCCGCCATTTCGAGAATTCGTACCGGCTGGCCCATATCCAGCACGAACACATCGCCGGATTCCGCCATGGCGCCGGCCTGGATGACCAGCGCGGCGGCTTCGGGAATGGTCATGAAATAGCGGGTCATTTCCGGATGGGTGACGGTCACCGGACCGCCGGCCACGATCTGCTGGCGGAACAGTGGAATCACCGACCCCGACGAGCCCAGCACATTGCCAAAACGCACGATGGCAAAGCGGGTGCCATGGCCGGGCTCCGCCGCCAGCGCCTGTAGCATCAGCTCGGCGCAGCGCTTGGTCGCCCCCATCACATTGGTGGGGCGCACCGCCTTGTCAGAGGAGATCAGGACAAAGTTCTGCACGCCCGTTGCTACCGCGGCCAGAGCCACAGCCCGCGTACCCAGCAGGTTATTGCGTACCCCCACCACCATATTCCGCTCCATCATCGGCACATGCTTGTAGGCGGCCGCATGGTACAGCGTCGCCACCCGGTAATGGTTCATGGTCAGCTCCAGCAGGGGCTGCTCGGTCACCGAACCAAGCACTGTCGCAAGCTCGATGCCCTGATCGGCGCAGAGCGGTGTCAGCTCCTGCTCGATCTGGTAGAGGGCATACTCGGAGCTGTCGAACAACACCAGGCGCTGAGGTTGCTGGCCAATGATCTGGCGACACAGCTCCGAACCGATAGAGCCGCCGGCGCCGGTCACCATCACCGCCTGAGTACGGATATTGGCCGCCATCAGGGCCTCATGGGGCGCCACCTCTTCGCGACCCAGCACATCGGCAATCTCTATTTCACGAATATCGCTGAGGGCCACCTTGCCACTGGCGATGTCAGACAACCCCGGCAGGGTCAGCACCTTGACGGGCAGAGTCTCCAGCAGTGCCAGCAGTTCGCGCCGTCGCTCCCGCCCGGCCGACGGCAGGGCCAGCAACACCTCCGATGCCTCATAACGGTCAATCAGGCGCTCCAGCTGTTCCGGCGGATGGATGACCAGCCCGTGCACCTCGAGCCCGGCCAGTGCCGGATTGTCATCCACAAAGGCCACGGCACTGAGCTCGCTGGAGCTTTCCAGCGCTGTGGCCAGCTGCCGCCCGGCGGAACCGGCACCGTAAATGATGACGCGGTCGGTATTCGCAATACGATGCAGGCCGCCCGGAAACTGCTGCAGCAGCAGCCAGCGTGCCAGCAGGCGGCTGCCGCCGATAACCACCAGGGCGATAAACCAGTAGATGAGCAGCACCGAGCGCGGTACCCGCATCTCGAAGCCGATCATGTAGGTGATGGCCGCCCAGATGAGCACAAACAGCGATACCGCCTTGACCACCGTCCAGAGCGCCCGCGGCCCGATATAGCGCGTTATCGCACGGTACAGCCCCAGCCGCACGAACACCGGCACCGCAACCACCGGCGCCAGGATATAGGCCGGCCAGTGCGCGAAGCCCATGGCATCCCACTCGCCGTAGCGCAGTGCAAAACTGAGCCAGCAGGTGACTGTGAGCGCGAGTACGTCGAACAGCAGAAACACCATCCGTTTCTGATTACGCGACATCGACAGCACTTGATTCAGCATTGGAGTATCCGTTACGGGTTTGCAGGTGCTCGCGGTATCAGGGCAGGCTTCTGGCCAACTTCTTAAGCCACTGCAGCGCGCCGTCGGTTTCTTCCCAGGTGCTGCGCATGGCATCACGGTACAGCCAGGCCTGATCCTCCCCGCCCAGGCTGATGCCGTGCTCGCTCAACTCGGGCTGGCGAATGCGCTTGAGGTATAGATAGCGCGCAGCATAGGGCAAATCCCCATGGGCCTCGCGCAACGCCAACTCGGCTCCAGCCATGTCGCCGAGACGATACAGCGCCAGCACCTGACCATAACGCGTCTGTGGCGCCACCTCACCGGCGTAGCATTGCGCCAGGGCCAGCGCATCACGATCACGCCCGGCCATCAGGTAGGCGTTCATCAGCTCCCAGCGCAAGCCGTGATTGTCCCCGGGGTTGAGCCGAAGTATCCACTCACTCAGCGCCAAAGCTTCTTTACTGCGCCCGCTTTCATTCAACAGTGAGACCAGCCGCACCAGCGCCCGCAGGGCCGGACGGTTCTCCTGCACCAGCCAGGGCAAGTGTGTGTCCGCAGCCACGGCGGCGGTCACAATAGCGCGGCTGCGGCGTAGCACCCTTTCGAGCAACTGCTGGGCCGCTGAATCGCCCCAGAACTGCTCGTCGAGCAACAACGCGGCGAGATCATCCAGTACCGCGATATCATCCCAGGCGGCCGGATAACGGCTGAGCACACCCATCCAGCGGTCAAACAGCTCGGGCTCCCAGGGGTCCAGTTCATCCTGGGTATGCGAGCCCACTCCGAAAGGCGCCTCCAGCGGATACACCTTTGCCCAGCGCGCGCGCACGGACGTCAATTCGGCGGGGGCAACCAGCACGGCACCCGCGACCGAAACACCCTTGTGATCTTCAAACTCCAGCGGTTCGAGCTGATACGCAGCAACGGGTCTATCCTGCTGCAGCGTGATCCAGCGGTGCAGCTCCAGCAGCTCCTCGGCACCGGAGACCTCCAGCATCATGCCCACCGGATCTTGCGTGAAGCCCTTCAGCAATTCCACCTGGGGGTCATCTTTTTGCAGCCCCGAGCGCAGCAGCTGCCGGCGCCAGAACTCGGCCCGCGGCGGTATTTCACTCAGGCGCCCGCCGGCCATCAGCAGCTGGATTTCCAGCACGCCCAGGCTATCGCTGTGGGGCGTATCGCGCTGCGCCTTCTGGAACGCCTGCCAGGCGGCCTTGCCATCCCCCTCATCCATCAGAATGCAGGCCAGGCGCTGCCACGCACTGCCACGCAGCACCGACTTTGGTGCCTGCTCAACCAGGGTATCCAGCAGCAGCCGCTTCTTGCGATGAAATCCCAGCGCATCGTAGCAATTGCACAGCAGGTTCAGCGCGTAGTCGTGCAGGCCGGAAGAGTTGGTCGCATTGCCCAGTGCCACCATGGGCTTCAGCAACGCCGCCGATTTGCGGTACTGGTCTTTGTCGAACAGCTCAATGGCGGCCTCAAGCAGGCCTTCCTGCGGAATCTGATGGCTGGCGATGGCCTGTTCCAGCAGGCCAAACTCCTGCAATGCGGGAATCGCAAACACCCACACCTGCTCACTTTCAAGCGAGAGCGAAAAGCTGCCACTTAAGGGCTGGCAACATTGCTTGAACATGACACCGGAGCCACAGGCACAGGGGTCGTTGGGTTTCAGCTTGGGCAAGGGGCGCGGCTTGAAATTATTACCAGGCAGCGGCATGTACTTCCAGATTTCCCGCGCCAAGTGTCCGGTCAGCGCCTGGACAGTACCGGGCGCCAGACCCTCATCAAACATGCCCGGCGCGCAGTAATTATCAAAATTATGCCGCAGCCAGCGATTGAACGACCCAAAGCGCTGGTCACGGAAAATCTCGCGGGCAGCATCCTGCAGCAGCGCTTCAAGTTGTAGCGGCTCATCAACGGGCTCAAATGGATGCACAGTTAACCTTTGGTAATATCAACATATAGGCGGACGCCAGCATAACGACTGCAGCAATGCCGCGTAAAGTTATTCGCAGGTAGTATTCAGAAATACGGTTCATACCAGTAGCATATGCAAAACATCTGCAAATGTTATCGAGCCGCCAAGTTCATGACTTCCTCAAGCACCGTACGGGTCTTGTCAATTTCATACGGTTTTAAGGTCGGGTGCACAAGGAACATTAGAGAGGTTTCGCCGATCTCCTTGGCAATGGGCAGCGGATTTACAGGCCGCCAACCGGTGTCATCGAAAGCCTTTTCACGATAAACCTCCGAGCAGGAACCCGTGTAACAAGGAACACCTCGTGCGACTATCTCAGCCATTATTCGGTCCCGGCTCCAGCCCGGCTGCAAGGCAGAGGGCTCGACGAACATGTAACACTTGTACCAGGCATGGCAGATATGGGCTGGTACAGCAGGCACCCGCAATCCGGGTAGCTGACGGGCAGTATCCAGGATGCTGTGCGCATTGTGCTGGCGAACTTCGTGCCACCCCTGAAGCTTCTTCAACTGCAGCCTGCCAATCGCCGCCTGCATTTCCGTCATTCTCGCATTTGTGCCGAAACTCTCATGGAGCCACCGAAACCCTGGCGGATGATCCAGACTCAATACCGCGTTTCTGCTTTTGCCATGATCCTTTAACGACCAGAGACGGTCCAGGAGAGCCGGATCATTGGTTGTGACCATGCCGCCCTCTCCGCCCGTCGTGACGATCTTGTCCTGGCAAAAAGACCAGGCGCCAATATTCCCCAGCGTGCCAACACTCTTCCCATTGTAGGAAGCCCCATGTGCCTGGGCGCAGTCTTCAATCACCTTAAGATTTCTTGACTTGGCAAGCTGTAGGATCGAATCCATATCGCAGGGCCAGCCTGCAAGGTGCACACAGACCACGGCTCTGGTCCTCGCTGTCAGAACGGATGTGATGGTATCTACGGTAATATTTTGGGAGTCGCGATCTACGTCGGCAAAAACCGGCACAGCCCCGACCGAAACAATTGCCGAAACCGAAGCAATGAACGTACGACTCGTCACGATGACTTCGTCACCGGGACCGATATCCAGCGCTTTGAGACCGAGTTCCAACGCGACGGTGCCATTAGAGACCACTACGGCAAACTGGCAGCCCACTAGGTCCGCAAACTCGACCTCGAAAGCCTGGCCCTCGTTACCCGTCCAGTAATTGACCCTGTTGGACAGCAGCACTCGCCTGACCGCCTCAGCTTCTTCGTCGGTGAAACTTGGCCAGGGTGAAAACGGGGTATTGAGCAATTACTGTCTCCTTAAAGCTTTGAATAAGATCGATCAGACAATCCGGGCCGGAACACCTAGCGCAGTACAACGATCAGGTAAGTTCTGGACAACTGCAGCGCCTGCGCCTACAACCACCCCGTCGCCAATACTTACAAGTTGCTTCACAGAGGCCCCAATACCGACCCAACTTTCTCGACCCACTTTAACTCCTCCCGCCAAGTGCACCCCCGGACTCAAGTGCACGCCATCACCCAACTCACAATCGTGATCGACCGTAGCTCCTGTGTTGATAATGCACCCCTTGCCCACATGGGCATCAACATTGATCACAGCGCCGGCCATGACCACAGAGCCGGCTCCGATCGATGCATAGCGGCTGACGGAGGCCTGCGGATGTACTAGAGAGATCAACGCACCGCCGCTTTCGGCAAGAAGACGTTGTTTATCCAGGCGGACAAGATTGTCTCCAATCGCGACAATTGCCCCGTTATAGGCTTGGATTGTCGCGATCAACTCACTTGTACCACCCTCTACTCGCCACCGACCCGCTTTCTCAATCCAGGGCTTGGCATCGTCGAAGAAGATTACATCCTGCCAACCGAGCAACTCGGCCATATCAGCCAAAACCTTACCGTGCCCGCTGGCGCCAAGTATTGCCAGCCGCTTCACGAATCACTTCCTCTGAACTTCTCGCAGGTCGCCTGACCTTGCGCATTGATTCCTTCTCGCAAAATGACCTTCATGACTGTTCGCCAAAGGATCTTCAGGTCCAGCCAGAAGGTTCGGTTGTCCACATACCAGACATCGAGCTTGAATTTTTCTTCCCAGGACAGGTTGTTGCGCCCATTCACCTGGGCCCAGCCGGTAATGCCTGGCCGTACTTCGTGGCGCCGTCTCTGCTTGTCATTGTATAAAGGCAGATACTCCATCAGCAGGGGTCTGGGCCCCACAAGGCTCATATTACCTAAGAGCACATTCCACAATTCCGGCAACTCATCCAGGCTGCTCGAACGTAGTAAACGCCCAAATGCGGTCAAGCGATGCTCATCGGGTAACAGTTGGCCGTCCGCGCCTGTTTCGTCGCTCATCGTGCGAAATTTGAAGAGCTTGAACGCTCGCCCATATTGGCCCGGCCGTATCTGACTGAATAATACCGGCGTGCCGATAAAAAGCCCCACAAACCCAGCGACTAGTAGATAGATTGGCAGCAACAGCATCAACAGAGAAGCCGATACCAGAATGTCAAAAATCCGTTTACTCATGCTTACAATATTTCTCTGTTGCTACTTTCAGCACCTGTTCGAGTTCGGCCGCCAAGCGATCGCGATCAAATCGCTCCCGCGCAAGTCGCAGGGCCTGCTGGCCAGCAATCCGAAGTCGCGGTTCATCTTTCAGAAACGTCACCAGGGAAGCCGCCGCGGCCCGAGGGTCATGGGTACTGAGCACAAGACCTGCACCGGATTCCTCGATCAAAGTAGCCTGCCAGCCCCCATAGTTGAGAGCAACAGCAGTGCCCGACGCCAGCGCATCGAAAAACTTGTTCGCAGAATTCGCCCACATTGGCTTCAAGTCAATAAACAGGGAAACCGCAATATCACTGGCCCCCAAAACCTGCGGCATCTCATTTTTCGAGACGGGCTCATATAAATATAGATTTCTCCCCAACACACCAAGCTGGGATGCTTTATCAAGAACCGCGTCCCGTTCCTGCCCTTGGCCAAAGATTGCGAAGCGACATTCCGGCATCAGAATGAGACACTCGGCAGCGATATCCACCAGATAACCGACACCATTGACCCTGCCCAAAGTGCCGGCATAGACAACCAGCTTGCATCCGGCCAGCTCGGGATAACGCTGCTCAAAAGCAGCAGGACGATAGCCTTCTGGATTGAATAAAGCCAGATCTGCGCTGTTCGGAATAATGGAAACCGATCTCGTCGGATAACCAGCCCGGACGACGCCCTCCTTCATCCCTGGAGACAAGGCCACAATACGTTCAGCATTGCGATACGCAAACCGCTCAAGCCAGCGCGCCGCAACGCATAATAACGGATTACGCAGGGCTCCAATAGCGATCGGCAACTCAGGCCAGAGATCACGCACCTCGAACACCATTGGTATCCCCAGCCGACGGGATGCATAAACTCCAGGAAGTGCAATTGTCAACGGTGTACTCGTTGCAAAAATAACGTCAGCGTCCCTAAAAGATGCTGATTTAAAGGCGGCGGCGAGTGCAAATCTGAAAAACGCCCGGACTCTAGAGAAAAAACCCATGCTATTCGCGTAAAATACCGGCAGCCAGTGCACATGGATGCCATCAACCATCTGTGTAAACCATTCTTCCGAATGGTGTGACTCCCTCCAACTGGTAATCATATGTACTTCATGGCCACTTTCTACCAGCCTTCGAGCCATTTCATAAGAGCGGGTACTCCCTGACATACAAGGAAAATTAAAATATTGATGCAGATATACTATTTTCAAAACATAATCTTAAAATAAATTACCAAAAATATTGGCGCTTCAATTAAAAACTCAAGCACACGCAATTTCATTACCCGCAATATTAACATAGAACCTTATCAATTTAATTTCTTCTATACTCCAATTATATTCTCTTTCGACAGCCTCTCGCCCTCTAGCCCCCATATTAAAAGCTTCATCTGGATTCTCTATCAACCATTTCACAGCGTCAACAATATCTATAGTATTTTTTGGATCCACTACTATCCCACACCCGACACGTTCAACCAACTCTTTATATAATGGAAAGTTCGAGACAACAACAGGAATGCCCATTGTCATATATTCGAAGAGCTTTGTAGGCCAAGACTCTATATAGTTTGGAGTTTCTTCCAGTACTGCAAAGCCTACTTTACAATTTGATATTAATTTCCAGCCTTCCGGGCCTTCAAGCCTACCGAGAGATTTAACCCATCCATCTGATAAACTTTTCTGAAAACTATAACTTTTATTTATTGACTCACATACAGGACCAATACATAAAAAACTAATATTATAACCTCGCTCTCTTAACATATTTATTGATTCTACGATTCTCAATATTCCTCTTTCCTTTGTCACCCCTCCAATATAACCAACTATAATAGACGAAGAATTATTTGACCTTGGAATTAATTCCAATATAGGCATATTCTGAACGACTACTGAACGAGCATTTATAGTCAACCAAGAATAATCAGCCTCATAAGAACTCTCTGCAAAAACAATAGAAAATCTCTTTAAAAAAACCCTTTCAAAAACACGATAAAAAAAAGATACAACCTTTCTAAAAAATGCATAAATCCATGTTTTTTGATAGATTTGTTTAGGAACATTCTCATGCATATCAAAAATAATATTTTCATGGAAAAATGAATATATATAGAAAAAAAATATCAACTCCGGATCATGAAAATGCAATACATTGCATTTTCTTTTTTTTAAAAAAGACCATAACCGAATGTACCCTAAAAAAAATCTACCTAGACGGCCACACTTGGGCTTACCGAGATCATAAATATTAACACCACTCTTTAACTCATTCCCTTTTCCATCCGCTACGATAAGATCAACATTGCAGCCACTAAACTTAGACAGAGAAATACATTGTTTAAAAAATATTCTACTATCGTAGCGAGGGTGCACCGTTGTTACATGCGTGATATTCATATATGGTTATCTTTTGTATTTTAAATAAAGGCTAACCTTATAAATAAAGTTACTTACCCATAATTTTGGAAATTAAATTTAATGTTAATGTTCTAGCATCCCATTCATGTAACGCAAAATCCTTAGCACCCTTATTATGAAGAAACCCAACATCTTTAGAATTATTAAATATCTCATTCAATGCGGATGCGGCTCCTTCAAAATCACCATAATTTACGTAATATGTATGTGGTAATCGATACGTATAAACCACATGACATCCAGCACATAAGGCTTCTCTAACAGTACCACCGATTGCATCATGCTTAACCAGTCTAAGCAGAATCGGCCTATAGACAAGAAACTGACTTATATCCTCCACCCACCCATGAAACTTCATGTTAATAGGCTTATCCCTTAGCCAAGAACCTTCCCCCCCAATAACATCGAATCTAACTGATGAAAATTCAACCGCCAAATCTCTTATTAAATCACCACTATAAAATTTATATCTATCATCTGGTATGTACGTTAAGACTCTTAAAGTTTTAGAACTTTTATAACTTTTAATTACCGGCAACTCCAATGGAAACGTAGCCACGAGAGGTTCTATGCCAACTTCTCTCAACTCACCAACAAACCACCCCGCTCCGGAAAGGTGCTTCTTATTTAACGCCCTATAAAAATTCCTAGTAATATTACCTTTCAATACATCCCTTTTCTGATAATAGACATCACTACCAATCCAATAATAAACAAATCTAGCCCCGGGCTTAAATCTTTCAAACAGTTCAAAGAAGCAATCGAATAACCGACCTCCCCAATGAATCATTCCAGGCCTAAAACCAACTCTCACAACAGCATCAGAAGTAGCACACTCATTAAGGGCACAAAAAACACTTTTCAAAGACTTACGTAGATTAACACCAACTGCATAGGAATTATTATCGGAGTGTGTATTAACCAGATCAGCTAACCGCTTCGGCCAAATCCCGGTCCCTAAAAAAGTTATCTTATATCTTTTTTCAATCAAAAAAAATGACACCCATCAAATATAAACATAAATACAAAAACCTTGAACAGATAAAAATTAAAGTTTGATTAAATCACATCATCCCTTGAAAAACCTTATGTTTACCAGCCAACTCATTATAACAACCTTTACCTATAACCTTCCCATAGGAAAAAATATAAATGTCATCACATATTCTTAATGTAGAAAGCCGATGCGCCACAATTATAATTGTTTTTTTACCCGAAAAATCATTAATCGCCTCCATGATCATTTTTTCGGTAATGCCGTCCAGCGCACTGGTCGCCTCGTCCATTATTAATACGTCGGCATCATGATAGAGGGCGCGGGCGATGCCGATGCGCTGCCTTTGCCCTCCCGAAAGTTGCACGCCCCTTTCACCTACGCAAGTATTCATTCCATCCGGCAACGCTGAGAGCAGTTCGTCCAGATGCGCCATGCTGGCCGCACGATGGACGCGCTCCTCGTCGATCAGCTCCGACGGCAAACCGAAAGCGATATTCTCCCTAATGCTACTTTCTGCAAGGAAAATCGACTGGGGCACGAAACCTAGGGCGTTTTGCCAGCTGCGCAGGTTAGAGGCAGTAACCGGCTTTCCATCGATCAAAAGGTTACCTCTTTGCGGTTCGACCAATCCCAGCAGCAGGTCTATCGCTGTCGACTTGCCCGAGCCGGACGCCCCGACGAGGCCTATCACCTGGTTGACGGGAATCTCAATGCTCAGCCCGTTCAACGCGGGTTCCTGCTTTCCGGGGTAGGTAAAGGTTACATCCTTCAACTGAAGGGAGTGTTTTGGGACCCAAGAATCCGTATCCGCCGGTCGATCGGCTGTTGCCAATCTCCTGTTCGAAAAGGCGCTGCTCCGCAGGTCGTCCCGCAGTACCTCGAAGGCTGCCAGGTTGCCACGGATCTGGGATACGCTGCTGTATACCTGCTGTAGCGCAGGCAGGATCTTGAACCCCGCCAGCGCATAAACGGACAGCAACGGCAGGATGGTGCCAAGATCGCCCTGATAGGCGGACAGCAGATAAAGCACCAGCAGGATCACGCTGGCGAAGGCGACAAGTTCCATGGCGTAACGCGGCACCAACCCCATGGCCTGGGTGGTCCCCTGGGCGCGTGCGAAGCGAATACTGGCCTCGTCGAACCCCTCAGTAAAGATATCCTGCCGCCCCAGCAACAGCACATCCTTGATACCGCCAAAGCCTTCGCTCATGAACTTGAAGCGTTCGCGCTGTGACTGCGTCACGGAATTGCCGTTCGCCATCAGGCGCCGGCGCACCGTGCGGTAGAGCAGCAGGTAGGCGGAACAGAAAATCAGCAGGCCGGCGATCGCCACCAGAGGGTTGTAGATGAACAAGGCCATTGCCATCAAGAGCGCCATCGCCAGCTTGGCGTTCATCTGCATCAGCGGGCTAATGATGGTATTGGTGACGCGCAGACACTCCTGCGCGATCTGGTTGGTAAGCTGGCTGCTGTTATTCGTTGTATGGAACAGCCAGGGCTGGTGCATATAATGGCGGTACAGCCGGTTGCTCAGCTCGGCACCGACCCTTGCGCCATAAAGCAACAGGCGCCAGATCGTGAACATCGAGATAAGGCCGGCAACGCTGAGCACGGCCAGTACGCCGATACCGAGCCAAAACAGAAAATCTCTTGGATCGCTGAGGCCCGTGGCACGGAACAGCTCCGCCACCAGCCCTTCGCCCTGCAGCTGGTCAATATCCCCTACCAGCGCCATAAAGGGCCCGATCGAGACCACGCCGGCAATCTCGGCGAAGGACATCAGGATCACCAGCAGCTGAAGGCGCAACAGCTTCTTGCGCTGTTCGCGGGTAAGCAGGGAATAGAGTTCTTTAAGGCTCGATAACATTAAGTCTAAGCTCTGAAAATCTGTCGAAAAGCGAATTGGCACTTATGATCGTAGGTGCGAAGCGCACTCGCGGCATTATGTGATTCGCGGCGAGGCGCCTCTCCTACGTTATTGGCGTTCATTTGTTTCAGTCTTTTGTCGATTCGATCCTGGATCTAAGAAGCTGGCGTTTTAAGCCGATATCACCAAGCTTACTTCAACTCTCTACAACATAGGGGCTTCGCTGCTCTTTTCAAAATCAGCATGTCGCTGCGTTTGGTGAGCCAATCGATCCAAATTTCGGGTCATCACATCTCAGCATCCGCTCGAACTGCGGCGCATAATAATCCGTAAACCCGTACTGAAACTTTGCAATATCGGACGTCGCATAAAACCCGTGCGAAAAGCCTGGCGGCACCCATAGCATTTGCTTTTTGGCTTAACTGGGATACACGCCGATACTTGCGAGGATCGGCGAGTCAGGACGTTCCAACGCAACATCACCCTCGGTGACACCTACCAGCTTGCACTGCGGTCGCTCAATCTGGGAATGCAGCCCGCACAGCACGCCCTTATGGGAGCGACTGTGGTTTTCCTGCACGAAGATCCAGATACCGTAGTGTGCGTGTATCGAGCCCTGAGTTGATCAAGCGTTCCACAACCGCAGGATAGTCACTATTGTTAGCTCCAAGCACGCTACCGCCCCGAGATTGACCGTCAATTTCCCGAGAACGCGGCCTGGCCAAGTGCTGCCCGCGGGCAGTCTCAGGCCTGGCGAATGTTGGCCAGCGGCATGACCAGTCGCTGGGTCCTTTGCATCAGGTTTAGCAGTATCACCACCCGCTCGGTGCCGTCGTAGCATTCGAACAGGGCATCGAGTTCGGCAAAGGCACCGTCGGAAATGCGCACCGGGTCACCGGGCTTCAGTGCGGTTTCAGCGGGCTGCTCTTTCTCTCCGGCCACGCGTTTGCGCAACTGGTCGACAATGTCGTGGGCGATGGGCAGCGGGGTATCGTTGAATGTCACCAGGCGACTGACACCACGGGTGGAGCGAATCGGGCGCCAGTTGTCGGCTACCTTGTCCAGGTAGATAAACAGATAACCGGGGAAAAGGGGTTCAGATACCTCGCACCGTTTGCCGGCACGAATACGCTCAACGGTTATGAAAGGCGCAAAGCAGTCGAAGCCCTGGAACTCCAGATTTTCCAGCGCCCGGGCGTCCTGCCGGGGCTTGGTTTGCAACAGATACCAGGCGCGCTTTACAGCCATTGCGCTCTCCGCATTCAGATTCCGTTTCGGCCGCGCCGAACAGCCGGAATCAATTGTCGAGTTTGTTTCCAGCTTGAGTATGAGCGGATCGCCAAAAGCTATCCACCCGCATAACTACAGGCGTTTATCCACCTGATCCAGCGCCAGCATGCCTTTCACGTCAAACAATACACTGTGCTCCCGGTCCTTGCACAGGTCACGGATGCGCTCGGCGCCCATTTCCTGGAACTGCCGGTGCGCCACGGCCAGCACCACGGCATCGAACTGGCCCGGTTCCAGGGTCTCAAGCAGATCGAGGCCGTATTCATCATGCGCCTCGCGGGCGGAGACCCAGGGATCATGTACCTCGACACGGGCGCCATAGGTTTCCAGTTCACGCACCACGTCAATGACCTTGGTATTGCGGATATCGGGGCAGTTCTCCTTGAACGACAGCCCCAGAATCAGGATCCGCGCATCCGCCACATGCACCCGGCGCCGGATCATCAGCTTCACCACTTCTTCGGCCACGTGCAGGCCCATGCCATCATTGATGCGCCGGCCCGCCAGGATAACATCGGGAAAGTAGCCGGCCGCCTGGGCCTTGTGGGCCAGGTAGTAGGGGTCCACGCCAATGCAGTGCCCCCCCACCAGCCCCGGCCGGAACGGCAGAAAGTTCCATTTGGTGCCGGCGGCTTCCAGCACCTGGGTCGTGTCAATGCCCAGCTTGCCGAAGATAATGGCCAGCTCGTTGACCAGGGCAATGTTCAGGTCGCGCTGGGTATTTTCGATCACCTTGGAGGCCTCGGCCACCTTGATACTGCTTGCCTTGTGAGTACCGGCGGTGATCACGCTGCGATACAGGCTATCGACAAACTCGGCGACCGCAGGCGTAGAGCCGGCGGTGACTTTCACGATGCTCGGCAGGCGGTGCAGCTTGTCCCCCGGGTTGATGCGCTCGGGGCTGTAGCCGACAAAGAAGTCCTTGTTGAAGGTCATGCCGGAGGCCGATTCCAGCTCAGGCACACAGACCTCTTCGGTCGCACCCGGGTAGACAGTGGACTCGTAAATGACGATAGAGCCAGGCTTGAGGACAGAGCCGATGGCCTGGCTCGACTTGCGCAAAGGCGACAGGTCCGGCTGCTTGTTCTCATCCACGGGTGTCGGCACGGTGACAATAAAGACATTGCACTGCGCCACATCCGCAAGGTCAGCGCTGAAGCCAAGCCTGTTCGACGAGCGCAGTTCCTCGGGCTCAACTTCCAGGGTGCTGTCCTGCCCGCCCTTGAGCTCCTCGACTCGCCCCCGGTTGATATCAAAACCGATGGTGTCAAACTGCTTGCCGAACTCGACCGCCAGCGGCAACCCTACGTACCCCAGACCCAACACGCAGATCCTGACGTTATTCAGGTCCAACATTCTTCACGCCCTTGTGCTCGGAATCTCGCAAAGCAGGTATCATAACAGCCACATGCGGATTGCGGGTAGCCGTGGGTTAATGCTAAACCTGCGCCCGCTAATCCCCGCAAACGTTAGCGAAAAAACCAACGGATTCAATGCGCCTGTGAGCAAGATTCAACACGCTGTCATCGACTGGAAACACAACACTGCGCTATCCGCCCGCTTTGATGATGTGTATTTCAACACCGACGGCGGGCCTGCCGAAGCCAGACACGTATTCCTCGAGGGCAATCGGCTGGCCACACGTTTCGCGGCGCTCGATCAGCCCCACTTCAGCATTGCCGAAACCGGCTTTGGCACCGGGCTCAATTTTCTTGTCACGCGCGAACTCTGGTTACAGCGTGCACCCGACAATGCCCGGCTGAATTACATCTCGGTGGAGAAATACCCGCTCAACGCGCAGGACCTGGCCCGCAGCCTGGCGCACTGGCCCGAGTTTTCGGCGGGGGCCCGTCAGCTGCAGGCGCAGTACCCGCCCCTGCTGGAGGGGTTTCACCGGCTGGAGTTCGACAACGGCCGCATCAGCCTTACGCTGATATTCGCAGATGCCGCCCAGGGCTACGCCGAGCTCGAAGGCACGGTGGATGCCTGGTATCTCGATGGATTCTCGCCGGCAAAGAACCCGGCGCTGTGGTCTGCCGAACTTTTTGCACAGGTGGCACGCCTGAGCCACTCCTCGACACCCCACGCCACGACGCTCGCCACCTTCAGCGCGGCGCGCACCGTACGTGACGGCCTTGCCAACGCGGGCTTTGAACTGACCCGGGCCAGCGGCTTTGGCGCCAAGCGCGAAATGCTCACCGGCACCTATCTCGGGCCCCGGGCAGGTATCTCAAGCCACCCCTGGTTTGATGCACCCAGCCCCCGCCCGCGGCCCGACTCGGTGCTCATCCTGGGTGCTGGGCTTGCCGGCTGCTGCGCCGCCTATGCGCTGGCCCGCCGGGGCATTGCGGTCACGGTGCTGGAGCGTAGCGGGCAACCGGCCGGCGCCGGTTCGGGCAATCGCCAGGGGGCGCTCTACGCCAAACTGCCGATTCACCCTACCAAACAGGGGCTGCTGCACAGTACCGGGCTTGAATACAGCCGCCACCTGCTGCGACACCTCAGCGCACAGGGGCTGCTGTCGCAACAGGCCTGGCAGGCCTGCGGGCTGCTGCAACTGGCTCAGAGCGACAAGGAGGCCGCCCGGCAACAGCAGCTGCTCGATGCCGGCGCCTATCCTGAAGCCCTGGTACAGGCGGTGGATGCTATCCAGGCGAGCCGCCTGGCGGGATGCGACACCCCTCACACCGGGCTGTTCTTTCCCCAGGCCGGCTGGGTATCACCGGTGGACCTGTGCCAGGCGCTGTTACAACATCCTCTGATCAGCCTGCGAACGAACACAAGCGTAGAGGCACTGGACTTTCAAACGGATACGCAATGCTGGCAGGCCCGCTGCGATAGCGGCGAACGGCACCAGGCCGCCGTCGTGATCGTCGCGACTGCCGGTGCCGCCCAAACCCTGGAGCCGCTGACGCACCTGCCGCTCAAGGCTATTCGCGGCCAGGTCAGCGAAGCCCCGGTGCCAGCGGCACAAGCGCCGTTGCGCACAGTCGTCTGCGGTGATGGCTACATCCCGCCGCCCATGGGGGGAACCTACTGTTTCGGCGCAACTTTTGATCTGCACGACGCAGACACCGAAATTCGCGCACAGGATCACCAGAACAACCTCGACACCCTGAGCAGAACCCTGCCATCGCTCGGTGCCGCACTGGCTCAACAGCCGCTGCAAGGCCGTGTCGCATTTCGCTGCTCGACACCGGACTATCTGCCCATCATTGGCCCGGCGCCAAATGCAGAACGCTTTGCCACTGACTACGCCCGCCTGCGTCAGGATCGGAACTGGTCTTTCAATACGGAACCCTCACATTACCCCGGACTCTATGTCAGTGTCGGCCATGGCTCCAAGGGACTGCTCACCTGCCCGCTGGGCGCGGAACTCCTGGCCGGCCTGATCTGCAATGAGCCGCTGCCACTGGGGCGCACGCTTACCGAAGCGCTGAGTCCGGCCCGCTTTATCATCAAGAATCTGATCCGCGGGTCGATATAGTGGGAAAGTGGTGAGTGATGTGGCGGGAGCCCACTCTGTGGGCGAATCGTTAACCCCGCACATCCTTCGCCCGGAGACCGGGCTCCCACCCACTCCGCGAGTCCAGCCCGCTTTATCATCAAGAATCTGGTCCGCGGGTCGGTATAGTGGAAAAGTGGTGACTGGTGCGTGATGTGGTGGGAGCCCACTCCGCGAGTCCGGCCCGCTTTATCGTCAAGAATCTGATCCGCGGGTCGGTATAGTGGGAAAGTAGTGACTGGTGCGTGGTGTGGTGGAAGCCTACTCTGTGGGCGAATCGGTAACCCCGCACCTCATTCGCCCGGAGACCGGGCTCCCACCCACTCCGCGAGTCCGGCCCGCTTTATCATCAAGAACCTGATCCGCGGGTCGGTATAGTGGGAAAGTGGTGACTGGTGCGTGATGTGGTGGGAGCCCACTCCGCGAGTCCGGCCCGCTTTATCATCAAGAATCTGATCCGCGGGTCGATATAGTGGGAAAGTGGTGAGTGGTGTGAGTGATGTGGCGGGAGCCCACTCTGTGGGCGAATCGGTAATCCCGCACATCCTTCGCCCGGGGACCGGGCTCCCACCCACACTGCGGCTACCTCGAGGAGGCACTATGGCACTTGTCATCTACGATCAGGGTTACAGGATACAGACCCCTGTTCGGGCCCTGTTCAAGCCCGGCGGCGTTGACATTCTTCAGCCGGTCAAGGCACTGCACCCCGCCGCCAGCGAAGAGCAGCGCATTGAAACCGAAGCGGAGCGATTTTCGCTGCCACACGAACCCCAGCATAAAAAGACAGCTCGGCAACAACCGGCCCAGCGCGCCTACGAAGCCAGCGAAGAGGTTCTGGAAAAGCGCGGCGCCCCCCAGCTGCTCGCAGCACAGATCATGACCAGCCCGGTCGAGTCCATCAGCCCTGAGACAACCATCAGGGATGCCCGCGAACGCATGCGGCATCTGCACATCGAACACCTGGTGATTGTCTCGCCACAGGCCCGCCCGCTCGCCATGCTCAGTGCCCGGGATCTGCACCAGAGCGCACTGCCTGCGCAAAGCCCTGTTGCCGCCATTCACAGCCGCCACCTGCTTGCAGCATCACCGCAAACCGATGCCTCTCACCTGGCAGCCAGCTTTGTCGAGTTTGATCTGGGTGCAATGCCCATTGTTGATGAAGAGGATGCGCTGGTCGGAATAGTCACGCGCACCGACCTGCTGCGCTTGCTGATCAGTGGCGCCCATATCGAACGATGGGCCTGATTATTAAGTGCAAGAAGGGGCGAGGTGAATGGTGAATGGTGAATGGTGAATGGTGAAAAGATGATCGCCTGCTCAAACGCCGCAGGTTTCCCCCTGTTCCCCGATATTTGCACGCATATCCTCGAAACTCGCTTGGGGCTCATTTCCCGGAATTCGCAGGCTCATTCCAGGCTACGGGCTGCACGCCGTAGGTTGGTAATGAGCGTAGCGAATTCCAACATCCGCAGCATAGCTGTGGAGAACAGTTCAACGGGGCAGGTCTGATGCTCGCTACGAATGACGAATCACGGCTCTTTAACCTCCTGCTCGGCGGCCTTGCCCCTTTCCCCGGATTCAGTGGCGGGTGCGCTCGTGCGGCAAGGCCCGGTTCGAGGGCAGTGGCGGCGCTTCATCGTCCCCGCCACCAAACAGCCGGGCCAGAAAACGAAACACGCGCTTCACGCCGCGCCATACCTTGGGCAGCAGCCACACCAGCAGCAGCACGAATACCATGAGACCGGCCAGGAACAGCCAGGGATTGTACAGCGCGGCCCAGACACCACCAATGACCATCACATCTTCGGTAATGGAGGCCGTCCAGTTACTGAAGGGTTCGGGCGAGGTATTGATCAGAACCCGGCTACCCGCCTTGGCGGCATGGGTCGCCGTGGCCAGCGTGCCACCGACAATGGCCGCGGCCAGCTCCACCGGCAGGCCTATTTCACCCACGGCCCCGGCGGCCAGCGCAGCACCCGCCGGTATACGGATAAAGGTATGCAGGGTATCCCAGCCGGTATCAACGCCGGGTATCTTGTCGGCAAAGAACTCGACACAGTACATGAGGCCCGCCGCCATCAGCACCAGGGGATCCCCCACCACTTCAAGCCCCGGGGGCAGCACGATATTGCCCGTATTGGACAACAGACCCAGCATCAGGAGGGTCGCGTACAGATTGATGCCACTGGCCCAGGCCAGGCCCATGGACAGGGCAATCATTTGGGTGATTTGCTCGAGCTGATCCATAGCGCCTCCGGTTGCGGGTTACAAGGGACTAACAGGGCCACCAGGCCTGATGATCATGGCCTGGTGTATGGTTTTGACCACAGCGCAGGATTATTTTTCCAGCTGGTCTTTTGCCACTATATTGCACTGCCCTGTACTTTCACTGAACAGTATAACCACCTGGCCGCATTGCAGCAGGTGGCGTACCTGCCTGATCCGGCTCTCCAGCGGCGTTTCGTGCTCGCCGTAATCGGTGCCGTCACGGGTGACAAATTCGCTGATCAGGTTATCCAGCGTATCGGGCGAGAGCTCGCCATGGGGAATAATCACCACCAGCTCCAGAGTCGCTGCCATTCAAAGCGGCTGGGCTCCACCAGCTCGGGGCATTGCTGCAGTTCGTTGCTATAGCGTGCAGCCCGCTCAGCCACGCGCTCGGCTTCCTTCTCGATCCAGATACCGCGATGCACGCCCTGGCTGTAGGCGCCGGGCCCGAGCCGGTAGGCCAGATAGAGCGCATCCACCTGGGCTATGTCCAGCTGCAGCATCTGGCGGTTGCGCTCCCCCCCCCAGCCGAGGAAATCCACCGCATCGTCGATGTTATCGGTTGTCGCCGACCAGTTGCTCTGCGCGATGCGGTACTCGTCCCAGGCATTGCCATAGGGCAGCACATGACGCTTGTGCTCTCCCCCCAGCGGCGGCTCCAGCAATGCCATCGCCACCGCGGGCTCCAGCCCCCATTTTCCCCGGGCGTCCTGCAAGGCCACTCGCAGGCGGCCCTGGCGTTCAAGCAGCCTACAGGTTGCAGGCGCCGGCGATTCGACAGCGGCAGCCGTCGTGCTGTCCTGCGAACCGCCAAGCCAGGTTGGCGTAATGGATGAGCAACCGGCCAGCCAGACGACGGGCAAGAGTCTGGCCAGACGCTTAACGGGTAATGCCATAGTGTTGGAGCTGTTCAACGAATTCTCCTTCATCAATCACCTTGACCGCCAGTGACTGCGCCTTAGCCAGCTTGGAGCCAGCCCCAGGACCTGCAACCACACAGTCGGTTTTTCCGGATACGCTGCCCGACACCTTGGCGCCGAGCGATTGCAAATGTGCCTTGGCCTCATCCCGGGTCATGAGTTCCAGTGTGCCTGTCAGCACCCAGGTTTGACCGGCAAGCGGTTCAGCCTGGCGTGCATCGTCACCGCTCGTCTCGGACTCGCAGGTCCAGTGCATGCCGAATTCCAGCAGCTGCGCCTCCAGTGCCCGGGCCTGTTCGCACCAGGCCTCGTCCTGCAGCTTGTGGCGCAGGTTGAGGCGCGCCGCTTTCGATAGCTTGGGCACTGCCTCAAGCTGGGCATCGTCCGCATCCAGCAGCGCCTGCAGAGAGTCAAAATGGCGGGCCAAATGCTCGGCCCCGGTTTTGGCCACCGCCGGAATATTCAGTTTGACCAGCACGTCAGCCAGGGTCACGCTGCCACGCAATGCCGCGAAGACCTCGCCATTGGACTGCGGCACAACGCCGAGCTCGTTCAGCTCGCTGATCACCTGGCGATTGTGCTCATCGAGGAAGAAGCTGGAAATCTCGTGTGCCACTTCAAGCCCGATTTCAGGCAGCCAGGTCAGCAACAGCGGCAACGCCGCGCTTATGCGCTCCAGGCTGCCCAGGTTCTGCGCCAGTACACGGGCGGTACCCTCGCCCACCTCGGGAATCCCCAGCGCATAAATGAAGCGCGGCAGTGGCACCACCTTGCTGGCCTGGATCGAATGGTACAGGTTCGCCGAGGAGACTTCAGCAAAGCCCTCCAGCGTCATGAAGTCACTGATGCGCAGCCGGTATAGATCGGCCGGCGAGCGCACCAGTTCGCGCTCCACCAGCTGCTCAACGCTCTTTTCGCCCAGGCCATCTATATCCATGGCGCGGCGCGAGACAAAATGAATAATTGCCTGGGTCAGCTGGGCCCGGCAGGCCAGGCGCCCGACGCAGCGATACGCAGCGCCCTCGCTGATTTCCTCCCGTCCCTTGACCCGTCGTACCAGCTGGCTGCGCTCGATATCGGAACCACACACCGGACAGGCCTGCGGAACCTCTACCGGCGTCTCCGAGCCCGTTCTGCGCTCGGTGACGACCTTGACCACCTGGGGAATGACATCCCCTGCACGGCGCACCACCACCGTATCGCCGACACAAAGATCCAGCCGGGCGATTTCGTCCATGTTGTGCAAAGTGGCATTGCTGACAGTC
Organism: Marinobacterium rhizophilum DSM 18822; assembly: GCF_000378045.1. Taxonomy (GTDB): domain Bacteria; phylum Pseudomonadota; class Gammaproteobacteria; order Pseudomonadales; family Balneatricaceae; genus Marinobacterium_A; species Marinobacterium_A rhizophilum. The sequence continues at coordinate 110,027 of NZ_KB899098.1, forward strand.
ACACCGCCGACAAACACCGGTTCGAGGCGCGCCACCGGCGTAACTGCACCGGTGCGCCCCACCTGAAACTCCACCGCCAGTACTCGGGTCATTTCTTCCTGGGCCGGAAACTTGTGGGCGATGGCCCAGCGTGGCGCCCGCGACACAAAGCCCAGTTCCGCCTGCTGCGCCCGGTCATTCACCTTGAAGACAATACCGTCGATGTCATAACTCAGGCTGTCGCGTCGCGCAGCGAGATCCTCGTAATATTCCAGGCACCCCTGGGCACCATACACCAGCCGCATTTCCGGATTGATTCGAAAGCCCCAGCGATTCAACAGCTGCAGGGTTTCAACGTGGCCGGCGGGAAGCTCAACGTCGTCGGATACGATGCCGGTGCTGTAGCAGCACATTTCCAGTGGCCGGTCGGCCGTAATGCGGGCATCCAGCTGGCGCAGGCTGCCGGCGGCGGCATTACGGGGATTAACGAATGTTTTCTCGTCACGCTCGCGCTGGCGCGCATTCAGCGCATCAAACCCGGCCCGCGGCATATAGATCTCGCCGCGCACTTCGAGCCGGGCCGGCCAATCGGTATCGTTCAGCTGCAGCGGCACGCTGCGCAGGGTACGTACGTTCTGGGTAATGTCCTCACCCGTGGTACCGTCACCGCGCGTCGCGGCCCGCACCAGCAGGCCATTTTCATACAAGACGCTGACAGCAATGCCATCAAGCTTGGGTTCACAGGCAAAGGCAATCTCATCACTGCTCGCAAGTTTCAGCCGCTCCTGCACTCGGCGCACAAAGTCACGCAATTCCTGGGCATTAAAGGCGTTGTCCAGCGACAGCATCGGCATTTCGTGCTGCACCTGGCTAAACGCAGACAGGGGCCTGGCACCGACACGCTGCGTGGGCGAACTGGGGCTAATCAGCTCAGGATGTTCGGCTTCAAGGGCCTTGAGGCGCTGAAACAGGCGATCGTATTCGGCATCCGGCACTTCCGGCTCATCGAGCACATAGTAGCGATAGTTATGATGGTTGAGGGCGTCACGCAGTTGCCGCAGTTCCTGTTCAATCGTTACAGCCGAACACATGGAATCAGAGTCATCCTGGAAAGAAGTTTGGGAATGGAAAGGCCGCCAATGGCGGCGAATGGAATGCGGCGGGACCCAGTCCCGCCCTGCAGATGCAAGCTAGTGTACTGTTGCACCCTATATGAACCTTATTAAGGGCCCCTTTTTCCGCCATCCTGCGTTGTTCGTTGTCGCCATAGCCCCACTATGACTCAGCCTCACGCCTTGACTGGCGAAAAAATTGAGCGCGTTCTAAAGCACCACCAAGAGTGAAACAGTGCACCGGCTCAGGCGCGCGAGCCGCCCCGGCGGGAACGGTTGTGCATTTCAAAGTCGCGAATGCGCTGGCGATAATGCTCCTTGGTCTGCGGGCGCAGCACCGAGCGGTTTTCATCCAGCAGGTCGCCATCAAGATGCTCTGCCAGGGTCTCGGCCGTCGCCAGCATGCACTCGAAAGCATGCATCACATCCCGCGGCTCCTCCATGGACATGAAGAAGGTCACGGCAGGTGTACGTATTTGATCGATGGTTACCAAATCAAAAGTACCGGGATTGACGGCATTGGCCATGCTGAACTGCACCGGCCCGGAATCGCTGCCATCTTCGTGACGGTGGAATATCGCCATGTCGCCAAAGTGCAGATCACAGGCAGACACGAGCCGGTACAGCAAGCCACCCGCAAAGCCCTCTGCAGCGGTGGAAACCGCCGTAATGACAAGCACATTGTCCGGGTTCGGCGGGTTGTCGCCAGGCCGGGCCTGTGCCGGACTCGAGGCTTCCTGGGCCGTACCGAACAGCTGATCCTGCTGTGGCTGTGGCGCCGCTTTCTCCTTCGCCTTCGCGCCAGCGGCCACAGGTGCCGCGTCTGCGCGTTTTTTGTCAGCGGCGGGTGCTGTTGCGGCGGCGGCGCTGGCGCGCTTGGGCTGACGATTACGCTCCATCAGCAGCGGAATGGGTTTCTCAAGATCGAGCGCAGGTTGTGTTGGAAGGTCGTCGAATAGCGGGTCAGTTTCCCCGAATCCCGGCGTCTCTTGCAAGGTGTTAGCTTGCAAGGTGCTAGCTTGCCAATTGTCTTGAGTGCTCTGCGCCGAGCCATCCTGTGCGCGGCCCGGTTCAGGTTCGGATCGCTTCGCGGCAGGCTCTTTAGCAGACTCGGCAGGCGGCTCCTGTGCAGGCGCAGCTTCAGCCGGCTTGGCGCCAGCGTCTGCAACAGATGCTCCACGGGGTGACGGGTAGTCGTCTTCGATAGGATCATCAAACAGTGGGTCAGCTTCTGCAACCGGTGTCAGAGGCTGCTTCGATACAGGACGCTGAACCGCTCGGGCCGGTGCTTCAGCCACGGGGGCAGCGGCGGTGCGAGGTTCAGCCTCAGGCGTTTTAGCCCGCTGGCCATCGACTGCGACATCAGGCTGCACAGCGGCGTCGCGAGGCGCCGCCGGGCGCGCCTGGGGCGCAGTAGCCGGGCGCGGTGAACTCACCTCCTCAACGTCGTCAGAGAAGCCGAACGTCGGTTCTATTCGTTCAGGGGCGCGTCGCTCAGATGCATGTCGTTCAGGGGCGCGTCGTTCGGTCGAACGCTCGGTGGTACGCAGCGTCGGCTGTTCAGCAGGCTCTGAAGTCGGCGCATCCGCCGCTTTGGGCATGCTTACCATCTTCGCCGCATAGGCTGGGCCCGGTTTGCGCTTGGGCACAAACTCCGGTGCCGCGCCGCTGATGGGCCGGGCACCCCCGTTAGGCAACTCGGGATTGCTCGCCGGTTCCGCCACTTCCTCCGGCAGATCACGAGCCTTGCGGTCAATATCCATGCGCAAGCTGTTACGTCCGCCACGCACACGGCGCCAGCCATCGAAAATGATCAGCACGATGACAACCACACCGCCGATGACGAGCCACTCTCTGAGACTGATTTCCATAAATCCGCTGCTATCTCAAAGTTTTTTGACTGGCGCCCATCCGAATTCTGACCGCCGACTACTTTTACCACCGGGGCAGCGTCGCGCCCCGGCATAACAGATGCAACTATAGACCGAGCGGCGACTACTCCACAACCTGATCAATAACCAGATCAAGCGCTTGCGTCTGTCCACGTACTGAAACAGGGCTCAGAATTGCAAACAGGTCACCCGGCTTGGGCTCCGGTGTTCCAGTCAGGGAAATGCGCGCGCCAACCTCGACCTCGTCAACGCCGGACAGCCGCGCCTGGGGCGTCATCGCCAGAGTATCATCCAGCACCACTTCCAGCGGCAAATCCGAGACTTTAAGCCTGACCGCCGCCAGTGGCATACGCCCCCCAACTGGGCGGGCAAATACAAAAACGGCCTGATCCGGTGACAGCGTACTGCCGAGCCCCTGCGCCAGGCTCACAGCCAGGCGGATTTGTACCGGTTCCAAGCCCGCAATGTCCGGTACCGGTTCGCCCAGCGCCTGCAACTCCTGCTGCGCACGTCGAATACCAGACCTCAGCGACTCGGCTGCGCCAGGCTCGGCCTTAACCAGCGCCCTTGACCAGTATTCAATCGCCTGGGCATAACGCTGCTGTTCAAACGCATCAATGCCCAACAACCCCAGTGCGGTCATCTCGTTCGGGTCGCGCTCAAGCGTTGCAGTCACCTGCGTACGCACCGCATCATCCATCTTGCCGCCATTGGCAAAATACAGCGCCTGGGCATACTGTCCCATCACGCCGGTGTACTGGGGTGCATCCTTGGGCAGTCGCTGCAGCACCTGCTTGAACGCCACAATACCTTCATCGAAACGCCCCGCCCCGACATAGGTGGTCGCCAGCAAATACCAGCCTTCGACATTCTCCGGCGTCACTTCCAGCTCGTGCTCCAGGCGCGCCAGCGCCTCTTCCAGCGTCGGCGTGCGGCCCTCAAAGGGGTCTGGTTGTGCCTGGCGCTCCAGCGCCAGCTCCAGACGCGGTGCACTGCCAAGTTTTGCGTACAGCCCCAGTGCACTGACCACCAGCAACAGTGCCATCACCGTGACTGTCAGTACCTGGGGAGCGCCGATTTTCGACATTTTCAGCGTGGCATCGCGCTCGCCCACGTCCTGCAGCAGGCTGCGCTCGAGCTCGAGCTTCAGCTCCTCGAACTCGGCCGCGGCCAGGTTGCCCTGGGCCTCTTCCTGCTCCAGTTCAGACAGGCGCTCACGATAGATGTCGATATTCTGTCGATCCCGATCCTCGGCGACTTCCTGCTGCTGCAATCTGCGCGCGCGCAGCAACGGCAACAACACAATGCCCAGTGCACAGAGTGTCAACAGAGCTATTCCGGTCCACAGACCCGCCATTATTTCTTGTCCTGTTTCAGCAATTCATCCAGCCGGTGCCGCTCGGCCGCCGACAAACCTTGCGACGGATCGAGCACGTCCGCGGGGCCGTTCCCGGCACCATCGCTGGAACCGGCCCGCTTGCGCCTGCGCGTCATCACCAGCACCACGACAGCACCGATCGCCAGCAGCACAAAGGGGCCATACCAGAGCGCCAGTGTCTGCGCAGTGACGCGCGGGCGATAGAGTACAAACTCGCCGTAGCGTGCCACCATGAAGTCGATAATGTCCTGATCCGAGTCCCCCTGCTGCACCATGCGGTGAATTTCGGTGCGCAGGTCCTGGGCGATGGGCGAATTGGAATCTGCGATATTCTGGTTCTGGCACTTGGGACAGCGCAGTTCTGCGGTGAGATGCTGAAAGCGCTCACGGGCCTCGTCATCCCGGAACTCGAAACTGTCGATGGCCGCCTGTGCACTGAGCGGCAGCCAGAGCAGTAGCATGATCAGAAGCTGCCTCATGAGCCGCTCCCGTCAAGGTCCTGCATCAGCGTGCGCAACTTGCCCCAAACCTTCTCGTTGACCTCACCCACATGGCGGTAACGCACAATGCCATCCTTGTCGAGAATGTAGGTTTCAGGCGCGCCATAGACGCCGAGATCCAGTCCGAGCGAGCCCTTGTCATCGTAGATATTCAGGGCATAGGGGTCCTCGTAGCGGGTCAGCCAGTCCTGCGCCTTGGCGCGATCATCCTTGTAGTTGATACCGTAGATGGTCACGCCCTCTTCCTGCGCAATGCGGTTGAGCTGCTCGTGTTCCTGCTTGCAGGTCGGGCACCAGGTGGCCCAGACATTGAGCAAAGCCGGCTTGCCCTTGAGCTCCTGCTCGCTCAGCAATCTGTTCTCGTCATACACAGAAGAGAGACTGAAACTCGGCACCGGCTTGCCGATCAGTGCCGAGGGCAGCTCGGCCGGGTCCAATTGCAGTCCGCGCCACAGAAAAATGCCCATCACAAAGAAAATGAGCAGCGGAATAAAAACCAGCAGTCGTCTTAGCATGTTCAGAGTCCTTCAAATCAGGCCGCAGCCGGCGCCTTGCGGCGCGCCTGCTTGCGATAGCGCGGGTCGGTCGCGGCCAGCAGGCCGCCGAACGTCATCATCAAGCCGCCGAGCCAGAGCCAGCGCACATAGGGCTTGTGCTGCACGCGTATGGCCCAGGCGCCATCCCCCAGGGATTCACCCATGGCCACATAGAGGTCACGGAACAGGCCCGCATCAATGGCCGCCTCGGTCATGACATTGCCCCGCGCCTTGTAGAAACGTTTTTCCGGGAACATCTCGGTGTATGCCTGGCCATCCTTTAATACTCGAATGCGCGCCATGTCAGAGACATAGTTGGGGCCCTGGTGCTCGCGCACACCATCGAATACAAAGGCGTATCGACCAAACTCGACCTTGTCACCGGGCGCCATGCGCAGATCCCGCGCTTCGCTGTAAAGCGATACCATGGTGACCCCGACCACCACGGCAGCAATACCCGCATGGGCCAGCACCATGCCGCAATAGCTGCGCGACAGGCCCCGCAGGCCATCCAGCAGATTGCGCTTGCTGCGCACCTTGGCATAGAGGTCACGCAGCTGAGTGAAGGCCACCCAGTAGGCCAGCGCCATCGCGCTGGCAGCCACTGCATTGAACTTGCCATCCATCAACAAGGGCGTTGCGATACCACACAGAATCGCCAGCAGCGCCGGTAACCAGAGCACCAGCGACAGCTGCCCCACCCGGCTCTGCTTCCAGCGCGATACGGTGCCGACACTCATAAACAGCACCAGCAGTGACATCAGCGGGATGAAAAGACTGTTGAAATACGGAGGCCCGACTGAAATCTTGCCCATGCCCAGCGCATCGATCAGCAGCGGGTACAGAGTCCCCAACAGTACCATCAGGCACACGACCACCAGCACGATGTTGTTGACCAGCAGCATGGTTTCGCGCGACAGCAGCGCAAAGCTCGATTCACTTTTCACATGGGCTGCCCGCAGAGCGTACAGCAGCAGTGAGCCGCCAATGGAGATACCCAGCAGCGCCAATACGAAAAAGCCGCGCTCGGGATCCGTGGCAAAGGCATGCACCGAGGTCAGCACGCCGGAGCGCACCAGGAAGGTACCCAGCAGACTCAGCGAGAAGGCAAAGATCGCCAGCAGCACCGTCCAGCTTTTGAAAACGCCGCGCTTTTCGGTCACCGCCAGGCTATGTACCAGGGCCGTGCCGACAAGCCAGGGCATGAACGAGGCGTTTTCCACCGGATCCCAGAACCACCAGCCGCCCCAGCCAAGCTCGTAATAGGCCCACCAGCTGCCCAGCGCGATACCCAGCGACAGGAATGCCCAGGCCAGAATGGTCCAGGGCCGCGACCAGCGTGCCCAGGCCGCATCCAGCCGGCCACTCAGCAGCGCCGCGATGGCAAATGCAAAGGCCACCGAGAAACCCACATAGCCCATATAGAGCATCGGCGGATGGATAATCAGGCCGATATCCTGCAACAGCGGGTTAAGGTCGCCCCCTTCCGCCGGGAAACCGGGCAACAGGCGCTCGAACGGGCTCGATGTCAGCAGCGTAAACAGAATAAAGCCCACCGCGATCATGCCCATCACGCCCAGTACCCGCGCGAGAATATCCAGCGGCAGATCGCGACTCTTGGCGGCCACAGCCCAGGTCCAGCCACCGAGGATCAGCACCCACAGCAACAGAGAGCCTTCGTGCCCTCCCCAGACGGCACTGAACTTGTAGTGATCAGGCAAGGCGGTATTGGAGTTGGCCGCCACATAGGCCACCGAGAAATCGTCGGTCAGGAACGCATACACCAGACAGAGCATGCTGATCAGCAAAAACAGGAACAGACCACGCGCCAGCGGCCTGGCATAGCCCATCCACAGCAGATTGCCTGTACTGGCCCCGACCATCGGAACCACCGCCAGCAGCGCAGACATGCACAACGCCAGGATCAGCGCGTATTCACCGAGTTCAGGAATCATTTGTTAAACACCTCGGGTTCGGGCGTAGGCAATGTACCTGCAGCCTTGAGCGCCTCGGCCACTTCGGGCGGCATGTAGTTTTCATCATGCTTGGCCAGCACTTCGACTGCGGTAAAGACACCGCGTTCATCCACCGCGCCCTGGGCCACAATGCCCTGACCTTCACGGAACAGGTCCGGCAGGATTCCGGTGTATTCGACCGGAACGGTTTGCGCGAAGTCCGTCAGCTCAAAGCGCACCAGCAGCGATTCCGTATCACGGATCACCGAGCCCTCGACCACCATGCCGCCGGCACGTATGCGCGCCCCCTCGGGAGCTTCACCGGCAACAATCTGGGTCGGCGAGTAAAACAGGTTGATGTTCTGCTTAAGGGCGAACAGCGCCAGCCCAACGGCCACCGACACACTGACCAGAATGGCCAGCACGATGGTCAGGCGGCGTTTGCGTTTGGGGTTCATGACAGCTCCTTTTCTCGGCGCAGGCGGCGCGCCTGCTGGTTAAGGAACTGGCGCGTCTGGCGCAGCGGCTGCACCACATTGAGCAACACGATTGCCAGCGCTATGCCATAGGCCAGCCAGACATAGAGTCCGTGTCCGCCCATCCCAATGAAATCTGCCATACTCTCGAACTTCACGTTCACCTCAGCAACTTCAATCAAATTCGGTCTGCCCGCCCTCACAAGCCACGTTGCCTGTGCGGGGCGGGCTCAGTTCAGCGCGACTCAGCCAGCGCCTGCACCCAGGAGCTGCGCCGTTCGCGGCGAAGAATTTCGTTACGCAGTCGCAACATCAGCGACACCGCAAAGAAACAGTAAAATCCCACCACCATAACCAGCAGCGGCAACCACATTTCAGGTGGCATGGCCGGCTTTTCGGTCAGTTTGAAGGTGGCGGGCTGGTGCAGTGTGTTCCACCACTCCACCGAATACTTGATGATGGGAATGTTCACCAGCCCCACCAGTGACAGCACCGCGGTTGATTGCGCCGCCGTGGTGTCATTTTCGATTGCCGAGTGCAGCGCCATCACACCGAGGTACAGAAACAGCAGAATCAGCATCGAGGTCAGGCGCGCATCCCAGACCCACCAGGACCCCCAGGTCGGCTTGCCCCAGATCGCTCCGGTGGCCAGGGCCAGCAGGGCCAGGGACGCTCCCAGCGGGGCGCAGGACTTGGCCACCATGTCGGCGACCTTCATCTTCCAGATCAGCCCGATGGCACCGGCGATCGCCATCATGATGTAACACGACTGCGCCAGTATTGCCGATGGCACATGGATATAGATGATTCTGAAACTGTTGCCCTGCTGGTAGTCCGCCGGTGCAAACAGCAAAGCCCAGACCGTTCCGCCCAGCAACAACACCAGCGCCAGTACGCCAAAGGCGGGCAGCAGCTTGCCGGTGATGTCATAGCACCAGCGTGGTGATGCCAGTTGATAGAACCAGCGCGGCATCCAGTTTTTATCGGTTTTGTTTTTGGCCATATAAAATCAACTATCCGCTCACAGAAATTCGTAAAGCCGCCCCGATCGCCAGCGGCGCCAGCACCACACCCAGCGCCAGCATGGCGCCCAGCAGCGCCAGATATCCAGCCAGCGGCAATCCCGTCACTGCCGCCTGCACTGCCCCCGAGCCAAAGATCAGCACCGGGATATAGAGCGGCAGCACCAGCAACGAAATCAGTACCCCGCCCTTGCGCAGCCCAACCGTCAGCGCTGCGCCAATGGCGCCGATCAGGCTCAGCGTCGGCGTGCCAAGCAGCAAACTCAGCATCAACCCGCCCATGCCTTCGGCCGGCAAGAACAACATCACGCCCAGCAGCGGCGCCATCAGCGTCAGCGGCAGGCCCGTCATTATCCAGTGTGCCAGCACGCGCGCCAGCACAATCAGAATTAACGGCTGCGGACTCAGCAGCGCCTGCTCCAGGGTGCCGTCTTCATAGTCGGCCCGGAACAGGCTGTCCATCGACAGCAATGTCGCCAGCAGGGCTGCCACCCAGACCAGCCCCGGAGCCAACTGCGCCAGAAAACCCGGCTCCGGGCTCACCCCCAGCGGAAAGAGGGTCGCCACCATCAAAAAAAAGATCAGCGGGTTGACCAGATCGCTTCGGCTGCGAAACGCCAGCAGCAAATCACGCTTCAACGCCGCGCGAAAGACTCCTGCGGCACCGGGCCCCCGCCGCCTGGCCGGCTCATTAGTCGCTATCTCGCTCATGAAGTTCCAGCCAGTTGATCCAGATTCAGTCGACGCAGCCCGCCAAGGCGCAACTCATGGTGCGTGGTAAGGATTACCGTACCGCCCGCCGCGGCATGGCGCAGTATCAGCTGCTCCTTTTGCGCCACCCCCTTTTTGTCGATGGCGGTAAAGGGCTCGTCCAGTATCCACAACGGCGCCTGACTGAGATACAACCGGGCCAGACTCACTCGGCGGTGCTGCCCGGCGGATAACATGTGACAGGGCACGTCCTCATAACCGGCCAGGCCCACCTGGCGCAGCGCCATATCAATCGACGCCGTATCGGTACCGGGCTGCAGCGCAGCATACCAGCCGAGGTTTTCCTGCGGCGTCAGCGTCGCCTTTACGCCCGGCAGGTGGCCGAAATACAGCAGCGCCTGGCGGTACTCATCGACCACCTCGGCCATGGGTTCGCCACGCCAGTACAGGTCACCTTCGTAATTACGTGACAGGCCGCTGAGGATACGCAGCAAGGTGGTCTTGCCACTGCCGTTCTGCCCTTCAATCTGCAAAACTTCACCGGCACCCACCTCGAACGACAGGCCCTCGAACAGAACCCGCTCATCACGCTCACAGTACAGATTTTCAACTTTCAGCAACGGCTCAGCCAAACCAGGACCCTCAAAACGGCGACAGCACTCTATTCCCCTGCCTGCCCCCCATGCATATACAGCACTTCACGAGCACCCGCCTCGAACGACAGCCCCTTGAACAGAACCCGCTCTGTCACGCCCAGAGTACAGGTTCTCAACTTTCAGCAAAGGCTCAGCCAAACCAGGCCCCAAAAAGGGTAAAGGGCTATACTCCCCAAGCATAAAGCCCGCCATTATATACAAATTCTGTGGTGCAAGCGCCGCGCATTCAACCCCTGCTTTGGAGCCATTTTGATACCTACTTTGGGCCCCAGCCTGCTGCTCATACAACCGTCGACCAGCGCACCGGCGTTGGCACGCCTGCTCCCCGCAGGCAGCCAACTGACGGCAACTGTTATGCAGGTGCACAGCAATGCAAGCGGCATCCAGCTGCAACTGCAGCTGCACCCCAGCGGACAACGGATCGAACTTGGCGTAAAACAGGCACTACCGACCGGCGCGGGTGTCGTTTTGTCCCGCGACGCCAGCGGGCAGCTCCAGCTCAACCCGTTTCCCAATACGCTTTTACCTCAACCACCGACGCCCACCGCACCGGCGCCCACACAAATCCGCTCGGCGGCATCACTGGATGGCGTACTGCGCTCCAGCCTGCCCCGCCAGCAGAGTCTGGGGGACGTGCTAAATCAGCTACTGCAGCAGACACAGCCAAATCCAGGCCCGGCCAACCAGGCAACACGCCAGCTCGGCCCTATCATGCAGTCACTGTTGCACATGTTTGGCATTACCCCAGGTCAGCGCAACGCCAGCCAACCCCTGCGCCGCAATGTTGAAAAAGGCGGATTCTTTACCGAAGCCCAGCTGAGCCGTGGCGCCATCCCGTCTGCCAGCGCGCACTCTGCCCCTGATCTCAAGGCCAGCATGGGGCAACTACAACAACTGGCCGACGCCTTGCCCCCCCAGGCCCGGGAGCAGATGCACAAGCTGCTGGGGGATTTAATGGCCCGTGTCACTACAGCCCAGCTGCATAGCGCCAGCCAGAGCCAGGACCTGCCTGACGGGACGAGCGAACGTCACCTGGTGCTGGATTTGCCAATACGTCTGGGTGAATGCCTGGAAAACGTGGAGCTGAGGCTCAAGCGCCACCGTGCGCGCCAGGGCGATAACCCGGCCAGCAGCCACTGGCTGGTGAGGCTGAGTTTTGATTTGCAGGCGCTGGGACCACTGGAAGCAGAGTTGCGCCTGGCGGATGATACCCGCCTGAGTGCGCGGTTCTGGGCAACGGAGCCGGACACCGCCCAGCTGATCGAACAGCGCCTGCCGGCATTTGCCAGCAACCTCAACCAACAGGGTATCCTTGTTGACGAGCTGGACTGCCACCAGGGCACCGCGCCCCGGCGCGATAACGGCATCCGCCGCCAGTTGATCAACCTTAAAACCTGACAAGATGACGACATGAAACCGATCAAGCCTGAAGAGGGTGCCGTTGCGCTGGGTTATGCCGCGGGGCAGCGTGCGCCGCAAGTGCTTGCCAGGGGGCGCGGTCTTATCGCCGAACAGATCATCGCCCTGGCCGAAGAACACCAGGTGCACATCCACAAAAATCCGGAGTTACTGGAAGTGCTGGTGCGACTGGAGCTGGGTGATGAAATACCCGAGGGACTTTACCAGGCGATAGCCGAGGTGATTGCCTTTGCCTACCAGCTCAAGGCCGAACCCCTCGAGTGAGGTGAGGTATCCATCACCGATCACTCACGACTCACGACTGACCAATTACGATTCACCAGTGGTCATTTCCCCTATCGTAGGAGCTGCGTCCCGCAGCGAAGCTTTCAGGGGTTGTAGATGGCAGGTTCCACGGGGTGCCAACCCTTCGTCACGGGGTGTTCGTCGCGGGGCGCGACTCCTACGGTGCGGGCCTGCGCCTACGCATATTAACGTGACTGCTGCGGCAGGGATTCAGTGGACTGCAGCTCGCGGTGCAGCAGCGCCATCAGCTCGGCCTCCGGTCGGCCGATACCACAGCTTTTCACCAGATCATCGACGTTACCGCCCATCTCCATCAGCCGGGCGGCCTGGTTGTAGGCCAGCACACCAGGGTCGCGGTTTTCCAGTTCCTGCTGCTTTTCGACCGTGATGTTGAGCCTGCGCTCAGCATCCATCAGGCGGCGCCCCATACCGATGGAGCCACTGGTCATGGAACGAATTTCGCCGCGCAGCACATTAACCAGCGCCTTTTGCTGGCGCTCGTAATAGCGCATGCGCCGGTACAGCAGAGTTCCTGCGCCCGCCCCTGCCAGGAACAAGAGTGCAAAACCCAGCCAGAGTATTGTTATTTGAGTCACCCGAACCATCCAGTATTCCTGCCAGCGTTCAAGGATACTCGATCCTCTCGTGCGCGGACAACGACGTTACACCACTCCTGTTCTAGTAGCCTGTCGGGCTTGGCCGGTCGTAGCGAGGGAAAGTCCGTTTTGAGGCAGTTTTGGAGCTCTTTTGAGGCGAATAGTGGTTCTATTTAACACAAAAGAGTACCTAAAATGGCCAAAATCGGATTTTCCACAGTAGATCAGTGTTAAGTCCGACAGACTGCTAGAGCCCTCAGGGCTGCTCACCCGGCTGTTGCCGGGCACGACGGAACAGAACACCGCCGTTATCGGTTTCCAGCTGTTCGATGGCCGGTAGCGGCGGCGCCTCTTCGGGCTCCAACAGCTCGCTGACCGTATCGTTGCTAATCTGCTGACTGCCGAAGGATGACACCACCCGACGCACCCGCTTGTCACGGGAGACCACAATCAACACACGCCGATTCATGCTGCGCCCTTCCTGCGTGCGATTGCTGTAAGCCGGCTGGTACTCGCCATAGCCGACCGCCGCCATCCGTTGCGGGCTGACACCGTTGAGCGCAAGAATTCGCACAACCGCCGCGGCCCGGGCCGCAGACAGCTCCCAGTTGGACGGGTACAGGTCGGTCTCGATTGGCCGGTCGTCCGTAAAGCCTTCGACATGTATCGGGTTTTCGAGTCCGCGCAGCAGTTCGGCAACCTGCCCCAGCAACGCATCGGCTTCTATTTCGGGCAAGGCATCGGCGCTGCCAAACAGGTTCGATGCGCGCAGTTCGATCGATAGCCAGAGGTCATTGCCATCGATCGTCATGCTACCGGCCTCGATCTGGGGCGAAAAGCGGCGCTTTAACTGCGCCTGCAGACTGCGCATCTGTTCGGTGATCTTTTCATCGGCCGGATCAATTTCGATGGCGGGCGCATCCGGACGTGGCGAACGGCCAATGGCCAAATCTGTGCCCGCCGCCTGGGCGGCAGAACCTGCCGGCTTGCCGGTACCCTCGAACACGCCGGACAGGGCCTCGGAAATGGAGCGGTATTTTTCCTCGTTCACCGAGGATATGGCGTACATGACGATAAAGAACGCCAGCAGCAGCGTGATGAAGTCGGCATAGGACAGCACCCAGCGATCCTGGCGCGTATCATCAAGCGGTGGGTGCCGACGCGCCATAGTGCCTCCTACCCCAGGTAACCTTGCATGCGCTGGCGGATGAGCTGCGGACTCTGCCCTTCGGAAATCGACAGCAGACCTTCCAGCATCATTTCCTGATACCGATAGCGCGCCAGCACCAGGCTCTTGATCTTGTTGGCCAGGGGAATCAGCAACAGGTTGGCCAGGGCCACGCCATAGATGGTGGCGACAAAGGCGGTGGCAATACCCGCGCCCAGGCCATGCGGGTCTGCCAGATTGCTCATGACCTGGATCAGGCCTATAACCGCCCCCAGAATCCCGAGTGTCGGTGCATAGCCGCCCATGCTCTCGATCACGCGGGCGCCCTGCAAGTCCCTCTGCTCCTGTGACACCAGCTGTATTTCCAGCATGCCGCGAATGACGCTGGTATCCTTGCCATCCACCAGCAGCTGCAGGGCGCCACGCACAACCGGATCCTGCTCGAGCTCGATCTCGGCCTCCAGCCCCAGCAGGCCGAGCTTGCGGGTACGCTGGCACCACTGGACGACGCGTTCGATGCCGGCCTCAAAGTCAAATGTGGGCCCGCGCACCAGCCAGCGCATCAGCCAGAGCGCGCGGCGAAATTCATTACTGGGGGTCTGGATGGCTGCCGCCGCCAGCGTCCCGCCCACAACGATGACCAGCGCCGGTCCGTTCAGCAGCTGCCGAATCTGCCCACCGTCCAGATAATGGCCGCCCGCAATGGCGGCCACCGCGAGCAATAATCCTGCAACACTAAGGCGATCCATGCGACTGGACTCCATCTTGGACAATTGGGTCGCTGCTGCACCCTGTTATCATTATGTGCCTGCCGCTATGGCGTCAGGCGCGCTCAACATCATCTGCTTCAGGCCTTAGGCCCAGGTTCTAGCGCCAGTCCCGCAACCGGCCACGCAGGCGATGAGCCGCCTGACTGTGGATCTGGCTGACCCGGGACTCGCTGACGCCCAGCACCTCGCCAATTTCCTTAAGGTTGAGCTGCTCGTCATAGTACAGCGCCAGCACCAGCCGTTCACGCTCTGGCAGCCCTTCGATGGCCTTGGCCAGCGCCTGGTTAAAGACATTTTTTTCAACCAGCTGCCCCGGCTGCGGATCATCGGCCTCGAACTGCTCACCGGCACTGTCGTCGTCAGGTTTTTGCAGCTCTTCGAAACTGAACAGGCGGCTTTCCATCGAGTCCTGCAGCAGTGCGTGATACTCGCCAAGACTCAGCTCCATCTCGGCGGCCACTTCTGCATCGCTGACATCGCGCCCCAGGCGCGCCTCGAGCTGATGGATCGCATCGGAAACACGCCGGCTGTTGCGGTGCACCGAGCGGGGTGTCCAGTCACCACGGCGGACTTCATCGATAATGGCGCCGCGAATACGAATACCGGCGTAGGTTTCGAAACTCGCGCCCTTGGAAGGATTGTATTTACGGGAGGCTTCAAGCAGGCCGATCATGCCGGATTGTATTAAATCGTCCAGCACGACACTCGCCGGAAGGCGAGCGAGCAAATGGTAGGCAATACGCTTAACCAGCGGCGCGTATTGCGTGATCAGATCCTGACTAGAGGTAAATTCCAGCTGGTTATACATGGAGCCTCTTTATTAACTAGCGTCCCTGCACCAGGCGCTCGACAAAGAATTCCAGGTGCCCACGTGGCGTTGTCATCACCGGCCAGCCATCGACCCGGTTTGCCAGCTGGCGATAGGCAAGCGCCGCATTGCTGCTGGAAAATGCTTGTAAAACAGCTGTTTGTCGCTTAACCGCCTTGCGCACCGCCTCATCATAAGGGATTGATCCGACGTATTGAAGCGTTACATCCAGGAATCGATCGGTCACCGTCAGCAGCTTGTTATACATGTTGCGCCCTTCGGACTCATTACGCACCATGTTGGCCAGCACTCGAAAGCGGGTAACCTTGTGGTCACGATTGAGCAGCTTGATCAGCGCATAGGCATCGGTGATCGAGGTGGGCTCGTCGCACACCACCATCAGGACCTCCTGGGCTGCACGCAGGAAACTGACCACGGATTCGGAGATCCCCGCCGCGGTATCGATTACCAGTACGTCGATTTCGTCGGCAATATCGGTAAAGGCATGAATCAGCTCGGCGTGCTCGTGAACGCCCAGCGCGGTCATGGACTGGGTGCCCGAGGACGCCGGCACGATACGGACATTTTCACCGGCCTGCAGCATCACATCGGACAGCGCACAGTCGCCGGCCAGCACATCGGAAATGTTGTACTTGGGCCTGAGCCCCAACAACACGTCAACGTTGGCCAGCCCAAGATCCGCATCCAGCAGCACCACGCGCCGGCCCATCTGCCCCAGCGCCAGCGACAGGTTCACCGAAACGTTGGTCTTGCCGACACCGCCCTTGCCGCCGGTGACAGCAACTACTTTTACTGGGTGCATAGTCTGCTTCTTCCCTGGGTCATCCTGCCCGACCTATAAAAGCCAGATCCGGACCTTCGCCCGACTGCTGTTCACGTTCCTGCGCTTTCTGCGCCGTCACAACCGCCCGGCTCACCAGGTCATGGCGCCGCGCCACACCGATATCATCGGGAATTTTCTGTCCATCGGTCACATAGGCGATGGGGAGCTGCTTCTCGATGGACAGCGTCAGGGCCTCGCCCAGGCTGCCGGACTCATCGAGTTTGCTCAGTACACAGCCATTAAGGCCTAGCGGCTGATAGGTATTGTAGGCGCTCTCGATCACCCGCCGCTGACTGGAGCAGGACAGCACCAACAGCTTTTTAAGACGCAGTGAAACGCCCTGCAACAGCTCGATCTGGGCCGCCGTATGGGGCTCGTCCGCACTCATCCCCGCGGTATCGATCAGCACCAGGCGCTTGCCCTTGAGCGATTGCAGTACTTCATCCAGCGAATGGTTTTCGTCCACCACCCGTACCGGCACATCCAGAATGCGGCCAAAAGTGCGCAGCTGTTCATGGGCGGCAATGCGATAGGTATCGGTCGTCACCAGCGCAAGGCTCGCGCTGCCGTACTTGAGCACATAACGGGCCGCAAGCTTGCCAATGGTGGTGGTCTTGCCCACACCGGTGGGGCCCACAAAAGCCACCATGCCACCGCGCTCGATAAATTCCTCGCCCACCACCGGAATTGCATCGGACAGGCGCGCCAGGCTGCTGCGCCAGGCCTTGTCGAGCTCGATGTCCTGTTCGATGCTCGAGACCAGGTGACGTACCACCCGGGCACCGATGCCGAGGCTGTCCAGCCTGCGACTGAGACGGGCCTGGGCAGGCACAGGCCGGGCCGCTGCCGGCTGTGGCTGTGGCTGTGGCTGTGGCTGTGGCTGTGGCTGTGTTTGGGCCTGGGCCTGCAACTGTTGCTGCAACAGTACTTTAAGCTGCTGGATTTCCGCCTCCATGCCGAGGATGCGCTGATGATCCTGCGAATTCTCGCCACCGGCGCGGGGCGCCTGCGCAACGTCAGGCCTGTGCTGTTCAGGTTGAGACTGCGGTTCGAGCGGCGCCGCAGCAGACTGGGGCCGCAGCTGGGATTCTGGCTGCACGGGCGCGGCCGATCTAAACGCAGGCTCAGGCCGGGACTGGACTGCAAAGGGATCTGCATCGAAGGAGGTGGCCTCAAAGGGCGGTGCAACGACCGCCGCCCGCGCCTTTTGCCGCTGCTTCAGCGACTCGAGAATGTTACGCAGATCCTCGTCATCATCCTGGCCGATCTGGCGATTGCGCATAACGCCCATATCCGGCTCACCTGCGACACCGCTCTGCTGCTGTGCCGAGGCAATACGCGCCTTGACCTTGCGCATTTCATCTTCAAGCGCACCGCCCTGACGACCTGCGCTCGTCAGCGTCTGCACCTGATCGTCGCGGCGGCGGCGCTCCTGGCTCTGGCGCTTGAACTCGGCCTGAGCGGCTTCATATTCCTGTTCGTGGGCAGCAACCACTTCAACACCGCCCGCCACTCGGTGATTGGAGACAATGACCGCATCAGGCCCGATTTCTTCCCGGACCCGTCGCATCGCCTGTCGCATGTCAGGGGCAAAAATGCGTTTTACTTTCATAGTCGTCCTCTGAAGTTAAGCGCTACAGGACCCGCCTTGCATTGCACTCTACTGCCATATCGGCCGCTACCCGCAAAGGCTGACCGCCCATTTACCACCATTAGGCGCCCTGCCCGCCCACGGTCGCCACGATGGTGACTTTCTTGTTTTCCGGTATCTCCTGGTAGGAGAGCACGTGAATCCGGTGGTTGCCATAGCGTACGAACTTCGCCATCAGTGGCCGTACCGGCGCCGCCACCAGCAATACCGAGGGTTTGCCCGCCATTTCCTGGTTCTGGGCCGTCGAGGCCAGGGACTGCTGCAAACGCTCGGCCATGCCGGGTTCCAGCACCAGACCCTCACCCCCGTTCTGATTCTGCACCGAGTTCAGCAACATCTGCTCAAGCTTGGGATCGAGCGTAATCACCGGCAGCTCATCGGCATAACCGTTGATTTCCTGCACAATCAGGCGCGACAGCGATACCCGTACCGCGGCGGTCAGCGCCATCGGATCCTGGCTGCGCCCAATCGCCTCGGCCAGGGCCTCGGCGATACTGCGAAAGTCCTTCAGCGGAACCTGTTCCATCAGCAGGTTCTGCAACACCTTCAGCAGCCCACTGATCGACAGCTTGGCCGGAACCAGTTCATCCACCAGCTTGGGCGAGTGCTTGCCCAGCATGTCCAGCAACTGCTGCACCTCTTCATGCCCCAGCAACTCATGCGCATGATTTTGCAGCAGCTGGTTCAGGTGCGTGGCCACGACCGTACTGGCATCGACCACCGTATACCCCAGCGACTGGGCCTGCTCCTTTTGTCCGGTTTCAATCCAGACAGCTTCCAGCCCAAATGCAGGATCCGTCACCGCAATCCCCTTAAGGGTGCCGAACACCTGACCGGGATTAATCGCCAGCTCACGGTCCGGGTACACCTCGGCCTCGCCGACGATGACTCCCATCAGCAGAATCCGGTAACCGCCCGGCACCAGATCGAGGTTATCGCGGATATGCACCGAGGGCACCAGGAAACCCAGCTCCTGCGACAGCTTGCGCCGAATCCCCTTGATACGCCCAAGCAGTTGCCCACCCTGCAGCTTGTCGACCATGGGTATCAGGCGGTATCCGACCTCCAGGCCGATCATGTCCACCGGCATGACATCATCCCAGTCCAGCTCCTTCTGATCGTCCACCGTGACTGCCGCCTGGCTACGCGCCAGTTCCTGCTTGTCGGATTGTGCCTGCTGCGCCACCCTGGCCTGGTTACGCAGAATAAGCCAGGCAATACCCCCCGCCGCGGCAGCAAGTGTCAAAAAAGCGACATGTGGCATACCCGGTACAATGCCAATCACGCCCAGCAGACAGGCCGCGACAATCAGCGCCCTGGGTGCAGAGAACATCTGCTGCAGAATCTGGTTGCCCATATCCTGGGACGAATTCTGTCGCGTCACCGTGATCGCCGCGGCGGTGGACAACAGCAAGGACGGAATCTGCGCGACCAGACCGTCACCAATGGTCAGCATCGAGTAGTACTGAATGGCCAGGTCAAAGCTCAGGCCATGCTGCAGCATACCGATGGACAGGCCACCCACCAGGTTAATCACCAGGATCAGAATGCCGGCGACGGCATCGCCACGAACAAATTTGGAGGCACCATCCATGGAACCGTAGAAGTCGGCTTCCTGGGTCACTTCCAGCCGGCGCTGTTTGGCCTCTTCCTGCGTAATCAGGCCTGAGTTCAGGTCCGCATCCACCGCCATTTGCTTGCCTGGCATGGCGTCAAGCGTAAAGCGAGCACTCACTTCGGAGATGCGCCCGGCCCCCTTGGTCACCACCACAAAGTTGATGATGACCAGAATCAGAAACACCACGATGCCGACCACATAGTTGCCGCCAATCACCACCTGGCCAAAGGCCTCGATGACCTTGCCGGCCGCGTCTCCGCCCTCGTGACCATACAGCAGCACCACACGGGTAGAGGCCACGTTCAGTGCCAGTCGCAACAGTGTCGCCACCAGCAAGATGGTTGGAAATACGGTAAATTCCAGCGGCCGCAGCGCGTAGACACACACCAGCAGCACAACCAGCGACAGTGCGATATTGAACGTGAAGAATACGTCCAGCAGGAACGGCGGGACCGGCAGCGTAACCATGCCGATAACCACCAGCAGCAGCAGCGGTACGCCGAGGTTTCCCTGACCGAGACTGCGCATGCCGTTGCTAAAAAACGTTCGTTCCAATCGACTACCTGTCAATATTCAGTCACACACCGCCGCTACCCGGCCTAATGTCGCTGCATTCAGACTAAATGGAAATAAAACTCAAAATATTGACGCCTGTATTTCCAACCGCAATGGGTAATGCAATAAGCTAGCCAATTAACTGACTCAGCGCGGATCAGGCTCGTAGCACAGGAAGATTTGCACGTGCTCGTGCAGGAGCGGAGTACTCAGGCAGGCTTTGCACTGCAACGGATTAGCCTGGGGCTAACCGTCAAAACGCAGATCATCCGGAATATCGAGATCGTCATCCCGCACCTGGATGGGTGCCGCAGATTCATGCTTGCGATAGCTGCGCAGCTGATACACGTAGGCGAGTACCTGGGCTACTGCCTTGAACAGGCCGGCGGGAATTTCCTGGTCCAGCTCCGCATGCTGGTACAGCGCCCGCGCCAGCGGCGGCGCCGCCAGCATGGGCACTTCATGCTCCACCGCCAGCTCGCGGATCTTGAGCGCGACAAAATCAACCCCCTTGGCCAGCACCACAGGCGCACGGCCGGACTCGGGGGCGTACTTCAGCGCCACCGCATAATGGGTCGGGTTGGTAATGACAACATCGGCGTCAGGTATCTTGCTCATCATCTGGCGTTGCGCAATCTCGCGCTGCAGCTGACGAATCCTGCCTTTCACCTCGGGCTTGCCCTCGGTGTTTTTCATCTCGTCCTTGACTTCCTGCAGCGTCATTTTCATTTTCTTGCTGTAGTCATACAGCTGAAAAGGCACGTCCAGCAGGGAGATCAGAATAAGGCTGGCACTGATCAGCAGGAAGGTCCAGATCACGATACTCACCGCCTCACTGATGGCCGGAACAATATCCTGCGCCCCCAGCCCCAGCAGCTGCGGCTGCATGAATTTGAGCACCAGAATCGCGATGGAGGCCACCAGCAGGAATTTGGCCAGCGCCTTGACCAGCTCCACCAGCGACTTGAGGGAAAACATGCGCTTGAGGCCAGAGAGCGGATTGATCCGGCTCCCCTTGGGCTGCACCGACTGGCCACTAAAATTCCAGCCCCCCAGGGCGATGGGACCAAGGATGGCCGCCAGCAGCACCAGGGCAAAAAAGCCTGACAACGCCAGCAGTGCATCGAACATCGAGCGCGCCAGGTAGGCCACCATCATCGCCGAGTCAAACAGCGTCTCGCGCTGCAGTGAGAGATTGCCCCCCATCATGTCCCGCATGCGGCTGGCGACAAGATCGCCAAATATCAGCGCACTGGCCGCCGCTGCCAGCAGCAGCACGGTTGCGCCCAGTTCCTTGGAACGGGGCACATCCCCTTTCTCCCGCGCCTCACGGATGCGTTTGGGGGTGGGGTCTTCTGTTTTTTCCTGGCCGGTTTCTTCAGCCATGCTCAACCGCCCCCCAGAAAGGTCGTGCTGATGAGATCCAGCGCATACTCGGCGATACGCTGATACTGCCCGAGAAAACCTCCCAGGCTGACCCAGGCGATAAGCAGTCCCATGAGCATGGTAAACGGAAAGCCGACGGCGAATATATTCAGCTGTGGCGCAGCCTTGGTGATGATGCCAAAGGAGAAGTTGATGATCAGCAAGGCAGTAACCGGCGGCAACGCCATCAACAGCGCGGCCGCGAACATCCAGCCACCGGTACGCACGATTTCAGAAAAGACAGCGGGACTCAGGCCCGCAAGCCCCACGGGAATACGCTCAAAACTCTGCGCCAGTGCATCGATCATCACCAGATGACCGTTCATCGCCAGAAACAGCAACATCACCAGCTGCAGATAAAACTGGCTCAGCACCACCACCGACACACCGTTGACCGGGTCAGACACCGAGGCAAAACCCAGTCCCATCTGGGTCGATATCAGCTGGCCACCCACCACAAAGACCTGCAGCATCAACTGCACCATGAACCCCATGGCGGCACCGATCAGGATTTGCTGCGCAATCACCAGGTAACTTTCGACCGAAAAGGCTTCAAAGGACGGCATGGGGGGCAGCACCGGCAACAGCAGTACCGTCACGCCGAGGGCGAGCCCCAGGCGAATTCGCGGCGGTACCAGCCCGCTGCCGATCATCGGTATGGCCATAAAGAACGCGGCAATGCGAAACAGGGGCCAGAGGAAATCCGCCACCCATTGCTCGATCTGCAACAGCCCGATCTCGAACATCAGCGGCGCCCCGGGCCCGGCATTATCCGACCTGAATCATCTGGGGGATGGCGTCAAAGATCAGGCGAAAATGATCCAGCAGCCGGGTTACGATCCAGGGGCCGGCCCACATCACCATGCCGAGCGTGATGATCAGACGCGGCAGAAAGCTGAGCGTCTGCTCGTTTATCTGGGTGGCGGCCTGGAACATGGACACCACCAAGCCCACCATCAGGCTGGGCAGAATAATGACAGTCACCAGCAAAACCACCAGCCAAAGCGCCTCGCCGAAGAGGTCGAGCATCAGTTGCGGTGCCATTGTATCCTCCTGCCTCTATCCTCGGCCCCGCTCATCGCGGGTGCCACCGACTGTCAGAGTCCGAAACTGGTGGCGAGTGTCCCTACCACCATCACCCAGCCATCGACCAGCACAAACAGCATGATCTTGAAGGGCAGCGAAATAATCACCGGCGACAGCATCATCATACCCATGGCCATGAGCACGCTGGCCACCACCAGATCGATCACCAGAAAGGGAATGAACAGCATGAAGCCGATCTGGAAAGCGGTTTTCAGCTCACTGGTCACAAAGGCCGGCACAAGCACGGTAAAGGGTATTTCCTCCACCGAGTTGACCCGCGGCGTCTTGGACAGCCGCATGAACAGCTCCAGATCGCTTTCACGCGTTTGCATGGTCATGAAATCGCGAAATGGCGCCGCCGCGGCCTGTACCGCCTCCAGGGGTGCCAGCTGCTCGTTCAGGTAGGGCTGCACGGCCGCCGTATTTACCCGCTCGATTACCGGCGTCATGATGAACAGGGTCAAAAACAGTGCCAGCCCCATCAGCACCTGGTTTGACGGTGTCTGCTGCAACCCCAGCGCCTGACGCAGAATGGCGAAGACCACAATGATGCGGGTGAAGGCAGTCATCATCATCACCAGTGCCGGCAGGAACGTCAGCATGGTCATGAGCGCGAGTATCTGAATCGTCACGCTGTAGCTGCTGCTGCCATCATCCGCCGTGGTGATATTCACCGCCGGTATGCCAACATCGGCCGCGCCTGCGGGCAACGCCAGCAGCAACAACAGTGGCCAGAGCCACGCCAGGCGGTTGCGTCGCCACATTGCCGGCAACGATATCACCCTGGTCATTGACTCTCCTTGCGTTCCAGTGCTTCGCGCAGTTTTACGCCAAAACCAGCACTCGAGTCGTTGACCACCACCGGCTCATCAAAGCGCTGCAGCAGGCTAACCCGGCCGGGTGCGACGCCCAGCAGCAACTGCTTGCCACCGACCTCGATCAGCACGGCCTTTTCCCGCGTACCCAGTGGCAAGGCCGCGACGACTTTCAGGTGCCGGCCCTGCACCCCCAGGCCTGTAAATCGCTTGACCAGCCAGAGCACCAGCAGGATCGCCACTATGACAATCACCAGCCCCATCAGCAGCTGACCGAGCATGGCAAAGGACACCGGATCCTGCAGCGCAGGACGCCCCACGGACTGCAGGGGCGACTGAGCCCCGGAGGCAACGTCCGGGACAGCACCGGCGATCGCGTCGGAGGCGGCCTGCCCCCGTGCTACGGGCACCGACAGCCAGGCGCACAGGAGTGTAAGGATGCGCAGCATGGTCTAGCGCAGCTTCTTGATGCGTTCTTGCGGGCTGATCACGTCCGTCAGGCGAATGCCATAACGCTCGTTCACAACCACCACCTCGCCATGGGCGATCAGGGTGCCGTTTACCTTCACATCCAGCGGCTCACCGGCCATGCGACCCAGCTCGATCACCGAGCCCTGACTGAGCTGCAGCAGATTGCGAATGGCAATTTCGGTGTTGCCCACTTCCATGGACAGCGTCACCGGTATATCCAGGATCACATCCAGCTTCGGATCATTGATGGGCGTAGAGTCGTCTTTGAGCTCATCAAGTTCAACCGCCCGCGCCCCGGCTCCACCCGCCTGTTCGTCCATGGCGGCCGACCACTCGTCACCCTTGCCCTGCGGGTCGTTGCCCGATTCCTTTACATCGCTCATCTGTAGCTGTACTCCAAGGTCCGTCGGCGGGGCCTTTTTGCTTGTGGATGGAGTTTGCGGATCAGACCCGGATTCCGGGCGCCCTTATGGGCTTAATCCGTCGTTTTGACTTGATCAATTATCTTTACCGCCAGGTTGGATCTGGACACCCCCAGGCGGCAACTGAAGGTCGGTACTCCGGCGGCGCGCAGAATCAGCTCCTCTGGAATATCCACCGGGATTACATCGCCGACTTCCAGCGCCATCACATCGCGCAGGGTCATTTCCCGCTCGGCCAGCTGCAGGTTGAGATCCACATCGGCCGACATGATGTCACGGCGCAATGCCTGCATCCAGCGCTCGTCCCCTTCGCGCTCGGCGGGCTGATAGCTCGAAACCAGCAGGTCACGAATCGGCTCCAGCATGGCGTAGGGCATGGTGACCTGCAGCTCGCCGCTGCCGCCCTCGAGATCCACCTGGAAGGTACTGACCACCACCACCTCGGTCGGACTGACCACATTCGCCATGGCCGGATTCATTTCGTGCCCGACGTGCTCGAAGTGGAGGTTCATCAGCGGACGCCAGGCCTCTGCAAGGTCTGCGAATAGCTGGTCCAGTACCTTGCGTACCAGCCGGGTTTCGGTCGGGGTAAAATCACGACCTTCAATCTTGGCCTGACGGCCATCACCGCCAAAGAAGTTATCGACCAGTTTAAAGACCAGCTTGGCATCCAGGATAAAGAGCGCGGTACCCTTGAGCGGCATGGCTTTCACCAGGTTCATGCTGGTCGGCAGATAGAGCGTATGCACGTAGTCGCCGTACTTCATGACCTGCACGGTACCGACCGTCACATCCACAGTACGGCGCAGCAGGTTGAACAGCGTCAGGCGGGTATGGCGGGCAAAACGCTCGTTGATCAGCTCCAGCGCCGGCATGCGCCCACGCACGATCCGTTCCTGGTTCGCCAGGTCGTAGGACTTTACACCACCGGACTCGAGCTCCTCTGCTTCGTCGCCGGTACCGATGTCACCATCGTCCACGCCGTGAAGCAGGGCATCAATTTCATCCTGTGACAGCAGATCTTTAACCGACATGCGTGCCGCCTATTCCATTACTGCATGACAAAGCTGGTAAACAGGAGGGCTTCCACACCGGGGCGCCCTATTTTTTCCTGCATGAATTCCTGTATCACCTGAAGCCCTTGCGCCTTGAGCTGCAATTTCCCGCCCACTGTCAGCAACGATTCAAAAGGCTGTGCGCGGAAAAGCTCGTTCAGTTTGGCGACAACCCGGGGCATGTGCAGAGTCAGCACCTCTACCACTTCCGGGTCGCGGCTTTTAGCCTCGATATGGACTTGCAGCATGTGTCGTTTGCCGTCTTGCGAGGCCAGGGTCACGACAAACATCGGCTGCCCTTCCAGTGTGCGGACCTTGGTATAGAGCGCCTTGGCCTTGACCGCGGGCGCTGTCTCGACAGGGGTTTGGGCATCATCGCCACCGGTAAACATGAAGAATGCCGCCATGCCGCCGCCACCGACCAGTAATGCAACCAGCACGACCGCGGCCATCACCAGGTGTCTGGAGATTCCCGCCTTGCCAGCGGCCTTGTCCGTCGCCCCGTCTACCCTGTCTGTATCCTGTGCCATCTGTCTCTCCACCTACCCGGAGGCCTAATATAACACACTGATTTTTAGGCTCTATCAAAGACTCAGCCCGCTGCGCAGGTTCAGGCGTAGTCATCCACCAGGGAGCGACCGGCGGACCTCACAGACGGTGCCGCCGGCGTCGGATCATCATCCGATTCCGCCATCAGCCCGGCGGCGCTGCCGGATTCAGGCGCAGAACGATCACGACGCTGCGAATCATCGGCTACCGAGCTGTTTTCAAGGTTAAGCCCCTGCTCCGCCAGCATCTCGCGCAGGCGCGGCATCTGCTGCTCCAGGGCATCCCTCACATGGGCATGGGGGGAACTGAAGCTCAGGCTGGCCTGGTCCTGATGCAGCTGCAGGCGCACGTGCAGCGTGCCGAGTTCGGGTGGATCCAGTCGAATCTCGGCCACCTGCATATTGCCCGCCGTCATCAAAAGCACCCGCTCCGAAATAGCCTGCCCCCAGGCCGCATTGCCCTGAGAAAGCCCCTGGGGAAGACCGGGAGAAAGCCCGGGCGGCATCGCCGGCAACTGCGCCGGACCCGGCGCAGGCATCAGCCCCGCTGCGGTGCGAAGCCCCTCGAGCGCGCCTCGCCCCACCGCTGCCTGCAGCACACCGTCATCCGCCGGCAACGCCTGCGCGCTATCGCTACCGCCCGCCGGACGCGTCAGTGCATCCACCCCGTTCAGCCGCATTCGGGTCTGCTCGAGTGCCACGTCGGTCGACATTCCCGTGGAAAGCCCGGGCGCGGGCGCGGACGGCAACTCAGCCCCCACCCCCGGCAGCGTCACGGGCCGCGGTTCAGCCGCATTATTGGCAGGCGTCATATCAAGCCGACGTTGCTGCGCTTCCAGTGCCTGCTGTACGGCCGGCGGCAACGCCTGTCCGGCTTCGCGCTGAATCGCGTTCATCAGCGATTGAACATTCGACGGTAGCGGTGCCGGCTCGGCTGCAGCCACCTGGGTGACTGCGGCGCCGTCATCCATCCCAGCGGCATCCTGGCGCTTCGCAGCCAAACCCGGCACTGTGCCTGTGGGGGTCTCAACCAAGGCCTCAGCGGTGCTATCAAAACCTGCACCCGCCGGCAGTACCACGCCAGGTCCAACTGTGCCAGACCCAGCGGCTACCACCGCTGCCGGCAATGGCGCAATAGCCGGCGCAGCCGCCCCATCAGCGGGCTCGGCGGCCGGCGATGCCATGTTCATCTGCACAGGTGCTGCCCCCCCTGCCGACGCCGAATCGAAGGAGGCGCTTACCGACCGGTCGCTCTGCGCAAGCGGCTGAAGAAACGCAGGGCCTTCTGGCGACAACGTGCCGGCAGGCTCGAGCGCCGGTTCTGCCTCAGATAAAGACCACTTCCCATCAAGGGACTGTGTGCGGGAAGTCTGTGCTGCCACGGCACCTTCGCGCACGTCGCCAACCGCGGCGCTTATATTAGCGGCACTGGCATTAGCGACACTGGCATCAGCGGCACGCGACTGGGCGCGCATCGATGCAAAAGGTACGCCCTGCTCTTGCCCGGCCTCTGCATGGAGCTCTGCACGGACTTCGACATGAGCCTCTATTGAGGCCGCTACCTGAGCGGTGACATCCGCCCGGGTCTCCTGCCCCTCTGGCGCCAGAGTGTCAGGATCCGCGCCGAGTGCTCGCGCTGAGTCAGGCAGGCTCTTGCCGGTTCCTGGCTCAGGCGGCAGCACTGCAGCGACCTGCGGCAATCTTTCGCCGCCGACGCGTTCGCCCGCCAGCACATCAGAAAAACGTTGCGCGCCCGCAGCAGGCACCATCCCCGCGGGCCGCGCAGCGGATTGGGGTACACGACTGGCAGAGGTAACCGACAACAGAGGGGCAACCATGGCAGCTCCAAATTGATAACAACTGCCAGGACCTATGCAGTTTGCAGGCCAATCAGCCTGCCGATTTGCCACAAGGTCAGCCAGAGCCACGCATTCGAACGATTACAGTGGCGGCAGCAGCATGATGCCCAGACCAGCGCACGCGTCAGATAAAGGGCGGGCGTGTGCGCTGCGAGCGCTCGTCGAGCTCCTTCTGCAGCTGTTTTTCAGCGTCTGCCCGCTCCTGCGTCAATGCCCGCTCGGTCAGGTTTTGCATGGCACACTGGTGACCATACATCTGGCGCCAGTACTGCTCGACCTGCTCCAGCTGCTCGGCGTTGGTTTTCATCGTGTCACGGTGCTGGCGAATACTGGCTTCGATTTTCTCGACGAAGGCCCGAGCCATCAACATCTGGCCCACCGCGACGCCCGCCTGGCCCTGTTGCTGGAATTGCTGCTGGTATTCGGTGAGGAATTGCTCCAGCTGCACCAGCGTCGCCTCGCCCTGCGCCACACGTTGCTGGCTGTCGGCCAGAAACTGGTCCGCCTGGCGCTTCTTGCGCTGCGCCAGATCCTGCAGCAGCGCCATGCGCTGGGAACGCTTCTTCATCGCCGTACTCCGGCAACGGGCGCAACCGCCGCCTTATTGCCCATGGTCGGCTTGGGCGGCGGCGACAGTACCATCGACAGTTCCTGGATACACTGCGCCATCGGCTTGGCCTCGCTCAGGCTCTGCTGCAAAAAGCTGCGCAGCACCGGCATGCGCTCGATGGCAAAGTCCGTATCGGCATCGCTGCCCTTGCTGTAGGCACCCACGGTAATCAGGTCTTCATTTTGCTGGTAACGCGACATCAATTGCTTGAACCGCATGGCCAGCGCCAGGTGGGACTCCCCCACGATGGCGGGCATCGCCCGGCTGATCGAGGCCTCGACATCAATGGCCGGATAATGCCCCTGCTCAGCCAGCCGGCGTGACAGCACCACGTGTCCATCCAGAATCGCCCGGGCGGCATCGGCCACCGGATCCTGCTGATCGTCACCTTCGGTCAGTACGGTATAAAAGGCGGTAATGGAGCCACCGCCACTGGCGCCATTGCCGGCCCGCTCTACCAGGCGTGGCAGCTTGGCAAAGACCGAGGGCGGATAGCCCTTGGTCGCCGGCGGCTCCCCCACGGCCAGGGCGATTTCGCGCTGAGCCTGGGCGTAGCGGGTGAGGGAATCCATCAGCAACAGCACATTGCGCCCCTGGGCGCGGAAATACTCGGCAATGCGGGTCGCCAGCTGCGCGGCGCGCAGGCGCATCAGGGGAGAATCGTCAGCGGGGGACGCCACCACCACCGATCGCGCCAGTCCCGCCGCACCCAGGTTGTGCTCGATGAATTCCTTTACTTCGCGGCCGCGTTCGCCGATCAGGCCCACGACGATAATGTCTGCTTCGGTATAGCGGGTCATCATGCCCAGCAGAACCGACTTGCCCACGCCGCTGCCGGCAAACAGGCCCAGTCGCTGGCCGCGCCCCACCGTAAGCAAGGCGTTGATGGCACGAATACCCACATCCAGCGTCTGCTCGATCGGGTGTCGCTCCAGCGGGTTGATCAGCTCCCCGGCCAGGGAAACCCGCGCGGTGGCCTCAACCGGCCCCTTGCCGTCCAGTGGCTTGCCGACGCCGTTGAGCACCCGGCCCAGCAGACCCTCGCCGACATCCACCTGCCCCGCCCCGCCCAGGGGTGTGATACGCGCCCCCGGCTGCAGGCCGTCGATGCTGTCCAGCGGCATCAGGTAGATGCGGTCCCCCGAGAACCCCACCACTTCGGCCTCGACGCGCACACCGGGGCGCACCTGGATCTCGCAGTTATCACCAATGGCGACCTGCAGACCCACGGCTTCGAGCGTCAAACCGATCAGGCGGGTAATGCGGCCTTCCACCAGCGGGCGTACCGCAGCGTATCGAAGGTCCAGATGGCGTTGCATGCGCTGCAGCAGTCGGGACATGGCGTCAAAAATCCGTCAGTTCGTGCTGTCATCGCGCCCGGCCTCGGCCAGACGCGACAGCAGTTGATCGGCGGCCTGACGAAAGCGGCTCTCGACGCGACTGTCGACCTGGCAATTGGCGGTTTTAATCAGGCAGCCACCGGCACTGATGCTTCCGTCGGGTACCAGCTCGCGATCATCCTGCGCCTCCACCAGCGGCTGCAGCAGCACTTCATCTTCAGGGTTGACATGGATGCGGACGGCACCCCTTTCGCTGGGCAGCTGTGCCAGTGCGTCCTGTACGGCCTGCAGGATCAATTGCGGCTGACTGGTGAGCTCATGCCCGGTGACGGCCCTGGCAAGATTACTCACAAGACCCAGCAGGCACTGTTCCAGCTGCGCACTTTGCTGCGCCAGCGGCGCCTCCAGTTCGTCCAGCATCTGCGCCAGGCGCCCGAGGGAACGGTCGATCTCGGCCTTGCCCTGCTGCAGCCCTTCGGCATGCCCCTTGCGCCGCCCCTCTTCCAGCCCCTTGTCGAGCCCCTCACGATAACCTTCATCCAGCCCTTCCTGGCGCGCCTCATCGGTAATGCGCTCCAGTTCGGCCAGCGTCATCTTGGCGCCGCCAAACAGCTGCTCCTCAGGCTCCAGCTGCTCCTCTACCGCCGAATCCTGCCGCTGCACCAGGGCGACCAGGTGCGAGCCCTGCACCCGGGGCAACTGCCAGGGCAGCACCAGGCCCACATCGGCGGCGGGGATACGTGTCGGCTTTTTGTCGGATGAGTTCATAAGGGCCTCAGATCAGTTCCTCGCCACTGCCGGCGAGCATGATCTCGCCATCATCGGCCAGGCGACGTGCCACTGTGAGGATTTCTTTCTGCGCGGCTTCCACTTCACTGACACGGACCGGACCCTTGGACTCAAGGTCATCGCGCAGCAGTTCGGCAGCCCGTTTGGACATGTTCTTGAATATTTTTTCCTGCAGCGCGGTATCGGCGCCTTTTAGCGCAACAACCAGCAGATCCGTGGACACTTCGCGCAGCAGTACCTGCACGCCCTTGTCGTCCAGGTCCTGCAGGTTGTCGAACACGAACATCAGATCGGCAATCTGCGATGCCAGTCCCTCATCGGCCTCGCGGATGCCATCCATGACCTCGGCCTCCACGCTGCTGTCGATAAAGTTCATGATGCTCGCCGTCGCCTTGACCCCACCCAGGGTCGAGGTCTGGCTGCTCGAGCCACCCCGGCCGGTAAACTGGGCTTCGAACATGTCGTTCAGTTCCTGCAGTGCCTGGGGCTGTATCTGGTCCAGCGCCGAGACGCGCATCAGAATATCGAGCCGTGCCCGATCATCGAAATAGGTCAGCACATGGGCCGCCTGATCCGGGTCGAGGTAAGCGACCACTACGGCCTGAATCTGCGGGTGCTCGAAGCGAATGGTTTCGGCAATCTGGCGCGACTCCATCCAGCGCAACGTATCGAGCCCCGAGGTATTGGTGCTCATCAGGATGCGATCGATCAGGGTCTTGGCCTTTTCCT
This sequence comes from Marinobacterium rhizophilum DSM 18822, assembly GCF_000378045.1. Lineage (GTDB taxonomy): Bacteria > Pseudomonadota > Gammaproteobacteria > Pseudomonadales > Balneatricaceae > Marinobacterium_A > Marinobacterium_A rhizophilum. The sequence goes on from NZ_KB899098.1 coordinate 141,107, forward strand.
CGCCCAGCGCCTGGTTCAGCATGGCGCGGATATAGCGATCGTTGTTGATACCGATGCCCGTCTGATCACTGACCACGTGCATAAAATCGGACACCACCGCTTCAACCTGCGACTGGGGCACGTTGTTCAGGCGCGTCATGGCATAGCCGATGCGCTGCACTTCCTTGGGACCCAGGTGTTTCAGCACCTCGGCTGCATCCGCCTCACCCAGGCTGATCAGCAGAATCGCAGCCTTTTCAATGTCATCCAGGGCGCCGCCCCCGGCTTCATCACTCATGTTCCGCTACCCATTGCCGTACCGCCTGCGCCACCCGCGCAGGATCCTCGGCCACCATACTACGAATGGTATTGATCTGATATTCGAAGCTTTCATTGGGCGTCGGCAGAAAGGTTTCTTCCGAGCTGCCAAAGGTCACGCGATCATCCGCCACATCGGAACTTTCGAGCCCCTCGAGCTCGGCGGCCACATTGCCACTGCTGCCAAGCCGCGGCTTGTCGTCACCGCTGGCGGGCACCGCCAGGTTTTTCAGGATCGGGCGCAGCACGCCAAACACCAGCAGCAACACAAAGAGCGCGGCCATCACCTGCTTGACGATATCCCACAGCCAATCCTGCTGCCACAGCGGCGTGTCGGCCACCTCAACGAAAGGTTCGGTAGCGGCAAAGGGAGAGTTGATCACGTTTACACTGTCGCCACGCTGGGGCGAAAAGCCAACCGCATCCTGCACCAGGATACGCAACCGTTCGAGTTCATTCTGGGACCAGGGCTCGCGCTGGCCCTCGCCATTGCGGGCCGCGGGAATATCATCAACCACCACCGCGACCGTCAAACGCCTGATACGCCCCATCTGCTGGCGCGTATAACTGATCGACCGGTCCAGCTCGTAATTACGCACCGCCTGTTGACGACTGCTGCCCGAAAGTCCTACGCCGGCTGCATTATCGGCGGCTCCGTTGGCCACCTCCGGCACGGTGCTGGGACCCGGCGGCTGGTTCGACAGCGCACCCGGCACGCCACCGGCCGCCTGGGATCCGGTGCGGTTTTCCTCAACGGTCTGCTCACTGCGCAGCGACGGGAGATCCGGGTTGAACAACTCGCTGGTCTGCTCAACGGCATTGAAATCGACATCCGCCGAAACCTCGGCACGATAATTCCCCAGCCCCACCACCGGCTGCAGAATGCTGTTGACCCGGTTCAGCAGGGTCTCCTCAATCTTCTGGGTGTATTCCAGCTGCTTGCCCGCCAGCACAACATCTTCATCCACATCACGGGTATTCAGCAGGCGCCCCTTCTGATCCACCACCGTCACGTCGCGCACATCGAGTTCCGGCACGGACGACGCCACCAGGCTGGCGATGGCGCTCACCTGGGCGGGCTCAATACGCCGGCCGGCAAAGAGCTCGACAAAAACCGAGGCGCTGGGCTTGCGTTCGTCACGGATAAAAACGGTACTTTTGGGAATCGCCAGATGGACGCGGGCACTGCGAATGGCCACCAGGCTGGCAATGGTACGCGACAGCTCGCCTTCAAGGCCGCGGCGGTAACGGGCATTTTCCATGAACTGACTGGTACCCAGGGTCTGCTCCTGATCCAGGAGCTCAAAGCCCACGCTCTTGTCCGCGGTAAAGCCTTCGGCTGCCAGCTTCAGGCGCGCCTGGTGCACATGCTCCTGCGGCACCAGGATGGCACGGTCGTCGGCATCAAACTTGTAGGGTGTGTTGTACAGGCGCAGCTGCTCAATCACCTGATTGGCGTCGGCAAAGGAAAGATTGGAGAAAAGGACACGGTAATCCGGTTGCTGTGACCAGAGCACCACGGCAAATCCGATCGCAACACTGGCCGCGAGACCCACCATCAGGCCAATCTGGCGAAGTATGCTGAGGCTGCTGAAGCCGGCGATCAGACCACGCTTGCCGCCTTCGAGTTGCGCCGGGGTATTATCCATTCAAATGAAGCCGCCCTGATTCCCGTTGGATCCCGTATTACATCGGCATCTTCATAATATCTTCATAGGCAGAAACCAGGCGGTTACGTACCTGGGTCATGGCCTCGAACGAAACCGATGCCTTTTCCATGCTGATCATGACCTGGGGAAGATCGACACTCGGGTCACCCTGCTCATAGGAGACTGCCAATTTTTTGGCATCACCCTGCAAGTCGCTCACCTTGTCCACCGCATTTTTGAGCAACTCACCAAAGCCGGTGCGATCCACGCCTTCGGGGCCCTGCTGGACACCCGGCGCCTGAATAGGCGTTACGCCCTGCTGGGCCTGGGCCTGGAGTGCGCGCATCTGCATCAGTACGCTGTTAATATCGGCTCGTTCAACCATCGGTGCTTCCCCCTGCCAACCTGGCAGCATTTTGACATTAAATGTCGCGTCTGAGCGTCAGCCGGCCAGCCAACAGTGTAATACGACAGAAAAATGCCACCAGAACGTCAATAAGTTAGTCATCAACTGTTAGTTAAGCAAATATCAAGCCAAGCGCATGATTTAAAATTGACAGCACGACACAAACCCGTCGTTCAGAGCAGGATCAGGGGAACCGTTCAGCACTCAAGCCTCAGTGCCCGGGGCTGGGCGCTTCGCCGTGCTTGAGGCGCACGTACATCAGCGCCACCGTGATGGCATCACCGAGCGCGGTATGCCGCTCCAGGATAGGCACGTCCAGCTTGGACGCAATGGTGTCAAAGCGCAGGTCGACCGTGCCGCCGATGGATTTCCATTTGATGATGTCGTGGTACACATGGGACAGCTCAATGGTCTTGTTGGGCAGGCCAAAGCCGTAGCGCGGGCGCAGGTACTTGTCGAGCATGCGCACATCAAAGCTGACGTAGTAACCGAGAATCGGCCTGTTGCCGACAAAATCGAGCACGAGCCGCAACGCCTCGTCGATATCCAGGCCATCCGCCAGATCCGCGGCCCGCAGCTTGTGTATCTTGATCGAGTCGGCCCCAAGGCTTGCCGGCGGCTTGAGGCGGATATCCAGCCGCTCACTGGTCAGCACGCGGGTGCCGCGTACCTTCACCGCGGCAATAGAGAGAATTTCCGCCTCGTCCACATTGAGACTGGTGGTTTCGCAATCCAGCGATACCACCTCATCCCCCCGGTAAGGCTCGAACAGGGCGGCATAGTCGCCATGGCGGTGGTCGAGCCGCTCCTTGAGGCGACGCAGGGTTCTGGGAATGTACATCAGTTCTCCAGTCGGTAACGCATTGCCAGGTGCTTTTTGAAGCTTTTGACGATGTGCAGGGCATCCCGCAACAGGTCCCGCTCCATCTTGTTCAGGAGCGGCAGCTCAATCAGGTTGGGCGTCGGGTCCTGTCCGTCTGCATTGGCCTCGAGCCTGCGCATCTGCTGTCGCAGGCGCAACTGCACAAAGAGCGCCAGCGCCTCACCCAGCTCGGCGCCCTGCTCGGCCTGCAACTGCCCCAGTTCCACCAGCGCCTCGATACGACTGAAAGTATTCGTTGCCAGCACTCGATGCTCCAGCGCCATCGCGCGAATCCCGTGCACAACGGGAAATATACCCCCTTTTTTGATATCCAGCTGCGCCTTGTCGCGCAAGCTGCCAAAAAACGTCAGCGGCGTATCAAATTCCAGTGCCGCACGGGTGAAGTGGGAAAAGAACACATCGTTATTACGCAGATGACGCAGGAACCAGTTGCGCCCTGCCTTGAACAGTGCGGGGTTTCCTGCCACCGGTTTTGCATCCACCGCAATAGCCAGATTCATCAGCGCCTCGCCATCGCAGGTATCGGCCCAGTCGCTTAGCTGCTGCGTCCAGTCCCCCAGCGAATTCACCCACGCAGGATTGGACACCATGATATTGCCAGGGCACGGCGGAAAACCGAATTCAATCAGCCGCGCACTGAAGCGCTGCAGCGTTTGCTGCATGCCAGGCCAGCTCAGGCCATCACGGTAGATGACGGCATTATCCTGGTCGGTCTTGAGTATCTGCTCACCCCGCCCTTCTGAGCCCATGACCACCAGACACACATGGGGCTGCATGTCCGCCGGTATCATCAGATCAAACAGTTTGGCCATGATGCGCCCGTTCATGGCCGCCAGCAGATCCATCGTAAAGCGCACTTTCACGCCGTGCGACACCAGCGACTTGATCAGGCTGTTGAGGCGCTGCGCGGCCTCCTGCAGCTCCTCTTCGGTCTGGGCACGCTCGATGCGCAGACCAATCACATGCGAATGACTGGAAAAGAAACTCAGAATATCGGTGAGCGCCACGATGCCAACCAGGCTTTCATGCTGCATCACGACCACCCGCTCGATATGCTGCTGTGTCATGATCACCAGCGCATTGAACAGATAGTCGTCGGGGCTCACCGAGATCAGACGATAATGGGCTATCTGCGCGATATCGGTGCTCTGTGGCAGGTTATCGAGTACCAGCGCCTCCAGCAGATCCGTCTTGGTGATCATGCCGTAGCGGTTGCCCTTGCGCACCAGGACGCAATCGGCCTTGTGGGTACGCATCAGTGCCGTGGCATCGCGAATGCTGGTGCCTTCATCGACAATCAGCGGATCCTGCACCAGCCCGCTGCTGACCTTGGCCAGCATGAACTCCGCCATGTCCTGATCCTGGTCATGTTGCGCCACAATCTCGGACTTGACCGCCAGATTCTGCTGAAAGTAATCCGCAAACAGCGAGTTGCTCGACACCAGTTCCAGCAGTACCCGGGTCGGCAATATATGGCAGATGGTCTCCTCCACCGCGACGAAATTGTGAATCGCCCGCCCACGCAGGGCTGACCAGCCGCCAAAGTAGTCATCTGCCTCATACTGCACAAACACCTGTTCGGCCGCGGCAGCACCATCAGCGCTGCGCTCCTCGTTCTCGCTGACCAGCCCCTTGAGGATGATATAAACCCCCTCGGGCTCGTCGCCGGCCGCCACGATGGTTTCGCCCTGCTGGTAGTAGGCAATATCCAGGCTTTGCTGCAGCAACGCCTGCTCATCGGGGCTGAGCAGGCTGAAGGGCAGGTTACTTATATTGAATGTTGCGGACATAGAGACTCCTGTGCAAAAGCCCGCCATACGAAGATGCCGGGCCCTGAAACTGAAAAGGCACACCGGCCAGGCCGGTGTGCCTTTATCCCTAGTAACTCACAGTAAAGCTCAGAAGATTAGTGCGCGTGGGCGCTACCGGCGCCGCGGGGGATACGGATATCCTCGACGATGCGCTGAATCTCATCAGACGGTGCCGGTGTCATCGATGCCACGATGTAGGCACTCGCGAAGTTGAGGATCATGCCCACGGTGCCAAAGCCTTCTGGCGAGATACCGAACAGGTACTGATCTGCACTGCCACCCATGAACTTGAAGTAGATGATGTAGGCCATGGTGGTGACAAGACCCACCAACATGCCTGTCACCGCGCCTTCGGTGTTCATGCGCTTGCTGAAGATACCCATCACGATGACCGGGAACACCGAGGCACAGGCGAGACCGAAGGCCAGCGCCACCACCTGGGCCACAAAGCCCGGCGGATTGATGCCGAAGTAGCCCGCGATACAGATCGCCACGATGGCCGCGATTCGCGCATACATCAGCTCCTGTTTATCGGTGATGTTCGGATTGATGGTCTTCTTCATCATGTCATGTGCGATTGCTGTCGAAATAACCAGCAGCAGGCCCGCTGCCGTCGACAGTGCCGCTGCGACTGCACCTGCGGCTACCAGGGCGATAACCCAGGCCGGCAGATTGGCAATCTCGGGGTTTGCCAGCACCATGATGTCACGATCGACGTAGACCTCGTTGGCAAACGGTGCAGCGTTCACAGGCGCAGGCGCCAGTGCCGGGTTGCTGACCATACGCTGACCCTGCTCGCCGGTGCCTTCAGTAAAGGCCGGCTTGCCGCCTTCGAACGCATTACCCGCCGCGTACTGCACCTTGCCATCGCCGTTGTGATCGTACCAGCCGATCAGGCCCGAGTTTTCCCAGTTCTTGAACCAGCTCGGCATTTCGGCGTAGGCGGTACCGGTGTTGTCGGCGCCATTGATGGTATTGATCAGGTTAACGCGGCCAAAGCCGGCAACACCCGGAATGGAGGTGTACAGAATGGCGATGAAGATCAGCGCCCAGCCCGCAGAGGTACGCGCATCCTTTACGCGCGGCACAGTGAAGAAGCGCACGATAACGTGGGGCAGACCCGCCGTACCGGCCATCAGGGCGATGGTAAAGAACACCATGTCGATGGTCGACTTGCTGCCGTCCGTGTACGCCTTAAAGCCCAGATCGACCGAGAGCTGATCCAGTGTAGCCAGTACCGACTGACCATTGGAAAGAGTGGCACCCAGACCGGTCTGGGGCAGGAAGTGGCCAGTAATCTGTGCTGACAGGAAGAAGGCCGGAACGGTAAAGGCCAGGATCAATACGCAATACTGGGCCACCTGGGTATAGGTAATGCCTTTCATGCCGCCGAGAACAGCGTAGAAGAACACGATGGCCATACCGATCAGAACCCCGGTATTCACATCGACATGCAGGTAGCGGGAGAACACGATACCCACACCACGCATCTGACCTGCCACATAGGTAAAGGAGATCACGATGGTGCAAAGTACGGCAATCATGCGCGCGGTGCTGCTGTAGTAACGATCACCGACAAAATCCGGCACTGTGAACTTGCCGAACTTGCGCAGGTAAGGTGCCAGCAGCATGGCCAGCAGCACATAGCCACCTGTCCAGCCCATCAGGTAGGCAGAACCGTCACGCCCGACAAATGAGATAATCCCTGCCAGGGAAATAAAGGATGCGGCAGACATCCAGTCCGCTGCAGTCGCCATGCCGTTGGCGATTGGGTGAACACCACCGCCTGCAACATAGAATTCTTTAGTCGATCCTGCGCGAGCCCATATCGCGATACCGATATAGAGCGCAAAGGACCCCCCAATAAAGAGGTAAGTGAGTAAGTCGAGACTCATAATAATGCCGCCCTTTCTAATGTCTTTTTGTCGTTGTTATTCGTGAACGTCATATTTTTCGTCAAGCTTGTTCATGCTGTACACGTAGGCCCAGATGAGAATGACGAATATGAAAATGGATCCCTGTTGCGCAAACCAGAAGCCCAGCGGAAAGCCGAAGAAGTGGATGGAATCAAGTTGTTCAACAAACAGTATGCCGAAGCCATAGGACGCAACGAACCAGATCACCATATAAACGCTGATAATGCCCAGGTTTTCGCGCCAATAGGCCTTGGCCTTTTCAGGAGTTAGAGACATAGCACCATTCCTTTATTGTTGTTCTCGGGATTAATTAAAATCAGGACAGATTTAATCTAGCAGAGCAGTATCGATTAAAAATCCCCGACTTTAGTCCAACCCCGAGCAGACCAGAAAGATTCAAGACAGGAAAAATGCCTGCAGGGCCTGCCATACGGGCGTTTCTCTGACATCCAGATTAGAAAACCCACAGCCCGACAACAAGCTATACAATAGTCGTACGGAAAAGCTCTGCGAAAAGGCAGAGACTGTAACAATCAACGCGGAGTCAGCGACGCCTATGTTTTCCGGCTGGACAATAATACTGATTTCACTGGCTTATGTGGGACTGCTGTTTGCCATCGCCTATTACGGTGACAGCACTCGCAAGGGCCGTTCCTACGCCGCCAACCCGGTCATCTATTCCCTCTCGCTGGCCGTGTATTGTTCATCCTGGACGTTTTACGGTGCCGTGGGACGCGCGGCCACCAGCGGCTGGGAGTTTCTGGCCACCTACCTGGGCCCGGTACTGGTTTTCATCTTTGGCTGGCGTGTGCTCGAAAAGATGATCCTGGTCAGTAAAGAGCAAAATATTACCTCCATCGCCGACTTTGTTTCGTCCCGTTACGGCAAGAGCCAGAGCCTCGCCGTGATGGTCACCTTAATCGCCGTGCTCGGCACCATTCCTTATATAGCACTGCAGTTAAAGGCTGTGGCCATCAGTTACGATGCGCTGGCACCGGCGGCCAGCGACGCACTCAGCAAGGGCAACGATACGGCCCTGTTCGTGGCCCTGCTGATGGCGGTATTTGCCATTTTGTTCGGTACCCGCCATATCGATGCCACCGAACACCACGAGGGCATGGTGCTGGCGGTGGCATTCGAGTCCATCGTCAAGCTCACCGCCTTTATCTCCGTCGGGCTCTTTGTCACCTTCAATGTCTTCGAAGGCCTGGACGACATGTTGTTTAACCTGGCTAACCAGCTGAGTTACAACGAAAATTTTGGCAGTCTGCTAACAGGCAGTTTCCTCACAGAGACCCTCCTGGCCTGCGGTGCCGTGCTCTGCCTGCCGCGCCAGTTCCACGTCAGCATCGTCGAAAATACCGATGTCGCCAATCTGCGTACCGCGCGCTGGCTGTTCCCGCTCTACCTGGTGGCGCTCGCGGCCTTCGTGTTGCCGATCTCGGTCGCAGGCTTCATGGTCCTGGGCACCCAGGACGTCGACACCGATACCTTTGTGCTGATGCTGCCACTGACCGCGGATTACAAGGCACTGGCAACCCTGGCCTTTATCGGTGGCCTCTCGGCCTCCACCAGCATGGTGATTGTGGCCAGCGTGACCCTGGCGACCATGGTGTGCAACGACATCGTCATGCCCCTGCTGCTGCGCACGCCGCGCCTGAAACTGGCCGAGAACAAGGACCTGGGCGGCCTGTTGCTGCGCGTACGGCGCATCACCATTGTGTGCCTGCTGCTGCTGGCCTATTTCTACTATCGCATCCTGGGGGATCGTGGCTCCCTGGCCTCCTTCGGTCTGCTGGCATTTGTCGCCGCCATCCAGTTTCTCCCGGCCATCCTTGGCGGTATCTACTGGAAACGCGGCGCCCGTTACGGCGCCCTGGCAGGCCTGGGTGGCGGTTTCTGTCTCTGGGTCTACACCCTGGTGATCCCCACCCTGATCGATGCCCGGCTGATGTCCGACACCCTGCTGCCCGCCGGGGCCGCAGAAGGTGGCTGGCTGTCCCCCACCGACCTGCTGGGTCTGCGCAGCTGGGTAGGGCTCGATCCGCTCAGCCATGGCGTGATCTGGAGCCTGGCGGTCAACCTGGGTCTCTATATACTGGTGTCACACTACAGCGGCTCGCGCCTGGTCGACCGTATCCAGGCCAGCGCCTTTGTCGACGTTTATAGCAAGGAGCTGCAGGACCCCTCGCGGCATTACAGCCAGGTCACCGTCGGCGACCTTCAGAGCCTGGCCGAACGTTTTCTCGGCCCCCTTCGCATACAGCAAGCCTTTGCCGGCTTCTCGACCCAGCATGGCGAAAAGCCACCCCTAACGGGCGACAAGGCCACTCCGGAACTGATCCAGTTCACCGAACGACTGCTGGCCGGCGTGATCGGCGCCTCATCTGCGCGTATCGTGCTGGCCTCGGTACTGCGCGGCAAGGAAATGCAGATTGGCGATGTCGTCACCATCGTCGATGAAGCCTCCAAGGCCTTGCGCTTCAACCGATCCCTGCTGCAGTCCACCATCGAAAACGTTACCCAGGGCATCAGCGTGGTCGATCAGCAGCTGCGCCTGGTGGCCTGGAACCGTCGCTACCTGGAAATGTTCAAGTATCCTGACGGGCTGATCTGCGTCGGCAGACCCATCGAGGAAATCATCCGCTATAACGCGCTGCAGGGAGAATACGGCCCGGGTGATATCGAGCAGCTGGTCGAGGCGCGCATGAGTAGCCAGGCCAGCCATGAGCCCCATCTGTATGAGCGTCACCGCCCCGATGGCACGGTACTCGAAGTCCTTGGCAACCCGATGCCCAACGGCGGCTTCGTCACCACCTACGCCGACATAACCAACCACAAGCGCACGGAGGCGGCGCTGCGTGAAAGCGAACAGAACGTGCGCACCTATACGGACAACGTGCCCATTCTGATCGCCTACCTGGATACGCAGCGGCGCTTTCAGTTCGTCAACAAGGCCTACGCCGACGCCTTTGGCATCGACCGCCACCACGTACAGGGGCTGGCCTACGAAACCGTGCTCAGCAAGACGGAAGCGAGCAGCCGTAACCACCATGTTGAACAGGTGTTACGCGGCCAGCGGGTCCGCTTCGAATCCGTCATGCCGTGCCGGATTCCCACCGATGCGCCCCGGTACGCCGAGGTCACCTATATTCCCCACTTTGATGAACAGCACCAGGTAGTGGGCTATTTCACCCTGTACCAGGACATCACCGAGCGGCGCATTGCCGAGCTCGCGCTCAAGGAAACCAATGAAACCCTGGAAGAGCGCGTGCGCGACCGCACCCAGGCACTGTCGACGGTAAACCGGGAACTGCGCAAGGAGAACACCATCCGCGCCCTGATCGAGGACGAACTGCGCCAGGCCAAGGCGGAGGCGGAAGCCGCCAACCTTGGCAAGACACGCTTTCTGGCCGCCGCCAGTCACGACCTGCTGCAGCCGCTCAATGCTGCGCGCCTGTTCACCTCGGCCCTGGCTCAGCAAAGTCATGACCAGAGCACCCATCAGCTGGTCGAAAACCTGGACTCATCCCTCAAGGCCGCGGAAGAACTGATCACAACGCTGCTGGATATCTCCAAGCTGGATGCCGGCGCCCTGGTCGCCAATGTCACTGATTTTCCCATTAGCAGCATACTCACCAACCTCAGTACCGAATTCAGTTTGCTGGCAGTGGAGAAACAGCTGCAGCTGCGCTGGTGCGACTCGCAGCAGGTGGTCGCTTCCGATCAGGCACTGCTGCGCCGCATCCTGCAGAATTTTCTATCCAACGCTATTCGCTACACCCAGAAGGGCAAGGTTCTGCTGGGCTGCCGGCGTCGGGGAGACAGGCTGCGCATAGAGGTATGGGATACCGGTGTCGGCATCGCGCCGGACAAGCTGGACGAGGTTTTCGAAGAATTCAAACGCATCGACAACCCGCGCCACAGCCAGGTCAAGGGGCTCGGTCTGGGCCTTGCCATTACCGAGCGTATTGCCCGCATTCTGGGGCACCGCATCGAGGTACGCTCCTGGCCCGGCAGGGGTACGGCCTTCAGCATCGAAGTCCCCCTGGGTGACCCGACCAAGGCGGTTCGGCAGAAAACCGAACAGCGTGGCTGGATTCGCAGCAAGGGACTCAATGGGGTGCGGGTGCTGGTTATCGACAACGAACCCAAGATCCTCGAAGGCATGCGGGCATTGCTGCAGGGCTGGTCCTGCGAGGCGATGACGGCACTGTCGGTGGAAGAAGTGCAGGCCCAGATCAACGGCACGGCATTTGAACCGGATATCATCCTGGCCGACTTTCACCTGGGGGAAACCTATACCGGCCTGATGGCATTGCAGGACATGCAGCCCCTGTGGTCAAAGCCCATACCCGCCGTCGTTATCACCGCCGATCGGACCGACCGGGTGAGTGAAGAAATTGCCAGTCAGGGTGTTCATCTTCTCACCAAGCCCGTCAAGCCTGCAGCGCTGCGGGCCATGATCAACAAGCTGATTGCCGCAGATAAAGGTGAAAGGTAGCAGGTGAAATATTGCCCGGGTAGCCCCGGCATTCCTCCGCGAGGATTGCCGGCCCGGATCAGGTTATCAGCCAGAAAGGTACAAAAGGTAACGGGTTACTTTAACTCGGTTTTGGGAGGCTCCACGCCGAGTCTTTGCGCTGCAATCACCGCCTGAGTGCGGCTGTGTACGCCGAGCTTGCGCAATATGGCGGTCACATGGGCCTTGATCGTGGCCTCCGATACCGTCAGCTCATACGCGATCTGCTTGTTCAACAGGCCTTCGGTCAGCATGGTGAGCACTCGGAACTGCTGCGGCGTAAGGGACACCAGAGCCTGGGCAAACTGCTGATCTTCCGGCGCAATCTGGTCGAAACTGTCCGCAATCTCCCGGGGCAACCATTCCTCACCCTGCAATACCGCCGTAATGGCTTCGGAAATGACTTCCAGCGGGGCCGACTTGGGAATGAATCCGGAGGCACCGTACTCAATGGCACGCTGCATCACATGCACTTCTTCGCTGCCGGACACAACGACCACCGGTATACCGGGGTTCTGCCCGCGCAGAAAAACCAGACCCGAAAATCCGTTAGCACCTGGCATGTGGATATCCAGCAATACCAGATCAGCATCGCTATGGGTATCTACTGCATCCTGTACCGCCGCCAGCGTATCGGCCTCGACAATGTCCACCCCCGGCACAGCCTGAGATACTGCCTGTTTCAGTGCGGCCCGAAACAGCGGATGGTCATCGGCGATAATGATTTTTTGCGCTAACTGCATGCGGTATCTCCCAACTGCGTGCCCAGTCCCGGGCTGTTATTATATGTCACACTAACGGAATCCCGCTTTTTAACAAACCTGGCTGGACAAAAACAGCAGACCCGTAGAAATGAATTATGTTCGTGCCGAGAAGACTTTTTCAACTGCGGTACGCAGCCTGACTTTAAAGACAAAATGCCGCCACGACCAGAGGCCGGGAGGCATTTATGCAACGGATATGCTGCTAATCAACAAACCGTCAGTTTAATCCAGCGGGTTTATGCATGAATCACGGCATGCTGAATCATTGGCCGCGGGCCATAGCGAGCGCCACCCCTGATTCCCGAAAGAGCCCACCAGGCCTGCGCATGTGCGCCCGCTTTTTTAGGTTAAGAAGCCTGGCACGTAGTGGACAAACAGGCAGGGAGCCTGTTTATCCACCCGGCTGATAGGAACCGGCGGCCTGCAGGCCGCCACTGGAAATGCCGCAAAAAAGCCGCTGACAGAACAGTCAGCGGCGGTCAGCTCAACCCTTGCGGTTAAGGCGGTGCTCGATGAGATCATCCACCACGGTCGGATCGGCCAGGGTCGACGTATCGCCCAGGCTGCCGAAATCGTCTTCGGCGATCTTGCGCAGTATACGGCGCATTATCTTGCCGGAGCGGGTCTTGGGCATACCCGGCGCGAACTGAATCAGGTCCGGCGACGCAATGGGCCCAATTTCCGAACGTACCCAGGTACGCAGCTCCTTGAGCAGTTCGTCAGAAGCTTCGAAGCCCGACTGCAGGGTTACATAGACATAGATGCCCTGGCCCTTCAGGCTGTGGGGATAGCCCACAACCGCCGCTTCCGCGACGGCAGGATGCGCGACGAGTGCAGATTCCACCTCGGCGGTGCCCATGCGATGACCCGAAACGTTGATAACATCATCGACACGCCCGGTGATCCAGTAGTAGCCGTCTTCGTCGCGACGGGCACCGTCACCCGTCGTGTAGTACCCCTTGAAGGTACTGAAGTAGGTCTGCGCGAAACGCTCGTGATCGCCCCAGATCGAACGGCTCTGGCCCGGCCAGGAATCCTTGATCACCAGGTTGCCGTCAACGGCACCCTCCAGTTCATTGCCTTCGTTGTCCACCAGAGCAGGAATAACACCGAAGAACGGACGCGTGGCGGATCCCGGCTTGGTGTCGGTAGCGCCCGGCAGCGGTACGATCATGATGCCGCCGGTTTCGGTCTGCCACCAGGTGTCAACGATCGGGCAGCGCCCCTGACCAACGACGCGGTTGTACCACTCCCAGGCTTCGGGGTTGATCGGCTCACCGACGGAACCCAGCAACTTGAGGCTGGACAGGTCAGAGTCGCCCAGAACGTCCTCGCCCTGCTGCATCAGCGCACGGATCGCGGTCGGCGCGGTGTAGAACTGGTTGACCTTGTGCTTCTCGATCACGCGGCCAAAACGGCTGTTGTCCGGGTAGCTTGGCACGCCCTCGAACATCAGGGTGGTAGCACCGTTGGCCAGCGGCCCATAGATGATATAGCTGTGCCCGGTGACCCAGCCAACATCGGCGGTACACCAGTAGATATCGCCTTCCTTATAGTCGAAGACATATTCATGGGTCATGGCGGCATAAACCAAGTAGCCGCCGGTCGTGTGCTTGAGGCCTTTGGGCTGCCCGGTGGAGCCGGAGGTGTAGAGGATAAACAGCGGGTCCTCGGCGTTCATCTCTTCGGCCGGGCACTCGACCGATGCCTTGGCCGTGATGTCGTGATACCAGAGATCACGGTGATCGTGCCAGGCCAGCTCGTCACCGGTACGCTTGACGACAACCACTTTCTCGACGAATTTGGCTGCCGCCGGATCGGTCAGCGCCTTGTCGACGTTTGCCTTCAGCGGCACAACCTTGCCACCGCGCAGCGAGTAATCGGAGGTGATAACGACCTTGGACGAAGCCCCTACGATGCGACTGGCCAGGGCCTCCGGCGAAAAGCCGCCGAACACGATGGAGTGCACCGCCCCGAGGCGCGCACAGGCCAGCATTGCCACGGCGGCTTCGGGGATCATCGGCAGGTACAGGGTCACGACATCGCCCTTCTCGACGCCCTGCGCCTTCAGCGCGCTGGTCAGGCGGCAGACCCGCTCGTAGAGATCGCGATAGGTAATTTTCTCGCACTCGCTGGGGTCATCGCCTTCCCAGATAATGGCAACCTGATCGCCACGGGTTTCAAGGTGGCGGTCCAGGCAGTTGTAGGATGCGTTCAGGGTACCGTCTTCGAACCAGCGAATATCCACGTTATGCAGATCGAAGGAGGTATTCTTCACCTTGGTGAAGGGCTTGAACCAGTCCAGCCGCTTGCCGTGCTCACCCCAGAACGCATCGGGATCGTTGACAGACTGCTCATACATGGTCTGGTATTTGGCGTTATCGATGTGCGCCTTGGCTGCGAATTCCGGATTAACCGGATGTACCTTGATGTCACTCATTGAAATGCCCTTAAGATTGCTTGTTTTAATTAGGAGATCCTGGACGCACTGGGAGACTGCCCGACAATACTCAACCTACGGCGAACCATCTGATTTTGGCTGTTTTGCGTACTGTTTCTCGTTAAATAGAGCTACTGTTCGTCTTAAAACATCGCAAAAACCAACTCAAATCAGCCGGCTCTCGCTACGGCCAGCATTATCGAACACCCGCCTGAGCGCTGAAAGCGGATCTATGGCGTAATGTTATACAGACTTCGCTGCGACACGCTGAATTAGACATTGGTATATCGCGCTCCGTAACCGAAGCCATTATGTTAAACACCAAAATCCCGGCGGGGTGTCTCGGCGCCCCGCCGTAGCGGCCTGCAGCCTGTTCAGCCCCTTTACCGAACCCACTGCCAACCATAGTACTAAAAGACTACCGGGGCATGGCACCGCCGGATTATCTGCCCACGGATTACAGGCGCTAATCGTTCAACGTAAAGCCGCTTTCACGCATGCGGGCCAGCTTGTAGCGCAGGGTACGCGGGCTGATGCCCAGGCGCTCGGCAGCATCCTTGCGGCTGCCGCCGGTCTGCTGCAGCGCATCCACGATCAGCTGAAATTCATGCTGGCGCAGATCGGAACCCAGCTGACCGGCATCTTCAGCATCAGCTGCTGTGTCGCGATCACCGCCAGCCTCGCAGCTCAGCTCTCGCTGGGCGGCGGCAAACTGGCTGATACTGATTGCCCCTGGCGACAGGTGCAGGTCCGAGGCCAGAATTCGGGTTCCGGTCTGCAGGATCAATGCGCGCTGCATGACATTGTCCAGCTCGCGCACGTTGCCCGGCCAGCCATGGGTCAGCAGCATCTGACGCGCATCCGGGGACAGACTGGCAGGCGGGCGATGCATCTTGCTGCAATGCTTGGCCAGCAGGCGCTCGGCCAGGGGCAGCACATCACCCGGCCGCTCGCGCAGCGGCAGCCACTGCAGCGGGAACACATTCAGGCGATAATACAGATCTTCACGAAACCGCCCCTCGCCGACATAGCTGTCCAGCGCCCGGTTACTGGTCGCCAGCACCCGCACATCCAGCGGGATAACCTTGCGCCCGCCGATACGTTCCACTTCCTGCTCCTGCAGCACGCGCAGCAGCTTGGCCTGCAGTCCCAGATCCATTTCGCTGATTTCATCAAGCAGCAGGGTGCCACCATTAGCCTGCTCAAACTTGCCGGCATGACTGCTGTAGGCGCCGGTAAAGGCGCCCTTTTCATGGCCGAACAGCGTAGCTTCAAGCATGTTTTCCGGAATGGCGGCACAGTTGATGGCCACAAAGGGCTGATCGCTGCGGGCCGAATGCTGATGGATATACTGGGCCAGCACCTCCTTGCCGGTGCCGGACTCGCCGGTAATCAGCACCGTGGAGTCTGTTTCGGCCACCCGTCGCGCCAGTTGCAGCAACTGCCGGCTGCTGGCGTCTTCGGCGATGGGGGGCTCGAACGGCGACACGCCCGCGGAGCCCGCGTGCAGCCTGAGTGTCTCAATCAGCTGGTCGGGCTCGAACGGTTTCATCAGGTAGTCAACGGCGCCGGCACGAATGGCCTCCACCGCTTTTTGTACCTGGCCAAAAGCGGTAATCAGCACCACCGGCAGACAGGGGTGGGACTGCTGCAGGCGTGCCAGCAGGCCATGTCCATCCAGCCCTGGCATGTTGACATCGCTGAGGACAATGTCCACCGCCGACTGCTTAAGCCGTTCAAGCGCCTGCAGGCCATCCGCGGCCTCCAGGTACTCGAATCCCGCCAGTTCCAGGGTATCGGCGAGCGCTTCGCGCAGCGCCTGATCATCTTCGACTATCAGTACCTTGATTCCCATTGATTCCCTGGTGTCCTTGTGTCGATTGCGAAACGGTGGTTCCTTGTCGGTGCACTTCATGTCAAAAACGGTAACAACAGTGCCGCACAGGTGCCTTTCCCCGGCGCCGAATCAAGCTCGAAACTGCCATGATGGGCGCGCGCCACCACCTGGGCCACCGCCAGCCCCAGGCCGGTGCCGTGAGACTTGGTGGTATAAAACGGCTGCATGGCCTGGGCTCTGGTCTGTGAATCCATGCCAGGCCCCTGATCAATCACTTCCAGACGCAGATAGGACGCCTGTGTACGGGCCCGGATCGACAGCTGGGCGCCCGTACCGCAGGCCTGCAGGGCGTTATCCACCAGGTTCTGCAAGGCACCCAGCAGGGTTTCGCGATTGCACTGCAACCAGACACCCGGCGCATCGTTATGACAATCGCAGTCAGCGTCATGACTCGACAGCGGCGCATCCAGCATGTCCTCAATAGCCCGGAACAGCTCCTGCGTGCTGATACGATCGTCAAGGCGCGTTTCACCGCGGGCAAACACCAGCATGTCCCGCACCTGCTGTTCCAGGTTCACCAGGCGGGCCTTCACCTTGCCGGCAAAGCGCACCCGCTGGCTGTCATCCAGCAACGGGCGGTTCAGATGCGAGGTATAGAGCAGTGCCGCCGACAGTGGCGTACGGATCTGATGGGCCAGGGACGCCATCATGCGCCCCATCTCGGACAGGCGCTGATAATGGGACAGCCGCGTTTGCAGCAAGCGCGTCTCGGTTTGATTGGTCAGCAATACCAGCTGCCCCGGCTCGTTGTCCATGGCACGGGTCGCCAGGTGTACTCGGCGCCCATCGCGCAAAGAAACTTCGTGACCGTCGTCGCTACGTGGCGCAAAACTGCGCCTGATCACCTCGATCCAGAGTTCACCCTGCAACGGCTCGCCCAGCAAATCCAGCGCCGCCGGATTGACCTGGGCCACTCGACCATGGCTGTCGATCAGAATCACCCCGGCGGGCAGCAGGTCGAGCAGTTTGCGCATGCGCTCAGCCAGCCCTGCGGTATGCTCCAGCTCACCCACGCGGGCCACCTGCTCACGGGCCAGCGCATCCCGGGCAGCGGCGAGCTCGGCCTCCAGTTCACTGATACGTGCAGCGGCGTCAGCAGGGCTCATTTGCGCGAGATTCCGTATTTGCGCGTTTTTTCCACCAGTGCCAAGGTACTGTCTTGAATCTGCAGCAAATCAGCGCAGAGATCCTTTTCATACCGGTGCGTGGTGCTCCAAGTCCTTAGCTCCGTTTTTTCCCGGCTGAGTGGATGTCTCATTTGCGCGAGATTCCGTATTTGCGCATTTTCTCCACCAGGGTGGTTCTTCGAATCTGCAGCAAATCAGCAGAACGGGCCACGACGCTATCGCAGCGCTCCAGTGCCTGTTCGATCAGCCGCTGTTCGATGGTCTCCAGGTGGCCTTTCAGGTCGACGCCGTCGGCCGACAACTGCGAGAGATCCTTCACAGGCCCGCCTGCCTGCGTGGCAACAGCGCTGTCGGCGCCATTATGGTTCAGCGTAACAGTGCTCGATGCGCCACGATAACGCTCGGGGTTGGGCTCATCGATCAGGCGAAACTTTTCCGGAAGCTCGGAGACACCGACAACGGTATCAGGGTGCATGATGGCCAGGCGTTCCACCAGGTTGGCCAGCTCACGTATATTGCCCGGCCAGGGGTAGCGCTTGAGCGACTCGATGGCCGCGGGATGAAACATCAGCTGACCAAATCCCTGGTGCCTTAAACGCTTGGCCAGCGCATTGATCAGCTGCGGGATATCGTCACTGCGCTCGCGCAGGGCCGGCAATTCGATGGGAAAGACATTAAGACGGTAATAGAGGTCTTCACGGAACAGGCCCTCGGCGATCATCTGCTCGAGATTCTTGTGGGTCGCCGCCAGGATCCGCACATCCACATCCAGGGTTTTGCTGCCACCCACCCGTTCGAACTTGCGTTCCTGTAACACGCGCAGCAGCTTTACCTGCATGGGCAGCGGCATGTCGCCAATCTCATCCAGAAACAGGGTTCCGCCCTGAGCCAGCTCGAAACGGCCGGCCCGGTTCGAAATGGCACCGGTAAAGGCGCCCTTCTCGTGACCAAACAGTTCGCTTTCCAGCAGTTCCGCCGGAATGGCACCGCAGTTGACCGGTACAAAGGGGCCCTTGCTGCGCCCCGAATGCTCGTGCAGGCTGCGCGCCACCACTTCCTTGCCCGTACCGGACTCACCGGTGATCAGCACGCTGACATCCCGCTCGGCCACCTGGGCCATGATGCGCCGTACCGCCAACAGCGACTCGCTGGCGCCCACCAGATCTGGAAAGCGACCCGCCGGCCCGCTCTGCCCTGCCCCGCATTGCTGGCGATAAATCAGTGCCGCATGCAGCATGTCCGCCAGGGCACTGTAATTGGCGGTCGGTGCCAGAGCTCCGACGAGCATCACCTGCAACTCAGCCCCCAGCGAGGCTTGCTCACTCCATTCGGACAGCAGAATGACCGGCATGGCGTGATCCAGAAGGCGCAGCTCGGTGAGCAGTTTGGCCAGGGACAGCGGCAAACGGCATTCGCCAAGCAGGATCACCGAACACTGCAGTGGTGCATCGCCACGTTGCAGCCAGGAGACAAAATCCGTCGCCCGGCATTGCAAACCCACAAACTCCAGCGCCTGTACAAAGCGCTCGCGCCGCTGCGCATCATCTTCGATCAGCTGTATCTGAATACCTGGCAGCATCATCCTTCGCCGACACCTGAATTTTTAATTGTCAAATTTATGACATTCAGCAGGGGCGTACAACCGCACCTGTCACATATTTTTGACACTTTATCGAAATCAGAGCTGCCGATCCCGGCTGCAGCTTCTTCTGCGCGACATCAGCCCGGCACAGTAAAAAATTTCTAAAGTTCCCCTGTAAAGCGCCGTTAACACATTCACACCGCATTTACATCGAATCGGGATCCATGATCCCTACGTATGACTTAGAACACCTCCTGCCAGCGATGAACGGCCATGGAGGATAAAGGAGAACGACCATGGCTGTTATCAATACCAACATCCCGTCCCTGACCGCCCAGCGCAACCTGATGAGATCTGAAGGCGATCTGCAGACCTCCCTGCAGCGCCTGTCCTCGGGTCTGCGTATCAACAGCGCCAAGGACGATGCGGCGGGTCTTGCCATCTCCGAACGCATGGGTTCCCAGATTCGCGGCCTGAACCAGGCGGCCCGTAACGCCAACGACGGTATCTCGCTGGCACAGACCGCTGAAGGCGCCATGGGCGAAATCAGCAACAACCTGCAGCGTATCCGCGAACTGGCGGTACAGTCGCGCAACGCCACCAACTCGGCTGAAGACCGCGCCGCACTGCAGAAAGAAGTCGCCCAGCTGAAACAGGAAATCGACCGCGTCGCCGACCAGACCTCCTTCAACGGTACCAAACTGCTGGACGGCAGCTTCACACTGCAGGCCTTCCAGGTCGGCGCCAACCAGGGCGAGACCATCAACATCAGCGGTATTGCCGATTCTAACATCGCCGCTCTGGGCAGCTGGACCAGCGTTGCGACGCCGGCAAGCCCGATTACCGGGGTAGCTCCGGTCGGTGGTGGCGCGTCTGCTGCGACGTCAGGATCCTTCGTTGCCGCTTCTGCTTTTGCATCCGCAAACTTTGCAACAGACCAGGTTTCATTTGATGTCGATGGTGCAACCGTAACCCTGAACGCCGACTACACCGACCAGGATGGCGTGGCGGCAGCGATTGAAGGCCAACTCACCGGCTATACCGTAACGGCAGATGTAGGCACTGGTGTACTTACCATCCAGAAAGATGCGACTGGCGTCGCTAGCACAGCTCCCGCAATCACAGCCTATAATGGAGACGTAGACGGTGGTGCCGCAACAATTACAGACCCGTTCACTGGCGGCACTTCTACTGATGGCGCAGACGCGGTAGCAGACTCGTTCTCTGCCCTGTCCGGCACCGCCTTCACGCTGAACGGCACCAACATTGCAGTCGGCGCCGCCGCCGATGCCGCGACCCGTCTGACAGACCTGGTCTCTGCCATCAACGCAGAAACCGAAACGACCGGCATCAGCGCAAGCAGCGATGGTAGTGCACTGACGCTGACCTCGCTGGGTGGTTCGGGCGATATCAATATCGGTGGTGATGACGCTGCGGTGGTCCTGGCGCAGACAGGTCTTACCACGGGCGATAACCTAGCCACACCGGGCAGCGCGCAAACCGGTTTTGCCGGTCTGGACATCTCCACCGTGACCGGTGCAGACGACGCCATGCTGGCCATGGACGCAGCGCTGAATGCCATCAACTCGGCACGGGCGGACCTGGGCGCGGTGCAGAACCGGTTCTCGTCCACCATTGCCAACCTGCAGACCACCTCTGAGAACCTGTCGGCTTCGCGCAGCCGGATCGCCGACGCCGATTTCGCGGCCGAAACCGCGAACCTGACCCGCGCGCAGATCCTGCAGCAGGCCGGCACTTCCATCCTGGCACAGGCAAACACCCTGCCGCAGTCTGTTCTGGCACTGCTGCAGTAACGGGCATTCCCCCGTTAACAGGTATACTTGACGGGGACCTTAGGGTCCCCGGTTGGTTTTAAGGAGACTCCAACATGAATTTCATCTCCCCTGCGGCGTCCCAGTCGACCAGCGCTTCATCCAACTATGCAGCAGATCGCAGTGCAACCGTGCGCGATACCGGCACCATCACCCCCCAAAGCGGCAATAGCAACAGTACCGCCGTTGCGACCGAAAACGCCCAGCTCACGGTGCAGGAAGCAGCCGAAACACTGGAAGCACTCAACAACGTGATGCAGCAGATGCAACGCGGTATCAGCTTCCAGATGGATGAGAATAGCGGTCGCTCCGTTATCCAGGTGATCGACCGCGACTCCGGTGATGTGATAAAACAGATGCCCTCGCAAGACCTGCTGAAACTGATCAATCACATGCAGGAAATGCAAAGCCTTCTGTTCGACGAGACGGTCTGATGCGACAACAGGCACAGGGAGCGTAAAGCATGGCGATTACCACCACGGGCTACGGCTCCGGCCTGCCGATTAGCGATCTGGTTTCACAGCTGGTCTCGGCAGAAGGCAGCCCGACCCTGTCGCGCCTGGATCAAAAGGAAGCCTCGCTGCAGGCGGAACTCTCCGCCATCAGCATTCTGAAAGGTGCCCTGTCCAGTTTTCAGGCCAGTTTCGCCAAACTGCAGGACGCCGGTAATTTTACCAGTCGCGCCCCCAGCAGCTCAGACAGCGCTATCGCCACGATGACCGCCGAGGAATCCGCCAGCCTTGGCAGCTACAGCCTCGAAGTATCCCAGCTCGCCACCGCCCATAAGCTTGTTGCTCAGCAAGGCTACACCGCCGGCGATACCGGCAACCTGAGTTTCACCAATGCGGCGGGCGACAGCTTCAGCATTGATATAGACACCGACAATGCCACGCTTGAGGGCGTGCGCGACGCCATCAACGAAGCTGCGGATAACGTTGGCGTGACCGCCACCATCCTGAATCTGGCCAGTGGCCCGCGCCTCGTGCTCACGGCCAACGACACCGGCGAAGAAAACCGCATCACATCCATCAGCAGTACCAGCACCAGCGGGGACCTGTCGGGCTTTGACTACAGCTATGTCAGCAACGCCGATCCGCTGCAGGATGGCGACACGGCCAACTACGATCAGGTGCGGGCCGCAGCCGATGCCGCCTTTACGCTCGAGGGCCAGGCCCTGACGTCGGCCAGCAATGTCGTTGACTCGGTCATTCCCGGCGTCACCCTGACACTGAAAGACACAACAGAAACGGACAAGCCGGTTGCCTTGACCGTGGGCACCAATACCGCCAGCATCAAGTCGGTTATCGAAGGCTTCGTAAAGTCCTACAACAGCCTGCAGAGCCTGATCAGCGAACAAACCCGCTACAACGCCGAAACCGGCCAGGCTGGCACCCTGCAGGGCGACGCCCTGACCCGCACGGTACAAAGCCAGTTGCGCGGCATGATCTCGGGCAGCTACAGCGCGGGGGGCTCGATCACCAGCCTGCTGGATCTTGGCATGACCACCAATTCCGATGGCACCCTGAAACTGGACAGCGACAAGCTGAAAACCGCACTGGCCGACAATTTCACCGACGTCACGGCATTTTTCTCAAGTGAAAACGGCCTGGCAAACCGCCTGAATACCAATCTTCAGGGCTACCTGCAAAGCGATGGCACCTTTGACAGCCGCACCGAGTCGATCAATACCCGCATGGCGAAGATCGACGACGACCGCGAATCCCTCGACATTCGTCTCAGCGCACTTGAAGCCCGCCTGTTAAGCCAGTTTAATGCCATGGACGCCATGGTGGCGCAGCTCAGCAGCACCGGTGATTTCCTGACCCAGCAGCTGGAAAACATCAGTCAGATCAGTAATTACAGCAAAAAATAACGCTCAACCGACCGGAACGGATTCGAATGAACAGACTTCAGGCAACCAAAGCCTACCAGCAGATCAATATCAGTTCCGAAGCCCAGGGCGCAACGCCACACCGGCTCATCGGCATGCTGCTTGAGGGCGTGCTCAAGCGCCTGGCCGAGGCCAAAGGCGCCATCGAGCGCCAGGACACCGCCACCAAGGGCGTCTGCATCGGTAAAGCCATCAGCATTATTGGCGAGCTACAGGGCTCATTACGCGATACCGGCACTAACGAAGTCGCCGGTAATCTGGAGCGGCTATACGACTATATGACCAGCACGCTGATGCAGGCTAACCTCGAGTCGTCCAGCGACAAGCTCAACGAAGTGGCCCAGTTGATCATCGAGATCAAGGCCGGCTGGGATGCCATTGGCGACACCCCGGCCGGTAACGCGAAGCCCGCCTGATGGCCCTTCTCAGCGAGCAGCAGTGGCGCGCAGAACATGCCGCCGCTGTGGCGTGTTTCACCGAGCTCCGCCAGCTCGCACTGCGCCCCATTTCCGAAGTGGTAGAGCCGCAAGCCCTGCTGGCGCGCTGGAGCAGCACCATCCGGTCACTGGATATCAGCCAGCTGGCCGACGCCCCCGATTTCGCCCCGCCCCTGCTGGCACAGCTGGTTGACATGAACAATGAGCTGCAGGTGCTGTTCAGTGCCCGCCGTGACGCTATCAGCGACGCCCACAACAAGCAGAAAAAAGCCCACGCTGGCATTAACGCCTATCGCGGGCTTTAAAGTCCTTTGGGGGTCATTAAACGTTGCATTGGCGTATCCGTAGGGTGGAATGAGCTCGCGAATTCCACCGCACAGGCCACTCCCGACCACAACGAAGAACACCAAAAACAGGGGGACAAGGATGTCCAATTACCGACGTGTGTGGAACCCCGGTGGCTGCTATTTTTTCACAGTAAATCTGATGCATCGCCGTAACAACGACCTGTTGATCCGTCACATCGATACCCTGCGCGAAGCCGTGCGACATGTGCGAAGCCGGCACCCGTTTATTATTCAGGGGTGGGTGGTACTGCCGGATCATCTGCACTGCCTGATCGAATTACCAGCCGGGGATTGCGACTATGCAACCCGCTGGTTTCTGATCAAAAGCCGTTTCAGCCGCAATATCCCACCATACGAGCAGCGATCGGACAGCCAATCCAGGCGTGGCGAACGTGGAGTCTGGCAACGCCGTTACTGGGAACATGCCATCCGCAATGCGCAGGATTATCGGGCCCATCTGGATTACATTCACATCAACCCGCTCAAACACGGTCTGGTTGAGCGCGTATCGGACTGGCCGTATTCGACCTTCCACCGCAGTGTCTCCGAGGGACTGTACTCTAAAGACTGGGCAGATGATGGCCAGGCTCGACAGCTCGCCTATGACGACTAAGAGAGTCGTGTTGAGTGGTCAACATGAGTTCACAAACGACACGGTTATAAGAGGTGCGATTCGCTGCGCTCATCAGCACCCTACGGTGTATTACCGTACCCATGCGGTGGAATGAGCCTGCAAATTCCCAAGAGAGTGAATTGAGTCGTTATTGCGAATCCGAGAACGATTCGGTTGCATGTAGGGTACGGTGCTCTGCCGTACCCGTAGGGTGGAATGAGCCTGCGAATTCCTAAGAGAGTAAATTGAGTCGTTATTGCGAATCCGAGAACGATTCGGTTGCATATAGGGTACGGTGCTCTGCCGTACCCGTAGGGTGGAATGAGCCTGCGAATTCCACCGCATGGGCAAGATCCCAGAACAATAAACTACCGAATGTAATCAAACAGGTTCAGACCACTCACCTTGCTGCAGCTGGCCGCATTCGATCTTCCACCGCAGTGTCTCCGAGGGAGTGTATCTAAAGACTGGGCA
>NZ_KB899099.1 GCF_000378045.1 Marinobacterium rhizophilum DSM 18822
TGGCTGATCAATGCAATCAATGGCCTGGCGCTGATCCTGTACCGGATCAGCGGCCTGCTGCTGGTCCTGATGATGCTCAGTGTGGTGGTAGATGTCGCTACTCGCAGTCTGTTCGCCATGACCGAAGGTTCAGTTGACCTGACCTTTACGGGGGGCATCGAGCTGGTGAAGTACGGCCTGCTGTTCTCCATGCTGTTTGCTTTCCCCCATGCCGTCGACAAGGGACAGATCGTGGTGGACCTGTTCACCCATAATCTGGCACCCGGCACGCTGCGCTGGTTCGACGGCTTCTATACCTTCTGCTTTGGCATATTCGGCGCCCTGCTGTGCTGGCGCTTTATCGAAGCAGCCGAGGCAGCGCGCCTGAGCGGCGAACTGACCCAGGATCTGCTGCTGCCGCTGGCACCGATGTATCTGGTATCCGCCTTTGCGCTGGGTGTACTGGCGCTGCGCGGCTTCAGCTGCGGCGTTCTGGAGTTAATGGGCAAGAAGGAATTAATGAGCCAGAAGGCATTAATGGGCAAGAAGAAGGTAACGGCATGAGTGCTCCCCTGATTGGATTGGTCTGCATGGGCCTGATGCTGGTGATGATTGCGCTGCGCTGCCCCATCGCCCTGGCCATGGCAGCCACCGGCGTGATCGGCTTTGGCACCATCATCGCCTTTGATCCGGCCTTCGCGATTCTGGAGGCCGGCCCCTTTGAAACCCTGAGCAATTACAGTTTCAGCCCGATTCCGATGTTTCTGCTCATGGGAGTGCTGGCCTCGCACGCCAACATGTCCAGCGAGCTGTTCAACGCGGCGCGCTCGCTGTTTGGCGGCTGGCGCGGCGGCATGGCGCTGGCGGCGGTATCGGCCTGCGGCACCTTCTCGGCCATTTCGGGCTCCTCGGTCGCCACCGCGGCCAGCATGGCGCGGGTGGCACTGCCGGAAATGCGCAAGCACGGTTATGCCGACTCCCTGGCGACCGGTACTTTGGCCGCCGGCGGTACCCTGGGGATCATGATTCCGCCCAGTATTGCGCTGCTGCTCTATGCGCTGATCACCGAACAGTCGGTGGGCGACATGTTTATCGCCGGCCTGCTGCCGGGCATTCTGGGGCTGGTGCTGTACTGCGTGACCATCGCGCTGCTGGTGCACTTTTATCCACAACTGGCCCGGGGCGGTAAGCCGACCACGCTGAAACAGAAGATCGTCGGCATGTGGGGCTTTGTCCCCTTCATGTTCGTGTTCGCGATCATTATCGGCGGTATCTACACGGGTATCTTCACGCCGACCGAAGCGGCGGCCATCGGCGCCTTCGCCACCCTGCTGGTGGCCCTGTACCGGGGCATGGGCTGGGCGGGTTTCATGTCGGCGGTGGAAGAGGCACTGGCGCTCAGCGCGATGATTTTCTTCATGATCGTGGGGGCGGAGATCTTCGGCTACTTCCTGTCGGTGTCGCGCATTTCCTTCTTCCTGACCGAAACCGTGAGCCAGCTGGGCTGGCCGCCCTACGGCGTGCTGTTCGCCGTGCTATTGCTGTTCATCCTGCTGGGCTGCGTGATGGACAGCATCGCCATGCTGCTGCTGACCGTACCGGTGGTGCTGCCGCTGATTATTGAAGCAGGTTTCGATCCGGTCTGGTTCGGCATCGTCGCGGTGATCACGGTGGAACTCGGCCTCATTACACCGCCGGTGGGCATGAACGTCTTCGTGATCAAGAGCGTGGCGCCGGACGTGCCCATGGGACAGGTCTTTCGGGGCGTGTTCCCGTTCGTGCTGTCGGATGTGGTGCGGCTGTTCCTGCTGATCCTGTTCCCGGTGTTGGCGCTGGGCTTGGTCTGATCACCGCTCTCCGGGTTCCGGCATGAACGTCTGCGTGATCAAGAGCGTGGCGCCAGCAGCCGATAGCGTTCGCGCAACGCTTCCAGATCCTCGGGCCGGTCGGCATCCATCAGCACGCCGGGGTCGTCCACCTCGATGTACATGCAAGCTTCCGGGTGACGATGGATCACCGACCGCGCACCCTCCTCATCCTGTAACAGCGACAGTTCGTTCCAGAAGTTGCGCCCGAAGATCACCGGATGGCCGGCCCGGCCGTGAAATTCCGGACGAACGATATGGTCCGCCGCGGCATGCTCGATCAGAACCTCAAAGGTATCAGGCTCAATACAGGGCATATCACCCAGCAGCACGGCCGCCGCCGTTGCCTGCGACGTGCACAGTGCCCTGAATCCGTCCGCGATACTGAAGCCCAGGCCCTGATCGGCACGCGGAGAAAGCACGATCTGCAATGCGGAGTCGGTCAGCGCCAGCGTGGCAGGATCATCATCGCTGCGAAGCACCACCCAGACCTCATCGAACTGCGCTGCCATGGACTGCACCGTGGCGGCCAGCAGCGTGCATTCGGGCAGCAGCTTTTCACACCGCTTGTCGGTACCGAAACGGCGAGCACGTCCGGCGGCCATCACCAGGGCGATAACTGTATTGTTTTCCCGCATTGCGTGCCCCGGTTCCAAGTTTGTGGCGTACAGCTGCCACTATAGCAATGCCGGTCATTCGCGCCCTGAATTTAATGCAGACACAGAACCCGAACGCCGGGCAAACAATCAGCACCTCCAGCCCCTGCCCGAACCACGACTATTGGGGGTGAGTCTCGGTCTCTTGTCGCCCCGAACTTGGTGCAGCCCCACAGACCCACTCATCAAAAGGCTTTACTATCAGATAGCCGAGAACATTATTGAACACTTAATGATCACCTGTACACTGCGCACTGGCTGCTATAATTAAAGATGGCAGCAAAGGGGATCTGACATTCCACCCGCTGACCTAAAGACTCCACCGTTTGATAAACGGGACATCTCAGATCCACATTTCGGAGGTGTGTCATGCAACGGCACTTTTACATCAGTGATAACCTCGACGAGCTTGAAACCGTCGAACATGAACTGGAAGCCGGCGGAATAAGCATTGAGCAGATTCATGTGCTGAGCGACAGCGAGGCCGCTGTAGATCAGCATCATCTACCGGAAATCGCATCATTCATGAAGCAGGATGTAGTGCACTCCGGCGAGATTGGCGCCGTCGTCGGTATTGTACTATCCGCACTGGTGCTGGCGGTGGCCTACTGGATGGGCTGGACGGATACCGCTGCAGGCTGGATACCCTTTGCGTTCCTCGCGGTAGTCATACTGGGCTTCTGCGCCTGGGAAGGCGGTTTCTTTGGCATTCAGGAACCCAACGCGCATTTTCGTCGCTTCAAACGGCTATTGAAGCATGGCAAACATATCTTTTTTGTCGATGTCGAGCCAGAGCAGGAGGATATTCTGGACAAGGTGGTAAAACAGCACCCACGCCTGAAAATTGCCGGTACCGGTGAAGCCGCACCACATTTCGTGGTCGCCTGGTTGCACAGATGGCATCAGTTCAAGCGCACCATTTAGTGTACTGCTTCGCCCTAATGGGTGCTTATAAAGCCCGCCAATTCGTGTCCGGCAAGGCGCCGTTCGCCGGTAATAGTGGGGGCTCTTGCCGAGAGCGGCAACGCAGCAGGGCACGAATTGGCGACTCGCTAAAACCGCCTCTAAGAGCGAAACAGTAAACTAGCTGCATGCCCTCAGCCCCACCCGACAGCATCCTGATGGCCGGGTGGAGCTAGCCTCCACTGCCGAAAAACAGCAACCGGCGTAAAAAGATATAATCGGCCTCCGCGGCCATCATCCCCAGCAGAACCAGCAGGCACAGCGGCGGAATCAGGATCGCATAGATAATTGCCAGCCGCTCCCAGGCCATGTGCATAAAGATCGACACGATCAGCCCGGCCTTGAGCAGCATGAAGGTGACAATCAGCCCCCAGCGCAGCAGGCCATGAAACTGAAAATAGTCCACCAGATAGGACAGGGTACTGAGGATAAACAGCAGCCCCCAAATCTTCAGATACAAGCTAATCGGATGCTGCTGCCCCTGTGTATATTCCATCGCCAGCACCTCACCACAGATAGAAGAACGCGAATATAAACACCCAGACCAGATCAACGAAATGCCAGTAGAGCCCGGCGATTTCGACGACTTGGTAGTTCCCGCTGCTTTCGTAGTGCCCCCGTAGCACCTTGAGCGCCACGATGCTGAGATAGACCACGCCAATGGATACATGTAGCCCATGGAACCCCGTGATCATGAAAAAACTGGCGCCAAACTGCGCGGCTCCCTCAGGATTGCCCCAGGGCCTGACTCCCTCCCCGATCAGCTTGCTCCACTCGAATGCCTGCATGCCAACGAAGGTTGCGCCCAGAAGTGCCGTTGCCAGCATCAGCAACCCCGTTCTGATGCGCGCCCGGCGATAGGCGAAATTGACGGCCATGGCCATGGTGCCGCTACTGCTGATCAGCACGAAGGTCATGATGGCAATCAGAATCAGTGGAATGGAGTGACCGGCAAGGGTCAGGGCAAAAACTTCGCTGGTGTTGGGCCAGGGTTCGGTTGTAGTCATGCGCACGGCCATATAGCCGATCAGAAAGCAGGAGAAAACAAAGGTATCACTGAGCAGGAAGATCCACATCATGGCCTTGCCCCAGGGCACCTGTTTGAAGGCCTCCCTGTCCGATGACCAGTCGAGATAGAACCCCTGCAGGCCACCGGGGGCCTCAGGCTCGGCCGGGGGAGCACGGTTTTCGACTACAGCAGGACCTCGCGGGAACAGGGCCATTTCATCACCTCAGGCCACAAAGGGCGGCGATTGTCTGATAGGTTTCCGGGCTGCTGCTGAGCAGCAAAAACAGTAGCAGCCAGAGTGCCAGCAGGTAGTGCCAGTAAATCGCGCAGAGTGACAGACCGGGGCGTATCCGATCCAGCCCCAGGCCGCGAACGTAACGCCAGAGGGTTCTGGCCCAGGCAACGAGCCCGCCCAGCAGATGCAGGCCATGCAACCCCGTCAGCAGAAAAAAGAAACTGTTGGCCGGATTTGCCGTGAAGCCGTAACCCTGAATCACAAAGCTGCGCCACAACCATAGCTGACCGGCAATAAACACCAGCGCACAAAAACCACCCAGTAAACATCCGGCAAGGCTCTCGAGGCGACGATCCTGGCCTGCCGCTACCCGGGCCCATTGCAACGCCAGGCTACCCAGCATCAGTACCAGGGTATTCAGCCACAGCGGTTCGAGCCGGCTCAGTGGCGCTGCCGGCTCAGTCAGCGGCTGCCAGTCGGCCAGCTGGGAGCGGGCAATAAACGCGATCAGAAACAGAAAGAAAAACGAACTGACAACCGCCAGGAAGACACGTAGCCCAAGAGTGGCGGTACGACTGCGTCGATCCTGATCCGGCTGCGACCCGGCGCCGCCGCCAGCGGGATAACTATGGGCCATTTTCAGTGCTGAGCCGCTCATGAGTCTGACTCCCTGCCGCTCTCCCCACTGCCCGGCCGCCGGGCCAGCGCGGCCTGATCCTGTTCCGACAGCGTCTGCGGAACAAAATCCTGCACCAGCCCCGGTACGCTGTAATCGTAGGCCCAGCGATGCACCACCGGCAGGTGGGGCCCCCAGTTGCCATGGGCCGGTGGGGTCTCGGGCGTTTGCCACTCCAGGCTGGTTGCATTCCAGGGATTGGGGCCCGACGGCGGCCCCCTGAAGGTACTCCACAGCAGATTTCCCAGGAACAGCAACTGGCTGACACCCACAATCAGTGCCGCCACCGTGATAAAGGCGTTAAGATCATGGGCCGACTGCGGAATGAAGTCATACCCCTCGAAGGAATAGTACCGTCTTGGCATGCCCAGAAAGCCCAGGTAGTGCATCGGAAAGTAGATTGCATAGGTGCCCAGAAAGGTGATCCAGAAATGCAGCTGTCCGACGGTATCGTTCAGCATCCGGCCAGTCACCTTCGGGAACCAGTGGTAAATGGCACCGAACACCACCAGTATCGGCGCGACGCCCATAACC
This sequence comes from Marinobacterium rhizophilum DSM 18822, assembly GCF_000378045.1. GTDB lineage: Bacteria > Pseudomonadota > Gammaproteobacteria > Pseudomonadales > Balneatricaceae > Marinobacterium_A > Marinobacterium_A rhizophilum. The sequence continues at coordinate 5,918 of NZ_KB899099.1, forward strand.
ATGTGAAAATGCGCCACCACAAAATAGGTATCCGACAAGGGTATATCGACGATCACGTTGCCGAGAAAAAGCCCGGTCAGCCCTCCCACCAGAAAGGTCAGGATAAAGGCCAGTGCGAACAGCATGGGCACCCGCAGGTGGATGTCGCCCCGCCATAGCGTAAGCACCCAGTTGTACACTTTGAGCGCAGTGGGCACAGCGATGATCAAGGTGGTGGTCGCGAAGAAAAAGCCGAATGTTGGATTCATGCCGCTGACGTACATATGGTGCGCCCAGACCACAAAACTCAGTACCCCGATGGCCACGATGGCCCACACCATCATGCGATATCCGAAGATGTTCTTGCGCGCATGGGTACTGATCAGATCCGATACCAGGCCAAAGGCCGGCAGCGCCACGATATAGACTTCCGGGTGGCCAAAGAACCAGAACAGGTGCTGGAACAAAATAGGACTGCCGCCTTCATGGTCCAGCGGTTGCCCCATGGACATCATGGCCGGCATAAAGAAACTGGTGCCCAGCAAGCGGTCACACAGCATCATGATGGCGCTGACAAAGAGCGCAGGAAATGCCAGTAGCGCCAGTACGGTTGCCATAAAGATGCCCCAGACCGTCAGCGGCATCCGAAACAGAGTCATGCCGAAGGTGCGCGCCTGCAGCACCGTGGTGACGTAGTTCAGCCCCCCCATGGTGGCGGCAACGATAAAGATTGCCAGCGATACCAGCATCAGTACGATGCCCCAGTCCGTGCCGGGTGTGCCGCGGGTAATGGACTGGGGTGGATACAGTGTCCAGCCGGCACCGGTAGGCCCGCCAGGTACGAAAAAACTACTCAGCAGCACCAGCACCGAGAGCAGGAAAAACCAGTAGCTCAGCATATTGAGATAGGGGAACACCATGTCACGGGCGCCCACCATCAGCGGAATCAGGTAATTGCCGAACCCGCCCAGAAACAGCGCCGTCAGCAGGTAGATCACCATGATCATGCCGTGCATGGTCATGGCCTGATAATAGGCCGCGGGGTCCATGAACTCGAGACTGCCTGGAAAGCCGAGTTGCATGCGCATCAGGCCCGACAGAACCAGGCCCACAAGGCCCACGAAGATAGCGGTCAGGCCATACTGAATCGCAATAACCTTGTGATCCTGGCTCCAGATGTAGCGTGTCAGAAAACTGCCCGGCACATGCACGGAAGCCCGTTCCGCTTGCTCTGCATAGGCCATCATATCCTCCTCAGACACAGCACATACCGGTGCTGCGCCACTGTCAGGGTGTGTCCTTCGCGGTATCTGCCTGGGCGGCGATAAAGGCGCCCAGAGCCTGCACCTGCGCATCGCTCAGGCTGTACGCCGGCATTACGGACGCGTAGCCCTTTACCGTTTGAGCCGCAGGGCTGAGAATCGACTCACGGAGATAGGCCGCGTCAACCTGAATCTCGCGGCCATCGGCCAGGGTCTCGGTACGGCCATAGAGTCCTTTCCAGCTGGGGCCAATGCCCCGGCTACCGTCGAGGCTGTGACAGGCCAGACACCCCAGGGTTTCGGCCAGCTGCTGTCCGTCAGACACAAGCTGATCCGGCGCAGCGCCACGGGCCTCAGGACCCAGCGAGCGGATCAGCGCGATCAGCGCTTCCAGATCGGTATCCGCCAGCGGATAGGCCACCATCACCGGCGCATAGCCCTGCACCATGCGGGCTCCCGGCTGCAGGATGGATTCTTTCAGGTAGTCATCATCGACCCGAACCTGGCTGCCATCGGCAAGGGTCTCCAGACTGCCATACAGGCCCTGCCAGCCGGGCCCGAGACTCTTGCTGCCATCCTGACTGTGACAGGCAACGCAGCCATGCCGCTGGGCCAGTGCACGACCCCGCTCCACAGCAGGATCAAGCCCCGCGCGCTGTGCCGCCTGCTCGAGCGTCTGAGCGAAGGTGGGCTGACGCTCAAGCCACAGCGCGAAGGCTTCGGGCGCTTCGACAATCATTCGCCCGCGCATGTTGTAGTGACCCAGGCCACAAAATTCGGCACAGAGGATTTCATAGGACCCGGTCGAGGTGGGTGTAAACCAGAAATAGGACACCAGACCTGGCACCATATCCATCTTGCTGCGAATCTGCGGAATGTAGAAATTGTGCAGCACATCGCGCGACCGTTGCAGCACCTTGACCGGCAGTCCCGCCGGCAGATGAACCTCGTTGCCCCGGACAATAACGTCATCCTGGCCACTGGCGTCTTCGGGATTCAGTCCCAGCGGATTGGCTGCACTGATCCAGCCAACGCCCGACGTGCCGAGCTGGCCGTCTGCCCCGGGCAAGCGAAATGCCCATTGCCATTGCTGACCCACGACCTCCAGCTCATAGGCGTTTTCCGGTACCCGGACAAAATCGTTGTACACCACCAGACCTGGCGCCAGCAGTCCCACAATGCCTACGGTGGTAACCCCGATCAGCCACCACTCCAGCCTCTTGTTTTCTGGCTCATAGTGGGCTCTGGCACCTTGGCGGTGACGATAGCGAATAATGGCGAACGCCATAAACAGGGTAACGGCAACAAAAAAAGCGCCGGTTATCAACAGGGTGAGAAATTGGGTATCGTCGATCGAGCCCCAGTTTGAAGCCGCTTCGGTGGCGCGCCAGGGATTCAGCAGATGAAACAGAACTGACGCGATAACGATAATGACAAAAACGATTGCCAGTGCCATCGATAATCACCCTCGCCCGCCGCCGCGCTTGGCGCGCCTTGCAGTCGCCTGCGACAGTCCCGGCACGGGACCAGCAAAATTGCGTGAGCCCGCCGACCTGTCACGGCATCTGGGCCCGATAGCCGGATCGCGCCTCAACGGAAACGTTACAGGATTGCGACAAACAGAATCCGGTCAAACCTTATAAAAGCGTAGTGCTGCCGGCAAAAATATGCGAACCCGCTCAAGGTGGTGGTGACGCCCTGGCGCTCTGGAACAAGGACGCCGCGCACACCAATGCATTCGCTCAAGAATGGTGAAAAGCTGTGGACAGTTAGCGGGCACCTTTCCCCGGGACGGAGCCGGGTACCTTTTTGCCCACCGCGCACTCAAAAATCACGCAGTTTTACAGAAGTCCCTATCCACAAGGGCTGGAGCAAAGTGTGCGGAGCTTATCCCCATACTGACCACAGCCTTGTACAGATATTCTGTGTGTAATATTCGGTAATTGGCGACACTTTTTATTCACAACAACTTATGCACAGGCGGAAATACAGTTACTCGGCTTCGGGTTCTGAACCACCGGTATAGAGCCTTGCTGCCAAGAGCGCATGCCCCGCAGACAATAACCGCCCGACTCAGCGCAGCAGCGCTCCAAGACTCCCCTGGGGCAACTCCTCCAATGCCTGAGTGCGCAGGCGCTTTAGCAGCACCTGCTTGGCCTGCGCGCCGCTATTCATCGACAGGGTGTCAGCCAGGTGCAGGTAGCGGTCTACCATGCGCAGACGCTCATCACGCCGGTTTTCGGTATCACGTGCAGACTCCAGAAACAGCTGGGCCAGGTTCAGCAGCGCCGACGCATTCGCCGGGTCGTACTCGATTGCCATACCAAAATAACGCAATGCCTGGGGTACCTTTCCGACCCGGCAGTGTTTCACCCCCAGACGGTTCACCTTCAGACTCATGGCGGGATCCCGCTTGTCGGTATCCGGCAGCAGCAGCAGCAGCCCCTGTGGAGTTTCGGGCTCAAGCAGCGGTACCTTGTCCGCACTGAGTCGCAGTTGCTCGCGCTTGAGATCAAGCGGCGTTTCACGCAGCTGGTTGAGCGCGGTGGCTTCGCGCTCCATGCGCTCGGCTTCGGGTGCATCGTCCAGATCCTGAAACAGCTGACGGCGCATCAGTGCCACCTGAACCTTGCAACGATCATCGCGGGGAAACTGGAACAGCGCCTGATTCAGTGCCTGCTCGAAACTATCGCGCAGCAGAACGGCCTGACGCGCATCGGCATCGGCAAGCGCCAGACGCTGGATATTGGCCAGCTTCAAAAAGGGCTCTGGAGAGCGGTAAACACTGTGGCGGCCCAGCACAATGCACTTTCGATAGGCCCCTTCAGCGATGGACAAGTGGCGCGTCTGGGTCGAGACCCGCCCGAGTTCCATCTGCCGCGGAATACCCAATGGACTGCGTGTGGTCGCATCCAGCAGTGCCTCGCGGGCGGCAGCAAGCTCGCCCAAGCGTTCATACACCACGGCCAACAAGTCATAAGCGCCGATCAGCAGTGGGTAATGCTCGATCAGGCCCTTGAGTACGCCGACAGCATCACTCCACTGGCCCAGCCCCGCCAGCGCTTGCGCAAGGTGCAGCCCGGCATCCTTGTCCTGGCTCTGCCAGTAGCGCGCTTCTGACAGCACGCGGGCTTCCTGAAACCGGCGCGCCTGAATAAGCAGCTTGCCCTTGACCTGCTGCACCTGGTCAAACAGTGGGTCATGTCGCGGCACACGCTCATCGCAGGCGGCGATCGCGCGGGTCAGGTCCCCCATCTCCAGGGCAATATCCACCGGGCGCAACACCGCCTTGCGACACACCAGAGTATCGAGGCGCAATTTTAGTTCATCAATACTGAAGGGTTTGGTCAGCAGCACATCCGGACGGTTCTCGATGGCATGCAATACCATTTCCTGGCTGGCATCGCTGGTCATGAATACCCAGCCGGCGCTGGGTTTGATGTACCCCCGATAGCGGGCTTCTTCGAGGATCTGGATACCGGACAAGGTATCGCTGGCATTGTGGCCGAGCAGAATCAGATCGAAGCCGCCCTCGGTAATCAGACTGAACACCCGGTCGTTAATGCTCACCGCCTGGATGTTGTCCACTCCCAGACGGCGCAACATATGAAAGATCGCCGAGCGGACATTGCCGCTGGTATCAATCAGAAGCACCCGCTTATCTGAATAATCGATCTTCCCGTTCGCCACCTAGCGCAAATCCTTAAGCTGTCGATGCATAGCCGAGTATAGGAGCCCGGCAGGCATCAAGAAAAGCATACCCCTGCAAATACATCGACATATCGGCTAATACCTAAAGCTAGCAGCCGCCAGCGCCTCGATTCGTTACACTAAAAAAACACTCAGTGCTGTATTTGAGCGTTAAACCTCGCACTGTACAGCGCCGCCTGAAAAATAGCGCCATAACAATGACAAGAGTGCCCTTACCATGACCACCGCTTTTATCTCCCATGCAGATTGCATCCTGCATGACATGGGGCCTGAACACCCGGAAAGCCCGCTGCGTCTGCAGGCCATTCACAAGGTACTGGAGCGCACCGGCCTTATACAGGAACTGCAGCAGCACACGGCAGTGCCGGCTACCGTAGAGCAGATAGAGTTGGCCCACAGCCGCCAGCACCGCACAGGACTCGAGCAGCAGGTACCTGAAGAGGGTATCGTACATACCGATGATGACACCGCGCTCTGCCCGGACAGTCTACATGCGGCTTCCCTGGCGGCCGGTTCTGCTGTCCAGGCGACCGACCTGGTCCTGGGTGGGGGCAGCCACAATGCCTTTTGCGCCATACGCCCGCCCGGGCACCACGCCGAGCATAACCTGGCCATGGGTTTTTGTTTCTACAACAATGTGGCCATCGGTGCCCTGCATGCATTGCAGCAGCCCATGGTAGAGCGGGTTGCCATCGTCGACTTCGACGTCCATCACGGCAACGGCACTGTGGATATCTTCAAGGACAGGCCCGAAGTGCTGGTGTGTTCAACCTTTCAGCACCCCTACTACCCTGAGCGTTACCAGGATATTCAGCGCGACAACATCCTCAACTGCCCGCTGGCGGCCCACAGCAAACCGGCGCTGTTTCGCCACGCACTGGAAGACCGCTGGCTGCCGGCACTGCTGGCGCACAAGCCCGATATCATCTTTATCTCGGCGGGCTTCGATGCGCACGTCGAAGATCCCATGGCCGATCTGGAACTGACTGAGGACGACTATCGGTGGGCCACGCAACTGCTGACCGACGTGGCACGCCAGTGCTGTGACGGGCGCATCGTGTCCGTACTCGAGGGCGGTTACAACCCGGTCGCACTGGCGTTTTCGGTGCAGGCGCACCTGGAGGTGCTGGCAGCATCCTGATGGAACCTTGTTGCCGCTTTCCTCGACATACTGCGTAGCATGCGGCTCGTCAGGAGTCCCCAGCAGCCATGCGCGCGCGAGCTACCCGCCGGGGACGGCGGGATTATTATCACTGCAGGTGCAGTTGATAATGAAATACCTCCACGCATAAAAAAGGGGCCGTCGATGACGGCCCCTTTTTTTCTAGCTTATACAGCAGCCTGTCGTTTAACCGACAAACTTGATCATCACACCGGCTGCAACCGCCGAGCCAATAACGCCGGCAACGTTCGGGCCCATGGCGTGCATCAACAGGAAGTTCTGGGAGTTCGATTCCAGACCCAGCTTGTTGGACACACGGGCAGCCATCGGTACCGCGGAAACGCCGGCGGAGCCGATCAGCGGGTTGATGGCATTGCCGCCGGCCATCTTGTTCATGACCTTGGCCATCAGCACGCCACAGGCGGTACCGATACCAAAGGCGATGATACCCAGCACCAGGATACCCAGGGTCTGTACATCGAGGAACTTGTCAGCGGACAGCTTGGAACCCACCGACAGACCCAGGAAGATGGTAACAATGTTGATCAGGGCGTTCTGGGCAGTATCGCTCAGACGATCCACCACGCCACATTCACGCATCAGGTTACCGAAGCAGAACATGCCCAACAGCGGCGCCGCATCCGGCAGCAGCATAGCCACCAGGAGAAGCAGAGACACCGGGAACAGGATCTTCTCCAGCTTGGACACGTGACGCAGCTGGCTCATCTTGATCTTGCGCTCCGCCTCAGTGGTCAGGGCACGCATGATCGGCGGCTGAATCAGCGGCACCAGCGCCATGTAGGAGTATGCAGCAACCGCAATCGCACCCAGCAGCTGGGGCGCCAGCAGAGTGGTCACGTAGATGGCGGTCGGGCCATCGGCACCACCGATGATGCCAATCGCCGCGGCATCCTGAATGCTGAAGTCCATCAGACCCAGGGTCGTCAGGCCGATAGCACCGAGCACCGTAGCGAAGATGCCGAACTGCGCAGCGGCCCCCAGGAACAATGTCTTGGGGTTAGCCAGCAGCGGACCGAAATCGGTCATCGCACCCACGCCCATAAAAATCAGCAAAGGCGCAGCACCGGAGGCAATCGCCACCAGGTAGAAGTTGTACATCATGCCGTTGCTATAGCCGCCATCCTGGGCTACCAGCGATGCCGTTGCATGTACCGAGGGTGACGACACATGGTAGGCGTGCAGGATTTCTTCAGGATTGGTGCTGCCAACATTCAACACCGATGCCAGCGCCTGCAACAGCTCCGGCTTGGCAAAATGCACTGCGTTTTCGACCGCCGAGAAGGCCAGACCCGCTTCGGGAATGTTGGCCATGATGCCACCGAATCCGATCGGGACCAGCAGCAGCGGCTCAAAGTTTTTCTTGATCGCCAGGTACAGCAACAGCAAGCCGACCAGGATCATCACAAACTGGCCGCCGGAGATATTGTATATCCCCGAGGCGGTCAGCAGAGTTAATAGCTTTTCCATGCGGATCGTTCCCCGATTACGCCAGGCTCAGGAGGGAGTCACCCACCTGAACTGCGTCGCCTTCCTTCACGTCGACAGCAACCACGGTACCGGCGCGGGCAGCACGGACTTCGGTTTCCATCTTCATCGCTTCCAGGATCACCAGCACATCACCTTCCTGTACGGCCTGGCCAACGGACACTTCAACCTTCCAGATGTTGCCAGCCAGCGGTGCCGGCACATCTTCACCTTCTGCCACAGCAGGTGCGGCAGCGGCAGCGGCGGCAGGCGCAGCAGCGGGCGCCTTGGAGATCGCAGAGATGTCGCCACCTTCTGCTACCTGAACCACGTAGTTCTGGCCGTTAACGGTGATCGTGTAAACTTCCGGGCCGGATTTCTTCGGTGCAGCCATGGTCTGAGCGTCCTCTAGAGTCGGTGCAGGTTCAAATGCGTCGGGATTGTTGCGATTTTCCAGGAATTTAAGCCCGATTTGCGGGAACAGGGCGTAAGTCAGAACATCATCAATTTCGTTTTCGCCCGTCGTCAGGCTGATGCCTTTTTCCTGGGCCTGCTTGCGCAGCTCTGCGGTCAGTTTTTCCATCTCGGGCTCAAGCATATCGGCCGGACGGCAGGTAATGGGTTCCTGGCCATTCAGCACGCGGGCCTGCAGCTCGGCGTTGTAGGGGGCCGGAGCCGCACCGTATTCGCCCTTGAGAATGGCCTGAACTTCCTTGGAGATGCTTTTGTAACGTTCGCCCATCAGGACGTTGATGACCGCCTGGGTACCGACGATCTGCGAGGTCGGAGTCACCAGCGGGATCAGGCCCAGGTCCTCGCGTACGCGCGGAATTTCGGCCAGTACTTCGTCAAACTTGTCGGCAGCACCCTGCTCGCGCAGCTGGCTTTCCATGTTGGTCAGCATGCCACCGGGCACCTGGGCAATCAGGATGCGCGAATCGGTGCCGCGCAGCGAGCCTTCGAACTTGGCGTACTTCTTGCGGACCTCGCGGAAGTAGGCGGCAATTTCTTCCAGCAGCAACAGATCCAGACCGGTATCGCGATCCGTACCCTGCAGCGCAGCAACCACGGTTTCAGTGGCGGTGTGGCCATAGGTCATGGACATGGAGGAAATGGACGCATCCACGCGGTCGATGCCCGCCTCGATGGCCTTGAGCAGTGTCATGTCCGCCAGACCCGACGTGGAGTGGGACTGCAGCTGCACTTCGAGCTCAGTCTGGTTCTTCAGGCGCGAGACCAGGTCAAAGGCCTCGTACGGCTTGAGGATGCCGGACATGTCCTTGATGCAAATGGATTCCGCGCCCATGTCTTCCAGGGTCTTGGCGTAATCCACCCAGTTGTCCACGGTATGAACCGAGCTGGTGGTATAGGAGATGGTGCCCTGGGCGTGTTTGCCGGTCGCCTTGACGGCCTTGATGGCCGCCGCCAGGTTGCGCGGGTCGTTCATCGCATCAAAGATGCGGAATACGTCGACACCGTTGGTGGCAGCACGCTCAACGAACTTGGCGACCACATCGTCAGCGTAGTGACGGTAGCCCAGCAGGTTCTGACCGCGCAGCAGCATCTGCTGGCGCGTATTCGGCATGGCCTTTTTCAGTTCGCGGATACGATCCCACGGATCTTCGCCAATATAGCGAATGCAGGAGTCAAAAGTTGCACCACCCCAGCTTTCCGTCGACCAATAGCCGACCTGATCAAGTTTGTCGGCAATAGGGAGCATGTCGTCCAGGCGCATGCGGGTAGCCAGCAGAGACTGGTGACCATCACGCAGTACCAGTTCGGTAATGCCTAAGGGTTTCTTTGCATCTGACATGTTTAAAGGGCCTTTTGTCGAATGAATGCGTTTATTCTTTTCATTACCACTGCCGTCAGTTTGAACGGTATTTGTGTACCGCTGCACTGATCACGGCGACCAGTTCGTCATTGTTGGTGGCTGGTGCACTGACAGTTGCCGCCGCGGCGGCCGAAGCACGCTTTTTAGCCGGTTTAATCTCTGGCGCAGGGGCATATTTAGTCACAATCTTGGACATAAGACCGGTGACAATTACCAGCAGCGTCAGGAAAACGAACACGAATCCCATGCCGAACACCATCAGTTCGAGGCCTTCGGAGAGCAGATTATCCATCGTTGGATGCTCCTTTTTGTTAATCACGTTGTTATCTAATTAGCCTGAAAATCACTTAATTTTCAGCAACTTACAAACAAAAAAGGTAAAGCTTCAACAAGCTGAACGGATTCAATTTAGCCGGGAATGCCTACTCCCGACAGCAATAAGCCAACGTATTCTAGACAAAACGGAGGAAACAAGGGAGGTGAGGGGGCGACTGCATAATTTATGGCAGGCATTTAAGAAAACTTATAGTTGCCCCTATTTCGATTAAATTAAGCTTCTAACCCTAAAAGAAAAAGGCGCCTTTAGGCGCCTTCCGGTCGAAAAACCTTGACGTTGGAAAAGCCCTTTTCCTGCAGGTGGTGGGCCTGCATCTGGCTCATCACCCCCTTTTCGCAATACAGCAGGTACTCCCGGTCGGTATCGAAATTTTCCACTTCAGCCCCGAGTTTGAAAAAGGGAATGGTGAGTATTTCGCAGCCAGGCATGTTGAGCGGCTTCTTTTCCTGCTCATGGCTGGCACGAATATCCACGATCACCTGATTGGCGCCAACCCGGGTCAGGGCTTCCACCGCGGCATGGGCATTAACATTCTCGACGATCTCGTCGATCGAAATGACCTGCACCTTGCGCAACGCCTGCTCCAGTACCTCGAAGTCGAAGTTGGCCTCCTCTTCCAGGACCCGCTCCATCTTGCCACGGGTGGTCGGGCGGTCCGAAATCACGCCGCAGTACTCAGGCATGCTCTTGGCGAACTCGAAGGCACCGATCTCACGGGACAGGTTGATAATGTCCTGCTTGTCAGAGGTAACCAGTGGGCGCAGCACCAGCTTGTCGGTGGCCTTGTCGATCAGCGCCAGGTTCGTCAGGGTCTGGCTCGATACCTGCGCAACACTCTCGCCGGTGACCAGGGCATCAATCTTCATGAAATCAGCGGCCCGCTCGCCAGCACGCAGCATCATGCGCTTGAGGATGACGCCCATGTAAGAGTGATGCACATTCTGCAGCAGCTCGCCGATCACCTCTTCAAAGGGAACGGTGACAAACTTCACCCGGGCACTGGAGCCGTAACGCTGCCACAGGTGCAGTGCGACCTGCTTGACGCCGATCTCGTGGGCGTGGCCGCCGAGGTTGAAGAAAATGAAGTGGGTTTTGCAACCGCGGCGCATGGTCATGTAGGAGGCCACCACCGAGTCAAAACCGCCAGAGATCAGGGAAAGCACCGGCTCCTGAGTGCCTAGCGGAAAGCCGCCCAGGCCCGCATGGCGCTCGGTGACGATAAACAGGCGATCATCGACCACCTCGAGGTCGACCCAAACCTGCGGGTTACGCACATCGACACCGGCCGCTTCGGTGTGCTGATTCAGACCGCCGCCGATATAGCGCTCCATGTCCACGGAGGTAAAGTCATGGTTACGGCCGCTGCGTTTGACCCGCACCTTGAAGGTCTTGCCACGCAACAGCTCGCCGTAGGCGTCCCTGGTACGCTCGTAGGCGTCGTGAAAGTCGACCAGCGGGAATTCCCGCACTTCGAGGAAAGCATGCACTCCAGGCGTGCGGGACAGCACAGAGACGACATCGTCGCGCAGGCCCTCGCTACCCGTCGGGCAGATAACATCAATCTTGTCCCAGTTAATGCGAACTTTGATCTGTTCGTCGACGCGACGCAGCATGACATCCAGATTAGTCCCCAGGCGCTGAATCAGGCGCTTGCGTACAGGGCGACTCTTGATAGTGATTTCGGGAAACAGCTTGACGATAAATTTCATGTCGCGGACCAGGAAAGCAGGACGGAAGATCGAAGGGCCCTGATTATACCGGATCGAACGCCGAGAGTCAGAATGTTGTCCCGACTTCCAGATGCAGGGCTAAAGGGGCGAGGTGAAAGATGAAAGGCATGAGGTGCCACCCTCAGAAGTACACACACAGTGAGATCGCCTGCTCGAGCGCCGCAGGTTTACCCTGCTTCCCGGAATTCGCAGGCTCATTCCAGGCGACAAACGGCAACCCGTAGGTTGGCAATGAGCGTAGCGAATTCCGACATCCACAGCGAAGCTGTGGCGAACGGCGCAAGCTGATAGCTGAATGTCTGATGCCAATTCAGGACCTCGTCGATTATACGATCTGGCTTGGAATACGATCCGAGGCATGGTGCAACCGCCTGGTGGCGCCTGCGGCGACTGATAGCCCAGGTACTCTATCCGGTGAGATATCCGGCGTTGAGATCAGGTCTGTTACGAGTTGGATGTTTTACTGGTGCATGAAGAACTGCTTTAGGAACACTACAGTCTTTCGTAGTGGTGCGCCCGGCACGATTCGAACGTGCGACCGCCTGGTTCGTAGCCAGGTACTCTATCCAGCTGAGCTACGGGCGCTTAAAGCAGCGAGGTTGTTACAGGAGTGGTGCGCCCGGCACGATTCGAACGTGCGACCGCCTGGTTCGTAGCCAGGTACTCTATCCAGCTGAGCTACGGGCGCCTACCTGAAAAATGGCGGTGAGAGAGGGATTCGAACCCTCGATACCCAAGAGATATACACCCTTAGCAGGGGTGCGCCTTCAGCCACTCGGCCATCTCACCGCGACAACGGGGCGTAATATACGAGATTGATTTTCAAAAGAAAAGCGTTTTCTTAACTTTTATTCCTGATCGTCGTGTTCGTCGGATTTTTCACGCTGAATACGCTGATAAATCTCTTCACGATGGACAGAAACATCCTTTGGCGCATTGACACCGATACGAACCTGGTTACCTTTCACACCTAACACGGTAACGGTAACGTCATCGCCGATCATCAATGTTTCGCCCACGCGGCGGGTTAGAATCAACATCTGTTGGATCTCCTTAAGCTTTCCTAGAATACTGCAGGCCGGAGGGAGCATCAGCCAGTGTTCTGGCGCAACCGCCCGTTATTCCCTATTCCCATCGAACCACAGCCTTACAGGCGCTACCAAGCCCGGTTACGACAGCCTCAGATAGTACAGTAAGTCCCTGTAATCTGATGCAATAACCAGGCTCAGCATAGACCGAATTAACTATAGCCTACTTCAACGAAGCAACTATTCGCTGACCGTATCAGCCTTATCCAACTCAAATGCAGAATGCAGCCCGCGCACGGCCAGTTCGAGATACTTCTCTGCGATCACAACAGACACCTTGATCTCTGAAGTGGAGATCATCTGAATGTTGATGTTGTCCTGTGCCAGGGCATCGAACATCTTGCTCGCCACACCGGCGTGCGAGCGCATGCCCACACCAACGATGGAAACCTTGGCAATCTTGTTGTTGCCGGCTACCTCACGGGCACCCAGCTCCGCACATACCTGACGCAGAATGGATTCAGCCTTGGCGAAGTCATTACGGTGCACGGTGAAGGTGAAATCAGTGGTCTTGTCAGCGGCCACGTTCTGCACAATCATGTCCACTTCGATATTGGCGCGGCTGATCGGGCCCAGAATGCGTGATGCCACGCCCGGAATATCGGGCACGCCAATAACGGTCAGCTTGGCTTCGTCGCGGTTGAAAGCGATACCGGAGATAACTGGTTTTTCCACTGTATCCTCATCCTCTATGGTAATCAGGGTGCCCGGGCCGTCCACAAAGCTGGAAAGCACACGCAACGGCACTTTGTACTTGCCGGCGAATTCGACCGAACGAATCTGCAGTATCTTTGAGCCCAGGCTGGCCATTTCCAGCATTTCTTCAAAGGTAATTTTATCCAGACGGGTCGCCCCCTCAACCACCCGGGGATCGGTGGTGTAGACGCCGTCCACATCGGTATAGATCTGGCATTCATCAGCCTTCAGCGCAGCCGCCAGGGCCACACCGGTCGTATCCGAACCGCCACGCCCCAGGGTCGTAATGTTGCCTAGTTCATCCATCCCCTGGAAACCGGCGACGACAACAACCCGGCCTGCGGACAGGTCTGCACGCATGCCGTCAACTTCGATATCCTGAATACGTGCCTTGGTGTGGGCACTGTCGGTCACAATGCGAACCTGACCACCGGTGTATGAGCGTGCGCTGACGCCGCGCTTTTCCAGCGCCATGCACAGCAGCGCAATGGTCACCTGCTCACCGGTCGAAACCAGCACGTCCATTTCCCGCGGGCAGGGTTCTTCCTGAATCGCCTTGGCCAGCCCGATCAGGCGATTGGTCTCGCCACTCATTGCAGACAATACCACGACCAGGTCGTGTCCCTCGTCGCGAAAGCGCTTTACCTTGTCCGCCACCGCTTCGATTCGTTCTACAGTGCCCACGGACGTCCCGCCGTATTTCTGTACGAATAGAGCCATCTTCTGTCTGATCCTTTCACCGCCAGCATGGCGGCCCCTAGTGTCTAGTAATTACAAAGCACAACGCGAGCATCACGACCGAGGCAGCAAGCTGCCTGCCCGGCCACGGCGGATACCCGCTGCAGCGCCCCGACTGCTGCCTTAAAGCGCGGATTCCAGCAATGCACCGACCGAAGCCAGGGCCGCAGGCAGTGCTGCCACATCGTTACCCCCACCCTGGGCCATATCCGGGCGACCACCGCCCTTGCCGCCGACCTTGGCGGACAGATCACGAATAAGGTCACCGGCCTTGACGCGACCGGTCAGATCCTTGGTGACACCTGCCACCAGGCTCACCTTGTCGTCCTGGGTCACGGCCAGCACCACAACACCGCTGCCCAGCTTGTTTTTCAGCTGATCGAGGGTGTCACGCAGCGCCTTGGGCTCAACGCCGGACAACTGTTCCACCAGCACCTTGACGCCCTTGACCTCAATCGCCTTGCCGAGCAACTCGCCGCCCTGCAGGCTGGCCAGTTTGCCCTTGAGCTGCTCAAGTTCCTTTTCCAGCGCACGATTGCGATCCACCAGACCCCGGACCTTGTCGACCAGGTTGTCACGCCCGCCCTTCGTCAGGCTGGCAAGGGTGCTGCAGGTGGCATCCAGCGACTCAACCCAGGCCATGGCAGCGGCGCCGGTCACAGCTTCAATGCGTCGCACGCCCGAAGCAATGCCGCTTTCAGCGACGATCTTCAGCAGGCCGATATCACCGGTACGCTGCACATGGGTGCCACCGCAAAGCTCGGTCGAAAAACCGTCGGTACCCATACTCAGCACGCGTACCTGTTCGTCATACTTTTCACCGAACAACGCCATGGCGCCGCGGGCCTTGGCCGCATCGATGTCCATGATCTCAGTGCTAACGCCACTGTTGGCGCGAATCTGCTCGTTGACCATGTCTTCCACGGTCTTGAGCTGCTCGGGCGTAACGGCCTCGAAATGCGCGAAATCGAAACGCAGACGTTCGGCATTGACCAGCGAGCCCTTCTGCAGCACGTGATCGCCCAATACCCGGCGCAATGCCTCGTGCAGCAGGTGCGTACCCGAATGGTTCAGCGCTGTCGCCTGACGGTTAGCCGCATCCACTTCGGTGCTCACCGTATCGCCGAGCGTCAGCACGCCCTCGGCCATCTGCCCCTGGTGCAGGTGATTCTTGCCTTCCTTGCTGCAGTCAGTCACGTCGAACAGGCCACGGTCCCAGCGCAGCACGCCGCGATCACCCGCCTGGCCACCGGATTCAGCATAGAAGGAGGTCTTTTCCAGCACCACAACGCCGGACTGGCCGGCAGACAGTTGCTGGACGGCCTCCCCGTCGCGGAAAAGTGCCACAACCTTGGAGCTGTCCTGCAGTGCACTGTAACCACTAAAGGTGGTTTCGCCATCCAGATCCAGCTTGTCGTTGTAATCCACGGCGAAGGAACCCGTGGCGCGCGCACGCTCGCGCTGCTGCGTCATGGCATCTTCAAAGCCCTGCATGTCGACGCTCAGCCCCGACTCGCGGGCAACGTCAGCGGTCAGATCCACCGGGAAGCCAAAGGTGTCGTACAGGCGGAACAGGGTTTCACCCGGAATCACTGTGCCGTCGAGTTCATCAATGGCCTGCTGCAGCAGGCGCATGCCATTGTCCAGGGTACGGGCAAACTGCTGTTCTTCTTTTAGCAGAACGCGCTCAACCTGGTCCTGCTGACGCACAAGTTCCGGATAGGCCGCGCCCATCTCGGCCACCAGCGCGGGCACCAGGGTGTGGAAGAACGGTTCGGTGGCGCCAAGCTTGTTGCCGTGACGAATGGCGCGGCGAATGATGCGGCGCAACACGTAGCCGCGCCCTTCATTGGAGGGCAGCACGCCATCGGTAATCAGGAAAGAGCAGGAACGGATGTGATCGGCAATCACGCGCAGTGACTTGTGCATCAGATCATCGCTGCCCACCGCCTTGGCGGCGGCCTTGAGCAGATTCTGGAACAGGTCGATTTCGTAATTGCTGTGCACACCCTGCAGTACCGCAGCGATACGCTCCAGACCCATGCCCGTATCCACGGACGGACGCGGCAGCGGCACCATCTCGCCATCGGCAGAACGGTTGTACTGCATGAAGACCACGTTCCAGATCTCGATGTAGCGATCACCGTCTTCGTCCGGGCTGCCCGGAGGTCCACCGGCAACCTCAGGACCGTGATCAAAGAAGATCTCGGTACACGGACCGCAAGGGCCGGTGTCGCCCATGGCCCAGAAATTGTCTTCATCCAACTTGGAGAAACGCTCGGGATCGACCCCGATCTCGTCTTTCCAGATACGTTCGGCTTCTTCATCGCTGTGGTGCACAGTCACCCACAGACGCTCCTTGGGCAGACCGAATACTTCGGTCAGCAGCGTCCAGGCGAAGCCAATGGCTTCGCGCTTGAAGTAGTCACCGAAGCTGAAGTTGCCCAGCATCTCAAAGAAGGTGTGATGACGCGCTGTATAACCCACGTTCTCGAGGTCATTGTGCTTGCCACCGGCGCGCACGCAGCGCTGCGACGTCGTGGCGCGGCTATAGCTGCGCTTGTCGCTGCCAAGGAACACGTCCTTGAACTGCACCATGCCCGCATTGGTGAACAACAGGGTCGGGTCGTTAGCAGGAATCAGCGAACTGGTGGGGACAATTTCATGCCCCTGCTGATTGAAGTAATCCAGGAAAGCCTGGCGAATTTCGGCACTCGTCATGTATTTCATTAGCACGAACCGCTACAGATGGTTGGTTGCTCAACGGGAATAAACGTGGCGCTGTATTTCCGGCTCAAAACCCGATCAAAATACCACGCAAAAATGGCGAAGCAGTATATAACGTGAGTGAAAATTGTACGAACTTTTTCCGAAAAGCCCGTAAAACCGGAGTTAGCAACAAGTCGGCTGATGAAGGGTATACCACTGCATCGTCGTTCACCGCGGGCCGAATACAAGCGCGTCAATCAGCTGTCGTCTGCATCCTCCAGCGCATAACGCGCCTGCTCGAGGTTGTAACCACGGTTCAGCAGATAACGCATGCATTTGGCGTAGTGCTTTCGGTCCTGTTGCGACACCTGCCCAAAACGGCGCTGCGCCAGAGCGCGGGCCTGCTCGAACCAGTCGACCGGTTCTTCGTCCAGGCTCTGCTGCCAAAGCGCCGTATCGATTCCCTTGCGCCTCATCTCGGCACGAATCCGCAGGGGGCCAAAACCCTGCGCCGCCTTGCTGCGCAAGTACACTGCCGCGAAACGGGCATCACTCAGATATCCATCCGCCTCCAGCGCATCCAGCGCCTCTGCCAGCACGCCTTGCTCGGCGCACTTGCTGCCGATCTTCAGTTCCAGCTCCGCACGACTGTGTTCACGCCGCGCCAGCAACCGCACCGCCGCCGCCTTGATCTCGCCCAGAGTCTCAAGCATGTTCGCACTCACCTTACAGAACTGAAATTCACCTCGCGGGCTCCGTGCCCCGCCACCAGGACCGCATGGTAGAGCCTGATATCCGCCAACACCAGCCAACAGCCTCCACTGCCCGGTATCACTGCTACTATTATCATTTCTGTGCAAATACTACATATTTGTACAAATTGACGTGCCGGAGACCGCAATGACCCTGACCGCCTCCACCATGATGCCGCTGGGTACCCCGGCGCCGGATTTCTGCCTGCAGGATGTACGTAGCGGCGCGCTGATGACCTTGCAGGAAAGCGCCGGAGCGCAGGGCACCCTGGTCGCCTTTATCTGCAACCACTGCCCCTACGTACGGCATATAGAAGATGAATTGATTGAACTGGCCTGGGACTACCAGGCCCGCGGCATTGCCGTGGTGGCCATTTCGGCCAACGATGTCAATGTCTCACCCAGTGACGGGCCAGAACAGATGCAGGACCGCGCCTCGGCCAAGGGCTACCCGTTCCCCTACCTGTACGACGAAACCCAGGACGTCGCCCGGGCCTACAATGCCGTTTGTACGCCGGACCTGTTTCTATTCGATGGACAGAAAAAGTGCGTGTACCGGGGCCAGTTCGACGACTCCAGGCCCGGCAACGATATTGAAGTTACCGGCAGCGACCTGCGTCGCGCCTGTGATGCCCTGTTGACCGGCGACCCGATAGACCCGGACCAGAAACCCAGCATGGGCTGCAGCATCAAGTGGAAGTCGAACGCATGACGCAGGCGCCCGACATCCTGCTGGACGCCGTCATTGCATTGGCGCGGGACACCGGACGCTATCAACTCGGCCAGTTCCGCTGCGTGCCGCCCGGAGGCGGCGAACAGAAAAGTGCCCGCGAGCTGGTCTCGCGGGTCGATATTGAAAGCGAACGACAGCTGATCAAAGGCCTGAAAGCCCTCGACCAGGGCGCCGGTATATTTGGCGAAGAGAGCGGCCGCGAAGGCGATCAGCGCCGCTGTTGGGTTATCGACCCGATCGACGGCACCACCAATTACCTCTCCGGTCTGGACCAGTTCTCGATCTCGATCGCACTGCTGGACGAGGGGATGCCGCTGCTCGGCGTGGTCTACCGGCCGGCGTCCGACGAGGTGTTCAGTGCAGTACGGGGGCAGGGATTATTTCATAACGGCTGCCGGGCATCACCCATACCCGACGACCTTCGGCTGAAAGATGCGTTGCTCGGCACCGGCTTTCCATACCGCTCGCCAGACAGGGCCACCGCGTTTTTCGGTTGTGCGGAAGACGTGCTGTACCGCTGTCGCGGCATCCGCCGGCTGGGCTCGGCGGCACTGGACCTGAGCTACCTGGCCTGCGGCTACCTGCAGGGATTTTGGGAAACCGATCTGCAGCCTTACGATGTTGCCGCCGCGCTGCTCCTGCTTGATGAAGCCGGCATGTGCGTCACCAATGGCCGCGGCGCACCTTATCGCATAGGTGAAGACCGGCTGCTGATCGCCGCACCGCCGGGTGTGCATAAGGAGCTGCTGCCGATCGTCGCCCGCCATTATCCGGCGGGCGACTGAACAAACTGAACCGCAGACAGCCTGCGGTTCAGGCTGCGCTTGCAGCAATCACCGTACTGCCCAGATAGCCCATGTAGGTGATGTAGGCGGCAAGCAGGACGGCGCCTTCAAAGCGATTGATGCGCCCCTGCTTCTTGCCAAAGCTGTAGCCCATCAGGAACAGTACCAGCGTCAGCCCCATGGTCAGCCCCCAGTCGCGGTACAACACCACGGATTCCACCTCCAGCGGATGAATCGCGGCGGCAATACCCACTACTGCCAGGGTATTGAACAGGTTGGAGCCGATCACGTTACCGAGCGCCAGGTCATGTTCGCCCTTGCGCATGGCGGCAATGGATGATGCCAGTTCCGGCAGCGAGGTACCGATGGCCACGATGGTCAGGCCGATGATCAGATCGCTCACGCCCAGGGACTGGGCGATGGAGACCGCCCCCCATACCAGCACCTTCGAGCTGGCAACCAGCAGCGCCAGACCAATGAGCAGCCAGGTAATGGCGCTTTTCAGAGGCATGACGTTAGCAATCATGACCTCATCCATATCCACCGCCAGCGTATCGCCACGCTGGCGCATGGCCTGAAAGATCGACCAGCCCATGACCGCGAAGAAGGCCCCCAGCAGGATCAGCGCATCGAGCCTGTCAAGCTGACCGTTGATCAATAGCAGACCGGCCAGCAAGGTGACCACGGTCAGTATCGGCAGTTCCTTGCGCAGAATCTGCGAATGCACGGCAATCGGGCTGAACACCGCCACAACACCCAGTATCAGCGCTATGTTGGTGATATTGGAGCCGTAGGCGTTACCCAGTGCAAGACCGGGATTGCCGTCCAGGGCCGCCAGCGCGGAGACCACCATTTCCGGTGCCGAAGTACCGAAGCCGATCACCACCATGCCGATCAGCAGCGGCGGCATACCGGCGTGGCCCGCCGTCGCGGCGGCACCATCGACAAAACGATCGGCACTCCAGACCAGCAGCACCAGTCCCAGGATGACCGCAATAATTGGCAAGATCATAGTCCTGCCTCCATGCCACGGGAACTGACAACGGCGGAAACGGGCACACAGATCGTGAGCACGGCGGGCGTACATAACTGAAAATAATGATTCATGGTTTGACTGTCGGGGGCCGGCGCTGGACACAGAGACATATCAAAAGAGCCGGCCCCGGTGCTTTTGATCTATCTCAGGTCTCATCAGCCCGAATTTGGACATGATCGCCACGGGTCATGAGGACCCGGAGGTTGTTGACGACCATCCTGGCTGGCGCCAGGAGACTACTCCCCTAAGTGGCGAGAAGAATAGCAGAGTCGGCGCCGGAAATGAATCAACCGCCATATCCGCTATAAACGACAACAGGGGCCCTGGGGCCCCTGTTGCTCAAAAGCATCGCGCTACAAACCCGATCAGTATTCCACCACCACGTCGCCCTGGGGCACGCTGCAGCAGGACAGGATGTAGCCTTCGGCGACGTCCTCGTCGGTAATGCCGCCGTTGTGCGACATTTCAACCTCACCGGAAATCTTCATCACCTTGCAGGTACCGCAGATGCCCATGCCGCACGCCTTGGGAATGTGCAAGCCGAGTTTGGAAGCGGCCGCGTGCACGGTTTCGCCCGGAATGATCTGGACACTTTTGCCAGTGCTGGCGAAATCGACACGCAGCAAGTCCGACGCTTGGATGGCATCGGCCTCTTCCTGCGCCAGCTCGGCGAACTCCTCCACATCTTCCTGCACGTCGACCGGGGTCGCACCGAAGGATTCCTCGTGGTAATGCTTCATGTCGAAGCCGTTTTGCTCAAGCAGATGCTTGACGGCGTTCATGTAAGGGGTGGGGCCGCAGCAGTAAACTTCCCGCTCCATGAAATCCGGCGCCATCAGTTCGAGCATCTGTTTGGTCAGATAGCCGCGGAAGCCAGCCCAGGCCTCGCCCAGCTTGTCGCTCTGCTCGCAGACGATATGCATCTTGAACTCGGGAATCCGCGAGAAGATATGCTCCAGCTCGCGATGGTAAATGATGTCTTTCGGCGAGCGAGCACTATGAATGAATTCCACGTCCACGGCGGAGTTGGTGTCAAAGTACCAGCGCATCATCGACATCAGCGGGGTGATCCCCACACCGCCGGAGAGCATCAGCACCTTTTCAGCCGGGAAGTCGATACAGTTGAACTGACCGACGGGCCCGTGCACCGCCAGTTCGTAACCTTCGATCATGTTGTCGTGCAGCCAGTTGGATACCAGGCCACCCGGCGCGCGCTTGACGGTGATCGAGAAGCTGTAAGGTACCGACGGCGAGCTGGAGATGGTATAGGAACGGAAGACCTGTTCCCCCTTGATCTCCAGTTCAAGCGTCACGAACTGACCGGGTTTGAAGAAGAACATCACCGGCTGCTCCGCCATGAAGCAGAACGTCTTGACGTCCCAGGTTTCCTGGATCACCTTGACGCAGCGCACAACGTGGCGCCCGTTGCTCCAGGACTGGGTAGTAATCGGATTCAGCGCATTGGTATTCAGCAGGCTGACAGAAGTATTATTCATGTGACTTATCTCGTGTTGTCCGCAGACTCGGGTTGGCGTTTGTTATTCACCTGTCAACAACCGGTAATCCGTACCTGGCTGTCCGTCACCACCACAAACGTATGCATTCGTGCCTGTTTCGTGGGGCTTACATTGGCCTGCGGCCAATAACGACACATCCCGGTGTCGTTTAAAAAGACGCCGGACCAATGACCAGCAGGACACACAGGTTTCAATTACCCCATGCGCCCTTCGCCAGTCACTTGCCCGTGTTCATATTATGGCGCCATTGTCATCCCGACGCAGCCTCGCCATTTAGCTGTTTACGACAAAAATTTATCTGAACCAACCACCGCGGGCCCGGCAGAACAACAGGACGTCGAAAAGACAGCGATTATGTGTCGCAAACAGATAAATACCAAAGCCGGCCAAGGCGCACTATGCTTCCCATGGATGCCCGAACTAATGGCCCATTTATACGGCACAGCGCTGACGGCGGGGAAACCTAGGGCGGCGACTGAACTGACCTAAACAAGATTCTCACAGGCACGCCCATTGGGGGCTGCACCGGTGAATTGAGGATTAGCACCAAATGAACCAGAACGACCTTCTCAACACCACCTATGCCGACGTCGATACCGCGCGCAAAGAAATGGACAGTCTGCTGAAAAGCCGCGAGCCCAACTACTCCCTGCCGCGCCCGCTTTACAACGACCCGCACATGTTCCGGGTCGATATGGAAGAAATCTTCCAAAAGGAATGGCTGTTCGTCGGCATGACCAGTGAGCTTCCGAAAAAGGGCGACTACATCACCGTCGAGATCGGTCAGAACCCGGTGCTTGTTGTGCGTGATGCCGACGGCTCCGTTAATGCCTTTCACAACACCTGCCGTCACCGCGGTTCGCGTCTGTGTTCACAGCACCGCGGCAAGGTCGCCAACCTGGTCTGCCCGTATCACCAGTGGACTTACGACCTGAAAGGCAACCTGCTGTTCGCTGGCACCGACATGGGCACTGGCTTCGACAAGTCCCAGCACGGCCTGAAAAAGGCGTTCTGCAAGACTGGCGGCGGCTTCATCTTCGTTTGCCTCGGCAAGGAAGAGCCGGAAGGCGACTTCGACGAGTTCCTGGCCACCCTCGACGAATACATGGAACCGTACGACGTGGAGAACACCAAGCTGGCGGTGGAATCCAACATGCACGAACAGGCCAACTGGAAGCTGGTTCTCGAGAACAACCGCGAGTGCTACCACTGTGCCGGCAACCACCCGGAACTGCTGAACACCCTGCTGGAGTGGGACGATACCAACGACCCGCGTGCAAGCGAGGAGTTCCTGGCCCAGTACAATCGCCAGGCAGCAGAATGGGACGCCGAAGGCATTCCCCATCATCACAAGAACTTCGGCGTGCGCAACCGTATCGTGCGGATGCCGCTGAAGGAAGGCACCGAGGTCATGACCATCGACGGCAGCACCGGTTGCGAAAAACTGATGGGGCGCATCAAGAACCGTCACCTGGGCTCGATGCGTATCCTGCACCTGCCGAACTCCTGGAACCACATGCAGAGCGATCACTTCATCGTCTTCCGCGTGCTGCCGATCTCGGCCCAGGAATCCCTGGTCACCACCAAGTGGTTCGTGCACAAGGATGCGGTTGAAGGCGTGGATTACGACACCGCCAAGCTGCGCCAGGTCTGGGATGCCACCAACGAGCAGGACCGCCAGCTGGGTGAAGAGAACCAGCGCGGCATCAACTCCCTGGCCTACCAGCCGGGCCCCTACTCCGAGACCTTCGAGTTCGGCGTGATCAACTTCCTGGACTGGTACAGCGATACCATGCAGAAGAACCTCGAAACCAAGAGCTAAATGCTCGATCCGCCACGAAAGCCCGCATCTGCGGGCTTTTTTGTTTCTTTGCTGCCCACGAGGCTCGTTGCGACTCGTCAAATCATTGGGTTTAAGGCGGTCGCCTTAAACCCGACACCGGCGGTTTCGGGTGTCGCATTATGCCAACTGGAACCATTCGATCTGCAATACGCTCGATATTGCGGGTTCCGCGATGCCCATACATCGCAGAAAACGCTCAACCTCGTCGCGATACATCGCTGCACCTACCCTCCGCCTTACGCGCATTAATATAAATACGAATCATTGTCATTACCTTTATCATGAGATATTCTGCTTCGCCAGCGATCACCGGTTTCAGATTCAGGCGCCCCGGTGATTCCAGTTCCGGCTGACGCGTCCTCAGCCCCGTAGCGGCAATGCCATGCAAACCTGCGCAGAACTGACAGACCTTATGGCGCGAGCCTCCGAGCTGGTGCCCGCGCTGCAAGGGCGTGTCGGGTTACCGCAACCCGGCGAGATCGTGACCGACGGCGATGACCACGGTGTTATCGAATCCCTGCTGGAACACCACCGGCGACACCACCCGGAAGCCGGCCCGCATTACTGGTCGATCCACTGCTGGGCACTGTTGATCTGGCAGCCGGTGATCATCAGCCTGGTCAGCGTACACGTGCTCGAGCGCAGCATCGTGCTGCGTCGCCTGGCACAACAAGCCGCCGACGGCATGGTCGCCGGCTACAGCCTGCCGCCACAGCCACTTGAGCCCGGCCCGACGGATACGCTGATTCAGCGCACCGCCCTGGAACTGCGCTCGCTCTGTGAGCTGCTACTGACTCAGCTGTCCCGGCACACCCGGCACACCCGGGTCAATCCGGTTCTGGCCCGACGCCTGCTCGCCGACCGGGTGCTGGCGACGCTGCTGTACTTGCTGCAGTCACGAGCGAAGATCGATAACGCGCACATCGAATCGCTTGGGCGCCAGTGGCTATCGGCGCTGTCGCTGGAACGAGCCAGCGACCTGATGGTCATCGAACTGCCGGGGGGCTGCCGCCTGGCACTGGATCGCAAGGGCTGCTGTCAGCATTACCGCCGCAAGGACGGCAGCCTCTGCGCGAGCTGCCCGCGACAGCGACGCGAGGTCCGTATCGAACGATTGCAACAACAATGGAGCCAGGATGCTTGAGCTCAATAACATCCGCGTGCACCGCCAGGGACGCACGATCCTGAGCCTCGATCGGCTAAGCCTGGCCGCCGACGAGTTCAGCGTGATCCTGGGCCATAATGGCTCGGGCAAATCGACACTGATGAACCTGCTGGCACGCCAGCTCCAGCCCGACGAAGGCGCGCTGTGCCTCGACGGCAAAGCGCTGACGGCCTGGTCGCAACGCGCCTTCGCACGCCGCATCGCGTTTTTGCCCCAGCGCCTGCCGGAAGTGGCGGGGCTGAACGTCCGCGAGCTGGTGCGTCTGGGGCGCTTTCCCTGGCGAGGCCTGCTCGGTCGCTGGCAGGCAGACGATCACGCCATCGTCGACGCAGCGATGCAGCAGACCGACGTCGCCCACTACGCCGATCATATGACCGACCTGCTGTCCGGCGGCGAACGCCAGCGCGCCTGGGTGGCAATGCTGCTGGCGCAGCAGTCGCCGCTGTTACTGCTCGACGAACCCACTTCGGCGCTGGACCTGTCCCATCAGTATGAGCTCATGGCCCTGTTGCGCCGCCTCAATCGCGAGACTGGCCGCGGCGTGGTGGTCATCCTGCACGACATCAACCTGGCCGTACGCCATGCCGACCGCGTCCTGGCACTGAAGCAGGGCCGCCTCGCCTTTGACGGCACGCCGGACGCGCTGCTAAGCGAAGAACGCCTCTCGGCACTCTACGACATCGATATTCGCCTGTGCCCGCATCCCAGCCAACCCGAACAGGTCGCCGTCGTCGCCTGATCCACCAGCCCAGGACTCATCCATGCCCCGCCTGCTCCATTCGACACTGCTGTTCATCGTTATGCTGTTCGCCCGGCCGGGCTTTGCCGCCGAGGTCGAGGACAGTCTCGGCGTGCACCACTTCGCACAACCCGCCCAGCGGGTCGTAACACTGAACTGGGGGGCCACCGAGGAAGTGATCGAACTAGGCGTCACCCCGGTCGGCATCGCTGAAATCCAGGGCTATCGTGACTGGGTGGTACGTCCGGTTATTAAGGGTGACAGCGTCGACGTCGGCACCCGTGCCGAACCCAATATCGAGCGCATCGCGGAACTTACGCCGGACCTGATCGTGGTCGGCACCATGCAGCGCGATATGGTCGAGCGGCTATCGCGCATTGCGCCGGTGCTCTATTTCGATAATTACCGCATCGACCATGATAACCACCAGGCCGTGCTGAAGGCCTTTCGCCAGCTGGCGCGCGCACTGGGGCGCGAGACGGCAGCCGAACAGCGCCTAGTCCACCGGGCAGCGCGGCTCGAGGAACTGAAACGGCAGCTGCATTCACACTACGGCGACTCTCTGCCAAACGTGACCGCGGTACGTTTTATCGATACCGCCCATGTTCGCGTGTACGGTGACAATTCCATGGCCCAGGTTGCCTTGCAGGCACTGGGGCTGGCGTCAGCGTTGCCGCTACCCCGCAGTACCTGGGGCCAGACCCAGAAGGCAATCACGGACCTGGCCGTTATCGACGACGGAATCCTGCTCTACATCGAGCCATTCACCAAAGCCGACGCCTTGTTCTCGATGCCGCTCTGGCAGATCATGCCCTTCGTCAGGAACCAGCACATCGCCGCCGTCGAGCCGGTCTGGACCTACGGCGGTGCCCTGTCGGTACAGTACCTCGCCGAAGCATTCTGCCACGCCCTGCTGCAGCTGGAACCATGATCCGACGCTACTGCATTACCGCCGCGCTGCTGGCGCTGATGGCACTGTTGCACCTGCAGCTTGAAACCGACCTGTCGCTGGGCAGCCAGGGGGCGCTGCTGCTGGGCCAGCCGCCCGCGAGTTTCGCCGACTTCCAGTACCATTTCGCCAGCCTGCCACGCCTGGTGCTGGCGCTGCTGATCGGTGCGTCAATGGGTCTTATCGGCAGCCTGCTGCAACAACTGCTGCAGAACGCTCTGGTCTCGCCGATGACCCTGGGCGCCACCTCCGGTGCCTGGTTCGGCCTGCTGGTTGCGACTATCGCCTGGCCGGCGTTCGCCGCCGAACACGGTGAATGGGCGGCGATTCTCGGTGCCGCGCTGGCGGTATTGCTGGTCATGACGATCGCTGGCCGCCACGGCCTGAGGGGGCTACCAGTGGTACTGGCGGGCATGGCGGTCAACCTGCTGTTCGGCGCGCTGGCCTTTGGCCTGGTACTGCTGCACGACCAGTACGCCCGCGACGTCTTTATCTGGGGCTCCGGTAACCTGGCCCAGACGGACTGGCACTGGGTGCAGTGGCTGGCACCCCGTCTGCTGCCGATACTGCTGTTGCTGCTGATCGCCCCGCGCCCGTTGACGCTGCTGCGCCTGGGCGACGGCGGCGCCCGCGGCCGAGGCCTGAGCCTGTTGCCGGTGATGGTGATCCTGCTGGTACTGGTGCTCTGGCTCACCGCGGTCTCAATCACCGCGGCTGGCCTGATCGGCTTCATCGGCCTGCTGACGCCGAACCTGGCGCGCATGCTGGGTTGCCGCAGCGCCCGCGACGAGCTCTGTTACAGCCTGCTGCTCGGCGCACTGCTGCTACTCGCCACCGACGCCATCGCACTGGCCTTCAGCCAGTGGTCCGCGAACCTGGTGCCCACCGGTGCCGCGGCAGCCCTGATTGGCGCGCCGGCACTGATCTGGCTGTCACGCCATCGTCTCGCCGCCGGTGACCAGGAAGTCAGCCGCATGCCGGCAGGCCGGCTCGAGCTGCCGCGCCGTATCTGGTTGCTGATTGCCCTGGCCCTGCTGATAGCGGTGCTGGCGTCAGTGGCCCTGGGCCCGGCAGCCGCGGGCTGGCACTTGCAGTGGCCTGACGCCCTGGTCTGGTCGCTGCGCTGGCCCCGTATCCTCGCGGCCGCGGCGGCGGGCCTGGGACTCGCGATTGCCGGCGTCATGCTGCAGCGGCTGATCCGCAATCCGCTTGCCAGTCCCGACATTCTCGGCCTCTCGGCCGGTGCAACGCTGGCACTGGTGATCGCCGCCATGGTTTTCGGAGGCTCGATACGCGCCGCCGGCCCGCTGATCGCCTTTGCCGGCAGCCTGACGATTCTGCTGCTCCTGCTGCTGCTCGGGCGCCGTCACCGATACGCGCCTGGCATTATGGCGTTGATGGGCATATCCCTGGCGGCACTGCTTGATGCCGTTCTGCGCTTTACCCTGGCCACCAGCAGCGAAGATGCCGTCGCCCTGATCGGCTGGCTGTCGGGTTCCACCTACCGGGTCTCCGAATCCGAGGCCCTGCTGTTGAGCGTTGGCGTTCTGATCACCGGCGCGCTCAGCCTGGCCTGCCAGCGGGCGCTTACGCTGATATCCATCAGCGAGGGCATCGCCGCGGGCCGCGGTCTCAACCTGGCCCGCAGCCGCATTCTGCTGCTAACGCTGGTATCGCTGATCTGCGCCCTGGTCACCTCAGTAATGGGACCGGTCGCCTTCGTCGGCCTGCTGGCGCCGCACATGGCAACCCTGCTCGGCGCCCGCAAGGCACTGCCACAGTTGCTGCTGGCCGCTGTTCTGGGACTGTTGCTGATGCTGCTGTCCGACTGGCTGGGTCGAGTGATCATCTATCCGATGCAGATACCCGCCGGCCTGATCGCCTCAATCATCGGCGGCAGCTATTTCGTCTGGCTGCTGGCGCGTCGCCGTCTCGCCTGACCTTTTTCAAGGACCTTTATGTTTCGCTATTTCGAATGCCTGACCCCGCCGTTTCCCGAAGGCCCGGCACAACAGCCGCCGGGCACCCTGCTGGCCTTCTGCCGTCACTACAGCCAGGGCTATGAAAAGGCCCTGATGGTACTGGCGCTGTTCACGGTGATCATCGCCGGTATCGAGGTTGCCCTGTTCAACTTCCTTGGCCAGCTGGTCGACTGGCTCGGCAGCCACGATCCGGCAACGCTGCTGAGTGATGAAAGCGCCACGCTCTGGGGTATGGGGCTGCTGGTCCTGGTGGCCCTGCCACTGTCGGTGCTCGTCCATTCAATGCTGTTCCACCAGTCGCTGTTCGCCAATTACAGCATGGCGGTGCGCTGGCAGGCCCATCGCTACCTGCTGGGCCAGAGTTTCGACTTCTACCAGAACGAGTTCGCCGGCCGCATCGCCACCAAGGTGATGCAGACTTCGGAGTCGCTGCGTGAAACGGTAATGAAGCTGCTCGATGTGCTGCTCTACGTCGCGGTCTATCTGTCGGGCATGACGGCGCTCATCGTCGCCGCCGACTGGCGTCTGTCGCTGCCATTGCTGGGCTGGGTGGCCTGCTACACCCTGCTGCTGGCAGTCAACATTCCTCGCCTCAAGGCACGTGCCGCGACCCAGGCCGATGCCCAGTCCCAGATGACCGGCCGTATCGTCGACAGCTATACCAACTTCAACACGGTCAAGCTGTTCTCGCACTCCGAGCGCGAATCCGCCTACGCCCGCGCCAGCATGCAGGGCTTACTCGATGCGGTCTATCCGCTGATGCGCCTGATCACCGGACTCAATATCTCGCTCTGGCTGCTCAACGCGCTGCTGATTTTCGCCACTGCGGCTTTGTCGATTCACCTCTGGATGCAGGATGCGGTCAGCGCCGGCGCCATTACCATCGCCATCTCGCTGACCCTGCGCCTGAAGAGCCTGTCGCAGTTCATCATGTGGGAAATTGCCGCCCTGTTCCGCAATATCGGCACCCTGCAGGACGGTCTCGAGACCCTGTCCCAACCCCAGTCAGTACGGAATACCTCCAATGCCTGCACACTGAGGATCGGTGGCGGCGGCATTCATTTTGATGATATTGGCTTCGGCTACCACGCCGGCCAGGCCGTGATCGACGGTCTGACACTGGACATTCGTCCCGGCGAAAAAATCGGTATCGTCGGCAGCTCCGGCGCCGGCAAGTCGACACTGGTGAACCTGCTGCTGCGGTTCTACGACCTGCGCCAAGGTCACATCCTCATCGATGGCCAGGACATCGCCAATGTCACCCAGGAGAGTCTGCGTGCCCACATCGGCATGGTCAGCCAGGATACCTCGCTGCTGCACCGCTCGGTGCGGGAGAATCTGCTCTACGGCAATCCAGACGCCGACGAGGCGGCGATGATCGAGGCGGCCCGCAAGGCGCACATACACGATTTTATCGAAACGTTGTGCGATCCCGAAGGCCGCACCGGCTTCGACGTTCGCGTCGGCGAACGGGGCCTGAAGCTCTCCGGCGGCCAACGCCAGCGCATCGCCATTGCCCGGGTGCTGCTCAAAAACGCCCCGATACTGGTGCTCGACGAAGCAACCTCGGCACTGGATTCAGAAGTCGAAGCCGCGATCCAGGAAAACCTCGACGAGCTGATGCAGGGCAAGACGGTGATCGCGATCGCCCACCGGCTGTCGACGATCGCGGCGCTCGACCGGCTGGTCGTGCTCGACCGGGGCCGCATCGTCGAGCAGGGCAGCCATGCCGAACTGCTGGCTCGCGGCGGGCGCTATGCCCAGCTCTGGCATCACCAGTGCGGCGGTTTCCTCGGCACCTCGTAGGCGGGGTCAGCGGCCAATCCGCGCAACCCGACACAGGTGCCGCTTGCAGCGCATCGATCTACACGACTATTGATTGACTGGGCTCCGCGATGCCCGCCCCACGTTGAGTACGTTATATCCGCAGCCAAAATATCGCTGCGCCCATCCAACCCGGATACTGCGCAGCCGTTTAAGCCCACACCGATGCCATTTGCAGCCCTTTGACCTGCACAAAGGTCCAGATGGCGGCTGCGCGACGCCCAAACGACAGCGGGCGCTTTTAGAGCGGTACCGATGCGCCGCTATACCGGCCAGCCGTCACTTTTTATCAACGCCCGTCCTTCTTCTTTAAATGATATTGATTTTCATTTATATTACGCTTCGTATTTTAGTTGGTGTCTAAACATCATTTCAGGCAGGCGACTCAGCGCGCGCACCACGCCCGGCATGGCGAAGATCGAAGGAGAACGATTTCCATGGCTTTACGACGCAACCCGCTTTCACTCGGCATCCTGGCCGCACTTTCGGCAACGGCTGCCGCACCGACACTCGCGTCCAACGAGAGTGGCGCTGTAGTGCTGCAGACTCTGGAGGTGTCCGGCGAGGGTATCAAAGCCGAGACCGAGCACTCGGAGTCGTACAGCGCCCCGATCGCTACCAGCGCCACCCGCCTCGCCCTGACGCCGCGCGAAACGCCGCAGGCCGTGACCACCGTCACCCGCGCCCTGCTTGACGACTACTCGCTCAACACCCTCAACGACGCCCTCGAGCTGACGCCCGGCGTGTCCGTGGAGCGGGTCGAAACGGACCGCACCTACTACACCGCACGGGGCTTCAACATCACCAACTTCCAGGTGGACGGACTGGGGATCCCGGCGATCTACGACAACCTCTATGGCGACATCGACACCGCCATCTATGACCGTATCGAAGTGCTGCGCGGCGCCAACGGCCTGCTGTCCGGCACCGGCAACCCCTCGGCTACCGTCAACCTGATCCGCAAACGCCCGACCGAGGAATTCCAGGCCTCGGCCGACCTGTCGGCGGGTTCCTGGGACCGCTACCGCCTGCAGGGCGACGTCGCAGGGCCGCTGAACGAAGCAGGCACTGTACGCGGCCGCCTGGTGGTATCCGGCAGCAATGAAAACTCCTACCTCGACCGCTACGAGAAGGAACGCAACGTCTTCTACGGCGTTATCGAAGCGGATCTCGGCGACAACACCCTGCTGACCCTGGGCCACACCGAACAGCGCGACTATGCCGACAGCCCGCTCTGGGGCGCACTGCCGCTGACCTACGCCGACGGCAGCCCGACCAACTACGACGTTTCCACCAGCACCGCGGCCGACTGGGCCTACTGGGACAATGTCACCCGCGACACCTTCGTCGAGCTGCAGCAGCAGCTCGGTGGCAACTGGAGCGCTATCGCCCGCCTGACACACCTCGAAAGCGATTCCGACAGCGAGCTCTTCTACCAGTACGGCTCACCGGACAAGGACACCGGCCTGGGCCTCTACGCCTACCCGAGCGCGTACGAATTCGAAAGCGAACAGCTGATCGCCGACGTCTATGCCACAGGCCCATTCAGGCTCGGCGGTCGCGAGCACGAGCTGGTCGTCGGCACCCAGTGGTACCGCTCCGAGGTCTCGGACCTGTCGTACTACGGCCAGGGCATCGGCACGGCGCTCGGCCCGCTTGAGGACTTCGATGGCAACTACCCGAAACCGGCATTTGACGCAGGCACAGCCGGCAGCGACTGGGAAGACGAGCAGACCAGCCTTTACGGCGCCGCCCGCTTCAGCCTGACCGACCGCCTGGCGCTGATTACCGGCCTGCGCGTCACCCATCTGGATTCCGAAGGGGTTTCCTATGGCGTGAGCCAGGACACCTCCTATGACAATGAGCTGACGCCCTATGCCGGCGCGGTCTACGACCTGACCGACAGCGTTTCGGTCTATGCCAGCTATACCGAAATCTTCGATCCGCAGAGTGAGATCGATAGCAACCGCAAACGCCTCGATCCTGTCCAGGGCAGCAATATCGAGGCCGGCGTGAAAGCCGACCTGTTCAATGGCGGCGCCTATGCCGCGCTGGCGGTATTCCGCGCCGAGCAAGATAACGTGGCCGAAGCCGCCGGGACGATTTCGGGTACCGTTGACACTTACTACCGGGGTGTCGATGGGGTGGTCAGCAATGGCTTCGAGCTGGACCTGGCCGGCGAGGTACTGCCGGGCCTGCAGGCGTTGGCCGGCTACAGCTACGTCGACATCGAAAACGCCGACGGCAGCCGCGCCAAGACCGAAACGCCGCGCCACCTGCTGAAACTGTCCTCGACCTACCGCCTGCCGGCCCTGCCGCAGATGCGTGTCGGTGCCAGCTACCGCTGGCAGGATGCTATCCGCAACGCCACCGCCGAACAGGACAGCTACGGCGTGCTGGGGCTGATGGCCGATTACGCCTTCACGCCGAACCTGAGCGCGACCCTGAATCTCAACAACGTCACCGATGAGAAGTATCTCAACAGTCTGAAATACAACCAGTCGTACTATGGCGCGTCACGCAATGCCATGCTGAAGCTCAGCTGGAAATACTGATCGGGCAGTCGCCATCCCCGGGGGAGAACTTTGCTTCTCCTCTTTTTTCTTTGCGCCCAAGGAGGTCGGCCGCTCTGCAGAACAACCGTAGTGCTCCAGGGTCGAATGTCATGAAGCCCAGCAGGAGACCGACGATGCAAAAGCTCAAATCCGGTCTGGTAGCGGCCTTGGCTCTGGCACTGGCGTTGCTGCCGACCGCAGTCGCGGCCGGCGTCGAGGTGGATTTCATCGATCCGCAAAAATACACCGACCTTGGCGACTATGGCAGCTCACCCGATCCCCTGCCGATATTCGCCCGCCATCTGCAGCAGTTGGGCGCCCGATGCCTTGCCCCCGAGGATCGTCTTCATATACGCGTGCTCGATATTGACCTGGCCGGCCAACAGGAATGGTGGCGAGGCACCGCCTACACCGATGTGCGGGTGATGCGTGACATTACCTGGCCACGCATGCAACTTGAATACGACTGGCTCGATGGCAACGGTGCCTTAAGGAAGCAGGCACAGGCGCGGCTTGCGGATATGAATTACCTGATGTTTGGCCACCACATCACTGCCCGGAATGAGCTCTACGGCTACGACAAGGCCATGCTTAGCCGATGGTTCGAGCAAGAGTTCTGCCGCCGCAGCTGATATTAACGCCCCGCCAATGGTACGGCGCCTGGAACCGACTCATCGTTGGCAGCAGTCGTCTGGATCATCCTGCCAAGAACCTGCCTGCCACACCCAATACCAGCAGATAATAGAATCTCGGCAGCCATTCGTATAATGTCTGCGCCGCCAGCTCCAGGCGCTGCTGCAGGAGAGCCAATTGATGCTCGATCGCCGGTGCCACCCGGCCCGCCTGTTCCGCACTGCGGATCAACTGAGTCATTTCTGTGGATAACAGCAGGCCCGTCTGCTGCAGCGCATCGGCCAGCGTCTCGCCCCGGTAAACGCAGTGCTGGGCCCGCCGTACCGCGCGCTGATAATCGCTGCACTGTAGCAGCCTGGCGGTGCTCGCCAGAGCCGAGCCACAATCAGCACCGGCTTTCAGGGGCCATAGCAGCAGGGCCAAAAAATAATACTCGTACGCCAGGTTATACAGGCGGGATCGCTGCTTTTTACCATGAGCGGCCCCATGAGCAGCCCCATGAGTAGCGTCACGAACAGCCCCGAACGCGGCCAGACAAGACCTCCCACGCGCCCCCAAGCACCAGCCCCAGCTCAGCCACTGTACTGTGTCCGTTTCCAGTAGGCGTAGCAGTAACCCCGTGACCACTGCCACCAACCCGAGCCAGAGCCCGAGATCCAGCGACACGCCTGATAGGCTCGCATCGTGCATCTGCATCCGCAGCAGACTGCCCGCAAACAGGGCCATGATCAGCACACCCCAGGGCAGCCAGAGCTTCACCCTGAAGGCGCGGATACGCTTGCGTCGCCGCTCTGCGCTGGCGGCGACCTGGCGTAGCGCCTCGTCGAGTTGTCCAGCGTTTTCAGCCACCTGCAAAATATCAGCTGTCGATGGACTGAGTACCTGCGCCTGGGACAGGGTTCGCGCCAGTGACTCCCCGCCGCGCAACCGCTGACTCATCCGCCCCAGCGCGATGGCGCTGCCGGGAAACTGCTGTTGCAGCACGTCAAGCGCCTGCACCGGGGCGAGCCCGGCGCCGAGCAGAGTTGCCAGGCTGCGCAGCCGTTCCGCATCCCAGCGTGTTCGCCGGCCACCTTGCCTGTCAGTCCATTTTCGAGGTTTCATGCCTCGATACTAGATCCCCAGGCTCGCCCGTGCACCCTGTCAGCGTCTGCAGACGGCACTCTGGCCTTTATCGCGAATCCGCAGGAAACAGCGTTATGGCATCGCCAGGCCGCCAGGGCGGATATTTCGTCATAACGGCGGCAAACAAGTCCGATGCCAGCCAGTCGCTCAACCATCGCTGCAGCGCCTTGTACCCGCTGGCAGCAAACCAGACCGGATCGACCATAGAGAATTGGCGTACAAAGGGGAAAATTGCCGCATCCGCCAGCGTCGGTCTGTTCGCGACCAGACCTGCGCTGTGCTGCAAGCTGGCGTCCAGCGTACGCAAAAACGGCTCGGCCATTTCGCGGTATTCAACGGCCGTCTTCTCCGGATAACGGTCGGCATATTTATACCGGTCCAGCGCCCACTTGAACTCGCCATCATTGCGCCCGATCAGCGCCATTGCGCGCTCTTCACACCCCAGCCAGTGTTCGGGATCATGCTGCTGCAAAGCCCACAGCATGATATCGAGACTTTCTGCAATCACCCTTTGCGCCACAGGCTGCGTGCCATCATGCCCAACGTGCAGCACGGGCACCGTACCCTTGGCCGAAACGGCCAGCATTTCAGCGGGTTTGTCTCGCAACACCACCTCTCTGAGCTCACAACGGATACCCGCACAGGCGAGCGCCAGCCGGGCACGTATGGCATAGGGGCAGCGACGAAAGGAATACAGGATAGGAAGCGGCACCTCAGGTCCCCTGTGATAACGGGCTATATGGCTCATAGGGTGCAGAGTGTACCTGTTTGCCCGCCGGCAGGAACAGCATTGCGCAAAGCCACCCTCGGCTTTGAAAAGCAAAAAACCCGCACAGGCGCGAGCCTGTCCGGGTTGCATAACAAAGTGAGCTTTCAGTGCGATGTGTCAGCCAGATCCCTGGCAGGAATACAGATCGAGCTGTTGGGCGACTAGCGCCCCAGCACCGGTACCAGATACTGATCAATTGCACGGGCCACGTCGGGCAGCAGTATTTCACGCTGCAGACGCAATTCCTTCACCAGGGCCTTGGCCTGGGGCAGACTGGCCGCACCCTGAGGCAGAGCCAGCCAGTTCAGCAGCTCGCGACAGCAATATTCGGCATCAGCCCCCTGGGCAACCGGAATGCCTAGGCGTACCAGACGTTCGCGAAAATCATCCTGATCGATCAGATCGGTGTACATCATATCTGCACCCTCTTTTATCCAACAATCAAACAGGCAGCGAGGCCTGTTTGATTGTTTTGCATATGCTGGCCGGGAAGCCGTCGTCCCGCACCGGCGTTTGGATTAAATGCTTTCTGCTCTCAAACCTTTATAAAGGCTCAGGCACATCAACATCAAGACCAGCGTGAACGGCAGGCCTGTGGTGATTGCCGCCGCCTGCAGTGCAGTCAGGGCTTCGGAACCGCCACCCACCAGCAGTACCGCAGCAATGATGCCCACCAGGGACGCCCAGAACAGTCGCTGAATCATGGGAGCATCCGTCTTGCCACCCGAAGTGATGCTGTCGATCACCAGGGAGCCGGAGTCCGCCGAGGTGATGAAGAACACCAGCACCAGCAACACGGCCACGGAAGACATCAGCATGCTCAGCGGCAAGTGCTCGAACATCTGGAACATCGCCAGGGACACATCACCGATACCGTTGGCCAGCGCGCCCACACCTGCCTGGGCCTGCTCAACAGCGGTGCCACCAAAGGCGCCCATCCAGACGGCAGTCACAAGCGTCGGAACCAGCAGCACGGCAGTCAGGAACTCGCGTACGGTGCGACCGCGGGACACACGGGCGATAAACATGCCCACGAACGGCGACCAGGATACCCACCAGGCCCAGTAGAAAACCGTCCAGCCGTGGAACCAGGTGCCGTCTTCACGGCCGATCCAGTTGCTCAGCGGTACAATGTTTTCTACGTAGCTTGTGACGATACCGCCAATCGATCCAAAGATTTGCAGCGTCGGGCCGACCACAATCACCAGCGCAACCAGGCTGGCCGCAATCACCATGTTGATGTTACTCAGCAGTTTCACACCGCCATCCAGACCCCGGGCAACGGACAGCAGCGCCACGGCGGTCACACAGACGATCACCACGATCTGGGTGGTCAGACTGTTTTCGATACCAAACAGGTAGTTCAGACCGCCAGACGCCTGCTGTGCACCCAGACCCAGCGACGTTGCCAGACCAAAAATGGTCGCCAGCACAGCCAGGATATCGATTACGTTACCGATCGGACCCCAGCACTTCTCACCCAGCAGCGGGTAGAAGGCGGAGCGGATGGTCATAGGCAGACCCTTGTTGTAGCAGAAGAACGCCAGCGCCAGAGCAACAACGCCGTAAATTGCCCAGGGATGCAGCCCCCAGTGAAACATGGTCGCGCCCAGGGCCAGTTCCGCGCCCTCGGATGTGCGTGCAGCCACATTCAGCGGCGTGCCGTACCAGTCGGTGTAGTAAGCCACAGGCTCCGCTACACTCCAGAACATCAGGCCGATACCCATACCGGCGGCAAACAGCATTGAGAACCAGGACATGGTCGAAAACTCGGGCTTGGCAGCAGCCCCACCCAGTCGAATCTTGCCCACTGGCAGCACAATCAGCGCCAGGCAGAAAAGCACAAAAATATTACCGCCGATCATGAACAGCCAATCAAAATTCTCGATTGACCAGCCGCGCGCGCCTGTCAGTGCGACTTTGGCTTCAGCGGGGAACAGCAAAGTGCCGATGATAAACAGTAGAATCAAGCCTGCACTAACGCCAAATACGGGGTTATGGACATCCATCCCCATGACCTGAACGTTATCCTGGCCTACCTCATAATCCGTTTCATATTCATTCTCGGCGCTTGCACTTTCGGTTTTTAAACCCGCGTTCATTCAACACTCCTCACCCGTATCGGGATCGATATCGTTTTGTCGTTATTGTTATATTTCGCGACGAAATCTCTGCGAAATCCATTAACCCCAGAAAGGGATAAAAGTGAACCTCCCGCAGAACTAAGCTGGCACAATGGTGATACCATCTTACAAACAAGCACCAACGCCGGTGTTCTGATAGCGACACCAGCATTGCCCAAACGACGCAATGGCGACATTGGAATCCTGAAAACGTCATTAGTGCCGTCCAGCAAGAAAGTTCTGCAGATGGCGTCAACTCAAGCGCAAACGGCGAAAGCCGCTGCTTTGAGCACCGCAAAAGCCTCCGCACACCACCAGGTTTCTGCCCGACCGTCCGACGCGACATGCAGATTACCGGCGCGCTGCAGCCTGGTGCTGGCAACCGGCTGACACGAACGCGCCTACCCAGCCACCAGCGCACTTATTCGATAACGGCGACTGAGGCCTGTTGCGGCTGAAATCATTGCGGGGCACCGACGACGATGACATTCTGATCGAGGCGTTTGTCTGCGTGCTCGACGAGGTCACCCCGCCATGAATGGCGCTTCGAGACGACGCCCAGCCAGAAGGACAGCGGGCTGACAGGGTTTCGACGGATCCCATTAAAGATGGTCGGGACGGTAAATGCGCTATTGGCTCTGCGCATCAACCTGGTGGACAAATAGGTTCCCTCCCTATTTGTCCGTCACGCCACAGCCCTTTAACTCAAGAGAGTGGGCGCGAGTGCGTGAACGTGCTGGTTTTGCTGGCGTTCGCATTGGGCCATTTTTTAAAGCAAGACCCAATGATGAAGCGTCCATGCCTCATATCAATCCGCGGGTTAATAGCACTGGCGCCGATGACACCAAATCTGTACCGTCTTGCGGGTATGCGGTCGATACCCCGGGTAATCCGACTGGATGCAACCGGGGAACCGGAATTAATACAGCAACTCGGCCGCGATGATACCAATGAGTTGAAGCAGCCAGGGCCGTGTCACCCTTCAGTCACCACCAATACAGGATCTGATGATGGACGTCTTCGAGTACATCAGAGAAAAAGAAAGGTCGATCAGAACCCGGATCAGCAG
This sequence comes from Marinobacterium rhizophilum DSM 18822, assembly GCF_000378045.1. GTDB lineage: Bacteria > Pseudomonadota > Gammaproteobacteria > Pseudomonadales > Balneatricaceae > Marinobacterium_A > Marinobacterium_A rhizophilum. The sequence goes on from NZ_KB899099.1 coordinate 44,248, forward strand.
CCTTGATCTGAAGAACACGTCCGACGCTCATCTGCGCCAGCTCTCCTATTTCATCAGCCATTCGCTGAATAACACGCTGAACAACTCCTGGGTTTCCAGAATGCACCTGTTCTTCGATACCGCCAGCGACCGCGAACTGCAGGGCGTCAAGAACGCCAAGGTTATTGCTTTCTATCAAGACTGGCAGTCGCGTATTGGCAGGGAAGTCTTCGTGGGAGACTGGATGACGATTGATCAATCCCGTATCGACCATTTCGCCGATGTTACCGGTGACCGCCAGTGGATTCATACCGATCCTGAGCGCGCGCGTAGCGAATCGCCATTCGGCGGAACCATCGCCCATGGCTTTCTGGTCCTGTCGCTGCTGCCGGAGCTGACCGATACCGTCAATCCGGAAAAGCCCCCCTACCCCGAAGCCCGCATGGTGGTGAACTGTGGGCTTGACCAGGTGCGCTTTCCGCACCCGGTCAGAACCGGCAGTCGAATCCGCGCCCGCACCACCCTGATATCCATGACCGCATCGAAACGCAGTATCGAAATGGTGAACCGCATTCAGGTAGAAGTAGAAGGATCGAGCCGCACCGTGTGCGTCGCCGATACACTGCTGCGTCTCTATTTCTGACCGAACAGATCGTAAACACGCCCGTTCAGCCGCCAGGCAATTACGCGGGCTAACCCCGCGGCGTCAGCGCATAAAGCCTGCTCCTGCGCAGCCCGCCAGTGATGCTGGAAATACTGTTAATGCCGGCACCAATCTCAGTGAACCGACATCCTGCAGATAAAAAAAATCCGGGCAGGGTGCCCGGATAAAAGCCGTGATGGGTACAAAGTATTCAAGGTGAATGCATGCAAACACCCGAGCTCAGACAAAGACCGGAAAACATCGAATAAGCGATACTTTCCGCAATGGATACAGGGTAATGCGATAACAGAGCCGTCGGTAATATCAGGTGAATGGTGAGTTCACCCTGAGCAGATATTGCCTGCGTCGACTGTAAAAACAGAATAGCCCAGCCGACGCTCGGGCGACTATCCAAACTCGCCACAAAGTATTCTCTTTACGACAGCCGGGAATTATTATTTTTTACCCCATCGCAAGGGCCGGTAAATTTAGCAGGCATCGGGCTCCGTAGCGGAGCAGCCAACAGTGCCACACTTTTCGCGGCGCGAAACTGACCGGTAAAGTGGACAGATTCGGGACAGGCCGCAGCCTCTCCAACCCGGGCAATGGGCATTTCGCCTTGTGCCAGAAGCGCGCCCCCCGTTCCACACCTCATCCGCACGGTGCTGGGCCAGGCAGTCGCCCAGGGCCATCATCGCCGCTGCATTGCGCGACTGCCGAAGCACCCGCAAGCTTTAGAGCCCATGCCGGCATATTGGCGCAGGGTCTACCCTGCCGCGCCCCCTGCCTGTTCAAGCTGCACTTTCAGCCGCAGCGTGCCGGTATCCCCTTACCGCATCCGATCGCATTTTTATCCCCCATCCGCCTTTCGGCTGTTGACAGTCATACGGTAAAACATGCAAGAATAATAATCGTTCGCATTCGCATTATCAATCTTATTTATGTCGCTACCCGGCGACGAGCGAATGCAACGGCCCGTTACTCGACTACAAGGACCATGGAATGACAGAGGAAGCCTTCGCACTCGCGCCCGTCGACACCCCCCCGACTGTTCGGCCGCTACGCCCTGAAGCCCGGGACACCCTGCTCACCCCGCACAACCTGTCACGCTACGAAACCGCCATGCAGCAAGGGATCGGTCTCGTTCGCCGCACCCTTCAGGACAGGAGCGGGCCCTTCACCGGGATCCTGCCGCACGAACTGGCAACGGCGTTCCAGGATATCGATCTGGACCAGTGCCACGAGGATCTCGACGCCGCCCTGACGGAAGTCGAACGGCTGTACCTGCGCGACGCTGTCCACTTCGACCACCCCCGCTACGTCGCCCACCTCAACTGCCCCGTCGCCATTCCGGCGTTGCTGGGCGAGCTGATCCTGTCGGCGATCAATACCTCGGTGGACACCTGGGACCAGAGCGCCGGGGCCACCTTCATCGAGCAGAAGCTGCTCGACTGGAGTGCGGCGAAGATCGGCCTGGGCGATCTGGCGGACGGCATTTTCACCAGTGGCGGCACCCAGTCCAACCTGATGGCCCTGTTGCTGGCGCGGGATCGCTTCTGCGCCGCACGACAGAACCACCTCAACAAGCAGCACGGGCTGCCGGAAAGCTTCAACAGGCTGCGCATTTTCACCTCCGAACTCAGCCACTTCAGCGTGCAGAAAGCCGCCGCCATCCTGGGACTGGGGTACGACGCGGTGGTTCCGGTCCCCTGCGACCGCTACTTCCGCATGGACAGTATCGCGTTGCAGCAGCAGATTGACGATTGCCGCGACCAGGGCCTGCAGCCCATGGCGGTGGTGGCGACCGCCGGCACCACGGACTTCGGCAGCATCGATCCACTGCCCGAGATCGCCGCCATCTGTCGCCGCCATGACCTCTGGCTGCACGCCGATGCCGCCTATGGCTGCGGCCTGCTGGTGTCACCCAAATACCGGCACTGGCTGGCCGGTATCGAGCAGGCGGATTCGGTCACCCTGGACTACCACAAGTCGTTCCTGCAGCCGGTCAGTTGCAGCGCCCTGCTGGTGCGCGACAAGCAGCACCTGTCGGCGGTGACCTACTACGCCGAATACCTGAACCCGCTCAGTCAGCTGCAGGAGGGCACCCCCAACCTGGTCAACAAGAGTATGCAAACCACACGCCGCTTTGATGCCCTCAAGCTCTGGCTGACGCTGCGCACCCTGGGCGCCCGGGGCATCGGCGAGGCCTTCGACCAGGTCATTCACCTGACCCGCCAGGCCTACCTCCTGCTGCTCTCCGAGCCCGGTATCGAGGTGCTGCACCAGCCCCGCCTCAGCACCCTGGTGTTCCGCTACAACCCGCGGCCCGGCAGCTCTTGCGAGGAGGTTGATGCCGCCAACGCGGCAATCCGCAAATCGCTGTCGCGCTCGGGCGAGGCGGTGATTGCCGGTACTCGGGTGGGGAGCCGGCAGTATCTCAAGTTCACGCTGCTGAACCCGGCCACCGCCATCGGCGATATCCAGGCCGTGGTGAAACTGATTCGCCGGCACGGCGATGCCTGGTTCAGCGTCCGGGAAAATCAGCAACAGCCTGTTCAAACAAAGGAGCACACCGATGTCTGAGAAGATCTATGACTTTGCCTCGATCGGAATAGGCCCGTTCAACCTCGGCCTGGCCTGCCTGACGGCGCCGATCGAGGGGCTCGAGGGCATCTTTCTGGACCGCAACGACGGTTTTGACTGGCACCCGGGGATGATGCTTGACGGCGCCCGCCTGCAGACACCCTTCATGGCTGATCTCGTCACCCTGGCCGATCCCACCAGTCCCTTCAGTCTGTTGAACTACCTCAAGCAGCAGGGCCGGCTGTACCCGTTTTATATCCGCGAAAGTTTTTTCCTGCTGCGCGAGGAATACAACCGCTACTGCCAGTGGGCCGTGGCGCGGCTGCCCAACCTGCGATTCGGCACCGAGGTGGAGCGCATCGACTACGACAGCGCTGCCAACGCCTACCGGCTCCATACCCGGGCATCGAAAAACGGCGCCGCCGGCCTGATCCGCGCCCGCAAGCTGGTGCTCGGTACCGGCCCGTCGCCGCATATACCCGATTGTTGCGAACCGCTGCCCGCCGGCGTCATCCATTCATCCGCCTACCTTGAGAACCGGGACGACCTGCTCGGCACCGGCTCCATCACCGTGCTGGGCAGCGGCCAGAGCGCGGCCGAAATATTCCAGGACCTGCTGCAGCAAGGCGGCGGACACGGCTTCGACCTCAGCTGGATCACCCGCTCTCCCCGCTACTTCCCGCTGGAATACACCAAGCTGACACTGGAGATGACCTCGCCCGAGTACGTCGACTATTTCCACAGCCTGCCGCCCGCGCAGCGGGCACAGCTCAACCGAACCCAGAAGCAGCTGTACAAGGGTATCAACAGCGACCTGATCAACGACATCTACGATGAACTCTATGCCCGGCAGCTGCGGCAGGATCTTCGCGTTAACCTCCATACCAACGCGGCGCTGACGCGACTCTCGCACTCGACCGACGGCCTGGAGCTTGAACTCCACCAGCAGGAGCAGGACCGGCACTACCGTCACCGTAGCGAGCGGCTGATCCTGGCGACCGGCTACAGCTGGCGCGCCCCGGCCTATCTCGACGGCATCGCGACGCGTATCCGCTGGGACGACGCGGGACGTTACGACGCCCGCCGGGATTACAGCATCGACCGATCCGGTGGCGAGATCTTCGTGCAGAATGCGGAACTGCACACCCACGGCTTGTCCACCCCGGACCTGGGCATGGCCTGCTACCGCAACTCCTGCATCATCCGCTCGCTGACCGGAGTCGAGCATTACCCGGTCGAACAGTCGATCGCCTTCCAGCAGTTCGCCGCGCCGGCACCGGCGACGTTCGAGCGGCAGGCCTGTCGATGAAGCGGGGCCTGAAAGCCTGGTTGATCGGCATGACACTGGTCGCGGTGATCAGCGACTCGATGCTGATCCCTTTCTATCCGCAGTTCTTCGCCGATGTCTACGGTATCGACGAGCCGCAGGCGGTCGGTCTTTACCTGGCCGCCGTCTGCCTGGCTGTGATGTTGAGCTATCCGCTCTGGGCACGGCTGTCACGCCGGGTGCCGGCGCTGTGCCTGCTGATTCCGACCCAGGCGGCAGCCGGCGTGCTGAGCCTGTTGTGCTACGGCGCCGATACCATCATGGGTTTCTGGATACTGTCGCTGGCGATGGTGGCATTCAAGGGCAGCTACCTGCTGATCTATCCGCTGATCATGCGCCTCGAGTCGCCCGAGCGGCACGGCAACACCATTGGCCTGCTGTCTGTCGTGGTGCACTTCGGCGCCATCTTCGGTGCACTGGCCGGCGGCTTCGTGCTGCAGCTGCTGGAGCCGCGCCAGGCATTCATGATCATGACCGGCGGCGATTTCATCCAGATGCTCGTCTGCATCGTGCTGGTCCGCGCCGGGTATGCAGCGCCCGTCAAAGGGGACGCGGCAGCGCCTGTGGCCCCACGCAGCAGCCGCTTCATCTACCGGTTGACGCTGGTGATGCTGCTGTTTTATTTCAGCGCCTTTCTGATCCGGCCCTTCTTCGCCCGCTACTGGGAGATGATCTCGACGTTCGATGGCGAGATCCTCTCAGGCCTGGTGTTCGCCATTCCGGCGGCGATCGCCCTCCTCGGGTTGCGCTATAACCGCCACCGCGGCGCCCCGAGTGCACTGGCCGCAGCGCTGCTGCCGGGTATCGCCGGGCTTGTGCTGCAGGCCTCGCAACAGGAAGTGCTGGTACTGCTCGGACGCGGCCTGTTCGGCTGGTCGCTGTTCCAGGTAACGGTACGGCTCGACCTGCTGCTGTTCGAACGCAGCTCGCCCGAGGCCTACGCCACCGACTTCAGCCGCATCCAGGTGGCTCAGAGCCTGGGTGTGCTGCTCGCCTCCTGGGGCGCCGGTGCGCTGGTTGACCGTTTCGGTCTGCAGCTGCCGTTCTGGATCGCAGCCGGTGGCCTGGTGGTGACCCTGCTGCTGTCGAAACACCTGCTGCGTGCCGGGCCCGATGCCGCGCCCGCCACTCTGCTCAACTCAACGTCAGTCACAAGGAGCGAAAATGCCTGACACCAGACTCCATTTCGTCAAAACCGTGCAGGGCCTGGGGCGTTTCGAACTGTTCCGGCTGCGCATTCCCGAAGACATCGCCTTGCTCCACCGCTGGATGACGCTCCCCTATGCCCACTTCTGGGGGCTGCAGGGCGCGAGCGCGGACGAGGTCGAAGCCGAATACCGCACGCTCGCCACCCGGTCCAACATTTTTCTCGGCTACCGCAACGGCGAACCGGCTTTCCTGCTGGAGCGCTATGACCCGCGTCTCGAACCGGTAGGCCGGCACTACGCGGTCGCAGACGGCGACTGTGGCATGCATATCCTGCTGTCGCCGCCGGATCGCCCCGTCGCCGGTTTCAGCTGGGCCGTATTCAGCCTGGTAATGGAGTTCCTGTTCAGCGACGAACAGGTTTGTCGCGTCGTCGTCGAGCCCGACATGCACAACGATCGCATTCACAGGCTGAACCGCCGGGCCGGCTTTGAATATGACCGTTTCATCGAACTGCCGGGCAAGACCGCGCACCTCGCCTTCTGTACCCGCGAGCAGTACCGCCGCGCACTGCGGCTTCCCAACCCAATATGCAAACGCAAAGGACTTACGACAGCATGACCACCCCGCTCTCAACGGCACCACAACAGGCCGTCGCTCATCTCGAACCGGCGCTATGGACCCGCGTCAACCGCCTGCACATCCGCAAGTCGATCGCGGAACTGTCACACGAACGGCTTATCGCGCCGACTCTCGAGTCCGCGCAGGGGGACTGGGGACATTACCGGCTGACAACGGACACTGCGGCCATCGAGTACCGGTTCCGCGCCCGGCTGCTGGCGCTCGATCACTGGGCGATCGACACCGCATCCATCGAAAAGCGTGTCGACGGTACGTCCACCGAGCTGGACGCCCTGGCCTTCATCATCGAACACCGGGAACGGCTCGGCATTGCCGACGATGTGCTGCCAACTTACCTGGAGGAGATCGCCAGCACCCTTTACGGCAGTGCCTGGAAACACCTGCGTCCAGGGCTCGGCAGCGAGGCACTCGTTGACGCCGACTTCCAGACACTTGAAGGTGCCATGATGGAAGGGCATCCCTGCTTTCTCGCCAACAACGGCCGCATCGGCTTCGATACCCTGGACTACCGTGCCTACACGCCGGAAGCTGCCGCACCGATCCGGCTGATCTGGGTCGCGGCTTATCGCAGCAAGACGGTATTTGCCTCGTTGCGCGCGCTGCCCTACCGGACCCTGCTCGAGGAAGAATTGGGGGCGGACACCCTCAGCACCTTTGACCGGCAGCTCGAGACGCTCGGGCTGGATCCTGCGGACTATGTGCTGATGCCGGTACACCCCTGGCAGTGGTACAACAAGCTGGCGTCGGTATTCGCGGCCGATATCGCCCGCCGCGACCTGGTCTGCCTCGGCGAGGCGGAGGACCACTACCAGGCGCAGCAGTCGATCCGCACCTTTTTCAACCGCAGCCAGCCCCACAAACGCTACGTCAAGACCGCGCTGTCGATCCTCAACATGGGTTTCATGCGCGGGCTGTCACCCTATTACATGAGCACTACGCCGGCGATCAACGACTGGATCCACGCCCTGGTCGAACAGGATCCCTGGCTCGCCGCCAAAGGCTTCTCGATACTGCGCGAGGTGGCGGCCGTGGGCTATCGCAACGCCCACTTCGAGGCCGCAATCGCGGGCGACAGCCCCTACAAGAAAATGCTGTCGGCGCTTTGGCGCGAAAGCCCGCTGCCGCAGCTCGGCAACGACCAGCGGCTCATGACCATGGCGGCGCTGCTGCACATCGACGCCGACGGCAAGGCCTTCCTGGCAGCGTTGATCAACCGTGCCGGCCTCAATGCCGAAACCTGGCTGCAGCGCTACCTCGACGCCTACCTGAGCCCGCTGCTGCATTGCTTCTATGCCCATGACCTGGTGTTCATGCCCCACGGCGAGAACCTGATCCTGGTACTGGAAAACAACGTGCCGGTAAGGGCCATCATGAAGGACATCGCCGAGGAATCGGCCATCATGAACACCGAGGTGGTGCTGTCTGAGAAGGTGCAGCGGTTGTCCGTCGAGGTGCCGGAACAGCTGAAGGTACTGTCGATTTTTACCGACGTCTTCGACTGTTTCTTCCGCTTCCTCGGCCAGGTCCTGGTCGAGCAATGCGACGTTCCGCAAGAGGCCTTCTGGCGCCTGGTGGCCGACAGCATCATCGACTACCAGCAGGCGCACCCGGAACTGGCGGACAAGTTCGACCGCTACGACCTGTTTGCGGACGAGTTCACCCTGTCCTGCCTCAACCGGTTGCAGCTGGGCAACAACCGGCAGATGATCGACCTGGCAGACCCGGCCAGGAACCTCAAGTTCGCCGGCACCCTGCGCAACCCGATCGCGCAGTTCCGCCCCGCACAACCTGGGCCGCCCGTCAGAGCCGCGAACGGTTAAGCGTTAACCGGCGCCAGCGTCCGGCAACGTCGAGTGCCGGTTAATGAAATGAACCGCGCGCCATAAAAAAAGAGCCAGGGCGGCAGCCCTGGCTCTTGTCGATTTCGTCCAAAAACGCTTGGCAGGCTGTTAGCGCAGCACGCCTTCTTCGAGCAGCAGGTCGAAAATCGCCTGCGCCTGCTCCGTCGGCGGCTGATCCTTGATAATGCGACCACCCGTTCCCTGGGACTTGGCGGTGGCGGCCTTGAAACGCTCGGCAGCCGTCGTGGCCTTGACCTTCTTGAGGCGCTTGGGCCGCTTGCGGGCCGGTGCTTCCTTGAACTGGGCACGTTCGCTGTCCGGCGTTTCAACCCAGGGCAGTGACTCCAGCTCCGCACGACGCCCCGGCCCAAAAGCGCTCTGACGAGCAACCTGGGCGGCCATGTCAACGCTCGCCACGAAGGGCAGACGTACCTGAATGGCACGACGCTGTCCGCGCGGCAGCGCCTGCAGGATCTGCGCTTCACCGTTCTCGATGCTGACGATATCGGCAATGCGTGTTACCAGCGGCCAGCCCAGCTTTTCGGCCAGCAGATAGGGCGCCATGCCGGATGACTCGCCGCTTTCAGCGCGCACCCCGGTCAACACCACATCCGCGCGATGCTCCGCCAGGTAGTCACCCAGGGCCACCACCGCATCTGCTTGCGGCGACTGTTGCAGCACCCGCAGGCTTTTGAGCCCCATGCCGGCATACTGGCGCAGGGTTTCCTCTGCGGCGTCCCCGGCGTGCAGCACCTGCACGTTGTCACCTGCCAGGCGCATGCCCAGCTCTACGGCGCGCGCATCCTGCTCGGCACGACGCGCACGACCCGACTTGGGGTGCTGCCCGATGGACACCAGGGCAACGATGTTGAGATCAGATGTCATGTGCGACCCTCCCGTTGCGGTCTGTCTGTTCAGGCTGCATTTTCAGCCGCTCCGTGCCGGTATTCCCGGGCCAGTTCGATCAGGTGTGCCAGCACCGCCTGACTATCGCCAATCACGCTCAGATCAGCGCGCTTGACCATGTCACAGCCGGCATCCAGGTTAATGGCCACCACCTTGTCGCACTGTCCAATCCCCTGCATGTGCTGAATCGCACCGGAGATTCCCACCGCCAGGTAGACCCGCGCGGTAACCCAGGTACCGGATGCACCCACCTGGCGTGGACGGGGCATAAAGCCATCGTCCACCACCACGCGGCTGGCGCCTTCGGTCGCCCCCAGCAGCTCGGCGGCCTGGTGGAACTGATCCCAGTCGCGAATACCGTTGCCGGCGGACAGGATAAACTCGGCCTCGGCCAGCGGAATCGCATTGGGATCCACCGCCACCTGGCCACAATCCCTGATACGTACCAGGCTCGGTGCAATACTGTCCAGTTCCACGGCCAGCGCCTCATGGCGCCGCTCATCAACAGGCTCGGCGCACTCTTCGGCCAGCAACAGCAGGCGTGGTGTGGCGCGGGTAATATCGCTGCTCCCGCCCGCACCGCGGCACAGGGTCTGCTGCGTATCCACCTGCCAGGCCTGAGTCGCCGGGCGCTCGCCCAGGCGCGCCGCCAGGCGGCAGCCCAGTTCATTGCCGCCATTGATGCTGTCGGGGAACAGCCAGTAGCGCGGGGTGAACCTGCGCTCAACTTCGACCAGCGCCGCCAGGCGCTGCTCCGGGCTGTAGCCTTCGTATTCGCTACCTTCCAGGTGCAGCAGGCGATCGACGCCCGCCAGGCCAAAGCCCTCTTCCTTGCACTCGCCAAATACCACGGCAAGCACCGCACCGTTACCTTCCAGGCCATTCACCAGCTTGTGGGCCTGGCCGAGCACATCCTTGTCGTGACTGCCCAGGCGGCCACCCACCAGGTCCAGCACGGTGACAACGTAGAAATCGGGCGCTTCCACCACATGCAGCGGCAACTCAACGGCCTGGGCACTCTTGGCCGCACCCCGGCGTCCGCCCGCCGCGGCATTGCTGCCACCCGAGCGGTCGATACGCTTGATGCCATTGGGGCCGATAAAGCCGACCCCATGGGGGTTCTTGCGCAGCAAACCGGAAGGCCCGCGCACTTCGCCTGCAGGCGCCGTCATGGCCGCGTGCAGCGGGTGCAGACGGTTACGGGCGATCCACTCGGCACGGGGGTCTCTGCGTATCAGATCACTCATGACAGCACCTCCTCAGCGACTGCGGCTCTGGCCGCCGGTGCGCCTTCGATCAGCGCTTCGGACACCAGCTCAGCAATATCCTTGATCTGCGGCCGTGGCTCCACAACGCCTTCAAGCATCGCAGTACACTGCTGACAACCCACGGCCACCAGTTCTGCCCCCACCGCGCGCGCATCTTCCATGCGCATGTCTGCGATACGGTGCTCACCGGGAATATCGGTGATCGGTGCGCCGCCACCGCCGCCACAGCAGCGACTGCGGAAACCGGACCTTTCCATCTCGGCCAGTTCGATACCCAGTGCCTTGAGCAGGTCGCGGGGTGAGTCGTACTCGCCGTTATAGCGTCCCAGGTAGCAGGGATCATGATAGGTCACGGTGCCGCCCTTGAACGTATCCAGCTGCAGACGACCCAGCTGTACCAGCTCATTGATAAAGGTGGTGTGATGCAGCACCTCGTAATGTCCACCCAAATCGCCGTACTCGTTCTTGAGCACATGAAACGCATGGGGGTCGGTGGTCACAATGCGCTTGAAGCGGTATTTGTTCAGTACTGCGATGTTGCGCTTGGCCAGGCTCTGGAAGGTGGCATCGTCACCCAGTCGGCGAGCCACATCACCGCTATCACGCTCTTCATCGCCCAGTACGGCAAAGTCGACACCCGCCGCCTTGAGTACCTTGACGAAGGCGCGCAGGATGCGCTGGCTGCGCATGTCAAAGGCACCATCGGAAACCCAGAACAGCACGTCAGCCTCTTTCACATCGGACATCAGCGGCAGGTTCTGATCCGCCGCCCAGTTCATGCGCCCGCCCGGATCGAAGCCGTTGGGGTTGTCGGTGGCGATCAAGTTTTCCAGCACCTCGGCACCCTTGTTGGGGGTGTTGCCCTTTTCCATGGTCAGGAAGCGGCGCATGTCGACGATGGCGTCGACGTGCTCGATCATCATCGGGCATTCTTCAACACAGGCACGACAGGTGGTGCAGGACCAGAGCGTATCCGGGTTCACCAGGCCTTCAGTGATGGTCTGGCCCGGGCCGCCCACGGCATGGCCCAGCTCAACGCCGGGATAGGGGCTGCCGGCAAACTTGGCATCGCTGCCACCGGCCAGGCCGATAACCATGTCCTGAATCAGCTTTTTCGGGTTCAGCGGCTGACCGGCGGCAAAGGCCGGGCACATGGCTTCACACTTGCCACACTGTACACAGGCATCAAAGCCCAGCAGCTGATTCCATTTGAAATCAGTCGGCTTTTCCACACCCAGCACACGGGCCTGCAGATCGACCGGCTTGAGCCCGGTAGAACGGCCGCCGTTGAAGCGCTCTGGACGACGGTGAAATGCCAGGTGCAGCGCGCCGGCGAAAGCGTGCTTCATCGGCCCGCCCCAGGTCATGCCGAATACCAGCTCGCTCAGGCCCCAGGCCACGCCCACCAGCAGAATCAGCGCCAGCACCCAGCCACCGAAGTCTTCGGGCAAAATGCCCGCTGCCGGCAGCGTCAGGATAAAGAAGCTGGCAGAGAACATCAGCAGGCTTTTGGGCAGCCGCATCCAGGGGCCTTTGGACAGGCGCGATGGCGGGTTAAGCCGGCGCCGGAAGACAAAGACCGCACCGGTGAACATCAGCACGGAAGACGCCAGCAGCGCCCAGGCCAGCCAGCGGCTTTCCAGTCCGAACAGGTGCACCAGCACGATCAGCAGCATGGACAGTACGAAACCGCCGGCCGTCGCCACGTGGGTGTTGGACATGTACTTGTCGCGCTCGACCACATGGTGCAGATCCACCAGGTAGCGACGCGGCATGGCCATCAGGCCGGCAATAAGATTGACCGAATCGGGCTGGCCGGCGCGCCACAGGTTGACGCGCTTGATGGCGCCGGCCAGTGCCAGCACCAGCGCAGCCGAAATCAGAACAGGGAGTAACCAGTCGAGGATCATGCGTCACCCTCACCAAAAAAGGGTGCGACAGGCCAGGCCCGTCGCAGAGTTAGGGTAGCTAACACGGCGGGTGGCCGGGCAATGCCCGGCCGGCCGTATTAAAGGTCTTTGCACAGACGCAGGGCGTCGTAGATGGCGGCGTGGACGTTGCGCTGCGATACGCAATCCCCCAGACGCCACAGGATCATGCCCTCGCCGGCTTCAGACAGCACCGGCTGCGCCTGGCCTGCGAACAGGGTTTCATTGTCGATCTGACCCTTGTTGCGCGAACCGGCCTTGAGCTCGTAGTACAGTTCTTCGTTGGGACGGGTACCGTTCTCGATCACCACCTGATCCACCACGCGCTCTTCCTGGGCACCGGTGTACTCGTTCTCAAGTACCGCGACCAGTTTATCGCCTTCGCGGTAAACCTTCTCCAGCAGCATGTCGGAGCTCATGATGACTTCCTTCTCGTACAGGCTGCGGTAGTAAGTCGGGAAGGTGGTACCACCAATACCGACACCCGGCTTGATATCATCGGTCACCAGCTCGACCAGCGAGCCCTTGGAACTCAGGTAGTCGGCAGCCGACATACCGGAGAATTCGCAGATGGTGTCGTAAATCAGCACGTTCTTGCCGGGCTCTACGGTGCCATTGAGAATGTCCCAGGTGGATACGCACAGCCCATCGGCTGCGCCCCAGTGCGGGTTCTGATCCAAGAACGGACGGCCGCCGGTGGCCAGAATCACCACATCGGCTTTCAGGTCCTTGATCATGTCGGCATTGGCCGATGTTCCCAGACGCAGATCCACGCCCAGACGTTCGACTTCCATGGCCAACCAGCGGGTGATACCGGCCATCTGGTCACGCTGCGGCGCCTTGGCAGCAATCGTGACCTGCCCGCCGAGCTCGTCCGCCCGCTCGATCAGGGTCACGGCATGGCCGCGCTCCGCCGCCACACGGGCCGCTTCAAGCCCGCCAGGGCCACCGCCCACAACAACCACCTTGCGTTTGGGGCCGGTGGTCTTCTCGATGATGTGCGGCATGCCGCTGTATTCGCGCGAGGTCGCAGCGTTCTGGATGCACAGCACGTCCAGACCCATGTACTGGCGGTCGATGCAGTAGTTGGCACCCACGCACTGGCGGATCTGATCCACCTGGTTCGCCTTGACCTTGGCAATGAAATGCGGATCGGCGATGTGTGCCCGGGTCATGCCGACAAAGTCGACGTAACCGGCTTCCAGAATGCGCTTGGCCTGGTTCGGGTCCTTGATGTTCTGGGCGTGAATGACCGGAACGCTGACCACTTCCTTGATGCCGGCCGCCAGGTGCAGGAAGGGCTCCGGCGGGTAGCTCATGTTCGGAATCACGTTGGCCAGGGTATTGTGGGTATCGCAGCCCGAACCCACCACGCCGAAGTAGTCCAGCAGACCGGTGGCATCGTAGTAGGCGGCGATCTGTTTCATGTCGTCATGGTTCAGACCATCGGGATGGAACTCGTCGCCGGTGATGCGCATGCCCACCGCGAAATCACGGCCCACCGCCTCACGCACGGCCTTCAGTACTTCCATGCCGAAACGCATGCGATTCTCAAAGGTGCCGCCCCACTGGTCGGTACGCTTGTTGACACGCGGCGACCAGAACTGGTCGATCATGTGCTGGTGCACGGCGGACAGCTCAACGCCGTCCAGGCCACCTTCCTTGGCACGCACGGCGGCCGTGGCGAAGTCGCCGATGATGCGCCAGATCTCTTCCTCTTCGATGGTCTTGCAGGTGGCGCGGTGTACCGGCTCACGGATGCCGGAGGGCGACATCAGGTTAACCCAGTTTTCACCGTCCCAGCGCGAACGACGCCCCATGTGCGTGATCTGAATCATGATCTTGCCGCCATGCTTGTGCACGGCATCGGCCAGATTCTGGAAGTGGGGAATGATGCGGTCAGTCGACAGGTTGACCGAACTCCACCAGCTCTGCGGGCTGTCGATAGAAACGACACTGGACCCGCCGCAGATGCACAGACCACAGCCACCCTTGGCTTTCTCTTCGTAATATTTAACGTAGCGGTCGGTTGTCATGCCGCCGTCGGTGGCATAAACCTCAGCGTGGGCGGTACTGACCACACGGTTGCGAATAGTCAGCTGATTGATTTTCAGCGGCTGGAACAGCACGTCGTACTGGGACATGGCGACACCCCGTAACTCTTATGGATAACCGGGGCCTGCGGCACCGGTATTGTCTCGGAAATCTGACACACAGCAATGCTGTGGCAATAAAACCGGCGCAGTGTGCGCCGGCCTGGTCTAGTCTAGTCTGGCGATCAGCTCAGCGGGCGGACTTCGAAGATGCCGTAATCACAGCCTTCTTCTGCAGCGCACTGGGTCTGTACCGCAACAGTGCGCACGGGATACCCCAGGCTCTCTGCGATCTGATCCATGGCACCGGCAAACCAGCCCGTGAACATGTAATCAACTTTGCGGTTTACCTTGCCATACTGGTAGACAAAGGCTGAGTTTTCCAGCCGTACGCGGGCCGTACCCTTTTCCAGGTCCAGTTCTTCGGTAATGAAGAAGCCCCAACCGCGCTGGGACAGACGCTTCATGTAATGCTCGAATACCGCGGCGCCAGACAGGCCATGAGCCTCGGCTTCTTTCTCGCACCAATAGTAGGCAGACTTGTATCCGGCCTTGTAGAGGATGTCGGCGTAACGTTCAGCACCGATCTCTTCTTCAATAGCCATGTGGTTATTGACGAAAAAGTGGCGCGGTACATACAGCATTGGCAGCGCATCTGTAACCCAGACGCCGGTTTCATCATCAACCTGGATCGGCATTTCCGGTGCATGTACACCCATGTTCGTATCTCCCAAAATTCTTTAATCAGTAACGGCGTGCCGTCTTATTATTCAGTAAGCCAAGTCAGGGTCGACAGGGCGTCTTATTCGCCCCAGACATCGCCCAGCACGCGAACCCAGTTTTCACCCATGATCTTGCGCACAGAGGCTTCATCGAAGCCACGGCGCAGCAAGGTTTCAGTCAGGTTGCCAAATTCACCCACGGTGCGAATGCCTTCCGGGTTGATGATCTTGCCAAAGCGGGTCAGGCGACGGGCGTAACCCTTGTCATGGGTCAGCATTTCAAAAAATGCCTGGTCGTGACCCTGGGTAAAGTCGGTACCGATACCTACCTGATCGATGCCGGCGATGTTGACCACGTATTCGATGGCCTCGGCGTAGTCGTCGATGGTGGACTCAATACCTTTCTTCAGGAAGGGCGCAAACATGGTCACACCGATGAAGCCGCCGTGATCGGCGATGAACTTCAGCTCTTCGTCAGACTTGTTACGCGGGTGATCCTTGAGCCCGGACGGCAGGCAGTGGGAGTAGCACACCGGCTTTTTGGATTCCAGAATGACTTCTTCGGAGGTCTTGCTGCCAACGTGGGACAGGTCGCACATGACGCCAACACGGTTCATCTCCGCCACGATTTCGCGACCGAAATCAGACAGTCCGCCGTCACGCTCGTAGCAGCCGGTGCCGACCAGGTTCTGGGTGTTGTAGCACATCTGCACGACGCCAACGCCGAGCTTCTTGAATACCTCGACGTAGCCAATCTTGTCTTCGTAGGCGTGGGCGTTCTGGAAACCGTAGATGATACCGGTCTTGCCTTCTTCCTTGGCACGCTGAATGTCGCGAACGCTGTGCACCGGGCGCAGCAGGTCGCTGTTCGCGGTGATCAGCTGGTTCATCTCAACGATGTTGTTGACCGTATTCTGAAAGCCTTCCCAGATCGACACGGTGCAGTTGGCTGCTGTCAGGCCGCCCTTCTTCATGTCTTCGAACAGCTCACGGTTCCACTTGGCGATAATCAGACCGTCGATAACGATCGAGTCCTGATGCAGTTCAGCTGCGTTCATCGGTTCCCCCAAAAATTCAGATGCCCGCAGTTCACGCCGCAGGAGTTCGTTCAGCTAGCGGCCCGAAACGCAGTGCAATAACAGCCACAGCGAAGAGCAGCAATGGAGCCAGTCTAGTCCTTAGCCGCCCGGCCAAAGATACTAAAAACGACCCGCTGATTGCTAAAAGCGCCAGACGCAAAAAAAATGCCGCAGAGCCAGTAACGACGCAGGTTTCGACGCCTACAACCGCCCCCTGGAAGCGAACAGAAAGGAATAAAGGACTGTTCTTAAAACGACAAACCCCGGCGCGAAGGCCGGGGCTAGTTACGGGACAGTCTGACAAGAGCAGAATCCTACTGCAGCGTCACCGAGCCATAGCTAGGTTCAGACTGTGCTTCGGTCAGCGCGGTCAGGGCTGTGGACGAAAGCACGCCACCCGCGCCACCGAACACCACCCCCAGGGTACGGGACATCGGATCCATCAATGCTTCGTCATTGCGAGCCACACGCATGCCCATGCGCTCCTCGCGCGGCGGAATACCGATGTGTTCGCGGTAGCACTTGCTGAAGTGAGGTGTCGATACGAAGCCGCAGGCCGAGGCCACCTCGATAATCGACATCGAGGTCTGCTTCAGCAGCTGGCGCGCCTTGGTCAGGCGCAGCTTGAGGTAATAGCGCGACGGCGAACACTGCAGGTACTTCTGGAACAGTCGCTCCAGCTGGCGTCGCGACAGGCCAACATAGCAGGCCAGCTGATCCAGCTCGATGGCTTCTTCCAGGTTGGCTTCCATCAGCGACACCACTTCCACCAGCTTGGGCTGAGTCGTGCCCAGCACATGGCGCAACGGAATACGCTGGTGATCGGTTTCATTGCGAATACGGTCGCAGATAAACATTTCGGAGATCGCCGCCGACAGCTGGTAACCGTGCTCCTGCTTGATCATGTTCAGCATCATGTCCATCGGGACGGTTCCACCGCTGCTGGTCATGCGCTCGCGGCCGACCGAGAACAGGCGATTGGTGCAGTTCACCTTGGGAAAGGCTTCCTGCAGGGACGCGATACATTCCCAGTGAGCACTGCAGTCATGGCCGTTCATCAGGCCGGCATCCGCCAGCGCATAGGCACCGGTGCAGATACCGCCGAGCTTGCGCCCCTTGCGACCCATGGACTGCAGCCAGGACAGCTCGCGTTTGCTGTAGCTGCGGGTTATGTTGACACCGCCGGCCACGATGATGGTGTCCAGCTCCAAAGGATCGGTCATGGCACCATCCGGGGTAATCTTTATGCCATCGCTGGCGCAGACCGGCTCGCCGTCTTCGGTCAGGGTATACCAGTTGTAGAGCTCCTGGCCGCTGAGCTGATTAGCCATGCGCAGGGGCTCAATCGCGGATGCCAGCGAGACCATCGTGAAGTTTTTCAGTAGCAGAAATCCGATGTTGCGGCTTTTAGGCTCAGCAGCGGCGCGGGTACCCGGGACAGGATCTTTCATCATTGGCTCCTTCAGCAACGCGTCCAATTACGTCGGCTGCTGAATTATGGCTAGCAATTGCTATGCCAGTTTTTATTATAATCACAGCCTCTGTCCAGTACACCGGGCGGCGCCTGTCATGCGGGCTCTGTATGTTTTGTATCCGCGCATACGGCTTAGGGATGCGCAGTTTGCGGCCGATGAGGCTTAGACACCGACTGCCTTCCGCAGCGACACTGCAGAAGGTGCTGACTCTAGTCGTTTTTGAGACAATAGGAAGCCATAAATATCACCTATACTGCAAATCATTGTTGCAGCTGAACAAGGCAAATAAAAACTGTTATATTTTATCGACTTGAAAGAGAATCGGCGGCCGCCAAAAAAACCGGCAGCTTGCACGCTACAGCAACACTCACCCTCCACTACGCACCACAAAAGAGCAAAGGCAGCCCTCCATGCATCGCTGGGAAAGTATTGAAGCCTTCATCGAGGTCGCCCGCCTTGGAAGCCTGTCGGCAGCCGCCACCAAGCTGCGCGTTTCCAGTTCACATATCAGCCGCCTGCTGAGCCACCTGGAGCAACGCCTGAATACCCAGCTATTGGTGCGCACCACAAGGCGCGTCACCCTGACTGAATCGGGCCAGTGGTTCTTTGAGCAGAGCCAGATACTGGCCGACGGTTTCACCGACGCCGAACAGCAGATCACCAGCTTCAGCAACGAGCCCCACGGCCTGCTGCGTGTCAGCTGCGGCTCCATATTCGGCGAACGCTACATAGGCCCGATGCTGACCGACTTTATGCAGCAGCAACCGCGCCTGAGCCTGGAACTGAACCTGACCAACCGCTCTGTCGACCTGATCAATGAAGGTTACGATCTGGCCATTCGCCTGGGCGTACTGAAAGACTCCAATCTGGTGGCCCGCCGCCTCAGCGACCGACGCGAATACGTAGTCGCAACACCCGATTATTTCGCTGCCAAAGGCACACCACTGAGCCTGTCTGAGCTGGCACAACACAACTGCCTTCGCGGATCCAACACCAACTGGGGTTTCTGTATCGAGGGCGAGCGCAAGGAGTTTCGCGCCAAGGGCAACTGGCACGCAAACTCCGGCGTGCTGGTTCTGCGGGCCGCACTGCAGGGCCTGGGTGTGGCCTGTTTGCCGGACTATATCGTCCAGCCGCATCTGAACAGCGGCACCCTGGTCAGTGTACTGGATGAGCTGCGCTGCCAGGACAACGCAGTGTGGGCGGTGTACCCGCGCAGCCGGCACCTGTCCCCCAAGGTACGCCACTGTATCGACTACCTGGTGGAAGCTTTCGAGAATCCCGACTGGCGCAACCTGGACCGGCTGCAGATCACACCGGGCAGCTGATAGGCCCAGACCTCACACAACCCGCTGCCTATACCTGCACCTATCACCAAAAGTGCACCACTGTATCGAACACCCGACAGGAGCCTTCGAGAATCCCGACTGGCGCAACCTGGACCGGCTGCAGATCACACCGGGCAGCTGATAGACCCGGCTACATCCAGATCCCATGCAGCCAGTACTCATACCTGCACCTATCACCAAAAGTGCACCACTGTATCGAACACCCGACAGGAGCCTTCGAGAATCCGGACAGACGCAGCATTTACCCGTAGGAGTGGTGCCCCGCCACCAATGACCGAATGCCAGCATCATTCGCCGCGAGGAAGCGCCCATGGGGTACACAGAACGTACGCACTGAAAAGAAAGCAGCAAGCCATAAGCACAATGGCGGTTCGACCATCCGCGGGAGCCCGGTCTGCGGGCGAACTTTTTCAGGTCGACAATGACAACCTTCACATTCGCCCACTGAGCGGGCTCCCACGTTTATCATCCCAGCATCAACACTCGATGGCGTTGACCGCCAGACCGCCGCGGGACGTTTCCTTGTACTTGTCCTGCATGTCGCGGCCGGTTTCCAGCATGGTGCGAATAACCTTGTCCAGCGAGATGAAGTGCTCACCGTCGCCGCGCAACGCCATCTGGGTGGCGTTGATCGACTTCATGGCGGCAATGGCATTACGTTCGATGCAGGGTACCTGCACCAGGCCACCCACAGGGTCGCAGGTCAGGCCGAGATTGTGCTCCAGGGCGATCTCAGCGGCGTTCTCCACCTGCTCAGGGGTACCGCCCATCACTTCGGTCAGACCCGCCGATGCCATGGCACTGGCAGACCCCACCTCACCCTGGCAGCCCACTTCGGCACCGGAAATAGAAGCATTTTTCTTGCACAGGGTACCGACGGCGGCAGCCGCCAGCAGGAAGTCCACCACATCGTTATCGGTCGCCTGCTCCTTGAAGCGCATGTAGTACATCAGCACTGCCGGGATAATGCCCGCCGCGCCATTGGTCGGCGCCGTCACCATGCGCCCACCCGCTGCGTTTTCTTCGTTGACGGCCAGCGCATAGAGGTTGACCCAGTCCATCGCGCCCAGCGTCGAACTGATCACATTGGGCGCAGAAGCCTTGTTCAGCGAACGATACAGGCCTGCGGCGCGGCGACGTACATTGAGACCGCCCGGCAGTATGCCCTCCT
This sequence comes from Marinobacterium rhizophilum DSM 18822, assembly GCF_000378045.1. Lineage (GTDB taxonomy): Bacteria > Pseudomonadota > Gammaproteobacteria > Pseudomonadales > Balneatricaceae > Marinobacterium_A > Marinobacterium_A rhizophilum. The sequence continues at coordinate 64,400 of NZ_KB899099.1, forward strand.
GCAACAATCCCTTGCTGACGCAATCCTGCATGGCCTGCCAGATCTGCATCAATCCGGCACGGGTTTCTTCTTCAGGGCGCCAGACCTTTTCGTTTTCCATCATCAGCTCGCTGATGCGCAGACCGTGGGTTTTGCACAGGCGCAGCAGCTCAGCGGCATTGTTGAACTCGTAAGGCAGGCTGACCTGATGCACCGCCGGTTCACCAGCCTGCGCTTCCTTCTCGTCAATCACGAAGCCACCACCCACCGAGTAATAGGTGTTGCTGAACAGCTCCTGGTCACCGCAATAGGCGCTCAGGCGCATGGCATTGGGATGATAAGGCAGGCATTCTTCAAGCAGCTGCATGTCGCGCTGCCAGTCAAAGGCCACAACCTTTTTACCCATCAGCATCAGCTCACCGGTGTTTTTCAACGCATCGACGGTGGGATCGATGATATCCGGATCGATACTGGCCGGGCGCAGCCCCATCAGCCCCATGATCACGGCCTTGTCGGTACCGTGACCAACGCCGGTTGCGCTCAGCGAGCCGAACAGCTCAACCTTCAGACGCGTCACGTCCGGAATCAGCGCCATGCCCTCGAGGTGCGCCGCAAACTCGGCCGCCGCGCTCATGGGCCCCACGGTATGAGAACTTGAAGGGCCGACCCCGATCTTGAACAAATCAAATACGCTGATACCCATGATGCCTCCGGCAGAGCTGTCGATATTCTGAAGTGAAGCAGGTACTGATGCGCATCGCGCGCCGCCGTGGTACGACAAGCCAGGCGATACTGACAGCCCTGTTCACAATCCACCGATTATCAGGCTTTCGGCCCGGAAGCACTTGTCAGGTTGCGACCTTTATCTAACTACAAATACGCATGCAAGAACGTTAAGTCGCCCGCATGTCTCAATTAGATATGCGGGCGACTTATACAGATACATAGCATCCCGCCTGAAGCACTAGGGTAGCAGTATGGATTTCAGGGGTTGCTGCAACACATCTATTGCCATCAGAGGCAGCAACACAGAGCCCCGTCCATACCGGCTAAGCCATAAAAATTAGAAGGAGTGTTGTCAATGAGCAGCAACGCAAACCGCGGCGTCGTTTACAAAGGCGCCGGCAAAGTCGCCGTCGAATCCATCGCCTACCCAGAACTGGCCATTGGCAACCGCAAATGCGATCACGGCGTCATTCTGAAAGTCGTCACCACCAATATCTGCGGCAGTGACCAGCACATGGTACGCGGACGCACCACCGCCGAAGAAGGCCTGGTACTGGGTCACGAAATCACCGGCATCGTGGTGGAGTGTGGCCGCGACGTTGAATTTATCAAACAGGGCGACCTGGTTTCCGTGCCGTTCAACATTGCCTGCGGCCGCTGCCGCAGCTGCAAGGAAGGCAAAACCGGCATCTGCCTCAATGTGAACCCTGCGCGCCCGGGTGCCGCTTATGGTTACGTTGACATGGGTGGCTGGGTCGGCGGTCAGGCCGAATACGTCATGGTGCCCTACGCTGACTTCAACCTGCTGAAATTCCCGGATGCCGACCAGGCGATGGAAAAGATCCGCGATCTGACCCTGCTGTCCGACATCTTTCCCACGGGCTTCCACGGCTGTGTTACCGCGGGTGTTGGTCCTGGCTCCACCGTTTACATTGCCGGCGCCGGCCCCGTAGGTCTGGCAGCCGCTGTATCCGCGCATCTGCTGGGTGCGGCCTGCGTCATCGTTGGCGACATGGTTGAAGACCGCCTGGCCCAGGCCCGCAGCTTCGGCTGCGAAACCATCGACCTGACCCAGGAAGGCGATATGGCTGACAAGATCGAGGCCATCCTTGGCGAGCGTGAAGTCGATGCCTTCGTTGACTGCGTCGGCTTTGAAGCCCATGCCTGTGGTTGCAACCACGGCAAGGAAGCGCCGGCCACGGTACTGAACTCCGCCATGAGCCTGACCCGCGCCGGCGGCCAGATCGGTATTCCGGGCCTGTACGTCACCGAAGATCCCGGTGCCGTGGATGATGCCGCCAAGCAGGGTGCCCTGAGCATGCGCTTCGGCCTGGGCTGGGCCAAGTCCCACTCCTTCCATACCGGCCAGTGCCCGGTGATGAAGTACCACCGCCCGCTGATGCAGGCCATCCTGTTCAACAAGGTGAAGATTGCCGACGCGGTCAACGTGGAAGTCATCACCCTGGATCAGGCACCGAACGGTTACGCCGAATTCGACGGCGGCGCAGCGAAGAAATACGTTATCGATCCGCACGGAACCGTTGCGGCCTGAGACGCTCAGAGCCAAAAGGGCAAGGTGAGAGGCACAGGGGAAGATCGCGGCTACAGGACGTAACTACGATCCCCCTTTATTACCTCGAATCGGCCCGCCGATCAGCAGCGATGCCGGGTACGACGACGGCGCAGCGAACAACACCCTCATCGATCCGCACGGTACGGTGGCGTGCCTCAATAACACCCAACAGATAGCCGGTCGGATGCTGAAACGCCCCTTTCGTGAGAAAGGGGCGTTTTTTTATGCTGTTATCGCCGCCGATTATCTTATCGCAAGCCCGCGGCCGAGCCATGCAAGGCGGTGACCGGCGTCCTGCGATAAAGAACACTATCGACAGAATGAAGCACACCACAACAGTATCCAGGAGATGTTTGATGTCGTACCCGCATCGAACACACCGCACGACGGCGTCGTCAGTTTGCATGGCCAGGCAACAGTGAGGTCGACCAAGAGCTGGCCTTTGGCGAATCCTGCAGGGTCAAGGGATGAAATCAGTCACTTCGCGGCTCACCACCGGCCGCTGATCTGAACTACAGTGATTAGGGTGGCGCACTGGACCCGGTGCCAGAATGTGCTGCTGAACCCTGCATTCGCCGGATTATGAGGATGGAAAACACCATGAACAAGCCGAATCCTGCGGACAGCGAAGCATCCGTTCAGGAAAGTGAAACCCTGTCCCGGCGGGTCGCCGACGACCTGCATGAGCGCATCGAACAGGCTGCTAAAGTGGGTGAAGAACTTGAGCACGGGCTGCACGAGCGCGGTGAACAGTTAACCGACAAGAGCCGCGACATGAATACTAAGCTCACGCAGATTGTCCGCGATAACCCCTGGGCGGTGGTGGGCGGCTCCGTGGCGTTGGGTATCCTGATCGGCGTGCTGACGAGACGCCGTTAAGGCATGAAACAGTCAATGCACGCCGCCCCGCCGGACGCAGCCGATTCCGCCGCGCCCGAAACGTTGTCACTGATAGAAGCGGCGGCCGGCGTTTTTGCCACCACACGCCAGCACCTTGCCCAACTGCTCACACTGCTCACGCTGGAGGCCCGCTACGCCGGCCTGATGCTGGGCATGACCCTGGCGATGGCGCTTATTGGTGCCCTGGCGGCATTCAGCGCCTGGGGTCTGTTGCTGGCTGCTGCACTGGCGGGGCTGCTGGCACTGGGCTGGAGCTGGAGCCTGGCGCTGAGCAGCCTGGCTTTGGCCAACGCTATGCTGGCGCTGCTCTCGCTGTGGCTGATGCGCCGCGCACTGACGCGCATCGGCCTTGAGAGTACCCGGCGGGCACTGGGACTGGACCTGCGCAATGATGCCGACTAGAGCGCAGCTGCGTCGTCAGGAGCAGCAGGTACTCCAGGCGCGGCGGCAGGCGCAACGGGCACGGGAACAGTTGCGTCAATCGATCCGCGCAGGGGCAACTTCAGCACCCGGTCTGATTGCGGGGTTTGTCCTTGGATTAAGCATTGGCCGCTCAGTAGCTGCCCCCCCCAGCGACGGCAATGGATCTGCTCGTCTCCTTCAACTATTGCGTTTTCTGCTGCCGTTGCTGCGTCTGTTTTGAACGCGATAGCGACGCCCGGACGGTACGAGGACAGACATGACAGCTTCCGACAAGCCGCTCCCGGACCCCGCCACGACCCGGGACAATGCCGGGGACAATGGGAACGCCGATCCGGGCATCCCAGCCACCGCCCGGGGCGAAACGGGCTGGAGCCGGATCGAGACCCGGCTGCTGATAGGCCTGACCCTGCTGGCGGTGGTCTATACCCTGGCGCTGGCTCAGCTATTGCTGGTCCCAATCGCCCTGGCGTTGCTATTGAGCCTGGTGCTGGCCCCGGTCATGCGCTGGCTGGCGCTGTTACGGATCCCCCGGCCGCTGAGTGCGGCCGTCATCGTGCTGCTACTGCTGTCCGGACTCAATTATGGCGTGTCGCAATCCGTCGACCCGGTCAGCGACTGGTTCGAACGGGCGCCCAAGTTGCTCAAACAGCTTGAACGCAAGATCAACCCGATCAAGAAAACCGTCGAAGACATGAGCAAGGCCGCCGACCAGGTCGACCGCATCGCTTCTGTCAACCCGGCCCAGACCGTCGAGGTGAAAGGCATCAGCTTTTCCAAGATGCTGTATGCCAACGCCCGCGAACTGGCAACCGGCGCCGTCACGACAACCCTGCTGCTGTATTTCATTCTCTCCTGGGGACAGCTGATGATTATGCGCATCAGCCACTTGCAGAACAGGGAGGGCCGCCGCAACCAGTTTATCGAGCTTTCCTTGACCCTCGAGGCGGAGATTTCCAAATATCTGTCCTGCATCACCCTGATCAATTTCGGCCTTGGCTGCATCGTTGCCGCCGCCCTGTACCTGTTCGGCATGCCCAATCCCCTGCTCTGGGGTGCCGTGGCTGGCCTGCTGAACTTTATCCCCTATCTCGGCGGGCTGGTCACCGCACTGTTGCTCGGCGCAACCGCGCTGCTGACCTTTGACGGCCTCGCCCTACCCGCCATGGTGGTGGCTACCTTTACCCTGTTAAACATTATCGAAGGGCAGATTGTCACCCCTCTGGTACTGGGTCAGCGCCTGGCCCTCAATCCCCTGATGGTCTTCCTCAGCGTCCTTTTCTGGTTCTGGCTCTGGGGTGTGGCCGGCGCCCTGATGGCGGTTCCGATGCTGATCACGCTCAAGCTGATCGGTGACCGGGTAGAAGCGCTGCGGCCTATTGCAGTGATCGCCCAGCGCTGACCGCCCTGAAGCACCGGCCCCCCGGCGCACCTGTCTGTAGAGCAACTGCCTGTAGAGTACCTGTCTGTTGTTCGGCTTTGCCCTCAGCCTTGTCGCAGGATGCACTACGATCACGGGGTGGGAAACGGCGCCGCAAGAATCCAGGCCTGGCGGCAACACCCTGTGCGACGGCGGCCAAAAGAGAGCCACGGGAATCGTTTCCTGTGCTGGATCTGGAAGCACCTATTCGCGGGAACGGCGCCAGAATTTGCGCATCATCGGCTTGACGCTGACGCCGTGCACCAGAATCGACAGCGTAACCACCACCAGCGTCAGGTGAATCAGCTCGACAGCCAGCTCCTCGCCGATGCCGTGCTCGATAGCGTACATCAGGTAGTAGAGCGAGCCAATGCCACGCACACCGAACCAGGACGTCAGACTGCGTATTCGCCACGGGGTCCGGCTGCCAGCCAGACCCGCCATCACACTCAGGGGCCGGGCGACGGTAAACAGGAACAATGCCAGTCCCGTGGCTCGCCAGCTCCAGGAATCGAGAAACAGCATGCCGCCGACCAGCAGGATCAGCACCAGCTCGGATAGCCGTTCGAGATGCTCCTTGAACACCAGCGAGCCGGCACTGACACGCGCCGACGCAGACTCGACAGGCACCTCTGGTATCGCCAGCGTCTGATCCCGCTCCGCGTCTGCGAATTTCAATTCGGTCTGGCGCAATGCCACGGCCGCAACGAAAACCGCCAGGAAGCCCCAGGCACTGATGCACAGACAAATGCCATACACCAATCCGATCAAGCCCAGGCCCAGAAAATCATTCAGCAACTCGACATGCCGCCCGCTGCGGCGCACATGGAGGCCGATGCGGGCGAGCCCCCAGCCGGCCACCCCACCCACAACGATCGCCGCGGCCGTGGCCCAGAGCACATCCACCAGCCACCAGCGCTGCCCTAATATCCCCAGGTCATGGAGCCCGAGCAGGCCCAGACCCAGCATGACGAACGGGAAGGCGCTGCCATCATTCATCCCCGCCTCACAGGTCAGGGTAAAGCGCAGCCGGTCGCGATCGTCGGCGTGACGAATCTGCACTTCGGTTGCCAGCACGGGATCGGTCGGCGCCAGGATGGCACCCAGTAGCACGGCCGCCCCCAACGATAACCCTAAAACGTAATAGCCAAACCCGGCCACCAGCGCCACGGTCACCGTCATGGATACAAATGCCAGCAGCACCGGCGCGCGCCAGCGCGCCAAGGTCACCGGCACCGGCATTTTTACGCCGGCGGAAAACAGCGAAATCAGCACCACCACTTCGGTGAGCACCTCAAGCAGGGCCGATTGTTCCAGCGGGTTGAAATGAAAAAGTCCGAATCCGGTTGGCCCCACCAGCAGACCCACGGACAGATACAGCATCGCCGAGGTCACTGCAAAACGTTTGATCAGCGGGGTTGTCAGCCCCATGGCGAGCATTAGCGCGCCGACAAGTACAAACCAGCCGGCGCTATTCATGGTGGTGGATCAAGACCTTTCGGACGCAGACAGCGTTATCGGTAAAAGGGCGGGGCGTTTTCATCCGTGGCATCCTGTATCAGAAGCGCTCCCGGCAGGGAAGGCACGCTCAGTATACACGCACTGGCAGCCGGCCCCGACCAAGACACTGAGCAGGGCCCCAAGCCAGGTCCCGGGCGCTCGCGCAGGGTTCAACGCCGGCACACGAATTTAACTGGAAAGCCCCGCCCGGTCATACCCGGCGGGGCTTTCTTGGTCTGGTCCGCTCAGCCGCCTTTAAACAGCTTGGCGCCCCTATGCAAGTTCGACATTGTGGTACACCTGCTGCACGTCATCCAGATCGTTCAGCATGGCCATAAACTTCTCGAACAGGGCGACATCGTCCCCCGTGACCGTGGTGAAGGCGTGGGGAATAAACTGGATTTCATCCACCTCGAAATCCAGCTCGCCACAGCCATCCAGCAACGCCGTCTTGGCCTTGAAGTAATCGGTGTTGGGTGCGAAGACGGTTATCTTTCCGTCTTCATTTTCGATATCCGTCACATCGACGTCGGCCTCCATCAGTGCCTCCAGCACCGTCTCTTCGTTGTCGTAGGCGAAAACGAAGATAGCCGAATGATCGAACATATGGCTGACGCTGCCCGGCGTACCGATCTTGCTTTTGGTCTTGGTGAACGCCTGGCGAACATCGCCGAAGGTGCGGTTGGGGTTGTCGGTCAGGCACTCGATGATGGCCATGCTGCCGCCCGGGCCATAGCCTTCGTAGCGTGCCGCCGCATAATCTTCACCTGCGCCGCCTTTGGCCTTCTCGAGCGCCTTGTCGATGACATGACTGGGAACCTGGTCCTTTTTGGCACGCTCGATCAGGCTGCGCAGGGTCAGATTGCCGGCAGGGTCCGTTCCGCCCGACTTGGCGGAGACATAAATCTCACGACCATAGCGGCTGTACACCTTGGCCTTCATGTCAGACGTTTTGGCCATCGACTCTTTGCGGTTCTGATAGGCTCTGCCCATGCGGCTAATGCTCCGTAATGATCACAAAAAGAGCGATTCTACTGGCAACCGAGCCATCTGAACAACGCACAAATGGAAGGATGTCCCGAACCTGCACAGGTGGGTGCATCCCGAAGCCAGGCGGCCGTAGCCGCGCCAGGCACCAAGGGCATTGAAGGTCTTACTTGTCGTTTTCGCTGACCACCCGGTTGAGAATATCCGGCACAAAACGCTCACTGAATCCGGCAACAAAGCCCCATACAATTGCCTTGGCATGATCCGGGGCAGATTTGGGACTCCAGGACGTCAGGAACTGCTGAAACTCAACGCAGAGATTTTCCCCCAGCTTGCAGGAAAACTCGGGGAAAAACGGTCCCACAACAATCTCTGATGCGAACACAACGTACAGAATGGTGGAAGAAATGGCGCCCACCAGGGCCGGAATCGACGAGTAAGCGATCAGGTAGGTGTTGGTACCACGCAGAAACACCGAATAGCTCGTGATTGGAAAAATATCCTTGGACGAATAAATCCGGTTCAGCGCGCTGACAAAACTCCCCAGCACCCCGGCCAGTATTACCACCGGCAGAATCGCCAGCAGCTCGTTACCTGTCCAGTCTGAATACAACAGCGCGCAACCGGCAAAAGCAGCGATAATGAGTGTCGCGAAAAACAGCCAGAGAACGATAGAGCGATGTACGTCCATTTCCGCATTAGACTGTGTGGGTTCCGTCGGCTTATGTTCCATCACCTCACCTTTGCATCAATCAGTGCCCAGACAGACGGATTACGCTCGATTTACTCCGTCGCATGGTTGAAGCATAGCCCCAAGTTCCACCGGCGCCGCCCGGTATGACCATGAAAATACCGCACCGCGCTGGTGCCAAAATTGGTGTCGGCGGCCTGCAGGCTCCGGATTCGTAGCACGCTATTTATGCAGAAACTGTCGCAAAATAAACCCAAGCGTTTCAGTCGGGAAGGACTATAGTGATAAGCGCAGCGGGGCCTAGCCCCGGGGATTGCTGCGGATTCCAGGCAAGTGGCCTGACAAGGGACTGTAAACGCTCTTCTACCCCTCGTTTCCTGTAACTCCCCTCGCCTGGCATCTGCCGCGTGGCGCCTGCAAGCCCGCACCGGGATGGATCTTTATCAGGAGGGGAAATGGTGGTCCGGAATCATCCGATCAACAGCGTCACGCAACTGACCGCTATCCTGAATTCGGTCCCCACGGCCATCATCGTAGCGGACCAGCACGGCACTATCGTACTAGTCAATGCACAGGCCGAGCGTCTGTTTGGCTATACCGCCACCGAGCTGCTGGGCGAAATGGTCGATATCCTGCTGCCAGCGCGCTATCGGGCCGGGCACCCGGAATTGCGTGCAGGCTTCATGCATACGCCCAAAAACCGGCCGATGGGCGCGGGCCGCGATCTCTTTGGCCTGCGCAAGGACGGTATCGAATTTCCGATTGAAATCGGCCTCAATCCCATCACCACCGACGAGGGCATCCTGGTGGTCAGCGCCATCGTCGACATCACTGAACGCAAGCGGATGGAAGCGCGCTTTCGCGCCACCGTGGAGTCGGCGCCAACGGCCATGGTCATGATCGATCAGACCGGTACCATCCTGCTGGTCAACGCCGAGATGGAACGGCTGTTCGGCTATCACCGCGAAGAGTTGCTACAGCACAAGATTGAAGTTCTGCTGCCGGAACGTTTCAAGGCAGCCCATCCCGGAATGCGTGCGAGTTTTTTCACCACCCCGGAGTCCAGGCGCATGGGGGCCGGTCGGGACCTGTTCGCCGCACGCAAGGATGGTACCGAATTCCCGGTCGAGATCGGTCTTAATCCGGTCAATACCGACGAAGGCCAGTTCGTACTGGCCGCCATCCTCGACATCTCGGAACGCAAACGACTGGAAACCCTGTTTCGTGCCACCGTCGAGTCGGCCCCCATCGCCATGGTCATGATCGATGCCACCGGCACCATACAACTGGTCAATAGTGAGATGGAGCGGCTTTTCGGCTACGAACGGCAAGCCCTGCTGCACCAGAAGATCGAGGTGCTGATTCCGCAGCGCTACCGGGCCCACCATCCGGGCTTGCGGACCGGCTTCTTTGACACCCCGCAAGCCCGGCGCATGGGCGCAGGACGTGACCTGAATGGCCTGCGCCGGGACGGCACCGAGTTCCCGGTGGAGATTGGCCTGAACCCGGTCCAGACCGAGGACGGCACCCTGGTACTGGCAGCCATTATCGATCTCACCGAGCGCCAGCGGGCCGCCGATGCTGCGCTGCAGCGCACCAACGAGGCGCTGGAGCGCAGCAATATCGAACTCCAGCGCTTCGCCTATGTCGCCTCCCACGACCTGCAAACGCCGATGCGCAATGTCGCCAGCTTCGTCGAACTGCTGCAGTCCAGTTATACCGACCAGCTCGATGCGCAGGCAAACGACTGGATTCGCCGCATCGTCCAGTCCGTCAAGCAGCTGCAGACGCTGGTCCGCGACCTGCTCGAGTATTCGCGCGTCGATTCCCAGGCCCATCCGTTTACGCGGGTGCCGGGCCGCGCGGTTTTCGATGCCGCGGTCACGTTGCTGGAATCCTCGATCAGGGAGTCCGGCGCACAGGTCAGCTGCGGCGAACTGCCGGTACTGACCGGCGACCGGTCACAGCTGGTGCAACTGCTGATCAACCTGATCGGCAACAGCCTCAAATATCGGGGTAACGAAGCGCCGAAGATCCGCATCGAAGCCGACCGCCTGGACGCCGAATGGCGGCTCATGGTTCAGGACAACGGCATCGGCATTGATCCGCGTTATCACGACCGGATCTTCGAGATCTTCGAGCGCTTGCACGACCAGCGCAGTCACCCCGGCAGCGGTATCGGACTGGCGGTCTGCCGCCGCGTGGTACACCGCCATGGCGGCAGAATCTGGGTTGAATCGGAGCCTGGTACAGGCAGCCGTTTTTATTTCACTATTCCGGAACAAGAGGGACATATTCATGAATAGCCATCCGCTTGACCATGGACGACCGGCCGAAATCCTCCTGGTCGAGGACAATGACAACGATGTGGAACTGACGAGAATCGGCTTCAAGCGCACGCACCTGAGCATCAATCTTCACCATGTGCCCGACGGCGTCGAATGCATGGCCTTTCTGCACAAGGAAGGCCAGTATGCCGGCGTCCCGACTCCCGACCTGATCCTGCTGGACCTCAATATGCCGCGCATGAACGGACGCGAGGTGCTGGAAGCCATCAGCCAGGACGACGGACTCAGACATCTGCCGGTTGTCGTGCTGACCACCTCCGACGCGGAAAGCGATGTGCTCAGTTCCTACAAGCTGCGCTGCAGTTCCTACATCGTCAAGCCCGTCGATTTCGAGAATTTCGCCAGAGTGGTGCAGTCGCTGACCGACTACTGGTTTACCCTGGTGGTGTTGCCAACCGAACAGCGCACGCGGCGCGGCGGCTGATAACAGCCAGCGCCCGATACCAATGCCCGAAAATCCGATCGAGAACGCCTGCTGATCGTGGGCGCGACGGGCCATTGGCAAGATGGTGCTGGAGGCCGTGGAACGGCCGAAGGTTGTGCGACAGGGCCTTGCCAATACCCAATTACGGACCCGGCTCGCCGACGGTCGTATCGGTACAGACCATGCGAGGGCATACAGGAGGACATCGTACAGACCGCACAGAACCGGTTCCGCTGCTACTGTAGCCGCATAACGAACAGCCCCCTCAACAGCGTCATACCTCCCCTTCGCTATCCAGCTCCTGCGGCGTCAACCAAGGTGCCCGTTCAGACATGCCCGCAAAGACCGGGCCCAGCAGAATGGCCCGGATCGCGTCCGCCACCTGCCCGGGAATGGCACCCATCTCCCCTTCCCGCGCCAGCAGATACAGCGTACGTGCGTGGCGGCTGCGATCCAGCTCCATCAGGCGCACATCTTCCGTCAGATAGAGCACCTGCGCCAGGCACAGCGCACTCAGGATGGCCCAGCCGTGACCGTCGCGGACAAAGTTCATCAAGGTATGGGTGTCATCGGTTTCATAGCGCACGTTGGCCTGCACGCCCATGCGCCGCAGCACCACTTCGCTGTAGGCGCCGATATGCGTATGACGCCCGTACTTGATCATCGGCAGGCTCCGGGCCAGGGATTCAACCGATACCGGGTTCGGCAGTCCGGCCAGGTCCCGGGCGGACACGGCCAGCAGCATGGGGTCCCGAAACAGCCGGAAGCGTTCCAGTCCATCCACGCCGGTGAGCGGGTCGTTGGACACCAGGATATCGATGTCGCGATCCAGAAAGGCCTGCATCAATGGGGGCGTCAGACCGCTGCGCAGTGTCAGCTGCTCGATAAAGGGGCTCAGCTGTGCGATCAGCTTGCTGCCGAACACTTCGGAGCAGGAGGTGATGAGCCCGAGGCGGCAATGCACCAGTCCCTGATCCGCGGCGCCACGCACGCGGGCGCTGAGGCGGCGCAGCTCCCCCAGAATGCCATCGGCATTGCGCTTGAGGGCGTCGCCGGCGGCGGTCAGGTGCAGCGGCCGGCTGCGTCGCACCACCAGCGCGGTACCCAATTGCTCTTCGAGCTGTTTCAGGCACTGCGAGACAGCCGACTGGGTCACACCCAGGCGACGCGCAGCATCGGTCAGGGAAGGCGACTCCGCGATCATGACGAATGTATAGAGCATATGGGTATCGAGCAGTCGCGTATCGGACATACAGCACCTGATTATTAGCCGAACTTATGAAGCTCATTATAGTTGGTACTAAAGGAGCATTTATGTAGCAGGTCTAATAAATGTTCGAAATAATCGCCTTCAGATTTAAACACCGGGTTGCCATCGCGATCCACACGACAACGTAAATGCACAGCGGACAAACACAATGATTCTTCCCCAATATGACGGTAACTGTGGCTGGTATGAAATGCTCGGAACGGTCTCGGAATTCCCGCAGCTGATGCAGGATATTCGTGTCGACGCTGCCGTGATTGGTGGAGGGTTTGTCGGCTGTGCCGCCGTGCGCCGGCTGGCGGAAAACCGCCCCGATGACAGTTTCCTGCTGATCGACGCCCTCAAGATCGGCCAGGGCGCCTCGGGGCGCAACTCGGGCTTTGTCATCGACCAGCCGCACAAGCGCGACCTGGAGCTGGGCGATAAGGAACTCAAGCGCAAGATGGTGCATTTAAACCGCACCGCCATCGACTACCTGGAAACCCAGATCAGCCGCTACGGCATCGAATGCCAGTGGTCCCGTGCCGGAAAATACCAGGGTGCCGTAGGTGCACGCGGGGAAAAATTCCTCGATCATTACGAGCAGCTGCTGAAGAACTTCGGTGAGCGTTACGAGCGCCTCAACCGCCAGAAAATGCAGGATACTTTCGGCACCGACTACTACAGCGCCTGCATCTTTACGCCCGGCGGCACCCTGATGCAGCCGGCGGCCCTGATGCGCGGCCTGGCCGATAATATGCCGGCCAACGTACGCATTGCCGAACACACGCCGCTGCTGGACATCACCCGCACCGCCAACGGATTTCTACTCAACACCGGCACGACGCGCATCGAATGCCGTCAGCTGATTCTGGGTACCAACATCTTTACCGCGGAACTGGGTTTTCTGCGTGATCGCATCCTGCCGGTGATGACTTTTGCCAGCATGACGCGACCACTCACCGATGCGGAAATGCAAAGCTATGGCGGCGAGCTCGACTGGGGCCTGACACCGGCCGACCATGCCGGTACCACGCTGCGCATGACCCAGGATCGCCGGATTATCATCCGCAACTCTTACCGCTATGCCCATGACTACAACACGCCGCAGGACATGCTGCCCGGTATTCGCCATCGTCACCGTGAGGGCTTCGAAGCCCGTTACCCGGCGCTGAAAAATGTGCAGTTCGACTACACCTGGGGCGGGGCCAGCAGCCTGTCGGGCAATTTTGAGACCTATTTCGGCGAACTCGAACAGGGCATCTTCGCCTCCGCCTGCGACCAGAGTGTCGGCGCCGCCCGCGGCACCATCTCCGGCATGATGCTGGCCGATATGGCGTCTGGCAAGAAGACCGACCTGCTGAACAACATGCTGGAGGTTTCAGGCAAGCCCTCGCGCCTGCCACCCAAGCCGCTACTGCATATCGGTGTACCGTTGCGCATGGCCATGGCCCGTTTCGCCAGCCGCTCTGAGCTGTAACCCGCGCCGCCCTCCACACATCCACCGGTGCCAGGCAAATTCACCTGGCGCTCCAATCACGCTTTGTACGCGCTTAACAGGTTGATCAAACATGTCCGCCAAACTGATTCACGCCTCCAGCCTCAACTTCCAGCACCGTGGAGGCCCGCCGGGCGCGGCCGCCGTCGCCCGCGCCGTCAGCACCGACATGAGCGCCACCATGGGCGCCGGTGTGGCCAAATTCGATGCCTGTTCAATCGCCTGGACAGTGCTTTACGACGAAGTCGTCTATGTGGTCGACGGCGTCTTCCGCCTGGTAACCCATGATGGCGTACTGGAAGGACAGGCCGGAGATATCATCTGGATTCCCGAAGGCACCGAGCTGAAATACGAAGGCGAACAGGCCACCATCTTTTATGCCGTTTACCCCGGCAACTGGAAAGCCCTCAACGGACTGGAGTGATTCCGCGCCGACGGCCCTGTCAGGCCCGTCACCCGGGCGTGCCTGACACTCTCATGCCGAGTCAATAATACCCCTGCCGGCCCGCCCCCCACCTTGCTATACTGGTTACCCGGTTTCTTGACGACCTGTTAGCGACCCTGCCTATGACAAACCAGCACCGCCAGCGCACCTTCGACAGCCGTTTCAAACGCAGTAACCAGGCCTACCTCAAGGACAGCGAAAGCACTTCGGCGCCCGCTATTCGTATCGGCTTCGTATTGCGCGAGCATTTTTCCATGATGGCGTTTACCGCCGCCGTCGATGGCCTCGTCACCGCCAACCTGCTGAGTAGCACCCCCCTTTACAGCTTTCGTACCCTGAGCCTGGACGGCAGCGCCATCCGCAGTGACCTGGGAATTGAAATTTCCGTGGATAGCGCCCTGCAGACGCTGAACGCGAATGAACTGGACATGCTGTTTGTCTGCGGTGGCCTGCGCTGCAATCTGCAGCCCGACAAAGCACTACAGGAGCAGCTGCGCAACGCGGCACATCATGGTCTTGTCCTCGGGGGGCTCTGGAACGGCAGCTACCTGCTGGCCCAGGCGGGCCTGATGGACGGTTATGAATGTACCGTGCATCCCGAGAGCCGCGACGGCCTGCAGGAAACCTGCCCACGGGTCACGCTGTCGAGCCATCCCTATGTAATCGACCGCGAACGGGTCTCCTGCGCCGGGGCCAGCAGCGCCCTGAGCATGATGCTGGCCGTGATCGGGCAACATTACGGCAATGAGGTGGTCCGCGGCATCGAGGAAATCCTCAGCTGCGACAAGATCGGCGAGAGCCCCGAGCGTCCAATGCCCGCGACCACCATCGACCCCACCCTGCCGGAGCCGCTGCAGGCGGTACTGCAGCTTATGGAAGCCAATATCGAAGAGCCCCTGGGGATGGAAGAGCTGGCGGGCCTGGTGAACCTGTCGCGGCGCCAGATCGAGCGTCTGTTTCACCGCTATATCGACAGCACTCCGTCCAAGTACTACCTGGAGCTGCGCATCACCCGCGCTCGACGTTTGCTGTTGCAGACCAACGAAACCATTGCCGCCATTACCGTAGCCTGCGGTTTTGTCAGCACCACCCACTTCAGCCACTGTTACCGCGACTATTTCGGCCAGTCACCGAGCCAGGCCCGGCAGAACCGCAGCCGGGGTTGAATATAAATCAGACAGAGCCGCTCGCGAAGCATCAGCCCCCACAGGGACTCAGCGGGCGCTGACCATGCTTGATGTAAGTGTGGTCGCACCGACCCACTTCATACCCGCCCCGATCAGCACCAGGGTCATCAGGTAGAGTCCCCGCTGAATGGCAGTGGAACGGGCCTGGTAGCCGATGAGAATGTGCAGCAGCTGCCCCAGCATGGATTTTTCGGAAAGAATGTCGCTGGCATTCCACAACGGTGGCAGGCGGGGTAAAAGGCCCGCCTGACTCAGATAACCTGCTGCTGCCGCCAGGCCTGCGGCCAGCAGCAGAATCAGCCAGCCGGTAACACGGAACAGCCACTGCGTCGGGATCCGCAGCAGCCCTTGAGCAGCAACCTTACCGGCAGGGGATTCTCTACGGCGGACCGATTTGCTATTTTAATTCTGCCCATTCATATGCTTATCGCGCCCGCTCGGTGCCAAAAAGGGATTTCTGACATGTTCAATCGACCTGCTGTATCCAGAGCCCATAACGCCCGTACCCGACGCACCTCACTGCGGGCGTTCGCCACAGCGGTGGCCACATCTGCCAGCCTGGGTGTCGCGATGCTGCTTACCCCGCCGGCCTTGGCCGCCGAGCCCGTTGCCGACTTCATGACCGGCTTCAACGCATACGAAGCCGGGGATTACACCCTGGCACTGATGCACTTTACCCCCCTGGCCGAACGGGGTGATGCCGCGGCCCAGTACAACCTGGGCCTCATATACTCAGAAGGTCTGGGCGTTACCCGGGACCCGGTTAACGCAGCCCGCTGGTTTACCCCGGTAGCGGAGAAAGGCAATAGCCGAGCCCAGTTCATACTGGCGGGCATGTACGAGCAGGGGGACGGCGTTGTGGAAAACCATGACACGGCCACGTACTGGTACCAAAAGGCCGCCGAGCAGGGACACATGTACGCCCAGTACCACCTGGCGGGCAAGTACTACACCGGCCGCGGCATCCCGCAGAACCTGCCGGCGGCGGCGCAGTGGTACCGGCGGGCGGCGGAGCTGGGGCATGTCAACGCGCAGTTCAATCTGGCACTGATGTATGAAAAGGGCCTTGGCCTGACCCAGAACGACAGCAATGCCTACAGGTGGTATCAGATTGCCGCCAAGCAGGGGTTCGCCGACGCCCAGACACACCTGGGCCTCATGTATCTCCACGGCCGCGGTGTAACACAGGACGACAAGCTTGCTTACCAGTGGTTGAGTATCGCCAAATCCAGCGGTGCCGATACTCCGGCACTGGACATGCTCACAAGCAGACTCAGCATGGGTGAAATCGCGCAGGCACAGGAACAGGCCAAGCTCTGGCTGAAAGCGAACAGACGCTAGCACGTAATCAGCTGAATCTGAACGATCAGGGAGGCAATGAACCGGCGTCCCAAGGGACTTTGATAGGGCCCCGAACCTGGCAGTTTGGGGGGAGCTCTACGAGCGGTTGCCAGGCCCAGGGGTAGGGTTGCATCAAGTGCCGACAGCGGTACTGGCAGCCTGTCGGACTTGACGCTAATTTAGTGCGGCTAAGCCGCCAGGCTGTTAGTCAGAAAAAACCACAGTACGCTGGCCCAGCACAAAGACACGTTTTTCAATGTGGTAGCGAATAGCCTTGAACAGCGTCACACGCTCGATGTCCTGACCCTTCTCCACCAGATCTTCCGGATACTGGGCATGATCCACCGGCTGAATGCCCTGGGTGATGATCGGCCCTTCATCCAGATCGTTATTTACATAGTGCGCCGTAGCACCCACCAGCTTGACACCCTTGGCCCAGGCCTGGTGATAGGGCTTGGCACCCTTGAAGCCCGGCAGCAGTGAGTGGTGAATGTTGATGGCCCAGCCATCCAGCTTGCGACACAGGTCCGGCGACAACACCTGCATGTAGCGCGCCAGTACCACGAGTTCGGTATCGTACTGCTGAATCAGCTTCCAGACCTCGGCTTCCTGCTCCGCCTTGGTATCCGGCGTAATGGGCAGGTGGTGGTACGGAATGCCGTGCCACTGCGCCAACGACTCAAGATCCGGGTGATTGGAGATAATCACCGGGATTTCGATGTTCAGCTGACCGGTACGAAACCGGTACAGCAGGTCATTGAGGCAATGGTCATACTTGGACACCAAAATCGCCACGCGCGGCTTGTGATCCGGCGTGCGCAGCTGCCATTCCATGTCAAAACCCGCTGCCCGCTCGGCAAAGGCGGCATTGAAAGCCGCCTCGCTGAAAGCATCATCTTCCGGGCGAAATTCGACTCGAATGCAGAAACGATCCAACTCGCGGTCGTCAAAGGACTGCATTTCCAGCACATAGTTGCGGGTTTCGGCCAGAAACCGGGTCACCACATCAACGGTACCCAAGCGGCTCGGGCAGTGCGCCGTGAATATCCACGGCTTGATTTTTGCTGTCATTTCACGTCCTCGTTAGTCGCAGCCTGCTGCAGATACCACGCCGGCCTGCGGATTCAACCTCTGGGCCCAGAGCCCGAAGACCTGGGTCAGCGAAAGAGTGCGAAGCGGCGACGAATCACCCGTGCACAGCACCCGCAATCACCTCACTCAGTCTTTAACCACCAGGCCGAACTCAGCACAAGCGTCCTGCAGCCTAAGCCACAGGCCTGTCAGCGAAAGAGTGGAAGCTGCGACGAATCACCCGTACACAGCTCCAGCAGTCATATAGCTCAGCCCTTAACGACACCAGGCCGAACTCGGCACAAGCGTCCTGCAGCCTAAGCCACAGGCCTGTCAGCGAAAGAGTGGAAGCTGCGACGAATCACCCGTGCACAGCTCCAGCAGTCTACTCGCTTAGTCCTTAACGACCAGTCCATACTCGGCAGATGCATCCTGCAACCACAGCCAAAGATAGTCTGCAAAGCTACGACGAATCACCAGCTCCCAGTTTTGCTCGCCGGTGCGACGGATCACAGCCTGGCTCTTGGCAAAGACGCTAGTGACGACTTTGCCAACCGGGAAGTTACTGTCGTGCACGTCGTACGGGGTGCTTTTCTTCAGCACCGCGCGCGCATCGGGACCCGACAGTTCCAGCACTGTCTGACCGCCGCTGACGTTGACGATGGCGATATGACCGCTCATAGCCTCGCGCAGACGATTCTCCAGATCAAAAGCCTCGCGACCCGGCGCGATCAGCAGCCACTCATCGGGGGCGATCCAGCGCACTGAAAGAGCGCCTGATTCGGCCGAGGTCAACGGCTGCGTGGGCAGATCAAACCCCAACACCGCCTGGGCACCGGCCAGAAAAGCCGCGTTGTCCTGGCTGCCACGAATTACCAGGTGACCCAGCAGCTTATGCTCCTGCAAAGTCACGCCGCCGGTCTTGGCGCCCTGACGGGCTTTGGTGGCGAGATCCGCATTGTACAGCGGCGACTCGGCACGGACAGCAGGGCCAGCCAGCTGATCCATCAAGGCTATGCTTGCAGCGGATGCGCCCTGCTCAGCGGTCGGTTTTGTTGGTGCAATGATGTCAGACATTTTGACGCTCCCCCTTGGGATCCAGGAACACCGGGTTGCAAATTTCGGCTTCGATCACGCTGCCATCGGCCTGCGGATAGTACACGGTCTCGCCCATGCGGTTGTGACCGTTGCGGATCATCCCCAGGGCCACCGAGTGACCGAGGTTGGCACTGTAGTAGCTTGAGGTCACATGACCCAGCAGAGTCATCGGGATCGGCTGCTTGGGGTTATCGACCGCCTGCGCACCTTCCGGAATAACCACCTTTGGATCACGGGTTTTCAGGCCCACCAATTGCTTGCGATCGGTGCGAATGCAATCCGCACGGGCCATGCCGCGCTTGCCGATGTAGCTGAACGGCTTGGCGTTGGATACACACCAGCTCATCCCCAAATCGATCGGTGTCACGGATCCGTCGGTGTCCTGCCCGGCGATGATGAAACCTTTCTCAGCACGCAGTACGTGCATGGTCTCGGTACCATAAGGCGTCAGGTTGTACTTGGCGCCGTGCTCGAACAGTTTTTCCCACACGTGCATGCCGTAGTTGGCCTGGACGTTGATCTCGTAAGACAGCTCACCGGTAAAGGAGATACGGAACACGCGTGCAGGCACGCCCGCCACATTGCCCTGACGCCAGTCCATGAACTTGAAGGTGTCACGGTCCAGGTCGATATCGGTCAGCTCGGCCAGCAGCTTGCGGCTGTTGGGACCGGAAATCGTCATGGTGGCCCAGTGATCGGTCACGCTGCTGAAATACACTTCCAGCTCCGGCCACTCGGTCTGATGGTATATCTCCAGCCACTCCAGTACAGCAGCAGCGCCGCCTGAGGTGGTGGTCATCAGGAAGTGATTCTCGGCCAGGCACGAGGTGACACCGTCGTCGAACACCATGCCGTCTTCACCACACATCAGGCCGTAGCGGCACTTGCCCACCGCGAGCTTCGCCCAGGCGTTGGTGTAGACACGGCCCAGGAACTCGCGCGCGTCCTTACCCTGAATATCGATCTTGCCCAGGGTGGAAGCGTCGAGAATACCCACGCTGTCGCGGGTCGCCTTACACTCGCGATCCAGCGCCTGCTGCATGGATTCGCCGGCCTGGGGGAAGTACCAGGGGCGTTTCCACTGACCCACGTCCTCGAACAGCGCGCCGTTAGAGACATGCCACTTGTGCATAGCGCTATAACGCTCTGGCTCGAACAGCTCTTTGCAGTTGCGACCTGCAATCGCACCGAAGGCGATCGGCGTATAGTTCGGACGGAATACGGTTGTACCGACTTCCGGGATCGTTTTGCCTACGACCTTGGCAGTGATCGCCATGCCGTTGATGTTACCAAGCTTGCCCTGGTCAGTACCGAAGCCCATCGCGGTGTAGCGTTTGACGTGCTCGATCGCCTCGAAACCTTCACGAGTCGCCACTTCGATACCCGCGGCGGTAACGTCGTTCTGGTAATCCACAAACTGTTTCGGCGCCCGCGACGTCGGTTTGGTGTGTGGAATATGGAACAGCGCCATGGCTTTGCCTTCACGCACTTCTTCAGCCAGCGGCAGAGAAATACCCTTGGCAGCGTCTCCAAAACCTGCGGCTTCGCAGGCTTTAGCACCGGCACGGGCACCCTCTTCCAGCACAGCCTTGAGACTGTAGGTGCCATTGATACCGCCGGCACAGTGCTGTTTCTGCACGGTTTTGCCAGGTACAAAGCCAATGATGTCGTCGCGCCATTCAGGGCGGCTGCCAGTGTGGCAGGACAGGTGAATGACCGGGCTCCAGCCACCGGAGCTGGCGACGGTATCGCAGCTCAGACGCTCAACCGAACCACTGAGGCCATCGCCGGACGCGTTCAGCGGTGCGATGGATACTCCACGCACGCGCTTGCTGCCCTGCACTTCAATCACCGCGGAACCGGCAATGATATTCAGACCACGGGACTTGGCCGCTTCAATGCGGTCGCCCTTGGGGTTCTGACGCGTATCAACAATAGCCACAACCTTGCGACCGGCATCGTGCCAGTCCAGCGCGGTCTGGTACGCATGGTCGTTGGTGGTCATCAGTACCAGCTCGTTACCCGGCACCACGCCGTAACGGTTGATGTAGGTCGACACAGCGGAGGCCACCATGCAGCCCGGTACATCGTTGTTGCCGAATACCAGCGGACGCTCGTGCGCACCGGTTGCCAGTACAACCTGCTCAGCACGCACGCGGTGCATGCGATGACGCGTCTGGCCGGCCGGCGCCTTGTCGGCGATATGGTCGGTACGGTTCTCGTGAATCGTCAGGAAGTTGTGGTCGTGGTAGCCGTTCACGGTGGAGCGCGGCAACAACAGCACTTCGGGATTCGATTTCAGCTCTTCAACCACAGTGGCAACCCACTCGGCCGCCGGACGGCCATTGAGGGTTTCGCGGGTATCCAGCAGGCTTCCGCCAAACTCGCTCTGCTCGTCGGCCAGGATCACGCGGGCACCGCTGCGTGCTGCAACCAGCGCCGCTGCCAGACCCGCAGGCCCAGAACCGACGATCATCAGATCGCAGTGATGGTTGACGCTGTCATAGAGGTCCGGGTCCAGTTCTTTCGCCGCGCGGCCGAGACCGGCTGCCTTACGGATGAACTTCTCGTAGGTTTCCCACATGGACTTCGGGTACATGAAGGTCTTGTAGTAAAAGCCCGGCGGCATCATGTTGCCACCGATTTTACCGAAGATGCCCATCATGTCGGACTCTGCGCTCGGCCAGCCGTTAGTGGCGCCGCACACCAGTCCGTCAAACAGAGACTGTTGCGTCGCACGAACGTTGGGCACCTGGGTCGCTTCGGTTGCGCCCATCTGCAGAACGGCATTCGGCTCTTCGGCACCGGCCGCAACGATTCCGCGCGGACGGCTGTACTTGAAGCTGCGGCCGACGATATCAACGCCGTTGGCCAGCAGTGCTGAGGCGATGGTATCGCCCAGGTGACCTTTATACTGACGACCGTTATAGCTGAAGGTCAGCACCTTAGACCGGTCGATGCGCCCACCGGAGGCGAGACGGTTTTTCTGACTCATAATGTCCGCTCCTTAGCTGGCGGTGGCGACCACACTGGGCCGCTCTCCGATCTTGTAGACTTCTTTGATTTCGTAACTAACGGTATCGCGTGTAACGTTAAAGAACTTGCGACAGCCCGTAGCGTGGATCCAAAGTTCATGATGCAGACCGCGCGGATTCTTGCGGAAGAACAGGTACTCGCCCCATTCCTTGTCGGTGCAGTTGTCCGGATCCAGCGGACGGGCAATATGAGCCTGCCCCTTGGAGTGGAACTCTTCCTCGTCGCGATGCTCGCCGCAGTGCGGACAATAAATCAATAGCATTTCGTGAGTCCTCAGTGAGCAACGCCAGCGGCGCCGTGTTCATCGATCAGCGCACCGGTGTGGAAACGGTACATGGAGAAAGGTTCGGCAATCGGATGCGGTTTGCCATGCGCCAGCGTATGAGCAAACAGGTTACCGGAGCCCGGAGTACCCTTGAATCCACCTGTACCCCAACCACAGTTGAAGAACAGGTTCTTCACCGGGGTGTCGGAAATGATCGGACTGGCATCCGGGCACGCATCGACGATACCGCCCCACTGACGGTTCATCCGCACGCGGCTGGTGCACGGGAACATTTCAACGATGGCCTGAATCGTGTGCTCGATGATGCCGTAGGAACCGCGCTGGCCGTACCCTACCCAACCATCGATACCGGCACCGATAACCAGGTCACCCTTGTCTGACTGGCTCATGTAACCGTGTACATGGTTGGACATTACAACCGTATCCAGGAAGGGCTTGATCGGCTCGGAAACAAGCGCCTGCAGCGGATGGGATTCAACCGGCAGTTCGAAACCGGCCATTTTAGCCAGTACGCCACTGTTACCGGCGACCACGCAACCCACACGGTCAGCCTTGAGGACACCGTACTGCTTGGTTTTGACACCAGTGATCTTGCCTTCACTGATCTCCATATCGATGACTTCGCAGTTCTGGATCAGGTCTACACCCAGAGCATCAGCTGCACGGGCATAACCCCAGGCCACGGCATCGTGACGGGCGTTACCGGCACGACGCTGCACAGACGCCCCCATAATCGGGTAACGTGCGCCCTTGGAGCAGTCGAGGGATGGAATCTCTTTTTGCAGCTGCTCGGCATCAACCATTTCGTTATCGATACCCTGCAACCTGTTGGCGGCCACCAGGCGTTCGTTGCTACGCATGTCCCCCAGTGTATGGCAGGTATGGTATACGCCACGCTGGGAGAACATCACGTTGTAGTTCAGGTCCTGTGAAAGACCTTCCCACAGTTTCATGGAATGTTCGTACAGGGCAGCGGACTCATCCCACAGGTAGTTTGAACGCACAATAGTGGTGTTACGAGCAATGTTGCCACCGCCCAGATGCCCCTTCTCCAGCACGGCCACGTTGGTGATACCGTGCTCTTTCGCCAGGTAGTAAGCCGTTGCCAGACCGTGACCACCAGCGCCGATGATGATGACATCATACTTCTTCTTCGGCGTTGGATTGCGCCAGACGCGCTGCCAGTCTTCATGGTAATGCAGGGCATGTTTCAACAGCCCGAAACCGGAATAATGCTGCATAGTGCCAGCTCCCCCTAAACGCCCGGCCACGCCGGGAAATAACATGCTTGAATAACGTTAAACCCGGGCACCCGCAGGTGCCCGTGACGAATCAGGCTTAACGGTACGCCGGAAAGTCCGCACAGAGGGCGTGGACCTTGTCTTTAACAGCAGTGATGGTGGCTTCAGCGTCACCTGCCTGCATGGCATCCAGGATGTCGGCAATCCAGCCAGCCAGGGCTTCGCACTGCTCTTCCTTGAAACCACGCGTGGTGATAACAGGCGAGCCGATGCGCAGACCCGAGGTCACGAAGGGTGACTGCGGATCGTTCGGTACAGCATTTTTGTTGACCGTAATGGAGGCGCGACCCAGGGCTGCGTCTGCGTCTTTGCCGGTCAGGCCCTGCTTAATCAGGCTGAGCAGGAACAGATGGTTCTCGGTGCCGCCAGAAACGACATCGTAACCGCGATCGATAAACACCTTGGCCAGTACCTTGGCGTTCTTGACGACCTGTGCCTGGTACTCTTTGAATTCAGGCTGCAGCGCTTCCTTGAAAGCCACGGCTTTGGCAGCGATAACGTGCATCAGCGGGCCGCCCTGGCCACCCGGGAAAACAGCAGAGTTCAGCTTCTTTTCCAGGTCGGCATTGGCTTTAGCCAGAATCAGGCCGCCACGGGGGCCGCGCAGGGTTTTGTGAGTGGTGGTGGTTACCACGTCAGCAAAAGGTACCGGGTTGGGGTACTGATCTGCGGCGATAAGACCCGCCACGTGTGCCATGTCGACAAACAGGTAGGCACCTACGGCATCGGCGATTTCACGGAAACGCGCCCAGTCGACAATTTGGGAGTAGGCGGAGAAACCGGCCACGATCATCTTGGGTTTGTGTTCACGGGCCAGGGCTTCAACCTGGTCGTAATCGATTTCGCCGTTCTCAGTCAGGCCGTACTGTACGGCGTTATAGATCTTGCCGGAGAAGTTGACATGGGAACCGTGGGTCAGGTGGCCACCGTGTGCCAGGCTCATGCCCAGGACAGTATCGCCCGGCTCGCACAGCGCCATGTAAACAGCGGCATTGGCCTGGGAGCCGGAGTGCGGCTGCACGTTAGCGTAATCAGCGCCAAACATTTCCTTGGCACGGTCGATGGCCAGCTGCTCAACCACGTCAACGTATTCGCAACCACCGTAATAGCGCTTGCCCGGGTAACCTTCGGCATACTTGTTGGTCAGCTGCGAGCCCTGCGCCTGCATCACCAGCGGGCTGGTGTAGTTCTCGGAGGCGATCAGTTCAATATGGTCTTCCTGACGCTGTGTCTCAGCGGTCATGGCCGCCCACAGGTCTGCATCAAAATTTTCAATCAGGTCGTTTTTATTAAACATCTAAAAAGTCTCCTCGCCAGGACATTCAGCCGGGAATTGGTTCACAAGGTTTTATCGGCACGCAGCACGTACCACAAGTAGGATCAACAAATCCAGCGCCACAGGCGTGGATGTTGCGATAGAGTTTAAAACGGACAGGCAGCTCCCCCACAGAACAACGCGTCATGCAACCGATAGTAGTCCTCAACTGCAAAGTGAAAGTGTTCACCGGCGCCCTGATGATATTCAATTACGACACGCAACCCTGTCGCTGTCGCACAGAAGCATACTATCGCTGCAGGGAGACAGGTTGGCGCGCAGCCAGCACACCGCTGGCCAGCAGAGCACCGGTCATAACGACGACCACCCCCAGAAGACTCAACAGCGACGACGCCTCGCCGAGAAGCGGAATGGCAGCAAGCGCCGCCAGTGCCGGCGTGAATGAGCCCAGCGCTGCCGTCTTCTCGGCTCCCAGGGCGCGAATTGCTACAGCATAGCTAAAACTACCTAGAATGCCTGCGCCAAGGCCCTGCGCCAGCAAATAAGGCCAGAGTTCGGCCCAGCCGACCGACAGCAGATTCGATTCCACCCGCCCGAATCCAAGCAATGCCACCAGCCCCAGGGATGACAGTCCACATAGCAGCGCCGTCGCCTGCAGGGCACCAACACCCAGTACGCGCAGGCCCAGGGTATAAAACGCCCATAGAAGGCTGGCGGCGAGAAACGCCAGATGCCCGCGCCAGTAACCGGTGTGCGTCTCGAACAGGCCATTACCCAGCAACAGCAGCACGCCACCGGCAATAACCGTCAACCCCAGCAGGCGACGCCGGGACAGGGATTCGCCAAACACCAGCACCGCCAGAGCGGTCACAAACAGCGGTGCCGTACCGGGCACCAGGGCTCCGGCGTGGGCCACGGGCGCAAAGCCGCTGCCATAGGAAATAAGATAAAAGAATGGCAGGCCGCCAAGTAACAGCATCACGCCATAAGGCCAGCGGACCTGACGGAAAGACGCATCGCGCTGCAACAGGCAGGGCCAGAAGCACAACGCCGGCAGGCCGAAGCGCAGCAGCGCCAGATCCGTGGGCGTGAGCACAGACTGGCTCTCGGCCCGCAGTGACAACAGAAAGCCGACCCAGATCAGCAGAGTCACGGCCATGGCGGTCAGGCCCGTGGCATTCATCGCCGGTTCGCCGCGATATTGATTCATTTTCCCGCCCTGCACCGTATAAGTTCAGGCGCCATTATCGGCCAAAGGCAGAAAACGATTCGTGCCACTTCACTTGCAAAACAGGCCATCTTGAGCTGATTATTGCGCATAACCTCAAGGTTTTGGCAGTAACATTCAACCGGACTGTAGATGACTAAAAAACAGGATCTCGATACCACTGACCTGAAGATACTGCGTGCCCTGCAGCATGACGGCCGCCTCAGCAATGCCGACATCGCCGAGGCGGTCGCACTCTCGCCCTCCCCCTGCCTGCGCCGCCTGCGGCGCCTCGAACGCGACGGCGTCATCCAGGGATATCGAATACAGCTCGATCGCCAGACCATCGGTCTTGGCATGACCGTGTATGTCCAGGTCAAACTGCAGGATCACGGCATCGAATCGGTGGCGGGATTTGAACAGGCGCTAATGGGCATGTCGCAGGTCATCAACGCCCATACGGTATCGGGCTCAGCCGACTACCTGCTGGAAGTGGTTGTCAGCGACCTGCCCGACTACGACCTTTGGGTCCGTCAGATGCAGGCGCTGCGCATGGTGCGGGAAATCGAAAGCAACTTTGCACTGCGCGAAGTAAAGTCGCAGGCGCCCCTGCCGCTTTAAGCCTCCCCGGGAACAGGCCCCTATGAGTCTTTGACTATAGGTGCAAGCGCGCCGGCATCACGGCGCAGCGCTGAAGGCCAGACCGAGGTTTGTTGGGACGCTGTAACAAAGAGTCCTGATCGTGCTGGACGCCCCGCAGGGCGGACCCTGATCATGGGCGTCGCAGATCACGCCCCCACGGTGGTGGCCTGAAACACGATATACAGGCAGCACGCCATTGCAGCGCCGAAAATCAGCGAACGTAACGCCGCCATATTGGCAATGTAAAACACGGCATGCAGAACCCGGCAGGCCAGAAAAAGCAACGCGACCCCTGTCAGGCTCGCCAGCTCGACACCGCTGGCATAGGCGATAAAGCAGGTGACACCAAAGATCGAGAGTGCTTCCCAGGCATTGGCCTGGGCGGCCTGGGCACGGGCGCCAGGCCCTTCGAGCCGTGACTGCTGCAGGCGCGGGTTGTTGTTGTCAAAGGCCCCGAACTGGCGGGCACGAAAATAATTTCCCAGGCCCGCGAGCACAATCGGCATCACTGACACGATAAAAAGCACATACAAAATGACTGGCATGATAGATCCCTCTGTTTTATCCAGGACCCTGCATTCAGGGCCGCTACACTTCTACGCCGGCAATCAGCATTTGTATCATTCAGCTTGAGAGTATGCTTCCAGCCTGCCCTGCAGTTCGATCAAATCCCCCACCACCGGAACACCGGGCGCAAAGGGATTACTGCCCTTTACCACACCGACAAAGGGCATCAGGTTATGCACCGCCGCTATGTAGTCGACCCGACCGTCACCCACCATCAGACAGCGCGCAGCATCCAGCCGATGCGCGCTCAGCAGTTCGGCGATGTTGATCTCCTTTTCCACCGGCGTCCCCCGCACCTCGACAAAGTAACCCGCCATGCCACGAGCCTCGACAACCTGCTGCAACTCGGTCTCGGGCGTACCGGACACCACGAACATGGGCAGGTCGCGTGCCTTGAGCTCACGCAGTAGCGCATCGGCCCCGGCGACTTCCGGCGAGCGAATGACGGCTTCCATGCTGCGTTCGGCAAATTGCTGGCACAGCGCTTCCAGCGCGGTTTCATTCAACGGCTCACCGAGCAGCTCGCTATACACATGACGCAGCTTGGTGCTGCGGGCCCGTCCCGTGTTATGGAGAAAGAATTGCAGGATCTGCTGCCTGAGCGCCTCATCACGCTCGGCAAAGAGCGACAGGAAGGCCTCGGCCTTGATATCCAGTGACTGCGCCAGCGCATCGTCAAAATCAAAAAACACCGCCTGCAGGTTTTCCAGTGCAGGCAGACTGCTTCGGCCCGAAAGGCCGTCAAGTTCGCTATCGATCACGCGTTTCATCCTCCGAATTTCCGTACTCTGTGCGCCCAGCCAGCGCACCACAGCCACTCTAGCATGCGCCTGCCGACGGCAAGGATATGAGCGATCAAAAGACAGGAGGCCCCGGTGCTCTAGGGCAGGTTTTCCTTGAATACCAGCTCCATACTGAGCTTTGAAACCCCCGTCAGCGGGGCTTTTCCAGCACGCACATTTTCAAAGATCTTGAGCGTATTCTGCACGATGCTATCCGGACTTTGAGTGATCACCAGGTCCATGGTGTCTTCGAGCAGAAAGGTGCGGGTATCCGTTGTCAGACCGTGACCGATGAAAACGATGTCCTTGTCACGCCCTTTTTCGCGAAGCGCCCGCGCGATGCCATCGGACGCGCCACCAACATTATAGATCCCGATCAGGTCGGGATATTCGGCCAGCAGCTTCAAGGTATGGTGATAATTTTCACTACGATCATCGTGCCCTTCCCGGGCCGCGATAACACTAAACTTCAGGGATTCCTCGCCCATCAGGCTCAGGAAGCCCATCTCCCGCTCTTCGTGCGCACGGTAGGTGCGGCTGGCCGAGATCAGCGCTATGCGCCCACTGTCGTGTTTCGACAACCGGCCCAGCAGATAGGCAGCCGTACGCCCGACCGCCCGGTTATCGAGCCCGACATAGGCCGTGCGGCTGACACTGGATATGTCGGACACGATAGTGACGATGTGTTTGCCTCGGGCAGCCAGCGTACCAATCGTTTCACGCACCAGGGGATGGTCGATCGCCATAAATGCTATACCGTCCGCCTTTTCGCCGTGACGCTTCAGTGCATCGGACAGATGCTTTGGATTAAAGCTGTCGATAAAGAAGCAGCGCGGACGGACGTTATGATCTGACGATTTTTCGGTGGTGTCCTTAATGGTCTCACCCAGCAGGCGCAGATAAGGGTTTGTTCCCGCTGGAAGCAGGAATACGACCTTGAGGGGCCGCGGACGCAACGTGCGCAGTATCTCATCTTCGGGCAGGTAGCCCAGTTCTGCCGCCGCCTGCAGCACCCGTTTGGCGGTCAGTTCACGCACGCCAGGGCGTTTGTTTAATACCCGGTCCACCGTGGCCGGCGAAATACCGGCCCGTTCGGCTATGTCCCTGATTATAGGTCCGTTTGTCTTTGGCATGGTTTGAATTTCGCTCAATAAACATCAAAAACCATCATTTTATAATGATTGCCCGCTAGCATTACTCAACTTAGACTAACACCAGTCAAGCGTTATCTCCAAAGACACTGATCTCAAAATAATCATAAACCCTCATGGGAGATCATCATGATCAGCACCGCCTTAAAACGTCGTACTTTTGCTGTCCTGCTCGGAGCCGCGGCTTGCGCCCTGGGTGGAATTTCCGCCTCGGCCCAAGCGGTAACGCTGAACTACGGCCACATGAACTCACCCTCCAGTATCGCAGGCCTCCAGGCAACCTGGCTGGCAGAGGAGGTTGCCAAGAACACCGGGGGCGAAGTGAATATCGAGGTCTACCCTTCGTCCCAGCTGGGCAAGATTCAGGAACTCGCAGAAGGCGTTTCAACCGGTTCCATCGCGCTTTCCCACAACACGGCCGGCGGAATAGGCTCTCTCTATGCTCCGTTCGCGGCGCTCGACACGCCCTACCTGTACGACAATGTCGACCACCTGATGAAAGTGGTCGATGTGGACTCTCCCGTGATGCAGGAACTGAATAAGGGCCTGATCGAAAACAGCGGGGTAAGGGTACTGTATGCGTTCTATTTCGGTACCAGGCAGTTGACCGCCGACCGGGCGATCAAGGAGCCGGCTGACTTGGCCGGTGTAAAAATCAGGGCGATCCCCTTTCCGATTTACCTCAGTGCGGTGGAAGGACTCGGTGCCGTACCCGTACCGGTAGACTGGTCTGAGGTGCCTACAGCCCTGGCAAC
Organism: Marinobacterium rhizophilum DSM 18822; assembly: GCF_000378045.1. Lineage (GTDB taxonomy): Bacteria > Pseudomonadota > Gammaproteobacteria > Pseudomonadales > Balneatricaceae > Marinobacterium_A > Marinobacterium_A rhizophilum. The sequence continues at coordinate 94,257 of NZ_KB899099.1, forward strand.
AGGTATCGTTTCTGGACAAGAAAACCCGGTCAATGTCGTGCTTGATCACAAGATTTACGACATCCAGTCCCACCTCATGCTGACTGGTCATATCTCGGCCGCCGAAATGGTGGTGATCAATGAGGACATCTGGCAGTCCTTCTCGCCTGAAACAAAAGATGCTGTGACCAAGGCGGCACAAACCGTGCGTGAGCGCGCCACCCAGCAAGTGCTGAACCAGGAAGCCGAAGAGCTTCAGTCGCTGAAAGACGCCGGCATGACCGTTATCGGACCGCAGGATGGACTGCAAACAGGCGCCTTCCGCAGTCATGTTCAAGCCTTGGTCAAAGAGCGCTTCAGCGAACAGTACGGTGATCTCTATTCCAAGATCGAGCAGGCCGCGCACTAAGGCACTGCCAACACCCATCCGGCGGGGTGGCACCGGTCGAAATCAAGACGCAGCTTCAAGACACAGCCCAGCCCTGCCGGGGAACGACAACAACGCGCCCGGCTGCGCCGACATCCCAGGGAGTAGCCGGGACCTGTTCGCAGTCTCCCGGCCAGCAGAATGCGGGCGCCGTTTGCGGGCTTCGGATCCATGATCCTTGATCTATCGCGAGGAATAACATGCAACAGAAGCACGGACCCGTTCACGTCATGCTGGAGCGAATATGCTCCATGCTGAGCAGGATAGCCGAACTCCTGCTGGGGCTGATGTCACTGCTGATACTTGGACAGGTGGTGTGCCGCAACGCCTTTGACCTGGGCTTGCCCTGGGCGGATGAGCTGGCCCGATTTACCTGCATTGCGCTGGTGTTCCTGGCAATTCCGACACTGCTGCTGCGTAACCGCCATATTGCGGTCGACATCGTCTACAACATGCTCGGTAGCCGATACAAAACAGGACTTCGCCGACTCAACTGCCTGCTCACGCTGTTCTTCTGCACGATCGTCCTTTACAGCTTTTACAAATTCCTTATTCGGGCGGGGAAATTTTCAACCCCGTCGCTGGAGATGTCCAACTGGGTCTTTTATTCGCCCGCACTGATTGGTATCGCCATGCTGGCGGTGGTGGCGCTTTACCTTCTGTTTGCGCCATCAAAAGAAAAGTAGCCCCACGCAAGAGACCATCTGAATCATGATGAGCATTATCCTAGTTGTCCTGTTTCTGGGGACATTACTGATGCGATTGCCGGTGGCCCTCTGCCTGGGCCTGGCTTCTGCAGTCACCATACTCCTGTTCGACCTACCCATCACCGTTCTGGCGCAACGCATGGTCAACGCTCTGGACTCGTCGCCGCTGATGGCCGTGCCACTGTTCATTTTTGCAGCCAACCTGCTGAGTGCCGCCGGGGTTACCAACCACCTTTTTGATCTCGTGCGCATGCTTGTCGGCTGGATCCGCGGGGGAACCGCACAGGTCAGCATTCTTGTCAGTCTGATTTTTTCCGGTATTTCGGGCGCAGCGCTGGCGGATATCGGCGCGCTGGGCGGTATTCAGATAAAGATGATGCGCGAGCAAGGCTACCGCGAAGACTTTGCCGCCGGTATTACCATGGCAGCCGCCACGATCGGCCCGATATTTCCGCCCAGTATTCCCATTATCATATTTGCCACCACAGCCAATGTGTCTGCGGTGAAGCTGCTGCTGGCAGGAATCATTCCCGCACTGCTCATCACCCTGCTGCTGATACTGCAGGTGGCCATTCTGGCCCACATCTACAAAATGCCTCGCGATAATATGGCATTCGACACGCGCGCCTTTGCCCGCAAGCTGGTGCTGTCCATCCCCGCCCTGTTTGCACCGATTCTGCTGATTGGCGGGCTCATGTCCGGCCTGTTTGGACCGACCGAGGTGGCCGGCGTCACAGTGGCTTACGCCATATTCATCGGCCTCTTCGTTTACCGCAAGCTCGACTGGTCGGGTATCACCAGAGCAGCACGCGAAACGGTCGATGCAACGGCCAGCGTGCTGTTCATCGTCGCGACGGCGGCACTTTTTGCCTGGGTGCTGACGATGGATCGCGTCCCGTTAAAAGCCAGCACCTTTTTGCTGGGACTGTCCGACGACCCCTTGATGCTGTTGCTGATCATCAACGGATTACTGCTGGTGGTGGGCATGGTACTGGAGTCCATCGCAGCCATCCTGATTATTGCTCCCATTATCACACCGGCGCTGGTCGCCGCTGGCGTCGATCCCCTGCAGCTGGGCATCGTTTTCGTCCTCAACCTGATGATTGGCCTGTTGACCCCGCCCATGGGCATGAGTCTCTACATGGTCAGCATCATTGCCGACATGCCATTGCATAAGGTTATTCGAGGCGTGGTGCCCTTCCTATTGCCCCTGTTGCTGTCACTTCTGGCAGTCACTTGTGTTCCGGCAATCTCAACCTGGTTACCCGGCCTAATAATGAAGTGAGGACAAAATGAGCAGATTTCTCGGAGAAATTCGCCAGCTCGGCTATGTCGTGCAGGATATAGAGAAGGCCATGGACTACTGGTCAAAGACCATGGGTGTCGGCCCCTGGTTTTACAATCCGAAGGTGCCCATAGAAGACTACCACTACGACGGCAAGCCCTATGAGGTGCACAACTCGGTCGCCCTGGCCAATTCTGGCTACGTGCAGGTGGAACTGATTCAGACGCGCAACGATGCGCCTTCCATGTATCGCGACTTTTTGCAGGCAGGTCATACCGGTTTGCAGCATGTCGCCTACTGGACCGAACACTTCGATGAAGACCTGGAATGCATGCTCGCCCAGGGCTTTCGAGTCAAGATGAGCGGAATGGTCGGGGCTCAGGGCCGCTTTGTCTATTTCGATCGTGAAATGCACCCCGGCACGGTTATTGAGCTTTCCGAAGTCCTCGGCCCCAAGGGGCGGCTGTTCAAACAGATTCATGACGCCTCCATCAACTGGGATGCGAATGATCCGATCCGCCCTTTCCCTTCCTTGTCGGAGATCTGAAACCGTGCAATTGATAGAAGCCGAGTACCTGATCGAAACCCCGCTCGACCCGCAGAAAATTGCCCAGGTCATCGCCGGTGAGCAAAGCAGTGGTACCTTCGTGCGCCTGGCATCCGAAACGGATGAGCTGCGCGAACGCGCCGCGGCCCGCATTCTTGCAGTCGAGGAACTCGAGCCCGTTGCGAGCCCCAGTCTGCACAGCGCCTTCCTCGAGGCCCGCGGTATTGGTGGCCCGTATCGCAGGGCAAGGGTGCGCATCGGCTTCCCTGCCGACAATATCGGCGTGAATCTGGCAACGCTGGCCGCAACCGTGTCTGGCAACCTCTATGACCTCGGGGAAGTGACAGGACTCAAGCTGCTGGATATTCAGCTGCCCGCGCCCTACCGTGCCCGCTATTCGCTGCCCCAGGCCGGCATTGCAGGAACCCGCGCCCGACTGAACCTGCAGGGGCGCCCCTTTTTCGGCACGATCATCAAGCCAAACATTGGCATGCAAGTGGATGAGATTGCCGACCTTGTCGAACTGCTTTGCGAATCCGGCGTGGATTTCATCAAGGATGACGAAGTCTGTGCCAACCCAGCCTGTGCTCCGCTGGACAAGCGCATACCCGCCGTCATGGAGCGGGTTCGCCGTTACCGCGACCGTACCGGTCGCGACGTGATGATGGCGTTCAATATTACCGATGAAACCGACGCCATGCGCCGGCACGCCGACCTGATCGAACAGGAAAGCGGAGCCTGCGCGATGGTCAGCATGAACTGGGTCGGATTATCGGCCATGCAGACCTTGCGGGGATCAACCCCACTGATTCTGCATGGGCACCGCAATGGCTATGGTGGCTGGGCCCGCCACCCGGCACTGGGTATCGCCTTTCCTGCCTACCAGGCACTTTATCGACTGACTGGCCTGGATCACATGCACGTCCATGGCATGGGTGGAAAGTTTTCCGACAGCGATGCCGAGGTGACCGAAGCGGCACGCCTTTGTGCCCGGCCACTGTCACCGGATGGCCCGGCGAATGACTGTGTATTGCCGGTGTTTTCCTCCGGTCAGTGGGCCGGGACCCTGCCGGCCACTGTCAACGCGGTGGGCTCGTCGGATTTCATGTTTTTGGCCGGCGGCGGCATTCTGGCACACCCGGGCGGCCCGCAGGCCGGGGTCCGCAGCCTGCAGCAGGCCTGGGACGCCGTGGTTGCCGGCGAGGCTCTGGAAAAACATGCAACCCGCCATGCCGAACTCGCGGGCGCACTGTCATTCTATGAAGGCAAGGCCTAGGAATTTCACCAATGCCAGACTTCGTTTTTTGTGCGGATGATTTTACCGGTGCATCCGACACTCTCGCCACGCTGACCCGCAACGGCCTGACGTCAAGACTCTACCTGCGCTCGGAAGACCTCGCTGCCAATCCCGACATCCAGACGCTCGATGCCGTCGGTATCGCGAGTTCGCTGCGATCGATGTCACAGCAAGCCGCGGTAGGCGAGATGAACCACATGGGAGCGAACCTGGCCCGAATTGGCGGCCGGTTTCATCACCTAAAAGTCTGTTCAACATTCGATAGCTCACCGGATATCGGCAATCTATGCGCGACAGCCGATGCCTATTCGCAGCAAATCGAAGCAGACTGGACCGCGGTTATCGGCGGCCAGCCCTCCCTGGGGCGCTACTGCATATTCGGACATTTGTTTGCCGCGGACAGCAACGGCGTGATTCACCGTATCGACCGCCACCCAGTCATGCGGACCCATCCGATCACGCCAATGCAGGAGTCCGACCTGCGCCTGCATTTTCGGCAACAGGGCTGGTTAGAAACGGGGCTGGTCGACATTACCTCCTACAGACGCGGCGCCACGGAATTGGCGGCAGAACTCCGTTGTCGAATCGCAGACGGCGAAACCCGCACCCTGTTTGACGTGAGTGCGGACGAGGACCTCCAGGTCATAGGCCTGGCACTACAGACACTTAGCGATACCTGTCGCATCTTGAGTGTTGGATCCAGCAGCGTGGCGCAAGCATTGTCTCCGCTCTGCCCGGGGACAATCGACCCGCAAAGGCACGGGCCACACGACAGCCTTATAAAGGGCCCCGTTCTCGCATTTGCAGGCAGCCGGTCGACGCTAACCTCACAACAGGTTGAGGCCGCATTGGACTATGTAAAGCTAGAGCTTGAGCCTTCGGACCTGATCCACGCCCCAGAGCGTGACCGCATTATTCGACAAGGGGCTGACATTCTGGCAATGGGCAGCAACCTGCTGCTCTATCTCTCTGCCAATACCGGACACCTGTTAAGTGGTCGCGAGTTGGCACTGGCGACCGGCACGCTGCTGGATGCCATAGTGAGCCAATCTGCCATCGGTTTGCTGGCCATTGCTGGCGGCGACACATCGAGTATTGCCGTTCAGACAATGGACATTGACTGCCTGTCCTTTATCGGGGATTTCGAGCGCGGAGTCCCCCTGATTCGGGCCCACAGTTACATACCTAACTTGAACGAACTCCCCATGATCCTCAAAGGCGGACAGATGGGTACTGTCGACATATTCAATCGGATTGCGGCCCTCGCGGGCGAGCCCCGATAACCGCACCGGTAGTGCGCAGCGGGTCACCCATCTGGTGGGCAACAGGCCGCCGCACCCCGCCCCCGTGGTATGCCGAATGGCATGCGGTATTTTCGGCGCCAACATTCCGGCGTAATCCGCGGCCTGGTCGCGCTAGCCTGGTACGGCACCATGTGGGCGCTACGCAGGCAACAAAAAAGGCTCCCTCGGGAGCCTTTTTTCAGATATTCAGTCGAACCGCGTCAGAACTGCAGTTCTTCGGTTTCACTGGCCTTGTCGTCAGCGGCTTCCCTGGGCTTGGGCTTGACCAGCAGCTTTTCACGAATGGCGTTTTCTATTTCGGTCGCAATCTCGGGATGCTGCTCAAGGTACTTGGCCGCGTTGGCCTTGCCCTGGCCGATCTTGTCACCCTTGTAGGCATACCAGGCGCCGGACTTGTCCACCAGCCCCTGCTGCACACCCAGGTCGATCACTTCGCCCATGCGATAGATGCCCTGACCGTAAAGAATCTGGAACTCGGCCTGACGGAACGGCGGTGCCACCTTGTTCTTGACGACCTTGACGCGGGTTTCGTTACCGGTGACTTCATCACCCTGTTTCACCGCACCAATGCGACGAATATCCAGACGCACCGAAGCGTAGAACTTCAACGCGTTACCGCCTGTGGTGGTTTCGGGTGAACCGAACATGACACCGATCTTCATGCGGATCTGGTTGATGAAAATCATCAGGCAGTTGGTGTTCTTGATGTTGCCGGTCAGCTTGCGCAGCGCCTGGGACATCAGGCGCGCCTGCAGACCCACGTGGGAATCACCCATCTCGCCTTCGATTTCAGCCTTGGGGGTCAGGGCTGCAACGGAGTCGACCACGATCACGTCAACGGCAGCGGAACGCACCAGCATGTCGGCAATCTCCAGCGCCTGCTCGCCGGTATCCGGCTGAGACACCAGCAGAGCGTCGACATCCACGCCCAGCTTTTCGGCATAGATCGGGTCCAGCGCATGCTCGGCATCGATAAAGGCACAGGTTTTGCCAGCGCGTTGCGCCTCGGCAATGGCCTGCAGGGTCAGCGTGGTTTTACCCGACGATTCCGGGCCATAGATTTCAACGATACGCCCGTAGGGCAGGCCGCCAATGCCCAGCGCGATATCCAGGCCGAGGGAGCCGGTGGACACCGCTGGAATGGCTTCGCGCGGCTGATCGCCCATGCGCATAACCGCGCCTTTGCCGAATTGCCGTTCAATCTGACCCAGTGCCGCGTCGAGTGCTTTCTTTCTGTTCGCGTCCATTTTCAACCCCTTGCGCTTAATCGAATACAGCACTCTGGCGCCTGACCGGATACTGTATGTTTGGACAGTATTATTCCAGATCGCTTTCGGAATGCAACCTATTTGAGTGCTTTTTATACGATAGGCACCGACAACGGACTAGCTTCGCTCCAGCATGCCCAAGAGGCCTTGCAAGGCAATCTCCACCGCCTGACGCCGCACTGCCTCACGATCACCTGCCAACAGATGGCACTGCGCCCGGGTCGGCTGACCCTCACAGGCCCAGGCAAACCAGACAGTACCCACGGGCTTGAGCTCGCTGCCACCGCCAGGTCCTGCAATGCCGCTGACCGATACGGCCAGCTGCACACCGCTCTGGCGTCGCGCGCCTTCGGCCATGGCCCGCACCACCGCCTCGCTTACCGCGCCTTCCTGCTCGATCAACTCAGAGGACACGCCCAGCATGCGCGCCTTGGCGGCATTGGAATAGGTGACAAAACCGCCATCAAACCAATCTGAGCTGCCGGCCAGTGCCGTCAGCGCCTGCGCCACCCAGCCGCCGGTACAGGACTCCGCCGTTGCGAGCATCCAGTTGCGCTCCAGCATCCGCTGCGCGATCTTTTCCACCCACTGCTGCATACCACCCTCCCTGAACATTCGTTTTGTCCAACATGCCTGCCTGACACACCGGACGCAACCGGCCAACCGAATTCAGATACAAAGAAAAGGACGAATACGCTCCAGGGTCACTCTGCCGATACCGCGCACCTGGATCAGCGCGTCCAGACTGCCGAAAGGACGCTCCAGGATGATGGCCCTTGCCAGACGCGCCGAGAGAAACTTCACCTTCTCAAGCTCCCGGGCACTGGCGCGATTGATCGACACCAGGCTGACGGCCGAAGACGCTTCGACGGGCTCCTTGGCGGGCGCTTTGTGGGGAGCATCCACGGGCGCCCCAGCTAAAGGGATCTCAACTGCCTGGCACGCGGGCAAGTGGGGCACCGACTCCAGAGGTGGTAACTGGACCGGTTCGCACGACTTCGGCTCAGCTTCGATCGGCGCTTCCGCGAGCGGCGCCTGTTCAGGCTCAGCTTCCAGCTCGCACGGACCCTCCTCCACAGGATCAGCCGGTATCGGAGTCTCGCCAACAGACCTGGGCAGGACACGGTAGTCGCGGGTCAGGCGCCCGGCTTCACTCCACTCGCGCAACATCAGCACCAGGTATGCATCGCCAGCCGGTACCGCCATCAAGTCCAGGTTGAAACGGTTTTGCAGCCACTCGAAGCCGCCACACAGCGTACCCAGCTGCGTGGTGGTGGCCAGCAGGGTGCCGCTGAATGCGCCCCCCCGGTAGGGCTCGTGCAACGCCCAGAGTTCCAGCGTCAGCGAGCCGGACAGGTTGCTGGCGGCACGCGGATTGAGAATGCGCTCAACCCTCAAGTCCACATGAGCCGAAGCCAGTTCGCACTCAACCTCGCCCAGCAGCATTGGCTGGGTGAACGCCTGGCGGTTATCGAAATTGACGTAATCATGCAGCTGTACCGCACCACTGCCGTCCACGGCCACAAGCGTCAGGACGATGGCATAATCTTCCTGCCCGGCTGGCGGCAGGGCCAGCGTGCTTTGCTCGGCGACAGAAACAGTCGTGTCCTGAATATCGATTGGACATTCAGCGACCTTGATTCCCTGCAACGTACCGCCATCAAAGCGTGAGTGGCAGGCCCAAAGCTGCAGCAGACAACGCTGCTGGCCCAACGATTGCGGGTCGAGAATGGTCACATCGGCGCCAAGCCGTGCGCGGTCACCCTCGATACGGTAATGGAAATCACCGCTTAACCGGGCAACAGGATACCGAGTGTGTCTGGATGGGTCGTCTTGGTTAATCATGTATGTCTACTCTGCTCACGTTGGCGTGCAAAACGCGCAGCATTATAAGGCCATAATCCGGTAAGAAAATGACAGACCACAGCTTGCAGGTAAAAAATTAAAGATCGACGCAGATAACCGCCCGTTAGCGCCTAACTCAAAACATTTACGCACCATCAAGGTGCGTTTTCATATCGACGGGCCTGTCGATATGCAATCCTGTACTGCCGCGATATAAATGGACCCCCGCTTTCGGCCACCTGATCGAGCACGCCTTCGCAATCAGTCCTTCAACGGCGATGGACGATGGTTATCGCAACTGTTTCGCGCCTCAACGCGATCCATCGCCTTGAAACCCGGCAACTTCAACCACCGATCGGTCGCTCGCGCTTTGCTGTTGTTACAGCAAGGTATTGATCAACCCCGACACTGGGCATTACCGATGCCTCAAAACGCATGATCAGTACGAATCAGCGCCCACCGGGGCCTGTTGCTTCGTTTTGTCAGTACCGGGCCAGCCCCCTGGAGCCGGTCACAACGCCTCGCACTGCAGCATACCGCCCTGGGCCCTGGAGTAACGCGCCTGAGTCCCTGTCCCAGAACTCGACATTTCGCCCCGTAAAACGGGCACCGCTACCGGACGCTTTGCGGTAAAGCAGCATCTGATCCTCGCCGTCATTGAGCATCAGTGAAGGCAGCCGGGTATTGTTGTCGAAGTACGCTGCAAGGCGACGTCCGTCGTCACAGGTATAAGTCACGGCGGCGGGCACCAGCACATCGCCGGTCTTGACCTCCAGTTCTGTGATGCGCTGGTCATACTCGGTACACACACACTCAGGTAGCGCCTGCGCTTTCCAGCAATCGCCCCTGCCCTTGATCCATCCGCGCTGCATCGCTTGCAGAGAGGGAACCTCACTCGGCTCAAACTGGTTCAGAGCCTTGCGATAGAGCTCATCCATTCTTAGATCTAGCCGCGCCAGCGCGCTATCGGAACAGACCAGCGCCTGCACGCTGCCACGCGCCCGAGCGCAGTCAAAGCTCGACTGAACGCGCTCTGCGTCCAGCGGCAAAAACTCCAGAATTGAGCCGTCGGCGAAGGTCGCGAGATAAATTCGCCCGTCACGCATTACAACAGAGCGAACATGGGAAAGGTCACGCAGAAAGCGGTGATCGATCGAGCCCTCACCACAAAACATGCGCGTCGCTGCAACAGGGCCCAGTTCCAGGCCGGACGCTGGACTGTATGTCCAGCTGCCGTTGCCCGCATTACAGTCTGCCTGCACAACCGTGGCTAGCTGCTATGCAGTACGCCGGTCCAGACCCTGGATGGCCAGGGTGGACCTTCAGCGGCAGAGGCCGGCACGCAAACGCCGCGGCTGAATTTCAACTCGTCAGGCAGAGCGCCGCAGAGCAGCGGGGTCTGCCCGATACGATCGGCCAGATTGAACAGCGACCGGGTCTGGGCCTGGCTGTATTCGACGGTACGCCGTGCCGATTCCAGAATCTGCCGGCGCTGTTCAGGCTCAAGCTGCGGCCAGGCGATGAGCCCTACTTTGGCAAGTCCGCGATTGATCGTCATGCGCCAGGGGCCGTTCTCGAAGCCGCGCGCCAGGGCCCGGTCGAATTCTTCGTCGAACTCCAGCAGGTGCAGCTTGACGAAGGCCAGCTGCACCCAGGTGTCGGGCCAGTCCGGACGGGCCGCGATGGCGAGCCGGTAAGCATCCCGCGCCTGCAGCCGGGAAGGCTCAGCCTCTGCATCGCCGAAATCGAGCTGCTGGTGCTTCCATGCGTAGACCTTGCCGAGCCGCGCGTAGTAGTCCCCGTTGGCGCCGGGATAGAAGGCCACCGCCCGCTGTGCGGCGGCCTCGGCAATATCCCAGGCCTGCAGCGAAGGCAGCACGCCCTGCCGCTCCCAGTCCTCGACAAAGCGCTCCGCCTGGTGGGCGGCAACACCCGCAATCAGCAGCCGCAGGCCGACGACGGCCAGTGCCAAGCTGCAGCACAGCAAGATGCCAAGCCCGAGCTGGCGCAGGCGTGGCGGTATTTGTCGGTTTGTAGCAGTGTTCATCGATCGAAGTGGTCCAGCGCGATTTTCCAGGGGTTTAGGCTCACCAGCTCTGCGGCACGCTGGGCGCCGATCAGCTGCTCAGCAGCCTTGACGGCGTTACGCAGACAGGGAGGACGGCGGTCGCGGTTGTGGGCATCGGTCGCCAGAATGGTGACATGACCCTGCAGTAGCAGGTCGGTGGCGATCTCCGCGGCCTGCTCGCCGAAATGGCCCGTCAGGGATGATGCCGTCACCTGCAGCAGGCAACCCTGCTCAAGGAACGGCCTGAGCCGCGACGGCTGGCGCATGATGCCCTTGTTGCGTTCGGGGTGGGCGATCATCGGCAGGACACCGCGGCCCTTCAGCCACTGCGTCAGGCGCTCGGCGCCAAAGGGGATCTCGCCATGGGGGAACTCCAGCAGCATCACCTTGCTGCCTTCCCATTGACCGAGGAACGGGATCCTGTCCTCGGCAACGCCGGTCATCAATTCCAGCCCGAAGCGCACTTCAGCCGCTGCGGCCACCTGCAGTTCGATGCCGGCGCTTGCCAACGCCTCACGGAACTGTTGCAGCGCCGCCGCAATGGACTGCGGCGTATTGTCATAACGCCCGGGATGGATGTGGGGCGTGCAGACCATATGCGTGATGCCTTCCACAACGGCCATGCGCGCCAGTTCCAGCGAGGCCTCAACGTCGGGGGCGCCGTCATCGATGCCCGGGAGCAGGTGGTTGTGCAGGTCTATCATGGACACCTCCTCAGGCCGGCTGGTCGCTGCTGTAGCCGTAGTCGTAGTACGCACCGTGGCTGTAACCATTTTTCTTTGCCTTTTCGATGTCGACCTGGTTCAGCACGACACCCGAGACCGGCGCCCGGTTCTGCAGCAGTCGACCGATACCGTCGCGTACCAGCTGCACCGAGGTGGACTCGGCCTTGACCACATAGATGACCGAGCTTGCCAGCGCTGACAGCATCAGCGCATCGCTCACGGCCTGCATCGGCGGCGAGTCGATAATGATGTGATCGTACTTGCTGCCCAGCACTTCCAGCGTTTCGGCGAAGCGCTTGGAGGACAGCAGTTCCAGCGGGTTCGGCGGCACGGTGCCGGCGCTGATCAGGTCAACTCCGTCCAGCGGATATATACAGTCTTCCAGTTTCGCGATACCGGCAATCAGGTTGGCGAGGCCGGGCGTGCCGACCGGCAGCTCAAAGTTTTTCGCGGCGGTGGGACGGCGCATGTCGGCGTCGATCAGCAGCACCTTCTCCATCTGGCCAAGTGCCTGCGCCAAGTTGGCGGCGACGGAGCTCTTGCCCTCGCCGGGGATCGACGAGGTGACCAGCAGCACCTTCTGCTCCTTGTTGAGCCCCGACAGCACCACGCCGGTGCGCAGCGTACGGATGGCCTCAAGGAAGGCTCGATCCGTCTCGCCGCCGCGCCCGAACATCTGGGCGACATCCTTGCGTAGCTTGTCCTTGAGCAGCGGCAAGATGCCGAGTACCGGCAGGTTAAGCTGCTCCTCGATCTCCTCGGTGCTTTTGAAGGTGTTGTTGAGCATTTCCAGCAGCAGGGCGAGGCCGACGCCGGCCATGAGTGCCAGCAAGCCCGCCGCGATGACGATCAGTTTGCGGTTCGGCTTGACCGGCACCTCGGGTCGTACGGCCCTGTCGACGATACGGGCGTTGGCGCTCTGCAGGTCAGCGGTGGCGGAGGTTTCCTTCAGGCGGTTGAGAAAGGTGTTGTACAACGCCTGGTTGCTATCGACCTCACGCTGCAGTTCACGCAGCTTGAACTCCTTGCGGGTGATCGCCTGAATCTCGTCCTTGTTAAGTTCGAACGACGACTGCAGTGCATCTTCGTTGGCGACCGCGAGCTGGTAGGCCCGTTCGATACTCGCGACCACCTGCTCCACCTGCGATTTCAGGCTGGCCGTGGCGGTATTCAACTCGGAGCGGGCAGCTATCATGCTGGGGTGCTTGGGCCCGTAGCGGTTGGACAGCTCCTGGACTTTAGACAGCGCCTGCGCTTCCTGCGCCTTGAACTGCTGCACCAGCGGGTTGCTCATCACGGCCGGTGCTGCGGTCAGCCTTTGCCAGCCGCCGCCCTTCAACTCGGCGACCTGCCGGTACTGGCTTTCTGCCGCATCACGGTCGCGGCGGGTATCGACCAGGCGATCGCTAGTACGGGACAGCTCACCGGCACTCACGGTGGTCACCCCCCCCTGAAGGTCGACCAGATTCTCCTGGTCCCGGAATGCCTGCAACTGCCGTTCAGACTCTTGCAGACTGACCTTCAGCGTCTCCAGCCGCTCGTTTATCCAGCGGGTGGCATTGTTGGTCATCTCCAGCTTGGCTTCCATCTGGCTGTCGATATAGGTGCGGGCCAGAGCGTTAGCTGCCCGGGCGGCGGTCGACGCATCGGCCATCTCAATCTGGACCTTGACCAGTTGGGTCTTGGGAACCGGCGTGATAGTCGTGCGCTTCATGAAGGTGTCGACCGCGGCCCTGAAAGCCTGCGCTTCGGCCAGCTCAGGATCGACTTCGGCAACGTCCTCTGGCGTGGTAAAGGGCAACCAGGCATTGAAGTCGAGCAAGCCCCTGATATCGATCAAGGAGGCTGATTGCTGGCGCGGGTCGAACTCCGGATGGGTGTTAAGACTGAGTTCGTGCACGACCCGCTCGGCCAGTTCGCGGGATTTAAGCAGCTCGAACTGTGTCTGCAGATACCCGCTACTGTTGCCGTCCAGACCATAGACCTGCTGAATCGACAATACCTGGGCGGCTTTCTCCTCGATCATCAGGGTCGAGGCAGCACGGTACACAGGGGTCATGGCCAGGGCCACCAGCGTCGCGAGCATCATCACCACCAGCATCAGGGTGGCGATGCTCCACTTGCGGCGCCAGATTGGCTGCCAGAGACGCAGCAGGTCGAGTTCATCATCCCGAATACGTTCCGGTTGCCGCTCGCCAAGCCGGTCGGGAAACGCAGGCTGTTGCGGAATCAGTTGGTTTTCCATAATCAGAAGAAGCTCTGTTCAATAGTGATGATATCGCCCGGCATGATCAGGGTGTCGAGCGCCCTCTCCTGCGGTGTGCGGTTGCCGTCCCGAATAACACTGAACTTGCTCTTGGAAGCACGCTCAGTGAATCCGCCGGCCAGGGCGATCGCCTTGCGCAGCGTCAGACCCGGTTTGAACGGGTAGCCGCCGGGGCTCTTGACCTCGCCGTTGACGAAGAAATCGCGGTACTCCAGGATGCGCACCGAAATCCGGGGATCGACCAGGTAGTCGCCTTTCAGACCGCTGACGAGCATGTGTTCCAGCTGCGCGGCGGTCTTGCCCATCGCATCGATTTCGCCGAAAAACGGATAGGAGAACTTGCCCGCATCATTGAGGCGAACCTCGTCCAGACTCAGGTCGCCTTCGCCGAAGACGTTGATACTGATGACATCGCCGGACCCGAGCCTGTACTGGTCGTCGTCGGCCGCCCAGGTCGTAGCGCTTAGCAGAAACAGGCCGGCCAACAGCCAGACGCCCGACAGGTAACGCGCAATCATGTGGTTCTCCTAAATCGCAGTTATCAGAAAACGGTACGGAGCCAGCGCCCCATTTCGATCAAAAAAGATTATTAATCATAAACTTAGCTTCAAACCGGCCGAATACAGGCTGCGTTCGAAGTTTTCCAGCGCGACATTCGAGTCGCGCTCGCGATAGCGGTAGCCGAGTTCCAGCGACAGCCAGCGGCGAACATCCCAGGTGAGTCCGACACGATAACTGTCGGTGATGTCCTCGCGGTTGGCCGCGTTGTCGTAATTCATTTTTGACCTGACATAGCCCAGGTCGCTCGAGAAGAAGGAACTCCATTTGTGGCTCCATGCCAGACCCGCCGTTCGGTTCTCGATGAACTGCTCCTCGTTACTACCTTCGTTGATGCCGTGGCGTGCGGTCAGCCGGAACGCAGAGTAGGTGCGAGGTTTCCATGTCAGGTCCGCATGCCAGGCGGTGAGGCTGGGGTCGCGCTCTCCTGGAGCATCGAAATCCTTTTTCTCGTGGCCGATCTTCAAGGTACCGGAGGTCTTGGCGGTGGCATCAAAAGCCAGGCCAGCAAAATAGGAGTGGTTGACGCTGTCGAGCGACCTGAGGGTGCTGCTGTCAACAGATCTGAGCCTGACATAGTCGAATTCGGTCAAGCTGACTTCAAACAGCGCGCGGGTCTTGGGCGCAAGCCGGTAGAACGCCGTGGCGCCCAGGCTGCGAGTATCCCGGTCCTTGTCCTGGTTCAGCGTGCCGCGGTTATCATAGCGCTTGCGTTCCTGGTCCACGGCCAGCTCGAGCTGCATCGTCGCGGACTCGATACCCAGGCCATAGACGGCACCAACGTTGCTGGTGTGGTACTTGTCGTTTTCCGCCAGCGACGTGGCATCGGCGGCGCTTTCCACCCGGTCGTAGCCGGCATTCAGGTCAAGGCGGTGGCGACTGCTGAATTCCAAATGCGCATTGGCGTCCAGATGGTGATCGGTATTGTCGTTGCCATGGCTGGAGTGATAGATGTCGGATTCCAGCGCATAGCGCAGACGATAGATGTTCAGCCGGTCCTCCGCCGCGAGTTCAAACGCCGGCTCGATGGTGGTGATCCAGCTGGATGCCTCATTTGGTGCGGCGGTCTCGCGAAAATTGTCGTCGTAGGCCTCGGTCAGGCGCAGAGTCGGCGTGAGCGACATTCCACCCAGACGGATATCAGCCGGGTTACCGGCGAGAACCTGTACCGGCAGAATGACCAGGGCTGCGACCAGCAAGTGCCGCTGTCGCAGGTTAACAGGCATCGGGTTCATGTTCAGGGGCATGGCTCAAAATCATCAAGTTGGGGTAAATGCCGGGCCGGCATGCGCCGACCCGGCGGTCAGCGCCGCTTAGTGCGGGCTGGCCGGGGGAGTACCGCCTACTCCCCAGCCGTTACCATTGTTGGCACCCTGACCATTACCGTTACCTTCGCCAGGTGTGGTATCGGACATGCTGGTTGCCATCACGGCTTTATCAGACGGTGCTGCAGAAGCAGCAGTGGTGGTCAGGGTCGACGCCAGAGCGCCAGCCATGACCAGAGCAGTTAACGCTTTGCGCATATTAACTTCCTCGTGGGTTGATGATTGAAGTACATAGACCAGACAACAGAGCTATCCGCGAATATGTGGATACTTTTCAGTCGCACAAAAAAGCCGATGGGCTACAGCCAGCAAGCCTTACCGAACCTCTATGAACGCTAAGAAGCCTATATATACTGCCAAATAAATTCACCTTTTAAAATGATTACATGCATCGCTGCGATGCAAAAAATAATTAACTGAAAATTCGGAAAATCTGTCGCTATTAAGTAGCGTCCCTGACAGGCAACAGTCTATAAATCGAGAATAAAAAAGCTGAGCACTAACTGAATAATTCCACTCATCCAAGAAATATCCTGCAGCATAATGAGCACCGCATACAGGTGGGGGACTGACGGATCAGCGTATTCTGGCAGCCGATCCAACTGGATAAGAACAAGGGCCATTCAGCTGTAAAGCTATGATTTTAAGATGAAATAGTCATGATTTTTGCTGTATTCTGTCTCACCTGAGCGACTGGAGAGCCTGTCGAGACCAGGCCCTGTGGCACCAACTACGACTGAGTACCGAGTATTGTCGCCAAAGAATGACGGTTAATATAAGAACGGGGTTACGGACATAGATAGCTCTTTATTTGGCAGTAATCGATACATATTCCGCCAAATAAAAGGCATTTTTATTTCAAAATATAAGATGCTGCGACGCACAATAAGTGAATTTTATATTTAACCAAATCTATTTGTATCCATAACGCGACACTTGAGCATTAACATCCCGTTAATTAAAAGCTCGCTAGCATCCGCGGACCGGTTTATTTATGATTCAGGTTGCCGGCATTCTCAACATACACCGGATATAGTTATGAATCGAAAACGTACACTACTCGATAACTGCCTGATTGCAGCCACGCTCTTGCTGCTGCTCTGGCTGCCGATACCGCTGGGCAGCAACCGGGACTGGTCCGCCGGTTTTCTGGTACTGGTCAGCGCTCTGCTATGCGGCCTTTTCTGTATCTCCAAATGGCGTGCGGCGCCGGTCGATACCCCAATATGCCGCCAGGCCTGGCCGATGGTCGCACTGCTCGCCGTCCCCCAGTTATGGGTAGCACTGCAAATCCTGCTGGGCCTCAGCCAGGATGTCGGCGCAAGCGTGCAATACCTGATGCTGGGCTGTGCCTACACATTGCTCTTCATCCTGATCGTGGGGCTGTTCAATACCCGCCGGCGTCTCACGCTGTTACTCAGTGTGCTGGTAGTCAGCGGTACGATGCAGGCTTTTTATGGCACCCTGATGACCCTGTCCGGCATTGAATGGCTGCTGACAAGCAGCAAGGACGCCTATCTCGGCAATGCCACCGGCACCTACGTCAACCGCAATCACCTTGCAGGTTACCTTGAGATGACGCTTGCCTGCGGCATCGGCCTGCTGCTGGCACTGCGTGATGGCCGCCCGTTTCGCTGGCGCTATATCCTCGAGCTGCTGGAAGGACCCAAGACCCGCCTGCGCCTCGCGCTGGTGATCATGGTCATCGCGCTTGTAATGACGCATTCCCGAATGGGCAATGCCGCCTTCTTTGCCAGCCTGATGATCGTCGGCGCTCTCTTCACCCTGATCAACCGGGAGCATCGACTTCGCAACAGCCTGATCATTACCAGCCTGGTCTTAATCGACGTGTTGGTGATTAGCCAGTATTTCGGTCTTGAAAAGCTCAAGGACCGACTGCTGGAGACACAATTTGAGGACCAGGTGGTCGATGGCGAGGTGGTCGCGAGTGCGAACGAACAGCGTGATGACATCATGGGCTACGCGCTACCGCTGCTGCAGAAACATCCGGTGACCGGTATCGGCGCGGGGGCTTTCGAGTCCAGTTTCCAGCGCTACCCCGGCCCTGATATCCGGCTGCATTTCGACCATGCCCACAACGACTACCTGCAGTTTGCAATCGAATTTGGACTGATCGGATTACTGCCGCTCGCGCTATTCGTCGCGCTCGCGTTTTACCAAGCCCTCAGGGCACTGTGGCGAAGCCAGTCCTGGTATCGCAGCGGAGTGGGCTTCGGCGCAGCAATGGGATTGCTGGCGCTGATGATTCACTCAGCCACCGACTTCAATTTGCAGATCCCCGCTAATGCGGCAACCTTCGTGGTAATGGCAGCGGTCGCAGTACTGGCGAATCATCACCGCAAGCCGTCCCGCCGGCGCCGTCGTCAAGGCAGCGAGGTAGTTGCGACCTGAAGCAACAGCCTCAGGCTGCCACGGCCCGGCCACGGCACCACAACCACCAAAGCGCGCCAGCGAGCAAGGTTCCAGCGATGTTGGCCAGCGCATCCTCCAGACTGAAGATGCGCTGCGGCTGAAACCAGTGCTGCGCGACTTCCAGTACCGGCCCCAGCAGCAGAAACAGGCTCCAGAAACGAACACCAGACCAAGATGGCAGCGCCAGGCATCCGCTGAAGGTCAGTGCGAAAAACGCCAGCAGGTGCATAGCCTTGTCCGACTGCTCAAACAATTCCGGTGGTGGTGCCTGCCGGAACAGCCCATATGCCAATGCCATACAGAGGCCAGCAAAAAGCACAGCTCTAATATTCATGCCTTAGCATCCAGCAAGTCAGAAATTTTCGAAGGGGAAGTCAGCCGTAGGCGCGAGACAGCACGCGTATCATGCCTCAATGCCTACAGCTTTTCTCATGTTCTCGCCTTTCAAGCCCGCCCGTACAGGTCCTCGAACCTTACGATATCGTCCTCTGCGAGATAGGAGCCGGACTGCACCTCGATCAGTTCAAGCGGAATCTTGCCGGGGTTTTCCAGCGAATGCACCACACCGACGGGAATGTAAACAGACTGGTTCTCGGTCAGCAATTGCTCGTTGTCACCACAGCGTACCTTTGCCGTACCGGAAACCACCACCCAATGCTCGGCGCGATGATGGTGCATCTGAATAGACAGTTTCTCGCCGGGCTTTACGGTAATACATTTGACCTGGTAACGCTGGCCATTGTCGATGGAATCGTACTTGCCCCAGGGACGGTAGACCTCACGGTGAAGTTTGTACTCACTTCGCCCTTCAAGCTTGAGTCGGTTCACCAGGTGTTTTACATCCTGCACTCGGTCTTTGGCGGCGACCAGCACAGCATCCTTCGTTTCGACAATTACCATGTCCTGCAAGCCCACCGTTGTCACCAGCTTGTGACTGGCATGGATAAGGCAGTCGCTGGTGTCATGCGTCATGACATCGCCGTGATTGACATTGCCCTGTTCATCCTTGGCATTCACCTCCCAGAGCGACGACCAGGAGCCGACATCGCTCCAGCCCGCATCCAGCGGCATGACTACAACGGTATCTTCTCCGCTGCACAGCGGCTCCATCACCGCATAGTCGATAGACTCATCCGGGCAGGCGACAAAAGCCGCTTTATCCACGCGCACAAAGTCCATATCCTGGCGTGTGCCAGCCATCGCGCTGGAACAGGCGACATGAATATCGGGCCGAAATTCGCGCAATGCATCGAGATAACAACTAGCGCGAAACAGGAACATGCCACTGTTCCAGTAATACTCGCCACTGGCGACGTATGTTTCAGCCGTCGACAAATCCGGTTTCTCGACAAAGCGATCGACCACGTACGATTGTAACGAAGCCGCGGAACTATCATGACCGCCATCGTTCGACGCTTGCAGCGCGAGACTCTCCAGTGGCATGCCACGGCGGATATAGCCGTAACCGGTTTCAGGGCCGGTGGCAACAATACCAAAAGTGACCAGCTTGCCCTGCTCTGCAAGTGGCGCTGCCGCCCGCACGGCCCGTTGAAACCCTTCTGTATCCTGAATTACATGGTCGGCAGCCAGCACCAGCAACAATGGGTCTTCCCCCTGTGCAAGCGCATCCATCGCCGCCAGAGCGATGGCAGGCGCAGTATTGCGTCCAACCGGCTCCAGCAGTATCGATGCGGTAATGCTCTGCGCACGTAACTGTTCGGCCACAATAAAACGATGCTCTTCATTGCAGATCAGAATCGGCGCGGCGTCACAGAGCCCATCTATCCGCGCCAGCGTGTCCTGCAGCATGGTCTGATCAGAGGCTAACGGCAGAAACTGTTTAGGATAAAGCGCACGAGAAAGGGGCCACAGGCGCGAACCTGATCCGCCAGCCATAATTACTGGTTTCATTGCATAAATCCTTAATGATTAATTAAATATCCCTGGATGTCCGAAGCCATAATCTTCACGATAAAAATAGAATCTGGCTCTGAGCTTAAAACCCCGGACATTGAACACAGGCCACTTCTATTTCTTGATAAACATTATGAACCCGCATCAAAATAACTTGACTACTCTGGGTATTGGCTCAATTATACAAGGAGCTGGTGTATCAAAAAATGACACTACACGTCAGCTGACGTCAGTTGACAATCACCATATCAAATGTAAATTTACACAAGATTAATTATGCACTATCAACCAACAAAATCAGCCACTGCTTTTATTAAGCCCTGTAAGTTTTCATTATTCGAAACATCAACAGGATTGTATTTTTCTGCCTGATCCATTGCATCACAAAATTCAGCATAGTTACTGGCGCAAAACAAATTAGGCAGGCCGCTTAGTGAATCAACGGTATCCATTTGATGATTGTTTATATGCTCATTTAAAGATGACTGTCTGGGCACAACAATAATCGCCTTATTCAGATCCAAGGCCCGTATTATGTTACCCATACCCGCATGGGAAACTATAATGTCAGCCTGATCGAAATGACCACTAAAATAAGGCTCGCTAATGTTTTTATGATAGCCGTCTTCGGGGGAGAATTTATTAGAGCTACCGACCTGAAAAACAATATCTTTGTATTGTTTCGCTTTCTGCCATTCAATGAGGTATTCGACAAGTCGATCAAAAGGCAGTTGAGTCCCAACAGTACAAAATATCATCTATATTACCTTCCCCACATAGGTTGCTCCATGCTTGCCATTAAGGTGTTCCCATTGAGTAAACACCTTATTCGCAGTGACACACGCAAGCCGACCCGAAAGCGACAGTTTTTTAGTATTCGCGATACTGTCGACCCACAAAGTTTTACATCCCATTAGGCGAGCTATTACCAATGTAATAATACCAGGAGCAGCCCCGGTTGAAACAACATGGGTCGGCTTTAACTTTCTTACCAACCACAAAGATTTAGGGACAAAAAGTAGAGTTGGAAGTAAGTTCTTTCTGTTAAAGTCTGGTATTTTATTCTTAGAATAAAAATCAAACCCAGCATTATCGGCACAGGACAAGTCAACTGTCGCCACTGAAACGAGATGCCCTTCAAAAGCGGGCAGAATACGCTTCATCTGAACCCAGTGCCCACCACCGGAACAAATAACCAAAACATGCTTACTCACGGGTACATGATCGTTGCAGCTTGTCTTTTCCATCGCTCAGTTCTCCGTTGCATCAATGTTTTGGTACGCTCAGCCATGCCGTCCAGGTCTGATAAGACTTTTTGAATTGCTCCAGCTAAACTTTCGGGATCATCATTATCTATAAGCTGAGCAGCGTCAGAGTACAAATCCCTAAGTGTTGTAGTATTAGAAAGTATCAATGGCTTACAGGCACTTAAACCTTCATTTGCAACACTTAGCTGAACATTCTGCCTTGTCGTCATACCAAGAACCATCGTGGCATTGAGCAATAAAGCGTCATACTCCGGTTTACTCAGATAATTGGTAAAAAATACGTTTTTCGGTATTTCAACATTATCCGAGTTAACGAATTTTTTTGAGTTACCGGTTATATAGAAATTAATATCGGATAACTTTGCCGCCTTTAGAACAGTTTCGATCGGCTCATCAATATCAAATGAGCAGGGAAAAATTATATACTTTTCATTTTGATCGTCTCGCTTGGATACAGAGTCCAAGTCATACTGAAAAGGGTAATCCTCAAGAACATGGACTATATTCTCGTTAATACCGAGCGCTTTTAACTCTTCACTCACTGCCTTGTTATGCGCCAGAACAACATCCATCTTATTAAGCAATGCACGAGCAAATGGAAATTTCATCCACTTATCACGTAGCATACTATTATGTAAATCTGCAATAATCGCGCAATCTTTCTTAAAGACAAACTTGTATATAAAAGCTATATGCAGCAGCAAACTAGGTGGCAATTGTATCCACAGCTGATCTGGTCGTTCAGTGAACAGAATCGCAAACGTTTTTACAATTTTGACGATGTAGTCCAGTGGTTTACTGATTATAGAACTACCGAAAGACGTATGGATATGCCTGAGGTCATATCCCCAATGTTCCTGCATGCAATCAGCCCTTCGCTGGTATTTGACCCATGCAACCATAATTTTTTTCATAAACTTATATTCCGTACCAGATGGGAAATTCGCTTGAGTAAGCTATGTTTGAATTTCTTTTTCCTACAGGCCTTGCTGGGTTACCGGCGTAAATCGTATAGGCATCCAGGCTTTTAGTCACAACACTACCTGGATAAACCACAGCACCTTCACCTATAATTACGCCAGGCATCACCAATGCATTAGGAAAAATCCAGGCATTATCTTTTATCACAACGGTCTTTGAGACAGTTTTAGAGAATGGGTCATTAATATCGTGGCCCATTGTATATATTTTTACACAATGGGAAATGTTCACGTTATTACCAATAACTAATTTCCCGCGAGCATCCAGAAAGCACTGGTAATTAACTGTAGTCCGATTGCCAATTGTGAGATTTCCAGGACAGAAAAGTTTGACGCCGCGGTGAATGGTAGCTTTTTCACCTACGGAAATACCAAAGCAGCGAAGTAAAAACCTTCTTACGCAGAAAAATAAGCTCAAACTTAATATAGTATTAAAAAAGCTCACAATAATTTTTTGAATATTCAGCTTGATAATTTTCATGCTTTTATTTGCCCAGGAGATGATCGCTTATGGTAATGCTACTAACCTGGATAAAAGTATCCTGCGCAGCTGCAAACTTTGGTTTATTACCCCCAAAAAATGAAGAGAAAAGAATACCATCTATTAACAATCCGTCATCATATCGGTATGTGACTTCGTGATTACTATAAACTAATTCATGGTCAAGCCACACCTGCAGAATACCATTAGACTGGCCAACTGAATTCAATCTAACTTTCTGTGTTATATGATGCCACTGCCCTCTTTTGTAAGACCAACTATTCGCACCCAGAGCAGTTCCCCACACTTTACTCGTCGGGAGGTAGGCATAAACGGCGCCGGCACCCGCCGCTAGCCACAAAAATCTGGAACTGAAGCCGTCATACCCCGTTGGAATCCGTCCACCGGTATTCCCAGTTCCGCCGAAAAGACCGGGAAGCTTACCTCCGTTAACGAAGTCGAAGTCATTGGCGAATCTCAAATCGTAATCCAGGTAAAGACAGTCGTAACTTTGTTCAAAATTGACCCTTACATTGATTCCGCCAACTGGTTTTTTTAGCTCCAGCATCGATTTTGGATCATAGCTTCCCTTAGGATAACTAATTTTTATTGCCTTATTATTATTTTTACGCTCAACCACATCAATATTACTGCTGTCGGCTCTTACTGTATCACTTATATAGTCAGTTATATCCAATGCAAACCGATCATCTTTTGTGTTACAGGGTTCTTGTGCTAATACTGTCGATACGGGTTGTAACGATACAATAAAAGCGAGCCATCCAGACCTAAGATGTCGCATGTAACTATCTATTGCTCCGTATCCAGTCAAGCAAATCCTTTTCAGACCGTTGTGATAACACTTCTAAAGTCTCATATTCTTTCTTGAGGTTTTGTTCAAGAACTGTTCGCCTACTGGGGAATTCACTTATTTCCGACAAAATAGAGTCTGCTGATGGCTCACTCACCAATCGAGTTCCAGTAGGTAGCATTTTATGTATTTCTTTTAGCTTTGGTTCAATTTCAATTGCTATTGTAGGCGTATTGAAAGCGGCGGCGAGCATCACGCCATGAGCTCTGGCGCTCACAATTACTTTTGAACTTTGGCAAAGGTTATAGAAGAAAGTACTTGGCGATGTTCCATCAACTTCCCAAAAAACCCATTCGAATTCAGGCGCCCTGGCTACAAGATGCTCATCCCTGTCCTTATATAGGCAGATAAATCTAACCTTTTGTCCCTGGTTTCTTAGGGTGGTAGCTGCATCAAACATTGCCGTAAGACATGCTTGACCCCTTTCGCTATGTGGCCAGTCACGAACAATGAAGGATACAAAACCGTCCTCATCGATTACGTTTTTGTTTTCTAGAGCAAGCTGTTCACTCTTGCTAATCCAAAGTTTTCTATTAAAGCTAGGATCAGTAAAAATGTTGGCCGATCTATTTGGAACGAAGTTTTTATACAAAGCGGCGCTGGTCGATTCACGAACCGAAATATAACTCAACGACGGCAGAATCTTTTTAGTTCTATCAAGATTTTTTCCTTCGCTTTCAAACGGCCCCAAACCTATACAATAAGCTGCAACGTGTTGTGCAAAATAGAGGTTATCATAAGCGCCTCTCGCCTTCATCAGCAGGCGAGTCAGTGTATCAAGCAAGCCGGACTGTCGCTTTATAATAGTAACAACCTTGGATAGTACACTTTTGGGCTTGGAGACCGGTGGTAAGAAAGAAAAGAACTGTCCACCTCCTCCAAGTATAACGACATCTGCGGAGAAGGGCTTCTTGATATGGATGAAGTTTGCTTCTGGCAAAATGTATTTACCAAGTACTGGATCCTCAACACCAATATAGATGTCTTTGCTATCAAATACCTTTCGCATCGACTTATAAGTAGAAACCATTAAAATGTCATCACCTATATTCCCAGGCCCGTAAGCACCACGGATATAACATTTTACTTTTTTCATATTAATTTCTTCTCTTTAAAAAACGGAAACATGACAACTAAAAAAAGAACAGAAAGAACGGAAAAATTCAACGCCATTGAATTTGAATAATTGGCAACAATCATGCTAGACATGAAACAGGCTGTGATTAACAGTATCGATCTTGAAAACATGACAGAGAAAGAGACTAGGCTGTGCCAATAAAAAACTGGCAGGAACAATACCAGGCTTGTTATATGGGCCAACAGAATTGACTTCGAAAGCGATACAGCCGAGAGCACAGGGGTTAACTGAAGAAACGTTAAGAATGAAACCAGCCAAAATGCATTACTTACTATACTAATCCATCCCTTTCCTTTTAACGCAATCACGCGTGCAATTCCACTCTTGAACGCACTTATATACAGTGCAGCTGAAATCATCAAAGCACACTGCATATAGTCGTCCGGCGCAAAATCATCGAGCACATATTCGCCCCAAAATCGTAATGAAAGAACGATTGGAACGATAAAAACAAAGGCAGCAAGCATTGTGGGCAGATAATTAAGCGGGTTTCTCTCATATGATATATTTGTTTGAGAGAGCTTTGGCATAATGACTCCACCGAGCGAGATAATGACTTGGGTCAGTATCATTCCAAATTGCCACACCAATGCAAAAAGTGATGCCTGGGCCAGTCCATTGGGAGTCTCAGATAGTAGTTTTGTTGAATACCAGTAAGCAGGCGTAACAAACATACTTGTGACAAGCAACGGTATGAAAACTTTCCTGGTGACTTCTCCACCCTCTAGCTTTAATGATACGTAATTTAATGCTTTATTCTTTTTAATAAACATTAAGGCATGTATCAATGCAGTTGTAATTGAGTGTATTAACAACCCCTGGATAGCACCAAATATTCCATCTTTTGTAATCAGATACATAGACAGTGGGGTAAGGAGCACTACAGGTATAATGTTTGCCATTGCCAACAGTTTAAATGCTTGCTGTCCTTGAAGGACGCCTGCAATTACACCTATGGCAATGTTTAGCGGAACCAATGAAAGAAGAATGTAGATCTCTGCTTTATCAGCAGTACCGGCCGTCAGAAATTCAATTGACGCTTCAATATCATATAGCGTTGCTGCGCATACGCAAAACCAGATCAACAGAGCTAAAACCACAAGATTTAAGCATCCCGATACCGATTTATCGTCAAGAACGCCATTGCTGACCGATAGAATCTTGTTAGCCGACACAGTAATGGATTGTGTCAATATTCCAGAAATAACTGAGACAAGAAAGATAAAGACAGAAAGAGCACCGTGCTCTTCTGAAGTTAAAACATAGGCACAAAAAAAGCTTACAAAAAAAATAAAAAACTTATTACAACTAGAAGCAATAAGATTCAACAGTGCGCTTTCCAAGAATGAATCTTTGAATTTCATTTTTTATTTACCCATAAAAAACTAGCTATCAGTCCGATGCAATAAGGCTGGTATGGTGTCGCGCTCACTAAGAAGACACTAAAAATAAAGATTCGAGCCGGAATTGAAATTTTTGATGACGGTATTGCTGTAAAAGCAAACCCCGCTAACAAGACAAAGCCAACCAATCCATATTTAGTAATATATGTCAGGTAAGCACTATCAATATTGGAATGTGTAGTTTCCAAACCTCTATAAGCAAACCACGGGATTTCAAATGTTGTTCCCGCCCCCAGACCAAACAAATAGTTTAGACCTGAAAATTCATTTATACGCTCAACTGCTGGTCCAAACCGGATCAGCAATTGTTCTGCTATACGATCAGCGGACAGATTATCAATAATACGGGTTGCATTAAGCTCAATACTCAAGAGGTAGAAGGAAAATGCAAGCAATACCGCAGCTAACGCAGCATAAGCGACTCTTTTTGGCCTGTTGAGATTACTCCCAATCGCCGATATTCCCAAACTTAGCAAGATAAACCTAGAGTTCGCAAGGAGCACCGATGCTACAGAGAATAGAATAGATATAATTTTCAAACGGGACTTTGATGTAGAACTTACAAAACACGATATCAAGTAAATGGCACAATAATATGAGGAAGCATCAAGATATCGGAAAGAGTTCTCTTCGTAGTACTCATCTTGAAACCCATAGAGTCCAGAGCTTATGAAGAAAAGTTTAACGAAGCTTGCCGCACCTGAAATAACAAACATTTTTTGCTTAAAGCTATCATCAAATAAATCCTCCGTTTTTTTATAAAGATCCAGAACAGCAACAAGAAAAATGATGTTAAGAACAGGCCTTATATCTTTGATGTAATATTTATCCAAATCTACATACATCAAAGCTGCCGCTAGAAACACAAAATGCAATAACAATGTTGCTATAGAAAATGGATGAGCTCTTATTTTCAATCGTCCACTTGTCGCAAACTCTAAAAACAGCCGAACGATATAAGCAATCGTGAACCCATCATAAAAATAAACCCCCTGTAAGGATATTATCTGACTATAGGCGTTGCTGCTTGGAAAGACACAGGCAATCAGCAATATTGAAATTATTGCATGCTTTCTTTTTGGCAGCAGCGCCGAAAGAAAAGATATTATCAGAAATATTAAGAAAATCACGATGTTCCTAACAGCAGGGTTCTTTTAAAAATTATGATTGGCGACCAATAGAATGATATTGAATGCCTTGCCGTGCCAACCTTTTCACTTCGAAAAGGTTTCGCCCATCAAATATCACAGGCTGCTTCAACTGTTTTTTGATCAAGTCAAAGTCAGGTGCCTTGAATGCAGGCCACTCGGTAACAATCACCAGCATATCCGCACTTTTCAGCGCCGCTTCCTTGGTACCACACAGGCTAAGATCATCTCGACTGCCGTAGATGCGTTGAGTTTCTTCCATCGCTTCCGGATCATAGGCTTGAACAATGGCGCCAGCATTCCACAGTGCTTCCATCAGTACACGGCTGGGGGCTTCACGCATATCATCTGTATTAGGTTTGAAACTAAGACCCCAGAGCGCAACAGTCCTGCCCGCCAGGTCACCGTTAAAGTGTTTGTAGATTTTCTTGAACAGGGTGGTTTTCTGCTCATTGTTGCGGCTTTCTACGGCTTTCAACACCTTGGCATCGAAGTCGATGCTATCCGCAGTGCGAACCAGTGCCTGTACGTCTTTGGGGAAACATGACCCACCGTACCCCGCTCCGGGGTAGATAAAATGGTATCCGATACGCGGGTCGGAGCCGATACCCTGCCTCACCATTTCGATATCTGCACCGAGCTGTTCCGCCAGGTTGGCCATTTCGTTCATGAAACTGATTTTGGTTGCCAGCATGCAGTTGGCGGCATACTTGGTCAGCTCGGCGCTACGCACGTCCATGACGATGATCTTTTCATGGTTGCGATTGAACGGCGCATAGAGCTCGCGCATCACTTCTTCCGCCACTTCACTGTCAGTACCGATAATGATGCGGTCAGGCTTCATGCAGTCGGCGACGGCGGAACCCTCTTTGAGAAATTCCGGGTTGGAAACGACGGCAAAGGTCAGGTCGCTGCGATCGCGGCGCGCCAACACCTCTGCGACCCGGGCGCCGACCCTGTCGGCAGTGCCCACCGGGACAGTCGACTTGTCGATTATTGTCTGTGGCCGTTCCATGTGTTCGGCAATGGTTTCCCCCACGGCCAGAACGTACTGCAGATCGGCCGAGCCGTCCTCATCGGGCGGTGTACCGACCGCGATAAACTGCACATCGCCATGTTTCACAGCCTCGGCTGCATCGGTGGTAAAGCTCAGCCGGCCAGCAGCGAAATTATCGCGCACGAGATTCGCAAGCCCCGGCTCATAGATCGGGATCTGGCCCTGTTTCAGGCGTTCGACCTTGTTTTCGTCGATATCCACGCAAATGACGTCGTGACCGACCTCGGCCAGTACGGCCCCCTGTACCAGACCGACGTAACCAATCCCGAATACGGTAACTTTCATTAACAGATCCTTTTAATTCCTTAGTGGCCGAACGCAGAACTCCTGGCCGGGTTCCCCCTGTTCCGCCACGGGTTCAGAAGCGCAATAGACTTTAGTAAATGTCCTTGGATACCAGAGACAGCGGTGTTTTGAGCAATATCTTGATGTCCAGCCACACCGACCAGTTGCTGATATATTTCAGATCGAACTCTACACGTTTGGCCATCTTGTCGATGGTCTCGGTTTCGCCGCGGGCACCGCTGATTTGCGCCAGGCCGGTGATACCGGGCTTGATACGATGGCGCGCCATGTAAGCGGTGATCTTGTCGGCGTAATAGTCGTTATGCGCCAGCGCATGGGGGCGCGGGCCAACAAGCGACATGTCTCCGAGCAGGACATTGAACAGCTGCGGCAGTTCGTCGATCGAGGTACGGCGGATAAAGCGACCGACTGCGGTGATGCGGGGGTCTTCACGGGTTGCCTGTTTAACCTGGGTATCCTGATGCACCCGCATTGAACGGAATTTCCACACCTTGATGATATTGCCGTTCCAGCCGTGGCGTTGCTGCTTGAACAATACCGGCCCCGGAGATGAAAGCTTTACGGCAATGGCGGTGCCTATCAGCAGCGGGCTCAGCATTACGATAGCCAGCAAGGCAACGCTTCGATCCAGTACGCTTTTGATGAAGGCTCCACGGTGTTGCGCCGTAAGTGGACACTCATTCAGGTGTATGGCTGGCAGTGTCCCGATGGAGGATACCGACTGATTCAGCAACACCAGTGAGGCCAGGTCGGGAATCCATACGACATCGACGTTGACATCCAGCAGGTCGATATAC
Source organism: Marinobacterium rhizophilum DSM 18822 (assembly GCF_000378045.1). Lineage (GTDB taxonomy): Bacteria > Pseudomonadota > Gammaproteobacteria > Pseudomonadales > Balneatricaceae > Marinobacterium_A > Marinobacterium_A rhizophilum. The sequence goes on from NZ_KB899099.1 coordinate 123,654, forward strand.
AGACGTTCAATCTCGTTCATTCGACTAAAGGGCAGTGCGATATAGAGTCGGCGAACGCCCTGCTCGGCAATAATCTGGCGGATCTGCTCCAATTTGCCGAGCCGCGGGTATCGGCTGTCGGCGGTCAGAGACTCAGTACCCGCCTCCACCAGCCCCATCAGCGGCTCGTGCCGGTCATTGACGAGCACGTCAGCCAAACGCAGAGCCAGGTCGTCGGAGCCAATGATCAGGGCCTTGCGATTTTCACGCAGGCTCTGATGATAGCGGCGTGACAGATCGTGCAGGGGCAGGAAAGCCGCCGCCTGCACCAGATATCCGAGTAGCATCCATTTCAGCAGCACTTCCCGGGAATAGAGTTCGCTGCTCTTGGTAATAAAAGCGACAACGGCCAGCATGGCCAGCACAAGCGACCAGCCGCCCAGCAGACGTATCAGGCCGGTAAAGGAGCCTTCGCGCCTCCTGTCGTAAACGTTCATGAGTGTGTAGGCCGGCACCGATCCCAACAAAGCCACGGCCATCAGAATACGGTATTGCGATTCGAAATCACCGGTTTTCAACCAGGTAAGCAGGCCCAGTACCCCAGTGACCAGGGTCATGGCGACAAACCACTGAATCCAGAATGTCAGTCCTCTTGGGTGTGGTAGCGACGCGTTTTTCTCAAACATCATAGACTCCCTTCGGCATCGGGCTGGCCCGGTGATCCGTTACTGGTTGAAAAAACGAAGCAGGCAATGCGTTTACAGAGGGCGCAGAAAGGGAGAGCGCAACCAGCAGTAGAAAAAAGACACGCTACCGCCCCAAGGTTGACAGGACTATCCCTAACGCCCGAACTACGATGAGTTATTTTTGTGTTTTAAACGATTGTTTGAATGCTTTTTAACGCAACTGCGTAACGCTTGTATAGTGTGTCAAATATGCGACATATTTCATTAAGTTATGCTTATAAAGCCTAATCAGAATTATCAGAAAATCTTTATTAATTTATTAAAAAATCCAAAAACAAAGATCAAAAATATCTTAAACGACCTCAATATATATATTAAGTGCATGAAATACATAGATTTTCTTATTTTTCGTATTTTTATAAAATCAAACCTTTATGCTAGCTTAATAGTATTGTCATTCCCCATCAGACTAGACATCTATAATAAAAATATTCTGGTTTATTAACTGATTTTTCCGATTTATAAGACGCCATATATATTCAACTTACACTATTCTTTCGCACCTGCGTTATCAAAGTATAGAGTGGAAAAATCGCGACACATTGCAAAACAACATAGCAACTTAGTTTTTAATCTGTGCATCCACGCGGACCCCGGTGGAGCATATGACGCTGCACAAAGAGATTCATGCTGCTGTCGCGCGGCGAACGCGCATGCCCAAGGATGACCCGTCGGCAGCGGGACATCGAGCACTGGCGGTAGGGCTGGCAGGCCGTTGTGTATAGGATGATGCGCGAATCCCCAGAGCCCTGACCGCACTGTTCTGGCTGCGACAGCGTTCAGGCAAGACGCTCTCGCCCCGGAAATCGAGCAAGTGATAGTGCGAAAAAACTTGATCGCCTGCCTGAGTACCTGAAAGGTTTGCCATACGGCGACAGTTGCCAGAATGCTATGCCGATCGCATCCTGACAGGGATTTTGCGGCTTGCGGCGCACATTGCTAACGACAGCGACTGAAGTTGCCCCGAACAAGTCGCAGCTTCGCTACATGCCAGCGGACCACAAGTATCGAACAGGGCAGGACCAGGCCACGACCTTCGCCTGCATGGTGTCGGCAACTGAATCTCCGGTTCGCTTCGAATCAAGCGCCGAATCACGTAAAATGCGTGACCCATTGTTCTTTAAGCAACTCAGGCCATGCACGGCCTGAGTGTTCAACCCAGGCCACGACTATCCCCATGAGCATTCAGCCCGGCAATCTCGACCAGCATACTCCGATGATGCAGCAATACCTGCGTCTGAAAGCAGACCATCCCGACCAGCTGCTGTTCTATCGCATGGGCGATTTTTACGAACTGTTCCACGACGATGCCCGCAAGGCCTCTGAGTTGCTCGGCATTTCCCTTACCGCGCGCGGCAAGTCCGGCGGCAACCCGATTCCCATGGCCGGTATCCCCTACCATGCCGCCGATGGCTATATTGCCAAGATTGTGCGGGCCGGCGAATCGGTGGCGATCTGTGAGCAGGTCGGCGATCCGGCAACGACCAAGGGACCGGTGGAGCGCAAAGTGATGCGCATCGTGACCCCCGGCACCCTGACCGACGAGTCGCTGCTGGACGAACACCGGGACAACCTGATCGTGGCGCTGGAACAGCGCGAAATGGATATTGGCCTTGCCATTCTGGACATGAGCGCGGGGCGTTTCAGCCTGATGCAGGTCAGCGGCAATGACAGCCTGCGCGCCGAGCTTGAGCGCCTCAAGCCCGCCGAAATTCTCTACAATGAAGACAGCCAGCTGGCGCCACTGCTGGAGCAGCGCCCGGGCCAGCGCCCGCAGGCGCCGTGGAATTTCGAACTGGATACGGCCGAGCGCCTGTTGTGCCAGCAGTTCAATACCCACGATCTGTCCGGATTTGGCTGCGATCACCTGCCCGTGGCACTGGCAGCGGCGGGCTGTCTGCTGCAATATGCACGCGATACCCAGCGCGGCGCCCTGCCCCATATTCGCCGCATCCAGGTTGAACAGCAGAACGACAGCGTGCTGCTGGACGCCGCCACAAGGCGCAACCTGGAAATAGACTTCAACCTGGCCGGCGGGCGCGAGAACACCCTGGCGGCGGTCATGGATCAGGCCCGCACCCCCATGGGCAGTCGCATGTTGCGACGCTGGCTAAACCGCCCCTTGCGCTGTCGCAATACCCTGCTGGCACGCCAGCAATCGATCCAGTGGCTGCAAATAGATTACCGATACGAAGACCTGGCGCCACTGCTCAAGCAGATCGGCGATATTGAGCGTATTCTGTCACGCATCGCGTTGCGCTCGGCCAGACCCAGGGACCTGGAGCGACTCAAGCACGCCCTGTCCATACTGCCGGGGCTGCAGCAACAGATCCGCACCGACGACTGTGCCCACATTACCGAGCTGGGATTGCAGATCAGCGAGTTTCCACAGCTGGCCGAGCTGCTGCAGCGCGCCATCATCGACAATCCCCCCGTGGTTATCCGTGACGGTGGCGTCATCGCCGCAGGCTACGACAGCGAACTCGATGAGTTACGCGCCATCAGCGAGAATGCCGGCGACTACCTGGTTCAGATCGAGACACGGGAACGCGAAGCGACGGGCATCAGTACGCTCAAAGTGGGCTACAACCGGGTACACGGCTATTTTATCGAGATCTCCAAGGCCCAGGCCAAGGATGTGCCGGTGGATTACATTCGCCGCCAGACCCTGAAAAACGCCGAGCGCTTCATTACCCCTGAGCTGAAAGAGTTCGAGGACAAGGCCTTGAGTGCCAAAAGCCGCGCACTGGCTCGGGAAAAAGGGCTCTACGAGGAGCTGATCGAGACCCTGGCCGAACAGCTGGCACCGCTGCAGGACAGTGCCGGCGCCATCGCCGAACTGGACGTTCTGACCAACCTGGCCGAGCGGGCTCTGAGCCTTAACTTCAGCGCACCGCAGCTGGTAGAAGAGCCGGGGCTTGCGATCGAGGGCGGGCGCCATCCGGTGGTCGAAGCCGTGATGGAGGACCCCTTCGTCGCCAACGACCTGCAGCTGGATCCAGAACGGCGCATGCTGATCATTACCGGCCCCAACATGGGCGGTAAATCCACCTACATGCGCCAGGCCGCACTGATTACCCTGCTGGCCCATATCGGCAGCTATGTACCGGCGGCCTCGGCCCGCATCGGCATCGTCGATCGCATCTTCACCCGTATGGGCTCCTCGGATGACCTTGCGGGCGGGCGCTCCACCTTCATGGTGGAAATGACCGAAACCGCCAATATCCTGCATAACGCCACGCACCGCAGCCTGGTGCTGATGGATGAAGTCGGCCGTGGCACCAGCACCTTCGATGGGCTTTCGCTGGCCTGGGCCTGCGCGCGCCATCTGGCGGGCGAGGTAAAGGCGCTGACGCTGTTCGCAACCCACTACTTCGAACTCACCACCATGCCCGAACAGTCTGCTGGCGTGTTTAACGTGCACCTGACCGCCGTGGAGCACAACGACCACATCGTCTTCATGCATGAAGTCCGCGAGGGGCCCGCCAGCCAGAGCTACGGGTTGCAGGTCGCCCAGCTGGCAGGCATTCCCCGCAAGGTGATTCAACAGGCACGCAACACGCTGATCAGCCTCGAAAAAGAGTCCAACCAGTTGCAGCAGCGCCAGACACAGCAAAATGCGCCGGTACAGAACGACATGTTCGTCGAGTCCACGCCCAACCCCGCCATAGCGCGATTACAGGCACTTAATCCGGATGACCTCAGCCCACGCGAAGCCCTGGAAGCGCTCTACCAGCTGCGCGCCCTTGCAGACGCCTGAACCCCACTTCACCCTGCGATGCCATGCGCGCAGGGTGATCTATACTGTCAGCCACCACTAGACCAACAAGCTACGGGAGGTCTAAGCATGACTTTTGTCGTGACTGAGAACTGTATTCGCTGCAAATATACGGATTGTGTCGAGGTGTGCCCCGTCGACTGCTTTTACGAAGGGCCCAATTTTCTGGTTATCCATCCCGATGAGTGCATCGACTGCGGGCTCTGCGAGCCGGAATGTCCGGCCGATGCAATCCTGCAGGATGACGACCTTAGCGACGAACAGCAGATCTATGTCGAACTGAATGCGGATCTCGCGGAAATATGGCCCAATATTTCACTGAAAAAGCCGGCTCCGGCCGATGCGGATGACTGGAACGGCAAGCCCGACAAGCTGAAACTGCTGGAACGCTGACAAACGTAACCGCCTGGCCCCAGACAAACAAAAACGGGAAATGGCATCAATCCATTTCCCGTTTTTTTGCTTTGGCGCAGAGCCCTAACGCTTATTTAAGCAGGTCTTCGCCGGTCAGGCCGTTCTTCTCCACAATCTCGCGCAGTTTTCGCAGTGCCTCGACCTGTATCTGTCGCACCCGCTCACGGGTCAGGCCAATTTCACTGCCCACCTCTTCAAGCGTGCTCATTTCATAGCCGCGCAAACCAAACCGGCGCGACAGCACTTCAGCATGCTTATCGGGCAGCGCATTGAGCCATTTCTCCAGGTTGCCGCTGATATTGGTACTCTGCAGCAAGCTGGCCGGGTCGGAGTTTTCCTGATCAGGGATGGTATCAAGCAGCGACTTGTCATAGTCCTTGCCCACCGGGATATCCACGGAACTGATGCGCTCGTTCAGGCCCAGCATCCGCTCCACGGTTTCAACCGGCTTATCTACCTTGGCGGCGATTTCTTCGGCGGAAGGCTCATGATCAAGTTTTTGGGCCAGTTCGCGTGCCACCCTCAGGTACACGTTGAGTTCCTTGACCACATGGATGGGCAGACGAATGGTGCGCGTCTGGTTCATGATGGCCCGCTCGATGGTCTGGCGGATCCACCAGGTGGCATAGGTCGAAAACCTGAAGCCCCGCTCGGGGTCAAACTTTTCCACCGCCCGAATCAGCCCAAGGTTACCTTCTTCGATTAGATCCAGCAGAGAGAGGCCACGGTTCAGATAGCGCCGGGCAATTTTCACCACCAGTCGCAAGTTGCTCTCTATCATGCGCTTGCGTGAGGCTTCGCAGCCCTTGAGCGCCAGACGGGAGAAATACACCTCTTCCTCGGCCGTCAATAATGGCGAAAAGCCGATTTCGTTGAGATAAAGCTGCGTCGCATCCAGCGACTTGGCATTCATCAGGTCCTTGTGTGCGAGACTACCGCGTCCACGCCCACTGTTAAGAAACTCAGGTTCCTTGCCGTCGTCGCTATCATCTGCCGCTGACACGTCAGTGTCATTGGTATCTGCGTCGTCGTCATTGGAATCGTTGTTGTCAAAACCCCGCTCAAAAACGTCTTCAGGCACGTCATAATCCTTGTTATTAACGTTTTCCATACACCCAACCCCACTGCCAGACAGGCACCGATATTTCTTATTATGTGCTAACGCCGAGGCAGGTATCGCAACGGATCGACTGGCTGTCCGTCTCGTCTTATCTCAAAGTGGAGCATATCCCTGGCAGCTCCGCTGCTACCTACTTCGGCTATTTTGTCACCGCCATTAACCATATCATTTTCTTTGACAAAAACGCGACTGTTATGCGCATAGGCACTGAGGAACTCTTGATTGTGATTAATGATCACCAGAATCCCATACCCACGCAAGCCGTCACCGGCATAAACAACCCTGCCAGAGCCCGCAGCAATAACCGGATCACCTGACTTGCCAGCGATATTGATACCTTTTGTCGACGTATTTGAAAAGCCATTAAGCAGCGGCCCCTGGGCAGGCCAGCGCCACGTCAGAGCCGTGGAGGGCTCTGCCTGTGGCTTAACCGGCGCCCTCACGGCCGCGACGGGCGCCTGGACTTTCTTCTGCACCGGCGTGCTGTCGGCCTTGCGACTCAGCGGCTTCACCGGTGCAGGAAGACTAACCTGGGCCGATGATGTTTTGGTGACAGCAGCCGAGACTGCCTGCAGACGCAGTTTCTGCCCCGCATAGATGAGATAACGCGAATCGATATTATTAAGGCGAGCCAGTTCCCGGTAATCCAGGTTGTATCGCCAGGCGATCGAATAGAGGGTATCGCCCTTGCTTACTGTGTAGGAGCCAGACTTGGGCAACGGACGACTGTTGCTGTTGATAGAGCGCTCGGCCACCGGCGCATAGCCGCCGCTGCATGCCGCAAGCCCAAACAGGGTAACCAGAACAAGAACGAGCCTTCCCATTCCCTGAGTCACTATCAGCCCCTACCGGTTCATAGCCGGCTCGCCCGACCAATCCGGTCCATCACCACCACGAGCACGACGCCCAGCAACATGAGACCCAATGCGGCTGTCAGCGAAGGATCCTGACCGGTCAGCATTTCAAAGCTGCCAGGCATGACATTTTCCTGCACCAGGGGCACTTCGCCGCCGTGGCGATTAATGGCATAGGCAGTGGTGTATTTCCAGGGCCAAACCTTGCCAAGAGAGCCCAGCATGAAGCCTCCCAAAAGCGCCAGCGTGGTCGCCCGGTGATGGGAAAAGGCCCAGTCCAGCACACGCGAAAACACCAGCAACCCCAGGACACAGCCCGCACCAAACAGCCCCAGGATAGCAAACTGCAGTCCTTGAATAGCCTGCATAATAGGCGTGTACATCCCCAGCAACAGCAAAATGAAACTGCCTGATATGCCCGGCAGAATCATGGCACAGATGGCAAGCATGCCACTGAAAAACACGAAGAACGGTGTGGCCTCAAGCGCAGAAGGCGTCACCTGAGTCACGGCATAGGCCACTACGGCGCCGGTGGCAAAGGACACCAGCACACCGCTGTTCCATTCAGGCACGGTGCGGCACAGACTCCACACTGATGCGATAATCAGACCAAAGAAAAAGGACCATAACAACGGCGCCTGGGTTTCGAGCAGAAACAGCACTATGTGTGACAGACTGAGCAAACTCAGCAGAATGCCGCTAAGCAGCACCAGCATAAAAGTGCCGTTCACATGCCGCCAGCCGGCGGCCGGACCCTGACTAAACAGCAACCGTACTGCCGCAATATCGAAACTGCGCAATGAATGGATAAGTTCTTCGTAAATACCGGTAATGAATGCGATGGTGCCGCCGGATACGCCCGGAACAGCATCGGCCGCCCCCATCAACATTCCCTTTACGGCCAGCAACAGGTATTGGAACCCATTACGCGACTGTCTCATGCTTGCTTCCTTAACGAATAGTGCCACTTACCAGGGGGACGAACTTGACCGCCAATACCTCCTGAGTTTCAAACTGGTTCTCGCCGGTACGCCGAATACGCTTGAGCTTCTGCCCACCGCTGCCCCCCACCGGGATAACCAGACGCCCGCCTATAGCGAGCTGTTTCAACAGTTCATCAGGCACCGTTTCAGGGGCGGCCGTGACCAGAATACCGTCAAAGGGCGCCTGCGCAGGCCACCCCATGCCACCGTCACTATGACGCAGCTGAGCATTGTGCAGTTTTAACAGACTCATGCGCTTGCGGGCTTTTTCCTGCAACGGCCGAATACGCTCCAGACTGTATACGTGTCCCACCAACGGGGCCAGCACTGCGGTCTGGTAGCCAGAGCCAGTGCCCACTTCCAGTACTTTTTCACAGGGTCCATCCTGGAGCAGCAGCTCAGTCATGCGTGCCACTATGTAGGGCTGCGAAATAGTCTGGTTAAAACCGATAGGGAGCGCCGTATCTTCATACGCACGATGCGCCAGGGCTTCATCGATAAAAATATGACGCGGTGTATCCCGGATCACATCCAGCACAGCCTCATTGGCGATGCCCTGCTCCCGCAGGCGCTGAATCAGCCGTTCACGGGTGCGCCGGGAGGTCATGCCAATACCCTGCAGGTTTACATCACTCACTGCAGCTCCTCTAACCAGGTTGCCAGACTGTCCATGCCCGGGTACTGGGTCATATCTATCTGAATCGGTGTAATGGAAACATACCCCTGCTCCACCGCATAAAAGTCGGTGCCCGGATCACGATCCGCCACCGCGCCGGCTCCGGCCACCCAGTAGCGCGTGCAGCCGCGCGGATCCACCGATGCAACCGGGCCACTGGCCATTTCGCGGTGCCCCAGGCGCGTCACATGCACGCCCTTGATCTCGCTCATCGGTACATCCGGAACATTGACGTTCAGCACCGTGCGCGGAGCCAGCATCAGCGAGTGAATATCGCGCACCAGATTCGCAACCACCTCCGCCGCCGTAGCGTAATGCTCAGGCTGATGGCCGGCAAGGGATACGGCAATAGGCGGCAACGACATCGAACGCCCTTCAGTCGCCGCCGCCACTGTACCCGAATAGAGCACGTCGTCACCCAGGTTCGAGCCCGCATTGATCCCCGACACGACCAGGTCCGGTATCATGCCAAAAACACCCGACACCCCCATGTGTACGCAATCTGTCGGCGTTCCGTTGAGGCTGATAAAGCCATTATGGTGGTGGTGGGCTTCCAGCGGACGGTCCAGGGTCAGAGAGTTACTGGCGCCACTGCGGTTACGATCCGGTGCAATGACCTGAATCTCGGCGACCTTGGCAAGAGCCTCGGCCAGTGCCGCCAGGCCAGGCGCATAAACGCCGTCATCATTGGAAATCAGTACTTTAATCATCAGTGCTCAAGCCTGTCGCGGGGCGGGATACACGAAAATGGCACAGCTCCCGCAGCACACTGGTGGCAAAAGCACCGCTGGGAAGCTCGAATTCAAGCCAGCATTGTCGGTCAGATTCGCGCTCCATCGCAAGTCCCTGTGGTCGAAGCCGCAAGCTGCGACGCTCTGAGCGCAACCCAAGCTGGGTCAAATCATCGATCAGCGACTGCCAGTCCGCCAGGGTTTCGCTTTCCCAGGCCGCCGCCTCGTCCCCCAGCAGGCGACCGGCAAGGCCGGGCATCGGGCCCGTCAGATCCAGATCACCACTGGCCAGCCGCGTGACCAGGTCATCCTGCCCGGCCTGCGCTGCAAAACAGCTGTGCGTGCCGTCCAGCATCAGGACGTCGCCGGGCATAATTGTCGCCCAGCGGTGTTCGGCAATGCGCTGGCTCAGAAGATGATTAAACAGCCAGGAACGAACGGCCGAAAGGTACAGGCCCTTTTTGTGACGCTGACGCTCTTTCAGCTCGCCGCGAATCAGGGCCACACCCTTGTGAACATTGCCAAAGCCAAAACCGAAACGCTGTTCGCCAAAATAGTTGGGTACACCCTCGCCTAGCAGGGCAAAACGCCGCTCCAGCGCATCCATGTCGCTGACCTCACGCAGACGCAGGCGAAAGCGATTGCCCCGGTGCACGCCCAGGCGCAACTTGCGCGGGTGGCGCACGGCTTTGAGTACCTCAATGCTGTCACCGCCAAACAGGCTCCAGGTCATGTTGCGATGCACGCCAAGCCGTATACAGAACCACTGCTCGGTGATGGCATGACGGTCTTTCTTGCCGGAGTAGCTGACTTCACGTGGCGACACCTGGCAAAAACCCGCCAGTTGACGGGCAACCCAGTCGGTATTTTCACCATTTTTTCGAATATAGAGGAAAACATGTTCGCCTTCGCCTTCGGGCTCGAATCCCAGCTGCTCGAAAACCTGAAAGTCGGCGTTTTCGTGCCGTATCTCGGCACTGACGCCAGGCTCGCCATGGAGCCAGCAAAAATCGGTGGGGAACTGCAAATTATCGGATGTCATTGCGCGGATCCGCTACGGGGTTCAATGAGCTGAATAAAGGTTTCATCCTCGCGAATCATGCCCATTTCGCTGCGAGCACGCTCTTCCAGCGCAGCCAGGCCCTTCTTCAGGTCCTGTACTTCCGCCTCAAGCTGGCGGTTTCGCTCCAGCAGTTTTTCGTTGTCCTGCTGCTGTGTGCTAATGGCCTCGCGCAGGGCCAGTACCTCCCGCAGGTTCGCCTCGCCAAACCAGAGACGGTACTGCAGTGCAAGCACCAGTACCACCAGAAGGATAATGAGCCAACGAAACAAGATTTACTCCAGAGCGATCGATCCCGGCCCACGGCCGGACAGAAAAGACGACGTCTGCCAGGACAAAAGACAGCCGCGATCCTGCTGCCTGACATTGATTAGGAGAATGTAACACACTCGATGCTGCAGTCCTGCCCTTCTGTTACACAGATTGGCTTAAGCCCTGGCCCCAGGACTTCCAGGTACTGGAAACAGCAAACATGCCGGAATTCGGTAGATGGGCAGAGCGCCCCGTTCACCCAAGGCGAACGGAGCGCTGGAGCTGCAAGCGGATCCGCGAGTGAGCCGCTTGCGAAAGGTCAGGCTTAGGCCTGACCCTTGATTTCCTTCAGACCCTTGTACGGTGCCTGGCCTGCGAGTTCTTCCTCGATGCGCAGCAGACGGTTGTACTTGGATACACGGTCAGAACGGCACAGCGAACCGGTCTTGATCTGGCCGGCGGCGGTACCGACGGCGAGATCGGCGATGGTGGTGTCTTCGGTTTCACCGGAACGGTGCGAAATCACCGCGGTGTAACCGGCATCCTTGGCCATCTTGATCGCGTCCAGGGTCTCGGACAGCGAGCCGATCTGGTTGAACTTGATCAGGATGGAGTTGCCGATGCTCTTGTCGATGCCTTCCTTGAGGATCTTGGTGTTGGTGACGAACAGGTCGTCGCCCACCAGCTGTACCTTGCTGCCGATCTTGCGGGTCAGGTAGGCCCAGCCGTCCCAGTCGGACTCGTCCAGGCCGTCTTCGATGGAGACGATCGGGTAGGTCTCGGCCAGCTGCGCCAGGTAGTCGCTGAAGCCTTCGGAATTGAACACCTTGCCTTCGCCGGCCAGGTTGTATTCGCCGTTCTTGTAGAACTCGGAGGCGGCGCAGTCCAGCGCCAGGGTGACATCCTTGCCCAGGGTGTAACCGGCCTTGGAGACCGCTTCCTGGATAACCACCAGCGCTTCTTCGTTGGAGCCCAGGTTCGGCGCGAAACCGCCTTCATCACCCACCGCGGTGTTGAGGCCTTTCGCCTGCAGCACGGCCTTGAGGGCGTGGAAGATCTCGGCGCCGCAGCGCAGGGCTTCAGCAAAGCTCGGGCTGCCGACCGGCTGCACCATGAACTCCTGAATGTCGACGTTATTGTCGGCGTGCTCGCCACCGTTGAGGATGTTCATCATCGGTAGTGGCATGGAGTACTGGCCGGCGGTGCCGTTCAGCTCTGCGATGTGGGCATACAGTGGCATGCCCTTGGCAGCAGCGGCGGCCTTGGCAGCAGCCAGGGACACGGCCAGGATGGCATTGGCGCCGAAGTTGGATTTGTTCTCGGTACCGTCCAGCGCCAGCATGATGTTATCCAGAGCGCGCTGATCGGTTGCATCCTTGCCCAGCAGCGCGTCACGGATCGGGCCGTTGATGGCGGCAACCGCCTTCAGCACACCCTTGCCCAGGTAGCGGGACTTGTCGCCATCACGCAGTTCCAGCGCTTCGCGGGAACCTGTGGAGGCGCCGGATGGGGCGCAGGCGCTGCCGATCACGCCGTTCGCCAGAATCACGTCGGCTTCAACCGTGGGGTTGCCACGCGAATCCAGAACTTCGCGCGCCTTGATATCCGCAATCTGTGCCATTTGGATCAAACTCCTCGTTTATTATGTGTCCTGAAAACCGTTACTTGGCCTGCTGCGCCAGCTCCTGCTGCGCCAGCGCGGCTTCAATAAATCCGCTGAAAAGACCATGCCCATCGCGGGGCGACGAAGTGAATTCCGGATGGAACTGGCAGGCAACAAACCAGGGGTGATCCGGCACCTCGACCACTTCCACCAGCTCGCCATCCGCAGAACGTCCGGAGATACGCAATCCGGCCTCTTCCAGCTGGGCAACATAATTGTTGTTCACTTCATAACGATGACGGTGACGCTCCACAATACGGGTCGAACCGTAGGCACGGGCCACATTGGAGCCTTCCAGCAGCTGACATTCCTGGGCACCCAGTCGCATGGTGCCGCCCAGATCCACGCTTTCGTCACGCACCTCGACATCGCCGTCGGATGTGGTCCACTCGGTGATAAGACCAATCACCGGATGCGCACTCTTGGGGTCAAATTCGGTTGAATTGGCATCGGCCAGACCGGCAACGTTACGGGCATATTCAATGACAGCCACCTGCATGCCCAGACAGATACCCAGATAGGGCACCTTGTTCTCGCGGGCATACTGCACCGCCTTGATCTTGCCTTCCACGCCACGTTCGCCGAAACCGCCCGGTACCAGGATTGCGCTGACACCCTTGAGCACGCCGACACCTTCCTCCTCAACGGTTTCAGAGTCGATGTAGCGAATATTGACCTTCTTGCGTGCTTTGATGCCCGCATGAGAGATGGACTCAATCAGTGACTTGTAGGCATCCAGCAATTCCATGTACTTGCCGACCATGGCGATGGTCACTTCGCCTTCGGGGTTCAGGTGCGCATCGGCGACCTGATCCCACTCGCTCAGATCTGCCGGCGGGCAATCAAGGTGGAAGCGCTCAACAACGATATCGTCGAGGTTCTGATCCTTGAGCATGCGCGGAATGGTATAGATGGTTTTGGCATCGGGCAGGGAAATAACGGCGCGCTCTTCCACGTTGGTAAACATGGACAGCTTGCGACGGGACGAAATCGGCAGCGGCTGTTCAGAACGGCACACCAGAATGTCCGGCTGAATACCGATGGAACGCAGTTCCTTGACCGAGTGCTGTGTCGGCTTGGTCTTGGTCTCACCGGCGGTCGCAATATAGGGCACCAGCGTCAGGTGCATGAACAATGCGCGGGAAAAGCCCAGCTCCGCCTTGAGCTGACGCACCGCTTCAAGGAACGGCAGGGATTCGATATCACCCACAGTGCCGCCGATCTCGACCAGCGCCACATCGGCATCACCGGCACCCTCGATTACGCGACGCTTGATCTCGTCGGTAATGTGCGGGATGACCTGAACGGTGCCGCCCAGGTAGTCTCCACGGCGCTCCTTGAGCAGTACATGCTGATAAACACGGCCCGTGGTGAAGTTATTACGACGGCCCATGGTGGTACGAATAAAGCGCTCGTAGTGACCCAGATCCAGGTCAGTTTCGGCGCCATCTTCCGTCACGAACACCTCACCATGCTGAAACGGGCTCATGGTCCCCGGATCCACGTTGATATACGGATCCAGCTTGAGCATGGTGACTTTCAGACCTCGGGCCTCAAGGATGGCAGCCAAGGAAGCGGATGCAATGCCTTTGCCCAGCGAGGACACAACACCACCGGTGACGAAAATGTAACGCGTCATGCAAAACCTGTATGGTCGAAGGTTGAAAAAATGCGGGAATTTTACGAACTCGAGATGGGGCTACAGGATAGCAAAAGCCCCCCTTGCAGACAATCGGAACCTTGCCCGTTGCTACAGCACCGACACAGAGCGCTCAGGCCGGATGCCAGTCAACAAAGTATCCGTCATCACCGGACACAGCCTGCCAGCCCTCGCACACCCAAAGACCGGGCACAGCAACGATCTCATCGCCACACACCAGCAATGGCCAAGCATCACGCAGCCAGGGCGGCACCCCATACTCCTGGAAAAGCTTTTTCAGCGGATGGGAGCCACGGCGACCTGCCGGCCGGCAGCGCTCCCCCTCGCGCCGGTAGCGCAGGCCAATTCCCTCAAGTGCGCGCAGCGCCAGTGACGCCATACCCGCCGATACGATAGCGCCCGGCGCAACGGGGCGCCCGGCATTGGCGGCCTGCACAACAGACAAACACCCATGCAGCAACGTGATCTCGCCAGGCACGAGCTCAATGGACACCAAGGCCTCAGCCGCAGTGACCTGATGCTCCGACAGCAGATACAGGTCGCCGCGATAACGGCGCAGCCAATGCGCACCGACCCGCAGCTGCGGCTGGCGATCCCGCCCCGCCTGCAACACGTCCTGTTCAATACGCGTCAACAGTGGCCCGTTGATCGTTGCTCCGGTGCGCTCGGCCAGCCAGTGGCGCAGCAGATTGCGCTGACGAGCCTGTGACAAGCCCCCCAGGGCCGCCCCCATCAGACCGCCCTGCGGCCCTCGGCAGGCACGAAAGTCATCCCGCGCCACGTCTGCCAGCAACCCGGCGGTTTCATCCAGCAGAGCGCCACTGAGCGCCATGCGCGCCTGCACGCCGGGCCAGCGCTCGATCAGCGGCGCCATGACACGATGACGGACATAGTTGCGGTCGTAATCAACGGCACTGTTGGAAGGATCATCGACCCAGCCAAGCCCCTGATCGCGGGCCCAGGCCTGCAGCTCGTCGCGCGTGATTTCCAGGAGCGGGCGCAGCAACCGGCCAGCACCGAGTGTACGCTGGCGCGGCATGCCCGCCAGCCCTTTGGGGCCCGCCCCCCGAATCAGGCGCAACAACATGGTTTCTGCCTGATCATCGGCATGATGCCCCAGCAACAGCATGTCGTCAGAGCGCAGCTCCTGTGCGAAGGCCTCGTAGCGTGCCTCCCGCGCATCCGCCTCGGAGGCCGAGACCGGCGCGACATCCACCACCTTGATCGCCAGCCCAAGCAAGGATGCCTGGGCAACACAGTGCGCTGCCCAGGCATCGGATTCGGCTTGCAGGTGATGATTGACATGCAGCAACAGGAGGCAGGAAGGGTCCAGTACCCGGGTGGCCAACTCAGCCAGCACCCGGGAATCCAGCCCGCCACTAAAAGCGATCAGCCAGCGCTGAACATCACCATGGCCCGCCAGCTGCCGCTCAAACGCATGCAGCAACGCATCGGCCGGCATCTCAGCGCCTCATCAAAGGCAATCAGTCGCTGCTGAGGCCATAGGACATCAGGCGCTCGTAACGGCGTGCCAGCAACTCTTCAATCGGCAGGGCTTCGAATTTTTCCAGCGCCGTGAGCAGCTCCAGCTTGAGGTTGGCAGCGGTCAGTACCGGATCCCGGTGCGCCCCGCCCAACGGCTCGCTGACCACCTGATCCACCAGTCCCAACTCATGCAGACGCCCGGAGGTAATCCCCATCGCCTTGGCGGCATCCGCGGCACGATCGGCACTTTTCCACAGGATGGAGGCGCAACCTTCGGGCGAAATAACCGAGTAGGTGGAGTACTGCAGCATCAGCAACTTGTCGCAGACGCCAATCGCCAGGGCTCCGCCGGAACCACCCTCACCCACCACGGTAGAGATGATTGGCGTTTTGAGGCAGGACATTTTGGCCAGGTTAAACGCAATAGCCTCGGACTGGCCACGCTCTTCAGCGTCAATACCAGGATAAGCTCCCGGCGTGTCGATAAAGGTCAGCACCGGCATCTTGAAGCGCTCACCCATTTCCATGATACGCAGCGCCTTGCGGTAGCCCTCAGGACGGGGCATGCCAAAGTTACGGCGAATCTTTTCCTTGGTTTCGCGGCCCTTCTGATGACCGATCACCACCACGGGCTTGCCCTCCAGTCGGGCGATACCGCCAACGATGGCCGCATCGTCGGCAAAATGCCGATCGCCGTGAATTTCGTCAAAATCTTCGAACAGGTGGCTGACGTAATCGAGCGTATAAGGTCGCTTGGGATGGCGCGCCAGTTGCGACACCTGCCAGGCGGACAGGTTGGAGAAGATGGACGCAGTCAGGTTGCGGCTTTTTTCCTTCAGCTTGCCGAGCTCTTCCGACAGATTGATGTCGCTGTCATCGCCGACATGACGCAGCTCTTCGATCTTCGCTTCCAGTTCAGCAATGGGCTGTTCGAATTCGAGGTAATTCGGGTTCATTCGCGTCTGCTTCCGCTCTGCAATTCGGTTTCTTGAAGATCATTCTTGAAGAACAATAAACGGGCAATTCTACCCGTTGCATGTTGTGATAACCACCCCACACATGGCGGGGTTATCCCCTGCCTCAGTAACGCAATGCCACGGCCTTGGCACCAAATCGGTCCATGAGCTTGAGCACAAGGTCGTCACTGGCCTGCACTTTCCAGCTCTCGCCAAGGGGCAAACTGGCTTCTGCATCGACGCGTTTGTAACGCAAGGTCACGGGCATGCTGCCGTTACCCCGATGACTGCTAAGCACATCCGCCAGCTCGCGCAGCTTGCGCCCACCGAGGCTCTGGCTGTCTGCACAGATTTCCAGGCACTGCGCGTACTGCGCCCGGGCTTCGCTGATATCCAGCACTCGGCTTCCCTTGACCTTGAGGCCACCGTTGTAGTCATCCTGCAGTACCTCACCTTCCATGATCAGCACCGCATCCTTGTTCAGCTTGCTGCGGGCCTGCTCATACGCCTCGCCATAAAGGGTCACATCGATGCGGGCAGTACGGTCATCCAGCGTCACAAAGCAGAGCGAGTCACCCTTTTTGGTTTTCTTCAGACGCAAATCCACCACGAGACCCGCCATTCTCTGCTGACGGCCACGGGCAGGCTGCACTTCGGAGATTTTCTTACTGACAAAGTGACCCAGTTCCTTCTGATACTCATCGATGGGATGGCCGGTCAGGTAGAGCCCCAGGGTGTCCTTTTCGCCGGTCAAACGCTCCTTGTCGGTCCATTCACGCACCCGGGAGTAGTCGGCATACGGCTCATGGGCCTCTTCCACCGGCATTTCACCGAACAGGTCGAACATGCCGGCGTCCTGATTGCGGGCACTCTGATCCGCAGCCTTCAGCGCATCGGGTATGGCCTCGAACAGTACCGCACGGCTGGCCCCCAATCGATCCAGTGCACCGGAGCGGACCAACGCTTCCATAACCCGCTTGTTGACCTTCTTGGCACCCACGCGCTGACAGAAGTCGAAAATGTCGCTGAAATTACCCTTGCCGTCCTGACGAGCCTGCACAATGGCTTCAATGGGGCCTTCGCCGACCCCCTTGACGGCACCCAGGCCATAGACGATTTCCCCTGCCGCATTCACCGTAAACATGTACTCGCTGCTGTTTACATCGGGCACGGCCGGGGCGAGACCCATGTTGCGGCATTCCTCAATGAAGATAACCACCTTGTCGGTGTTCTGCATATCCGAGGAGATAACCGCCGCCATGAAGGGCGCCGGATAATGCGCCTTGAGCCAGGCGGTCTGATAGGACACCAGCGCATAGGCGGCGGAGTGCGACTTGTTGAAACCGTAGCCGGCAAATTTTTCCACCAGGTCGAAGATATTGCCCGAGAGGTCCCGATCAATGCCCTGGCTCTCACAACCTTCAAGGAAGATCGCGCGCTGCTTGGCCATTTCCTCGGGCTTCTTCTTGCCCATGGCACGACGCAGCATGTCGGCGCCGCCGAGCGTATAACCCGCCATGACCTGGGCGATCTGCATAACCTGTTCCTGGTACAGGATGATGCCGTAGGTCGGTTCCAGCACGGGCTGCAGGCTGTCGAGCTGATAATCCGGATGCGGCCAGGCCATTTCGGCGCGGCCGTGCTTGCGGTTGATAAAGTCGTCCACCATGCCCGACTGCAGCGGACCAGGCCGGAACAGCGCCACCAGGGCCACGATATCCTCGAATCGGCTGGGCTTGAGGCGGCGTACCAGATCCTTCATGCCGCTGGACTCAAGCTGGAACACCGCGGTGGTTTCGGCGCTTTGCAGCAGGTCGAAGGTGGTCTTGTCTTCCAGGTCGATCAGCGAGATGTCCAGCGGCTCTTCGCCGGCGGGCACACGGATGTTGTTGATGGTTTTAAGTGCCCAATCGATGATGGTCAGGGTACGCAACCCCAGGAAGTCGAACTTGACCAGCCCGGCTTCCTCGACATCGTTCTTGTCAAACTGGGTTACCAGACCCTCGCCCACCTCATCGCAGTAGGTGGCGGCGAAATCGGTCAGCTTGGTCGGTGCGATCACCACGCCACCGGCGTGCTTGCCCACACCGCGGGTCACCCCTTCCAGCTTGTAGGCCATTTCCATGATTTCCTGCGCTTCTTCGCTGGAATCAACGAATTCACGCAGCTGGGATTCCTGCTCCCAGGCCTTGCCAAGCGTCATGCCGACTTCAAACGGAATCAGCTTGGACAGCCGGTCCGCCAGGCCAAACGGCTTGCCCTGTACACGCGCCACGTCACGCACCACCGCCTTGGCGGCCATGGTGCCGAAGGTAATGATCTGCGATACCGCATCACGCCCGTAGGTACGGGCCACATAGTCGATAACCTTGTCACGGTTATCCATGCAGAAATCGATATCGAAGTCAGGCATGGAAACACGTTCAGGGTTCAGGAAGCGCTCGAACAGCAGATCATATTCGAGCGGATCCAGATCGGTGATCTTCTGCGCGTACGCCACCAGGGAGCCGGCACCCGAACCACGCCCTGGCCCCACCGGTACGCCGTTTTCCTTGCCCCACTTGATGAAGTCCATCACGATCAGGAAGTAGCCGGGAAAACCCATCTGGATGATGATTTCGAGCTCGAACTCGAGCCGGTCAATGTACACCTGACGCTTGGCTGCATAATCCGGATCATTGCGATCGAGCAGGATTTCCAGCCGCTCCTCCAGACCATCGAAACTCACCTGACGGAAGTAGTCGTCCATCAGCATGCCTTCCGGTACCGGGAAGCGCGGCAGATAGTAGGTGCCCATCTCGATTTCGACGTTGCAGCGCTGGGCTATTTCGACACTGTTTTCCAGCGCCTGGGGAATATCGGCGAACAATTCGTGCATTTCGGCCGCCGAGCGGAAATACTGCTGATCGCTGTAATCCCGCGGCCGCCGGGCGTCATCCAGGGTGCGGCTGAGGTTGATGCAGACACGGGCCTCATGGGCCTCAAAGTCCTCTGCCGTCAGGAACATCACCTCGTTGGTGGCCACCAGCGGGCAACCGGTTTCGTGGGCCATGGCGACACTCGCATGCACCAGCTCCTCTTCGCCCTGACGCCCGGTGCGCTGTACTTCCAGGTAATAGTTATCCGGAAATATCGCCATCCATTCGCGCAGCACGTCTATCGGGGACGCCTTGTCGGATTGCAACGCCCGGCCAACCTCCCCGAGTCGCCCGCCCGACAGCGCGATCAGGCCTTCGGACCGCTCCCGGATCCAGGCCTTTTTCAGTATCGCCTTTTCACTGACGATATTCTGGCCTTCGGCATAAGCCTGCGACACAAGCTCCATCAGGTTGCGATAGCCCTTGCCGTTGCGCACCAGTAGCGTCATGCGATAGGGCTCGCCACTGGGATCCGATTCGTTCATGACGTGCACATCAACGCCGCAAATGGGCTTGATGCCGGCGTTCAGGGCCGCCTTGTAAAACTTGATCGTGGCAAACAGATTGCTCTGATCGGTCACCGCCACCGCGGGCATGCCGGCCGCCTTGGCCGCTGCGACCGCTTCCTTGACCCGCACCAGTCCATCGACCAGGGAATACTCGGTATGCAGACGCAGGTGAACGAATTGAGGTGTTGCCATGGGTACTCAGTCTCCGGGTTGCAGCAGCTCGCGCACCGGGCGAAAACTGCGGCGATGTTCAGGCAAGGGGCCCAGACGACGCAGCGCGGCAAGATGAGCCTGCGTCGGGTAACCCTTGTGTTGCGCAAAGCCATAGTCAGGATGCAGACGATGCAACTCGGCCATTTCCTGGTCGCGCACTACCTTGGCAATGATCGAGGCGGCACTGATGGCCGGTACCTTGGCATCACCCTTGATAACAGGCTCGCTGGGGCACGCCAGTGACGGACATCGATTGCCATCGATAAGCGCAAAATCCGGCGCGATGGCCAGACCGGCAACCGCCCGCTGCATGGCCAGCATGGTGGCATGCAGAATGTTCAGGGTATCAATTTCAGCAGGACTGGCAGAAGCCACGCACCAGGCCAGCGCCTTGTCGCAGATTTCAGCATGCAGTTGCAGTCGCTTCTTTTCGCTCAGCGCCTTGGAGTCCGCCAGCCCCGCAATCGGGCGGGATGGATCCAGAATCACCGCCGCCGCGACAACATTGCCCACCAGCGGCCCCCTGCCCACTTCATCGACACCGGCGACGTGCTTGCCGGCAGCCTGCTCGACACCGAAAAAATCAAACCCCTGCAACTCCATTTACAGAGACCTGTCGGCGAGCAACTGCACGATGGCGTCGGCGGCGCGTTCGTCGGCTTCGCAGTTTAACTGCTCATGTATCTCGGCGAAGCGCTGTCGCAGCATCGCCGCGTGGTCAGTATCTTCCAGCTGCTGTAACAGCAGCGGCCCCAAAACCTCGGGACGTACTTCATCCTGCAACACTTCAGGCACCAGGGGGGCGTCGGCGAGCAAATTGGGCAGGGAAATGAAGCGGCTTTTTATCATGCGAGACAGGATGCGGTGCGTTAGACCGGCCATGCGATAAGCAACCACCATGGGCTTTTTCAGCAGCATGGCCTCCAGGGTTGCCGTGCCCGAGGCAATCAGAATGACATCGGCCGCCTGCATCAGCGTCCGTGACCGCTTCAGATAAAGCTCGACCTGCAGATCGGCAAACTCGGCGTCGATCAGTTCTCGCAGTGTCTGCAGGCGGGTCTCGTTGGCGGCCGGCAATACAAAGCGCAGCTCCGGCCGACGTTGCTTGAGCCAGCGAGCCGTCTCCAGAAACGGTCGCGCCAGGTACTTCAACTCCCCGCCGCGACTGCCGGGCAGCAGCGCCACCACCTCAGCCTCGGCCGCCAAGCCGAGATCTGCACGCGCCTGGGCCGTATCGGGCTGCAATGGAATCTGGCTGGCCAGCGGATGGCCTACAAAGGTGACCCGCTGCCCATGCTCTTGATAAAAGCGCGCCTCGAACGGAAACAGCGTCAGCATCAGGTCGGTGGTCTGCAAAATCTTGAATACCCGCTTGCGCCGCCAGGCCCAGACCGACGGACTGACATAGTGCACCGTCGGAATGCCGGCGCGGCGCAGCGCGCCTTCGAGGTTCAGGGTGAAGTCCGGCGCATCGATACCGATAAACACATGCGGGCGCGTCTCGGTGAAATGGCGCCGCAGATCACGGCGAATGCCCATCAGTTCTGGCAGGCGACCCAGCACTTCGACCAGCCCCATCACCGACAGCCGTTCAAGCGGATAGCGCGAGTGGCAGCCGGCGGCGATCATCAGATCACCCCCAATGCCCTCGACTTCGAGATCGGGAAAGCGCCGGCGCAGCGCTTCAATCAGGCCCGCCCCCAGGATGTCGCCTGAGGCTTCGCCGGCAACAATGCCGATACGCAGTGACTGCGACATCCGCCGTTACCGTATAATGCCGCGGGTCGAAGCCTGCAGCGAATCAATCAGCAATTGCAATTCGGGACAGCTGCCAAGCATCTGCTCAAGCTGCTCCAGCGCCTGCTCCAGCGTCAGTCGCTGACGGTAGATCACCTTGTAGGCCTGGCGCAGGGTGCGCAGGGCCTCGGGGCTATAGCCCCGGCGACGCAACCCTTCGGTATTGATACCGTGCGGTGTCGCCGTATTACCGGTGGCCATGACATACGCTGGAATATCCTTGAGTACGACACTGCCGGCACCACACATGACATGGGCACCGATATGGCAGAACTGATGTACGGCGGTAAATCCACCCAGAATGGCGTGATCACCCACATGTACGTGTCCGGCCAGGGCCGCATTGTTAGCCAGAATCACGTGATCCCCGACCATGCAGTCATGCGCCACATGGGTATTGGCCATAAACAGGTTATGACTGCCGATACGGGTCAGACTCTGATCCTGAACAGTCCCGCGGTGAACCGTCACACCTTCACGGAAAACATTGTGATCACCCACTTCAAGCCGAGTCGGTTCGCCAGCGTACTTCTTGTCCTGGCATTCCTCGCCAATGGAGGCGAACTGGAATATACGGTTGTGCCGGCCGATACGGGTGGGGCCCCGAACCACAACATGGGGGCCTATGACCGTACCTTCACCTATTTCCACGTCGGGTCCGATGATACTCCAGGGCCCGACTTCCACGTCGGGCGCTACCTTGGCACTGGCATCAACAATGGCGCGGGAGTCGATCAAGGGTTACACCTTTCTATCTGCACACAGAATGGTTGCGGAGCTGACAGTATCACCGTCGACCGAAGCACGTACGGCAAACTTCCAGATACCCCTGCGTTCGGACAGTTTGCGCGCTTCCAGACGCAACTGGTCGCCGGGTACCACGGGGCGCTTGAAACGCAGATCATCAGCACCAACGAAGTAATAGATTGAACCGTCCTGAGGCTTCTTGTCCATGGTTTTGAAACCCAGGATGCCGGCCGCCTGCGCCATCGCTTCAACGATGAGAACACCCGGCATGACCGGATGATCCGGGAAATGCCCGGTGAAGAAGGGCTCGTTCACCGAAACATTCTTGATCGCGACGATGGACTCCCCCACTTCCAGCTCAAGTACCCTGTCAACCAGCAGAAAAGGGTATCGGTGAGGCAGATACTCCCGGATTTCCCTAACGTCCATCATCATTCTTTATGACCTTCAATAGAATTAAGCTCAATTTTTTGTTCCAGTTTTGCAACACGACGCGCCAGTTCATCCAGCTGTTTGAAACGCACGACATTGCGCTTCCAGCTCTGGTTCGGTTGCAGTCCCGTGCCTGACGAATAGACACCAGGCTGGGTAATCGACTTACTCACCAGCGACATGGCCGTAATATGCGTCCCTGCGGCAATGTTCAGGTGGCCGGTAATGCCCGACAGACCGGCAATGGTGCAGCGCTCGCCGATTTTAGTGCTTCCGGCAACAGCGGTACATCCGGCAATCGCCGTACCTGCGCCAATCTGCACGTTGTGCGCGATCTGGACCTGGTTATCCAGTTTCACGCCATCACCAATACAGGTGTCGTCCAGCGCCCCCCGGTCGATCGTTGCACCGGCACCAATCTCAACATCATCGCCGATCCTGACGCCACCCAGCTGACAGATTTTCACCCAGCGGCCGGCATCAGGTGCAAAGCCAAAGCCATCAGCACCGAGCACAGCCCCGGAATGAACGATACAGCGCGCCCCCAGCGTGACGCCATCATACAACACCACGCCCGCTTCGACGCGGCTGTTTTCACCCACATGGCAACCGGCGCCAATCACGGCATGCGGTCCGATGAACGCCCCGGCGGCAATAACGGATCCGGCACCGATCACCGCCTGGGCACTCACCTCGGCGGAAGGATCCAGCTGAACACTGTCGGCCAGTACTGCTGTCGAATGCACACCGGGTAACGAAGGACTGCGCCAGTCAAACAGCTGGCTGACCCGAGCATAGGCCAGATAGGGGTGCTCCACCTGAATGGCCGCCTGGGGCACTGCATCAAGATGCTCGGCCCGCACCATTACCGCCCCGGCCTGGCTGGCACGAAGCTGGGACAGATAGCGACCATTGGCAAAAAACGAAAGCTGGCCGGGGCCAGCTGATTGCAGAGTTGCAAGGCCGGAGACCACGTAATCCGGGTCTCCGTGAACCTCGCCGCCGACCAGGTCGGCAACATCCTGAAGCCTGATAGTCCGAGTACCCACCATCGGGGCGCCTAGAGCTTGTTCAGCTGTTCGATGACCAACGGGGTGATATCGAGTTCTGTGCGAATAAATACTGTGGCCTGCTTGGCCAGCACTACATCGATGTCTTTTTGCTTGATCAGATCACGAATAATCTGGTCCAGCTTGGGACGCATTTCAGTCAGGAAACCGCGCTCACGCTCGGCCCGTTTCTGCTGCAGCTCCTGCCCCATCTTCTGATACTGACCGTAGGCCTTCTGGAACTGCAACGCCATCTGCTTGGCGTCGTCATCGGACTGCAGACCCTGGTTTTTGCGCAGTTTGTCCTGCAACGCTTTGGCCTGCTTTTCCATCTCGACCACCTGTTTTTCCTCGGAAGCCAGCTCGCGCTTGAGCTCTTCCCGGAAGGTGGCCGCAGCCTCGGATTTAAGCAAGGCTTCTTCAACACTCAGCACAGCTATAGATTCAGCCGCCGCCTGCAGAGAAAATACGGCAACCAGTACCAGTAGCATGCCACGAATTACATTCATCATAAGTCCTTAAAAGGTCTGTCCAAGAGCAAACTGGAAGAATTCAGTATCGTCTTCACCCTGATCATTCAGCGGCACTGCCAGTGCAATCGACAGCGGCCCCACCGGGGTCAGCCAGCTCAGCCCCATCCCCACCGAGTAGCGAATGTCACCAAAATCGACACCACTGCTGCAATTGGTCGAGCCCGTCAGGCAGTCCGTTGTATAGACGTTACCGGCATCCAGGAAGGCCAGCGTGCGCCAGCCCGACTGATCATCGATAAAGGGTGTCGGGAAAATCAGCTCCATGGAGCCCACCGCCAGCACGTTACCGCCAAAGGGATCATCGTTGGAATCACGCGGACCCAGCGAGTTGTTTTTGTAACCCCGCACCGTCTTCAGGCCGCCGGCATAGTAGTTCTTGAAGAACGGATAGCTGTTACCGCCCAGACTGTCGGCATAACCGATACGGCCACCGGCACCGAGCACCCAGCTTTCAACGCTGTTAAGCGGCTTGAAATATTCGGCACGGTAGAGGCCCTTCATGTAACTCAGGTCACTGCCCGGCACCGCTGCTTCCAGCGACAGGCTCTGGGTATAACCCCGGGTCGGGAAAATGCCGCGGTTCAGGTGGTTATCCGACCAGGATGCCCGCAACAGCCAGTTCAGGTAGGTATTGTCACCTTCCTTAGTAATGAACTGCGTAACTTCTTCAGCCGTAGAACTGAAGGTATTGATGCTGACCGACTCGAAACCGGCGCCAAAGCTCAGACGCTGATAGTCATCGATCGGGTAGCCGAAATTGACGCCGGCACCGTATTCATCGGTGGTGTAGCTACTGACATCGTCCTCGTCGAAGTCCCGCTCGCGGTAAAAGACGTCAAAGCCACGACTGACACCGTCAACGGTAAAGAACGGATCGGTGTAGTTGAAGCTGTATTCGGTCAGGGTGGCACTGTT
The DNA here is from genome assembly GCF_000378045.1 of Marinobacterium rhizophilum DSM 18822. GTDB lineage: Bacteria > Pseudomonadota > Gammaproteobacteria > Pseudomonadales > Balneatricaceae > Marinobacterium_A > Marinobacterium_A rhizophilum. The sequence goes on from NZ_KB899099.1 coordinate 149,124, forward strand.
GGACAGGTTGAAGCCCACCTTCTTGCCGCTGCCGAAGAAGTTGTCCTGCTGCACACCCAGCTGCAGGATAATGCCGTCGCTCTGGGAGAAACCCACTGCGGCGGTAAACTGACCTGACGGCTGTTCAGCCACGGTGTATTCGACATCCACCTGATCGTTGGTGCCCGGCACCGGACGTGTCTGCACGTCCACCGACTTGAAATAGCCGGTGCGCGACAGGCGCTCTTTGGAGTTTTCAATGTTCTCGGCGGAGGCAAGACCCGCCTCCATTTGGGTCAACTGCTGTCGCACAACCTCATCGGCAGTCGTCGTGTTGCCCTTGATCAGGATACGGCGTACGTAGGTACGCTGGCCTGGTTCAATAAAATACCGCAGCGATACGCTGTTATCGTCCTCGTGCAGTGTCGGTACCGGGCTGACGTTAGCAAACATGTAGCCATTGTCACCGAGCTTGCGTACCAGGCGTTCCTGGGAATCGGTCATGCGCTGGCGGGAAAACACCTGATCGGGTTCAACCTGCAGCTGGGCTTCCAGTTCTTCGCGCGCCACAGGCATGTTGCCGGCCAGATCGACGTCCCGTACCCGGAACTGCTCGCCTTCGGTGACGTTCACGGTGATGTAAACGTCTTTCTTGTCGGGCGAAATGCTGACCTGGGTCGAATCGACCGAGAAGTTGATATAACCGCGGTCAAGATACCAGGAACGCAGGCGCTCGATATCGCCGGACAATTTCTCGCGTGAATAGCGGTCGTCGTCGGTGATAAAGCTCCAGAAACTTGGTAGTTTCAGTTCGAACAGTTCGCTCAGCGTCGCGTCGTCAAAGACCTGGTTGCCAACCACGTTGATGTGCTGAATGGTTGCGACTTCGCCTTCGCGGATATCAATATTCAGCGCCACCCGGTTACCCGGCAGCGACTCAACCTCGGCGGACACCGCAGCACCATAGCGCCCCTGGGCGACATAGAGGCGCTGCAGATCCAGCTGAATTCTATCCAGCGTTGCGCGCTTGAAAACTTCACCTTCCTGCAGGCCGCTCTGCTTCAGACCATCGAGCAGATCCTTTTCCTTGAGTACCTTGTTGCCCTCAAGGCGGATCAGACTCACCGACGGCCGCTCTTTCAGGCGCAATACCAGTACATCACCGTCGCGCAGCAATTCAATGTCGTCGAAGTAACCGGAGCTGAACAACTGCCGCGAGGCCCGCGTCAGATCGTACTGCGTGATCAGATCGCCGGTGGCAATCGGGAAGTTGCGAAACACATTCCCAGGCTCAATCCGCTGCAGCCCCTCAAGACGGATGTCGGTTACGGTAAAAGGTGTAATGGCGGCGTGCGCCAGACTCCCCCAACATATCAGGGAGAAAAGAAGTCCCAGTCTGAATTTCATGAACTACTTCTTATTCCATCAATAAAACAGGCAACCATGCCATTTCTACAGCCGCATCAGGTCATTAACGATTGCAACTGCCATCAGGGTAAACAATAAGGCCATACCAATTCTGAGCCCGAACATCTGTACACGCTCGCTAACGGGCTTGCCACGCAACGCCTCGAGACCATAGTAAAACAGGTGTCCGCCATCAAGCATCGGGATCGGGAGCAGATTGAGCACCCCAAGACTAATACTCAGATATGCCAGGAAGCTGACAAAGGACTCGAGCCCGGAGGCCGCCGAAGCCCCAGCCACTTTAGCAATGGTGATCGGGCCGCTCAAGTTTTTTACCGAGATCACGCCCTCGAGCATTTTCCAGATGGATTCAAGCGTTAAGCCGATCATTTGGCCGGTTTTAGCGACCGCCACACCCAGCGCATCAACAGGCCCATAACTTAACGTGCGCTCCAGTTCCTTGGGCCAGCTCACCGGCTCTACGCCCGCGCCTATATAGCCGATGGGACCGGCCTCGCTGTCGCGCACTTCCGGCGTCAGCTCAATTTCGAGCCTGCGGCCGTCACGTTCAACAACGAGTTGCAACGACTTGCCGGCGCTTGCGCGAACAAGCTCCACCAACGCCATCCAGTCATCGACAGGGGCGTCATCAATACTCAGCACCCGGTCGCCGGTTTGCAAACCGGCCGCCGCCGCGCGACCGTCTTCCAGCAGCTGTCCGAGTATGGCCGGCACTGGCGGCTGGTAAGGCCTTAATCCCAGTGCACGCAGTGGGCTCTCGCGCTCGATGTCCACCTGCCAGGCATCCAGATGCAGCGGATAGGTCACTGGCGATGCAGCGTCATCATAACGTACGCGTAGCGACAGCGTACGAGTCTCGCCGATATGCGAGGCCAGACGCAGATTCAGCTCTTCCCAGGAGTGCAGACTGTGGGACCCAAGCCCCACCACTTCGCCACCGGCCTCAACACCGGCTTCATAAGCCGGCGTACCGGGCAGGACCTGCCCGATTACCGGCGCCACCGTATTGACGCCGCTGACATACATGAACCAGTAAGCCAGCACGGCAAACAGGAGATTGACCAAGGGGCCTGCCGCCACAATGGCACTGCGAGCCCACAGCGGCTTGTTGTTAAAGGCTTGCGAACGTAGCGACTCGGGTACAGCCTCTTCGCGCTCATCCAGCATCCGTACATAGCCGCCCAACGGTATCGCCGCCACCACATATTCGGTGCCCTGGCGATCACGCCGGGACCACAGCGGCTTGCCAAAACCGACGGAAAAACGCAGCACCCTGACACCACAACGCCGAGCCACCCAGAAATGACCCCACTCATGGATGGTGACCAATAAACCCAGGGTAACCAGGGTGGCAAGCAAGGTATACAGAATACTCATCAGAACTCCAGCCAGGCCTCAGGCAATCAGCCACATCCCAAGCACAAATACCGGAGCGGCCGCCATCAGGCTATCAATTCGGTCCAGTACACCACCGTGTCCTGGCAACATGCAACCACTGTCCTTGATGCCCTGATGGCGCTTGAGCATGCTCTCGAAGAGGTCGCCCAATACAGATGCGAGACCAGTACACAGGGACAGCACGACGAGGTAGACCAGCTGAAGCATCGGGAGTTCACGACTCAGGCCATAAACCGCTCCCACCAGCACGCAGCAAAACAACCCACCCCACAAACCTTCGCGGGTCTTGCCGGGACTGACACTGGGCGCCAGCTTTTTACGCCCCCAGGTTTTACCGCTGATATAGGCACCAACATCCGACGCCCACACCAGCAACAGTAACAGCAGTATCAGCACACCAGCCTGATCCAGCCGTTTAAGTTCCACCAATGCAAACCAGCTGGTGAGCAACACCAGATAACCGATGACCAGACGACTGCCGCGAGCATGCCAGACGTCGACATTCGGATAGTTCACCACCCAATACAGCGCCAGCAGCCAGAACAGCACACTGATCAGCATCAGCACCTGTACTGGCACCCAGGGCTTGATGACAATACAAAGCCCAAGCAGCACACCAAGACCGGCGCTGAAGACAAGGCGAGATAGCAGGCGTTCGAACCCCGCCAGCTGGCTCCACTCCCAGGCCCCCAGCAACATGGCGCCTGCCACGAAAAGCTCGAAGCCCGAAAGCGGCAACAGAAAGACCCCTGCCAGCGTGAGCGGTGCAAGCACCAAAGCCGTGAGTAGTCGCTGCTTAAGCACCGCGTTCCGCCTCTATCTGTTCACTGGTCTTTCCAAAGCGGCGCTGACGGCCACTATAGTCTCTGATGGCCGCATTCAACTCATCCTTACCAAAATCAGGCCAGAAACAGTTCGCGAAATAGAGTTCGCTGTAAGCCAGCTGCCATAACAGAAAGTTACTGATCCGCTGCTCGCCGGCTGTACGGATACACAGATCGGGCTTGGGCTGATCTGACAGGCAGCAGTAACGATCGAACAGGCTCTCGTCCACTGCATCAGGATTCAGCGTACCGGCAACGCAATCCCTGGCGATCGCCGCAGCGGCCTGGGCAATATCCCAGCGCCCGCCGTAGTTGGCGGCGATATTCAGGTTGAGGGTATTGTTGCCGGCCGTGAGTGCCTCGACCTCGTCCATCTTGCGCTGCAAAGAGGCGCTAAAGCGGCTGCGATCACCGATAATGCGCAGGCGAATGCCATTTTTTTCCAGTTTGCGCGCCTCACGCTCCAGCGCGCGCATGAATAATTCCATCAGCCCTTTGACTTCGAGTGCCGGACGCTGCCAGTTTTCACTACTGAACGCAAACAACGTCAGGGACTCCACGCCCTGCTCGATGCAGCCCTCAATCACCTGACGAACGCTCTCGACACCCGCACGGTGACCGGCTAGACCGGGAAGACGACGGGCCTTGGCCCAACGGTTATTGCCATCCATGATAACGGCAATATGACGCGGCAACTCCGTGCCCAAAGTATTATTGGAAATATTATTCACCGACATAAGACAAATCGCGGGGCACCCGACACCCAGGTACCGGGCGCCTGGCGGCCATCAAATTTCCATCAGGTCCGTTTCTTTCTGCTCAAGCAGCTTGTCTACTTCAGCAACGTACTTGTCCGTGAGTTTCTGCACCTGGTCTTCTGCCCGACGACCTTCGTCTTCGGTGATGTCCTTATCCTTGAGAAGATCCTTGATCGTGCCATTCGCATCACGACGCACGTTACGGATCGCAACGCGACCATTCTCCGCTTCCTGGCGTGCCTGACGGATGTAGCCCTTGCGGGTTTCCTCGGTCAGTGCAGGCATCGGCAGGCGAATGGTGTCGCCATTGGTGGAGGGGTTCAGCCCCAGATCGGATTTCATGATCGCTTTTTCGATCACTGCAACCATCTGCTTTTCCCACGGGTTGATCGCCAGCGTACGAGAGTCCTCGACACTTACGTTAGCCACCTGGGTAACAGGCACATCGCTGCCGTAATAGCTGATGGTCAGTGAATCCAGGATGCTCGGATGAGCACGACCTGTACGAATTCGTTTGAAGTGCTCAACCAGAGAATCAACACTCTTGGCCATGCGCTCTTGCGCGTCTTTAACTATTTCATTCAGCATATTTTTCTCCTACTCCTTCAGCGCCGTCTATCAGGGTGCCTTCATCACCACCCACAACCAGGTTAACCAAAGCACCGGGCTTGTTCATGTTAAACACCCGCACCGGCATCTGATGGTCGCGCGTCAGACAAATGGCCGTGAGATCCATTACGCCAAGCTGTTTTTCAATAGCTTCGTCATAATTGAGATGCACATAACGCTTTGCCTGCGGGTCCTTCATCGGATCCGCGGTATAGACGCCATCCACCTTGGTTGCCTTGAGCACCACATCCGCTTCCACCTCGATCCCCCGCAGACAGGCCGCAGAGTCAGTGGTGAAAAAGGGATTACCGGTACCGGCAGCGAAGATCACGACATCGCCCTGATTCAGGTAGCGCATGGCATTACGGCGATCATAGTGATCCACAACACCGCTCATCGGGATGGCAGACATGACACGAGTATCAATATTACTGCGCTCCAGCGCATCACGCATTGCCAGAGCATTCATCACGGTGGCCAGCATACCCATATGATCTCCGGTGACCCTGTCCATGCCGGCAGCACTCAGCGCCGCGCCGCGAAACAGGTTGCCCCCGCCGATAACCATACCAACCTGCACGCCAATGCCAACCAACTGGCCGATTTCCAGCGCCATGCGGTTCAGAACCTTGGGGTCGATACCGAAATTATCGTCACCCATCAGGGCTTCGCCGCTCAACTTGAGGAGAATACGTTTGTATCTGGAGTGTCTGTCACTGGCAGCCATCGAGAAGTCTCCGCTCAAATGAGATCAAATCAGTGTAGCAAGGAGGAAGATTGCGCCAGAAAGGCGCAATCTGTGTAACAAATTGCAATCAGCCTTTCAGCTGAGCGGCAACTTCAGCGGCGAAGTCGGTTTTTTCAACTTCGATGCCTTCGCCCACTTCAACGCGAACAAAAGACAGCACTTCACAGCCCGCCTGTTTAACCAGCTCACCCACTTTCTGCTCAGGGTTCTTAACGAACGCCTGCTCAACCAGGCTGTTTTCAGCCAGGAACTTGGCGATACGGCCCATGACCATCTTCTCGGCGATTTCTGCCGGCTTGCTGGCCATATCCGGCTGCGCCAGGATGATTTCTTTCTCTTTCGCAACAACTTCAGCCGGCATGTCGTCCTTGCTGACAACCTGCGGATTAACGGCGGTCACGTGCATGGCAATGTCTTTAGCCAGTTCAGCGTCACCACCGCTCAGGGCAACCAGGGCCGCCAGCTTGTTGGTGCTGTGAACGTAGAAACCAACAGTGTTGCCTTCAACCAGAATCACACGGCGTACGGAGATGTTCTCGCCGATTTTCTGTACCAGAGCTTCACGGGCAGAATCCAGCTCGCCGGCCATCAGCACGGCAACGTCGGTCTGCTTGGTGGCGAAAGCCTGTTCCAGCACCTTGCCTACAAACGCCAGGAAACCAGCATCGCGCGCAGCGAAGTCAGTTTCAGAGTTAACTTCGATCGCAACACCGTAGCTGTTGTCGTCGGCCACTTTAACGGCAACCACACCATCAGCTGCTGTACGGCTTGCTTTTTTGGCAGCCTTCATACCGGACGCCTTGCGCAGATCTTCGATCGCCAGCTCGATGTCGCCGTTCGCTTCAGCCAGTGCTTTTTTGCACTCCATCATGCCCAGGCCGGTACGCTCACGCAGTTCCTTGACCAGCGCAGCAGAGAAGTTAGCCATGTCGTTTTTCCCCATCTATTCACGTATTAACGCATTGATTCAAATTCAAAAAAGGGGAGCAGAGCCCCCCTTATGCAAGTACGAAGAGACTATTCAGTCTGCTCGACAGGCCGATTACTCGCCAGCCGACTCTTCTACTTCAACGAATTCGTTTTTAGCACCGCCCTGTTCAGCACCTTCGACGCAGGCATCAGCTGCAGCCTTGGCGTAGATCTGAATAGCACGCAGAGCGTCATCGTTGCCCGGGATGACATAATCAATGCCGTCCGGGTTGCTGTTGGTATCAACGATGCCGATGACCGGGATGCCCAGTTTGTTGGCTTCGTTAACAGCAATGCGCTCGTGATCCACGTCGATCACGAACAGTGCGTCCGGCAGGCCGCCCATTTCCTTGATACCGCCAATGGAGCGTTCCAGCTTTTCCATTTCGCGCTGACGCATCAGAGCTTCTTTCTTGGTCAGCTTGGCGAAGGTGCCGTCATTGGCCTGGATTTCCAGGTCACGCAGACGACGGATGGACTGACGAATGGTTTTGTAGTTAGTCAGCATGCCACCCAACCAGCGATGGTTGACATACGGCATGCCTGCACGGCTGGCTTCTTCCTGGACGATCTTGCTAGCTGCACGCTTGGTACCAACGAACAGGATCTTGTTCTTGTTGGTGGCCATACCTTTAACCACATCCAGGGCACCATTCAGGGCCGGCAGGGTGTGCTCGAGGTTGATGATATGGATCTTGTTGCGTGCGCCGAAAATGAACTTGGACATTTTCGGGTTCCAGTAGCGAGACTGGTGACCAAAGTGAACGCCTGCCTTAAGCAGGTCACGCATAGTGACTTTTGCCATCTGATAAAACTTCCTGATTTTTAATGGGTTAAACCTCCACGTATCCCAGCGTCCAACCGCGAGCGGCACCCTGGAAACTGTGTCGATACGTGTGTGGCGATATTCCCCAATAGCTAGGGTGCTTTTAGGGAGGCGGATTTATACCATAGCAGAGGCCGTTTTTGAAGCTCGGCTTTCGCTCGGGGAGCATATTTCGCTACAATCCCAATACTTGGCCGGCACCTTCGCATCGCCGGCAGCACATGAATGAAGAATCACGACGAGACGCCATGACTATCAGCATCAAGACACCCGAAGATATCGAAAAAATGCGCATTGCCGGCCGTCTGGCTGCTGAAGTGTTGGAGATGATCGAGCCGTTCGTAAAGCCCGGCGTTACCACCAATGAGCTGAACCAGATTTGTCACGACTATATCGTCAACGAGCAGAAAGCCATTCCGGCGCCGTTAAACTACCACGGCTTCCCCAAATCGATCTGCACTTCCGTTAACCAGGTAGTCTGTCACGGCATCCCCAATGACAAGCCCCTGAAGAACGGTGACAGCATCAATATCGACATTACCGTCATCAAAGACGGCTACCACGGCGATACCAGCAAGATGTTCGCCGTCGGCAAGGTCGCGCCCCATGTCCAGCGCCTGGCAGATATTACCCAGGAATGCATGTACAAGGGCATTGCCATGGTCAAACCCGGCGCTCACCTGGGCGATATTGGACATGTGATTCAGCAGCACGCCGAGGCCAACCACTACTCGGTGGTACGGGAATACTGCGGTCACGGCATCGGTCTTGAATTTCACGAAGACCCCCAGGTACTGCACTATGGCCGCCCGGGCACCGGCGTGGAACTGCGCGAAGGCATGATTTTCACCATCGAGCCGATGATCAACGCCGGCAAACGCCATGTAAAACTGTCCAAAAAAGACGGCTGGACCGTTGAAACCGTGGACCGTCGCCTTTCTGCCCAGTGGGAACACATGATCCTCGTTACCGCCGATGGTCATGAAGTTCTGACCCTGCGTTCTGAAGAATCACTCTGATTACTTACTGAGAGGCAGCCCAAGCCCATGTCGATCCCCGCTCCTGACGACACCCCGCTGCTGGATGTTGCAGCGTTTCACCGCGCACTGGGCGAGGCCCGGTCCGCGATACCCATATTTAAAAAGACCATCAGGGACGCCCAGGAACGCATGCATCAGCGCTTTCGGGACGGGGAAGACATTCGCAAGCTGATCTACGGCCGCGCCTGGATTATTGACCAGGTACTCTGCGCCGCCTGGAACCTGTTTGAATGGCCAGACGAGGAGCAAATTGCGCTGGTTGCAGTCGGCGGCTACGGCCGCGGCGAGCTGCACCCGCATTCGGATGTCGATATCCTGATACTGTTCAACGGCATCGAAGCGGAAACAGCCCAGGACAGCATCAGCGGCTTTCTGACACTGCTGTGGGACATGTCTCTGGATATTGGCTCCAGTGTTCGCAGTGTGGACGAATGCTATGAAGAAGCGCGCAACGACATCACTATAGCCACCAACCTGCTCGAATCACGCACTCTGGTGGGAAATCCCCAGTTGCAGCTCGATACTTACGAGCGGGTGACCTCGGAAGGCGCCTGGACTGACCGCGAGTTTTTCCTTGCCAAGCTTAACGAGCAGCGCGAGCGCCACGAACGCACCAACAACACCGAATACAACCTTGAGCCCAACCTCAAGACCTCGCCGGGCGGCCTGCGCGACCTGCAGACCATCGGCTGGGTGGCCAAACGCCATTTTGGCGCAACCTATATTCGCAACCTGGTGGACCACGGGTTCCTGACCGAATCCGAGCTCGACATCCTTAACAAGGGCGAGCTTTACCTTTGGACCGTTCGTTACGCCCTGCACATGCACTGCAAGCGGCGCGAAGACCGCCTGCTATTCGACCACCAGCGTACCCTGGCCGAGTATTTTGGCTTCAAGGACCAGCCGAACGGCCTGGCCGTCGAACAATTCATGAGCAAGTACTATCGCATTGCCAAGTCCATGTCGGAATTCAACGACATGCTGCTGCAGTACTTCGATGAAGCCATCCTCAAGGCAGATGACGAACAGCGTATCCAGCCACTGAACAAGCGCTTTCGCATTCACAACGACTATATAGAGGTACGCAGCCCGACCACCTTCACCCGCCACCCGTTTGCGTTAATGGAGCTGTTCGTACTGCTGGCCCAAAACCCCGCTATCAAGGGCGTTCGGGCCTCGACCATCAAGCTGATTCGCGATCATCGTCACCTGATCGATGACAAGTTCCGAGCCGACATTCGCAACACGTCGCTTTTCATGGAACTGCTGCGCTCGCCCGACGGGGTCTCCACAGAACTCAAGCGCATGAATCGCTATGGCATACTCGGCCGCTACCTGCCGGAGTTCGGCCAGATTGTCGGCCAGATGCAGCATGACCTGTTCCATATCTATACCGTGGATGCCCATACCCTCAAGGTCATCCAGAAGATGCGCCAGCTGCGTCACAGCGACTATCGCGAGCAGTTCCCCATTGCCCATCGCATCGTCAACAAGCTGCCCAAGATAGAACTGCTCTATATTGCCGGCCTCTACCATGACATCGCCAAGGGCCGAGGCGGAGACCATTCGGAGCTCGGCGCCGAAGACGTGTTGAAATTCTGCAAAAACCATCACCTCGGCAAGTGGGACTCCCACCTGGTCGCCTGGCTGGTGCGCAACCACCTGCTGATGTCCATGACGGCGCAGCGCCGTGACATCTCGGACCCCGAGGTCATCCACCGCTTCGCCAAGCAATGCGGAGACAGTATTCATCTCGATTACCTCTATGTCCTGACCGTGACGGACATCAAAGCGACCAACCACAGCCTCTGGAACAGCTGGCGTGCGACCTTGCTGCGCCAGCTCTATACAGAAACCAAGCGGGCACTGCGCCGCGGCCTGGAAAATCCGGTCAATATCGAGGACCGCATCGAGGAACTGCAGACCGATGCCCTCGCGGCCCTGCGTCGCAAGGGCGTGCACGAAAAAGAGGTACGGGAACTCTGGAGCAATATCGGCAACGACTACTTCCTGCGCGAAGATGCCCTTAATGTCGCCTGGCATACCGAGGCCATCCTCGAGCATGGCAAGGACAAGCTCCCCCTGGTGCTGGTGAAGAAGACCTCCTACCGGGTCTACGAGGGCGCCACCGAAATATTCATTTACAGCGAAGACCTGCCCAACCTGTTCCCGGCCACCGTGGCCACACTGGATCAGCTGCACCTCAGCATCCAGGATGCGCGCATCATCGTTACCGACGACGGCCGCACCCTCAACACCTATTCGGTACTCACCGAAGACAACCTGCCCCTGTCGGAAAACCCCGACTACCTGGCCAATATCAGGCATACCCTGGTGGAGGAGCTGGACGACCCGGACGACTATCCCGAGATAGTCCAGCGCCGCGTATCCCGCGCCCTCAAGCTGTTTACAACGCCGACCCGGGTCACCATCAGCAATGATCCGGTCATGCAACAAACAGTACTGGAAGTCAGCAGCCCTGACCGACCGGGCCTGCTGGCCCGCATTGGCAGTATCTTTGTCGAATTTGGCATCTCTGTTCGCAAGGCAAAGATCTCCAGCATCGGCGAGCGCGTGGAGGATTACTTTTTTATCACCGACGCCAACGAGCAACCCATCAGCGACCCGGAACTGTGCCACCGGCTGCAGGAAACCATCTGCCGCCAGCTGGACGAACAGATTCAGCAGGAACACTAACTGCCAAACCGGCCACGCCGAATAAAACCGCCGGCATGCGCACCAACTTGACACCGGCGACTCTTAACGACAAACGCCGGCAATCAGCACAGGAAGACAACATGGATCAGCAAACCCGCACAGAAATAGAAGCCGCCGTTTTTCGCCGCCTGCTGGAACATCTGGACCAGCGCAAGGACGTCCAGAACATCGACCTGATGAACCTGGCCGGCTTCTGCCGTAACTGCCTGTCGAAGTGGTATGTCGCCGCCGCAGCGCAGCGCAACGAAGACATCGACTACGAGCAGGCCCGTGAACTCGTGTACGGCGAGCCCTACGCCGACTGGAAGGAAAAGCACCAGCAGGAAGCCAGCGCTGAGCAGCTCGCCCGCTTTCAGGCGGCGAACAAAAAGGACTGAGTGACGGGCTTTTAAACCCGAGGGAGCCCGGTCTTCGGGCGAACTTGATCCGCCACCGCGGCTTTTCGCTCGCGGAGCGAGCTCCTACTCCCCCCAGGCGCGCTGCACCTGGCTCAGGTCCAGCTCCAGCATTGCGGGGATAGCGGCGCAGGTATCATCCTGCACCGAACAGGTTTTCACCACCCGAGCCCCGCGCGCAACAGCAGTTCGCCCGCTTTCAGGCGGTGCACACAAAGGAGTGAGTGACGGGCTTTTAAACC
>NZ_KB899100.1:0-108698 GCF_000378045.1 Marinobacterium rhizophilum DSM 18822
ATCGGCAAGAAAGACGGGGATGGCGACGGTTGCCGCGACGCTCGGATCCATTTATGGACCAGGTTGGCGTTGAGTCCGTGGTCCAGGGCAATCCGGGCGACCGATGCCCCTGGTTGCTGGCAATCCGCCACGATCCCGGCTTTAAACTCGGCAGTGAAGCGGCGACGCTTATGTGGGGCTTCCGGTGGTCTTAGCAGTGTCATATTAGGTGTCCACTTATGAATAGGTGGACACTATCGCCAGCGGCCGGCCGGGGGCTCAAGACGGGTTCGCCGGACGCTTACCTGGAAAAAGTGAAAGAGTATTGTCCTTAGTCCATCGAGCGCAGGCTGATTTATGTATAAGACAAAAGGCAAGACCTGACCCCGCCCCCTAATAAGCATTCAAGATAAAAATAACATAATCCTGATAGGTCAAGGTGGTTGTGGTGCGGTTGGAACACCTAGGATATCCTATTTGGGTAGAGTTCAGTAAGGACATTTATTTCTTGAATACCAAACAGTAAATGCTTTTATTGGTTTTTAATCCAAAGGATCTAAGATCCTAAGCGACGAACAAATCTACATTTATTTAAGAGCCGAAAATGCTACCAGATAAGCATAGGCTACAACGTAGAACCCAAGGTCATGGGGGCAATTCAAGCACCATGTGTCGCAGGTGTGTCACAGGCGTTGTGAGTTACAGTGGTTCAATGCGGTGTGGCAGAAGTAATAAAACACTGAAAAATCAATCTATTACGGTAAATAGTGGGCTAACAACACCCCTGTAACGAGGATTCGAAACACACAGGTGAAGATCCCTCGCTTCTATGTTCATGACGTCAAAAATTGGCTAGGCTGATGCAGACCACAATGGCTGCCCATCACCCGCGCGTCGATTTCACCTCCTGGACCCAATCACATTTAATGCCGGCCTTTGCATGATGCTTGTGGATCGCTTCAATATTCGGTGCGTCCAGCACGCAATATATCTTGTTGTCTTTCTCGCTGAACAGGATATCGTGGTGTGTGACCCCGAACTCGTCCGGCGGCGCACTCTGTATCTTATTCAGTTCAGCCGCCGTGAATGGCTGCATGGGATGAGCATCGATAAACTTCGGCATTGTTGCAACCTCCTCCCGCCAGAATGGTAGGTGCTTATCGATCGCCTTGCGGCGGGTAGCGAAAGGCATTCGACTCCGGCCCTCGTTCCGTCCTTGCGTAGATCCTCACCTGCTAATTTAACTATAGAAAGCTTACCGAGTATAAGCGAGGCTCATAGGCTGCTCAGCCTAAAGCTTGATCACTATGATTCACTCATGAGCGACAATCTTGACCATGATGTGTGCGTAAGGAGTTCCTTTCCACACCACATACACGGAATCACCTGGATCAACTGGACCACCTCCACCAAATACCCGTACATAAAGGCCTGTTTTTACAGGCCTTCTTCTTTTCTAGCCCGCCCTTTTCCGTAGAGGTTTCACCAAAGCGTCACGCCGCGTGACATAGAGACATTGGCTGCCCTCAATTAAACCCCGGTAACACCCTTCTCCATGTTCGTATGCACATCGCGCCACAAATGTGATCGACTACGCGCACCCACTGGATTCTTCGACATTCACAATGTTGAAATAGGTCAGGACTTGCTATGGCAGCACTCACGTTGCTGCTGGATTGGCGGACATGGCACGGATCCAAAGGAACAGAACACGCAACAGTCACCCGGTTTGGGTCGTAGCAACGCCTTACAATGGCTGCACTCGTAGAAGAACTGGCAAGCGTCCGTAGGCATGGTTTCCTGTTGAGTATGTCCGCAATGCGGGCACGTTAACTCGGACTCTAGAATGATGTCGCTCACGGTAACGTTACCTCTGGATGCCGGAAGGGTAGCCTGCATTTGTCGTTGCGTCGGTCAGCTGCTTTGGTTTCGCCTGATCCGGATCATAAGTGACAGTGGCAGTCTTATTTTCATAGTCGATTTGCACTTGGCTTACGCCTGACACCCTTTCGAGAGCTTTCTTTACAGTGATTGGACAAACCGCGCAGGTCATATTCTGCACGTCAAGGGTGACGGTTTCCGGTGTAGCAGCCAAGACCACGAGGGGCATGGCTACTAGAGAGGCAATTAATAACTTGCGCATAGCAATGTCCTTTCAGTAAAAAAACGGAGCCAGCCACGGCACGGCCAACAGGCCTAGCAGCAGCGCGGAAACAACCCAAAATACGACCCGCTGCAGCATCCGCGAGCGCGGATCATCACAGGCAGCGCCTGTTGTACAGGCCTGCGGAACAAAATAGAGTTTGCGAAAAGCCAGCCCAAGAAACAGAAATGTCAGAGCGACAAAGATCGGTCGATACGGTTCCATCGCCGTTAGACTGCTTATCCAAGATCCCCCGATACCGAATGCCAGCAGCACGAGCGGACCGACACAACACACCGACGCGCCAATAGCAGCCAGCCCGCTGGCGATGAGTGATCCTTTGCCAGTAATTGGCATATCTGTCTCCTTGAACCAGATGACTTAGTGTTATTCTAATCTCCGTACCTTAGTACGGAGTCAAGGAGAATGGGATGGCCACAGAATTGACGATTGGTAAGCTCGCAGAGGCGGCCAAGGTAAACGTGGAGACTATTCGCTACTACCAGCGCCGTGGCCTGCTGGATGAGCCGCCTAAACCACTGGGCGGGTATCGGCGTTACTCGGCCGATCAGGTGAAACGCGTGCGGTTTATTAAACGGGCACAGATGTTGGGTTTCACGCTATCTGAAATTGGTTTATTGCTCTCGCTGGACGACACGAGCCTGTGTCATGAGACCCGTGAGATGGCCGCCCACAAGCTGGCCATGATAGAACAGAAGATGGCTGACCTCTCCGCTATGCGCCAGGTACTAAATGACCTAGTGCAACAATGCGATGCAGGTATTGGCGGAGCAGACTGCCCGATCATCGACGTATTGGCACAGAGTTAACCAGCGATTTTTTCGTATTCTGCAGCATTCCATTCATAGGCCCAAAGGTAACGGCTTTGGGGTCAGGTCTTGCCCTTTGCCTTCCTTATAAAAGGTTACACAAAAGGCAAGGTCTGCCCCCTCTCCTTCTGATAAATCACCCGACACTATTCAATCCACCTTCAGTCCGCCCCAAACGGCGACTGCAAGTTATTGAGCACTTCGACTACTTCCGGAGCCAAGTCCGTGTGGTGATGCCGAACCTTCCATGCGCCACCTTCTCGCTGATAAATGTTCGTCACGCGCATTCGGCCAGAGACCCTCTCCCCGGCCAGCTTGAACTCTGCATGCTCAACACCCACTTCATAGGCGAGGTCCCCCACAACGTGGACGAGTTGGTCCTTCAGCACAACCTTTCCATCCGTAGACAGCTGAGCCACCTGGTTCCAGCTTTCCCAGACTTCACCCCAGCCTACCTGGCGTCCGCCGGTCGGATGCAACGTAGTAACGTCTGATCCATGTGACCAGATATCGGACAGCGGCCCGGCATCACCATTCAACATGAGGTTTAGGGCTTCGTAGAATGCTGTTGATGCTTTGCGGACTTCATCTTGGCTGGACATGAGATAGCCCCCTTCTGTGTCGATGTTCAAGAGCCTGCACACATACATCGTATTTTAGGCTGCAATACAGCAACGCGTGAGCGAATTGCAGGCTGCCTGGCACTTTCCTGTGAGGTGTCAGGCCGATCTGACCACTAAAGAATCCCCAAGACGTTGGGGCAGAGGGTCCGCGTAACCCTCCCCCAAAACCGGACCAGCCAGACCTGGCGGTTTCGTCTTCACCACCTTCTACTTCCGATTTACAGCCGGCCCTGCGAGGCTTTTTCACACACGAGCGCGACTGCAAATGCGCGCTTGAGCGCGCTCAATGCAAAAAAATGCCTGAGAATATTTCGAGAAAAAATCATTCCATTTGCTTTAAAAACAGCCATTTAATGGTCGACTAGCGTATATTTTTAGATCTATTCGGAAAAACCGGTAATTGACAGGCGTCGGTTTCCGTTTAGCTCCACTAGGCTGCAAGACTGTTTTGTTGTTCCAGCCCACCCTTTCGTGATGAACACCCACACTTTCTAGTCAGGCAGGAGAAAACCGCAGAGAACGATCGCCGCATGATTCCGGGGCACCGCAGGGCGCCGCTGAACATAGCGCGATACTGCACCACAACGGGAAACGATGTCCCCGCCTCACCGAACGTCAAGGAGAGAGAACGCTAATGGATTTTGCAATATGGAGAAAAAACCACGGGGCGCTCAAGACCATAACGGTACTGAGCACCCTTTTGTGGCTATCGCCCGTCACCACAAATGCCGCACCCGGCGGCCCTCCGCAGGACCCGTTATCATCCGCTATCGAACGGCTGAATGAAGATGGGCGTACCCGCATGTTGCTGGGTACGCCCTACCTGACCGATCCCTCGTCACTACCGCCGACGCAGATCGCACTCGATTTCATCGAGGCGCATGCCTCGCGGTTTGGGCTCAACCGACGCCAGCTGTCGCAACTGGTGGTAACGCGCAGCTACCGCACCGAGCATAACGGCGTACAGCAACTCACCCTGGGGCAGGAAATCAGGGGTTATCGCGTTCTCAACAGCGGCCTGACCTTCTCGATCGATGCACTCGGGCGGGTCATTTCGGTGGGTGGCGAGGTTGCACTCGGTGCACCAACCGGCGCCGCGGCGCTGAATGCCCGGGCCGGCCTGCAGCGTGCCGCACAGGCCGCCGGAGTCGGATTGCCGCTATGGCTGGCGGAGCTACCGAGCAACGGCAACCAGCTGCGTTTCGAAAACACCTTTGCCCGAGTACTGCACCCAAACCCGGTGACGGCGGAGCAGGTCTGGTATCCCTCTGAGCACGGCAACCGGCTGGTGCTGGCGTGGCAGGTCGAATTCGAGGTAGACGGCGAGCTGTGGCTGCGCAGCGTCGTCGACGCCGACTCCGGTGCCGTGCTGCACGAGGAGAACCTCTACGTGCATGCCGGCCCCGGGGGTACCGTGTTCACCGGCCAGCATCCCGAGGACAGCCCCGCTGAAGCAGACACACCCTTTACCGGTATCGACGGCTCCTGGGTAACTGGCCGCGTCACCAGCGGTAACAACGTCAATGCCTATCGCGACCTGGCCGATGATGACGTCGTTGGTTACCAGCCGCAGACACCGGATGTCGGAGACCCCGCATACCAGCACTTCAACTACCTCTGGACAGATGACTGGCGCAGCAGCGGTGACGGATCTGACGACAGTCTCGACGCCGACCTCGATTTCGTCATCACGCAGCTGTTCTACTACACCAACGTGATGCATGACTGGCTCTACGGTTACGGCTTTGACGAAGCTTCGGGCAACTTCCAGGTTGATAACTTCGGCAAGGGTGGTTCCGGCGGCGACCCGGTCCTGGCCGAAGCGCAGGACGGCTGGGATTTCGGTTGTGAGAACGGCACTATCCGTTGCAGCAACAACGCCAATTTCGCGACCCCCGGCGACGGCACCAGCCCGCGCATGCAGATGTACATGTGGTCACCGAACCGCCCTTACGGCGATGGCTCGGTGGACGGCGACGTCATCGCCCATGAATATGGCCACGGCGTATCCAGCAGGCTCGTCGGCGGCGGTAATCTCGGTTACGGTGCCAACCTGGTCCATGCTTCCCTCGGCGAGGGCTGGTCGGACATCATTTCGTTCCTGAAATGGGGAGACAATACGGTCGGCGAATACGTCACCGGCAATGCCGCCACCGGTATCCGCAGCGTGGCCTACGACGCCTCGAACCTGATGTACAGCGACTACGATCCGTGGGCCGGTTCCGGTCACCCGAATGGCGAGATCTGGGCCTCGATGGTCTACGACATTCGCGCCGAACTCGGGGTAAACACAACCACGCAGCTGGTCATCGACGGCATGAAAGCCACCCCGGCACTACCGGATTACCTGGACGCGCGCGACGCTATCATCGCCGCCGACACTGCCAACAACGCCGGCGCGAACTTCTGCCTGCTGTGGCGCATCTTTGCCGAGCGCGGTCTGGGTTTGAATGCCACTTTCAATAAATACGCCAACTCCGGACCCACCGACAATTTCGACGTACCCGTTACTTGCGCACCGACCGCTGATGCCGGCGGCACTTACAACACCGATGAAGGCACCGACGTGGTGCTTGACGGCAGCGGTTCGACGGAGTCGGACGACAGCTCCGGCGGCGCAATCGTCAGCTACGAGTGGGACCTGGACAACGACGGCGAATTTGATGATGCCACCGGTGTATCCCCGACCTTCACCGACGTCGGCGACAACGAGGTGCAGACCATCGGTCTGCGGGTTACCAACGCCGCCGGCTTCTCCGATGAAGCCTCGACCACGGTGACCATCGAAAACGTTGATCCGGTGGTCTCGCCAAACGCGGTGACGGGCACCAGCGAAAACACGGCCATTACCCTCTCCGGCAGTATTGCCGATGCGGGCTGGCTGGACGTTATCACCGCAACGGTGGACTGGGGTGACGGCAACGGTGTACAGGCTCTCGCCGGTACACTGGAAAACGTGCGTCCCGACGCGACCTTCAGCTTCAGCCTCGAGCATACTTACGGCGACAACGGCACCTACACCATCGAGGTCTGCGGCAACGATGATGACGGCGGCTCGCACTGCGCCACGGTCAATGTCACTATCAGCAATACTGACCCGACCACCGCGCTGGATTCGGACTTTTACCTGGCCCACGCCGGCGAGTCCGTCGATGTGTCCGGCGGCACGACCGATCCGGGCTCCGACGACCTGAGCGCCACCTGGACCTGGGGTGACGGCACCAGTGACGCTGAGACCAGCCTGGTCAACCCGCCCGCGACTGACCCCGCCATGAGCCCGTCGATCCAGCCGCGGGATGTCAGCTGGAGCGCGAGCCACATATACGCAGACGCCTGCCTGTACACGCTCGAACTCGGCGTAACGGATGACGACGCTGGCACGAGCTCCGATACCGCGACGGTGATCATCACCGGCAACGACGACAGCATTTGGGGTTCCGGCTGGTGGCTGAACCAGTACCGGCCGCAGCCGCCCAATACATTCACGAATGCGCAGCTGGAGTGCTACCTGGATATCGTTCGCACGATGTCCGATGTGTTCGATGAAGACAACAGCCCTCTGGACACCCGGCAGGATGCGGTCAAAGTGCTGTTCGTCAACAAGAACCGGGGCACCGCGAACGAACTGTTCGACGAGCAGCTGCTGGCAGCCTGGCTCAACTTCGCCAACGGCGGCTACGACCTGGATTCCCCGGTCGATACCGACGGCGACGGCGCGACCGACAGCACCTTTGAAGCCGCCGTTGCCGCTGCCGAGGCTGTCAGACTCGACGGCGCAGCAACCAGGGCCGAGCTGCTGCTGCACAAGGGCATTCTGGAGCGCATCGTACAGGCACAGAAAATCTAAACGTCCATCGCCTTACGGATGGACTCAAAACGGGCGGGATGCATTTCCCGCCCGTTTTTTATTGCGTGGCCGGTGTGCTCCAGCGGGTAGTCAAAATGAAGGATTGCTCGCTGTATTGCGCCACTGGACCGCTGATGACTCGATCAAAACGCAAAAAAACGGCCGTGATATGTGCGTATCACGGCCAGCCAATGAGCAAAGTAACGGACAAAGATCAGGCAGGCGGGCGCACGTGGCAGGGTGCCACGTGCGCCCGGGTGATTTGGCAGGGGGTTAGTTTTCCAGCATCGGCAGGTCGAGACCCTGCTCTTTCGCGCAGTCGATGGCGATGTCGTAGCCGGCATCGGCATGGCGCATGACGCCGGTGCCCGGGTCGTTGCGCAGCACACGGCCGAGGCGCCTGGCGGCCGCATCGGTGCCGTCGGCAACAATCACAACGCCGGCGTGCTGGCTGAAGCCCATGCCCACGCCGCCGCCATGATGAATCGATACCCAGGTGGCACCGCCGGCGGTATTGAGCAGCGCGTTCAGCAGCGGCCAGTCGGAAACCGCATCCGAGCCGTCCTGCATCGATTCAGTTTCCCGGTTCGGGCTGGCCACGGAACCGGAATCCAGATGGTCGCGCCCAATCACCACCGGCGCCTTCAGCTCGCCGTTTTTCACCATCTCGTTGAACGCCAGCGCCAGGCGGGCGCGGTCTTTCAGGCCGACCCAGCAGATGCGCGCCGGCAGCCCCTGAAAGGCGATGCGCTCGCGCGCCATGTCCAGCCAGTTGTGCAGGTGCTTATCGTCCGGAATCAGCTCCTTCACCTTCTGGTCGGTCTTGTAGATGTCTTCCGGATCACCCGACAGCGCCACCCAGCGGAACGGCCCGATCCCTTCGCAGAACAGCGGACGGATGTAGGCCGGTACGAAGCCCGGAAAGTCGAACGCATTCTCGACGCCCTTTTCAAAGGCCATCTGGCGAATGTTGTTGCC
Organism: Marinobacterium rhizophilum DSM 18822; assembly: GCF_000378045.1. Taxonomy (GTDB): domain Bacteria; phylum Pseudomonadota; class Gammaproteobacteria; order Pseudomonadales; family Balneatricaceae; genus Marinobacterium_A; species Marinobacterium_A rhizophilum. The sequence continues at coordinate 8,401 of NZ_KB899100.1, forward strand.
GTAATCGGTGGTCGCGGCGCCGCTGGTCTGCAGCGCCAGCATGGCACGCACCTGGATGGCCATGGATGTCTTGGCGGCATCGACCACGGCGGCTTCGTCCTTGAGGCGCATCTCGGCGGCGTACTCCATGGTCCAGCCCTTGGGCAGGTATCCGTTGAGCGGATCATGGGCGCTGGTCTGGTCGGTCACGACATCCGGCACGATGCCACGCTCGGCGATTTCCGGGAAGATATCGGCACAGTTGCCCAGCAGGCCCACAGAGACCACTTCACCCGCCGCCTTCGCGGTCTCGATCATTTGCAGGGCCTCGTCCAGGCTGTAGGCCTTCTTGTCCACATAACGGGTACGCAGGCGGAAGTCGATACGGGTCTCGTCACACTCAACCGCGATGCAGGAGTAGCCCGCCATGGTTGCCGCCAGTGGCTGGGCACCACCCATGCCGCCGAGTCCACCGGTCAGGATCCAGCGCCCCCTGGCATCGCCATTGAAGTGCTGCTTGGCCATGGCGGCAAAGGTTTCGTAGGTGCCCTGAACAATGCCCTGGGAACCGATGTAGATCCAGGAGCCGGCAGTCATCTGGCCGTACATCATCAGGCCCTGCTTATCCAGCTCGTTGAAGTGTTCCCAGGTCGCCCAATGGGGCACCAGGTTGGAGTTGGCGATCAGTACCCGGGGCGCATCGGCGTGGGTCTGGAACACGCCGACCGGCTTGCCGGACTGGATCAGCAGGGATTCGTCGTCCTCAAGGCGCTGCAGCACCTCGATGATCTTGTCGTAGCATTCCCAGTTACGGGCAGCGCGGCCGATACCGCCGTATACCACCAGGTCTTCCGGACGCTCGGCCACATCGGGATGCAGATTGTTCATCAGCATGCGCATCGGCGCTTCGGTCAGCCAGCTCTTGCAGGTTATTTCGCTACCGGTTGGCGCCTTGATGACGCGGCTGGGATCATGACGGGTATTAGACATGGTTCTGGGCCTCACTTGAGAATGAAGTGGATGAGACACGCGGCTAAAGGAGCGGTCCCGTTGTCTGTTTTCAGAATCGGTTGGTATGCAGCGAGAAGGACATCACACATTGCGCACCTCCCCGGCCACGATGCGCTGGCGCACCAGGTTGACGCCAAACTGGTACGCCAGCTCGGCCGGATGATCGATGTCCCAGAGCACCATATCCGCCTGCAGGCCGGCCTTTAACTGACCCGCCTGGCCCGCGAGCCCCAGCGCCTGCGCACCGAAGCGGCTGGCGCCGGCCAGGGCTTCTTCCGGCGTGAAGCGGAACAGGGTGCAGGCCATGTTCATCGCCAGGCGCAAGGATGCCAGCGGCGACGAGCCCGGGTTCAGGTCGGTGGCAACGGCCATGCCCACGCCGTGCCGGCGCAGCAGTTCAATGGGCGGCACTTGGGTGTCGCGCAGGAAGTAGAAGGCACCGGGCAGCAAGGTCGCCACCGTATCAGCGGCGGCTATCGCCTTCACGCCGTCCTCATCGAGCCATTCCAGGTGGTCGACCGACCAGGCGCCGTAACGCGCGGCCAGGGCGGCGCCGTGCAGGTTTGACAGCTGTTCGACATGGGCACGGATACCCAGACCCTGCGCCTGAGCGGCCTGGAACACCCGTTCGCACTGGGCCGGAGAAAAGGCGATACCTTCACAGAACACATCCACCGCATCGGCCAGACCTTCGGCAACCGCCGCCGGAATGATTTCGTTGCAGACCAGATCGATATAGCCGTCGGCGTCATCCTTGTATTCAGGCGGCAGCGCGTGGGCAGCCAGCAGGGATGTCGACACACGCACCGGGTGACGCTCACCGAGTTTGCGCGCCGCACGCAGCATGTTCAGTTCCCCCTCAAGGCTCAGCCCGTAACCGGACTTGATCTCGACCGAGGTCACGCCCTCTTTCATCAGCGCCAGCAGGCGCGGCTCGGACAGCACCACCAGCTCATCAACGCTGGCCTCGCGGGTAGCACGAACGGTGGAAATAATGCCGCCGCCGCTGCGGGCGATCTCTTCATAACTCGCCCCCAGCAGGCGCTGCTCGAACTCCTTGGCGCGACTGCCGGCGAACACCAGGTGCGTATGGGCATCGACCAGGCCCGGTGTCATCCAGCCGCCACGGGCATCGACAACATCAGCGCAAACCGCGTCAGCGTGGAACTGCGCCATCGGCGCAATCGCTACGATGCGACCGGCGCGCACACCGATCGCCTGATTCGACAGGGCGCCGTAGGGCTGTGCGATAGCTTCGTCGAAGGTCGCCAGGTTCGCGTTGATCCAGATTCGATCACAGGTCTCAAACACCGTATCCACCTTGGGCTGCATAGTTTGTATATACATATATATAACACAAGATTTTCAGAAGGCAAATCTTTCTTGTGAAAAACCGGCAACCCGGCAATCACAGATAACATGAGATCACCAAGTTGCAGCGGCTTGGGCATAAAACCAGGCGCAGCAACAACTGCACCTCACGGCCTGGCATGCCATGGCATAAAAGCGGGACGGATGTATATACATTAAAGGTTGCAGCGAACCAGGGGGCCCTGCATTTAGGCAGGCGGCTTTTGCGTGTGTGGCCGTACGTCGCGTGCTGACAGCGTGTATAGAGCGACCTACCAGAGGGTACGTCAACGATGAGTACATGACTGCAATGGAGCTACGCGGCGCTCAAGCGCCCCGCAGCCAGGCTGCCCGGTGACAAGCAGCCGGTGACATGCCCCCGGAAACAAGCAGCGGGGAATCGATTGCCGTATCGCCGCTTCAGTGGCTGGCGTCATTATGCAGCCGCGCCAGAAAGCCGCGATTGACCTGGCTGTGGGGTTTGAGCGCGCGCCGTTCGTTGACCAGGGCCTCGGCCAGGTTTGTCATGCCACCGCGCACCGCCGCTTCCGTCAGGGTCCAGTCAATAATGTCACGCTGTGCATGACTGCCACCAAAGCGGTTGACGATAAAGCGCGCGCGGTGCAGCCGCTCGGCAACGGTGGCATAGTCCCCCCGCCAAAACGCGACAAAGCCTTCCACCAGCGGCGAACCGACTTGCCGGGCCCAGTCTGCAACCTCCGGCGTCGCACCCGAGGCTGAGCGCAATGCACTGAGTACGCGCTCAACGTCCTGGTCGCGCCCGCTCCCCAGGTAGGCCATCACGGCATGCCAGTCGTTGAACGGATAGAGCTTGCCATCGGCATGCTGATCCCAGGCGCTTGCGAGCTCCTGCCAGCGGTCAGACAGATCACGTCCGAGCAGCGACAGCCGCCACAGCAGAGCTGAGGCATCGATCATGTCGAGCGCCACCTGGCTGCGATCCTCACGCACAGGCCCGTCATAGAGTCTCAGTGCTTCGTCGACATCGCCAAGATCCAGGTAATAGAGCGCCAGGTGCCACCAGTTGTGAACGCGGAAAAAGTTATCCTCACCGGACCAGGCCGGTTCTCGAGTACGCATCCAGCCAACACCGTCCTCGGCACGCCCCTGCATTTCCATCACATGGGCGACCGCATGGTGGGCCCAGCAGTCCAGCGGCTCCCGCGCGGTTGCCTCGCGTCCTGTTTCTTCGGCACGCGCGTAGTGTCCGCATTCTTCCAGCCCGAACGCATACATGCCCAGCACGATCGAATATCCCGGTACAGAGGGTGACCACCTGGGCAGCGCACGGGCGATCCGGTCCCGCAGGTCACGGGCGCAGGCGCGGTAAAAATCCGCCAGATGGCCGCACTGCAACCCGACCAGATCCAGTGGGTAGTTGATATTGTGTTCGTCCAGCGCCAACGCGGCCGAGGTCCAGTTGCCCGCCAGCATCCGCTCCAGCACGCCGATATGGGATTTCTCGCGCGCATTCAGCGACAGCGTTTTCGCCCGTTCGACGATACGCCCGGCCGCCAGGGTAGCCCCGGGTTCCGTCGCCACGCCATAGAGGTAGGCCTTGAGAATATGGGCCATGGCAAAATCCGGCGCCGCTTCAATCGCGCCGTCGATCAGGCCGATCGGGTCGCCCCGGTAGAGATTGAACGCCCGGTTGGCGCCCTCGTAGAGCTCGAGCGCCGCCGAGGTGGCGCCTGAAACTGAATTACCCTGCAGATCGGTTAGCATGGCTGCATTCTCCTGTGTCGGTGCCGGCCCTTTCGTCACCCTCGGCTGATGGCTCCCCCAGTGACACAGCAGCCGTTCAGTCGGGCTATGGATAATTTTAGAACGCCTGCGGCCTTACTCGGGTTCCAGACGCAAAAAACCCGAATACGGCACCTGCCATATTCGGGTTTGCGGGTGCGCAGGAAGGGCGTTCAGCCAACCAGGCTTTGCGCGTAGAAGCCAAAAGGTGCCGACAGCAGGATCGTCAGGGCAACACGCTGATACCAGATCATCAGCATCTGGCTAATGGTGAGCGGAATCTCGGTGGACAGGATGCAGGGAATCGACGCCGAGAAAAACAGGATCGAGGATATCGCCACGCTGCCGGTGACGAACTTCGCCGCGACGGCGCCTTCGGCCATCAGCAGCGCCGGCAGGAACATCTCGGCCAGCCCCGTGGCCGAGGCCTTGGCCACCAGCAACGGATCCGGCAGCTGGGCCAGCGCCGTGAAGGGATAGAACAGGTAACCCATCCAGTCGAACAGCGGCGTGTACTTGGCCAGCAGCAGGCCGATCAGCCCCACCGACATGATCGACGGCAGAATGCTCATGGCCATCAGCACACCTTCCTTCAGGTTGCCGCGGATATTGAACAGCAGCGGCAATGCCCGCTGGTTCGCCTCCAGACCTTCAAGCATGGCCTGTTTCAGCCGTGAGTGCTGCAGCACCTCATTTTCCGGCGACGCCGCCTTGTCATCCATACGCGAGAGCGGAAAGATGCGCACGGTAATTGCTGTCACGACAAAGGTCACCAAAAGCGTCGACCAGAAAAACAGGTTCCAGATCTCCATCAGCCCCAGGGTCTTGGCCACGATCACCATGAAAGTGGCCGACACGGTGGAGAAGCCGGTGGCGATAATGGCCGCTTCCTTGGCCGAATACTGGCCCGACTTGTACACCCGGTTGGTAATCAGCAGGCCAATGGAATAACTGCCGACAAAGGACGCCACCGCATCAATGGCGGATTTCCCCGGCGTTTTGAACAGTGGGCGCATCACCGGCTGACAGAGCACGCCGATCAGCTCCAGCAGGCCAAAGCTGATCAAAAAGGCCAGGAAGATCGCGCCCAGGGGCACGATCAGGCCCACCGGAATCACCAGCTTGTTGAACAGAAAGGGCAGCATGTCCTTTTCAAACAGCAGTGCCGGGCCGAATTCGAAATAGGCCATCAGCGAGACCAGCACACCGCTGAGCTTGAGCCCTGAAAAGACCATCTGGGTCACACTGCTGCGCCAGGTGCCGCGAATAAACGGATAGAGCCCGCCTGCCAGAATGATCAGCATCGCATAGACCGCCGCACCGCCGGCCTGATTGGCGCGGATCCAGGATACGATGTGATCCAGCGGTATGGTGGATTTGCCACCAAACTCCATCGGGACGAAGAAAAAGACAATGCCCACCGCACTGAACAGCACCAGCTTGAGCAGGGACACAGGATTGAAGGACATTACGCCCGCGACCTCATTCTTGTTCATGGATCTGCCTGTTTATTATTAGGGAGCTTTCCCGGGCACGTCGCACGCAACGCTCTCACCCGCCCAGACTCCGATTATCGACGTCCTGCCACCGGTGCAGGCCCGTGTCGGCCTGCACAACTCCATTTGTATGTATATGTATATACATATACACCGGCAATGTAAATCCATTTGTCACATGGCCGGCATGAAAGCCCCTGCTTCACAGGCAATTGATGCCACAGCTTCGGTTGTTGTGGTCGACAGGGGAAGTATATACAATCGATATATTTGGGTTTTTCGGGGATCACGGGTGAGCAACAAGCCGCGCTATCAGCAGATCAAGAGTTTCATCCTCGATGGGATAAAACAGCAGACCTACCGCCCGGGCGGCAAAATTCCCACCGAAACTCAGCTGGCGCAGCAGTTCTCTGTCAGCCGCATGACCGTCAACAAGGCGATCCGCGACCTGGTGCAGGACAACATGCTGGTGCGTTACCCGGGCCTGGGCACTTTCGTCTCCGATGCCAAGGCGGAATCCCCCCTGGCCGATATCAAGAACATTGCCGAAGAGGTACGCCAGCGCGGCCACGACTACAGCTGTCGTGTCATCAAGCTGCGTGAAACCGCGGCCAGCGAGTCCGTAGCAATGCAGATGGGCGTTCCGATCGGCACGCCGGTCTATCGGTCGGTGATCGTGCACCTGGAGAACACACTGCCAATCCAGCTGGAAAACCGCTATGTCATTGCAGCGTCCGTACCCGGCTACCTGGAGCAGGACTTCACCCAACACACCCCCAACGAATACCTGTCCAGCATGTGCCCCATTTCCAGTATCGAGCATATCGTCGAGGCCGTTTTGCCGAGCGAAAAGGTACAGGAACTGCTGGATATCGACGCCAACACCCCCTGCATTCAGGTGAATCGCCGCACCTGGTCCGACGGCCGCCTGATCAGTTTCGCCAGCCTCACGCACCCTGGTACCCGTTACAAGCTACGCTCCATTACCACCATCACCCCGCGCTGACACAGTCAATCCTCCTGTAGCGACGCTCGACCTGCGCGCCGCTGCCGGACCGGGTGCGAAACAGCGACACCTGAAAAATGGGCTCTGCACGCATTTCTATTCGCCTGGCGGACAACCGGTTCCCTGCCGATTTGCCCGTCACGCCACAAAAACGAGCGCAATCGCGCGAACATGCCGCTTTTTGCGACACCCGACTCGGGCCACCTTGCTTGAAGGAAGGGCCAATGATGCAGCACGCCGGCTGCATTCATTAACTCGCCGAGTTAGTACTCCGCACAGCCGGACGGGCCAGTGCAGTGCCTTCAATCGCCATGCCGCGCACCACTTTGGTGCAGATACAGCACCACATTGTGGATAACCTTGCCTGAAGCCGCCCTATAGAAGGCTCGAACCTGATCTACACTGTACTGGCACCCGACTTGCAGGAGCTGACTGAACGCGGACAGTCCCTGTCAGTCAAGGAGCCAGATGAAGCATGAGCCGATTACTGATATCCACAGACCTCGATGGCACCCTGCTTGACCACAACAGCTACAGCGCAGAGGCGGCACAGCCCGCATTGCTAAAGCTGCGTCAGCTACAGATCCCCTGGGTGCTTAATACAAGCAAAACCCTCGCCGAACTGGAGCCGCTGCGCCAACAGCTTGAGCACAATCACCCCTTTGTTGTGGAGAATGGCGCAGCCATTTACATTCCCACCGACTCACCACTGGCGCCGGACCTTTCGCCGGATCCAGGCGGAAAGTATCGCTGCAAGATCTTCGGCCCCAGCCGGCGCCGCATTCTGCTGGCACTGGAGCCCCTTTCGCAGCGCTATCGCTTTACCGGTTTTAGCGCCCTTTCAGCTGAGCGTCTTGCCGACATCACCGGGCTGACCCCCGAAGAAGCCCGCCAGGCAATGGCGCGGCAATTTACCGAACCGTTAATCTGGGAAGATTCCCGCGCCGCGCTGCATGACTTTGCATCCGAGCTGTCGCTGTTGAATTTTCAGGTCCAGCGCGGCGGCCGCTTTACCCATGTCATGGGTCGCTGCGACAAGGCCGATGCGATGCGCTGGCTGGCCGAGCAATACAGCATTCTCTGGGGCGAGCCTGTCACCTGCATGGCGCTCGGCGATGGCGACAACGACGTCGGCATGCTGCAAAAGGCGGATCTTCCCGTGCTTGTCCGCTCACCCAGCCATGCCCCACCGCAGGTTCCTGGCCGCACCGATGTCGTAGTGACCGAGCAGCCAGGCCCGGCAGGCTGGAATGACGCGGTCAGTTGCGCCTTGCAGCAGCTGGGCCTCGCCACCTAATAACACCAATAAAGGATTTCCCCATGGGCGATTTCTACCAGAACGGCATCATCACGACCCTGCACAACCTGTCTCACCGGCCTCTCGAAGAGCTGGAACGCGAACTGCTGGCCTTCTCCAAGGTGCGCCCCCTGGCGCTGATCCTGCCCTGCCTGTATTCCGAGCTCGAAGGCGAGGCAATGCCCAATATACTGCGGCACCTCAAACAGGTTCCCTACCTGTCGGAAATCATCATCGGCCTGGACTGCGCCGATGAGCAGCAATACCGCGATGCGCTCAAATTCTTTTCAGCCCTGCCCCAGCCACACCGGGTACTCTGGAACGATGGCCCGCGTCTGCGCGCCATCGACCTTGCCCTCAAGGGCGAAGAACTCTCGCCATTGCAGGCAGGCAAGGGCCGCAACGTCTGGTTTTGCATGGGCTATACCCTCGCGGCAGGCAAGGCAGAATCCATTGCCATGCACGATTGCGATATTCTGACCTACGACCGCGAACTGCTGGCACGGCTGATTTACCCCGTCGCCAACCCCAATTTCAATTACGAGTTCTGCAAGGGATTCTATGCCCGCATCGCCGACCACAAGATCAATGGCCGTGTCAGCCGGCTGCTGGTCACACCGCTGCTGCGGGCACTGAAGAAAGTATTCGGCAATCTCGATTACCTGGAGTACCTCGACAGCTACCGCTATCCGCTGGCCGGCGAATTTTCGTTTCGCCGCGACGTGATGAGCGATATCCGCATCCCCAGCGACTGGGGCCTGGAGATCGGCGTGCTCAGCGAGATGACTCGAAACTACTCCAATAACCGCCTGTGCCAGGTCGATATCGCCGACGTTTATGACCACAAGCACCAGGATCTGTCACTGGAGAGCGACCAGGCAGGACTGTCGAAGATGTCGATCGACATCACCAAGGCGGTCTTCCGCAAACTGGCAACCAACGGCATCGTGTTCAACCACGAGACCTTCAGGACCATCAAGGCCACGTACTTTCGCATCGCGCTGGATTTCGTCGAAACCTACCGCAACGATGCCGAAATCAACGGTCTGGCGCTGGATATCCACCAGGAAGAACAGGCCGTCGAACTCTTCGCCGGCAACATCTTCAAGGCCGGTAACCATTTTCTCGAGAACCCGATGGAAGCGCCCTTTATCTCCAGCTGGAACCGCGTTCAAAGCGCTTTCCCGGGCGTGCAGCAACAATTGCTCGCCGCCGTCGACGCCGATATGGCCGAATTTGGTCAGCAATGACAGCAACCGGGCAGGGCCCAAGGAGAATCTTTGATGACACCACTGCAACAGCGACTGGCCGGGCACCTGCAACTGCTTTATCCACAGCTCGACGCGGGTGAATTCGCCCAGACGTGCCTGGAACAGTTCGGTCTGGCAGCGGACGCCCCGTCCCCCACACCGCACCGCAACCTCTGGGACCAGAGCGACATTGCGGTGATCACCTATGGTGACAGCCTGCGCTCGGAGCAACAGGCACCGCTGCACACCCTGTTTGGCTTTCTCGATGCCCATATGCGCGACTGCGTTTCAGCGGTGCACATCCTGCCGTTCTTTCCGTACAGCTCGGACGATGGCTTCAGCGTGATGGATTACACCACGGTCAACCCGTCACTGGGCCAGTGGGATGACATCACCGACATCAGCCGCCACTTCAAGGTAATGGGCGACCTGGTGATCAATCACTGCTCCAGCCGCAGCCTCTGGTTCGAGAATTACAAGCATGGCGTCGACCCTGGCGCCAGCTACTTCGTCGAGGCTTCGCCGGACACCGACCTCAGCGCCGTGGTGCGACCGCGCACCTCGCCCTTGCTGCGCGAGGTCAAGACCCCCAACGGCGAGCGCCATGTCTGGTGTACTTTCAGTCATGACCAGGTCGACCTTGATTTCCAGAACCCCCAGGTGCTGCTGGAGTTTCTCAAGATCATTCGGCTCTATCTCGACAAGGGCATTCGCTGGTTCCGTCTCGACGCCGTCGCCTTCCTGTGGAAAACCCCGGGCACGCCCTGCATCAACCTGCCCGAAACCCACGAGGTGATCCGCCTGCTGCGACTGATGATCGAGCACCATTCGCCCGATGCGGTCATCATCACTGAAACCAATATTCCCAACCGCGAGAACCTGACCTACTTCGGCAACGCCAACGAAGCCCACGTGATTTACAATTTTTCACTGCCGCCACTGCTGATCAACACCCTGATCACCGGCTCCTGCATCCACCTGAAAAACTGGCTCATGACCATGCCGCCGGCACAGTACGGCACCGCCTATCTCAATTTTGTCGCCTCCCATGACGGCATCGGGCTGCGCCCCACCGAAGGCCTGCTCAGCGAATGGGAACTCGAAACGCTGATCGGCACCATGCAGCGCTTTGGCGGCCGCCTCAGCTCGCGCACGACCCCCACCGGCGAAGCCAAGCCCTATGAGATCAATATCAGCCTGTGGGATGCGTTTAGAGGCACCGCGGCGCAGGGGCCCGATCAGTGGCAGTTCGCCCGTTTCCTCTGTGCCGCGGGGGTGATGCTGGCACTGGAAGGCATTCCTGCGTTCTACATACACAGTCTGTTCGCCACCCAAAACGACGACGAGCGCGTTGAACACACCGGCAGCTTCCGCTCGATCAATCGCCATATCTGGCAGGCCGAGGCACTGGAGGAGGCGCTGGCCGGCGATACCCATCACGCCCAGGTGTTCAATGCGATGCGCAAGCTGTTGCGCATTCGCCGCCAGCAACCGGCCTTTCACCCCAACGCCACCCAGTACACGCTGCATACCGGCGAGGCACTGTTCTCGTTCTGGCGCCAGAGTACCGACCGGCGCCAGAGCATCTTCGCCATCTTCAATGTCAGCGACCAGCCTCAGACCTTTAACCTGTCTGAGCTGAACCTGATCGTCACGGACGAATGGGTGGACCTGGTTACCGACGAACTGTTCGAAAATCGCGTTGCGCCGGTCAAGCTGATGCCCTATCAGTTTCTCTGGTTGAGCAATCGCCGCACCTGACCCGCGGCGCGCCCAGGACGAGCGTCTGATCGGCCGTTCTGGCGGCCAACGCCGCGTCGTGGGTCACCAGCAGCACCGCCAGGCCGCGTTCATCAGCCAGCTCCAGCAGCAGTTGCATGACCTGCTGCTGGCTCAGCGGATCCAGCCGCGAGCTGGCTTCGTCGGCGAACAGCAGTACCGGCTGCAACAGCAATACCCGGGCCAGGGCCAGCCGCTGCAGCTCGCCGCCGGAGACTTCGCCTGGGCGCCGGGCCAGCAGGGCCTCGTCCAGCTGCAGGCGCTGCAACAGCGCAGCGATGGCCCGATCCGGTATGCGGTGCAGTCGCGCCAGATCAGCGAAGGCCCGGCCCAGGCGCTGCCTCGGCGCAAAGGCCGCGGGCGGCTCCTGATACAGCTTCTGAAAACGGATCGGTGCAATACCGGCGCTGCGCTGCACCTGGCCCTGGTCCGGTGGCGTAAGCCCGAGCAGCACATTGCCAAGGGTGGTTTTGCCACAGCCGCTGGGGCCGGAGATGGCCGTGATCTGGCCGCGATGCAACCGAATATCCAGCTTTTCGAACAGCGTCCTGCTGCCGTATTGCTTGCCCAGCCCCCGCGCCTGCAGCACCAAATCGCCCTTTTCCCGGGACTGTCGCTGCGGCCAGCGCGACGGTTGCGCCGCCAGCAGACGCCGGCTGTAGGGATGCTGCGGCGCCTGCAGCAGCTGCGCCGCATCCCCCTGCTCCAGCAACCGGCCATTGCGCATCACGCCGACATGACCACCGAGGCGACGGGCCAGGTCGAGATCGTGACTGATGGTGAACAGCAGACGCCCGGTGTTCACCTCGTGACGCAGCCGTGCCGCCACGCTATCGCGCAGCGCACTGTCCAGCCCCTTGGTTGGCTCATCGGCCAGCAGCACCGGGCAGTCCGCCGCATGGGTAATGGCGATCGCGGCCCGCTGGCACATGCCGCCAGACAGCTGGAACGGATACTGCTGCCCCGCCTGCTGCAGCCCGACCTCGTCCAGTTGCTGCTGCGTGAGCCGCTGCGCCTCGTGCTTACTGCGCCGGTGAATCAGCCGGTGCACTTCGCTGACCTGGCCCTGCACCGGCATGGTCGGGTCGAGCGCCAGCCAGGGTTCCTGCGGCAGCAGTGCAAGCTTCCTCCCCCACAGGGCCCGGCGCTGCTGGGGTGACAGGGCCAGCAGGTTCTGGCCATCGAGCCCGATATGACCGCGCACGTCCAGCCCCGCCGGCAGGGTGCCCATCACCGCCTGCATTACCAGGGATTTGCCGGATCCGGATGCACCCAGCAGCGTTAACGGTCGTCCGGCCTCGACCCTCAGGTTAATGTTGTCGACCAGCACTTGGCCGGCCGAGGCAATCTGCAGATTTTCGATGCACAAGACAGGGGTCATGTGTTTATCCTCCCGCCGATCAGCTGCAGTGCCAGCACCAGCAGTACGATCAGCAATGATGGCAACAGCACCAGCCAGGGCGCTTCGGCATAGTACGGCAGCAACTCGACGATCATGCTGCCAAGTTCCGGTGTCGGCGGCCGCAATCCAACGCTAATGGCACTCAGCGTCGAGATGCCGATAACCGCCGTGGCCAGCGCGAAACTGCACAGCGTCGGCAGCTGCGCCGCCACCTCCGGCAGAACCATTCGGCGCAGCCGGTAACCAATGCCAAAGCCCAGCAGCCGCGCCGCCTCCAGGTGAGGCTGGATGAGCAGCGTCGCGGTACGGGCCCGGCTGACTCGAAAGAACTCCACCCAGAGCGACAGCGACAACCCCAGAACAAGCGGAACATAGTGTCCCGGCGAAAAGGCAATCAGCAGCAACACCAGCAACAGGCCCGGCAGTGCCATCACCGCATCGGCCAGGGTCACCAGCAGCCGTTCCGTGATGCCGCCGCGCCAGGCCGCCAGGATACCCAGCAGCGTTCCCGGCACTGCCGCGCTCAGCAGGGTCAGTACTGCCAGCCCGAACGACAGCCGGGCGCCGTGGGCCAGCCGGGCCAGCAAGTCACGACCGTAATGATCGGCCCCGAGCAGATAGTCACCCCCGGGCGGCGCGAGACTCGCCATCAGGTTCTGTCGGTTGGGATCGGCCTCGATCAGCCAGGCCCCGAGCAACGCGAACAGCGCCAGTGCCAGCAGCAGCCCCCCGCCCCAGTAGCGGGCCGAAAAAACGGCGTTTGGCTGGCGCGCGCACGTCGCGCGCAAAGGTGTCCTAGTCAGTGCGTTCATCGTCGCACCTCCTGCCAGGCATTGAGCCTTGGGTCGAGCCTGCGACAGAGTGTATCCACCAGCAGATTAATGAAGATAAACAGCAGTCCCATGATCAGAACCGTACCCTGTACCATGGGCACATCGCGGGCGATGATCGCGTGCACCAGGGCATGTCCTATGCCGGGAAAAGCGAACAGTGACTCCACTACCACCACGCCTTCGATCAGGTATACCGACTGCAGCCCCAGATAGGCCACGACCGGAATGGCGGCATTGCGCGCGCCGTGACGGCCCGCCAGCGCCAGCCCATCCAGCCCCTTTTGCCGGCCATAGGCGAAATAAGGCGCTGCCGCGACCTCGGCCATGGCATCACGCGTCACGCGACTCGATAGCGCGGCCAGCCCCAGAGCCAGGGTCAGCGCCGGCAGCAGCAGGTGACGCCAGCTGCCAAAACCCGCCGGTGGCAGCCAGCCGAGCCAGAGGCTGAACACCATAATCAGCAGCAGCCCCAGCACAAAGGGCGGCAGCGCCCGCAACAGTATCGACAGCCCAAGGCTCAGCCGATCGACCCAGCCTCCCGGCCGAATACCGGCCAGCAAGCCCAGCGTCGGGCCAAACAGCAGCGACAGTGCGAGCGCCAGCAGTGCCAGCCACAGCGAATGCCCCAGCTGCACCTTCAGCTCCTCGATAACCGGTGCGCCACTCACCAGCGAGTAGCCCAGATCCAGCCGTGCCAGCTGCATCAGTGAGGCGGCATACTGCGTCAGCAAGGGCCGCTCCAGGCCCAGTTCAAGCCGTACGGCTTCGGCCAGTTGCTGGCTCATGGCATCGGGACCGTAACGGCTCGCGGCGATACGCATTGCGGCATCGCCCGGCAGCGTCTGCATCATGGCAAAGCACAGCGTTGCGATGAGCAGCGCGGCAACCAGAGCCTGCAGCAGTCTGGCAGTGACAAGACGCGACATCATTCGGCCCACCGCAGCGCACTCAGGTGATAACTCAGCTCGAACGGATCGACACGAAGGCCGTCAAGATCGTTGCTGACGGCGACCCGCAGTTCCGACCAGGCCAGCGGGATCACCGGCAGCTGCTGCTGCAGAATTCCGGCAACCCCCTGCTGCTGCGCGATGCGCTCAGCCTTGTCCGTACCGGCACTGAGCCCATCCAGCATCTGCTGCAACGCGGCATCGGACCAGCCCATTGCGCCCCAGTCACCGCCCTCCGGTCCGAAATCCTGCAACAGGGTACCCAGCGGGTCGGGCACCAGGGAGAAATTGCGCGACAACAGCCCCAGCTGCAGCGAACCGTCGCGGTGGCGACTGACAATTTCCGAGCTGTTGCCGACGGCCACCTGCAGGTCGATACCCACCTCGCGCCACTGCGCCTGAATGGCACTCGCCAGCACTGGCAATTCCGGCCAGCTCGAGAAGGTAGTGAGGCTCACGGCGAAACGCACACCGTCCTTGTGCAGGATGCCGTCGTCTCCCGGCAGCCAGCCGGCCTCGGCCAGCAACCGTCTGGCCTCGCCGGGATCATACCTCAGCGCGGCCAGATCGACGTCGTGCCAGCCGCTCAGCGTCGGCGGAAACAGCTGACTGGCCGCCAGCCTTTCGTTGCGCAGCATGACCCCGGCCATACCGCGGCGGTCCAGCGCCAGGCTGAGCGCGCGGCGCACGCGCAGATCGCTGAAAAAAGGCGACGCGACATTAAGCTTGAGCAGTCGAGTACGCGGAACGGTTACCGTTTCGGTGCGCACCGCCGGGTTGTGGCGTAGCACGCCCAGCGAGGTGGGCAACAACGAATACACCAGGTCGGCTTCGCCACTGGCGGCCATCAGCGCGCGGGTTTCACTCTTGCCGACCGCCAGATAGCGGACGCTGGCAATGGCTGGCCGGTCGCCCCACCAGCGCTCATTGCGCTCAAGCGTCAGTTGCAGCGGCGGCGTCAAGCTGGTTAACCGATACGGGCCGGTGCCGATTAGCGCCTTGACGCGCCCCTGATCATCGTAGGCCGTCGGCGCCAATACCTGGGTGCTGTAATGGGCCAGGTAGGCCGGCAGCGCGACAAAGGGATGCTCGAGTCGTAACACCACCTCGTCACCTGCCGGCTCAACAGCCGTTACTGCGACCTGACTGAGCACACCGTGACCGGCCCTGGCGTGTTGCAGGCTGCGGGCAACACCGTCGGCCGTCAGCGCTGAACCGTCATGAAACAGCACGCCTTCGCGCAGGCGAAAGCGCCATTCGAGACCGTCGGCTGACACCCGCCACGACGTCGCCAGCTGTGGCGCCAGCCGCCCCTGGTCGTCCACCGTGGTCAGCGTCTCAGCCACCTGCATGCGGCTAAAGATATAGCCCGACCGAGCCGGTTCAATACCCACGATTTCCCAGGGTCCGACGACACTCAGCGTCCGCGCCTGACTTCCCATCGCCGCACCCGACAGCACACCGAGCAGTAACAGCCAGCGTCCCAGCCAATGAACTCCCTGCATTTAAATCCCCACCTAT
This sequence comes from Marinobacterium rhizophilum DSM 18822, assembly GCF_000378045.1. Classification (GTDB taxonomy): domain Bacteria; phylum Pseudomonadota; class Gammaproteobacteria; order Pseudomonadales; family Balneatricaceae; genus Marinobacterium_A; species Marinobacterium_A rhizophilum. The sequence continues at coordinate 24,036 of NZ_KB899100.1, forward strand.
AATGTAATAACATAACATTTAGCGCATGATTCTGTTTTCGCGCCTGGAAGTCAAGCGATACCAATGACAGTGACCTGGGGAGCCGTTATTAAGCGGCAGCGCCCCAGGCCACCAAGGGCCGAAAAACAGCCAGCCTGCCCGTACAGGCCCGGCCGTTTTTGTGCAGTGAAAAGAGAGGCTATGGGAATGGCCTGAGAGCCGTGATGGCCATCAGGCCGATGCGTTAGCCCAGCTTATGGCGGGCTGCTCGCGGCTACGCCGGCGGGTTTTTGAACCGGGGGAGGTCATCCTGGTGATGACCTCCCGAGACTGGCCGACGCACCTTAGGCAGCATGGCCTGAAGACGTGTCGTGTTCCAGAACCTGACCGGTCGAATCGTCAATGGCGATCGCCCGGGGTTTCATGGCTTCCGGCAACTGTCGCTGCAGCTTGATGGTCAGCAGCCCGTTATTAAGCTCGGCGCCGATGACCTCGACATGGTCAGCCAGATTGAAGCGCCGCTCAAAGCTGCGACTCGCTATGCCCTGATAGAGATACCGGCCGGCAGTCTCCGGGTCAGCCCTTTCGCCACTGACACTCAGCACACTCTGCTCAACCTTGATCTCCAGTTCCTCTTTGCTGAAGCCGGCCACCGCCAGGCTGATGGCATAACAGTCATCATCCATCACCTCGATATTGTAGGGCGGATAACCGCCTGCCGACTGATCGGCACGCAGCGAACGGTCCAGCAATGCAGCAATGCGGTCAAACCCTACACTGCTGCGATAGAGCGGGGAAAAATCGATCGTATTCATGACGTATCCTCCTTCGGAGCGATAGGAAACAAAAACAACCTTGGCGGGCAACCGGTCTCATCGAGACCCGGCCCCACACTATTTACATAAGAGCGGCTCAAGCCACTTTCAAGCCCCCAACCGCCCCATGCAGCGCGCATAGGCGGCGGGGTTGAAGCGCACACTGAGCAGCAGCATGCACAGGGCAATGGCGCCGTGCAGCCACCAGGCATCGCCAAAATCACCCCCGCCATCACGCAGGGCCCCGACCAGCCAGGGTCCGACGGCGGTAATCAAAAAACCGATACCCTGCACGAAGGCAGCCAGGGCACCGGCCGCGCGCGCGCCTGGCAGGTGATCGAGGCTGACGATGAGGCACAGCGAAAAGCAACCCCCCAAACCAAAGCCCGCCAGCGCCACCCAAAGCCAGGGCGCGACCTGGGGTACCAGGGCAAAACCGGCGAAACCCAGTACCTGCAACAGCATGACGATATATAGCGAGCAGCGTCTGTCGAGCGTGCCACGCACGGTCAGCGGCATCAGCAGGGCGGCAGCGGCCTGGAACAGCGCCATCCAGGCCAGCAAACTGCCGGCGGTCTGCGGGGCCATGCCCTCGTCCACGTAGAAGGACGGCAGCCAGGCCACCAGGCTGGCATAACCGCTGTTGGCCAGACCGAAGTACAGCGCCAGCAGCCAGGCCCGTCGGTTGCCAAAAAAGCCTCGAACCGACACTCGAATGCCGGTCGTTTCGGTCTCGCGCGGCGCGTACCACAACCACAAACCCCAGGCCAACAGCGCTGGCAGGGCCCAGACCGCCAAGCCCGGCCGCCAGTCTGAATAGAATGTACTGAGCGCTGGGCTCGCCAAGGCTCCCAGTGCACCACCGCCCACCAGTGCCGCAGAATAAAGTCCCATGGCAAGTGCGATATGACCGGCAAACCAGCGTTTGCAGACACCCGGCATCAGCGCCTGCACTGTGGCGACACCGGTGCCGGCCAGGACCGCCGTCAATAGCAGACTGGCAGAACCGTCTGCAAACAGACGCGCACCGCACCCCAGCGCAAGCAGCAGCAGGGCGCAAAGCAGCGTGCGCCGCTCACCAAAGCGCTGCGCCAGACCGGCACCCAGCAGCGCCAGCAACCCCATCATGACGAACGGCAGGGTGGTCATAATCGCCGCCATGCCATGCCCCATGCCGGTATCGGCCTGCACGGCATTCAGCACGGGTCCGACGGACGTCAGGAACGGCCGCAGATTGAGCCCGATCAGCACCAGCAACACGAAGCCACCGAGCCCCGTGCTCAACACCGTGGTCGGGGGGGCCGTAAAGGGCGCAGGTTGCACCGATTGCTGCGGTAGGTTCATTCAGTCTCCGATGTGCCGGGTTTAGCCGTTAGGTATCCATTACCGATGGCTGCTCGATACGCACGCAGCCAGATTGGCTTCAGTCTAAGGGTTGGCCTTATTATTCATAAATTAAATATTCAACTAGCTATCAGTGGGATATCGAATAATGTTTCCGACCCTGGACCCCGTTCTGCTACGCAGCTTTGTCGCTGTCGTCGAAAGTGGCAGCTTCACCCGCGCCGGCGAACGGGTGCACCTGAGCCAGTCCACCGTCAGCCAGCAGATTCGGCGCCTGGAAGAGCAACTCGGCTGCGCCCTGCTGGATCGGCGCGGCCGCTATGTCGTGGCCACTGAACAGGGCCAGCACCTGCTGGGGTATGCCAGACGGCTGCTGAACCTGATGCATGAAGCCGTTGAACAGATTCAGGCGGGGGATAATCCGGGAGAACTGCGTATCGGCGTAGCGGAGGACTTCGCCGCCGAACGACTGACCCCGACCCTGGCGGCCTTTGCCAAGGCACACCCGAATATTCGGCTGGAGGTCACCAGCGATATGAGTGCGCATCTGTGGCAGCAGTATCGCGCCGGCGCCTTTGAACTGATTCTGATCAAGCAGCGCCGTGGCCAGGCCGCCGCCCAGGCCAGCTGGCCCGAACCGCTGGAATGGTTCGACAGCGCCCGCGCGCCAACCCGGCTGCAGGATCCGTTGCCGCTGGTCATGTTCCCGGCGGGAGGGCTTTATCGTGATGAGATGATCCACGCGCTGGAAAGCGCAGGCCGGCGCTGGCGGGTGAGCTACCTCAGCGCCAGCCTGGCCAGCATTGGCGCCGCCGTAGCCGATGGCCTGGGCATAAGCCTGTTGCCCCGGCGTTTGGCCCATCCGGGGCACCAGCGCCTGACGCCGGCGCAGGGCTTCATCGCCCCCGCCTCAGTCGAGCTCGCGCTGCATTACCCGAGCCCTGCACCGGCGCGGGTACAGGATCTTGCCCGTCGCCTGGTCAGCCTGTGCTCGGTGCCGCCCGCGGCGCTAGAGGACTAGTGTACTCACTGGATCAGGCAATCCGGGGCCGCGCAAACCAGCGGTTCCAGCGCGCGTTGACCCACAGGGAAAGTCCGATGACGCCGCCGCCCAGAGCCAGCCGCACGAGGTCCGCATCACGATTCCAGATCAGCAGGTTCACCACCAGTCCAGCCGGTACCAGTGCGTTATTCATGATACCCAGGGTACCGGCATCCACCTTGCAGGCACCGCGGTTCCAGCAGTAGAACCCCAGCCCCGATGCCACGATGCCCAGCCAGCCCAGCACGCTCCATTGCAGCGCCGTTGAGGGTAGTTTCCCCGGATTGCCCAGTAACAGATAGGATGGCAGCGCCACCACAAGGGCCCCGGCGAAGAAGTAGCCAAAGCTGCGCCAGGCCGGAAGCTCCGTGGGATAACGCCGCATCAGGTTGGCATAACCCACCTGGCCCGCGGCAAAGGCCACGTTGGCCAGTTGCAGCAGCAAAAAGCCAAACATGAAGTCATCACTCAGGCCGTCGTACCGGATGATGGCCGCCCCCACCACGGCCAGTGCCGTCCCTGCCAGCGGGGCCAGCGAGAAGCGCCGGTTGAGCGCATCGTCTATCAGCGTGACATACAACGGCGTGAAGATCGTAAACAACAGCACTTCCGGCACGCTCAGATACTCGAACGAGCGATACAGGCACAGGTAGGTCAACCCGAATTGCAGCATGCCCACGAAGGTAATGCCTGTGCGCAGGGGCGCCGGAATCCCGCGCCAGCGTGTCAGCGGCAAAAAGATAAGACCCGCCAGTACGATACGGGTGGTCACGGCAAAGTAGCGGTCTACCTGACCCGCAAGATACTCGCCAATCAGGCTGAACGAAATGGCCCACAACAGCGTAACCAGCACTAGGTTTGTCATATTCCGTCACGTCCGGTCGTTACTTTCGGGGGGCCATTTTAAGGTAACGAATTCGAAAAACCATGATTGGATTCAACAAGTTCATCTCATATTCATTCATATGCGACTAAGCTTCATTCAGGCTTAAAACCGCAGGCCAACACCGGCACCTGCCGTGTTCTGCCTCAAGGAGGACTTCAATGCTCATGCAGCAATCCCGCATCGTTCGTTCCGTTGTCGCCCGTCTCATGATGGGCTGCATGTTACTCATCTCTGGTCTGGCACAGGCAGCCCCCGTATCCACTTCAACCCTGATCGCGCCCCAAAGTGTCGTGGCCACCGACGCAGAGCGTGAAAAGCTGATGAACCTGATTCAGCGCGATGATGTCGCCGAGCAGCTCAGCGCCTTTGGCGTCGACCCTGTCGACGCACAGATGCGCGTTGCTGACATGTCCGCGGCAGAAGTGGCCGACCTTAACCAGCAGATTGAATCCCTGCCGGCAGGTGCCGGCGTCATCGGTGCCATCGTGCTGATCTTTATCGTCTTCATCATTACCGACGCGCTCGGGGCGACCAATATCTTCAACTTTGTTCACCCGATACGCTAACCATGGCCAAGGAGCTTGTGAACACGTGCCAATGATCCCTGGCTTCGAGTGCGATCCGGAATCTGGCCGCTATCACAAAGGCAGGCGGGTTGCCTGCCAGCTCCTTAACCGCCTTAACTCCGCCGTCCTGCTGACGGCGGGGGCTCTCTGCCTGCTGCTGCTCAGTGGGTGCGCAACTCGCTTGCCCTCAGACCAGCTGGCCACCTTATCCAATACTCTGCCGGTCACAACTGAGCTGACCGCGGTTCCGTTTTATCCACAGGAACTGTATCAGTGCGGCCCCGCGGCGCTGGCCACCGTGTTGAACAATAACGCAGCGGTCACCACCCCAGACGCCCTGGTACCCCAGATCTACATTCCCGCGCGTGGAGGCAGTCTGCAGATCGAAATGAAGGTCGCGGCACGGCGCCATGGCATGCTGGCGATGGAAGCCCCTCCCAACCTGAATGGACTGCTGGCCGAAGTCGCGGCCGGACGGCCCGTGGTGGTGTTGCAAAACCTGGGGCTGGATATCATTCCACGCTGGCATTATGCCGTGGTGATCGGTTTTGACCTCCAGGCACAGACCGTCATCCTGCGTTCAGGCACAGAACCCCGCCGCATCACGCCGCTCAAGCTGTTTGACCGCACCTGGGCGCGCAGTGAGCGCTGGGCCTTGCTTGTGCTGCCGCCGTCACAGCTTCCGTTGCAAGCAGAACCGCTGGATGTCGTGCGTGCGGCGCTGGAACTCGAAACCTCTGCACCAGAGGCCGCACTGCAAAGTCTGCACAGCGCCAGCACGCGCTGGCCCGATGACTACCTCGTTGCCATGGCACTTGGCAACGCAGAACTGAGTGCCGGTCACGCAAGGCCCGCCAGCCAGGCTTTTCGCAAGGCGCTGAAGCTAAAGCCCGCCGCAGCGGATGCCTGGAATAACCTGGCCTATAGCCTTGCAGCCGAGGGTTGCGATCAGAGCGCACTGTCTGCGGTTCAATGCGCCGTCCGCCTGCCCCCGGCAAGCGCCGCCGTCCAGGATAGCCTGCGGGAACTGTCCGCCAGCAAAAAACGCAACCAGGCTCAGTGCGCACCGATACCGGCCTGTCCGGTACCGGCAAATTAATTGAACCCTGCAACAAATCTGCAATCACAGTCGCGTACAATGATGCATAACAATAATGGAGAGAAAGCCTATGGATCACCATAAACTGAGCACCCAGCTCAAACAGCTGCTAAAACAGGGCTACTCGAAGGATGAAATCCGCAACCTCGTCATTGCGCCCCGCGCGCAAGTAGAGCAGGCACTGTGCGAATTACAGACCCAGTACAACCGCGAACAGCAACACGCCCGCGTAGTCAGGGGGCAGGCTGATTTCGCTATTTCAATGCGCCGCTGACAACAGCGTCGCACACTGCACCTCCCCCCTTTTAGCTATCGCCCCTTCCTGACAAGTTCTGCCCTGCCCCAGTCGCGACCACCTCTCCAGCCGGTATTCAGCCAGCATTCACTGCCAATAGTCTATTTACATTAACGAGAGACTGGTCCTAAACTTCGGTTGTTTTTGAACCGACTTACGAGCCTTGAAGGATAACAACGATGAAAAAAACACTGATCCTGGCCGCGATCGCTGCGCTGTCCCTGCCAATGACCGCCAATGCGGAACGCACCGGCGAAGAAATTTACAACACCAAATGTGGTGTTTGCCACGCGGCGGGCATTGCTGGTGCCCCCCTGTTCGGTAATGCAGAAGAGTGGGCGCCCCGCGCCGCCAAGGGTATCGATGCCCTGCTGGCCAGCGCCAAAACCGGCCTGAATGCCATGCCGCCGATGGGCACCTGCATGGACTGCTCCGATACAGAGCTGACCGCCGCCATTCAGTACATGCTGGACGCCGCCAAGTAAATACTTGCCCTGCCAGCACCCGATCTTCAGAGGGCGCTTATACACGATGCCAAAAAAAATCCGCACTTAGGGCCGTCATTTACACACTACAAATGACGCCTTTTATGCGGATTTTTTATGCACGCCAAGCCGTGCAGGCAGATGCTCAGAAGATTTCGCTCGGCCTCAGCGCCTGGCCCTCAGTGTCACCCTCCGACCTGGACTGTATCGGCAGCAAGGCCTCGTCATCCTTGCCCTTTTGAATCACGATTTCGACCCGACGGTTAAGACTGCGATTTTCCGGTGTATCATTAGGCACCAGCGCATGGGTCGCCGCCAGACCACTCACGGTAAACCGGGTTTGATCCATACGGCTGTCGGCAAAGAGCTCGTGTGCCACCGCCAATGCCCGCGCCGCCGACAGATCCCAGTTGGATTCGAAGCGCCGGCCTGAATAGGGAATGTTATCGGTATGGCCCTGGACAGCAACGCTGCCATTCACGTTCAGCAATACATCGCGGATTTTGGCGATAACCGGAATGGAGTCGAACTTCAACTCGGCCGAGCCTGAGTCAAAAGATCCCTTCTCCTTCACTCGAACGATAATCTTGGCGCCGTCGGTTTCGACTTCCACCGAACCATCGCCAATTTCCTTGGCAAGCGCCGCGGCGAACTCGATCGCTTCCTGTTCCGCTTCACGGGCCAGCTGTTTAAGCAGCGCCTCAACGCTGCCCCGGAACTTGTCCGGTGTGTCGTTTTCACCGTCCTTGGAACGCACGTCCAGCGTATTTAAATCGCTGTTAATGGTCATCTGGCGCACTTCATTCAGCGGGGTCGGTTCAGGCCGGCCCGGGCTGAATTCCTGTGCAATCACCGAGGTGCCCTTGGGAATGTCTTCCACCTTGATCTCGTTCTGCACGCCGAAGGCTTCGCGCATGGAACCTGCCAGCTGCTTGAACTTGAGCACGTCCATTTCGGAAAAAGACAGCAGTAGCACGAAGAAACACATCAACAGCGACATCAGATCGGCGAAGGTGGCCAGCCAGGCCGGCAGACCGGGTTCGCAGGGCGGACATTCACATTCTGTTTGATCAGTCATAGGTCAGCTATCCGGCCGCTTCAGCCAGGCGTTTTTTCTCCGGCAGGTAGTTACGCAGCATCTGCTCGATGACCCGCGGGTTCTGGCCGGCCTGAATAGCCAGCAAGCCGTCAATGACCAGCGCCTGATTCAGCGCTTCCTGATCCTTTCGCACCGCCAGTTTGTCGGCAATGGGCAGCACCAGCATGTTGGCTATCATGGCGCCATAGAGGGTCGTCAGCAGCGCCACGGCCATTGCCGGGCCAATGGACTTGGGATCGCTCATGTTGGAGAGCATCTGAACCAGGCCCACCAGTGTTCCGATCATGCCCATGGCCGGTGCAACATCCCCCATGGCCCGAAAGATGCGGCTGCCGAAATCGTGCCGCTCGACGGTCAGGCGCATTTCCTTGTTCAGCAACATCCGCACGACCTCGGGATCATGCCCGTCCACCAGCAGCTGGATGCCGCGCTGCATAAAGCTGTTGGCGACTTCTTTTTCTTCCAGCGACAGCAAACCGCCCTTGCGCGCCGCATCGGCCAGCTCAACGGTTTCGGTAATGATCTCTTCCGGATGCTGGGATTTGAACATGAAGGCCTTGGCGGCAATTTTGCCCGCGGCCAGAAACTGCTGCAGCGTGTACTTCATCAGCACCACCAGCAGGGTTCCACCCACCACGATCAGCAACGAGGGGGGGTTCACAAAGATGCCCGCATCGCCACCCAAAACCATGGCCGCGATGACGATGCCCATTGATCCGATCAAACCGACAAGCGTTGCGATATCCACAGGTTTCTCCTTAACAGCGAACAGGCGTATTATCGGCTACGCCGCATAATAACAGAATTTTAATCGGGCACACCTGTACAGCGGTTGATCCACGCGACCTGCGGGCCGGATTGACCCTGCTACCATGCTCTAGTACTTTTTACGCCTCATTGATCACGGGTAAGCCTGATGCCACGCACAAAAAAGACTCCAGACTTCGAAACCTCGCTGACCGAGCTTGAGCAGCTGGTAAACCGCATGGAACAGGGTGATATGCCGCTGGCCGATGCGCTGCAAGCATTTGAACAGGGTATCGCCCTGACCCGTGACTGCCAGGACATTCTCGATCAGGCCGAACAGAAGGTACGGATGCTGGTGGAAAAAGACGGCGCGCTGCAAACAGTCCCCTTCACCGACCCCGAGGACGCCTGACCCGTGGCCCTGAATTCTCTGTTGCAACAGTATTGCCAACGCGTTGAACACGCACTTGATACCCGCCTGCAACATCGCAGTATCGAGCCCAGGCTGCAGGAAGCCATGCGTTATGCACTCTTCAACGGCGGCAAGCGCATTCGCCCAGGCCTGGTCTACCTTTGCAACCAGCTGCTTGGCGGACAGCTGAGCACCGCAGACGCGCCTGCCTGCGCCATGGAAGCCATCCACAGCTATTCCCTGGTGCATGACGACCTCCCTGCCATGGACGACGATGACCTGCGCCGCGGCAAGCCTACGTGTCACATCGCGTTCGATGAAGCCTGTGCCATACTGGCCGGCGATGCGCTGCAATGCACCGCCTTCGAGTGGCTGGCGCAGCCACAAGCCGAGCTGCAACCGCAGCTGCAAATGCGCATGCTGACAGTCCTCGCACGGGCTGCGGGGGATCGGGGCATGGTGGCCGGACAGGCGTTCGACCTGGCCCATGTCGGGCAAAGCCTGACGCTTGATGAACTGCAGCAGATGCATCGCCACAAGACCGGCGCCCTGCTCACCGCATCGGTGGAGCTGGGCGCACTGTCCGCCGGCATTGACAGCGGCGAGCGCTACGAAGCCCTGTGCCGCTTTGGCGATGCCATCGGCCTGGCCTTCCAGGTGCAGGACGACATCCTGGATATCGAAGGTGACACGGCAACACTTGGCAAGCCACAGGGTTCGGATCTGGCACAGAACAAGCCGACCTTCCCGGCGCTGCTCGGGCTGGCGGGAGCGCGGGACAAGCTGCAGCAGCTGCATGACCAGGCCATCGACGCCCTGACCCTGTTTGGCCCCGCAGCCGACCCGTTGCGCGCCCTGGCCGACTACATCGTCAAACGGGATCACTGATGTTCGAACAGATCCCGCTACAGCGCCCGGCAACAGCGTTGCTCGACAGCATCGACAGCCCGGCGCAGCTGCGCCAGCTCGACCCGGCCCAGTTGCCTGAGCTGGCCGAGCAGCTGCGCGCCTTTCTCCTCTACAGCGTTGGCCAGACCGGCGGTCACTTTGGCGCAGGTCTCGGTGTTATCGAGCTGACCGTGGCGCTGCATTACTGCCTTAACACGCCCGAGGATCATCTGATCTGGGACGTCGGCCACCAGTGCTACCCCCACAAGATCCTGACGGGCCGACGCGAGCAGATGTTCAGCATGCGCCAGCAGGATGGCCTCGCGCCTTTCCCCAAGCGCGCTGAAAGCCGCTACGACACCTTTGGCACCGGCCATTCCAGCACCTCGATCAGCGCGGCGCTGGGGATGGCCCTGGCGGACCAGCTGCAGGGCCGCGAGCATCGTTCGGTCGCCGTCATCGGTGACGGTGCCATGACCGCGGGTATGGCGTTTGAAGCGCTGAACCATGCAGGCCACACCGGTGCCAACCTGCTGGTGATTCTGAACGACAACGACATGTCGATCTCCCACAATGAAGGCGGGCTGGCGACCTATCTGGCGAAAAACCTCAAGCACCGCACCGACACCAATGTGGCCGCCCCCCTGTTTGAAGCGCTGGAATTTGCCTACACAGGCCCGCTGGACGGGCATGATTTCTCGGTCCTGCTGCCGGCGCTGCACAAGGTGCTCAACGCCAAGGGGCCCCAGTTTCTGCACATTGTGACCCGCAAGGGCAAGGGCTTTGCCCCGGCCGAAGCGGACCCTGTGGGTTACCACGCCATCACCAAGATCGAGCCGGTAGCCAAGCCGCCGGCGCCCGCCAGGGCCAAGTTTGCCAATATATTTGGTCGCTGGATCTGCGATCAGGCCGATGTCGATGACAGGCTCGTTGCCATCACACCGGCCATGTGCGAGGGCTCGGATCTGATCGAGTTTTCAGAACGTTTTCCCGAGCGCTACTTCGACGTCGCCATCGCCGAACAGCATGCGCTTACACTGGCGGCAGGGCTGGCCTGCGGCGGCATGAAGCCGGTGGTAGCCATCTACTCGACCTTTCTGCAGCGCGCCTATGACCAGCTGGTACATGATATCGCCATTCAGCAGCTCGATGTGCTGTTGACGCTCGACCGGGCCGGTCTGGTGGGTGAGGACGGCGCCACCCATGCGGGCCTGTTCGATATCGCCTGTCTGCGCACGCTGCCGGACATGCTCATCATGACGCCCTCCGATGAGCAGGAGTTGCGTGATCTTTTATACACCGGCTACATGCATTCGGGGCCTGCGGCGGTGCGCTATCCCCGTGGCGGCGGCCCGGGCCTTGTGCCGGGTGCCGGCATGAACCGAATCCCGTTGGGACACAGCAGAACGCTGCGCAGCGGCCGTCGCGCAGCCTTGCTGAACTTCGGCCCGTTGCTGCCCCAGGCACAGGCGGCCGCCGAAGCGCTGGACCTGACGCTGGTGGATATGCGTTTTGTGAAACCACTGGATGAAAGCCGTATCACTGAGCTCGCGGCCAGCCATCACCTGCTGGTCACGCTGGAGGATCACGCCATACAGGGAGGCGCCGGTTCTGCGGTGGCTGAGTATTTGCAGGCCAGCAACCTGCATGGAAATCTGCTCTGCCTCGGTGTGCCCGATCGCTGGATCGAACACGCCTCACGGGCTGAGCAGTTAGTAGATTGCGGTCTAAGTGCAGACCAGATCGAAACACGCATCGCTGCGCGGCTTAACGCCTAGGTTAAACGCAGCACAGACCATTAAAGAGTCTGCCCGCCTGGCCATGGATCGCCTAGCCATGGATGCAGGTGTCGGGCTGCGGTGTTCCACCGGCACCCAACCTGCACCAGGCTGTATTCGCTTAGTCTTCTTCTTCGTCCCGAAAGTGATGCTCGGTCATCATATGGCCAAGCTTGCCCATCTTCGTTGCCAGGTAGTGTTCGTTGTGGCGGTTCTTGCCCACCTGCAACGGCACCCGTTCAGACACCGGCACACCGTACTGTTCCAGCGCCTTGACCTTGCGGGGGTTGTTGGTCATAAGCTTGACCTGCTGCACGCCCAGGTGCTCAAGCATCGGCAGACACATGCTGTAGTCGCGCATGTCGGCGGCGAAGCCCAATTGCTCGTTAGCTTCAACGGTATCGGCGCCACCATCCTGCAGATGATAGGCACGAATCTTGTTCAACAGGCCGATACCACGCCCTTCCTGGCGCAGATACAGCAATACGCCGCGACCTTCCTCACTGATGCGCTTGAGCGCTTCCTGCAGCTGAAAGCCGCAATCACAGCGCAGACTGAACAGTGCATCGCCGGTCAGGCACTCGGAATGGGCGCGCGTAAGCACAGCAGCGCTGCCGGACACATCGCCATAGACCAGGGCGACATGTTCCTTGCCGCTGCTTTCGTCCTCGAAACCCACCATGGTGAAGGTTCCCCAGGGGGTTGGCAATTTGGACGATGCAACATATTTAACTGACACAGACCGATCCTCAGCGAACGAAGGCGCATATTTTAGCAGCAGCCTGCGCGTCAGGCGACGTTTCGATTATTTCCCTTAAATGGAGGCAGAGGAACCCTTTTACAAGGGGCGCGCAGCACTGTCGCGCTTCTTGCTGGTTCCCAGATCCAGGCCCTGTCGACGCGGCAGCAGCAGCCGCACTTCCAGCCCGCCCAGATCTGAGCGCTGCAGGTCCAGTTCACCTTCATACTGACGCACGATCTCGCTGACAATGCTCATGCCAAGACCATGACCCGCACGCGATTCATCCAGTCGCTCGCCCCGCTGCAGCAGGCGCTCACGCTGATCCGCTGCCACCCCCGGGCCATCATCGGCAATGCGCAGGTCCAGGCAGTGTTCATCCATTGTGCCCGTGACGCGCACCCGGCTTCGCGCCCACTTGCAGGCGTTATCGAGCAGATTGCCCAGCAGCTCGACCAGATCATCCCGCTCGCCGGGAAAGTAGCTGGTCGCCGAAATCTGGGTATCAATTTGCAGCGAACGGTCACGATGCACGGCGTGCATCGTGCGTACCAGCTTGTCGAGTTCCTGCTGCAGGTAAATACGCTGCCCCGGCAGGGCAGAGCCGGCGATCCGAGCCCGGCGCAGCTCCCGCTCCATCAGCTCACGCAACGTGCGCGACTGCTCGCGCAGGGCCTCGGCCTGCTCGGGCGCTATACGGTGCAGTGCCTCGATCTGGCGATCCAGTATCGTGAGCGGTGTCTTGGCGGCATGGGCCAGATTGCCCAGCGCATTACGCGAGCGGGTCAGGCGCATTTCCATGCTCTGAACCAGATAGTTGATTTCCGTGACCAGCGGCTCAACCTCGGCCGTGTCGGCCTCCGGCAACTGGCGTATCTCACCCTGTTTAAGCTGATTAAGCTGGCCGCCCACGCGGACAAGGGATCGCAACCCGCCGCGAATCACCATGATCTGAGCCAGCAACATGGCGCCGAGAAACAGCCCCACCACCAGCATCATACCCCAGCGCAACCGGGCCAGCCCCTGCTCGATGTGGCTCACATCCGACGCCAGCAGCATACGAAGCTGGCGCCCGTCCTTGGTGAAAACCTCTTCGCGTACCAGCCAGGGCCGGTCATGCTTTTTCAATAACCGCAGGCCCTGGCTGCCAACCGGCTCACCACCGTCAAGCGGTATGCTCTCATCCCAGAGCGAGCGCGAGTAATGCCATTTGGGGTCATCGCCGATCTGGAACTGGAAATAATGACCGGACATCGGCTGTTCATACACAGGCGCGACGTATTGCGCGTTAATGCGCCAGCCACCACTGTCGTCCATCTCGACGGACTTGAGCAGCACATAGGCCTCGCTGCCGAGGCTGGCGTTGACAAAATCGTAGGCGGTCTGGCGCAGAAACCAGCTGTAGGACACCCATAGAATCAGGCACAGCGCCAGGGTGATAAGCACAAAGGCACTGTTGAGGCGGGTCTGAATGGATTTCACGGCCGAAAGACGTAACCCTGGCCGCGTCGTGTCTCGATGCGGTCATGGCCGATTTTCTTGCGCAGCATTTTGATGTAGGCCTCGATCACGTTGCTGTCGTTTTCGACCGCGTCATCGTACAGATGCTCGACCAGCTGCAGCTTGGACAATACCCGTGCCGGGTTGTGCATGAAGTAGCGCAGCAGGCGGTATTCGGTGCCGGTCAGGCTGATCGGCGCCTGGCCATCGGGCACCACGGACTGGGTCTTTTCATCCAGCACCAGGCCCGCCACTTCCAGCGCGGCACCGGCCTGCTGATGCACCCGGCGCAGCAGTGCGCTCATGCGCAGCAGCAACTCTTCGTTATGAAAGGGTTTGCAGAGGTAATCATCGGCGCCGGCTTCAAAGCCATCGACCCGCTCCTGCCAGGCGGAACGGGCGGTGAGAATAAGCACCGGCAGAGCATTCTTGCGTTTGCGCCAGTTATGCAGCACCTCAAGCCCGGGTCGTCCCGGCAGCCCCAGATCGAGCACGGCAATATCATAGATATCCTCGTAGCCCGCAGCTTCTGCATCCACGCCATTATCGACCAGATCAACGGCATAACCGCTGCGCGCCAGCTCACTCTTGAGATCTGGACCCAGCACCGGGTCATCCTCTATCAGCAATACACGCATCGTCCCCAGTCTCCGTCAGAAGTCGACCATCTCACCCGAACGGGCATTAATGTGCAGCATGCGTACCACGCCATCCTTACCGGCCACCTCAAGTTCGTATATGTAGGCAGTGTCGGTCTGCAACAACGCGCTGTCGAGCAGCTGGCTGCCGGACAGCTGCTCGACACGTTCCATTAGATCCATCATAGAGAGGATTTCACCGGCTTCCACCAGCTTGCGGCAGGCCGCCGCGTCCAGCCGCATGGGCTGCAGGGCGCTGACACTGAGCGCAACACTGAGCAAGAATGCCGCAAATAACAGAAACTGAGGTTTTTTCATGGGCCCTCCGGTCGACAGCCTGAGGCCCGTCGCCGGGGTCAGTGCATGCCGCACTAATCAGACTGCAGCGTACGCTGGCTGTCTGAAATCAGACTGAATGCGGGATCTTTACACACCTTCGGTAACGCCGAGGACGACTGCAGTCGTTATCACTGCTGCCGGAAAAAAATAACCTGAACAGCTCAAACGCCAGGTCATTGGCACGCGACTTGGACTCTACCCGAATTGAACTCGAGTTTTTGCTTAAGCACCACAGCACTTTTTGTACTTAAGCCCGCTACCACAAGTGCAGGGATCATTGCGGTTGGGCTTGGCATCCAGACTGACGGTTTTGGGTTTGTTTATCATGCCGAGCAGGTCAGCAATATTTTCGTCAACGTGCGCATCAACCGTAATCGTCGCAATCAGCTGATGTTCAACCAGCAGGGCCTCAACTTCAACCTTGCGTGCTTCGTTTTGCACTGACAGCAGTAACGGTGCGCTTTGGGTTCCCAGTTTCGCGGCGCGTTTGGTGTTGTAGCCATAACTGGAATGTTTGGGTTTGGGTGTTTTGTTACCCTTAAAAAAAAACTTATCAGACATGAAGCAAAACCTGTTTGGGGAGAATCGAATTGCGAAATTTCGCGGTACAAAATACGACGCGGCGAGCATGACTCGCCGCATCTGTCAGGGCGCTAGAAAAGGTACAGCAGCAACTGCAGCACCAGCCACGCGTAAACGCCGGCCAGTACGTCATCCAGCATAATGCCGAAACCACCCTCTACTCTTTGATCGATTACCCGTATGGGCCAGGGCTTCCAGATATCGAACAGCCGGAACAGCGCAAATCCCGCCAGTATCCAGTACCACTGGACCGGCACGAACAGCATGGTAATCCAGAAACCGACAAACTCATCCCAGACGATGCCCGGGTGATCATGCACACCCAGATCCTGTGCCGTGCGACCACATAGATAGATACCCAGCAGCGCTGCCAACACCAGCACAACCAGATAACCGGACAACGGCAACAGGGTCATGAGTAGATAGAACGGTATTGCCGCCAGGGTACCAAAAGTGCCGGGCGCTTTCGGTGCCAGACCACTGCCAAAACCAAAAGCCAGAAAATGAACCGGATTACGCCACACGGCCAGACGCTGCATTGCTATTCCTTGTATCAGGCACTATTGCCCTGCGCAAAATGGTTGTAGCCGGCATCGACGGTGCCGCTGGACAGCTTCACGCCACCGTCTTCCAGGCAGAGCCCATCGGACGCAGGCAGTATTTCACCGACACAGCTGACCGGCACCTCATGGCTCTGCAGCTTTACGCAGAGCGCGTCCCAGCGTGCGGCCGGCACCGTGAAGCACAATTCGAAGTCTTCACCACCACAGAGCGCCCAGTCCCGTGCCTGCTGGATGTCAGTATAGGTCCGTAACGCACCGGATAGCGGCAGCTGCTGCCGCTCGATACGAGCGCCAACCTGACTGGCTTTGAGAATATGCCCCAGATCGGCCAGCAGGCCGTCGGAGATATCGATGCAGCTGCTGGCATAATCGGCAATCAGCAGCCCGGTGGCAAGACGTGGTTCAGGGGCAAAAAAACGCTGCAGTAGCGCAAGACTGGATGCTGGCAGCCGATCTGGCTGGGCATCGGGCCGCAGCTGGATATCCAGCCCCGCGCGACTGTCACCCAACGTACCGGTCACGCAAACGAGATCTCCTTCGCGCGCCCCGCGTCGATGCAGGCCACGCCCGGCCGGCACCAGCCCCTGCACCTGGACGCTCAGCGTGAGCGGCCCCCGGGTGGTATCCCCACCCACCAGGCGAATGCCAAATTGGCGCGCGCACCGCCCGAGCTGTTCGGAAAAAGCTGCCAGCCAGGCCTCGTCGGCACGGGGCAGCGTCAGCGCCAGGGTAAACCAGGCCGGTTGCGCCCCCATGGCGGCAAGATCACTCACCGCCGCCCCCATCAGCCGGCTGGCGATGTGCGCAGGCTCAGTGCCGGGCAGGAAGTGAGTTCCTTCAACCAGGGTATCGATTGAAAGCACCAGATCCATGCCGGATGGAACGCGCACCTGGGCACAGTCGTCCCCAATGCCGACAACGATACTGGCATCGTCGTCGGTCAAGCGACTGAAATAGTGCCGTATAAGCGCAAACTCGTCCAAGGCTGTCCGTTAGCCCTTTTTAGCGCGGATTTCAGCGTAGCGCACGCGCTGCGCCAGCTTGTCGAGCACACCGTTAACGTACTTGTGGCTTTCGGTCGCACCGAAGATTTTCGCCAGCTCGACGCTTTCATTGATTGCCACACGGTAGGGTACTTCAACCCGCTGCATCAGCTCATAGGTACCGATACGCAGCACCGCAAGCTCAATGGGATCCAGGTCGTGGACCGCACGATCCAGATAAGGCTCGAACGCCTTGTCCAGTTCGGTTTTGCGCTTGGCCACACCGTGCAGCAGCTCGGAGAACATCTGTACATCGGTGTCTTTCATGTCGTTATCGACACGAAACTGGGCGTCGATCTCGGTCAGCGGCTGACCGGCTATCTGCCACTGATAGACCGCCTGCAGCGCAAAGCTGCGGGCCGAACGACGTTTCTCGGTCAGAGAAACTTTTTTGCGCTTGTTGGGGATAGGAGCAGGAGCGTCGGACATGTTGCGCTTAAACCTCGAGTTGTCGCAGCAGGCTGACCATTTCCAGCGCTGACAAGGCCGCTTCCGCGCCCTTGTTGCCGGCCTTGGTGCCGGAGCGCTCGATTGCCTGCTCGATGCTGTTAACGGTCAGAATGCCATTTGCGACCGGGACATTGTATTCCATGGCGACCTGGGCCACGCCCTTGGAGCTTTCGGCGGACACATATTCAAAATGCGGCGTACCGCCACGGATCACGGCGCCCAGGGCGATGATGGCATCGTCCTTTTTCTGGGCCGCGACGCGCTGTACCGCCAGCGGGATTTCGAACGCGCCCGGTACACGGATCACGCGAATGTTCTCTTCCTGCACGCCGTGACGCTTGAGGGTATCAAGCGCTCCTTCGAGCAGGCTTTCCACCACGAACGCGTTGAAACGGCCGACCACGATGGCGTAGTTGCCGGCTCCGCTCACAAAATCACCTTCATATACTTTCACAGACATTGGCAGTCCCATTTAATCTTGGTATGGAATGTATTCTTCGATTTCCAGGTCAAACCCGGAAATTGCATTAAATTTCATCGGCGAGCTGAGCAGGCGCATCTTGCCCACACCCAGGTCACGCAGAATCTGGGAGCCGGTGCCCACGGTCAGGTAAGCGCCGGAGGAACTGACATTCACCTTGGACTTCTTCGGCCCCTGCAGCATATCCTGCAACGCCGTACCCAGGTTGATCTTGCTGCCCACATCCAGCAGCAGCACCACACCCTTGCCTTCCTCGGCGACCTTGCGCAGCGCACGGCGCATAGTCCACTTCACGGTTTCCCCAGGGCAGGCCCCCACGACATCGCGCAGCACTTCGGTGCGGATATGAACGCGCACCAGGGTCGGCTCCGTTGCGCTGATTTCACCCTGGGTCAGTGCCAGATGTGTGCAGTTCTGAATTTCGTCACGGTAGGTAATGAAGTTGAAATCACCAAACTCGGTCGGCAGCACGCCTTCGTCCTCGCGCACCACCGTGTGCTCATTCAGCGTACGGTAGTGAATCAGGTCGGCGATAGTACCGATCTTGAGACCATGTTTCTCGGCAAATTTTTCCAGATCGGGCCGACGCGCCATGCTGCCGTCTTCGTTCATGATCTCGACGATCACCGACGCCGGCGACAAACCGGCCAGCCGCGGCAGGTCACAGCCGGCTTCGGTGTGGCCTGCGCGGCTCAGCACGCCGCCGGGCTGCGCCATGAGCGGGAAGATATGACCGGGCTGAACGATATCTTCAGGCACCGCATCGCCGCGCACGGCAACCCGCACCGTATGGGCGCGGTCGGCGGCGGAGATCCCGGTGGTCACACCGGTTGCCGCTTCAATGGACAGGGTAAAGTTGGTGGAGAACTGGGCGCCATTGCTCTGCACCATCAGCGGCAGCTTGAGCTGTTCGCAGCGGCTGCGGGTCAGTGTCAGGCAGATCAGGCCCCTCGCATGGGTGGCCATGAAGTTGATATCCTCGGCCCGTACCATCTCCGCGGCAATCACCAGGTCGCCTTCATTCTCGCGGTCTTCATCATCCATCAGGATGACCATCTTGCCCTGACGAATATCCTCGATCAGTTCTTCTGTCGTATTCAGCTGCATCGATATGTTCTCGTATTGGGCGCCTCAGCGCCGGCTGTATCCGTATTCGGCCAGTTTGGCCAGTGTCAGACCATCATTCTGTGCTGCAGGCTCGGCCTGTGCCTCAGCGCTGTGCTGGGCGGGCGTGAACTGCAGCAGACGCTCCATGTAGCGGGCCAGTACATCCACTTCCAGGTGCACCGCCCGACCGGGCTGATAAGTGCCCGTGATTGCCTCACCGGCAGTATGGGGCACTATGTTCAGTTCAAATTCGGCGCCGTCCACAGAATTGACGGTCAGGCTGACACCATCCACGGTAATCGACCCCTTGGGAGCAATATAACGCGCCAGGGCTCCGGGTGCCCGCACGCGGTAGACAATTGAGCGGGCGTCTTCGCGCCGCTCCAGCACCTGGCCGACCGCATCCACATGACCGGTTACGATATGACCGCCCAGGCGCCCGCTGGGCATCATGGCTTTTTCCAGATTGACCCGCTCACCCACAGCCAGCTTGTCAAAGCGGGTATGGGCCAGCGTTTCCCGGGAGACATCGGCCCAGAAGCCATCACCAGGCAAAGCCACGGCAGTGAGACAGACACCGTTGGTGGCGATGCTGTCGCCGAGTTTCACGTCGCTCAGATCCAGGTCCCGGGTTTGCACATAGAGACGCATGTCCCCCTGGCGCATTTCGATTGCTGCAATCTGGCCGATAGCCTCAATAATGCCGGTAAACATCAAGCCTGCTCCTGTTGCGGGTACTGGGGTTTCAGACTGAAACGGATATCCGTGCCAAGCTGGCGCATGTCCTCCAGCTGCAACGGAATCTGCTGATCCATGCGTTCGAATGGTAGCTCCAGCAAGGGCCGTGCGGCCGAGCCCAGCAGCTTGGGTGCCATGTAGACCAGGATTTCGTCAACCAGTTGCGCCGCCACCAGGGCACCGGCCAGGGTGGCGCCGGTCTCTACCAGCAGTTCATTACACTGCTCGGCGCCAAGCCAGTCGAGCAGGGCTCCCAGGTCCACCCGGCCATTCGGGCCCGGCAAACAGAGCAATTGTGCGCCCCGCTCGACCAGCGCCGCCTGGGCCAGGCTGTCGTTCTGGCAGGTCACCACCAGGGTGCGACCCGGCTGAGCCAGGATACGGGCCTGGGGCGGCATGCGCAGCCGGCTGTCCAGTACCAGCCGCAGCGGCTGACGAGCGCCGACGGCCTCCAGTTCAGCGGCACTGAAACCTGCCTCGGCCGGCCGCACAGTTAAGGAGGAGTCATCCAGCAAAATGGAATCCACCCCGGTAAGGATGGCCGAACTGCGCGCCCGCAGGCGCTGCACGTCGGCGCGCGCCGCGCTGCCTGTGATCCACTGTGATTCGCCGCTGGCCATGGCGGTACGGCCATCGAGACTCATCGCCAGCTTGAGGCGCACCCAGGGCCGACCTGTTTCCATGCGACGGATGAAGCCCGGATTAAGCCTGCGAGCCTCGTCTTCGAGCAGGCCGCTATCAGTACTGATGCCAGCACTGCGCAAGCGCTCAAGTCCGCGCCCGGCCACCTGGGGATTGGGATCCACCATGGCCGCAACGACCCGGCCTACACCCGCACGCACCAGAGCCTCGGCACAGGGCGGCGTGCGCCCCTGATGGCTGCAGGGCTCCAGCGTCACATAAGCCGTACAGCCACGCGCCCGGTCACCGGCCTGGCGCAGCGCATTGACCTCGGCATGACCTTCGCCAGCGCGCACATGGTAGCCCTCGCCCACCAGCTCATCACCCTGCACCAGCACGCAACCGACCCGCGGGTTGGGATCGGTACTGTACAGCCCCTGGCGCGCCAGCCGAATGGCCCGTGCCATCCAGGCATGATCCTGCTCGCTCCAGCGCATCACGGGGAGTCCTCAGTGAGATCGTCCTGGGATGAAAGGCGGTCGATCTCTTCCTTGAACTCGTTAATGTCCTGAAAGCTGCGGTAGACGGAGGCAAAGCGCACATACGCCACCTGGTCGAGCTTGCGCAGTTCCGCCATCACGGTTTCGCCCACCAGGCGCGACGGTACTTCACGCTCGCCGGTAGCACGCAGACGCAGCTTGATTCGGTTGATGGCCGCCTCGATCGCTTCCACCCCGACGGGGCGCTTTTCCAGCGCACGCTGAACGCCTGCGCGCAGCTTTTCTTCATCGAAAGGCTGACGCATGCCATCGGCCTTGATCAGGCGCGGCATTAACAGTTCGGCTGCTTCGTAGGAGGTAAATCGCTCATGGCAACTGATGCATTCTCGCCTGCGTCGCACTTGCTGCCCTTCGGCAACCAGACGCGAATCCACCACCTTGGTTTCATTAGCGCCGCAAAATGGACAATGCATAGAACAATCCTGCCAGTCAAAGAGCGTGCGGAGAGGCGTAAATCGACGCGTCATCCGGTGTGTGTAACCGCGCGCTGAGCGCGGATCGGGCCAAAGTGCCCAAATAGCAAAAGGCGGCTAAAAAGCCGCCTGCGGATTCTACCCGAATTGCTGCACGTTTTGTACCCGCAGCAGCACTGTCGCGACTGCAGCGGGGACAGGCTCCCGTTTACTTGTAAACCGGGAAACGAGCGCAGATATCCAGCACCTTCGCCCTGACCGCCTCAATGGTCTGCTCGTTCTCGATATCGTCAAGGACATCGCAGATCCAGCCGGTCAGCTCGGTCACTTCCGCTTCCTTGAAGCCACGGCGGGTGACAGCCGGGGTGCCGATGCGCAGACCCGAGGTGACGAAGGGTGAGCGCGGATCGTTCGGAACGGCATTCTTGTTGACGGTGATGTTGGCGCGGCCGAGGGCGGCGTCTGCATCCTTGCCGGTGACGTCCTTCTTGATCAGGTCAACCAGGAACAGGTGGTCATCGGTACCGCCGGAGACGATATCAATGCCGCGGTCGAGGAACACCTTGACCATCGCCTGGGCGTTTTTCACGACCTGCGCCTGGTATTCCTTCCATTCCGGCTCCATCGCTTCTTTGAAGCACACCGCCTTGCCGGCGATGATGTGCATCAGCGGGCCGCCCTGAGATTCAGGGAAGACAGCAAAGTTCAGCTTTTTCTGCAGCTCTTCATCGGCACGGGCCGAGAGGATCAGGCCACCACGCGGGCCGCCCAGGGTCTTGTGGGTCGTCGTGGTGACAACGTCGGCAATCTCGATCGGGCTCGGGTAAACACCCGCCGCCACGAGGCCCGCTACGTGCGCCATATCGACGAACAGGAAGGCACCGACCTTGTCCGCGATATCGCGGAAACGCTGCCAGTCGACGATACGGGAATAGGCGGAGAAGCCGGCTATGATCATCTTCGGCTTGTGTTCCAGAGCCAGCCGCTCAACTTCAGCGTAATCGATTTCGCCGGTTTCAGCATTCAGGCCGTACTGCACAGCGTTGTAGATGCGACCGGAGAAGGAGACCGAAGCACCGTGGGTCAGGTGTCCACCGTGGGCCAGGCTCATACCCAGAATGGTGTCGCCCGGCTTGCACAACGCCATGAATACAGCGGCGTTGGCCTGAGAGCCCGAATGCGGCTGCACGTTGGCATAAGTCGCACCGAACAGCGTCTTGGCACGCTCGATCGCCAGCTCTTCGACGATATCGACGTATTCGCAACCACCGTAGTAACGCTTGTGGGGATAGCCTTCGGCATACTTGTTGGTCAGACCTGAGCCCTGAGCTTCCATAACGCGCGGGCTGGTGTAGTTCTCCGACGCGATCAGCTCGATATGCTCTTCCTGACGGCGCTCTTCTGCCTGAATGGCAGCGCTGAGATCCGGGTCGTATCCGGCGATGGTCATCTCTTTGCTAAACATAGCTGTCCCCAAATTATGCAAAGGCGGTGCGGTGCCGCAATCCCAATGTAGCCTGGAGCCGACAAGGCCCAAACCCGGAATCGCTACAGCACCGCGGAAAAGGGCGCCATTATAGTCGAATTGCGGGCGAAGACGCACTTGAAAGTGGATCAATGCAACCGGAGGGGAATTCACGCAGAAGCCCCGCCGCAGCGGGGCCGTTATCTCGTGAATACAACACGCTATTCGATAGCAATATGCCGGGACTCGTTCGGCAGTGCCTCCTGTTTAGGCAACGAAAGGGACAGTACGCCGTTATCAAACTGTGCTTTGACAGCCGAAGCATCAACATCTGAACCGATGGACAACTGGCGCAGAAACTCGCCATAGTGGCGCTCATGGCGAATCAGCTTGCCCTCTTTTTCCTCTTTTTCTTCCGACTCGGTCTTAGCTCGAATACTGAGAATGCCGTTATCCAGGCTGATCTTGATGTCTTCTTTCTTTACACCAGGAAGGTCGACCTTGACCTTGTAACTGCCATCGCTTTCATGCACATCGATAGCAGGTACCTTCTCGCCCGTGCTTCGGGTCACCGGACGAAAGAAATCACTGAAAAAGGAATCGTCGAACAGACTGTTAAAGCGGGTCAGGTTGCTCATTTTTCATTCCTCCTTTGTCTTCAATTGGCTAACGCAACAGGGCCCTTGCCGATCAGCAGCAGCTCAGGGTCATCAAACACCGTGGCAGGAAGCGAGCACCCTCAGCTGACGGACGCCACCACCTGTATGTTAAGTTTAGACCTGCCGGCAAAAACATCGCCAGTCAGCACTTGATACAAATCAAGGCAATGCCAGATTTAAGCGGCATGACGCAGCATTAGCCATTGCTTGCCCCGATCAGCTAAAATTGCGGCCAACCCAGAACTGACAGGTCCTGTTCCCATGGCTCAATATGTGTATTCGATGGACCGCCTCGGCAAGGTCGTGCCGCCGAAGCGTGAAATCCTCAAAAATATTTCGTTATCCTTTTTCCCCGGCGCCAAGATCGGCGTACTCGGCCTCAACGGCTCGGGTAAATCCACCCTGCTGCGCATCATGGCCGGCGTTGACAAGGAATACATCGGCGAAGCCCGCCCCATGCCCGGCCTCAATGTCGGCTACCTGCCGCAGGAACCGGAACTTGACGACAGCAAGACCGTGCGTGAAATCGTTGAAGAGTCGGTTGCCGATGTAAAGGAAGCCCTGGCCGGACTCGATGCCGTCTATGCTGCCTATGCCGAACCCGATGCCGACTTCGATGAACTGGCCAAACGCCAGGCCGAATTCGAGAACCTGATCCAGACCAAAGACGGCCATAACCTGGAAAACGCTCTGGAGCGCGCCGCCGACGCCCTGCGCCTGCCCGCCTGGGACGCCGAAGTGAAACACCTGTCTGGCGGTGAACGCCGCCGTGTGGCCCTGTGCCGCCTGCTGCTCGACAAGCCCGACATGCTGCTGCTGGACGAGCCGACCAACCACCTGGATGCCGAGTCAGTGGCCTGGATCGAGCGTTTCCTGCAGGAATACCCGGGCACCGTGGTCGCCATCACCCATGACCGCTACTTCCTCGACAACGCTGCCGGCTGGATTCTGGAGCTGGACCGCGGTCGCGGCATTCCCTATGAAGGCAACTATTCCTCCTGGCTGGAGCAAAAGGAAAGCCGCCTCGAAGCCGAAGCCAAGCAGGAAGCGGCACACCACAAGGCCGTATCGGCCGAGCTGGAATGGGTACGCCAGGGTCAGAAAGGCCGCCAGGCCAAGTCAAAGGCGCGCCTGAAGCAGTTCGAGGAAATGAACTCGCGCGAATTCCAGACCCGCAATGAAACCCAGGAAATCTACATTCCACCTGGCCCCCGCCTGGGTGAAAAGGTGATCGAGGCCAGGAACATTTCCAAGGCCTATGGCGACAAGGTACTGATCGAAGACCTGAGTTTCTCGATTCCGCAGGGCGCCATCGTCGGCATCATCGGCGGTAACGGTGCCGGTAAGTCAACGCTGTTCAGGATGATCAGCGGTGAAGAAAAGCCGGATTCCGGCGACATCGAGCTGGGCTCCACGGTGAAGCTGGCCTACGTCAACCAGACCCGCGAGCTGGACGGTGACAAGACCGTGTTCGCGGAGATCTCCGACGGTCAGGACATCATTACGGTCGGCACCTACCAGACACCGTCGCGCGCCTACTGCGGCCGCTTCAACTTCAAGGGCGGCGATCAGCAGAAGCTGGTCAAGGACCTCTCCGGCGGTGAACGTAACCGCCTGCACATGGCCAAGCTGCTGAAGGAAGGCGGCAACGTGCTGCTGCTCGATGAGCCCACCAACGACCTGGACATCGAAACCCTGCGTGCGCTGGAAGAAGCCATTCTCGGCTTTCCGGGCTGCGCGGTGGTGATTTCCCATGACCGCTGGTTCCTCGACCGCATCTGCACCCATATGCTGGCGTACGAAGGCGACTCCAAGGTTGAATTCTTCGAAGGCAACTACACCGAGTACCAGGCGGACTACAAGCGCCGCTACGGCAAGGAACACCAGCCAGAGCGGATCAAGTACAAGCGCATGAACTGATATTCGCCCCCCCGGCCCGGACATGCGTCCGGGCAACAAAAAACCGGCCGTTCAAGGCCGGTTTTTTTTATGCAGGCAACCTGTGTTCAGAGCGCATCCAGCGCTTCCGACAGGCGCGTCACGCCGATGACTTCCATACCCTGGGGTGGCGATTTGGGCACATTGGCCTTGGGCACAATGGCCCGCTTGAAGCCGTGCTTGGCCGCTTCACGGATACGCTCCTGGCCGTTGGGCACCGGGCGAATTTCGCCGGACAACCCCACTTCGCCGAAGGTCATCAGCCCTGCCGGCAAGGGCCGGTCGCGATAGCTCGACACCACCGACAGCAGCAGCGCCAGGTCGGCGCCGGTTTCCAGCACCTTGACGCCCCCCACCACGTTGACAAAGACATCCTGATCGCCGGTCTGCAGCCCACCGTGACGGTGCAGCACCGCCAGCAGCATGGCCAGGCGATTGTGTTCAAGCCCCACCGCAACCCGGCGCGGGTTGGCCATATGGCTCTGATCCACCAGCGCCTGGATTTCCACCAGCAGCGGCCGGGTGCCTTCCCATACCACCATCACCACGCTGCCGGGGCTCGGTTCGTCCGAGCGGCTCAGAAAAATCGAACTGGGGTTGCGCACCTCGCGCAGGCCATTTTCCAGCATGGCGAACACGCCCAGCTCATTCACGGCACCAAAGCGGTTCTTGTGTGACCTCAGGGTGCGAAACCGACTGTCGGATGAGCCTTCGAGCTGCAAGGAGCAGTCGATCATGTGTTCCAGCACCTTGGGGCCCGCCAGACTGCCGTCCTTGGTGACATGCCCCACCAGCAGCAACACGGTGCCGGTCTGCTTGGCGTAGCGCGTCAGGTACGCGGCGGCTTCTCTCACCTGGGCCACCGACCCCGGCGCCGACTGCACATCCGCGATATGCATCACCTGTATCGAGTCGATGACCATCAGCTTGGGCTGGTGCTGCTGCGCAATCTGGCAGATCGTCTCGACCGAGGTTTCGGACAGCATTTTCAAGTGTCCGGCCTCCAGCCCGAGGCGCTGGGCGCGCATGGCCACCTGCTGCAGAGATTCCTCACCGGTAACGTACAGCGCAGGCTTCTGTGCTGCCAGGTGACACATGACCTGCAGCAGCAGGGTACTCTTGCCCGCCCCCGGATGACCGCCGATCAGGATGGCGGATCCCGGTACCAGCCCGCCGCCGAGCACTCTGTCCAGCTCATCGGTACCGGTGGAAAACCGTGGCATCTCGCCCAGATTCACCTCAGACAGGCTGACCACCTTGCCACCGCTGTCACTGGCGCCGGTATAGCCTTCAAAACGGGCCGAGCGCGCAGCAGTACCCGCCGCCGCCAGACGGACTTCGGTCAGGGTGTTCCAGCTGCCACAGGCACCGCACTGGCCCTGCCACTTGGTGTAATCCGCGCCGCAGTCATTGCAGACGTAGGCTGTCTTGGCCTTGGCCATGGTGAAATCCTCTGAGACGGCTATCCGTGCGGGCATTCTAACCGTTGCCGGGCGCCACGCCCAAGGCTACATCGATAAGGGTTTCAATACGGCCTGAAGCAGCTACACTCCGTATCCATTAGCAGCCCACAATAAAAGGAATAAAAGCAATGAAACTGGAAACAATCGCGGTGCATGGTGGCTATACGCCAGACCCGACAACCCGCGCAGTCGCCGTTCCCATTTACCAGACCGCCGCCTATGCATTTGACAATGCCCAGCATGGCGCCGACCTGTTTGACCTCAAAGTGCCGGGCAACATCTATACCCGCATCATGAACCCCACCAACGACGTGCTCGAAAAGCGCGCCGCCGAACTTGAGGGCGGTATTGCAGCCCTGGCGGTGGCCTCCGGCATGGCAGCGATCACCTATAGCATTCAGACCCTGGCGGAAACCGGCGACAACATCATCTCCACCAGCGAACTCTATGGCGGCACCTACAACCTGTTTGCCCATACGTTGCCACGCCAGGGTATCAAGGTTAACTTCGTCAACAAGGACGACTTTGCCGGCATTGAGCGCCTGATTGACGAGCGCACACGCGCCCTGTTTTGCGAGAGCGTCGGCAACCCGTCCGGCAGCATCGCCGACATAGAGAAACTGGCCGAAGTCGCCCACCGTCACGGTATCCCGCTGATTGTGGACAACACAGTGGCCACTCCGCTGTTGTGGCGCCCCATTGAGCAGGGCGCCGATATCGTGGTGCAGTCCGCCACCAAGTACATCGGTGGCCATGGCAACTCCATTGGCGGCCTTGTTATCGACAGCGGCAATTTCCCCTGGGCTGATCACAAGGCGCGATTCCCGTTACTCAACGAGGCGGATCCGTCCTACCACGGCGTGGTCTACACCGAAGCCTTTGGCCCGGCCGCCTTTATCGGTCGCTGTCGAGTGGTGCCGCTGCGCAACATGGGAGCGGCGCTGTCACCGATGAATGCCTTCCTGTTGCTGCAGGGCATCGAAACCCTCGCGCTGCGCATGGAGCGCATCTGTGACAACGCACTGAAAGTCGCCCACTTTCTGGAAGGACACAAGGCAGTGGAATGGGTGAGCTACGCCGCGCTGGAAAGCCACAAGGATTATGCCCTGGCGCGCAAATACATGAACGGCAAAGCTTCAGGCATTCTCAGTTTCGGCCTGCACAGCGGGCGCGAAGGCACTCGTCGATTCTACGATGCGCTGAACATTTTCATTCGACTGGTCAATATCGGTGACTGCCGCTCCCTGGCGTCCATACCGGCGGAAACTACCCACCGCCAGCTCAACGATGCAGAGCTCAAGTCTGCCGGTGTAGCACCGGAAACCGTGCGTCTGTCGATAGGGATTGAACACATTGATGACCTGCTGGCTGACCTGGAACAGGCGCTGAGCGAGGTCTGAGAAGATACGACGAGCGGCCCGGCCGGGCCGCTCGTCTCTGGCTTTCAAGCGTACGAACGAAGGCCCGACGTCAGTCAGCTTTCTTGGCGGCGATTGCTTCCACTGCCTGCTGCTGCAGCGCATCGATCTCGTCGGCACTGCTGACGCAGAAATTCAGGTCCCGCAGTTCACCATTGTCCAGACCATACACCCAGGCATGTATGCACAGCTCCTGGCCGTTGCTCCAGGCTTCCTGCACCATGGTGGTGTTACAGACGTTGTAGGCCTGCTCAATCACGTTGAGTTCGCACAGGCGGTCTAGCTTGAACACCTCGTTGTCGCTCCACTGATCAAGAATATCGCGGTACTTGAAGTAGACATCGCGCACATGGCGCAGCCAGTTGTCGATCAGCCCCAGCTGGGTCGGCTCCAGCGATGCCTTGACGCCGCCACAGCCGTAGTGACCCACCACCATGACATGCTTCACCTTGAGCACCCGTACTGCGTACTGCAGTACCGACAGGCAGTTCATGTCAGTGTGAATCACCAAGTTGGACACGTTGCGATGCACGAACACATCACCCGGCAACAGGCCGATGATTTCGTTGGCCGGCACCCGGCTGTCGGAACAGCCGATCCACAGATATTCCGGCGCCTGCTGTTTGGCCAGGGTCGGAAAGAAGTCCGGATTCTGCCGGGATATGCGTTCCGACCAGGCGCGGTTCTGTTCGAACAGTTGCTGCAATTGTTTCATGAACGGCTCCTGTCACATCAGGGAAATGATTGGGTTGGGCTTCGAATCAGGCGTGAAAGCGGGCACTGAGCTCATGCACGGCATCCACAAAAACGCGGGCCTTGTCCGGATCGGCAAACTGATGGATGCCATGCCCCAGGTTGAAGACATGGCCGGTACCCGGACCAAAGCCTTCCAGTATGGTTTCGACTTCAGCCCGAATCCGGGCCGCCGGCGCATAGAGTACCGAGGGATCCATATTGCCCTGCAGTGCCACGCGATCACCGACGCGACGACGCGCATCGTGGATATCGCAGGTCCAGTCCAGACCCAGCGCATCGGCACCGGCATCGGCAATCGACTCAAGCCACTGGCCACCATTCTTGGTGAACAGAATCACTGGTACGCGGCGACCTTCATGCTCGCGCAGCAGGCCGGCACAGATTTTCTGCATGTAATTCAGGGAGAACTCGCGGTACATCGGGCCGCTGAGCACGCCGCCCCAGGTGTCGAAAATCTGCACTGCCTGGGCGCCGGCCAGTATCTGCTCATTAAGGTAATTGGTGACCGACTGCGCCAGCTTGTCGAGCAGTGCATGCAGCACCTCGGGTGTGCTGTACATCATCTGCTTGATATGGCGGAAGTCCTTGCTCGAGCCGCCCTCAACCATATAGGTCGCCAGGGTCCAGGGGCTGCCGGAAAAGCCAATCAGGGGCACACGGCCACCGAGGGCGCCGCGAATCTCGCGCACCGCCGCCATGACGTAATCAAGATCAGACGCCGCATTCGGCACCGGCAGCGCAGCCACATCGGCTTCAGTGCGGATCACCTTGCGAAAACGCGGCCCTTCGCCGGTCTCGAAGTACAGCCCCAGACCCATGGCGTCCGGGATGGTGAGGATATCGGAGAACAGGATCGCCGCATCCAGATCGAAACGTTCCAGCGGCTGCAGCGTTACTTCGCAGGCCAGCTCGCGGTTCTTGCACAGGCTCAGGAAATCACCGGCGTGCGCCCGGCTGGCACGGTATTCAGGCAGGTAACGCCCGGCCTGGCGCATCATCCATACCGGCGTTACGTCTACCGGTTCGCGCATCAGCGCTCGCAAAAAACGGTCGTTCTTCAATTCAGCCATCGGGATCAGCCATCAGTTAGCGGTCAAAATAATCGCGCCATTTTAGCGCCTTCCGATAAAAAATGCGCACCCAAGTGTTCTCCCCGCCCACAGACCCGCACCAACCCTCTGTACGCAAAGCCACAGTGGTGTTGTTAGGCTGCAGTCACCGGTATACTGGGACGATTCTTGCCCCTTCAGGCAATCCCGGCGCGTCACTCATCCAGAGACTACCCCGAAACACACCAGCATGGTCAAAGCCGCAGATATTCTCACCCTGCCCGACAGTGCCCACAGTCACGATCATGGTTACCACCAGCTGGTACTCGGACTCGAGGGCCAGACGGCCTTTGAGCTCGAAGGCCTGGGGCAGCGCGTCAGCCCGGGAATGGGCTGCGTGGTGCCTTCGTCCATTGACCATGCATTCTGCGGCATTGGCAACAACAGCATCCTGGTGATCAACCTGGCCAGCAATCAAAGTGTCTCGCGCGAGGAGCGCGAACGCATGAACAGGCTGTTCGACCAGGCGGCCTATTTCGACATGAACAGCCATCTGCAGGTACTGGCCAACGCCGTCAGCCGGGAAATTCGGCAGTACCCCAACGACCCCTTGCTGGCACGTGCCTGCAGCAACATGGTGCTCTGCACCCTTGGCAATCATCTCGCAACCCCGACGCCATCCCGCAAACCGGGGCTGCTGGACCTGGACCTGATCAACGAATACATTCAGCTCAACATGCAGCGCAAGATCAGCGTGGCTCACCTGGCCGGCGTCGCCTGCCTGAGCAGCAGCCAATTCCACGAGCTATTCAAACGCCAGGCCGGCATGACACCGCACCAGTTCCTGCTGATCAAACGCCTTACGGCGGCTCGCACTTTGCTGGAACAGGGCTACTCTGTATCCCATGCAACCGAACAGTGCGGCTTTGCCAATCAAAGCGCGTTCACCCATGCGTTCCGGCGCCATTTCGGCGAAACTCCGGCACGTTACCGCCAGCAAGCGGCCTTTCAGACATCCTGAGACCGGACTTTTCGACAAAAACTCCGGAGCATCCGGTAAGACGTTACACCCACTTGTCACTAAAGTGTCATTAATTGCCGATGCACTCGGCACGGCTCGTTATCGCCAGGGAGGCGAAACTCCGGACTCCCAGGTGTGTGCTTCTGAGCCAGCCCCCGCGCTGACCTATCCACAGGCCCCCGAAAACCGCAGCCCGTCCTGCCTTTGAACAGGACTGTGAGGTACCGATCATGTTCAAGGCCATTGATGTTCTAAACCCGGACTTCATCACGCGCACGCCCGCCGATCTCTGGACAGAAATATCGCCACTCTATTCGGTCGATGAAGCCACCTGGTTGCAGCAACTGCTGCCACTGGCCAAGCCTGCACAGAAGGAGCTGGAGGAAACCACCCTCGGTGCCACCCGCCTGATTGAACAGGTACGCGCCGATGACGCCGCGATCCACATGATTGACGCCCTGCTGCTGGAATACAGCCTGGATACTCGCGAGGGGATTCTGCTGATGTGTCTGGCAGAAGCGCTGATGCGCATTCCCGATGCCGACACCGCCGACGCCCTGATCCGCGACAAACTCAGCGTCGCCGACTGGAAAAAGCACCTCAAGAATTCCGACTCCCTGTTCGTCAATGCATCCACCTGGGGCCTGTTGCTGACCGGCAAGGTCGTCACCATGGATGAAAAGGACGACGGCACACCGGCCAACGTCATCAACCGTCTGGTCAACCGCTTCTCCGAGCCTGTCATCCGCAAGGCCATGTACCAGGCCATGAAAATCATGGGCCACCAGTTCGTGCTCGGGCGCAATATCGGCGAAGCGCTCAAGCGCGGTCGCAAGTACCGGGACCTGGGCTACACCTATTCCTTTGACATGCTGGGCGAAGCCGCCCTGACTGAGCGGGATGCCGACAAATACTTCGCCGACTACCTGCGTGCAGTCGAGTCCGTGGGCGGCGATACCTATGACGATGGCAAGGCCTCCAGACCGACCATTTCCATCAAGCTTTCGGCATTGCACCCGCGTTACGAGGCCGGACAGCACGATCGGGTCATGACCGAACTGTACGCCCGCGTGCTGCAGCTGATCAGCAAGGCGCGCACGCTCAATGTCGGCATTACCATCGATGCCGAAGAGGCGGACCGCCTGGAACTTTCCCTCGAATTGTTCGAAAAGCTGTACCGGGATCCTGCCTGTACCGGCTGGGGCAACTTTGGTCTGGTGGTGCAGGCATACTCCAAGCGCGCGCTGGCGGTGCTTGCCTGGCTGGCCAGCCTGGCGGGCGCACAGGGCGACCGCATTCCGGTGCGACTGGTGAAAGGCGCCTACTGGGATGCCGAAATCAAGCTGTGCCAGCAACGCGGCCTCAACGGTTACCCCGTCTATACCCGCAAGGAAGCCACAGATACCGCTTACCTGGCCTGCGCCCGCTTTCTGTTGAGCGACCCGGTACGCGGCAAGATTTTCCCGCAGTTCGCCAGCCACAACGCCCACACGGTGGCGTCTGTTCTGACCATGGCCCAGCATAACGATTTTGAGTTCCAGCGGCTGCACGGCATGGGTGACGCGCTCTACAACCGGGTACTGAAAAATCACCCGGTGAGCGTTCGCATCTATGCCCCGGTCGGCAGCCACAAGGATTTGCTGCCCTACCTGGTACGCCGCCTGCTGGAAAACGGCGCCAACAGTTCCTTCGTCCACCGCCTGGTTGATGCTCGCCACCCCATTGCCGACCTGGTACACCACCCGGTGGAAACGCTGACAAGCCGCGCGTCCCTTGCCAACCCGCATATTCCGCTACCGCGCGATCTATACGGTGATGAGCGGCGCAACTCGTTCAGCCCGAATATTGAAATCGACAGCCAGTGGGCACCCTTCAAACAGGCGGTCGACGGCTTCATGCAACAGCAGTGGCACGGCGGTCCGATCATCAACGCCAGACAGCACCTGAGCGAAAATGTGCATCCCGTACTGGCACCGCAGAACCATGCTGTGCGCGTCGGCGAAATGCACTGGGCCAGCGCCCAGCACGTGAGCGAAGCACTCGACCTGCTGAGCGACGGCTTTGTCAGCTGGAACGCAACCCCGGTCGATGAACGCGCTGCGTGCCTGGAACGCCTGGCCGACCTGCTGGAAGCCCACCTGGCAGAACTGGTTGCACTCTGTCATCTGGAGGCGGGCAAAACCATTCAGGACAGCATCGACGAAGTCCGTGAAGCCGTGGACTTCTGCCGCTACTACGCCGTGCAGGCCCGCAACGGCCTGGGCCAGCCGCTGCTGGGTACCGCCTTTAACGGCAAAGAACGCCAGTACCGCCTTGATGGGCGCGGGGTTTTCGTCTGCATCAGCCCATGGAATTTCCCGCTGGCCATCTTCCTGGGCCAGGTCAGCGCCGCTTTGGTGGCCGGCAACAGCGTTATCGCCAAACCCGCCGAGCAGACCAGTCTGATCGCATGCCGTGCCGTAGAACTGGCCTTGCAGGCCGGCATTCCGGCTGACGCCATCGCGCTGCTGCCGGGCGATGGCGCCAGCGTCGGTGCCCCCCTGACCCGTGATCCGCGCATTGCCGGTGTCGCTTTCACCGGCTCCACCGAAACCGCGCAGCTGATCAACCGGTCCCTGGCGCAGCGCGACGCCGAAATCGTGCCGCTGATCGCCGAAACCGGTGGTCAGAACGCCATGATTATCGATTCCACCTCCCTGCCCGAACAGGTGGTACGCGACGTGGTGCACTCCGCATTCGCTTCCGCCGGACAGCGCTGCTCGGCGCTGCGTGTACTCTATGTGCAGGAAGATGTGGCAGATCGCATTATCGACATGCTGCGCGGCGCCATGGCACAGCAGGTCCTTGGCGACCCCAGCCTGCACAGCACCGATATCGGCCCGGTTATCGATCGCAAGGCGCAGCAGGGCCTGCAGGCCCACATCGAGAAGCTCAAGGCCAGCGCCCAGCTGATTGGCCAGACGCCGCTGCCTGAGAACGCGGCCAAGGGCACCTTTGTCGCCCCGACAGCTTTCGAGATCAGCGATATTGCGGTACTGGAACGTGAACAGTTCGGCCCCATATTGCACGTCGTGCGATACAAGGCCGCTGAACTGGACAAGGTGATCGACGCCATCAACGCCACCGGCTACGGCCTGACACTGGGCGTCCACAGCCGCAACGAAGAAACCACCCGGCACATTGCCCGTCGCGTTCGCGTTGGCAACATCTACATTAACCGCGACCAGATTGGTGCCGTTGTGGGTGTACAGCCCTTTGGCGGCCAGGGCCTGTCAGGTACCGGTCCCAAAGCCGGCGGTCCGCGCTACCTGCCGCGCTTCACGCGCGAAGTTGCGCTCTGAGCCCTCGATTCGCGATAGGAGTAATCCGCATGATCAAACAGACTCAACTCGCCCAGGCCGCCCAATCCGCACTGAGCGCCTGGGAAGGCTGGAACGGGCTCGGCGTTGCCGGACGCGCACAATTGCTGCAGCACTTCATCGCCCAGCTTGACCACGAAACAGCCGCAATGGCCCAGTGGCAGATCAGCCAGGCACTGCAGCGGCTCGATGCCCCGCTCGAAATGCAGGGCCCCACCGGCGAATCCAACCTGCTGTCGACCAGCGGACGCGGACTCTTCATCATTGCCGGCGACCAGCAGGCCAGCAAGATAGCCATGGTCGGCCAGCTGGTTGCCGCGCTGATCAGTGGTAACGTCGTCCTGCTGGCACCCCATGCCAGCCAGACCGGCTTCTGCCGTGACCTGCTGCGCCAGCTGGTTGCCGGCAGCTGCCCGGCCGCCGCGGCACAGCTACTGGAAGGCGCGGACTCGGTGCTGGAATTGAGCCAGTGTCCCTCCCTCGCGGGCATCGCCTGCGTGTGTGATGACGTCACCGCCCGGGAACTGAACCGCCAGCTCTGCAGCCGTGATGGTGTGCTGGTACAGCTGATCGCCGAGACCGATAGCCACCGGTTACCGCTCATTGGCAGTGAACAATACCTGTACCGCTTTATTACCGAGCAGGTCTGCACCACCAACACCACCGCGGTGGGCGGCAACGCTACCCTGCTGGAACTGGGCGGCCTGAACGAATAATCGCAGAGACGCTCTGCACCCTTGACCCATCTTCGACCCAACGAAGGCTACAAGAACAACGCTGCCTGTTTAAGGCGACCTATCACAGAGGCGCAACCTTATGATTGCAAACAATGCCGCGATTATCGGCACTTTTATTGTTTACCTGATAATGATGCTGGCGATCGGGCTGTACGCCTATAAACGCACATCCAACTCGGCTGACTACTTCCTCGGCGGGCGCTCTCTGGGGCCCTGGCCTGCTGCGCTCTCGGCCGGCGCCTCCGACATGAGCGGCTGGCTGCTGCTGGGCCTGCCCGGCTACGCCTTCGCCTCCGGCCTGGAAGCCGTTTGGCTCGGCGGCGGCCTGCTGCTGGGCACGTATCTGAACTGGCTACTGGTGGCAAAGCGCCTGCGTACCTACAGCTTTGAAGCCAACGACGCGCTGACCCTGCCGGAATTCTTCTCCAACCGGTTTGAAGATAACAGCAACATGATCCAGGTGATCTCGGCCTTCTTCATCCTGCTGTTTTTCCTGTTCTACACCAGCTCCGGCCTCGTGGCCGGTGGCAAACTGTTCGAAACCGTGTTCGGGCTGGATTACAGCATCGCGGTTATTGTCGGCACCGTGGCCGTCGTTTCCTATACGCTTTTCGGAGGCTACCTCGCCGTTTGCTGGACCGACCTGGTTCAGGGTCTGCTGATGGCCGCCGCATTGGTGGTCGTCCCGGTTGTCGCCATGCAGGCTGATGGCGGCATCACCGAACTGTTTACCGTACTGGAAACCAAGAACCCCGAACTGCTCACCATCTGGAACGACTCCACTGGCACGCCGCTGACCTGGATTGCCATAGTGTCACTGGCAGCCTGGGGCCTGGGCTACTTCGGCCAGCCGCACATACTGGCCCGCTTTGCAGGTATTCGTGACAATGCCGCAGTCCCGGCGGCACGGCGCATTGCAGTCATCTGGTCAGGTCTGGCCATGGCCGGTGCCTTCCTGGTCGGGCTGGCCGGTATCGTCCATGTCGACAGCAGCATGGGCGGCAGCCTCGGTGATGGCGAAACCATCTTCATGGTACTGGTCAATGCGATGTTCCACCCCATTGTCGCCGGCATTCTGCTGGCAGCTATCCTCGCAGCTATCATGAGTACTGCCGACTCCCAGCTGCTGGTGTCGTCCTCTGCCCTGGCGGAAGATTTTTACCGCAACCTGCTGCGCAAGAATGCCAGCCAGCAGGAAATCGTCATGGTCGGTCGCGTGGCCGTTATTGCCTTGTCGATTGTCGCTCTGATGCTCGCGATGAATCCGGACAGCACGGTGCTGGGGCTGGTGTCCTATGCCTGGGCGGGCTTTGGCGCCGCTTTTGGCCCGACCCTGATTCTGGCACTGTACTGGAAGCGCATGAACCGCGCGGGCGCCCTGGCCGGCATTCTGGTGGGTGGTATTACCGTGGTGATCTGGAAACAGATGTCCGGCGGAATCTACGACCTGTATGAAATCGTCCCGGGCATCATATTTGCCACCCTGGCGATCATCATCGCATCACTGGTTACCAGCGCTCCGTCTGCGTCGGTCCAGACCCGCTTCGACGCTTACAGCAGCAAGCTGTAACTTTGAGGACCGCCGCGCGCTCAGGCGTGCGGCACTCGGCACGACGGGATCGCACAATCCCGGTCAATGCCGGTTAATCTCACTCTTTTTGCAAGCAGCCTTCGGGCTGCTTTTTTTGTCCGCCGGTTTGCGCAAGCCCAGTTCGGCGACACGCATCGACCTGCCATCAATCAAGCATGCGCGATTCCTATGCGGCGACAACGTCGGCGCCAGCCCCGCCTCGCCGGCGATTCCAGAATTTCTCGTGAAAAAAGAACGCCACACTGTTTACCGCCGGCTCTACAAGCGCAAGGGTGCCGCCGATTAACATATCCCCCGTCAGCAACCAGGCCACCACGAAGGCAATGCTGAAATGCATCATCGCAAAACTCAGTGTTTTTAACATGCTCACCTCCATCCGCTCGGGTCATTCGACACAGGGCGAATAATAGGCGCCATCATTCAATTTATTAAATCAATTGATCGAATGAACATGTTAGTCAAATACTATTTAAGCAGAAGGCAACAATGCAGGCACCGGACGGGGCAGTGTCCAGAGCACAAAAAAACCGCCCGAAGGCGGCTTTTCTTTAGCGCGGTATCACATCAGACTTCGAGGTAGTCCAGGATGCCCTCGGCCGCGTCGCGACCTTCAGCGATGGCCGTAACGACCAGGTCGGAGCCACGTACCATATCACCACCGGCAAACACTTTTACATTGCTGGTCTGGAACGGGAAACGACCCTCGATCTTCGGCTTCTGATCGGCCTGTACACGGCCGTCTTCATGCAGCTCGATACCGAAGTCAGCCAGCCAGGGTGCCGGGCTAGGACGGAAACCAAAGGCAACCTGCACCGCATCGGCTTCAAGCACTTCTTCGGAACCCGGTACCACTTCGGCACGACGGCGACCATTCTGGTCCGGCTCACCCATACGGGTTGTCACCAGCTTGACGCCCACAACCCGACCCTCTTCACCGACGATCTCCACCGGCTGACGGTTGAACAGGAACTGCACGCCTTCTTCCTTGGCATTTTCAACTTCGCGACGCGAACCCGGCATGTTGGCTTCGTCACGGCGATAGGCACAGGTGACGCTCCGGGCGCCCTGGCGAATCGAGGTCCGGTTGCAGTCCATGGCCGTGTCACCACCGCCGAGTACCACAACGCGCTTGCCGGCCATGTCGATGTATTCCGACGGATCCTTCTCAAATCCCAGACAGTGATTCACGTTGGAGATCAGGAACGGCAGCGCATCGAATACACCCTCAAGTTCCTCACCCGGGAACCCACCTTTCATATAGGTGTAGGTACCCATGCCAAGGAAGACAGCATCGTATTCCTCGATCAACTGCTGCATCGTGATGTCGGTGCCGACATTGGTATTGAGGCGGAACTCGACACCCATTTCCTTGAACATGCGACGACGACGCTTCATCACGTCTTTCTCGAGCTTGAACTCGGGAATACCGAAGGTCAGCAAACCGCCAATTTCAGGATTGCGGTCGAATACCACCGGCGTTACGCCGTTGCGCACCAGGATATCGGCACAGCCCAGACCCGCTGGGCCGGCCCCGATAATGGCAACTTTCTTGTCGGTGCGAACGACCTTGGACATATCCGGTTTCCAGCCCATCGCGAAAGCCGTATCGGTGATGTACTTCTCGACCGACCCGATCGTCACGGCACCAAAGCCATCGTTAAGGGTACAGGCTCCCTCGCACAGACGGTCCTGCGGGCAAACGCGGCCGCAGACTTCAGGCAGCGAGTTGGTCTGATGACTCAGCTCGGCCGCTTCCAGAATGTTGCCTTCCGAGATTAGCTTGAGCCAGTTCGGAATATGGTTGTGTACCGGGCATTTCCAGGAACAATAAGGATTGCCGCAATCCAGGCAGCGATGTGACTGGTCTGCCACGTCTTCTGCCTTGAACGGTTCATAGATTTCGGCAAATTCGCCCTTGCGGACCTCAGCACTGATTTTACCCGGCCCTTCACGGGACACATCGAGGAACTGGAAATCGTTACTCAGACGGTTAGACATAGTCCCCACCTCTTCTTGGGCACCCGCCAGCGGCAGGTACTCGTTAATCTGTCATCAAAGAATCGCGCAGACTCAGCACAGAAGCGCTGTGCAGGGCCTGCCTGACCCGAGGGATAAATTGGCGCTTATTCCGGACGCTTGCGCATGTTGTCCAGCAAAGCGTTCAGGCTTGCCGCCTTGGGCTTAACGAGCCAGAAACGGGGAATGTAATCGAAGAAGTTATCCACAATCTCCTGACCCCACTGGCTGCCCGTTTCCCGGACAAATTCGATGATTACCGAACGCAGGTGGTTCTTGTACGCTTCCATCTGCTCAGTGTGAATACGGTGAATCTCGACCAGTTCGTGGTTGTACTTGTCCACGAAGTTATTTTCCAGATCCAGTACGTAGGCAAAACCACCGGTCATGCCGGCACCGAAATTGTAACCGGTAGAGCCCAGCACGGTCACCAGACCGCCGGTCATGTATTCACAGCAATGATCGCCGGCACCTTCCACCACAGCATGCACACCGGAGTTGCGCACGGCAAACCGCTCTCCGGCGCTGCCGGCCGCGAACAGCTTGCCAGCCGTGGCGCCATAGAGGCAGGTATTGCCCATAATTGCGGTCTCATTGGACTTGAAGGTGACTTCCTTGAACGGATAGAGCACCAGCTTGCCGCCCGCCATGCCCTTGCCGACATAGTCGTTGGCATCGCCTTCGAGGATCAGGTTCTGACCGCCAGCGTTCCAGACACCAAACGACTGACCTGCATGACCGCGGAACCGGAAGGTCACCGGCTCATCCGCCATGCCATTGTTACCGTACCGCTTGGCAATGGCACCCGAGGTGCGTGCACCGACTGAACGGTCGCAGTTGCAGATCGCCAGCTCCCAGTCACCGCCACGCTTGGCGTCAATCGCCTCTTCGGACAGCTCGAGCATCGCGGTGTTCAGCTCACCCTTGTCAAAGGGCTCATTGCGGCTCTGCTGTACCGTATGCGGGTACTCGCTCGGTACGCCGCCATCGCTGATGATGGGGCTCAGATCCAGCGATTTCTGGCGTGAAGTTTCACCTTCAAGCAGCGTCAGCAGGTCAACCCGGCCAACCAGCTCTTCCAGCGAACGCACACCCAGCTGGGCCATCCACTGACGGGTTTCTTCGGCCACGAAACGGAAGTAGTTCTTGACCATTTCCACGGTGCCGCGGAAATGGTCCTTGCGCAGGCCGTCGTTCTGGGTAGCAACACCGGTTGCACAGTTGTTCAGGTGGCAGATGCGCAGGTACTTGCAGCCCAGCGCTACCATCGGCATGGTGCCGAAACCGAAGCTCTCGGCGCCCAGAATCGCCGCCTTGACAACATCGAGACCCGTTTTCAGGCCGCCGTCTGTCTGCAGGCGAATCTTGCCACGCAGCTGGTTGCCGCGCAGCGACTGATGCGCGTCCGCCAGCCCCAGTTCCCAGGGCGAACCGGCGTAGTGGATGGAAGTCAGCGGAGATGCCGCCGTACCGCCATCGTAGCCGGAAATGGTAATCAGGTCGGCATAGGCCTTGGCCACGCCGCAGGCGATGGTGCCAACACCCGGTCGGGATACCAGCTTGACCGAGACCAGACCTTCAGGATTGACCTGCTTGAGGTCAAAGATCAGCTGTGCCAGATCCTCGATCGAGTAGATATCGTGGTGCGGCGGCGGTGAAATCAGTGTCACGCCCGGCACAGAGAAGCGCAGACGGGCGATCAGCTCATTGACCTTGCCACCCGGCAGCTGGCCGCCTTCACCGGGTTTGGCGCCCTGGGCGACCTTGATCTGCATGACATCGGCGCTCATCAGGTATTCCGGCGTAACACCGAAACGGCCCGATGCGACCTGCTTGATCTTGGAGCGCTTCATGGTGCCATGGCGCAGCGGATCTTCACCGCCTTCACCCGAGTTGGAACGACCGCCCAACTCGTTCATGGCCACGGCCAGAGACTCATGTGCTTCCGGTGACAGGGCGCCAAGAGACATCGCGGCGGAGTCGAAGCGCGGGAAGATGTTCTCCACCGGCTCAACCTGGTCCAGCGCAACCGGCTTGGTATCGCTGCGCAAAGACAGCATGTCGCGCAGCGTCGCGATACCGCGCTTGTTGACCAGATCGGCATAACGCTGATACTTCGCCGGATCACCGCTGGATACCGCTTCATGGATCGCCAGCACAACATCCGGGTTGTAGGCATGGTATTCGCCATCGTGCTTGTACTTCAGCAGGCCACCGGGCTGAATGGGCTTGCGTGCCGTCCAGGCTTCCTTGGCAAGCTGGGTCTGCTCAAATTCGAAGTCGCTGAAACGCGCACCTTCGATCCGGCTAACCACACCCTTGAAGCACAGATCCACAATCTCGGAACTCAGGCCAATCGCTTCAAACAACTGGGCCCCACGGTAAGACGAAATGGTGGAGATACCCATCTTGGACAGGATCTTCAGCAGGCCCTTGTTGATGCCCTTGCGGTAGCTCTCGTGGGCATCCAGCGGCGCCATCTGCAACTCGTTGCTGGCGCAGAGGTCATTGAGTACACGGTAGGACAGGTACGGGAAGACTGCAGTGGCACCAAAACCGAACAATACGGCAAAATGATGCGGATCACGCGCCGTACCGGTTTCGACAATCAGGTTAGCATCACTGCGCAGGCCTTTTTCAACCAGACGGTGGTGCACAGCGCCGGTTGCAAAAGCCGCGTGAATAGGGAGCTTGCCCTGCTCGATATTAGCGTCGGACAGCACCAGCAGCACCTTGCCGTCACGTACAGACTGCTCGGCCTGGTCACACAGTGCCTGAACCGCCTGTTCAAGCCCGACACCCGCCGTCGGATCGTAATTAAGATCCAGGCGTGCCACTTCAAAGCCGGACTCATTGTTATCACGAATACGATAGAACTTGCTCGCCGACAGCACAGGCGTGGTCAGAATCACGCGGCGCGCATGTTCGGGCGTATCTTCAAACACGTTGCGCTCGGCACCGAGGCAGGTTTCGAGCGACATGACGATGGCTTCGCGCAGCGGGTCGATGGGCGGGTTGGTAACCTGCGCAAACTGCTGACGGAAGTAGTCATAGGGTGAACGAATGCGGCTGGACAACACGGCCATCGGCTTGTCATCACCCATCGAACCCACTGCTTCCATCGCGGTTTCGGCGAGCGGACGCAGAATCTGATCACGCTCTTCAAACGTGACCTGGAACATTTTCATGTGGGTTTTAACTTCATCGGCCGACATTTCGCTGAACGAACGCGACTCTTCGGTGAAGTTCATCGTGGTTTCGAGACGCAGAGAGTTCTCTTTCAGCCACTTTTTATAGGGGTGGCGCCGCTTGAGGTCGTTATCCACATCGGCCGTATGCAGCACATCGCCGGTCTGGGTATCGATAGCCAGAATCTGCCCCGGCCCGACGCGCCCCTGAGCCACGATGTCTTGCGGCTTGTAGTCAAATACACCAATCTCGGACGCGGTGCAGATATAGCCATCACGCGTCATAACCCAGCGAGACGGCCGCAGGCCGTTACGATCCAGCATGCAAACCGCATAACGCCCATCGGTCATGACCATGCCGGCCGGGCCATCCCAGGCCTCCATGTGCATAGAGTTGAATTCGTAGAAAGCACGCAACTCGGTGTCCATGGTTTCAACATTCTGCCAGGCCGGCGGCACGATCATGCGCACGGCG
Organism: Marinobacterium rhizophilum DSM 18822; assembly: GCF_000378045.1. Taxonomy (GTDB): domain Bacteria; phylum Pseudomonadota; class Gammaproteobacteria; order Pseudomonadales; family Balneatricaceae; genus Marinobacterium_A; species Marinobacterium_A rhizophilum. Next base: position 66,380 of record NZ_KB899100.1, read on the forward strand.
CGGTAGATGTCCATGCCACCCACCATCAGGAACTCGAGCATGTTATCCATGCTGGAGGAATCCGAACCACTGGTATTGACGATCGGCTGCAGCTCTTCGAGGTTGGGCAGCAGGTCGGTGGTAAACTTCGGCGCCCGGGCGCGAGCCCAGTTGCGGTTACCTTCAATGGTGTTAATTTCGCCGTTGTGGGCCAGGAACCGGAACGGCTGGGCCAGCTTCCAGCGCGGTGCCGTATTGGTAGAGAAGCGCTGATGATAGGTACAGACCGCGGTTTCAAGCCGCGGGTCTGCCAGGTCCTTGTAAAATACCGGCAAGTCCACCGGCATGGTCAGACCCTTGTAGGACAGCACCTTGTCGGACAGGCTGCAGATGTAAAAATCTTCATCATCGCTCAGGGCAATTTCGGCCTTGCGACGGGCAGTAAACAGGCTGATCGCCAGCTCACGTTCGGTTTTGCCGTCGCTATTGATCAGCACCTGCTCGATTAACGGCAGCGTATCCCGGGCAATGGGCCCCAGGCAGCTCTCATCCGTCGGAACCACACGCCAGCCGGCAACGTCCAGGCCCTGAGCCTGCAGTTCAGTATTAAGAATGTTGCGCGCGGCATCTGCCTGCGCTGACGCCCGGGACAGAAACACCATGCCCACCGCGTATTGTTCATGTAGTTCAATGCCGAGTTCCTGTTGCACGACGGCACGCAGAAAAGAGTCAGGCTTCTGCATAAGCAGACCGCAACCATCGCCAGTCTTGCCATCTGCAGCGATACCACCACGATGGGTCATACACGCCAACGCTTCTATGGCCTTCTCAAGCAGGTCATGACTTGGATTGCCCTGCATGTGAGCCATTAGCCCAAAACCGCAGTTATCCTTGAACTCACCGGGGCGATACAGACCTTTGCTCATAGCCAATCTCACTTAAAAGTTCTTTTGTATCAATACGTTATCACCAACCTAGTCACCGCAGCCGCACAACTCAGGCAAAAAGGGACGATCATTCTACACAGGCGTGAGCTTCGGTACAAATTTTGCTCAGTAACACCACGATCAGCAACCTGTTCCAGATGGGATGAACCACGGATTCACCGCCCACCCGCGGGCTCTGCACTGGCTGGTAAGCGCCAGCAGTATAACGCAACGGCGGTACAGTAACGCAGCCGTCACAATTAACGCGATACACTGTCACGTAGATAATTAGAATTTCAGAATTAAAGGGTGAAGCTCCGCCTACCCTTAGAAATACCGCAATGCAGCATCACTAGCAAGGAAACGGGCCTCGGCAGTGCCCCTAAGTTGGATATGCAGAACACGCGGCGGCCCCGCCAGCAAGCCTGATTTCTGACTGCCAGTCCTACAGGCTGCTAACCCGATACCTTGCGGATATCCGCCTTTACACCCTGTATGCTACGCGCCCAGGGTTTGAGCTTTTGCAGCGATGACGGCAACTTTTGCGCAGCAGCACTGGCCTCCTTGCGACTACCAAAGCGGCCAGTAACAACCACGTGCCACGGCTTACCTTTATAGAGCGTCGAAAAATAATGGAAGGCCCCGGGGTCCTGCTGATCAGCAATAAACCCCTTCGCTGTTTCCAGCTGACGCGCTCCCAGCAGTTGCAGCGTATAGCCTCGATCCGGCCAGCTCAGCAAGCCATCGCCGTCCTGCACGACGGGTGCCACTGGCGCAGGGGGAGCATCATTGCCAGTCACGAGACGTTCATGCTCAGCCGTCGTAACCGGCAGCACGTTCACAGCGGCACTCTGCTCCAATATTGGCATAAGCTCGGGTTCGACGGGCACTTCAACCAGGCGAGCTTCTGGCCGCTGCGCTACGGGACCGGACTCGACGACCACCTCTGCCAAGCCGGCATCAGGCTCAAGCTCAGCATCTACAGGCAACACGTTCGACGCATCAGGCAAGAAATCCTGTGCGCTCAACACGGGTGGTACCGATACCGCTGCCGGGGAAACGACAAGCGCAACCGGCGGCTCGACATCGACAGAATCGGTTTGCGGCCGCGAAGCAAGCGGCTGAGGAGCTTCAACAATATCGATCTGCGGTACGGTCTGCTCCACAGATGCGGCAATGACGGGAACAGCCAGCGGCACGGAAACCCGTTCACTGTTCTCCGACACAGCCGACTCCGGCTGCCAGTAGATCCAGCCGGCCATTGCGACAATCACAACCAGCATCAGGGATGCACCACCGAATACCAGTGTGGATCGGTCCCGCCGAATCACCGGCGCCGGCGACTTCAAACGCAGGGCCTGTGATGCCAGCCGATCCAGCGAGCCAGGCATTCGATCACTGTCGCCTACCAACTGCTGCAGTTTACGACTGTCCAGCACTTCCAAAGCCGGATAGCGTAGCCGAATAAAATCACCGGCTTCGGCAATGTCAAAAGGCTGCAAAAACTCCTGATGCAACCGCCCCTCCAGCTCCTGAGACAACCCCATCGCCATGAGGCGCTGTGAAATACTCCGCCCAGCGAGCACCGTACGTACGGAAGCGAAACCTGCATTCTGAAGATTGACCAACAGCTCCAGCGCATCATCGTCCAGCAGGTCAGCGTCGTCCACCAGAACAAGCCACTGCAGCCCGGCCTCCTGAGCCTGGCGCGCCTCAACATGAATGCACTCCAGCAATTGGGCCTGCGTGGTGCAGTCGGCAATATCCAGACCACAGCCTTCGCCCAACTGGCGCAGCAGCATCGCAGTACCCGCCCCCTGCTGCAGCGACAGGTAACACAAGCGCCCTTCGGCGGACTGGAGTTTCAGCTGCCGCAACAGGCTGGTTTTGCCGCTACCGGACGCCCCCTGAACAACCAGCAGGAAATCCGAGAAACGTACAAGATGGTGCAATTTATCCAGCAGCTGCAGGCGCGAGGGTGGCTCGTAATACTCCACACGACTGTCACCCACATAGGGCGAAGCTGACACAGCCGCCTGCTGGCGCATTCGCCCGCTCACTGCCGGGCCAGAGCCAATCGGGAAGACAGGGTTTCACGCAGCAATTCAGGTGCGAAATCAGATGTCACGACCCCCTTCCCCACAGCCTCAAGCAATATGAGGCGCAACTGACCGTCGAGCACTTTTTTATCGACCGCCATCAACGATAGAAAGTCATCCTCATCCATCGTTGCTGGCGGCAATACCGGCAGACCCGCCGCAACATGAATAGCACTTATACGTGCCACATCCGCATCACTCAACCAGCCAAGACGACGGGACAGATCTGCCGCCATCAGCGTTCCCGCCGCAACCGCTTCACCGTGCAGCCAGTTGCCATACCCCTGGTTTGCCTCGATCGCATGACCAAAGGTATGACCGAGATTCAACAAGGCACGAATGCCGGACTCTTTTTCGTCCTGAGCAACCACCTCTGCCTTTATCTCGCAGGAGCGGTATATGGCTTTAGCCAGGCACTCGGTATCTCCCGCCACCAGTTTCGGCATCGTTGATTCGAGCCAGCTGAAGAACTCACTGTCATAGATAAGGCCGTACTTGATGACCTCTGCAAGCCCGGCTGATAACTCCCGTGCCGGCAGGGTTCCCAGCACCGATGTATCGATCAGCACGCACTGTGGCTGATAGAAAGCACCGATCATGTTCTTGCCTAGCGGATGGTTGACACCGGTCTTGCCGCCAACCGAGGAATCCACCTGGGACAGCAACGTGGTCGGCATCTGGATAAAGTTGACCCCTCGCTGATAACAGGCGGCCGCAAAACCGGTCATGTCACCCACAACCCCGCCACCCAGAGCAATCAGTGTCGTGGTGCGGTTATGTCGTTTCGTCAGCAGATGATCAAAGATCGTATTGAGGTGTTCCAGTGTCTTGTACTGCTCACCATCCGGCAGAATCAGAGAGTCAACCTGATAGCCATCCAGGGCCTGTTCCAGCCTGGAAAGATACAGTGGTGCGACGGTTTCATTGGTCACGATACAGACCTGCCGACCGCGAATATAAGGCCCTATCAGTTTCTGCTGCAGCAGCCCCTCGCCAATGTAAATTGGGTAACTACGCTCACCCAGATCGACGCTCAAATTCTGCACGCGCGAATCACTCCTGTTTGCGAAGAGTCACTTGACCAGGCCAAGTTTGGCCAATTGACGATAAATTTCGGATACGACGGCCTTGGGATGACGCCGGTCGGTATGCAGGGTTATATCACAGGTCTGCCGATAGAGGGGATCACGCTGACGCAGCAGCTGCTTCAACGTCTCGGCGGGGTTCTCGGTCTGCAGCAACGGACGGTTTTTATCCCGCGCCGTGCGCTCGAGTTGCTGCTCCACGGTTGTATGCAGGTAGATGACTACGCCATGGGATTGCAGGGCAGCGCGGTTGGCTTCACGCAGGACCGCCCCGCCACCGGTTGCCAGTACGATGTTGTCGCGCTCACAGAGGTCGCGAATAACTGACTCCTCGCGTTCACGGAAGCCAGACTCCCCCTCCACATCGAAAATCCAGGGAATATTCGCACCCGCACGGGCTTCGATTTCCCTGTCACTGTCGATAAACTCCAGGTTCAGCTCATGAGAAAGAAGACGCCCTATGGTGCTTTTTCCAGCTCCCATAGGGCCTATAAGAAAGATGTTCAAATTGTACCAAACCCCGATTACTGAACTGCCAGAGACTCCCTGATCAGCTTCGGCGTAATAAAGATCAACAGTTCCGTTTTGGTGTTGGACTGTTCACGCTTGCGAAACAGGCTACCTATCACCGGAAGATCTCCCAGCAGCGGCGTCTTGGAGACGTTATTAACCGATTCGTTGCGAAAGACCCCGCCGAGCACCACTGTATCACCGTCTGCCACATTCACCGTAGTGGTCAGCTGGTTTTTATTGATGCTCACTTCGCCGTTGGGCAGAACTGCACCGACCGAATCCTGAGTAATATCCAGATCAAGCGAGATGCGGTCTCCCGGATTCAGCTGCGGTGTCACCTGCAGCTTCAGGGTGGCATCCTTGAACTCGATGCTGACCTCTCCATCTTCCACTGTCTGGAACGGAATCTGCACCCCGGACTCGATCAGCCCCGGCTTGCCGTTGGTGGTGATCACCTTGGGCTGTGAGACGATTTCCGCCTTGCCTTCGGTCTGCAGTGCAGACAGTTCGGCCGACAACAGGAAATTGTCGCGAATATAGCTGAACACAATGGACGATTGCGGCGTTACACCGAGATCGACCATCAGATTCGAGTTGTTATCATCCGGTAAACCGTCAACAAACTGCGGCGTGTTGCTTGGAGAACCGCCATCAATAATAAAAGTGCTGTTCTTGCGATTTTCCACCGCAGCCGCTCCCCAGCGAATCCCCAGATCTTTCTGGAAATCATTGGAGGCTGAAACGATACGTGCCTCGATCAGTACCTGGGCGACTTCGACGTCAAAGCGGCGCAGTGTATCACGAATTTCTTCGATTTGAGCGGCGGTTTCACGCACCATCAGCACATTGGTCTCGTCATCCGACATGATGAAACCACGCTCCGAAATCAGCTTGGCCTGCTCGACGCGGGATTTCATTTCCGACGACTTGCGAAAATCCACCTGAATGAATTCGGTCACCAGCGGAGCCAGTTCCTTAACCTGTTTCTGCGCCTCAAGTTCAGCGCGCTCGCGCTCGGCGATGACTTCGGACGGACCAATCAGCATCACGTTGCCGACCACGCGCTGCGCCAGACCCTTTGTTCTCAACACCAGGTCCAGCGCCTGATCCCAAGGCACGTTTTTGAGCCGCAGGGTAATATTGCCACTCACATTGTCGTCGACCACCAGGTTCATCTCCGCCACTTCAGCGATAATTTGCAGGATTGAGCGGATATCGACATCCTGGAAGTTCAGGTCAATTTTCTCACCGGTGAACGGGAATCGCTCTTGCTTGCGCTTCTCATCTTCGGCAAAGCTGATGGGGCGAAAATCGAGCACCAGCTGATTGCCGGTCTGGTAAGCCATGTAGTCATAGGGGGCCGCGCCCGGCTTGATCAGGATCGTTGTATTGGAGCCGCTGGTCATGGAATCGATAAACATGACCGGTGTCGCAAAGTCTTGTACATCAACGCGCTGTTCAAGCGAGCCGGACAATGAAGCGCCCAGCAAATTGACAACAACATTGCTACCCTCTTCTATGATATCGAGGCCCGCCTTGTCATCGGACATCGAGATCAGTACTCGACCCAGACCTCCATCCATGCGCTCAAAATCGATGCCCTGCACGCGCGTGCCCATCGGGGCGGACTCAGTTCGAGTACCTGCTACTGATTTTGCCGAGCGATCACGCAATGTCCCCGCGGCCAGCGCACCGGCGGAGCCACCAAACACCAAAAACAACGAATTGCCTTGCGTGTAGGTTTGATAATCCACCATTTCATTCAGGTTCGCGACGACCCGCAAACGCCCTTCCGTTTCAGCCATGCTCAGGCTGTCGACCTGCCCGGTCTTGATATCAAGCTGGCGCCGCCCCAGGTCATTGCTCGCCCCGGCCAGATCCAGCACCAGGCGCGGCGGACTGTCGATCACATAAGCCCGGGGCGATGGCGGTGGCATATTGAAATCCAGCCGCACCTCAAGCTTGTGTCCTGGCAAGGCGACGAAGGATGAATCCTTCAACATCACGCTTTCTGCCCGCGCCTGCACCACCATAAGACAACATGCCAGTATCAGCATTAACTGCCACCCAAGACCCCGTGCAACGGAGTTGTCCTTGCATATGCTGTATGTCTTCATAACCCTAGCTGTCCTTTGATCATTCTTTTTCAGGCAAGGCAATCACGCGCGGGCGCTTCATCCAGCCCCCCCGACCATTTTCAATAATTTCCACAAGTTCAACACCCAGCTCAGACACCTCCTGCACCTGGCCGTAATCCAGACCAAGATAATCCCCGTTGCTGACACGGTGAATTTCGCCTTTCGGATCCCTTAACAACGCCCAAAGATTACCGCCGTCAAGACTGGTGATAGTGCCGACCATATTCAGGCCGTCGATCGAAAATGATTCAAGATACGTTTTGACGCGCTCAGTATCCGGCTTCAGGTCTGATACCGGCCCCCGATCCTCTTCTTCAACCACCAGTTCAACCAGCGGCTGAAATGGATCGCGCAAACTGGCGCCCTGATAAATAAAGGCCTCGTAGGACTTGAACTCGGGCAGAGGCTTTATTTTCCCCGGGGGCTTGGCCTGAGTTTGCTGCACATAAGTGCGCAGATCGGCCGTATCTTGCACCCAGATGCAACCGCTGGCAGTCGCTGCGAGCAGAAGCACTATTCCCACGCGGGCTGGGCTGCTGAATATAGCTGTGCGCTTATTTGGTGTCATCATAACGATACGTCTTCGCCTGGATTGTCATCACCAAAGAGTCACTGTCAGGACTAACATTGAAGTCATGCAGTGTCACTATTCGATCGATCGCCGCCACACCACTGACAAACTGTCCCAGTTCATGGTAGCTGCCCACTACATCAATATTGATGGGCAGTTCAATATAAAACTTGCTCTTGCGTTCAGGCTGCAGTGCAATACTGTTGATCACCAGACCCGCACCCCGCCCGATATCGGAAATATCTTCCAGCAGACCCGGCACTTCCTTGTCGGTCGGCAGCTGGGTCAGCAACTCGGAAAAGCGCCCTTCGACATCCGCCATCTGTTTGCGTAGTGCAGGCAGATTAGCCACCTGGAACGCTTTTTTCTGAAACTCGGTCTTGAGCGGTGGCTCCTTGGCGATTTCCCGCTCCACCGCAATATACTGGTCGTTCACATAGAAATAGATCGCCCCGCCCACCAAAGCGCTAAACAGCAAAATGTAGACGACGATCTTGACGCCAATGGGCCAGTTACCGGCTTCATTCACATCAACATTATTAATATCAAAACCTTTGAAAGCATCGCTCAGGGCACCCATTATTGCTGCCCTCCATCGTCTTTGGGTTTGGTCAGGGGAACGTTCAGATTAAACTGACGCACCTCACCTGCGCTTCGGACCTGGGACAGGTTCGGCTCGCCAAACCAGATAGAAGAATTCATGCCCCGCATCAAATTGGAAACATCCTTATTCTGATCTGCAATACCATTGACCGTCACGCTTTCGCCTTTGCGGGAAACGGAAGAGTAATAAAGCTTGTCAGGCAGAACCCGCACCAGCTCATCAAAATAGCGTACCACCAAAGGACGATTGCCTTGTAATTCCTGAATAGCATTGAGCCTTTCCAGCAAACGCTCACGCTGCCGTTCCAGCTCTTTTATTTCTTTTATTTTTTCATCAAGCTTGGCTATTTCAGCCTTAAGATAATTGTTGCGAGCGTGCTGGCGGTCCATCTGGACATCAAAATAATAGCTGATCCCGAAAGAGACTGCCCCAGCCATAATGACAGTGAGCAACAGATTGGTAATGAATTGCTTTTGCCGGGCGGCATTTCGCTCTTCACGCCAAGGTCGTAGGTTAATCCGCGCCATACGTTATCCCTATTGATCAAATGAGCGCATCGCAAGCCCGCAGGCTTTCGTTAGCAGGGGAGCTTCAGCCTCTAATCGCTGCTTGTTCAGCTTAGAGCTGATTTTCATTGCCGCAAACGGATTCGCAACAACAGTAGGTATACCCACTTCAGCCTCCATGAGCGGCTCTATGCCTTCAATGGATATGGCACCACCGGCAATAATCAGCCGGGCCAGCTGCTGCTGTACACCGGACGAATAAAAGAACTGCATGGATCGCGACACCTGCTGAGCAATGGTCTGGCGAAAAGGCATCACCAGCATTTCCCGAATATCGTCGCTCAACTCGTTGTGTCGCAGGGCCTGTTCAACATCCGCCGCCGGCATGCCGTACTGCTGCTGAATAGCGTTGACCAGATCATTGCCTCCAAACGCCTGCTCACGGCTGTAGATAATCACCCCATCCTTGAAAACATTCAATGTCAGGGTAGAGGCTCCCACATCCGCAAGCGCCACCAACTCGCCAGGCTTGACCGAATTGCCAACAAGACACGGATAAACCCGCTCCATGGCATAGGTATCGACGTCAATGATCTCGCATTTAAGACCCGCACCATTGATGGCCTCCTCACGCTGCTCGACATCCCCCCGGCGGCATGCCACCACGAGAATGTGATCCAGGTTAGAGACACCCTCAACCGGGCCGATTACTTCAAAGTCAAGTGAGACTTCGTCCAGGGGGTAAGGAATAAACTGATCTGCCTCGATTTTGACCTGTTCTTCAAGCTCGAACTCGTCAAAAACGTTGCTTATCTGCAGTTTTTTGGTAATGACCGCAGATGAGGGTACCGCTGTCACCGCCGATGTCAGCTTCAAGCCCATCTTTCGCAGCGCTTTTTCAATCGCATCCGATACTGCGGGTATTTGCTGAATGCTTCCATCGACGACCGTCGACGGCGGCAAGCTCACCACTGCGTAAGAATTTAATGAATACTCGGCGCCACTTTTGGACAGCGCCACCAGCTTGACCGACGACGAGCCGATGTCAACACCGACCCATGCTCCAGATTTATTTCCTAGCAAGCTCAACACTGCTTTATTCCTTTGCAGACTGCAGGGTTTCCCATCGCACCCACCAACTCTAGCTATAAACTTCAGAAAATAAAACTATGCAGTGCTAGAGGGTCCGGGCATGCAACCGATATACTACCAGCTACGCACAATTAGTTTGTAAAAAGGTAGCATGGGCGTGTTGATTTCGCTGATAAAATTATTCGCTAAACTGGCTTTGGCCGGAGTCGTTGTCGTATTGCTGGCCGTTGCTGGTGTCTATTACACCCTTGCGCCGCAACTGCCGGACGTCGAAAGCCTGCGTGAAGTCCAATTCCAGACGCCTATGCGGATTTTTTCCAGCGACAACAAGCTGATAGCCGAGTTTGGCGAAAAGCGCCGCACACCGGTCAGCTACAACAACATTCCGACCAACCTTGTGCGCGCCTTTCAGGCCGCTGAAGACAGCCGGTTTTTCGAGCATATTGGCATCGATTTCAAGGGGTTGAGTCGGGCAGCGTTCCAGCTGGCAACCAGCGGTCACATTCAGAGCGGCGGCTCCACCATCACTATGCAGGTCGCAAAGAATTTCTTCCTCAGCCGCGAACGCACGTTCCACCGCAAGTTCAATGAAATACTGTTGGCCCTGCGTATCGAGCGGGAGCTTTCAAAAGAAGAAATATTCGAGCTTTACGTAAACAAGATATATCTGGGACAACGCGCCTACGGCATAGAAGCCGCGGCCGGTGTTTACTATGGCAGCAGCATCCAGGACCTGAGCCTGGCCCAGATGGCCACCATTGCGGGCCTGCCCAAGGCCCCCTCGACCGACAACCCCATCAGCAATCCCCAACGCGCCATCGAGCGACGCAACTGGATTTTGCAGCGCATGCACGGCCTGGGCTACATTTCAGATCAGGATCTCGAAGAGGCCTCCGCCGCACCTAACACAGCCCGCTACCACGGCGCGGATATAGAGCTGAATGCGCCCTATGTGGCTGAAATGGTCCGCAGTGAACTGTTTGAACGCTTTGGCGAGGACCTCTACAGCGATGGTTACCGTGTTTACACTACAATCGATAGCAAACTGCAGACCACGGCGACTCGCGCACTGCAGGACGGACTGCTTGCCTACAGCACACGCCATGGCTATCGAGGACCTGAGTCGCAGCTGGATACAGCACTCACACTCGAGGCCATCCAGAAAAAACTCGACAGCACGACAAGCTATGCCAGTCTTGAGCCTGCCGTTGTAACCCTGGTCAATGACCAGAGCATCCAGGCCAACCTGAAAAATGGCGACACCGTCACCGTGGAGTGGCCTGGCCTCAAATGGGCGCGCAAATATCGAAGCAACAATTCGATGGGGGCACTACCCAAAAAAGCCGCCGACATAGTGGCGGCCGGCGATGTGATCCGCCTTCGCAAGGATGACCAGAGCTGGATACTCAGCCAGCTACCCCAAGTACAGGGAGCCTTCGTCGCATTGAACCCCGAGGACGGTGCCATTCAGGCGCTGAGCGGCGGATTCAACTTCAACCTGAACAAATTCAACCGCGCTACTCAGGCCTACCGCCAGCCAGGTTCCAACTTCAAGCCCTTCATCTATGCCGCCGCACTGGAAAACGGTTTCACACCGGCCAGCCTGATAAACGACGCCCCCGTGGTGCTTGAAGATGCAAGCCTCGACGGAAAATACTGGCGGCCACAAAACTACAGCCAGCAATTTTACGGTCCGACACGCCTGCGTGAAGGACTGTTCAAATCCCGCAACCTGGTTTCCATTCGCCTGCTGCGCGCGATCGGCATTGATACCGCCGTCAACTACATCCAGGAATTTGGTTTCGACCCGCAGCGCCTGCCACGCAACCTATCCCTTTCGCTGGGCAGCGCCGATGTTACGCCACTGGAAATAGTGACGGGCTATGCAGTGCTGGCCAACGGCGGCTTCAAAGTCTCACCCCATTTCATCCAGCGCATCGAAGATCAGTACGGCAACCTGATCTTTGAGGCAAACCCCGCCTGTGCAAACTGCAACAACAGCGTGGCCGCTGACAGCACGGACATTCTGCTGTCACCCAGCGCCCCACGCGTCATGGATCCCCGCGCCGCCTATTTGATGTACAGCATGCTGCAGGATGTTATCCGCCAGGGCACTGCGACGCGCGCACGCAGCCTGGAGCGCAACGACCTGGCGGGCAAGACAGGTACGACGAACGACCAGAAAGATGCCTGGTTCACCGGCTTTAACCGCGACCTGGTCGCCACCGCCTGGGTCGGCTTTGATCAACCAGCTCCTTTGGGCCGCAGTGAGTTTGGTGGCACGGCCGCCTTGCCCATCTGGATCGACTTTATGAAAGAGGCACTGGATCAGGCGCCGGAGAACGGACCCGTGCAGCCAGACGGCATCGTGCGCGTGAAAATTGACCCCGCCACGGGCCTGCTCGCCTACCCGGGGCAGGACAACGCGATTTTCGAAGTGTTTCGCGCCGAGGACGTACCGGCCAATCCCGCTCAAAGCACCGCCGGCGGGGGCCCGATCAACACGGACGATATTTTCTAGCGTTGTCCCACGAGAGCTTCCAACAGCGTCAACACTGCCCTCCCAAGCTCAGATAAAGGCTATATTCCAGACACAAAAAACCCGGCATGTGCCGGGTTTTTAGCATCAGATTGAAGCTCTTACTTCAACAAATCAGCGACAGTCGTCAACGGGTAGTGTGCAGGCAGCGGCAGACGCGCGACACCGGAATCAATCGCAGCCTGGGCAACAGCCATGGATACAGCGCCGAACAGGCGGTTGTCGGTGGGTTTGGGGATGATGTACTGCGGCCCAAACTCAAGTGAATCCAGTTCGTAGGCCGCGAGGACTTCCTGCGGCACTTCAGCCTTGGCCAGATTCGCAAGCGCCTTGACGGCTGCTTCTTTCATGGCCTCGTTGATTTCAGTTGCACGCACATCCAGCGCGCCACGGAAAATGAACGGGAAGCCCAGCACGTTGTTTACCTGGTTCGGGAAATCGGACCGTCCGGTCGCCATAATCACGTCGCTGCGAGTGGCGTGAGCCAGCTCCGGGTGAATTTCCGGATCCGGGTTAGAGCAGGCGAACACGATGGGCGTTGCCGCCATCTTGGCCAGCTGCTCCGGCTTGAACAGGTCCGGACCGGAAAGGCCGACAAACACATCGGCACCTTCGATGGCATCATCCAGGGTACGCAGGTCGGTTTCAGTCGCAAAGACAGCCTTTTCCGGGCTCAGATCGTCACGGCCAGAGTGAATCACACCCTTGCGGTCGATCATGAAGATATTTTCGACCTTGGCGCCCATGTTGATCAGCAGCTTCATGCAGGCAGATGCGGCAGCGCCGGCACCCAGGCAGACAATGCGGACTTCATCCAGCTTTTTGCCGGCGATTTCCAGCGCGTTGATCATGCCGGCGGCGGTTACAATCGCGGTACCGTGCTGATCGTCGTGGAAGACGGGAATATTGCAGCGCTCGATCAGAGTACGTTCAATTTCAAAGCATTCGGGTGCCTTGATGTCTTCCAGATTGATGCCACCAAAGGTCTCGGCAATACGGGCAACGGTATCGATAAACGCCTGCGGACTCTCGGCGTCAACTTCGATATCCACCGAGTCAATTCCGGCAAAACGCTTGAACAGAAGGGCTTTGCCTTCCATAACCGGCTTGGATGCCAGCGGCCCCAAATTACCCAATCCCAGAATCGCGCTACCGTTGGAGATTACAGCCACGAGGTTGCCCTTGGCGGTGTAGCGGTAGGCGTTGTCCGGATCCTTGGCGATTTCGCGTACCGGCTCGGCCACGCCCGGGCTGTATGCCAGCGCCAGATCACGGGCGGATTCGGCAGGGGTCGTCAGCTCAACGCTGATCTTGCCCGGACGGGGAAACTCATGGTAATCGAGTGCGGCTTTTTTAAATTGCTCAGACATGATTGCAGGCTCAATAGGCTGATTTATTAGTTGCTAGGGGTTATGAATGATATAGAAAAGACCTTATACCCACAATAACCTCAAAAATTGTATCCATTCGACACGGATCAGTCCGCCTGGCGGCTGAAAATGATGCTCATATCTCACCCGAAAAACACATAAAAACTGTATATATTTCAATATTCTGATTGGAACTTTAGCGCCAGAAGCCAGTCTCTCAGCTCCACCCGGCGCCCGACCCGAGCCTACGAGTGCGCGCCCGCAATGCCTTCAGCGAGCGCGACATCCAGCGCGACAAACACCTGATTGCCGATCTCCAGCCAGGCCCCAGTCGCCGTTTTGCCACCTGCAGACACTCACCCCCGCCAAGCACACAAGCCGGCACTGGCATTCGCGAGCTGCATGACATCAAGCACAGTCGCCCCGTGCCAAAGACCGCATGAACCCATACGCGTCTCGCGTTCGCGCAAAACAAACAGGTAATTGCTCCACCGTGAGGTCGGTGCGGCACTGGGGGCATACCCGTGTACCCGTGCCCCTGAACATTCAGGGCTTTCGCCAGCAGAACGCCCATACGAAAAAGGCACCCCTCTGGGGTGCCTTTTGCAAAATTCTTGGCAACATCTGCCGAATTACTTCGCCAGCTTGAGACCACCGAAACGCTTGTTGAAGCGATCGATACGACCACCGGTAGTGGCGTCTTTCTGCTTGCCCGTGTAGAACGGGTGGCACTGGCTGCATACGTCTACGTGCATGCTCTGACACATGGTAGAGCGCGTGTGCATTTCATTACCGCAAGAGCAGGTTACGGTAACGTCTTCGTACTTCGGGTGGATTCCAGTTTTCATAACGAGCCTCGATAATCTGTGCCGCCACCCGATCAGCATTTTTGTCGGGCACCGCACTTTCGTTCTATAGATAATGCCACGGATCTTAGACCGCAACCAGGCGCGGGATTATACGCGCAGGCTGTACACGCCGCAAGCAGCTATCCCCCTTCAATCGTATTCGAATTGCGCCTAAACTAAGCTGCTCCCGGAGCCAGCATCGACGCCATGACAATCCTTCGCATTGCCCTGCCCACACCTCTGCGTCGCCTGTTTGACTATTTACCCCCGACCAGCGGGCTGGACGCGACGCCCTGCATTGGCGTACGCGTTCGCGTATCTTTCGGCCGACGCGAACTCACCGGCATCCTGATAGAGGTCGCACAGACATCGGATCTGCCGCCGGCAAAATTAAAGCCCGTACTGGAAATTCTTGACCAGACCCCTCCGCTACCCCTCCACCTGCTGGAGCTGGCCTGCTGGGCAGCGGACTACTACCAGCACCCTATTGGCGATGCCCTGCACCAGGCTTTGCCGGTTCTGTTGCGCAAGGGCGAGAGCGACCAGCCCAGCCCGCAACTGCGCTGGCATGTTGTGGCCGGTACGGTCGCCGAGGACATTGCGCCACGCGCCAGAAAGCAGCGCGCCCTGCTGGAACTGCTGCTGGAGCACCCCGAAGGTCTGGACTCCCAGGCCATCCGCAGCGCCGGCTACAGCAGTGTCCAGCAAAAGCCCCTGACCGACAAGGGGCTGATTGAACAGCGCGAAGCACGTTCGGACGCCAGCCCTCCCGTCACCGACGGCACAACGCTGTTGCGCCAGCCCGTGCTGCCGCTGAACGACGAACAGCAACAGGCGCTGGACACCATATTCCACAACGAGGGCTTCAACCCGGTACTGCTGCAAGGCATCACCGGTTCAGGCAAGACCGAGGTCTACCTGCAAGCCATCGAACGCATACTGCGCAACGGCAGCCAGGCCCTGGTGCTGGTACCGGAAATCGGCCTGACACCCCAGACGGTGAGTCGCTTTCGCTCCCGTTTCGGGGTTGATGTACAGGTACTGCATTCCAACATGACCGACCGACAGCGTCTTGACGCCTGGCTGCAGGCCCGATCGGGACAGGCCCGAGTGGTGATCGGCACTCGCTCGGCATTGTTCACGCCACTACAGTCACCCGGCATCATTATCGTCGACGAAGAGCATGACACCTCGTTCAAGCAACAGGATGGCTTTCGTTACTCGGCGCGCGATCTTGCAGTCATGCGTGCCCGGGCCGAAAATGTCCCGCTGGTACTGGGCACGGCCACGCCGTCCCTCGAAAGCCTGCACAATGCACACTCCGGGCGCTATCGGCATGTGCGTCTTACAACACGCGCCGGCAATGCCCGTCCGCCGCGGTTTGAGCTGTATGACATTCGGCAGCAGCCTCTCAACAGCGGGCTGTCCGCTGAAGTCCTGCGCCGTATCGGCACCGAACTGCATCAGGGCAACCAGGTGCTGCTGTTCCTCAACCGGCGCGGTTTTTCGCCGGCACTGATGTGCCACCAGTGCGGCACCGTGATCGAATGCGACCGTTGCGACGCACGCATGACGCTGCACCGCACGCCGCCTCATCTGCACTGCCATCACTGCGATCATCAGCGGCCTGTACCGAGCCGCTGCCCGTCCTGCCACACCAGCGACTTCAAGCCCCAGGGCGCCGGCACCGAACGCACCGAAGCCGTATTACAGCAGCTGTTTCCAGATACCGATGTTATCCGGGTCGATCGCGACAGCACGCAGCGGCGCAACGCCATGCAGGACATCATGGACCGTGTTCACGATGGCCGTCCCTGCATCCTGGTGGGCACACAGATGCTTGCCAAGGGACATCATTTTCCCGCCGTGACGCTGGTTGTGATTCTGGATGCCGATGCAGGCCTGTTCAGCGCCGACTTTCGCGGCATGGAGCGCACCGCCCAGCTGATTCTGCAGGTGGCAGGCAGAGCCGGACGGGCCGAGCGCCCGGGACAGGTCTTGATGCAGACCCACCATGCAGATCACCCCACCCTGACGCAACTGGTCAGCCAGGGCTATGAGGCCTTCGCCACGGCGGAACTGGCGCTGCGGCGCAGCAGCGGTCTGCCACCTTTTATCTACCATGCGCTGCTGCGAGCCGAGGCCAATCGACGCGGGCGGGCCGAAGCCTTTTTGAGCACGCTGTGCACCGAACTCGCATCCAGCGGACTGAACCTGCCCGGCGTCGAGTGGCTCGGTCCCTTCCCGGCCGCCATGGAAAAACGCGCCGGATTTTTCCGTGCCCAGCTATTGCTGCAAAGCCAGGACCGCCGGGCCCTGCAACAGGTGCTGAGCATTATCACCCCCATGCTCGAACAATCTCCGCTGGCACGGCAGGTGCGCTGGAGCCTGGACGTAGACCCCGTAGACAGTCACTGAACCCCAGCTGGCGCACAGCCCGGGCATTGCAGCCCCGCCCGGCACAGCCCCTTAATCCTGGGCATACCAGAATCCTGCGCCCGGTTTTCAAGGGCGACAGGCACAAGGCAAAGGAACCTGTTTGCTTCTCGGTTTTTGAGCGCGAAAAAAATTGACCGCAGAGTCTGATTCCATGCCCCTTAACAAGAGAGCGCCAACAGGCGATAATGCGCGGTCGATTTTTATCCAATCCGAACCGGTAACTCACGTCTGATGAAACAACATATTGCGGATCTGATCGATTCTGCGCTCGCCACACTGATTGCAAACGGCACCCTGCCCGCCGATATCCAGACCAATGTCATGGTGGAAAACACCCGTGATAAAACTCACGGCGACTTTGCCTCCAACATTGCCCTGACGCTGGCCAAGCCTGCCCGACGAAATCCGCGAGAGCTGGCCCAGGCGATCCTTGATGCACTGCCCGCCTCGGCGCAGCTTGCAAAGACCGAAATAGCCGGCCCCGGGTTCATTAACTTCTACATGAAAGCCGATGTTGCCAACCGCGTCATTGAGGACATCCTCAACGCCGGTCACGACTACGGCCGCCAGCCCGCCAACAGCGCAGGGCGCGTACAGGTCGAGTTCGTCTCAGCCAACCCCACCGGCCCACTGCACGTTGGCCATGGCCGGGGCGCAGCCTATGGCGCAACCGTAGCCGACCTGCTTGAAGCCGCCGGCGTACAGGTGGAGCGTGAATATTACGTCAACGACGCCGGGCGACAGATGAATATCCTCGCCACCAGCGTCTGGCTGCGCTACCTGGAAAACTGCGGCGAGACGATCCCGTTCCCGAGCAACGGTTACAAGGGCGACTACATCCATAACATCGCCGCCGATTTGCGCGCGCGCCTGGGCGATACACTGCATCACAGCAGTGCCATCGTGTTCAGCGACATTCCCACTGACGAACCCGCCGGCGGCGACAAGGAGCTGCACATCGACGCCCTGATCGAACGCTGCCGCGCACTGCTGGGCGACGAGGGCTACGAGCAGGTGTTCAGCGCCGGCCTGGACTCCATTCTGAGCGATATTCGCGATGACCTGGGCGGCTTTGGCGTGCAGTACCAGCAATGGTTCAGCGAGCGCTCCCTGACGCACACCGGCGACGTCGACAGCGCCCTGAACAAGCTGCAGGAAAAAGGCTTCCTGTTTGAAGAAGAGGGAAATCTCTGGTTCCGCTCCACCGCGTTCGGTGACGACAAGGACCGCGTTGTACGTCGCGCCAATGGCCAGACGACCTACTTTGCCTCCGACATCGCCTACCACATGAACAAGTTCGAACGCGGCTTCGACAAGGTGATCAACATCTGGGGTGCCGACCACCACGGCTACATCACCCGCGTCAAGGCGGCACTGGAAGCCATGGGATACGACCCCGAGCGACTGGTGGTACGACTGGTGCAGTTCGCCATTCTGTACCGCGGCCAGGAGCGTGTTCAGATGTCGACCCGTTCCGGCTCGTTCGTCACGCTGCGTGAACTGCGTGAAGAAGTGGGCAACGATGCCTGCCGCTTCTTCTATGTCACGCGCAAGTCAGAACAGCACATGGACTTCGACCTTGAACTGGCCAAGTCCGAATCCAAGGACAACCCCATTTACTACATTCAGTATGCGCATGCCCGCGTCTGTTCGGTACTGCGCAAACTGGATGAAGCCGGCTGGTCCTGGGAGCAGGCAGAAGGGCTCACGCATCTGGGGCTGCTGGATACCGAGCACGAAAAGGACCTGATCACCAAGCTGGGCAAATACCCGGAAATCCTGCAGAGTTCGGCGCTCAACTACGAACCCCATGTGCTGGCCAACTACCTTCGCGAGCTGGCCAACGACTTCCATTCGTATTACAACGCCCACAAGATGCTGATCGACGATGCCAATCTGCGCAATGCCCGCGTGACTTTAAGCACCGCGGTACGCCAGATTCTGGCCAACGGTCTGCAGCTGCTGGGCGTATCGGCACCGGAACAGATGTAACCCCATGGCTTCACGCAAGGACTTTGCCCAGAAGAACAACCGCAGTGGCGGGGCCAGCCGCAGTCGCAGCAGCGCGCCGCCCAGGCCTGCGCCGCGGCAGAAAAAAAGCCCCTGGCCGCTGGCGCTGGTCTCTATAGCAGCCATCGGCGGCCTGGCCTATGGCCTGATACAGCTGAACGGCTTCCAGTCGGCGGCCGTTCCCTTGCAAACCGCGCCCGCCACCAAGGCGCCGGTCGCGGTGAAGCCGGATAAGACACCGGTGCCGGGCACTGCCGTGAAAGACGTTACGGTCAACAGCAGCGAACAGCCACCTGAACCGCAGGCACGTTTCGACTTCTACGAAATGCTGCCCAAGAGTGAGGTGCAGGCGCCCACGGTGGAAGCCTACAAGTCGACACCTCGTACGGCCAAGCTTGAGCAGAGCTACCTGCTGCAGGCCGGTTCCTTCCGCAGTCCCGCCGATGCAGAGCGCATGCGGGCCCAACTGCTGCTGGCCGGTCTTCCCAATGTCCGCACCAGCAAAAGCGAAGGCAGTAACGGTACCTGGTACCGGGTGCGCACCGGGCCTTTTGATAACCGCGCAGCGATCAACAAGGCACAGGCCAAGATGGCCAAGCTGAATATCTACGCCCTGGAAATCAAGCAATAACGCCCAGGGGCTCTGTGCCAAGTGCACAGCTGCCCCCTGGTTTCCCGCTTAGCCCCCGCCGACTCGGCTCCTGGCCCTACTCGAACAGGCAACGCCTCAGCCCTTTTTTGCAATGCCCGCCGCCGCGCTCCGGCCCTGGTGTCTTTCTTGCTGTCATTGGCGAGCAGGTATTATTTGTCCGCTACGCTTGAATTTCACGGCTGCGGCACCATCTTTGCGGGATAGGCTTACTCAGGAGCAACACATGACAACGATCGTATCCGTGCGTCGCGGCGACAAGGTAGTAGTCGGTGGCGACGGCCAGGTATCGCTGGGCAACACCGTAATGAAAGGCACGGCCAGAAAAGTCAGCCTGTTGCCCAAGCATCAGGTCATCACCGGCTTTGCCGGCTCAACCGCCGATGCCATCACCCTGCGCGACCTGTTCGAACAGCAACTGGACAAGCATCAGGGCAATATCGTGACGGCGGTCACTAACCTCGCGCGCGAATGGCGCAGCAACCGCACCCTGCAAAAACTCGAAGCGCTGATGCTGGTAGCCAACAAGGAACGCACCTTCCTGATCTCCGGCAGCGGCGACATCATCGACCCCGAAGACGGCGTTATCGCCATCGGCTCCGGCGGCAACTTTGCCCTCGCCGCTGCCCGCGCCCTGGTCGACAATACCGAACTCCAAGCCCGTGACATCGTTGAGAAAAGCCTGCAGATTGCCGCCGATATCTGTGTCTTTACCAATGGCAACCTGACCATCGAAGAACTGAATTCACAGGCCTGACGGGCGAGCAGAGGAACCAGACATGTCCAACATGACACCGCGTGAAATCGTCCACGAGCTGGACCGCCATATCGTTGGCCAGGATGCCGCCAAGCGCTCCGTCGCCGTGGCGCTGCGCAACCGCTGGCGCCGCATGCAGCTAAATGAAGAGCTGCGGGCCGAAGTATCGCCCAAAAATATTCTGATGATCGGCCCCACCGGGGTCGGCAAGACCGAGATCGCCCGCCGCCTGGCCAAACTGGCCAATGCGCCCTTTATCAAGGTGGAAGCCACCAAGTTCACCGAAGTGGGCTACGTCGGACGCGATGTGGAAACCATCGTGCGCGACCTGGTCGACATGGCCATCAAGATGGTGCGCGAACAGGAAATGGACAAGGTGCGGTTTCGCGCCGAGGAAGCCGCCGAAGAGCGCATTCTCGATGCCCTGCTGCCGCCGGCCCGCTCCAGCGATAACGAACCTCAGCCCAGCAAGACCGACAGCGCCACACGACAGATATTTCGCAAGAAGCTGCGCGAGCATCAGCTGGACGACAAGGAGATCGAACTGGATATCGCCCAGCCCAAGGTCGGCGTCGAAATCATGTCACCACCCGGCATGGAAGAAATGACCAGCCAGCTGCAAAACATGTTTGCCAACTTCGGCGGCGACCGCAAACAGTCTCGCCGACTGCCGGTGAAAGAGGCCTTCAAACTGCTGGTGGATGAAGAAGCCGCCAAGATGGTGAAGGAAGAAGACATCAAACAGACCGCCGTTGAGCTGGTGGAACAGAACGGCATCGTATTCCTGGACGAGATCGACAAGGTCTGCAAACGCTCCGACACCACCGGCGGCGATGTTTCCCGCGAAGGTGTGCAACGCGATTTGCTGCCGCTGATCGAGGGCTGCACCGTGAGCACCAAGCACGGCATGGTCAAGACCGATCACATCCTCTTCATCGCCTCGGGCGCCTTCCACCTGGCCCGTCCGTCCGACCTGATTCCGGAGCTGCAGGGCCGCCTGCCGATCCGCGTCGAGCTTAATGCCCTGACGCCGGATGATTTCCGCCGTATTCTCACCGAGCCCAACGCCAGCATCACCGAGCAGTACCGTGAGCTGATGAAGACCGAAGGTGTAGACATCGAATTCAGCGACGACGCCATTGCCCGCATCGCAGAGCTGGCGTTCAAGGTTAACGAGCAGACTGAAAACATCGGCGCCCGTCGCCTGCACACCATGATGGAGCGGCTCCTCGAGGAGCTGTCGTTCACCGCTTCGGATCTCGGCGGCGAAAAGCTGCTGATCGATGCGGCCTACGTAGACAACTATCTGGCGGAACTGAGCCAGGATCAGGATCTGAGCCACTACATTCTCTGACCCAGCCGCAGCGCCTGCCAGGCGCTGCGGCCACATTTTCAGCGGCGGGCCTTGGCCCGCCTCAACACCATAGGTTGTGCGATGAACGAAGTACCGCTTCCCTCCGATATCCGCTTACATCTCAAGTCGCGCACCCTGGAACTGGTATATCCGGATGGCAGCTTCGAACTGACAGCCGAATACCTGCGTGTTCATTCCCCCTCGGCTGAAGTGCGCGGCCACGGCATTGGCCAGGGCGTGCTGCAAACCGGCAAGAAGCTGGTGGGCATCAAGCAGGTCGTGCCGGCCGGCAACTATGCGCTCAAGATCGTGTTTGACGACGGTCACGACAGCGGCCTCTATACCTGGGAATACCTCTACGACCTGGCCCACGATTACGACCGCTACTGGAATGAGTACCTGCGCCAGCTCGAAGCCGCCGGCGCCTCCCGTGACGGCGGGCTTATCGCCAGGGGTTGATACTCTGGGCGCGCATCTTTGCGCTGCACCGAAGACAGACAAGCCCCCGGGCGGCGCGTTACAATGCCCACAGATTCCGCAAAGGCTTAGTGAACTGTGACCATGAGCGACCACAAGCAAGACAACACCACGGATTTCGGTTACCAGCAGGTGCCGGTCGAAGACAAAGCCAAACGCGTGGCCGATGTATTTCACTCGGTCGCCACCAAGTACGACATCATGAACGACCTGATGTCCGGTGGCGTACACAGGCTGTGGAAGCGCCTGACCATTGAACAGAGCGGCGTGCGCCGTGGTCACCGGGTACTGGACATCGCCGGCGGCACGGGCGATCTCACGCTGCGTTTCTCCCGCCTGGTCGGGCCAGAGGGCAAGGTTGTACTGGCGGATATCAACGACTCGATGCTCAAAGTCGGGCGTGACAAGCTGCTGGATCGCGGTGCGGCCGGCAATATCGAGTTCGTCCAGGCCAACGCAGAATGCCTGCCCTTTCCCGATAACTACTTCGATGTCATAACCATCGCCTTCGGCCTGCGCAATGTCACCGACAAGGATGCCGCGCTGCGCTCCATGGCCCGGGTACTGAAGCCTGGCGGCAAGGTCATGGTGCTGGAGTTTTCCAAGACCGATAACCCGGCGCTGACTAAGCTGTACGACTTCTACTCCTTTAACATCCTGCCCAAGATGGGGCAGGCCATTGCCGGCGATGCCGAAAGCTATCGCTACCTCGCCGAGTCCATTCGCATGCATCCTGATCAGGAAACACTCAAGAGCATGATGCAGGCTGCCGGGCTGGTAAATTGCAAGTACCAGAACATGACCGGCGGTGTCGTTGCGCTGCACACCGGTATCAAGCCCTGAGGCGATACAGCATGCCTGTGAACATGTTCAATGCCACCCTGATGACACTGCTGGAACAGAGCCTCAACCGCCTGCTCAGTCGCGACCCGGTCACGCTGCGGGCGCTGGGCCGGCTCGACGGCCGCGTTATCGCACTGGAGATCAGCTCGCCGGTGCCCATGAAGCTTTTTCTGATACCCAACAACGAAGGCCTGCAACTGCAGCAGCACTATGGCGACGAGCCCGATGCCAGCATCGCCGGCAGTGCCAGCGCCCTGTTGCGTCTGGTGAGCAGCGAGGACAAGGCCGCGGCCCTGTTCGGCAAGGGTGTGACGATCAGCGGCGACAGCGTGCTGGCCAATCGCCTGCAGGCCATACTGGCCGACTCCGATATTGACTGGGAAGGCCTGCTGGCTGATCAGATCGGTGATTTGGCGGCCCACCAGGCTGCCAACTTTGTACGCCAGCAGCGCAGCTACTGGCGACAGACCGGCAGCAGCCTGAGCCATAATCTGGGTGAATACCTGCAGGAAGAGGCACTGCTGTTGCCACCCAGGGCAGAACTGGAAGGCTTTATGGCCGATGTGGATACCCTGCGCCAGCGCAGCGACCGCCTCGAGGCACGACTGCAACGCCTGCTAAACCGGCTCCACCCGGAGGACTGAGCGCCACCCTTTCGTGCGATAACGCCCTGCCACCGAAAACATGTCACCGCACGCGATCGCAATACTCATGGCTCAGAACGGCTTGACCACCACCAGAATCAGGATGGGAATAAAAATCAGCAGCGGCAGCTCGTTGAAAAGCCGGAAATAACGCCCGCTTTGAACCAGGGTCCCGCTGGCCATACGCTTGAGGTAGACCCTGCACCAGGCGTGGTACCCGATCAGCAACGCCACGAACAGCAGCTTGGCATGCAGCCAGCCGCCGCTGAAGCCATACCCCAGCCAAAGCCAGAGCCCCAGAGCCAGGGTAAACACCGCCATCACGGTCATG
Source organism: Marinobacterium rhizophilum DSM 18822 (assembly GCF_000378045.1). Lineage (GTDB taxonomy): Bacteria > Pseudomonadota > Gammaproteobacteria > Pseudomonadales > Balneatricaceae > Marinobacterium_A > Marinobacterium_A rhizophilum. Next base: position 90,154 of record NZ_KB899100.1, read on the forward strand.
AAACCGTACAACTTGCGTGCCATGATCTGTAACCGTGTCACATCCTGCCCCGCGGCACGCCCCTCGACAAAATGCACAAAGATGCGCGGCAGATAGAAAATCCCCGCCATCCAGCTGGTCATCGCCAGAATATGAAAGGTTTTGACCCACAACATAGTGCTCTCCCCAATCGAGTGAGCTCCATGATACGAAAAAGCATGCGGAAAAACTGAAGGGTTCGGACAAATATTTCCGCTATTGGCCCTGGCCGTCTCCCTTTAAGATGTCAGCATGAACCCTTAACCGACAGGAGCCCCTCATGACCCTACGCACGCTTGAACGCCGTGCTCGCGCCATGCCCACCTCGGACGGTGCAGGCGTACGCCTGAACCGCGTCATCGGTACGCCGAACCTGCGCAACCTGGATCCGTTCCTGATGCTGGACGAATTCAAGTCCGACAGCGCCGACGACTATATCGCCGGTTTCCCTTCCCACCCGCATCGCGGTTTTGAAACCGTCACCTACATGCTGGCAGGCCGCATGGAGCACCGCGATCACCTGAACAACGTCGGCCTGCTGCAATCCGGCGGCGCCCAGTGGATGACGGCCGGTCGCGGCATTATCCACTCCGAAATGCCACAGCAGGAAGAAGGGCTGATGTGGGGTTTCCAGCTGTGGATAAACCTGCCGGCGGCCGAGAAAATGAATCCAGCGCGCTATCAGGATCTGCTGCCGGAAGATATTGCGGAGGTCACTGATGAACAGGGCATCTTGCGCCGGGTGATTGCCGGTGATTCGCTGGGCGTTGTCGGGCCGGTCAATGGCATCGGCGTCGATCCATTGATGGTGGATATCCGTATGCCCGGCGGCGGCAGCCTGACCCACCCGGTCAAGGCCGGTCACCGGGCCTTTGTCTATGTCTATCGCGGCCAGATTCAGCTGGGCGACAAGACACTGAACGCCGGCGAGCTGGGAGTGCTGAGTGATGGCGACGCGGTGGCACTGCAGGCGCACAAAGACAGCGCCCTGATGCTGCTGGCGGCCCGCCCCATCGGCGAACCCATCGTGCAATACGGACCGTTCGTGATGAACAGCCAGGAAGAAATCGAGCAGGCCCTGCGTGATTATCGCGATAATCGTCTAACAGACTAAACACACTCTCGAGCCTTGGCAGGGACGCCAGTTAGGCTACACTACCATGCTAATAAAACGCTTGTTTTAGCCGTAACGTTAGCCATGGAACCGGGCCGCGAAGCGATGGGCCAGATTCCACAACAGAGGGATCTGTGATGCCTGCCCTGCGAATAGCGCTCGTCTGTTCTACCATTCTGTTCGGCGCCTGTAGCGCCCTGCCCCCCTTTGAGCCTGTTGATCGTGTCGTCTGGCTGGATCAGGGCCCGTCCTGGGACAGCAACAGCCGCGACTGGTACCACCACGCCAGCCAGGGTACATCGACACTGCCGATTCCGTTTGAATGGTTCATGGCACTGGAACAACCCGGCTTCAGCCCCTTTGGCGAAGGCAAGCTCGTGTCCGACCCTGGCTATCTGAGCCGGGTGGGCTTTATTCAAAGTGACGTCAGCCGCTTTAATCAGAGCGGGCTCCCGGTAGGCTTCGCCGTCGATTACGGTGTCACGAGCCCCGTGGACGGACGGCAGTACAACGCCATCGGGTTTACCTGCGCCGCCTGCCATACCGGCCAGATGACTTACCAGGGCACCTCCATCCGCTATGATGGCGGCCCGGCCATGACCGATATCACCCGGCTCACCAATGTGTTGTTCCTGGCCATGTTCGAGAACAACTACAGCACGCTGCGCTTCAACCGGTTTGCCGCCCGCGTGCTCGGGGACAAGAACACCGCCGCCAATCGTACTCAGCTCAAAAAAGACTTCGCCAAAACCCTGATGGGGTTGATTGATCAGCAACTGGCCACCATCGAGTCCCAGCAACAACAGGTGATACTGCGCGACATAAACGCCGGCACCGAAAGCCACACCCTCAAAGACATCGCCAAGACAATTAAAGCCAACCTCAAGAACGTGGAAGGTTTTACTCGACTCGACGCCCTCAACCGTATCGGCAACCAGGTTTTTGCCCTGGACGCCAACCGGCCGCAGAATTTTGTGCCGGTAAACGCGCCGGTCAACTACCCCCATATCTGGACCTCATCCTGGTTTGAATGGGTACAGTACGACGGCTCCATCATGCAACCCATGGTACGCAACGCCGGCGAAGCCCTGGGCGTTGCCGCGTTAGTCAATCTGGAGGAAGGCCCGACGCGTTTCTCATCCACCGTGAGGGTCAAAACACTGCACCGCATCGAGCAGCAGCTGGCCGGCAAGACAGCACCGTTTGAGGCCCAGGCCTTTAGCGGCCTGCGCGCGCCAAAGTGGCCGCAAGACATACTGCCGGCGATCGATATGGATCTTGCAAGCGAAGGCGCCGAGCTCTACGGGCAGCTCTGTCAGGGCTGCCACCTGCCACCGGTGCAGTCAGCCGAATTCTGGAGCGAACGTTACTGGCCGAGAATAAACAGCGCCGGCGAGCGGCTGCTGCGCCTCAAGATAATTCCACTGGAGGAAATCGGCACAGACCCCATGCAATCGAAAGTGCTGGCCGAACGCACCGTGGATACCCAGGGCCTGGGGATCGATACCGAGGTTTACCAGGGTCAGAACTGCACCCCGCTGCAGGTGACTGAAGCGCCGGATGCCTCATTCGCCTTTTCTCTCGGCGCCCTGGTACAGGAAACCACCGACTACTGGTATCGCCAGCACGGTATCGGCGCTGCGGAACAGGAACAGCTCAACGGCAACAGGCCCAACTGCCTGCAGGCTGCGGCCGGCTACAAGGCTCGCCCGCTGAACGGCATCTGGGCGACCGCGCCCTTTCTGCACAATGGTTCGGTGCCCAACCTCTATGCGCTGCTCTCCCCCGTCGCTGAACGCCCAGCCACCTTCTCGCTGGGACAGCGCGAATTCGACCCGGTCAAGGTCGGCTATCTGAGCCAGCCCAATGCCAGCGTTTCCCAGGTCGATACCCGTCAGCCTGGCAACCTCAATACCGGCCATGAGTTTAATGACGGTACCGCCGCCGGCAGAATCGGCCCCTACCTGAACGACGAGCAGCGTTTTGCACTGATCGAGTATCTGAAAACACTTTAAGGGCATTCTTCGAGCAAATAAAAATACACGGCATAAAAAAGGCGCCCGCATCCGCGGGCGCCTTTTCTATAACGTCAACGAGCACGCATGAAGGCGAAATCTACCAAGGTACCTCGCTGCCATCCCAACTCAGGAAGCGGCCACTTGGCCCATTGCGGGCATCGTCCAGCACTTTCAACAACTGGCGTACTGAACGCTCCACCGTAAAGAGCTTTTCTGGTGCGACCCGCTTGCTGAAGGGTTCCGACAGGTCGGTGGAGGTTGTGCCCGGGTGCAGACACAGCAGTTGCATATGCGGAAAGCGCCGGGTCATCTCGATGGACGCGGTTTTCATCAGCATGTTCAGCGCCGCCTTGGACGCCCGGTAGCTGTACCAGCCCCCCAGGTGATTCTCGCTGATACTGCCTACCCGCGCGGAAATAACCGCGAACTGGCTGGCGGTATGCTGTACCAGCAACGGATATACATGCTTTAGCAGCAAGAGCGGGCCCAGCGCATTCACCGTCATGGAGCGCTGCAACCAGTCGCCCGACAGCTGGGCCAGGCTTTTCTCCGGCAGGTTGTCGCCTTCATGCAGCAGGCCGGCACAACAGAGCGCCAGCTCCAGCGGCTCATCAAGATGCTGTTCCAGTATGCCCGCCGCCTCGACAATACTCGACTCCTCTGCCAGATCAAGCTGTAACAGATGCAGCTGGCCGGGAAAGGCGGCGGTCAGCGCATTCAGTGTGCCGGCACCGGCGAAGTCCCGGTAACTGGCGTAGACATTCCAGTCGCGCTGCAACAGCGCCCGGACGAATCCCTGCCCGATTCCTCGAGTAGCCCCAACCACCAACGCTGTCGCCATAGCAAATACCCCAGGGTACGAAATCACGGCGAAGGCTGATATTTTTTGCCGCACCGCTCCTTCAGTCTACACGCAGGAAAGCGACCTCGCCGCCTTGCGACCTAAAGGCATCAAAGTACGGCGCTGGTCACCTGCAACAGGCCCACCAGCTCCACCTCAAGCTGGTCACCGGACTCGATCGGCCCCACACCGGCGGGCGTGCCGGTCAGCACCACATCGCCTGGCTCCAGCGTAAAGTACTGCGAGATATAGCTGAGCAGCGCCAGGACAGGATTAAGCATAAAGCGGCTGTTGCCGTCCTGACGGGTTTCGCCGTTGACGCGCAATCGGATCTGCACATCCTGCAAACTGCTGACACGATCCGGCATCACAAAATCCGACAACGGACAGGCGCCGTCAAACCCCTTGGCCTTCTCCCACGGATGGCCCTGACGCTTGAGTTCATCCTGCACATCACGCAGCGTCAGGTCCAGCGCAAGGCCGATACCGGCAATCGCCTGCGCGGCCTCAGCCTCGCTCGCCTTGCTCAAGCGGCGGCCGATCAGAACCGACATCTCGGTCTCAAAATGCACCCGCCCCTGACCTACCGGAATGGCGAAGGGCTCGGCCATCGGCACCACCGAGGTGGCGGGCTTGATAAACAGCATCGGTACCGTGGGAATCGGGTTATTCAGCTCGGCTGCATGATCGGCATAATTGCGCCCGACACAGACAACCTTGCCCAGCGGCAGCCCTGCTGCCGTGCCATCAATAAATCGGTGCTGGTATTTCATTGCCACTCCCTTGAGTTAACCCCTGAATCGACGCACCGGCCATCACTTCGACCGGCACGCCAAGCATAACGCCGGTCTGCGGGGCTAGCCAGTGCCACACCAGCAACGCCTCAGGCCAGTACCATGCGCCGCTGCTCGGCACGCAGCAACAGAAAACTTATCCACAGCGTGAGACCGAACATCGCCAGGGAGCCTGCAACCACTCCGGACCAGCCGTAAGCATGCCAGAAAGGCGCCAGGTAAAAGCCACCACAGCTGGCGCCCAGGTAGTAGAACAGCAGATACAGCGACGATGCGCTGGCCCGCGCCTGTTCGGCATGGCGGCTCACCCAGCTACTGGCCGTCGAATGGGCGAAGAAAAAGCCAAAGCTGTTGATCAGAAAGCCCACCACGATGGCCAGCAACGACGGTATCAGGGTAACGAGCGAACCAAGCATCAGTAACAGGATGCCGATCATCAGGCACACCGGCTGAGAAAGGCGCTGCGCCACCCGGCCCGACAGTGCCGAGCCGACGGTGCCGCTGAGGTAGGTCAGGAACAGCATGCCAAGAAATTTCGCCGACAGCCCATAGGGCTCATCCGCCAGCATGAAGGTGGCATAACTGTACTGGTTGATGAAGATAAAGAAATTCAGCCCGCCCACAAGGTAAGCCCCCAGCAACAGCGGGTTGCGCAAGTGTCCCAGCAAATCCTGCAGCATAATGCGCGGTCGCAGCGCCCTCGGGCTGAAGCCGCTGGACGCCGGCAACAGCCAGACCACCAGCGCGAGCAGCACCAGGCTGACGCAAGCCATCGCAAGAAAAGCCTCGGGCCAGCCATAGCTGTCACCGACAAAGCCGCCAACCAGGCGCCCGCCGACGCCCCCCAGCGTATTGCCGCTGATGTAGAAACCCACCGCCAGCAGCAATGCCTTGCGGTCGAACTCGTCGCCCATATAGGCAATTGCGATTGCCGGCAGGCCGCCAAGAAACAGCCCCTGCAGGGCCCGCAGCGCCAGTAGCATGGCATAGCTATCGGCCTGGGACAGCGCCAGCGTCGTCACGACGACACCGCCCATGCTCAGCAGGATAATGCCGCGACGTCCCAGCGCATCGGACAACGGACCATAAAACAGCAACGACAGCCCCAGGGTCAGGGTTGTCACGGTAAAGCTCCAGCCGGCCTGCAGTGGCGAAATACCAAAGGAGTCGGCAATCATCGGCAACAGCGGCTGGGTAACGTAGACATTGGCAAAGATCATCACCGATCCCAGACAAAGTGCCAGAGTCGCCCGCCAGAACGCCTTGCTGCCCGCTTCAATCATGCTCATGCCCCCCGTCAGTAACAGGCTGCAGCATAACGCTGCCATTGGCATCATAAAAATATATAGTTGTTATCAGATAAATAAAGAGTGCTTATGCAATGGACATCAAACCGCTGCGCTATTTCGTTGAAGTGGCCCGCCACGCCAGCTTTACCCGGGCAGCCGAAGTATTGCATGTTGCCCAGCCTGCCGTGAGCATGGCCATTCGCAAGCTGGAAGGCGAGCTGCAGCTGACCCTGTTTCATCGCCATGACCGCAAGGTCACATTAACCGATGAGGGCCAGCGACTGCTGGGACATGCTAAACGCATTCTGCAGACCGTGGATGACGCCCAGCTCGAAATGCAGGAGCTGCGCGGCCTGACCCGGGGCGAAGTGCGCGTGGGCATTCCCGGTATGCTGGGGTCCTATTATTTTCCGCCCATCCTGATGGCATTTCGACACCAGCATCCCAATATCAGGCTGTCGGTGGTTGAGGCGGGCACCGGCCGACTTCAGGACATGCTGCAGGAAGGCCTGCTGGATCTGGCGATCATCGTCGCGGATGACGTGCCGGAGACGCTGGAGGCCAGCCTGTTCCTGCGTCAGCAGATGATGGTGATCGTGCCGCAGGATCACGCTCTGGCGCAGCAGCCCCATATCAGCTACGAGGCCTTTTTCGACGAAGAGCTCGTGTTGTTCCAGCAAGGCTATTTCCATCGCAAGGCAGTTGACCTGATCGCCCGGCGCTGCCAGCGCACACCCAACATCGGCTTTGAAACCAACCTGTTGCCGCTGATCAAATCAATCGTCAAGCAGGGCTTCGGTATCTCGACGCTGCTGGCCATGGTCCTGCGCGATGACCCTGAGCTGGTGGCGGTGCCGTTCGAGGAACCGGTCTGGCTCGACCTGTCGATAGCCTGGCGGCGCCAGGGCTACCAGTCACGCGCCAACCGGGAATTTGTGGACTTCGTACTGGCCCATTCAACGGCAGACCATGCAAAGCCTCGAAGCTGAGTCTGCAGCCGCATATAGCCAAGTTGCGCGCCTGGCACTATGATGCTGGCTTTTCAACTTTTCCAATGCCCTTTTCGGCATCCAATACAGAGGATCCAGCATGTTCCACGTTAATGAATACTTTGAAGGCAAGGTAACATCCATCGGTTTCGAAAACGCCGAAGGCCGTGCCACCGTTGGCGTAATGGCCATTGGCGAGTATGAATTCGGCACCAGCGAGAAAGAACGCATGGTCGTGATCAGCGGCGAACTGATCGTCAAACTGCCGGGCAGCGACGAATTTGCCAGCTACCCCGCCGGCACCGAGTTCAACATCGATGCCAAACAGAAATTCCAGCTGAAGGTCGAGCAGGACACCGCCTACCTCTGCTTCTATGGCTGATAACCACCACCGGCCAATCCTGGCCAGTGGATGCGACAGGCGGTGCTGCATGCAAGCAGCGCCTGCCTGAGTGCAGATTTGCTCATCTTAAGTTGAATATATTTCCAGCGTTTAGCGCTCACGCCTCAAACTCATTCATGTAACTTTGTGCTACGATAGCTGCCCTGAAATACCCGCCCGCTAACCATTTAACGAGTCGTACAGTATGAGCAAGAGCACTTCTCTGGAAAAAAGCAAGATCAAGATTTTGCTACTGGAAGGCGTCCACCAGTCGGCGGTCGATACCCTGAATGCACAAGGTTACACCAGCATAGAATACGTCACCGGGTCCCTGCCGGAAGATGACCTGATCGAAAAGATCAAGGACGTACACTTCATCGGTATTCGGTCGCGTACACAGCTGACCGAGAAGATCCTGGACGCAGCAGAGAAACTGATTGCCGTTGGCTGCTTCTGTATCGGCACCAATCAGGTTGACCTCAAGGCTGCCACCGAACGCGGCATCGTGGTCTTCAACGCGCCCTACTCCAACACCCGCTCCGTGGCTGAACTGGTATTGGCCGAAGCCATTATCCTGCTGCGCGGCGTGGCGGAGAAAAACGCCAAGGCACACCGCGGCGTCTGGCAGAAAACAGCCACCAAGTCGTACGAGATCCGCGGCAAAAAGCTCGGCATCGTCGGCTACGGCAGCATCGGTTCGCAGCTTAGCATACTGGCCGAATCCCTCGGGATGATCGTGTATTTTTACGATGTCGTCACCAAGCTGCCGCTGGGCAATGCCACTCAGCTCGCCTCACTGAACGAACTGCTGGCCACCTGTGATGTGATCTCGCTGCACGTCCCCGAAACCCGCTCAACCAAGGACATGATGGGTACGGCGCAGTTTGAGAAGATCAAGCAGGACGCGATCTTTATCAACGCCGCCCGCGGCACCGTGGTCGATATTGACGCCCTGTGCGGCGCGCTGGAAAGCGGCCGCGTGCTGGGCGCCGCCGTGGATGTATTCCCGGTTGAACCGCGCAGCAACAACGACGAATTCATTTCGCCGCTGCGGGCATTCGACAATGTCATCCTGACGCCGCACGTCGGTGGCTCCACCATGGAAGCACAGGAAAACATCGGCTACGAAGTGGCGGAAAAACTGGCGAAATACAGCGACAACGGCTCGACCATCACCTCCGTCAACTTCCCGGAAGTGGCCCTGCCTGCGCACGCCAATGTACACCGCCTGCTGCACGTACACCGCAACATCCCAGGCATCCTCAGCAAGATCAACACCGTGTTCTCCGAGAACAACGTCAACATCTCGGGTCAGTACCTGCAGACCAACGACAAGGTGGGTTATGTCGTGGTGGATGTGGACGCCGACTACTCGGAAATGGCGCTCGAGAAGATTCTCGAAATCGAAGGCACCATCCGCGCACGTCGTCTGTTCTGATACTGCGTTAAACACTGCGGACCCGAACAGGTGGCAGTGAACCCGACCGCTGATCGTCAGATCAGCGGTCGATTTTAGGCCTTTCTGCTTTTTCCTTCAGCGCTCGCCCGAATTCCTTCCAGATAGGCTCCGATGTGGGCAAACAGCTGATGACGCAGCGCCGGCGTTTCATTCACCAGATGATGCCGCGCACCCGGAATCAGCACGGGCTGCAATGACGGATAGAGACGCTGCATCACCGGCAGATTATGGCGCCAGTCCACAGTCCCGTCCTCCTCCCCCTGCAATAACAGCGGCATGCCCGCCAAAGGCCCGCTGGCCTCGATCTGCGCCACCCATTCCAGCATTGCCCTGACCCAGCTGACCGCCACACGGGAGTGCTGCAGCGGATCGTACTCGCGCACAAAGCGTACAAAGTCTGCGTCACCGGAATTGTCCGAATAAATGCGTTTGACCTGCTTGAGAAAACGCCCGAACCAGCGATACTTGCGCACAATCACATGCATCATGACCGGCCGAATCAGCGGTGCAAGATAGACCCGCCCCGCCACCCTGTCGGCAACAGGATCGCCGCCGCGCTGCTGCTCCATCACTATGGCCGCTCCGGTGCTTTGGCCCATCAGCACCCAGGGGTGGGGCAAACTGTCACCGTGACGCTGCAACAGCCGCGACAACTGCCGTGCATAGGTTGAGAAATGATCGATGCCCAGCGCCGGCCCGGCGGAGAGGCCATGGCCCGGCAAGTCATAGATCAGCACGTTCCAGCGTCTTTTCAGAAGATAGTCGATCAGGTGGCCATAAAGGCCGGCATGATCGGTATAGCCGTGCACCAGCACTGCCGTCCCACATATCGGTCCCCGGGGACGAAATTGCTGCACCACCAAGTCCAGCTCATCGACGCGTTCCCGTCCAATACTGTATTCACAGCGAGACATCAAGGCGATCAGGCCATAATGCTCCAGATACGCCTGCAGCCGCGTGGTACAAAGCGTGATATCGTTGGGCTCGAATATATTAAGCCCGTCGCGGATTTGTCGAGAATCAATGACCTTCATGGCATCTCCCGGCCAGGGTACAACCACACTGTAGCGAGAATATGGCTCTGAGTCCTGCCCACCCCATGTTGAAGTCTATCGTGGAATTCGATGTTTTTGCGCGTGCGCCCGCCTGCATTAAAACCGCAGTCAGCGCCATACTGGGCCTTTTCATATTACTCGGTACCAGCGCATGGGCCGGGCCCGATGACGAAATCGCACAGATTACCGAACGCCTCACACAATACGAAGGCAAAACACTCAGCGCAGAGGAACAGAACGAACGGGACCGCTATCAGCAGGCCCTCGATACGCTGCAGGATCTGAAACAGTTCGAAAGCAGCGCTGCGCAGCTGCGCCAGGAACTTGAAACCCTGCCCGCCGATATCAGCCGCCTGAAACAGGCGCCCGCCGAAGCACCCGCAGCGGATCCCGTAGCGCTGGAAGCCCAGTCGCTGGAGCAGCTGCAGCAGCGCCAGACACTGCTCAAGGCCAGCATGCTTGAGCAGCAGCAGGCACGTGACCAGTTGCAGCAGGAGATCGCCCTTAATGACAACAAGCGTCTAAACCTGCGTGACCAGCTCACCCAGCTCAAACAGGCCAGTGACCCCTCACCCGACTCACAAAGTGGCAGTGAAGCCAACCAACTGCTGCAAAGTGCGCGTTTGCGTACGCGCAGTGCCCACATCCAGAGCCTGGAACTGGAACTGCTGGCCCTGCCCGGGCGCGCCGAACTCAATGATCTCAGACTACAAAAGCTGAACCGCGACCTCAGCCGCAGCACTCAGCAACTGCAGCAACTGGAAGAACTGATCCAGTGGCGCCTGCGCAGCCAGACCGAAAAAACCCTCAGCGAGTTGCAACCGAGCGACCTGAGCGAGCTGGATCCGGTTCTGCAGGCCGCCGGCGAGCAGAACCGTAACCTGAGTCTGCAGCTGCGTGACACCCTGGCCAGTATCGAACAGACAAGTACCCTGCGCCGGCAGCAGAACGCCCATCTGGCCCAGGTCGATGATGCCTTGCGCACCATCTCCCAACAACTGGAACTGGAAATTCAGTATGTTGGCACCGAACTGCACCGGCTGCAGGCTGGCCTGACCCGGCCGCTCAATACCGCAGAAACGCGCGCCCGCATCAACCAGCTGCGCCTGCAGAACATCCGTCTCAATCGGGACCAGCTTGGCACCGAGCAGGAACTGGGCGGCTATGAAACCTCCGCCGGCCTGCAATTGCCGCAAGCAGCCCGCAGCCAGTACCGGCAACTGCTCAACGATCGCCTGAGCCTGTACAGCAAGCTGCGCGACGCCCGCCTCAGCCTGGTGGCAGAGCTGTCTTCACTGTTGTCGGTACAGGAAAGCATCAACGAGCGTATCAGCCAGGCACGCACCCTGATCAGCGAGCAGCTACTCTGGTTGCCCAGCGTCACACCTGTGCAGCTCAACTGGTTTGGCGAACTCATGCAGAGCCGGCAAGTGCTGCTGGAACGCTGGCACCGCAACGCGAACACACCGCTGCTGGTCTACTCCTCCAGGCTAGCCCTCCCCCTGCTCGGGTTAGTCATGCTGTGCGGCCTGGCCCTGCTATTGATTCGTTACCAGCGCGCCCGGCTGCAACCCTGGCAGCAGGAAATCGGCAATGTACTGCGGGATCGCTTCGCTCACACAGTTTTACCTCTGGTTATTGCGCCGGTCATCGCCTTGCCATTGCCCGTTTTCATGCTGATCGTCGCGCGCTATGTGCTGAATCCCGCGCACCCGGACGTCGATGCTCTGACCCTCATGCTGCAAATCGCCGCCCTGGCAATCTGGGTGATCCAGTTCCTGCGCCTCTGGCTGCAAGTGCCCAATGGCCTGTTTGTCGGCCATTTCAATGTTGCGCCGAAACTTGCCCAGGTTCTGAGCCAGCGTCTGCTGCTGCTCGGCCTGAGCTGTGGCCCATTGTTGCTTGGTCTCATATACGTCTACGAAACGACATTCTATTCAGACGTGATGAAATCGGGCCTTGAACGGCTGCTGATGTTGTTGCTCACCGGCATTGTCACCCTGCTCTGGGGCAGTCTGCTGACGGTCGCGCCGCAACTGAACCGCCTGACACAAAGCGGGCACTGGTGGCTCAAGGCCGAGGTCTGGCTCAGCACGCTGGTGGGCTTCAACTTCGTTCTGCTGGTAATGATGCTGGTGGGTTATGTCTTTACCAGCCAGGTATTCATGGTACTGCTGCTGTCGGTCCTGCTTGTCTGCCTGTCGGTCTTCGTCGCCTACCAGCTGGGCCTGCGCTGGCTGCTGATCGCCGAACGCCGGCTGGCTTTTGATCGTGCCAAGAAACGCCAGGCAGAAATCGCGGCGGCGCGGGAAAAGAACGAGGACGAGCCGTCGCTGAGCACCAATTACCTCGACATGCAGGACATTACCGAGCAGTCCCGCAAACTGCTGGTCACCACCAGCGTGATTCTGCTGCTGGGCCTGCTGTCGCTGGTGCTGCGTGACTTCCTGCCAGCGCTGGACGTATTTGACAAGCTGGTGCTCTGGTCCAATATCAGCAGTACCAGCGATGGTGACATCCTCTCCAGCGTAACCCTCAAGAATCTGCTGTTTGCCGCCCTGATTCTGGGCCTGAGCATCTTCGCGGCCGCCAACCTGCCAGGCTTGCTGGAGCTGCTGGTACTGCGCCACATGACCCTGGCACCGGGCACCGGTTACGCCATAACCACGCTGATAAAGTACAGCCTGGTGGTGGTGGGAATCGTTGCCTGTGTCGGCGAGCTGGGACTGCAATGGGCCAAACTGCAATGGCTGGTCGCGGCACTGAGCGTCGGTTTGGGCTTTGGCCTGCAGGAGATCGTGGCCAACTTCGTATCCGGTCTCATCATCCTGTTCGAGAAGCCCATGCGTATCGGCGATACCGTCACGATCGGCGGCGTCAGCGGTACCGTGACGCGCATCCATATTCGCGGCACCACCATCGTCGACTGGGACCGCAAGGAGGTCATCATCCCGAACAAGACCTTTATCACCGATCAGCTGATCAACTGGTCACTCACCGACCCGACCACCCGGGTGGTCATTCTGGTTGGCGTGGCCTACGGCTCCGATACCGAACGCGCTCGCGCCCTGATGATCGAAGCGGCACGGGAAACCGACCGCGTACTGGAAGACCCGGCGCCCGAAGCGTTCTTCATCGGTTTTGGCGCCAGCACCCTGGATCTGGAGCTGCGCCTGTTTGTCAGTGCCATGTCCGACCGCATGCTGGTTACCCACAACGTCAATACGGCGATTGATCGCAAGTTCCGGGAAGCGGGGCTGGAAATCGCCTTCCCGCAGCTGGATGTGCACCTCCACTCGAGCGAACCGCCCAGCGAACCCGTAACCGGAGACCCCCGTCATGCCTGAAGCCGGAAAACTGTTGCACAGCTGCAGCCTGCCCCTGCGCTGGGGCGACATGGATGCCTATGGCCACATCAATAACGTGCTCTATATCCGTTTCCTGGAAGAAGCACGCGTCCAGCTGCTGATCAAGCTCGGTGCGGGCCTGGAAGGCGCAGCCCAGGCCCCCGTGATCATCAACGTCGGTTACACCTTTCTGCGTCCGCTGGTCTATCCGGACAGCATTCGTATCGACTGTTTCGTAGCGGAACCCGGGCGCTCAAGTTTCATGATTTACTACCATGTCTATGCCGAATCCAACCCTGACGTGCGGGTTGGCGAGGGCTACTCCAAGGTTGTGTGGATGGATCACGCCAGTGGCCGCTCCGTGGCGCTGCCGGATTCGATCCGGGCGCAGTTATAGCCACCACTGCCCTTGAGCCCAACAACCTGAACAGACAGCAAACAAGGGAATGCACATGACACAGGATTTACACTCAGACACCTCCCGAGATCATCAGCCCCCTTTCACCCGCGGGCAGCAGGATAGCGGTAACGCCAAGGTTATTTATATTCTGTATCTGGTCAGTCTGGTGGTGGGCATTACTGCCCTGGTGGGATTGGTCATGGCCTATGTATACAGGTCCGAAGGGGATGACTGGCTGAAGGCCCACTACCGATGGCAAATCAGGACTTTCTGGATTGGCCTCCTGTATACATTTTCAGGCATTTTTTTGTCTGGAATTGGAATCGGATTTCTGATTTTGCTGTTCGCAGTCGTCTGGTTCATTGTACGTTGCGTCAAGGGCCTGCAACGCCTTGAACGCCATGAACCACCGGCCAACCTGAACAGCTGGCTGTTCTGATTCGTCGCCCTTCTGACAGCACGAACAACGAAGTTACAAGAATTTGTACTACTTTAGGGGCGCAGGGGGCGACAGTTCGCCAATAATCGGGTAGATTACGGCGTCGCACAAAAGACCAAAACTAAACAATTGCTGCCCGGTTTCGGGTGCCTCGCCCCGTTCGGGACTGAAAAGATAAGCAAGAGGCAGTACATAATGAACAACAGGGTACACAGCGGTAACCTTCAGGTTGCCACAAGTCTATATGACTTTATCAATAACGAAGCGCTGCCAGGCACCGGTGTAACGGCCGAGCAATTCTGGACCGCGTTCGATTCGATTGTGCACGATCTTGCACCGCGCAATCGTGAACTCCTGACCAAACGAGACCAGCTGCAGGCACAGATTGACGCCTGGCACCGGGATCACAAGGGACAGGCCTTCAACTTTTCCGACTACAAGACCTTTCTGACCGACATTGGCTACCTGCTGCCCGAAGGCGATACCTTCAGCGTGACCACCAGCAATGTCGATCCGGAAATGGCCACCATGGCAGGCCCGCAGCTCGTGGTTCCCGTCATGAACGCCCGCTACGCACTGAATGCCGCCAATGCCCGCTGGGGAAGTCTGTACGACGCCCTCTACGGCACAGACGCCATTCCAAGCGACGCCGGTGCCGAGGCAGGCAAGACCTACAACCCCGTTCGCGGCGCCAGGGTTATCGCCTTTGCCCGCGACTTCCTCGATCAGGCCGTACCCCTGGCCGCAGGCTCCCACAAGGACACCGTCGGTTACAGCATTCGCGATGGCCAACTGGCCGTCAGTCTGAACGACGGCAGCACAAGTTCGCTGCAACAGCCCGAGAAGCTTCGCGGATTCCGCGGTGATGACGCGGCAGAGCCCACCGCCATCCTGTTGCAGAATAACGGTCTGCATTTCGAAATCCAGATTGATGCCACCAGCCGGGTCGGCAAGGATGACCCCGCCGGCATCAAGGATCTGTTGCTCGAATCGGCTCTCACCACCATCATGGACTGCGAAGACTCCGTGGCAGCCGTGGATGCAGACGACAAGGTACTGGTGTATCGCAACTGGCTCGGCCTGATGAAAGGCGATCTGACCGAATCGGTCAGCAAGGGTGACCAGACCGTGATCCGCAGCCTGAACCCGGATCGCGACTATACCGCCCTGGATGGCGGCAGCCTGAGCCTGAAAGGCCGCAGCCTGATGTTTGTGCGTAACGTTGGCCACCTCATGACCAACAACGCCATCCTCGACAAGGACGGCAACGAAGTGCCCGAGGGCATCCTGGACGGCATGATCACGACCCTGATCTCCATCCACGACCTGAAAGGCAACAGCCCGCTGCGCAACACCACCACCGGCTCCATGTATATCGTCAAGCCGAAGATGCATGGACCGGAAGAAGTGGCGTTCGCCAACGAACTATTTGGCCGTGTTGAACAGGCCCTGGGGCTGGCGCCGTTCACCCTGAAAATGGGCATCATGGATGAGGAACGCCGCACTACGGTGAACCTGAAAGAATGCATCCGTGCCGCCCAGGACCGCGTGGTGTTCATCAACACCGGTTTCCTCGATCGCACGGGAGATGAAATCCATACCTCAATGGAAGCAGGTCCCGTCATCCGCAAGGGCGACATGAAGGGCGCCAAGTGGATCCAGGCCTACGAAGACTCCAACGTCGACATTGGCCTGGCCTGTGGACTGCAGGGCCGCGCCCAGATCGGCAAGGGCATGTGGGCCATTCCCGATCAGATGGCCAATATGCTCAAGGCCAAGATCGGACACCCGCTGGCCGGAGCCAACACCGCCTGGGTACCGTCCCCCACGGCCGCAACCCTGCACGCCATGCACTATCACCACGTGGATGTATTCGCCCGCCAGGATGAACTCAAGAGCCGTCCACGCGCCAGCGTTGACGACATCCTGACCATCCCTGTCGCGCAGAACCCCAACTGGTCCGACGAGGAAATCCAGCAGGAACTTGACAACAACGCCCAGGGCATCCTCGGCTACGTTGTACGCTGGGTTGACCAGGGTGTCGGCTGCTCCAAGGTGCCGGATATCAACAATGTGGGCCTGATGGAAGACCGCGCGACCCTGCGCATCTCCGCCCAGCACATTGCCAACTGGCTGCACCACGGCATCTGCAGCCGCGAGCAGGTGATTGAAACCCTGCAGCGCATGGCCGGCGTAGTGGACGGCCAGAACAGCGAAGATCCGCTGTACCAGCCCATGGCCGGCAACTTCGCCGACAGTGTTGCCTTCCAGGCGGCCTGTGAGCTGGTGCTTGAAGGCCGCGAGCAGCCTAACGGCTACACCGAGCCGGTACTGCACCGTCGTCGCATCGAAGCCAAGGCCAAGGCCGCCCGCTGATCGACAGTCATCGATGGCACAACTGAAAGGGCCAGCTAGAGATTAGCTGGCCTTTTTTTGTGCTCCGCATACGGCGCTCCAACTGCGCCCATTACACAGCCTGTTCAACAGCAACAGATCCGCTGAACTAAAATGAGGGAATTGCGCAGCCAAACGCGACCGCAAAACCGCTTCGAGGCCCCCATGGCAGCACCGGAAAAGGACCTGCTGCTGCAACTTGATCAGCAGTTGCAGCAGGCGATCGAGACCAGCCAGATAGAAGTCTACGGTCAGCTCAGCCATCTCTACCATCGCGGCTTCTACAGCAACCGCACCAGCCTGTGGAGCCATTCTCCCACGCTGCTGGCGCACAGGAGACGCGGCTATCTGATCACCGCGACGCCCAAGGACGCGCTGCGCCTGGCCGTTCTGCCGGTCAAGGCCCTGGCTCCGCTCATCGTGCCGCTGATGGCACTGCGCATCGTTCCACTGGACGCTGTGCGTACTGTGCCGTTTAAAGCCGCCCCCATCGATCTGAGAGCAGCATCAGCACTGACACTGCCGTCAAAAACCAAGACCGCTCACCTGGAGGATATAGGGCCTGGACTCGAACGTCTGTGTGAGGCAATGGAGCATTATTGCCCTTCCTGCGGACTGGACGGCTTTGCCACCCAGGCGCTGGAAGGCGGCAACCATTACCGCCACATACTGCTGTTTCGCCCGCTCGACTCGCTGGCGCTCTATGACATAGAACCGCTTTGAGCAAGCCGCAGCACCACGCTGCGCAGCTAAAAGGCTGGTCCGCGAACAGACTTGCACGTACTCTGGGCGCCACCAGGATCAGACATCGGAGGATCGCTTTTGCCATGCCAGATACGACGCTGCAAGACGGCTCTCTGCAACGCCAGAGCGATGAGCTCAATGCCTTTTTGGAACGCCACCCGTGCCTGTTCGTGCTCTCGGGGGCCGGTATCAGTGCAGACTCGGGCATTCCCGACTACCGGGACCATCAGGGCAACTGGAAACGTCCGCCCCCGGTTGATCATCGCGATTTTGTCACCCAGCACAGCTGCCGGCAGCGCTTCTGGGCTCGCAGCCTGGTGGGCTGGCCCCTGATGGCCCGGGCCAAGCCCAATGCCGCCCACCGCGGTCTGGCCGAACTCGAGCAGCGCAAGCAAATCGAACTGCTGGTCACACAAAACGTGGACGGACTGCATCAACGGGCCGGCAGCACTCGAGTACTTGACCTGCATGGCCGCTCCGACAGCGTTCTCTGCCTCGGCTGCCAGCAGCGCTACAGCCGAACCCAGGTGCAACAGCGGCTGGCCGACGACAACCCTGATTTCCGTGATCTGCAGGCGAGCGCTGCACCCGATGGCGATGCCGACCTGGAACGGGACTTCAGTGACTTTCGCCTGCATGATTGCGACCGCTGCGGCGGTATCCTGAAACCCGACGTGGTGTTCTTTGGTGACCAAGTGCCCAAGGAACGGGTCAGCATGGCGATGGACGCCTTGTCCCGCGCCGATGCCATGTTGGTGGTGGGTTCGTCACTGATGGTGTACTCGGGCTTTCGCTTTTGCCGCCAGGCCGCACAGCAGGGCAAACCCGTGGCCGCGATCAACCTGGGCCGGACCCGCGCCGATGATCTGTTAAGCCTGAAGCTGCAGGCGGCCGCTGGCCCGTTACTGGAGCATTGTCTTGGCTGAATCCCGGCCCCGCTGGCCCCTGCAACCCAACCTGGGGCTCTCTTGCCCGCGCCGATGATCTGTTAAGCCTGAAGCTGCAGGCAGCCGCCGGCCCGTTGCTGGAGCATTGTCTTGGCTGAATTCCGACCCCGCTGGCCCCTGCAACCCAGCCTGGGACTCTCTAGCCCGCGCCGATGATCTGCTGAGCCTGAAGCTGCAGGCGGCCGCCGGCCCGTTGCTCCAGGCCTGCCTGCGCTAATCGCTTACGCACCGGATCGCCCGATTCGGCTATTCCATAAAGACCGCTTTCTGACCGGCTGCCGAAGCGACCCGTTAACTACCACGGGTACGGCACGG
>NZ_KB899100.1:108798-158121 GCF_000378045.1 Marinobacterium rhizophilum DSM 18822
TCGCCCGATTCGGCTATTCCATAAAGACCGCTTTCTGACCGGCTGCCGAAGCGATCCGTTAACTACCACGGGTACGGCACTGGTCGCCCGTTTCGGCTATTCCATAAAGACCGCTTTCTGACCGGCTGCCGAAGCTACCCGTTAACTACCCGTTAGCTACCACGGGTACGGCACGGATCGCCCGATTCGGCTATAATGGCCGCTTTCAGACCGGCTACCGAGGCTACCCGTTGACGCCACTCCCCTTTTCCGACCTGCCACTGCCCAAGGCGATGCTCGATAACCTGAGCAGCATTGGTTATCACGAGATGACGCCCATCCAGCAACAGAGCCTGCCCCTGCTGCTGGAAAACCGCGACCTGATTGCCCGCGCAAAAACCGGCAGCGGCAAGACGGCGGCCTTTGGCATTGGGCTTTTGCTCAAGCTGGAACCCACCAGTTTCAGCCCCCAGGCACTGGTATTATGCCCGACACGGGAACTCGCAACGCAGGTCGCCAATGAGCTGCGCCGGCTGGCACGCTTCCAGGCCAACATCAAGATCATCACCCTGTCAGGCGGCATTTCGATTGGCCCGCAGATCGGCTCGCTGGAACATGGCGCCCATATTGTCGTCGGCACTCCCGGGCGCATTCGCGATCACCTGAGCAAGAAGACCCTCAGGCTCGATCGCATCAAGACGCTGGTACTGGACGAAGCCGACCGCATGCTGGACATGGGCTTTCGTGACGAAATCAAGCAGATCGCCCAGATGACGCCAACCAGCCGCCAGACCCTGCTGTTCTCGGCCACCTACCCGGATGGCATCCAGGCCCTGAGCGGTGAATTCCAGCGCGACCCCGAGATGATTTCCATCGAGGAGCAGCAGAGCCCGCTGAAAATCCAGCAGAGTTTCTTTGAAACCGACCGCGAAGGACGCATGCAGGCGCTGCACCGTCTGCTGCTGCACTATCGCCCGGAAGCGGCGGTGATCTTCTGCAATACGCGGCAAAGCTGTAACGAACTGGGGGCCTATCTCAATAGCGAGGGTTTCACCGCCTCAGTACTGCACGGCGAGCTGGAGCAACGTGACCGCGACCAGGTACTGGTGCTGTTTGCCAACCGCAGCTGCCCGATCCTCATTGCCACCGATGTCGCCGCACGCGGTCTGGATATCGACGACCTGCCCTGCGTGATCAACTACGAGCTGACCCGCGACGCCGACACCCACACGCACCGTATTGGCCGCACCGGTCGTGCAGGGCGGGAGGGGCTGGCACTGAACCTGGTGATTCCCTCCGAAGGTTACAAGGTCAACGCCATCATGGAAGCCCAGCAGGCCAAGGATCCCGACTTCCTGCCCCTGCCCGAGCTCAGCACAGAGCGGGCCGCTCCCGCGAGCATGGTGACCCTGGCCATCAATGGCGGTCGCAAGAACAAGGTGCGTCCTGGCGATATTCTCGGTGCGCTGACCGGTACCTCGGGCATCGCCGGCAGCAGCGTGGGCAAGATTTTCATCTTCGACTTCGTGTCTTACGTGGCCGTTGAGCGAGCAGTCGCTTCCAAGGCTCTGGGTCAACTGCAAAACGGTACCATCAAGGGACGCAAGTACCGCATCCGCAAGCTCTGAGCCTGCGCTGCGGACGTTGGCGTCACCCGCAAAGCCGGGTGACGCCACAAAACGCGCTCCACCGATAGAAAAGGATAGACAAAGGCCTTCTTCAGGCGTAAATAGTGCGTTTTGATCGAATATTGAGCACTTATTTGAACGCCATCTCCCCGCCCGACAGCACGCTTCTGTTCGATCGAATCGCCGATTCCCTGGCGACCACCGGCTACTGCATTTATCCACAGGCTCTGCCTGGCGCTCTGACTGACCGCATGTACCGTTATATGCAGGAACTGGAGCGGGAGGAATTTCGTCGCGCCGGTATCGGCCGGGATCAGGAGCAGCAGCTCAACCGCCAGGTGCGTGGCGATCAGATTCGCTGGCTTTCGGCGGGTCAACCCGACGAGGCGGCCTACCTGGAGTGGATGGAACGCTTACGCATCGGCATCAACCGGCGCCTGATGATGGGGCTGTTTGACTACGAATGTCACTTTTCCCGTTATCCACAGGGCGCCTTCTACCGCCGCCACATGGATGCGTTTAAGGGACGCACCAACCGCGTGCTTTCGACCGTCTGCTACCTGAACCCGGACTGGAAAACATCCAGTGGCGGCGAGCTGCTGATCTATGCCGATGAACAGGGCCAGGAGCCCATCGAGAGGGTCGAGCCCTGCTACGGCACCCTGGTGGTATTTCTGAGCGACCGCTTTCCCCACGAAGTACTGCCAGCGCAGCGCGAGCGACTCAGCCTGACCGGCTGGTACCGGGTCAACAACAGCCTGGGCGGTATTGTCGACCCGCCACGCTAGCCGCGCGGCGGTCCCTTAAGGACTCCGGCCTCAGACGTCTGCCTTGCCGCCCTTGTTGCGCATCGTCACCCGATAGAGGTCATGCCGACGATCGCGCAGATTGGTCACGGATCCTTCGGCGCGCACGACCTTCAGCTTGTCCAGATCCAGGTCCGAGAACATGATCATCTCGGTATTTGGCGTGGTCTCGGACAATACCGCATCGTGCGGGAACATGAAGTCCGACGGCGAGAATACCGCCGACTGGGCGTATTGCACGTCCAGGTTATCGACACTGGGCAGGTTGCCGACGCTACCCGCGATGCAGGCATAACACTCGTTCTCGATCGCCCGTGCCTGGGCACAGTGGCGTACCCGCAGGTAGCTGTTCTTGGTATCGGTCCAGAAGGGCACGAACAGAATCTCCATGCCTTCTTCGGCCAGCAGGCGGCCCAATTCCGGGAACTCGACGTCATAGCAGATAAGAATGCCGATCTTGCCGGCATCGGTATCGAATACCTTCAAGCCTTCGCCGCCCTCGATAACCCAGTCGCGCCGTTCATGGGGCGTGATATGCAGCTTGCGCTGCTCCTCACAGGTGCCGTCGCGGTGACAAAGGTAGGCCACGTTGTAGAGCCGTTCATTTTCAATCAGTGGCATGGAGCCGGTGATGATATTGATGTTGTAGCTCACCGCCATCTGCAGCATGGCTTCGCGGAACTGCTCGGTATAGCCGGCCAGGTAGCGGATAGCCTCGGTACGCTGTGACTGATTGGTCAGCCCCATCAGGGCACCGTTGAAAAACTCGGGGAAAAGCACGAAGTCACTTTCATACTCGGATACCGTATCGACGAAGTATTCCACCTGCTGCAGAATGTCCTCCACCGACTCGATCGTACGCATCTGCCACTGCACCACACCCACCCGAACCTGGGTCTTGCGCACGCTGATCGGACGCGCTTCGGGCTCATACAGTATGTTGTCCCACTCCAGCAGGGTTGCATAGCCTGCGGACTTTTCATCCTCTGGCAGGTAACGCCGCAGAAGGCGCTTGACGGTAAAGTCGTTGGCCAGCTGGAAACTCAGGATCGGATCATAGATTTCCTTGCGTGCCACCTTGCCAATGTATTCCTTGGCCGACAGCTCATCACTGTATTCGTGGTACTTGGGAATGCGCCCGCCGGCAAGAACGCTGCGCAGGTTGAACTGGCGGCACAACTCCTTGCGGGCATCGTACAGTCGCCGCCCCAGCCGATAGCCGCGGTACTCCGGGGTGATCAGCACATCAAGCCCGTAGAGCGCATCACCTTCCGGATCGATATGGATTTCCTGGCCCCGACCGATCAGGTCGTCATAGGTATGGGGGTTACTGAATTTCTCGTAACTGACCAGCGCGGTCAGGGCGATACCCACCACCTGCTCGTTATCGACCACGCAGATCTGGCCTTCGGGAAACTCATCCACCAACTGGTGGATGGTGGATTCGGGCCAGGCACCGCCAATATCCGGGTACACCCGATCCATCAGTACCTGAATCTGGGGATAATCACTGTGGGTGATATTGCGCAAACCTAGCTTGAGATCTTCAAGGCTCATAGGGACTCCATTCGATTCGACCAGCACTCAGACTAACGACTGCACCTGAAGTTGCAACCCTGCAGGCCACTGCCATCACATTTAGACCCATCACCAAGACGCGTAACCTTAATCCGCCTAACAGCCGGTGACCCTGTTCCGATTCTAATCCAGCCGCTTGCGAAAACGCAGCACAGCCAGTGTCATGGTGAGCAGAAACATGCCCAGCAACACCAGCACATCCGGCCAGAGCTGGCCGAGTTCGGCCCCCCGCAGCATCAGCCCCCGAATAACCCGAATGAAATGGGTCAGCGGCAGAGCCTCGGCAATCAGCTGCGCGACCCGGGGCATGCCGTCGAACGGAAACATGAAGCCCGACAATAGAATAGACGGCAAAAAGAAGAAAAACGCCATCTGAATGGCCTGAAACTGGGTGCCCACCAGGGTTGATATCAACAAGCCCAGTCCCAGATTGGCGGCAATAAACAACAGGGCCGCCAGATACACCTCCCCCAACGCGCCGTTGAGCGGCACATCGAACAACTGCGCCCCCAGCAGCACAATCACAGTCACCTGTACCAGGCCAATAAGAATATAGGGCAGCACCTTGCCCAGCATCAGCTCGAGAGAACTGACCGGGGTATTGATCAGCAGCTCCAGATTGCCACGCTCGCGTTCACGCACGATGGCCACGGCGGTAAACATGACCATGGTCATGGTGAGGATCACGCCAATCAGTCCCGGCACCACGAACACCGCCGAGCGACGCTCGGGATTGTAGAAATTACGCACTTCGAACAGCCGTACCACCGGCTCGAGCCGGGCCGCCGTGTCCATCGTCAGGGGCATGGACACCAGCTGCCTGGCGGACGCCAGTATGATGGGGTCGCTGCCATCAACCAGCAGCTGTGCGGCCGGGCGCGTTGTCTGCTGCAGACGGCGCTCGAAGTCCGGCGGGATAAGCACCCCCACATGTATCTGGCCGCGGTCGAGCAGCTCGCGCAGCGAGGCGGCACTGTCAACGCGCGCCACGATGCGCAGTACCTGGGAGGCTTCAAGACGCGACTGCAACTGACGCGACAGCTCGGTACCGGCCTGGTCTGCCACGGCGGCACTGAGCTGGCGCACATCGGTGTTGATGGCATAGCCAAACAGCATGATTTGCAGCATCGGAATGCCAAAGATCATGCCAAAGGTCAGACGATCACGCCTGAGCTGGCGGATCTCCTTGGTCAGAATGGCCCACAGCCGCTGCAGCGCGGCCATCAGGCAGCCTTCTCCGACCGGCTGGCCTGTGTTACCGCCACGAAAACATCTTCAAGGCTCGGCGCCGTATCGTCGCACTGCGCCTCAATGCCCACCGCCAGCAGCAGGCCACGCACATGTTCGGCGGGCCGGCCAACAGTATGGGGCACCAGCACGCGCTGGCGCATGCCTAGCTGGGTAATGCTGCGCACCGTCTCCTGCGCTGCCAGTGCCCGTTGCACCTTCCGGGGCACAGAGGATTCCACCAGTACCACCGCACAGTCCATGTCGGCCATCAGCTGCAGAGGGGCCCCGTCTGCCACCAACACACCCCGGTCCAGTATAGCCAGCCGGTGGCAGCGCTCAGCCTCGTCCATGTAATGCGTCGACACCAGAATGGTGGTGCCCTGTTCGACCAACGCAAAGAGTGCATCCCAGAAGTCACGCCGGCTCTGCGGATCCACCGCACTGGTCGGCTCATCCAGCAACAGCAACTGCGGGCGGTGCAGGGTCGCCGCGGCCAGGGACAGGCGCTGGCGCTGGCCTCCGCTCAAGGTCCCGGCGAAGTGGTGCTGCAGTTCGCCAAGGCCATACTGCTGCAGTGCATCGCTGATACGCGCGCGGCGCAGCGCGCGTGACAGGCCATAGATACGGGCAATAAAGTCGAGATTTTCCAACACCGTCATGTCTTCGTAGAGCGAGAAGCGCTGTGTCATGTAGCCAATCTTGTGTTTCAGCCGTTCGGCATCACCGGGAACCTCATGCCCGAGTACCCGGGCGCTGCCGGCGCTTGGCAGCAGCAGGCCACACAGCAGACGAATGGTCGTGGACTTGCCGGAACCGTTAGGTCCCAGAAAGCCGTACACCATGCCTTTAGGTACCTGCAGGTCGAGCCCGCTGACCGCCACCACATCGCCAAAACGCCGACTCAGCCCCCGCGCCTCGATCGCAAGCTCACTCGTGGAATTCCCCTGCTGTGCGCCGGTCACAGGCCCAGGCCCTCGAAACTGACCTGTACCGGCAGCCCGCCCGGCAGAACGTCAACACCGGCACCGTTAAGCTCAACCTCAGCCAGATAACTCAGCCGAGAACGGTCGCGTTCGGTGAGAGAATTAAATGGCGTAAAGCTGGCGGCGGCACTGATATAGCGGATCTGACCATCAAAGGGACTGGCAATACCGTCCACCTGAATGCGCGCGCGGCTCCCCGTTTGCAAGCGGGCCCGCAGCGGTTCGGGTACATAGACCCGGGCATAGGGCGCCTCGCCTGCCAACAGCACCGCAACCACCTTGCCCACGGGCGGGCGCTCGCCCAGCTCAAAGGGGAGCTCGTCCAGCACGGCGTTACGCGGCGCCTGCAAACGCAGCCGTTCCAGTGTTACCTGCAACTGTGCCAGGCGCGCCTCGGCCTGCTGTACCTGGGCTTCGCCCTGCACCAGCTCTTCCGGCGTACTGCCGTGCAGCAATTCGTCCAGCTGGGCGCGACTCATGCGCAGCTGTGCCTGAGTGCTGCTGGCCCGTGTTCTCGCCCTATCAACAGCCTCAACACTGGTCAGGCGCTGGCGCTGCAACGCCTCGATACGACGCAGCTCCGACACCGCATTCTCCGCTTCGGCCTCGGCCCCTGCCAGACGAGCCCGTGCCACTTCTATACGCTCGCTTCTGGGGCCGCGCCGCAGCTCGGCCAGCCGCCCCCTGGCCTGGACCAGCACTGCAGCCGCCTCGTCCAGACGCGCCCTTACCAGACGGTCCTCCTGCTGCAGGATAAGGTCACCGGCCCTCAGGCGCTGCCCTTCACGCGCCTCAATATGCACTATGGGCTCATTCAGATCAGCAATGAGCTCAACCCGGTCCCAGGCCAGCACGCCATTAATACCAGCGTCCTGCTGCCATTCGCATCCGGCCAGACTCAACAGCAACAGCGCGCCCGCTGCAGTCAATTTCATCCTTAATTCCCCTGTCTCGCTGTCCTTGAATATCGCCTGCGACAGCATCACCCGAGCCGCGCCCGAGGCGATGAAAAAATAGTCTCATACGGGCGTCTCGGACTATTCCCGCGCCCCACGCTCGAGTTTAGAATGCGCGCAACTTTTGCCATTGAGCTTGCCCATGTATGAAACTGGTGTCGTTCGACGCTTTTCGCACTCTGCGCCTTCCTGAGACAAACTACATCAAACCGGAACTCTTCTTCACCCACCTCGCCAGGGTGAAGGAAGCTGACTGGGTCCTGTTCCCGGAGTACTGGCAGGTCAATCCGGTGGTGTTCGCCCTGAAACGGCGTATCTTCCCGAGTCTCGCCTCCTACCTGCTCGGTCACAACAAGATCGAGATGACCCGCGCCTTCATGAGCGTAGCACCCGAGCACGTTCCCTGGACTCTCGTGGCGCCCAATGAGCCGGTCTCGGCTGAGCATCTCTGGCAGCAAATGGCCCTGCCTTTTGTCGCCAAGATCCCGAAAAGCTCGATGGGCGACGGCGTGTTCCTGATCGAAAACCGCGCCGACTGGCAACATTACCTCAACCTGACGCCCAGCCTCTACGTACAGGAGTTTTTGCCCATTGATCGCGACCTGCGCATCGTATGGGTAGGTGACCGGGTGCTGGGCGGCTTCTGGCGCCGGCAGTCCGAACAAGGGTTCCACAACAACCTGTCCCGCGGCGGTCAAATCGACAACAGCCCGCTGCCCAGAGCTGCCGTGGAACTGGTCCGGCGTCTGGCCACGGCTTTGGAGATCGACCATGCCGGTTTCGATATTGCCATGGTGGACGGCTACCCCTTCGTACTGGAGTTCAACCGGCTGTTCGGCAATCGCGGACTGGGGGCCATCAATCACGATATCCCCGGCGTGATTCTCGACTATCTGCAGCGTCGCGCCCGCTGCGACGATCCTGACGACGACCCATTGCGACCGACGCCAATCTGGCCGCTCGCGGTCTGACACCCCGTCGCCGGCCGTCGCACCCGCTACGGCCGACGACGTATCCTGCATCGCAAGACCCAGCCCGTTGTTCTAGTCTTAATCCTGGTTTCACCCGCCGCACCAATAAAGGGCGCAACGACCAGAAAGAGTGCGAACGAGGGTTGACCAAGCAGTCAGTAAAAGCGCATGATTCGGTTCCACTGAACTGGATTGCCCATGATCACGCACTCGATCGTCCGAAAGCTCGCATCCTTCCGACTGGCCTGTGTGGCCCGCTGGATGCGGCCGTCTGCGGTCGGGAACTGAACGGTTTCAGTCAGTAACCGGGGTTCCGAGGCCGCAGCGTTCACGCTTGCGGCCTTTTCATTTTGTGGGCTGCGGGCGCCGTCAACGGCTTCGGGAACAGGGAGTTTCCGTAATCGACAAGGAGAAACAGATGTCCGTGCCAAGCGCTTATCTGGCCGTACTGGCGATCTGGGCCACCACCCCGCTGGGGGTAGCCTGGAGCAGCGAAACCGTCAACCCACTCATGGCCGCCTGGCTGCGCATGGGCATTGCCGCAGTACTGGGCTGGCTGCTGGTGCGTGGACTGCGACTGGACATGCCCTGGCATCGCAGCGCCCTGAGGTCCTACGCTTACGCGACCCTTGGCATCTTTGGCGCCATGAGTGCCACCTACATGGCCGCGCGTTATGTACCCTCCGGCCTGATATCGGTGATCTTTGGCCTGTCACCGGTCATTTCGGCCGTGCTGGCGCAGGCGCTTTTGCGCGAAGCTCCGCTGGCACCGCACCGCTGGCTGGCCTGCGCCATTGCGCTGCTCGGTCTGGGCTGGATCTTTATGGACGACGCGACCCTCAGCCCCGGGACCTGGCCGGGTATTGCGCTGCTGTTACTGGCGGTGATGCTGTTCAGTCTCAGCGGCGTGATGGTCAAGCGGGAGGCACTGGCGATTCATCCGCTGCCCCATACCGTGGGGGCGCTGTTGCTCAGCCTGCCTTGCTACGGTCTGACATGGCTGCTGCTGGATGGAACGGCGCCGACGTTTGATTTTGACAGCCACTCGCCCTGGGCAATTCTGTACCTGGCGGTATTTGGCTCTCTGATCGGTTTTGTCAGCTATTACCACATTCTCAGCAAGCTGCCGCCCAGTACCGTGGCCCTGGTCACCCTGATCACGCCGGTATTCGCACTGCTGCTGGGCAGCCTGCTGAATCATGAAAATATTGGCCTGAGTGTCTGGAGCGGAACGGCCATCATCATGGCGGGTCTGGCCATCTTTTTCTGGGGCCACCGGCTTAAACCTGTCCGGCTGCGCTCATAACCCAGCTTAAACCGGGGGCGCTTGCCCCCGAACCAAAGAGAATCTGTACGATGTCATCATCCAATCAAACAGCGCACGTTCCGCTGGGACACAACGACGACCACGCCAAAGGCATGCTGATTGCCGCCTTCGGTGTACTGGTGCTGAGTTTTGATGCCCTGCTGATCCGCCTGGCAGACAGCTCATCTTATAATGTCACCTTTTGGCGCGGCAGCCTGACATGCCTGGCCACTCTGGTGCTATGCCTGTGCTGGCGCAAACGCCAGCGCTGGCCAGCAACACCGGCACTGTGGCTTGCAGGCATCGCCATTGCGTCCCTCTATGGCGTGAATACCTGGCTGTTTGTCTTCTCCATCAGTCATACCAGTACCGCCAATACCGTGGTCATCCTCGCCAGCTCTCCGCTGTTCGCAGCGCTTTTTTCCCGCCTGTTGCTGGGCGAGCGGGTGCTGCGCCGTACCCTGATCGCCATCGGCGTATCCGTGGCCGGCGTGCTGGTCGTGTTTGCCGGCTCCGACAGCGCCGCCAGCCAGTGGCTGGGGGATCTTGCCGCGCTGACCCTGGCCGCCAGTATGGGTGTCATGTTTACCCTGCTGCGCCGTTTTCCAGCCCTGCCCAGGCTGCCGATCATCGCCATGGCCGGTGCCATCGCCGCTGTGATCAGCTGGCCACTGGCCACCCCATTGGCACTGCAGCCCTCAAGCTATGGCTGGCTTGCGCTCATGGGGCTGCTCCAGATTCCGCTGGCAACCCTGCTGATCATGACGGCTCCACGCTACCTGCCCTCCACCGAGGTCAGTCTGTTCATGCTGCTGGAAACCGTGCTGGGGCCTGTCTGGGTCTGGCTGATACTGGGCGAAACCACCTCGGTCCATACCCTGGTGGGGGGAAGTGCCATTCTCGGCGCCATCAGTGTGAACACCTGGCTGGCATTGCGCCGGACATCGGTTAACGCGGCCATCGCCTAGCAGAAATAGTGACGTGCTACAGCGGTATAAACGGGTCGCCGATCCGGCAGGGCCAGGCGATGTCGCCAAAACGCGTCACGGCGACGCGACGCCCTCTGGAACCAGACCGTGGTTTTATGTTCAGATAGCGCAACGACTTTGCCTAAGGACGCACCCATGCTCAACCAGCTATCAACTCTCGGGCGCAGCGCCTGGTACTGGCTGGCGATGATTCTGATCGGCCTGAGTGCCGAAGGTATCGCGCTTTATTACCAGTACGAACTGGGCTATGGCCCCTGTGTCCTTTGTGTACACATTCGACTTTGGCTGGCGGGTTTCATTCTGGCCTGTGTACTGGGTCTGCTCGGCTGTGGCTGGACCTTCACCCGCAAACTGGCTCAACTGCTGAGCTTTGTCGCGATGCTGGGCATGCTGGAGCGCAGCTGGAAGACGCTCGGCGTCGAGCGCGGCTGGATCGAAGGCAGCTGCAGCATGGAGTCGGGCCTGCCCGCCTGGTTTGTACCGGAGCAGTGGTTGCCGGCAGTATTCGAGATCTGGGAACCCTGCGGTTACACGCCCGAGATGCCGTTTGGCTTCACCATGGCCGAAGTCCTGCTGGTTTTCTCCGCCGTCTTGAGCGTGCTGACCGGGTTGATACTGATCTCCAGGGCACGCCGCAAAAGTTATTTCTGATAAGCGCCCGGCAATAAAAAAATCCCGTGCACCGATGCACGGGATTTTTTGTTTCAGGCCGCGGCCACCTGGCCCTCGCTCCCTCCTCTGGCCACGGCACCCAGGATCGCATTCAGGGATGCGGTGACGATATCCTCGCTGACCGCCACTCCGCTGTAGCGGCTGCCGTTGAATCCCATCTGCACGAAACTGATCGCCTCGGCGCCTTCGCCGTGGGTGTCGCCCAGCGCATGTTCGCTGTATTCCACCAGTACCGCCGGAGCCTGCATCTCGCGGTTCAGCGCATCGACAAAGGCACCCACGACACCGGTGCCCGTGCCCGCCACCGAGCGGGTTTCACCCTGCCAGTGAATAGCCGCGCTCAGGCGATCCTGACCCTGCTCACGGCTGAGCTGGTAGCTCAATATACGCGCACCACTGTCGGCTGCGTCCAGGTAGGTCTCGTTGAAGATCCGCCAGATCTGGGCACCCGTCAGCTCGCTGGACGACGCCTCGGTGGCCTGCTGCACCTTGGCGCTGAACTCGATCTGCATCCAGCGAGGCATCTGGATACCGTATTCGCGCTCCAGCACATAGGCCACGCCGCCCTTGCCGGACTGGCTGTTGATGCGGATCACCGCCTGGTAGTCCCGCCCCAGATCTTCCGGATCGATGGGCAGGTAGGCCACTTCCCAGGGCGCGTCAGGCTGGCGCCGAGCCAGGCACTTGCGAATGGCATCCTGGTGACTGCCCGAAAAGGCCGTAAAGACCAGCTCACCGGCATAAGGATGACGCGGATGCACCGGCAACTGGGTACAGGCTTTCACGCACTCGACAATCTCGTCCATGTTGGCCAGGTCCAGCTGCGGATCCACACCCTGGCTGTACAGGTTCAGTGCCATGGTGACGATATCCATGTTGCCGGTACGTTCGCCATTGCCCAGCAGCGTGCCCTCGATGCGATCCGCACCGGCCATGACGCCGAGCTCAGCCGCCGCCACGCCGCAGCCGCGGTCGTTGTGGGTGTGCAGGCTGATGATGATCGAATCACGTCGGGCAATATGATCGCAGACCCACTCCACCTGATCGGCAAAGACATTGGGGGTCGACATCTCCACCGTGGCCGGCAGGTTGATAATGACCTTGTTCTGCGGCGTTGGCTGCCATACGGCGGTCACCGCATCGCAGACGTCCACCGCGTAGTCCATCTCCGTGCCGGTGAAGCTCTCGGGGGAATACTGAAACACCCACTCAGTTGCGGGATTCTCCGCCGCCAGGCGCGCAACGGTGCGGGCACCGTTGACCGCAATCGCCTTGATACCCTCGCGATCCAGTCCGAACACCTGTTCGCGCTGCACGGTGGAGGTTGAGTTATACAGATGCACAATCGCCCGGCGTACTCCGCGCAGCGACTCAAAGGTACGCGCGATCAGCTCATCCCGCGCCTGGGTCAGCACCTGGATGGTGACATCATCGGGAATCAGGTTGTCATTGATCAGGGAGCGGACAAAGTCGAAGTCCGGCTGGGAAGCGGCGGGAAAGCCCACCTCGATTTCCTTGAAGCCCAGCTTTACCAGCAACTCGAACATGCGGCGTTTCTGCACCACGTTCATGGGCTCAATCAGCGCCTGGTTGCCGTCACGCAGGTCGACGCTGCACCAGCGGGGCGCGCGATCAATGATCTGGTCCGGCCAGCGGCGGTCGGTCTTGCGAATGGGGGCAAAGGGGCGGTACTTACGGTGGTCAAACGAGTTCATGCGGTTTCTCCGGGTATCGATACGGGTCGCGATAAGAAGTCGCGAAGGTGGCAGAAGCCAGGCTACCGGGCGCCACTGAAACTCGTGGCCCGGCAACCGCGTCAAAGTCGTATCGATAGCATGCTGAAATACTGCACAAGCTCACCCTGAACACTGAAAAATGGGAGTGAAACGCTGAACACCTTCACCGGGCTCGGTAGCCCTGATTCTTCGGCCCTTGTGGGGCACGGCAGCGCAGGCAGGACCGGCTCTCTTATGGGGAGTTCCGGACGCCGGTTCTCTTGATGGGAGCTCCGGTTGCCGCAAGCGCTGGGGGGATCAGCGATTTCGTGAAGCCATTGTAGGGGTATTGCGGGGGTGAATGTGTGCAAAGGCGCCACCACAAACACGCAATATTAGAGCTAAACACCAATAATTATTATATAAGTAGATTATTAATGCACTTATAAATCTTTAACAGTATATTACCAACTAATTATCTATCATAAACCGCGATTTTGCGTCGTTACTGGTACACTCAAGCGGGCATAACATGCAGGGGAACCAGGCGGTCGCCCCTCAGCAACCCGATGCCCGAAAACAATCGAGACCCGCCCTGGCGTCACGGTTGCCAGCGGCGGGGACACAACAATAAGGGAGCGGAATCCGTTACCTGCCCTCATTCACAAAGGACTTTTATGGCGTCTTCCTTTGGCTTTGACCTGCGCACTCTGGAGGCTTTCGTCCAGATTGCCGAGTCCGGTAACCTGACCCTGGCCGGCCAGCGCCTGGGCATGAGCCAGTCGTCTTTATCGCAAATCCTTACCAACCTGGAAGCCGAGATGCGCGTCGAACTGATGGATCGCAGCGTCCGGCCCATGGAGATCACCACTGCCGGGCGCTACCTGTACGACCGGGCCCAGAGTTTGCTGCAGGAAGCCCGTCTTACCAGTCAGAAGATGCGCAAGGCCGACTACAAGTTGCTGCGCCACGTAAAGATCGCCCTGGTGGATTCCATTATCACCGCCGTGGGCAAACCCCTGATCGACGTACTGCGCCAGCGCACCCAGAGCTGGGCGGCCATCACCGGACAATCCCACCTGCACGCCCATATGCTGCTGTCACGCCAGGCGGACATCATCATCTCTGATGATACGCTGTCCGATCACTCGGACCTGGACCGCCACCGCATACTCAGGGAACCCTTTGTACTGGCAGTGCCCAATGATTATACCGGCCCCAAGACACTGGCCGACGTCCTGCAGCGGCTGGATTTTATCCGCTACAGCACCAGTTCACTGATCGGCCAGGATGTAGAGCTTTTTTGCGCCTCGCCCGCCAGGAGCCGCCGCTGCGCCTGCAGCTGGACAACTCCTTCGCCGTCGTGTCAGCCGTGGCCAGTGCCATCGGCTGCACCATCACCACACCGCTGTGTTTGTTCCAGAGCGGCATCCGCCAGCACCAGGTGACGCTGCTGCCACTGGGACAGGGCTTTGCCCGCGAGATCACCCTCACAACGCGCAAGGGCGAGCTGGGCGACCTGCCCGGCATGATCGCCCGCGACTGCCGACGCATCCTGCAGGACAGTTTCGTGGCCGAGATCGGTGCCGAATACGCCTGGCTTACCCCCCAGATAGAGGTGTGAATCGAATGTGGGCTCCCACAGAAGTTCGCGAGTGCTGCCAAGGAAATGGCCGCGGGAAAACTCCGGGTGCCAGGCATGCATTCCGCAGGACAGTTTCGCCGATATTCGCCCACAGAGTGGGCTCCCACAAGAATCGGTCTAGCGGTCGTAGAAAAAGTTGATGATCCAGCGCATCACCAGGACATCGTCGACCCTGGCATCATTCCGCAGGACAGTTTCGTGGCCGAGATCGGTGCCGAATACGCCTGGCTTACCCCCCAGATAGAGGTGTGAATCGAATGTGGGCGCCCGGTCTCCGGGCGAACAGGGTCGGCACCGCCGATATTCGCCCACAGAGTGGGCTCCCACAGAAGTCGGCTCAGCGGTCGTAGAAAAAGTTGATGATCCAGCGCATCATCGTCTTCGGCATGCATCCCGCAGGACAGTTTCGTGGCCGAGATCGGTGCCGAATATGCCTGGCTTTCACCCCAGACAGAGGTGTGAATCGAATGTGGGAGCCCGGTCCCCGGACGAACAGGGTCGGCACCGCCGATATTCGCCCACAGAGTGGGCTTCCACAGAAGTCGGCTCAGCGGTCGTAGAAGAAATTGATGATCCAGCGCATCATCGACCTCGGCATGCATTCCGCAGGACAGTTTCGTGGCCGAAATCGGTGCCGAATATGCCTGGCTTTCACCCCAGACAGAGGTGTGAATCGAATGTGGGAGCCCGGTCCCCGGGCGAACAGGGTCGGCACCGGCAATATTTGCCCACAGAGTGGGCTCCCACAGAAGTCGGCTCAGCGGTCGTAGAAGAAATTGATGATCCAGCGCATCACCAGGACATCATCAACCTCGGCGTTGAGTGAATGCAGCGCCTCGCGCACCCGGCTGGGTGCTATGCGGTTCTGGCGGCTGAGGGTCAGTTCGCGAGAATAATCGCGGGAAAACTCCGGGTGTCCCTGCACGCTGATCAGGTGATTCTGGTACTGCAGCATGTAATACGGGCAGAAGGCGCTGCTGGCCAGCACTTCAAAGCCCTCCGGCAACCGGCTGACCTGATCCTGATGGCTGACCACCAGGTCGATAGCGGGCTTGAACGGTTCCATCCAGGGCTTGCGCACATCGACCTGATTGAAGGATACCCCCACGCCCCAGCCACGATCCGATTGTTCAACCTCGCCACCGAGCGCCCGGGCCAGTAGCTGATGGCCAAAACAGATACCGGCGAACTTTTTCTTGGCCGCATCCAGGCGACGAATAAAATCCTCCAGCTCCCCCACCCAGGCCAAGCCATCGAGCACGCCGTGGCGACTGCCGGAGGTGATATAGGCATCACACTCATCGATATCGGCCGGCAGCTCACCGAGCCTGGCATCGTAGACCGCAAACTCAAGCTCCGGGTCGACCTTTAGCATCAGGTCCCGGAACATCTGCGGATAATTGCCAAACCTCTGCTGCAGCTTATCCTGCACATCGTCGCACTGCAGAATGCCAATTTTCATTGCGTTTTCCTCTTTACCAGGCCATCCGGCAGGCTTCCCTGCCCGCCTGTGAAGCGCCCTTGAAACGGGGCATATTTTTTAAAACACCTTGGTTTTCAAGAGCTCGTATTGACCCATGGCCAATGGTGACGTCTTCCTGCAATCAGAGTTCGCCGCGAATAGCCCGTCCGCACAGCTCGCTGTACTGGACCGCACTGAACTGGATCGGGTTGCCGCCGGCAGACGGGTCCTCGGTGGCCATACGGCCGATTTTCTCCAGCTGGCCCGCGTCGATACCAATCTCGCCCAGGCTGTGGGGAATGCCGACCTGGGCGCGCAATTCCAGCACCCAGTTGAGGAAGCCATCGAAACTCGTATCGGCCAGACCAATGTAGCGCGCAGTGCGCTCGATACGCTCGCTGATGACTTCACGGTTGGCCTTGAGTACATAGGGCATCAGGATGGCGTTGAGCAGGCCATGGTGGGCATCGAACAGGGCGCCCAGCGGATGGGCCAGCGCATGCATGGCGCCGAGCCCCTTCTGGAAGGCTGTCGCCCCCATGGAGGACGCCACGATCATCTGCATGCGCGCTTCCAGGTCCTGGCCATAGGCCACCGCACGGGGCAGAAAATCACACACCAGGCGGATTCCTTCGATGGCAATGCCCTCGGCCATGGGATGCCAAAATGGCGAGCAGAGCGCCTCCAGGTTATGCGACAGCGCATCCATGCCGGTGGCGGCGGTGACCTTGGGCGGCAGGCCGACGGTCAGCGCCGGATCCAGAATCACGATGGACGGCAGCATTTTGGGATGGAAGATGATCTTCTTGATGTGCTGTTCGTCGTCGGTAATCACCGAGGCCCGGCCAACTTCAGAGCCGGTGCCGGCGGTTGTGGGCACCGCGACAATGGGGGCCACCGCATCGGCGTTGACGCGGGTCCAGTTGTCGCCGACATCCTCGAAATCCCACAGTTCAAGTGTCTGGCCGGCCATTAGTGCGACCGCCTTGGCGGCATCCAGTGCGGAGCCGCCACCAAAGGCGATGACGCCATCGTGCTGACCCGAGCGGTAGGCCGCCAGGCCATCATCGACATTCTTGCCGGTGGGGTTGCCCTTGATATTGCTGAACAGCCCGATGCGCAGCCCAGCCGCGCGGCACTGCGCCTCGGCCTCAGCCACCATGGGCAGCGCTGCAAGACCCGGGTCGGTGATCAGCAGGGGCGCCTGCATGCCGAGCGCCCTGCAGCACTCGGCCAGTTCGCTGATGCGCCCGGCGCCGGCTCGAATGCTGTTGGGGTAGTTCCAGTTACCACTCAGGTTTTCGTAGTTCATCGTCGTTGTCTCGGCTTGAGGTGACAGGCCAGGGCCTGTCACCGGAATCAGTGGGGCGCTCAGATCTCGGTCTTGAGATGGAACGACTTGGGCCTTGTCAGGTGTTCGAAACCAACCACCGACAGGGTGCAGCCGCGGCCGGAATGCTTGACCCCGGTCCAGGCCAGGGCCGGGTCCAGGTAGTCGCAGCGGTTGATAAAGAAGGTGCCGGTGTCGAGCTGCTCGCCAATCGCCACGCCCGCATCCATGTCGCGGGTGAAGACCGACGCCGTCAGGCCGAACTCGGAGTCGTTCATCAGCGCGATAGCCTCCTCGTCGGAGCTGACCTTCTGGATGCCGACCACCGGGCCGAAGGTCTCTTCGGTCATCACCCGCATGCCGTGGTTTACATTCGTCAGTACCTGGGGCGCCAGATAGGCGCTGCCGGGGGCGTCCAGCGGGAAGTCGGCCGGATCGATATGGGCCACGGCACCGGCCGCGACCGCATCGCTCACTTGGGCGCGAATGAAGTCGGCGGCACTGGCGCGTACCACGGGCCCGAGGGTGGTTTCGGGATCGTCTGAGCGGCCCAGCTGGTATTGTTTTACCAGCGCCACGGCCTGTTCGACGAAGCGCTCGTACACTGACTCATGCACATAGATGCGCTCGATGCCGCAGCAGGACTGCCCGGAGTTGAAGAAGGCGCCATCGATGGTGGTTTCGACGGCATGATCGAGATCGGCATCCTCGCGGATATAGGCCGGGTCCTTGCCGCCGAGCTCCAGCCCGACACCGATGAAACGCCCGGCCGCGGCCCGCTCGACCATGGCGCCGCCGGGCACGGAACCGGTGAAGCAGACATGGTTGACGCGCGCATCCCGAATGACCCCTTCGGTGTCGGCATGGGCCAGGTGCAGGTACTGGAACACGCCCTCGGGCAGGCCGGCGGCCTGGAAGGCTTCGGCAAAGCGCTCGGCGCACAGCGGCGTCTGGGCCGAGTGTTTCAGCACCACGGTATTGCCGGCCAGTATCGCCGGCACGATGGCGTTCACCGCGGTCATGTAGGGGAAATTCCAGGGCGCGATCACGAACACCACGCCCACGGCCTCACGGGTGATGTAGCGGGTGAAACCGGTCTTTTCCGGCAGCTGGATCGGCTGCAGCGCCTCGGCGGCCACCGAGATCATGTAGCGTGCGCGCTCCTCGACGCCACCGACCTCGCCGGCGGCATAGCGGATCGGGCGGCCCATCTGCCAGCACAGTTCGGCGGCGATTTCGTCCTTGCAGGCCACGAAGGCGTCGACCATGCGGCTGCAGATCGCGCTGCGCTCCTCCAGCGGAGTGCTTTTCCAGGCCTTGTGCGCACGGGTGGCGCGGGCCAGGGTCGTTTCAATCTCGGCCCCGGTGGCGTAGTCACGTACCACGTATTCGGAACCGTCGATCGGGGACAGGGTTTTCAGCTGTTGACTCATCTTGGTACTCGTCTCACTTCAGGCACCCACAATGCGGGGCGGATCATCGAATAAGGGTCTGGCCTCACGGCAGTCCAGCGCTAGATAATTTCGAAGTAGCGCTGCAGTTCCCAGTCACTGACATGCTTGCGGTATTGCTGGTTTTCCCAGATGCGGGTCGCCGCGTAATGCTCGACAAAGGCTTCGCCGAACAGCTCCTTTGCCACCTCGGAGTCGCGCAGTGCCACGGCGGCATCATGCAGCGACAGCGGCAGCGCCAGGCTTTGCGGGTGCTCCTGGTTATAGGCATTGCCCACCACAGCAGCTTCAGGCTCGACCTCGTTTTCGATGCCCCAGAGCCCTGCTCCCAGCGCCGCCGCCAGGGCGATGTAGGGGTTGGCATCGGCGGAACCGAGGCGGAATTCCACTCGCTGGGACTTCTCGGAACCCGGTATCACCCGCAGTGCCGTGGTGCGGTTTTCCACCGCCCAGGTCGCATCGGTCGGCGCCCAGAAACCGGGGATCAGGCGGGAGTAGGCATTCACCGTCTGCGCCAGCATGGCCAGCAGTTGCGGCATCAGCCTCTGCTGCCCGCCGATAAAGTGGCGCTGCTGCCGGCTGATGTTGTGCGCCTGACTCGGATCATGAAACACCGAGCCTGATCCGTCCTTGTGCCGCAGCGACATGTGGATATGCCCCGACTGCCCCGGGTAGTCGTTGGACCACTTGGCCATGAAGGTGGCCATCATGTTGTTGCGCTGCGCCCAGACCTTGGTGAAGGTCTTGAACAGTGCCGCCTTGTCCGCCGCATCGCTGGCGTTATCCACGATCAGTGCCGCTTCCAGCACGCCGGGGCCGGTTTCGGTATGCAGGCCCTCGATCGGGAAATCCATCTGCCGCGCGAACTCCAGCAGGTCGTGGTACAGCTCGGCATGCACGGAGTTGCGCAGCATCGAATAGCCATGAAAGCCCGGTGTAATGGGTTTCAGGTCGCGATAGCCTTTTTCGCGGATCGAGTCCGGCGTCTCGTTGAACAGGAAGAATTCGTACTCAAAGGCCGCATAAGGCTCAAAGCCCAGCTTGTCGGCCCGCTTGAGCACCCGTTGCAGCAGGTTGCGCGGGCAGATGCTGTCGGTCGGCGTATCGAACT
The DNA here is from genome assembly GCF_000378045.1 of Marinobacterium rhizophilum DSM 18822. Classification (GTDB taxonomy): domain Bacteria; phylum Pseudomonadota; class Gammaproteobacteria; order Pseudomonadales; family Balneatricaceae; genus Marinobacterium_A; species Marinobacterium_A rhizophilum. Next base: position 128,611 of record NZ_KB899100.1, read on the forward strand.
CACAGAGGAACAGCAGCATGTCCTTTTCAAATGGCAGCTCGCGGCAGCTCTGGGGCAGCACGCGAACCGGCGCATCCGGGTAGGCAGTGTGCCAGCCGGTATAGGTGACGCCGACGTTTTCGTACAGCTGGTCATTGGAGTCCCAGCCCAGCACCACGTCGCAGAAGGCAAAGCCGCTGTCCAGCGCACTGAAGAACTTGTCCTTGCACATGTACTTGCCGCGCATGATGCCGTCGACATCATAGAGACCTACCTTGACGTCGCGCAGGCCACGCTCTTCCACGATTCGCTTGGCGTCGGCAACCGTTTTTACATCTCTGGGATTCATCATCTCGATTGTCCTCGGGGAAGGCCGACCGCATCGGCCCCCGGTTTTTATTGTCGTGCCCGCGGGCCCTTGCGGCCCGCGCGGCGGTTTCGCTCAGCTCAATTCGGATTCGGCCCGTGCGATGGCTTCGAACTCTTCCTCCGGCGCCCGGGCCACCAGACGGTGGCGGCTGTAGAAGGCAAAGTAGGCCACCATCACCGCATAGAAGACGCCACTCCAGATGGCCGCTTCCGTGCTCACCAGGAAGGTGGACGCAAAGGCCGCAATAGAGAGCACGAAGGCGATGCCGGAGGTCACTGCGCCACCCGGCGTTTTGTAGGGGCGCTCCAGATCGGGCTCCTTACGACGCAGAATCATGTGCGACAGGGTCATCAGGGCATAGGAAATGGTCGCGCCAAACACCGCCATGGTGATCATCAGGTCCCCCTCGCCGGTCAGCGACAGTCCGAAACCGATCAGGCCCGGTACCACCAGCGCCATGGTCGGCACCTTCTTCTTGCCGGTCACCGACAGCCAGCGCGGCAGATAGCCGGCACGGGACAGTGCAAACACCTGACGTGAATAAGCATAGATAATGGAAAAGAAGGATGCGATCAGGCCGAAAAGCCCCACCACGTTGACGAAGGTGGCGGCGCTGGAATCTTCGCCGTAAACCGCCTGCAGTGCGCCCACCAGCGGAGCACCGTGATCCTTCATCAGATCGGCGCCGGCTACACCCGGCGCCAGAAACAGCACCAGGATGCCAAACACCAGCAGCACGGCCATGGCCGTAATGATGCCGCGGGGCATGTCCCGGGCAGGGTCCTTGCATTCCTCCGCCGCCAGCGGCACGCCTTCCACCGCCAGGAACAGCCACATGGCAAACGGCAGCGCCGCCCAGATACCCATGTAGCCCTGCGGCAGGAAGCTGCTCGCGCCGGTCGCGGCGGTATTGATGCTGACATCAAACAGGTTATCTACGCTGAAATACGGCAGGGTGCCGACGATGAACACCAGAATGGCGGCAACGGCAAGGCCGGTAATGACCATCATGATTTTCAGTGCTTCGCCGGCGCCCCACAGATGAATGCCGATAAAGAGCGCATAGAAGGCCGCATACACCAGCGGGCCGTCGAGTCCGAACAGCTCATTCACATAGCCGCCGATAAAGATCGCGATAGCGGCCGGCGCTATGGCGTATTCCAGCAGGATGGCGGTGCCGGTCAGGTAGCCGCCCCAGGGTCCCAGCGCCCGGCGGGCAAAGCTGTAGCCGCCGCCGGCGGTGGGCAGTGAGGCCGACAGTTCGGCCAGCGCCAGCACCTTGCAGCTGTACATCAGGGCCATCAGGATGGTGGCGATCAGCATGCCGCCAAAGCCCCCCTGCCCCAGGCCGAAGTTCCAGCCGGCAAAGTCGCCGGAGATCACGTAGGAAACCCCCAGGCTCGCCAGCAGAATCCAGCCGGCGGCGCCCTGTTTAAGCTGGCGTTTGTCGAGGTAGTCGCTGGAAACAGACTCATACCCCACCGAGGTGGTTGTCATCTCTGTCATCGAAAAAACCCTCTGCGATCCCGGCAACCGGGTCGACGTGTTGTTATTGTAGGTGTCGCGCAAAACAGCCCGCAGGCTGTCCCGGCAAGACGGGTACGCCAGTTACTCTAGCCCCGTCGGGTCTGTAGTACCTAAACAGGTTAAAAGCGGCCAATAGGGTAGTATCGATTTTTTTAATACTTGCTTTTTTCTTTAGCTATCAGTGTATTACATACGACACGAGCTGACCCAGAGGCGAGAGGCGAGAGGCGAGAGGCGAGAGGCGAGAGGCGAGAGGCGAGAGGCGAGAGGCGAACGATAGACGGCGGCGCAGGCGCGGTACAGGCAGCGCGCCGGGAAACATCGGTGAAATATGCAGGCTTGCGCAATTGGGCGGACGCGGCACCGCGACGCCGCTGGCCCGAGCCGGATTACAGTCAGCGCAGCGCGACCGCGCACCGGTGGCGCAGTCTCAGCGCAATGCTTTGCTGCCCATCTGCCTGACGGGACTACAGCCCAGCTGCGCCCTGGCAGGCACAAGTCAGGCTAGATATCATGCAGCGAGTTGAGTGTCTGGGTAAATTTCCGGCGCTCCAGCGCTTCCAGCTGCATGAGATCTGTGAGGTATTCGTTGGCATTGGCGGCCTCGATCTCCTTGCATGCCCCCTCAAACAAGTCCACCAAATACTCATCGATGCGCAGGCCAATCTCACACACCTGATCGGCATTTGGATTTGGGTACTCTTTCGCGAGCGCCGCGACGAACGCTTTGGGGGCATCCTCCAAGGTGTACTGAATATAGGTGGCCAGCACGCCCGGCGTACCGGAGCGAAGCCGCTCCTTCAAGCTGGTTTCCATCTGCTGCTCATGCTTGATCATGTAGTCCAGCAAGAGCCTGGCCCTGGCATCCCCGCTACGCTGTTCAAGTTCCCGGTACAGTCCCGCTGCTTCCTGGTGCATGTTGATGGCATTCTTGACCAGGTCTCCCACGGTCTCGAAATTTTTCATGATGTACTCCCCCCAAAATAGTCCGGTGCAGTGCAAAGCATCACCTTAACTATAAGCAGTTTTGTCTAGAACAGCGGTAACCACTGCATCACCGGCAATGGATAGATACCCAGCAATACCAGCAGTAACGTCAGACCGTATATCAGCCAGCGTCCGCTGTGATAACGCAGGCCACGAACAGACTCATCCTGCTGCAGCAGGACCAGAATGATGCGCAGATAATAGTAGAGGCCCAGGGCACTGCCCAGCACCACGACCACGAGCAGCCACCAGAGCCCGGCCTGGGCACCGGCAGCAAGAATGTAGAACTTGCCAATAAAGCCGACCGTGAGCGGAATGCCCGCCAGCGACAGCAAAATCAACATAAAACAGCCACCCAGAACGGGTTCGCGCCAGCACAGCCCGCTATAGCGCTGCAGCCGATAATCCCGGGATTCGCCGACGCCGCCGGACAGGGTGCCAATCATCGCAAATGCCGCCAGAGTGGTGAGGCTGTAAGCCAGCAGATAGAAGGCGCCCGCCTGCAGCGCGAACTCGCTGGAGTCGGCCTGCCCCGTGGCCAGGAACACCACCAGCAAATACCCCAGATGGGCAATCGAGGAATAGGCCAGCAGGCGTTTCATGTCATCCTGACGCAGGGCCAGCAGGTTGCCCACCAGGATGGACAGCATCGCCAGCACCCTTAACACCGCGGCAATCTGTTCGCTCTGCAGCGCATCACTCATCAACAGATAGCGCAGCAGCACCGCCACCAGCGCCCCCTTGGATAGCGTCGCGATCAGAGCCGTGAAGGGTGTCGGCGCCCCCTGGTACACATCGGGAGTCCACATATGAAAAGGTACCAGCGCCAGCTTGAAGGCGACACCGATCAGCAGCAACGCCAGCCCCGCCAAGGGCAGCAGGCCAGCCGCCGGAATGTCCACAGGAAGCGACAAACGGGTAAATGCCAGCGTACCCGATTGCAGATACAGACAGGCCATGCCAAACAGCAAAAAGGCCGACGCCACCGACGACAGCACAAGGTATTTCAGCCCGGCCTCAAGGCTCGGCAGCTGCAGCCGGTCCGAGCCCGGCGCTGCACCACAGGGATAGGCCACCAGCGCAAAACTGGCCACACTCATCAGCTCCAGACCGATAAACAGCGCCGCCAGATGCTGTGCCGAGGCCAGTACCAGCGCCCCCAGCAGGCACAGGGCAAGCAGCACGTAACACTCCTCCACCGGCACCGCCAGATGCTCGCGCCGCCCGAAATACTGTGCCGCCATCAAGCCGACACACATGGCCACCAGGATGAAAAGCGCGGCAAAAAAGCCGAAAAAAGCATCAATACGCAACAGCGGCGTGACCTCAACCCCAGAGGCCTGGAGATCCAGATTGCCACCCAGCGACAGCAGCGCCGCCAGCAGGCCCAACTGATAGACCCAGAACAGCAGGCGGCGCTGCCGGCAGAACCCTGCCAGCAGCATGGTCACCACGATGGTCAGCGCCACCAGCAGCAACGGCAACAGCGCCCGCAACTCGAGCAGGGTCATGGCAGTTGCTCCCTCGATTCCCGTTGCACTACCTGATCAGTCCCGCCCGTATTCGGCATCACACGCTCAGCCAGAATCGTCGCGACCGGTCGCTGCACCATATCCAGCACAGGCTGCGGATGCAGACCAAACACCAGCAGCAACAACGCCAGACTCGCCAGAATGCCCCATTCACGGGCCGAACAGTCATGCGTTTTTGCCTGCGGTGCCGCAGCCCCCCACAGACTGCGCTGCACCAGCAACAGGGCATAGAGCGCAGCCCCCACCAACCCAAACAGTGCCACCAGCGTAATCGGCCAGTCACGCTGAAAGGCACCGGCCAGGATCAGGAACTCGGCCACGAAATTCGCCAGGCCCGGCAGCCCCAGGGACGCCAGCGCAAACAGCAGGGTAAAGCCCGACAGCCGTGGCAGCAGCGACCAGAGCCCGCCCAGCTCACGCAGATCACGGGTATGCCAGCGCGCGTATACCATGCCGACGATGATAAACAGCGCCGCCGTGCTCAGGCCATGTGCCAGCATCTGCATCACGGCACCCTGCAGCGCCAGATCATTCAGCGCGTAGATTCCCAGCAGCACGAACCCCATATGACTGACGCTGGTATAGGCCACCAGCCGCTTCATGTCGTGCTGGGCAAACGCCAGTTTGGCGCCGTACAACACGCCCAGGGCACCGAGCCCCATGGCCAGCGGCGCAAACTCGGCGCTGGCGTCGGGGAACAGCGGCAGCGTAAAGCGCAGCAGGCCGTAGGCGCCGGTCTTCAGCAGGATCGCGGCCAGCAAGACACTGCCCGCCGTCGGCGCTTCGGTATGGGCATCCGGCAGCCAGGTATGCAGTGCCACCATGGGCAGCTTGACCGCAAAAGCGATAAAGAATCCCAGCATCAGCCAGAACGCCGGTAGCGGTGCCAGCTGCAGACGTAAAAGATCACCATAGTCAAAGCTCATGACACCGGTCTGCCCGTAATGCACAAACACCAGGCCAAGGATCGCCACCAGCATCAGCAGACTGCTGGCCTGAGTGAAAATGAAAAACTTGGTGGCGGCATAGTGACGGTTTTCATGGCCCCAGATGGCAATCAGCAACACCATGGGAATGAGCATCAGCTCCCAGAACACAAAGAACAAAAACAGGTCCAGTGCCAGGAAAACACCGATGATTCCGGCGACCGACAACAGCAGGTTGCAATAAAAAAAGCCGACCCGCTGATCGATATCACGCCATGATGCCAGCACCGATACGGCGCCGATAAACAGCGTCAGCCACAGCAACAGCGCACTGAGGCCATCCAGGGCGAAATGCCAGCTGATACCCAGCACCGGCAGCCACTCAGTCTGGAACTGCAGCCACCAGAGCCCGCCCGCCGGTGCTTCATGGGGCACCTGCCAAAGCAGCAGGGCCTCGAGACCCAGTACGACAAGACTCAAGCCACGCGCGAGACCGCAGCGCCAGCGCTCTGCCAGCCAGACCAGCACGGCCCCCAGCAGCGGGATCAGAATCAGCAGCACCAGGCTCATAGCGTCACCACCATCAGCACCAGTACCGCCCCCATGGCAATACCGGCAGCGTAGCGGCGCAAACGCCCGTTCTGGGTGATCGAGAGCCAGGCGTGAGCGCAGCCGCTGAGCCAGGCCACGAACTGCACCGGCTGATCGGCCAGATCCTTGCGGTTAAGGCGCGCCAGCAACAACAGCGGCCGCACCAGCAGGCCATCATAGAGGGCATCGAAGCCCCAGCCGGCACGCCAGCCACGCGCCAGTGCACTGTCGTTCCAGCGCTGTCGCAAGCCCCGGCCATAACGCCACAGCAGCGCGCCTGTTACCAGCCCCAGCCAGGGCATGATCAGGATGGCACCATGCACCGCCGCCGGCACCTCGGTCGCAGCCAGCGGTGCAAAGACCGCCCCCAGCGGTTGCGGAATCAGCGCACCCAGGAGTGCCAGCAGACAGAGCAGCGCCAGCGGAACTACCAGCGTCGGCCGCATATCGGGGCGGGGCTCGGTGACCACCTCGCCGAAAAACAGTTTCAGGAACAGCCGCAGGCTGTAGAGCGCCGTGATCCCGGCACCAGTCAGCGCCAGCCACCAGGCCAGACTGCCCCCGTGCAGCCCATAGGCCTGCAGCAGGATCGCATCCTTGCTGTAAAAGCCGGATGTCAGCGGCAGTGCAGCCAGCGCGGCGCAGCCGATGGCAAAACAGAGCGCACTGAAAGGCAGCCGGTGCAGCAATCCGCCCATGCGGCGCAGGTCCTGTTCGTGGTGCAGGCTCAGGATCACCTGGCCCGCGGCCAGGAACAGCAGCGCCTTGAAGAAGGCATGGGTCATCAGGTGGAAGATCGCCGCCGAAAAGGCGCCTGCACCCAGGGCAAAAAACATGTAGCCAATCTGGCTGATGGTGGAATAGGCCAGCACCCGCTTCAGGTCATGCTGCACCAGCGCACTGCAGGCGGCCAGAAACAGCGTCAGGGCCCCGACCAGCGCCACCAGCTCCATAATCCGGGGCGCCAGCAGGAAGATGCCCTGGGTCCTGGCGATCAGATAGACGCCGGCGGTCACCATGGTCGCGGCATGGATCAGTGCGCTGACCGGCGTAGGACCGGCCATGGCATCGGGCAGCCAGGTCTGCAGCGGCAGCTGCGCGGACTTGCCCACCGCCCCGCCCAGCAGCAGCAACGCCACCCAGAATGGCCAGTCCGTTGCGACCCACTCCAGCTGTGCACGCTCAATCACCGTCTGGATATGCAGGGTACCGAACTGCTGGATCATGATCAGCAGGGCCGCCGCCAGGGCGATATCCCCGATCCGTGTCACGACAAATGCCTTGCGCGCGGCATAGCCATTGGCCGGTTCCCGGTACCAGAAGCCGATCAGCAGAAAGCTGCAAAGCCCCACGCCTTCCCAGCCGAGATACAGCAGCAGGAAATCGTCCGCCAGCACCAGCAGCAGCATGGCGCCCACAAAGAGGTTGAGATACCCGAAGAAGCGGGCATAGCCCTCATCGCCGGCCATGTACGCGGCGGAATACAGGTGAATCAGCGAGCCGACACCCGTAATCACACCGATCATGACCGCACTGAGGCCATCGAAATAGAATCCGAAAGCGATCGTCAGTCCCGCACTGCTGAACCAGGGCTGCAGCATGACCGACACGGCAGTGCTTCCTGCCGACACGAAACCTGCAATCAGCAAAGCAGACAACAGTGCCGCACCGAGCACCGACCCAACGCCCAGCAGGGTCACCAGACGCGCGCTCATGCGTCCGCCCAGCAATAGCAGCACCAGGCTGCTGAACAGCGGCAACGCAGGTATCCAGCCCATCCATGCGGTCATGCTACCTCCTCATCCTGTCCAGGCGGTTGGTACCGGCACTATCGATTCCACACTGTTCACAATCCCGAAACAGTGGCATGTTCAGCGCTGGCCGCATTCGTCTTGCTGTCCCGCTCAGACGCATCATCGTTACCCTCGCATGCCGTCAAGGCTGTCGATATCAAGGCTGCGACGGCGTCGATAAAGCTGCACCACCAGCGCCAGGGCAATGGCCACCTCGGCGGCGGCCAGCGTCAGGATCAGGACAAACATCACCTGACCATCGGCATTGCCGTGTACAGCCCCCGCCAGCACGAATACAAAGGCCACCGCGTTAAGCATCAGCTCAAGCGACATGAGCACAAAAAGCAGGTTGCGCCTGGTCAGCACCCCGGCCAGCCCGATGCAAAACAGCACGGCGGCAAAGAGCAGGCCATGCTCGACGGGAATCACCAGCCCTGGGCTCTCCATTTATCCCTCCTCCCGTGGTCGATGCTTCAGGGCGCGGGTCAGGTGCCAGGCACCGACGAGCGCCGCCAGCAAGAGCATGGATGCCAGCTCCACCAGCAGCATGTAGGGACCATAGAGCGCGCGCCCCACCGCCACCGCATCGACAGCCGCCGCATCCCCGCTGGCCAAGGCTGCCGGCAGCAGCAGATAGCCCAGCTGTGCCAGCAGTACGGCACACAGCAGCGCTGGTCCCCGCCATATCCGGCCCGAGAGCCAGGCCCGTTCCTGCCCGACGGCACTGTCGCCCTGGTTGAGCATCATGATCACGAACACCATCAGCACCATGATGGCACCGGCATAGATAATGACTTCCAGTGCCGCGGCAAAGGGCGCGCCGAGCATGAAGAACATCAGCGCAATGGCCAGCAGTGTAACGATCAGGTACAGCAGCGCATGCACCGCGTTGACGCCACGAATCACACGCCAGGCGGCCAACAGGGCAATGAGTGCACTCAAATAAAAAAGTAGTTGCATTCCATCCTCCCAGGAGTGTGTTGGGCTTAGCCGATCGTAGCGAGGGAAAGACCGTTTTGAGGCAGTTTTTGAGCTCTTTTAAGGCGAATAGTGGTTCTATTTAACGAAAAAGAGCACAAAAAATGACCAGAATCGGCTTTTCCGCAGTAGATTAGTGTTAAGTCCGACAGACTCCTATGGCAGCAGGCTTTTTACGTTGATTGGCTCGGCTTCGTGGGCCGCCTGCCCCTTGTCCTTGCCCCCGATGGCCTTGCCGGCCACGCGATAGAAGCTGTATTCGGGGTACTTCCCCGGGCCGCTGATGAGCAGGTCCTCTTTCTCGTACACCATGCTCTGCCGGTCGTATTCACACATTTCGAAATCCGGCGTCAGCTGAATCGCCAGGGTCGGGCAGGCCTCTTCACAGAGGCCACAGAGGATGCAGCGCGAAAAATTGATGCGAAAGAACTCGGGATACCAGCGGCCCTCGGCATCCTCGGTCTTTTGCAGGGCGATGCAGTCCACCGGGCAGGCCACCGCGCAGAGATTGCAGGCAACGCAGCGCTCCTCACCGTCCGGGTCCCGGGTCAGCACGATGCGGCCCCGGTAGCGCGGCGCAAGATAGGGTTTTTCCTCCGGATACTGCACCGTTTCACGCGGCCGCACCGTATGCTGCAGCACCTTCCAGAGCGATCTAAGCTCACTGAACATGGTGGTCTCCTCCCCGTCTGCCGGCGTCGTTATTAAAGCAATACCCAGCCGGTGACCGTCAGATTGAGCAACGCCAGCGGCAGCAGGCATTTCCAGCCAAAACACATCAGCTGGTCATAGCGCGGCCGCGGCAATGCCGCCCGCATCAGTACAAACAAAAACACGAAAGCCGTGGTTTTCAGCACAAACCAGAGCCAGCCGGGCAACACCGGGCCCAGCCAGCCGCCAAAAAACAGCGTCGTCATGAGCGCCGACACCAGAATCACGCCGAGATACTCGGCCAGAAAAAACATGCCGAACTTCATGCCCGAATACTCGGTATGAAAACCCGCCGTGAGTTCGTGCTCGGCTTCCGGCAAGTCGAACGGCAAGCGGTGGCTTTGGGCGATACCGGCGACAAAAAACAGCAGCATGCCGAGAAACTGTGGCACACAGAACCAGAGTTCCTGCTGCGCCTCAACGATCCGGCCCAGGCTAAAGGACCCTGCCTGCAACACGACCCCAAGCAGCGACAATCCCATGAAGACTTCATAGCTGAGCGTCTGGGCGGCCGAGCGCAGTGCACCCAGCAGCGCATACTTGTTATTGGAGGCGTAGCCGCCGAGCAGAATGCCGAAGACGGCCAGCGAGGTCATGGCGAGGAAAAACAGCAGGCCGACGTTCATGTCGACCAGCGGAAAAGCCGGGGTGAACGGAATGATGACAAAGCTCAGCAGCACCGTGACCAGGACAATGGCCGGCGCCAGCACGAACACCGGCCGGTCGGCAAAGGGCGGCACGAATTCGTGCTTGCCGAGCAGCTTGAGCATGTCCGCGACGACCTGAAGCACGCCAAAAGGCCCAACGCGGTTCGGCCCGTAACGGTCCTGCCACAAGCCCAGCAAGCGTCGCTCCAGCCAGGTGAGCAGCGCTGCCGAGACCACCAGCAGACCCAGCAGCGACAGCACTCGAAGACCGATTACACCCAGCTCAGCCATGACCGCCTCCCTTATCGCTGGCGATCAGATGCACCGGGCGTGGCAGTGGCTGCAGCGCCGGCCTGAGGCTTAACGCGGGCGACGGATCGGTTCCAGCCAGCCAGAATCCGGGCCGTTGCGGTATGGCAAGGCTGCCGGCCGGCAGGCTTGGGTCCACCTGCACATAGAGCGTCTGGCTGCAGTCGCCGTAGTGCAGCTCCAGGCTATCCCAGCTGTTCACTTCCAGCCGGCGGGCACTCTGCGCATCAATACCGAGTACTGCAGGTCCGGCCCGCTCCGCCACGGCGGGCGCATAGCCACTCAGCTCCTCGACAAACACCTCGTAACACGGGATCAATTGCCACTGCTGTGCAGAGTCCCGTGTGGACAGCGGGGATGCGGGCGGCTGATCGAGCGCCTCGAAATGCAGCCTGACCAGGTCCGCCGTTTCACGCCAGTCGCCCCCGGCTTCCTGCTGGAAGCGGTTCAGCGCCTGGCCGGAATTCCAACCGGGCGCCCAGACGCTTGCCCGCGCGGCCCCTGGGCCCGGCACGCCCTCCATCGAGAATCGATACGGTGAGTCATGATCCGCGGGAGGCGGAAACTCGCGCACCTGCCGGTATGCATGCATTGCGGTACGGCCGCTGGCGCGAGCGCTTTGGCGCTGGAATCCGGCGCCATGAATACGCGCCTCGACGCCAGGGCCGGCCCGCTCAATATCGGCGAATATGGGAACGGCAGCCGCCAGGCTGTGCCGCACAGCATCACTGTTGTGCCAGCCTGCCAGCTGCGCCCAGCGGGCATGCGGGCCCGAGCTCTGCTGCCGGGCGGCCGCGCGGCTCAACTGCTGCCAGGGCGGCGCACACTCGGTGCTCTGCACCGCCTGGAACCGCTGTGCGATACCTGAGGCATTGACCAGGGTGCCCTGCTGTTCAAACTGTGTCGGCACCGGAATCAGGGCATCCGCCCGCTGTACCGTGTCGGTGTCAAGGCACTCCAGCACCAGCCAGTGCTCGGCGAGGCCCCGCAACCGCGCCAGGGCGTCGGGGGCGAGGCGGCGCTGCAGATTGTTTTCCAGAATCACCAGGCTGCAGGCTTTGCCCTGCGCCCGCGCCTGCTCCAGCGCCACCGTGAGCTCATCGAATCCCTGCTGGGCCAAGGCGGCCAGCCCCACGCTGTTGCTTTCCATAGCGCCCACATAGAGCAGCGGCTCGTGCCCGCGGTCACGCAGCGCCTGCTCGAGTTCGGCCAGGGCATCGAGCTGGTCCGGCGCCGCGAGCCCGCAGCCTGCCAGCAACAGCGGCTGGCGGGCCTGGCTCAGCATCGCGGCGGCGTCCTCAATCCAGGCCAGCTGCGCAGCAGTCAAGCCAGTGCCCGCCTCTTCGCCGGCAACGTAATGCGCCAGGGCGCGGGCCATGCGGGAGATCTCATCCACGGGTGCGCAAAACAGCCGCTCGGTGATATCGTCCAGCGCAGTGCCACAGGGCACCAGTTGCCATAACGGGCTGCGCGTATGCTGGCCCAGGTTACGAACTGCGGCATCCTGCCAGGGCGCTATTTTCTGTTCTCGAGCCCGGGCGAGACTGCGGTTACGCACCAGCTGGCGCAGCGACAGGGCCAGGCGAGGCGATGTTGCGGCAACATCCTCACCAATGATCAGGGCCGCGTCGGCCTGTTCAATGTCACGCAAGGTCGCATAACCTGAATCGCGCCGGGCAGCGAGACTCAGGTAGCGCCGCAGACACTGCAATTCCCCCGCGGCGATACCGGCGAAGAAATGCTCCGGCCCAGCCAGGGTACTGAGGGCAAAGTTGTTCTCAAGCGAGGCGCGCGGCGAGCCGATGGCAAACACTGCGTGGGCGGGATCCCGAATGCGTTCAAGCAGTTCGTCCAGCAGTGCGCTTGCATCGGCGATATCAGTGCCCTCTGCGCTGCGCCGATACCCCTGCCTCAGTCGCTCAGGCGCATTGCTGTAGTCATAGCCAAAGCGGCCCCGGTCGCACAGAAAATAGCCATTGAGCTGATGATGGTAACGGTTGCTGATGCGCAGGATACGGTCATAGCGCTGCGCCGGTGTGGTATTGCAGCCCACCGCACAGTGCGCACAGACGGAGGGCGCGCACTGCAGATCCCATTTGCGGCTGTAGTGGCGGCTGTAAGTACGGTCGGTAAAGACGCCGGTCGGGCACACTTCGACCAGGTTGCCGCTGAACGGGCTATCGAGCACACCATCCTGCTCACGGCCAAAATAGACATGATTGTGCGACGCCTGGGCACTGAGATCCCGGCCACCGGCATAGTCCTGATAAAACCGGACACAGCGGTAGCAGGCGATGCAGCGGTTCATTTCATGGTTGATGAACGGGCCCAGGTACTGGTTGCGGTGGGTGCGCTTCAACCCTCGATAGCGACGCAGGTTATGGCCGCTCATTTCGGTCATGTCCTGCAGATGGCACTCGCCGCCTTCTTCGCAGACCGGGCAGTCGTGCGGGTGGTTGGTCATCAGTGCCTCGATCACCGAGGCGCGAAAGGCGCTGGCCTGGGCCTCGTCCAAGCCGATGCGCATGCCGTCCTGGATGGGCGTCATGCAGGCCACGACCAGGCGACCGCGGCTGTCGTTTTCGTCCATGTACTGGGTCACTGCGCACTGGCGACAGGAGCCCACCGAGCCCAGCGCCGGATGCCAGCAGAAATAAGGCAGATTCAGACCCAGCGACAAGATCACCTGCAGCAGATTGTGCTGCGGGTTAACTTCGTATTCCCTGTCGTCGATCAGAATCCGGCTCATGGCGACCTCAATGGTGGCGAAAAGCGCTTGCCCCTAAGCTTAGTCAAAGGTCTGGCTATTCGTAGGAGCCGCGCCTCGCGGCGAACAGGTGCGGCACCCTCCGACCATTCGCCGCGGGGCGCGGCTCCTACGACAACGAGCTCCGATAGGGGCAGCTGTGCTCTTCGATATGCCGTTCGAAATCGCTGCGAAAGTGCTTCAGCGCACTTTGCAGCGGCTCCATGGCGCCCGGTGCCAGCGCGCAGAAGGTTTTGCCCGGCCCCATGAAACGGCAGTGCTCCGCCAGCGTATCCAGGTCCTCGTGGCGCCCCTGGCCCGACTCGATCGCCTCCAGCAGCTGGCGGGTCCAGGGCAGGCCGTCGCGACACGGCGTGCACCAGCCACAGGATTCCTGGGCAAAGAAGCGTTCGAGGTTCAGCACCATGCCCACCGGACAGGTGCGGTCGTCGAGCACGATCAGGGTGCCGGTCCCCATGCGGCTGCCCGCCTTGCCGATACTCTCGTAGGTCATCGGCAGATCCAGGTGCTCCGGCAGCAGGAAGTCGGTGGACCCGCCGCCCGGCAGAAAGCCCTTCAACTGATAGCCCTCGCGCATGCCACCGGCACAGCCTTCAAGGATCTCCCGTATCGGCGTGCCCATCGGCAATTCCCAGGCGCCGGGCCGGCACACTCGGCCGCTGACGCCAAACAGCTTGGTGCCGCTTTCCTCACCCAGGCCCAGCCCCTGGTGCCAGTCGCTGCCGTGGCGAATGATGTGCGGCACATTGCACAGCGTCTCGACGTTGTTGACGACCGTCGGCTGGCCCCAGGCACCGCTGATTTGCGGAAAGGGCGGCTTGGCCCGTGGCGTCGCACGCTTGCCTTCCAGCGCATTGATCAGCGCGGTTTCCTCGCCGCAGATATAGCGCCCGGCGCTGATGTGCAGGTGTAACTGCAGGCTGTAATCACTGCCCAGAATATGCTCGCCCAGCAGGCCCGCCGCATAGGCCTCACCAATCGCGCTGCGCAGTCGCCGCGCCGCATCAACATATTCACCGCGCAGAAAGACATAGGCCACGTCGGCTTCGATCGCGTAGGCGGCCAGCATAAGGCCCTCAAGCAGCTGGTGCGGATGACGCTCAAGCAGCAACCTGTCCTTGAAGGCACCGGGCTCCATTTCGTCAGCATTGGCGACCATGTATTTGGGATGCGGCGCGCCTTCGCCACGCGGTACCAGGCTCCACTTCACACCGGTGGGAAAACCTGCCCCGCCCCGTCCGCGCAGGTTGGCGTCCTTGACCCGCGTCACGACCTCATCGGGGGCCATCCCGTCAAGCGCGGTTTTCCATGCCGTGTATCCACCCAGGTCGCGGTATTCCGCCAGGGTCAGGGCCGAGCCATCCGGCTTCAGGTGCTGGGTCAGCGGGCGTTCCATCAGCTACTCCTTGTCCTGCCCGGAAGCCGGGGGCTGCAGCAGCGCAATCAGGCTGTCGGGGTCAAGGTCATGGTGGTGCCGGTCACCGATCATCAGCGCCGGCGCATGGTCGCAGTCACCCAGACAGGTGATGGGCAGCAGCGTGTATTCGCCGTCCGCGCTGGTCTGGCCAAAGTCGATGCCCAGCTCGGCCTTAATCCGTGCCCTGAGTGCATCGCAGCCCAGCATCCAGCAGGTCACGCTGTTGCACAGGTAAATCACCTGGCGCCCCACGGGCTGGCGAAAAATCAGGTTGTAAAAGGTCGCCACCGCATCGACCTGGGCGGCCCCCAGCCCCAGGTAGTCGGCAATCGCCGCCACGCTGTCGTCGGACACCCAGCCACGGTGCTGCTGCACGATCCGCAATGCCTCGATGCACAGTGCATCGCGCTGCGGATAGGCCTGGGCCTCCCGTTCGATACTCTCGCGCTCGGCCGGGCTCAGATAGTTATTCGACCAGCCCCGGTCGCGGGCAAAGATTTCGGCCATGTCCAACCTCCCTTCCTTTTCGGCAAGAAGTGTGGGTCTTTTGTCACCGGTCCACATCGGCCATGACAAAGTCGATACTGGCAATAATGGCAATCAGATCGCTGACAAAGAGCCCCCGGCTCAGTAACGGAATCATCTGCAGCTGCGCAAAAGACGGCGTGCGAATGCGTGTTCGGTACGACTGGGTCGAGCCGTCACTGACCAGATAGTAGGCGTTCAAGCCCTTGGTCGCCTCGATCGTCACCATCGCCTCACCGGGCGGGATGACGGGCCCCCAGCTGCTGTTGACGAAGTGCTGGATCAGCGTCTCGATATCCGCCAGGGTGCGATCTTTGGGCGGTGGCGTTGTCAGCGGATGCTGCGCCTTATAGGGCCCCTCAGGCATGTTGTCCAGGCACTGGCGGATGATGCGCAGGCTCTGGCGCATTTCCCCGACCCGCACCAGGCAGCGGTCGTAACAGTCGCCATGACTGGCAGTGACCACCTCGAAATCGAACTGATCGTAACTGCTGTAGGGCCGCTTTTTGCGCAGGTCCCAGTCCAGCCCGGTGGCCCGCAGGCCGGGTCCGCTGGCGCCCCAGGCCAGGCCCTCGGCCGTGTTGTAGACGCCGATGCCCTGAGTACGGCGTTTCAGCGTACCGTTGCCCAGCACCATGGTGTCGTATTCGGCCAGACGGCCGGGCAGGTAGTCGATGAACTCCCGGATCATTCGGTCCCAGCCACGGGGCAGGTCCTGGGCCACGCCGCCGATGCGAAACCAGGCCGGGTGCATGCGGCCGCCGGTGATCGCCTCGACGATGCCGAACAGCTTTTCACGATCGGCAAACATGTAGAACACCGGCGACATCTGGCCTACGTCCTGGGCAAAGGTGCCGTAGAACACCAGGTGACTGGCAATACGGAACAGCTCGGCCATCATCACGCGGATCACCTGGGCCCGCGGCGGTACTTCAATGCCGGCCAGCTGCTCGACGGCCAGCACATAGGGCAGGTTGTTCATCACACCGCCGAGGTAATCAATACGGTCGGTATAGGGAACGTAAGAGTGCCAGGCCTGGCGTTCGCCCATTTTTTCGGCGCCACGGTGGTGATAGCCGATATCGGGCACCGCCTGGACAATTTCCTCGCCATCCAGCTGCAGCGCCACGCGAAACACCCCGTGCACGCTGGGATGGTTGGGGCCGAGGTTGAGGAACATGAAGTCACTGTCCTCGCTCTGGCGCTGCATGCCCCAGTCCTCAGGCCGGAAACGCAGTGCCTCCTGCTCGGTATCCTGGCGAGCGTCGTTCAGGCTGAAGGGCTCCACCTCGGTGGCGCGGGCGTAATGGTCCTTGCGCAGCGGATGCCCTTCCCAGGTGGGTGGCAGCAAAATGCGGCGCAGGTGCGGGTGGCCGTCGAAACGGATGCCGAACAGGTCCCAGACTTCACATTCGTACCAGTTGGCGTTGGGCCAGATATCGCAAATGCTGGGCAGCGACAGCGCCGGCTGCAACAGGGCCACCTTGATCCGAATATCCCGATTGCGGCTGACCGAGAGCAGCTGGTAAACGACGGTGAAATCCGCCGGCGGCTGGCCGTCGCGATGCTCGCGCAGGCGCTCGTCAATGGCCGTGAGATCGAACAGCATCTCGAATCCCTGACTCTGCTGCAGATGCTGCAGTAGCGCTCGAAGCTGGTCGCGCTCAACCCAGAGGGTCTCGATACCATCGACGGTGGGCTGCGCCTGCAGGGCGCCCTCTTCGAACCGGGCTTGCAGAGCCGGCTGCAGGGGTGAACGGTCAGCCCCGTTCAGGGCCAGGCTTTCATCTTCAGACTGAGAGGGCATGGGCTTGATCCATCACACGCTGTCCGGTGAGCGCAGGGTCGTCGCCTGCTGACGCTGTTCCCTGAGACGGTCGCGCTGGCTGTCCTGCGGGGCTCGGTAAACCTTGTGTCCTTCGACGACCCAGCTGAGCGGGCGCCGCTCCTTGCCGATCGAATCCTGCAGCAACATCAGCCCCTGCAGCAGCGCTTCAGGACGCGGCGGGCAGCCCGGCACATACACATCCACCGGCAGAAAACGGTCGACGCCCTGCACCACGCTGTAGATATCGTACATGCCACCGGAGTTGGCACAGGATCCCATGGAGATGACCCAGCGGGGTTCCAGCATTTGCTCGTACAGCCGCTGTATCACCGGTGCCATTTTCAGAAACACCGTGCCGGATATCACCATCAGGTCGGCCTGGCGCGGCGTAGCCCGAATCACCTCGGAGCCGAAGCGGGCGATATCGTGGCGCGGCGTGAAGGCCGTCGCCATTTCCACATAGCAGCAGGATAGGCCGAAGTTGAATGGCCATACCGAGTGCTTGCGCCCCCAGGACAACAGCTCTTCCAGTTTGGCCGTCAGCACGCTCTGGCGAACCATGTCCTCGTAGGCGCGGTCACGGTCCGTGGCAATGGTATCGGCCTTTGTCAGATTCCAGCTCATGGACTGTACTCCTCATCCTTCAGGCTGCACTGATGCGGCCCCCAGTCCAGCGCACCCTCGCCCAACTTGGCCGTCAGCACGCTCTGGCGAACCCTGTCCTCGTAGGCGCGGTCACGGTCCGTGGCAATGGTATCGGCCTTTGTCAGATTCCAGCTCATGGACTGTGCTCCTCATCCTTCAGGCTGCGCTGATGCGGTCCCCAGTCCAGCGCACCTTCGCGCCAGAGATACAGCAGCGCGGCCAGCAGAATCAGGATGAAGATCAGCGCCTCGACGAAACCGGCCAGCCCCACGGCATCGAAGGCCACGGCCCAGGCGTACAGAAAGATCACTTCCAGATCAAAGACCACGAACAGGATCGCGACCACAAAATAGGCAATGGACAGCCGCAGGCGCGCCGAACCCACCGCCACGATGCCCGATTCAAAAGGTTCGTCCGTCGCCCTGTCATGGTGGCGCGGTCCAAGAAAATGCGACATGGCAAGCATGGTCGCGGTAAGGAGCAGCACAGCCAGCGCGTAAACGAGCAGCGTCCAGATGTCCTGGGATGTCAGAGAGGTCGCAGACATAAGCAGTGACCTTGCAGGCGAATGACGCCCTAACTATAGAAGGCCAGCCGCAAAACCGCTCATCGCAGCGCGATCGCTCGTGCGTGGCGGATTCAGGTCGGGGCCCAAATCCCCTCGGGGGCCGGACGAACCGTTTGACGTTCCATGTGGAACGCCATCACCTGCGGTGCACAGCCTGCCTACTGATGGTTTCAACGCTGAAGCATGTCCATCCCGACGGGGATGCGCTGGAAGTACGGAGAACTGGAGATCACCGGCTGACTGGCCATCGATACAGAGCCCGGGATCAACAATTTGAGCCCGGCAACAAGCCAAAACCGAACACAGGGGCAGGTTCTCCCTGTCAGGCGCTGTTTTGCGCGTCACCATTCTGAAAATACTCCTTGGTGCCGTGGGCCTGGACCGCCTGACCAATACGCCGCAATGCCAGCACATAGGCGGCATTGCGCAAGGTTCGCTGTTCCGATTCGGCAATGCGAAACGTTTCATGCACCGCGGTGGTCATCCGCGCTTCCAGCTCTTCACGCACCCGGCCCAGGCTCCAGGGGTAGCCGGAGCGATTCTGCACCCATTCGAAATAGCTGACGGTGACACCGCCAGCATTGACCAGCACATCGGGAACGATGGTTAAGCCGCGCTCAGCCAGGCTGGCCTCGGCTTCAGAGCGAACCGGACCATTGGCGACCTCGACAATGGTTTTGGCCCGAATGCTGTCGCAGTTATGCAGACCGATCACGCCTTCGATAGCAGCGGGTATCAGCAGATCAACATCCAGCGCCAGCAACTCATCGTTGCTTATCTCAACATGTTCCACCAGCTCGCATACTGACTGTTCACAGTACACAGCCCGAACCTGTTTGCTGTTCTGCTTCTCTTCCCAGAGGCTATCGATATTGAAACCCTTGTCCGAATAGATGCCGCCCTTGGAATCACTGATGGCAACAATGTTGTAGCCATCCTTTTGTAGCAAGCGCGCAACATGATAGGCCGCTATACCGAACCCCTGGATCGCCACGCGTATTTTGTCAGGTTGCCAGTTGTGCCGGGCGGCAACTTCCCGAATACACAGATAGGCGCCCCGGCCCGTCGCCTCCTCACGTCCCCGGCTACCGCCCAGAGCGATAGGCTTCCCGGTAATAACGGCGGGCGCGCGAACACGCTTGATGGCCTCGTATTCATCGACCATCCAGCCCATCACCATCGAATTCGTATAAATATCAGGTGCGGGGATATCGCTATCGGGGCCAATAAAATCAGCCATGGAGCGCATGTAAGCCCGGGAGAGTCGCTCCAGTTCCATCGGCGACAGCTCTTTAGGCTGCACCACGACACCCCCCTTGGCGCCCCCAAAAGGCAGATCCAGCACCGCACACTTGATGGTCATCCACAGTGCAAGCGCCTGAATCTCCGCCCGTGTTACCTGTGGATGAAAACGAATCCCCCCCTTGGTCGGACCAAGTACATCGTTATAGTGGCAGCGAAAACCCTGGAAATAGCGCATCGAGCCGTCGTCCATGCGAACCGGTAACGCTGTCTCCAGGGTGGCAACCGGGTGTAACAGCGACTCCACCACGTCCGGCATGATTCCAGCGTCTTCGCCCAGCTCGCGAATACGCGCCAGGGCATCCTGAAGTACATCCTGATTCGACATGACACTCTCCTGCCAGCAGACCGGCGTTACGTCTTGCGGAAAGCCCCGCTACCTGGCGTCCCGTGCAGTTCCTTTTTCAGGATAGACGCTTGAGCAGATCTGCCACCAGCTTGTGATGCTCGCCATGCAATCCATAGGCGGCGTAGGCCTTCATTTCGATCTGCGGTGCATCCTCTACGGCAAACAGTTTCTGCTCTGTGAGCAGCGGCTTAACGCTATCCAGCGGCAGATATGCCGCTCCGCCGCACGCAAGAATCAGGTTAAGTGCCAGCCGGCCACTGTTGACCCGCCCCCTTGCCAGTAACCGCTGCGGGAAATGGCCCTCATGCAGGCTCGCAAAGGTCGTGCCCCACTCCACCCGGATATAGTCCTCGCCAATGGCCGACTCAACCGACTGCCGGGCTCGATTGGACACCAGCAGCAACGGCACACTGGCAACTTCTTCGACCGCAACACCCTGTATACGCGGAGGCTCATACATGAAGCCGACATCGATCATGCCCCGCTCCAGTTTTTCCACCACGCGCAGCGGTGTGCTTTCCTCTGCGCGCAGTCCCAGCCGCGGAAAATCCCGGTAGATACCGTTGAGCCAGTCCTGCAGGAAGATATCCCACAAACTGGCCACGCCGGCCACCACCAGCCGACGCTGGTGCCGTTCGCTCAGCGCCGTGTCCTCATAGGCGCGTTCCCAGGCGCCAAGAATAAAGCGGGCATGACGCTCCATGCGCTCCCCGGCGGGGGTCAGGCCAATCCGGTGGTGCTGGCGGGTAAAAAGCGACAGCCCCAGATGTTCTTCCAGCTGGCGAATACGGGCACTGACAGTGGAAGCCGATACACAGAGGTTTTCCGACGCCCGGCCGAAATTGCGCGTACGACTCACTTCCAGAAAGGTTTTCAGCAACAGGGTATCCATGCTTGGTACTCTTTTTCGGCGGGCTCCGTTCAATCTTCGATTTTATTGTTCGTAACTTCCAGTATTTTTCGTTTTTCAGGACGGCAAAAACGCTCTACCCTGCCTAATCTAGACCTTTAACGGAGCGATCATGAAGCGCTGGCTGTCACTAGGCGCCCCCTTCCTCAGCTGGGGGCGCTCCATCAATCAACGTACTCTGCGCGCTGACGTGATGGCCGGCATCACCGGTGCGGTCATCGCGTTACCGCAGGCCGTCGCCTATGCCTTTATTGCCGGGCTGCCGCCCGAGTATGGTCTGTACTCAGCAATCATTATTTCGGTGATTGCCGCACTGTTCGGCTCCTCCTGGCATATGGTATCCGGTCCGGCCGCTGCGATTTCGATCGTGATCATGAGCGTCGTCAGCGGGCTTGGCGAGCTGGATCCTGCACAATACCTGAGCGCGGTACTGACCCTGACTCTGCTGGTCGGCCTGATGCAGCTGGGCATGGGGATCCTGCGCCTGGGGAGCCTGGTTAACTTCATCTCCCACAGCGTGGTAATCGCCTTCACTGCCGGTGCGGCAATACTGATTGGCGCCAGCCAGCTCAAGCATGTCCTGGGTGTCGCCGTTCCAGGCGGCTTGTCATTTATCGATGGCCTCCTCGCGCTGCTTGATCAGACCGATGCCGTGAACTATATCTCCCTCGGCGTCGGCGCAATCACCCTGTTGTCGGCACTGCTGGTACGCAGGCTTAATCGCCGCTGGCCCCATTTGCTGATTGGCATGACCGTGGGCAGCGTCACCTGCCTGCTGTTGAATGGCGCCGACCAGGGCGTTGCACTGGTCGGCGCGCTGCCCGGCACCCTGCCTCCGCTGTCGCTGCCTGACTTGTCTGCCAATACGATTCAACCGCTGGCGTCCGGCGCCTTTGCGCTGGCGCTGCTCGGCCTGATCGAAGCGGTATCCATCGCGCGGGCCATCGCGCTGCGCTCGCAACAGCAGATCAGCGGCAACCAGGAGTTTATCGGCCAGGGTCTGGCCAATACCATCGGCAGTTTTTTTTCCTGTTTCGCGAGTTCAGGCTCTTTTACACGCTCGGGTGCCAACTATGATGCCGGCGCCAAAACCCCACTGGCCGCTGTATTTTCAGCGGGTATCCAGGCAAGCGTCTTGCTGCTGGCGCCAGGCCTTACAGCGTATCTCCCGCTGCCCGCCATGGCGGGAGCCGTGTTACTGATCGCCTGGAACCTGATCGACCTTCATCATATCCGCCAGATTATCAAGTCCAGCCGCAACGAGACCCTGGTGCTGACAGTCACCTTCCTCGCCACTCTGTTTGTAGAGCTGGAGTTTGCCATCTACATTGGCGTTTTCCTGTCACTGGCACTTTACCTGCGCCGCACGTCCCGTCCCAGCGTGATGGAAGTTGCGCCCATACCCGATCACCCCCGCCGTCAGATCAAGAACACGCAGCGTTTTTCACTGCAGCAGTGCCCGCAGCTGAAGATCATCCGTATCGACGGATCGCTGTTTTTCGGTGCCATTGACCATATTCAGCAACGTATTCGGGCCTTGAGCAATGAAGGCGATACCAACCGTTTGCTGATCATCGGCAAGGGCATCAACTTTATCGATGTAGCCGGCGCCGAGATGCTGATCCAGGAGTCCAGGCGCCTGCAACAACGCGGCGGCAAGCTGATGTTCAGCTCCCTCAAGGGCACGGTGATAGACGAATTGCGCGCCAATGGCTACCTGCAAAGGATTGGCGAAGAACTGTTCTACGACTCACCGGAAGCAGCACTGAGCGACTCGGTCGTGAAGCTGAATAAGGAGGTTTGCCAGCGCTGCTCGGCACGTATTTTCAGGGAGTGCGCCACGCCCACCAACAGCGAGATGATTCCTGTCACCCGGTTGTAACCCCGCGAACACAGGCTGCCAACCCTCACAAAAATTGCACAGGGTCGAAGTCGACGCCGCTGCCCCTGTGACGCACGGAGGCAACGGCTTATACTGCAGGCATCAACCGGTTAAGAAATGCGGACCCTCCCATGATCGACTCCCGAGCCTGCCAAAGGCTGCTCTGCGCAGCACTGGTCCTGCTCAGCGGCACACTTGCCCGTGCCGAAACCTTTATACTGCCGCCCCCGGATCAGGACATCGTCGGCGAAGTGCGCATTACCCGTGCACGCCAGTCCGATACCCTGCTGGACATCGCCCGGGCCTTCAATCTGGGCTACGAGGAAATTGTGCGGGCCAACCCGGGCGTGGATCGCTGGCTGCCGGGCCAGGGCACCGATGTGATACTGCCCAACCAGCTGATCCTGCCCGATGCGCCGCGTGACGGTATAGTGCTCAACGTGCCGGAAATGCGCCTGTACTATTACCCCAGACCCGAGCCGGGTGAGACACCGGTGGTGATCACGCACCCCGTCAGTGTCGGCCGAATGGACTGGACAACACCACTGGGGAAAACCACGGTGATCCAGAAGCAAGCCGATCCGCCCTGGTATCCGCCCGCTTCAATCAAGGCCGAACATGCCCGCAACGGCGATATTCTGCCCGACGTGGTACCCGGCGGACCCGGCAATCCGCTGGGGCGCTTTGCACTGCGCCTGGGTATTCCGGGCTATCTGATTCACGGTACCAACAAGGAATATGGCATCGGCATGCAGGTGACGCACGGCTGCGTGCGCCTGTACCCCGAGGATATCGAACGGCTTTACAGCCTTGTGCCGGTGGGAACACCGGTGTACATCATCAACCAGCCGGTCAAGATTGGGCGCCACTCGGATGGCCTCTATGTCGAGGCCCATCCGGCGATGGATGAGCTGTCCGACACGGGCGCAAACCTGCAGGCGCAAACCCTGCTGAGCATCGCCGCCACCGCGGAACAGCAATACACTGAAATAGTGCCCTCTGCCATTCAGCTGGCACTGCAACAGTCTGACGGCATACCGCTGCGCATCAGTCGTTAGGAGGCTATCCGAGGGAAAGGGTACAAAAAATGCCTCTATTGACCAGTGGAGTGGAAATTTTTCGCAGAAATGCAGGAAGCAGAGCAACAGACGGAGCCGTTGCCGAGCAGATCAGTATGAAGTCCGGCAAGCGGCAGGGGCCTGTGGGCCGAACGGCGCACAGGCCCCGTCGCACGGGGTTATTTCATCATGGATTTCTGGAACATGCGGTTAATTTTTTCTTCCGTCGCCATACTGCGGGCGTTGGCTTCAGCGGCCATGGCCTTGGCTTCGTTCGCCACGCGCAGCGCTTCATCGGCGGTCGCCTTGGCGCTCTCTGCGCTCGCTTGAACGCTCTGCATATCCTGTTCGTGCACTTGCTGCATGGAACGCATATCACCTGAGCTGGCACAGCCAAAAGACAGGGCCGCAAAGGCAGCGAGGGCAGACACTTTCAACATATCGCGGGTCCTCATTTAAAACTCTCCTTATTTCGCTGGAAAAGAAGTGGCAACCGATTAGATTGTACGCCCAGCATGGATCAGTACACCACAGGGACCAATCCGTAAGCCCCATTCCTAACGAATTTCCACCCGGGTGCCCGGCGCCACCCATTTGACCAGACGCCGCATCTCGGCATCGGTCAGCGCCACACAACCATCGGTCCAGTTGAACAGGCCATGTACCTCAGGATCGCCGCCCCCGAGTCCGTGGATGCCGATCTGTCCGCCCAGGGGCGTATCCTGGGGCGGTGTGCGACCGGCATCCAGTGCCGCGATAATGCGTGCGTGGGTTCGGCCGTCAATGCGCTTATCCTGCAGTGCTGCCTGGGCATACGCCCGGTTCGGATAATCCAGACCGATAAAGAGCCCGAATCGACTCTGGCGGTTAAACCAGCTCACTCGAAAATCGCCCAGCGGCGTCTTGCCGTCGCCGCGATGCAGCTTAAGCCCGGCCCCGGCAACGCCCAGGGCGATACGACTGAAATTGTCCAGTACCCTGTCACCTTCCAGTACCTGCAATGTCTGAGCCTTGGTATCGACCTGAACCCAGACATCGGCCACAGCGTGGCCCGCAAGCGTCCCGCAGAACAACGCCGCCAACAGCCACTGTCTAGCACGCTTTGTGACGGTCACGCCTGCCTCCCAACCGATGTATTCCCACGCTCTGAGCTTAGATAATCCGTGTTCGCGCAACAATGGGCACGTCCTCCCGCCCGCGCGATATTGGCTGACACTCGACACCTTGGCCAAGAATAAACCGTTGCTGCACGGCAGTAACGGTTTATGCTTGTTGATACAGCGCCCTGAAATACAGACACTCAAGCTTTGGAACTCTAACGACACGCCATCATGACCGACAAAGCACGTCTTCAGCCGGAATTTGAGCGGGTTGACCAGCTGGGGGACGAATCCATCCGCTACCTGCAGCACGGCTATCCCTGTGAACTGGTGCGCTGGCACTATCACTCGGAATACGAGCTGCACCTGATCAAGGCCACCAGCGGCAAGGTCTTCGTAGGCGACTATATTGGCAACTTCAACGCCAACCAGCTGATTCTGGTCGGGCCCAACCTGCCCCATAACTGGATCAGCCAGTTACCGGAAGGTGAGTCCGTGGCACTCAGAGACCGGGTCATCAATTTTTCCCATGAACTGATCGAAACCTGCAGCACCACCTTTCCGGAAATGCAATCGCTGGCACCCTTCTGGGAGCGCGCTCAGTACGGTATAGAGTTCCTCGATCCCGCCATGATTCACCAGGCCGATGCCCTGTTCGAAGACCTGGCCAATGCCCGCGGTTTTCGCCGCCTGACCCGCTTCTGGACGCTACTCGACCTGCTTGCCGCGACGTCGGAGTACCGGGTGCTGTCATCGACCAACTACATCCCCATCGCCGACAAGAAGACACTTGAGAAGGTCAACGAGGCTGTGCAGTACATCGTCGCGCACTACAATCAGGATCTGGCGCTGGAGGATGTTGCGAGCCGGCTGGACATGGGACCGAGCTACTTCTCGAAGTTCTTCAAGAAGGCCACCGGTCGGCGCTTTATCGACTTCGTCAACGGCCTGCGTATCAACCTCGCCTGTGAGCGTCTGGCCCACACCGACGAGCCCATCACCGATATATGTTTTTTCGCCGGTTTTAACAACATCGCCAACTTCAACCGACGCTTCCATGCCATCAAGGGCATGACGCCATCCGAATACCGCCGCACGTCATCGGATCTGCTCTACCGCGGCTAGGAGGCTCCCCGAGCATGCAGTATCACCGTTAGACGGCACAATAATTCGAGGCTGTTAACGCGGGGCACTTGCCAACCAGGATAAAAGTGACATTCAATGCGGGTCGTCCCCGACGACGCACCGGCCTGTGACCAAGATGTCAGTAACGTTCAGGAAATCCCTCATGCAGTCTGACCCGCAACACCAACCAGACTATGAATGGGTCGAAAAGCCGGCCTGTGAATCAATTCACTACATTCAGCACGGCGTTCCCAGCACACTGATTCGCTGGCATCATCACCGGGAATTTGAACTGCACCTGGTACGCTCGACCTGTGGAAAAGTGTTTGTCGGCGACTATATTGGCAACTTTCGGCCGGGCAACCTGGTGCTGGTCGCACCGGACTTGCCGCACAACTGGATCAGCGACCTTGCCGATGGCGAAACAGTGCCACTCAGAGACCAGGTGATACATTTCCCCGCCATGCTGCTGAGCGACGCTCAGGCCCTGTTCCCGGAAATGCGCGCGTTAGCACCGCTGTTGGAGCGCGCAAAACGGGGCCTGGAATTCATCCATCCAGATACGCTTGCGCAGGCAGCAGAGCTGTTCGACGCTATCGCCCAGGCCCGGGGGCTGGAGCGCCTGGTCCGATTCCTGGCCCTGCTGCAGCTCCTGTCCAGTACAGAACACTATCGCACCTTGTCCAGTGCCTGGCATCAGCCCCTCACCGACAGTAAAAACCTGGACTGGCTGAACAGGGCCGCCGACTACATCCTGCAACATTACCAACGCGAACTCCCGCTGGATGAGGTTGCTCTTTACATGCAGACGAGCCAGACCCAGTTTTCAAAACGTTTCAAACGGGTGTCGGGGCACAAATTCGTGGATTTCGTCAATATGCTGCGTATCAACCGGGCCTCTGAAATGCTGGCATACAGCGGCACCCCCATTACCGAAATTTGCTTCGCTGTAGGCTACAACAACATCGCCAACTTCAATCGCCGTTTTCTGGAGTTCAGGGAAATGACACCCAGCGAATACAGGAAATCAGTCCCTCAGCGCCTGCTTTGATTGCGTCAGTGCCGCCACCGGCAAAAAAGTACAGCCCCTTCGCCGCAGGGTATTTTTACTTCGTTTAAAAAAAATCTCTAATGAGCCCCTCACGCAGGATGTCCGCATAGACGGCACATCGAAAAAAATACCGGGGGCGCCATGCAAGCACTGATTTTGGAACATGCAGGAAAACTGTCAATTCGCAATATCGCAATTGATCGGGTTATGGGCAGGGACGACGTGAAGATTGCGATGCGCAATGTCGGCGTCTGTGGCAGCGATGTGCACTACTACAAGCACGGCGCCATCGGCCCTTTTGTGGTACGCGAGCCCATGGTTCTTGGACATGAGGCGTCCGGCATCGTCACGGCGGTGGGTGGCAACGTGACGCACCTGCAACCCGGCGACAGGGTCTGCATGGAGCCCGGCATCCCTGATTTGAAATCCCGCGCGACACTGGAGGGAAAATACAACCTCGATCCGGCGGTCCGCTTCTGGGCCACCCCACCCATTCATGGCTGCCTGATGCCTGAAGTCGTACATCCCGCCAACTTTACCTTCAAACTGCCGGACAACGTGAGCTTCGCAGAAGGTGCACTGATTGAACCGCTGGCCACTGGCATGCAGGCCGCCGACAAGGCGCGCATTCGGCCGGGCGATGTTGCCGTGGTCATCGGTGCCGGCACCATTGGCATACTCACTGCACTCTGCGCACTGGCCGGTGGTTGCAGCCGTGTCATCATCGCCGACCTGGTGCAGGAAAAGCTGGATATCGCCGCGCGGTACGATGCCGTTACGGCCGTTAACATAGCCCATGACAACCTGGCGGAGTCAGTTGCAAGCCTGACCGAGGGCTGGGGGGCGCAGGTTGTTTTTGAAGCTTCAGGTAGCCCCAAGGCCTATGCAAACCTGTTTGACCTGGTCTGCCCCGGTGGCTGTACAGTGCTGGTCGGCATGCCGCCGCAAGCGGTAACGCTCGATATTGTGGGCATGCAGGCAAAGGAAATCAGAATAGAGTCCGTGTTCCGCTATGCCAACCAGTTTCCCCGCGCCCTGGCGTTGCTGGGCTCAGGCAAGCTGGATATCAAGCCCATGATTTCCGGTATATTTCCGTTCGAGCGGGGTATCGAGGCATTCGAAAGGGCCGCCCGGGCAGAACCCGGTGACGTCAAGGTGCAGATCAGCTTCGAATAGGCAAGCTGAGCCTTGATCCGCCAGGAGTCACCGACTGCTACCCGTGAATCATTACCCGTATTTAGGTAACGGCGCCAAGACCCTGAATACACCCTCACGCCGAAAACTTCACTGCCGGGACAGCGGGCGTATGTACCGCCGCACGATGTCCCGCACGCGTTACCCGCGATCAAATACGTACTTTTATGACTCAAGCCTGAAAAAAAAACCTTAAAACGCCGCACAAACAACCAAATACGGCAGCTTGACCATATTTCAAATATGACAAATGGCAAAAAAGTATAGATTTGGCTCGACAGGGTATTTGTGCCGCCGACCCTGTTCGCAGTGTAATAGCGTTGTCTTGAGAGACTTCCGATACGCACTGCGGTGCCGTGATTTGAAGTTTCAAGCGCAGGATTACTGATACACCGACCGAAACCATAATCATAATAGAGGTTCGTCACGTGAAGAATTCACCCATTCGCTCGGCCCTGTTTGCCGCCACCCTGGCTGCAGTTTCAGGCACCTCACTTGCCAGCACCACCGTCACTATCGGCACCGTTAACAACGGTGACATGATTCGCATGCAGGAACTGTCTGCGGCCTTTGAACAGGCCAACCCGGACATCAAGCTGGAGTGGGTGGTGCTGGAGGAGAACGTGCTGCGTCAGCGTCTGACCACCGATATCGCCACTGATGGCGGTCAGTTTGATGTCATGACCATCGGCATGTACGAAACCCCGATCTGGGGCAAAAAAGGCTGGCTCAAGCCCATGGACAACCTGCCGGCGGACTATGACCTTGAGGATATTTTCCCGTCGGTGCGTAACGGCCTGTCGGCAGAAGGCACGCTCTATGCGCTGCCGTTCTATTCCGAAAGCTCCATGACCTATTACCGCAAGGACCTGTTCGAGGCGGCAGGCCTCAGCATGCCCGAACAGCCGAGCTGGGAGCAGATGCGCGACTTCGCCAAGGCGTTGCACAAGCCGGAGCAGGATCAGTACGGTCTCTGTCTGCGTGGCAAGGCGGGCTGGGGCGAGAACATGGGGATCGTGACGACCCTGGCCAACAGCTTTGGTGCACGCTGGTTCGACGAGGGTTGGAAGCCGGAGTTCACCGGCGAAGCCTGGACCAATGCGATCGAGTTCTATGTCGATGTCCTGAACAAGTACGGCCCGCCGGGAGTATCCTCCAACGGCTTCAACGAATCCCTGGCACTGTTCAACTCCGGCAAGTGTGCCATGTGGGTCGATGCCACCGTGGCTGGTTCCTTCGTCACCGACACGAAGGAGAGCGTGGTTGCAGACAAGGTGGGCTTTGCATTGGCTCCGAAGCAGGTAACCGAGAAAGGCGCCGGCTGGCTCTGGTCCTGGGCGCTGGCGATTCCGGCCAGCTCCGATGCCAAGGACGCCGCCACCGAGTTCGTTACCTGGGCCACCTCCAAGGGATACAGCGATCTGGTCGCGGAGAAGTTCG
>NZ_KB899101.1:0-31665 GCF_000378045.1 Marinobacterium rhizophilum DSM 18822
GCCAGGAAAAGTAGTAACCAAACGAGTAAGAGTCGAAAAGGGGCTATCGGCACAGAGCGGACATTGGAGCTGGACAGGCAAAAGACAAGACCTGATAATCATCTAGCCGACTCCCCCACACCAGTCGTATCGTTGATACGTAACCATCGACGAACAGCCTGGAAAGAGGAGTCGACTAATGAAACTGTATGCCGGTATCGATTTGCATTCAATCAACAGCGTCGTAAGTATTCTCGATGAAACGGACCACATCGTCTTTGAAAGACGCCTCGATAACGATCTAGAGCGTATCAAGTGTGAATTGGGGCCCTATCGAGAGCAGCTGGAGGGTATTGTGGTTGAGTCTACCTTCAACTGGTATTGGTTAGTGGATGGATTGCAGGAGGCCGGCCATCGGGTTCACCTGGCCAACCCTGCAGGTAATAAGCAATACAGCGGACTAAAATATACCAGTGATCAGCATGACGCACGTTGGTTGGCTCATATTCTGCGACTCGGTATCTTAAAAGAGGGTTATATTTACCCCAAGCAGGAGCGCGCCTTTCGAGATCTGCTACGTAAACGCATGCAGCTGGTGCGTCTGCATACTACTCAGATACTGAGCATTCAGAACCTGATCTACCGTAATGCCGCACTGAAGGTAAGCAGTAACGATATTAAGCGGTTGAACCAGGAGCAGCTGGAAAATCTTTTGTCTGTGCCCCAGCAAAGCTTGGCAGCATCCACCAACCTTGTTGTCATGCAAAGCCTCGAAGAGCAAATAAACCTGTTGGAAGCCGCTATCAAGGAGCACGTCAAACCCCGGGCAGAAATGGGTTATTTAAAAAGTGTTTCAGGCATAGGCGATGTATTAGGATGGGTCGTGTTACTGGAAACAGGAGACATACACCGTTTCAAAAGTGTGGGTAATTATGCCTCCTATTGTCGTTGCGTAGAAAGTAGACGCGAAAGTAATGGCAAGAAAAAGGGTGAAAACAATCGTAAAAATGGTAACAAGTATCTGGCGTGGGCGTTTGTGGAGGCCGCCAACTTTGCCGTCCGTTACCATGAACCGGTCAAGCGCTTTTATCAGCGTAAAAAGGCGAAGCGCAACGGCATCATTGCGATCAAGGCCGTGGCGCACAAATTGGCAAGAGCCACCTTCCATATACTGAAAAATGGAGAGCCCTTTAATCTCGCACGAGTATTTCCATAATAACGATTTGGTTGAGGCAATGAGCACGTAGCGGGGTTGGTAAAACCATCAGACCTGATTGTGCCGTAGCCTCAACCATCACAGCAAACCTGCTTTGTGTACAGATGTAGCTGATTTGCCTCTGACCTGAGCCAACAAGGGGTTGGTGCCGCAAGGCAACCACAAGATCTGAACGTAATCCATTGGACAGATCAGGGTACCGAAGAATTTCTGGGGCACCGACGAGTGCCAGGGGCGGGAAGCGACTTCGGCAGGAGTGGCTCCCACGCCTTGAACCATATGGGTGACTGGTGCGAATCGGTTTGATATCGCAACCAACCAAGAGAAAATCCGGGAGCAAGTGAGTCATCGTGTAAACGGAACAGGTAAAATCGAGAGCATGTTCAAAACGTGTCGGGGAGCTGTTGGTGCTTGACCACCGTCGGCTAATGGGTGACCCCGCACGCTCGCTAAGATACCTGCAACGTATGTTGCTGTGCGTCAGCTGATTGTTATATGACGGATTTTTTAACGTAAATTGGTAAATACAGAAGCGTGCTTTCCGAGCTTTCCAATGATATGCAATCTTCCCGGCGTACAGATGTTGAAAATGAGTGCGCGTTGCAGCTGCAATCGCTTTTTATTCAGGGCTGCTTGTTCCGAAGCACTTATTCCGAAGCGCTTATTCAGAGCTTTTTATTCCGAGTTTTTTATTTAAAGCAAGGCCCCCGGCGCTTTGTTAGCCCGCCCGGGCGGAAAAGAGCGCGACGCAGCCGACGACCTGGATGTCGACTTCATCGAAGCGCTGGGTGAGGGCGGCCCGCAAGCCGTGCAGGTCGTCCTCGGTATTCGCGAAGATACCCTTGCGGTTATAAAACCCCATCAGCTTGCGGGCCAGCCAGCTGCGTGGCACACCGCCCTGCAGAATGGTGGAACCGAAGATTCGGGCGCCTGGGTTCATCAGGGGCTTGAGATGATCCAGCGCGACCGCCTTGTTCGCGATGGCGCCGGGAAGGCAGTGCAGCAGGAAGTTGATGCCGATGGAGTCGAAGGGCTTCTGCGGCAGGGGAGGCGACAGGGGCTCGAGGATATTCTGCCGGTAGGTCTCGGGGCTGTAGCGCTCGATTCGCCTGGAGGCGAACGCCAGCGAGTTGGCGTTCAGGTCCATCAGGGCGATCCGCGGGTGGCTGGCCGGATAGCGGCACCGGTCGAGGAAGTACCCGGTGCCCACGCCAACGTCCAGGTGGTTGGCCGATACGTGCGTGTTGTAAAGCGACGCTATGCGCGCCGACGGGCACTTCCAGATGTAGCGGTTCGATATGCCCAGCACCAGGATGTCGTAGGCGGACAGTATGTTTCGGGTGTAAACGGCCTGGCCGGCTTCCACTTGTGCTGTCGTTGGTTTCACCGGCGATGGCTCCCTGCGTGTTCGCGTTTTTTTGTAGATATGCTGACTGAAAAGCCTGATGGGCTGCATTCTACGGTTGGCGTGAGCCCCGCTGCAAATCGCCCAGGTCTTCGCCTGGTTTCATGCGTGCTCCTTCAATTATTTGGAATCAGGTACATAACCGTGTGCCGCCACCCGAGGTTGGCAGCGGCGACCATATAGGAAGAAGCCCGCTCTGCGGGCGAACCAGGCTTGCGCGAACACCCGATTCGCCCGCAGGGCGGGCTCCTGCTGTTTATCGGCATCATCCCGGTTTTGTCCGCCGGGATAACAGGCGGCCTTCAGGGATGGCGTTCCCGCTCCACCTGCTGCTCCCGTTTCTGCAGTGCCACCAGGTCGGACAGTTGCTCGCTCAGCAACTCGACCATGTCATCCTCCGTCAGTATGCCAACCAGTGCCCCGTCGGCGTTGACCACCGGCGCGCGCCGCACGCCTTTTTTGCGCATCTGTTTGATTGCATCCAGCACATCGTCCTCTTCCGTTACGCTTAACAGGTCGTAGCTCATGGCGTCGCCAACTGAGAGGGCGTCCAGGTCGACGTCACGCGCCAGCAGTTCAATCACGATATCCCGGTCGGTCAGGATACCCACCGGTATCCGCGTCATGCCGTTTTCTGTCTTGACCACCACCACGTTGCCGACGTGGTGCTTGCGCATCAGGCGTGCGGCGTCGGTGATGTTCTCGTCCCGGTCGATAATGATGACTTCACGATTGCAGATTTCGCCTACGGACATGGTTCACCCCCCATGGGAGTCGGGGTCGCTGGCAGTCGGTACAGGGTCCTTGATATGACGCAGCGACCAGGTTCGAGCACGGCTACCTGCCGTTAGCCCAAGTGCTTTACTTAGCAGCATAGATGACAAGCGGACAGCCTGTGTCGGTTGATGCCGTATCTCCGCGCGGAGCCCTGGTCTGCGGCGCTTCGGCCAGGCCGCTATACTCTGTGGTAGCCAGAAACCGGGAGGCTGGGCCATGGAGGAAACAGACTACAGCAACGACTGGGAACAAAACGGTTATATCCTGCTGCGCCAGGCCATCGATACGTCGGTTTGCAAGGCGATGCTGGACGACATCATCGCCTTTGTGCGGAAAAACACGCCTGGCAGCGCGAATGTGCAATCGGTCCAGGCGCCGGACAATTCTACCGTCCATCTCGCCGAGGGCTCGATCATCATTCCAGAAAGCAAACCCAACCCCGTTGCATTGCAGCCGGAAGACAGTATTTCCAAGGTGTTCAACCTGCACCGGCGCGAACCCTACGTGGGATTTGTGCGCCAGCCGGCAGTGCTGGATGTGCTGTCCCAGGTGATGGGCGAGGATATCGACTGCTTCCAGAGCCAGTTTATTTTCAAGAATCCCGGTGCCTGGGGCCAGCCCTGGCATCAGGATTCATACTACATGCCCCTCGATCAGCAGCCCCAGGTCGGGGTCTGGCTGGCGGTCAGCGAAGCGACCCTCGAGAATGGCTGTTTGCAGGTTTTGCCGGGCTCCCACCGCGAACCCATTCACGCCCATGTACCGGATCAGCGTCCACAGGCCAATTATGGCTATGTCGAGATCGTGGATTACGATTTCTCCGCGGCGGTTCCGGTATTGATGCAGCCTGGCGACCTGCTGATCTTTAACAGTTTCCTTATGCATCGCTCGGTCGACAACCGTTCCCGTCGCCGGCGAGCCGCGGCCATGTTTCACTTCGCCCGCGCCGGCACCTGCAAGACCAGCGATATCCCCATCTATACCTTTGATTTTGTGCCGGTGAAACGCGCCGAATGAAGACCCTTGCGCCGGTCCGGCCTGTTCAGCAGGTTCTGAACCTCGTGGATATGCGCCCGTGTCAGGTCGTAGCGGGCAAAGATGCCCACCGCGATCAATCCAATCAAACCAACACCCGGGCCGTACAGCCAGGCCAGCTGGTGCAGTACATCGATGGAAACTGCGCCCGGGGCGACGTGCACCGGAAAGTCGATCAGGTCGATAAAAATGCCGGCCAGCGAGTGCCCCAGTCCCGACGCCGCCTTGCCGGCAAAGGCCATGCCGCCAAAGAACATGCCTTCCTGGCGCATGCCGGTGGCCAGTTCATGGGCGTCGCTGATATCGGCAACCATGGAGCCGGCGGCGACCAGCGGCTGTACCGCGCCCATCCCGCCCAGTATTGAGGCCAGCACCAGTATCAGCAGCAGTGCGGGGTCGCTGTTGCCGGGCAGCCAGCCGTACAGGCGCAGCATGACGGGGCCGACATGGAACAGCAGCGCCCAGAGTGCGCCGCCGATAAAGATCCATTTCTTGTCAAAGCGATGGCACAGCGGTTTGGCAAAGGGAATGCCCGCCAGCAGGCCGGCCACAATGGCCAGCGTCACCAGTTGAATCTCCTGCGGTGTCAGTTGCCAGAAGAAGGTTGTGGCATGCAGCCCCAGTGTTGTTTGCACGCCGCGCATCATGAAAAACGCCAGCATGCTCAGGAACAGCGTCAGAAACGCCCGGTTGCTCAGCACGGCCCGCAGTTCGCGCACTACCCGGCTACCGCGAAAGGCCGGCAGCCCGTCCGCCGGGGCCGGCAAGTGCGGAATCATGCGGTGGGTGCCTGCCGCCGACAGCCAGATGGCGGCCCACATCACGCCGGCAAAGAGCAGGGCGAACTCCGGGTAGGCGGCGGGGTTGAGCTGCCCGTTGGCAAACGCCGGGGTTGCGTTGAAGAAGAAACTGAAGCCGACGATCACCAGCGCCGCGCTGCCGAGCAGCCCAAAGGCGGTGCGGTATCCCACCAGGGAAGAGCGCTCCTCGTAGTCATCGGACAGCTCCGCCCCCAGTGCCAGGTGCGGCACCTGGTAGAGCGTCATGCAAAAGCGCACCAGTACGGCAAAGCAGGCCAGCCAGGCAAAGAGCCCGGCGTTCCCCAGGTCTGCCGGGGGCAGAAACAGCAGGTAAAAACAGACCGCCAGCGGAATGGCCGATACATACATGAAAGGGTGTCGGCGTCCCCAGCGGGAGCGCCAGCCATCCGACAGCGAACCGATCACCGGGTCGGTGATGCCATCAATACAGAGCGCGATGAACAGGGCGAGCCCCGCCAGGGTCCCGGCAAGCCCCAGAACCTGGGTGTAGTAGAAGAACAGGAACAGCTCGAAGGTATTGTTCTTTATCGCCTCGGCCGCCTGACCGACACCGTAGGCCAGCTTGGTCGGGACCTTGATCCTTTCGCTCGGCATGGGGCATTCCTCCCAGAACAGGCCGCGGCGCGCAAGCGGCGTCCGCGCGCGGGCTCAAGGGGAAGTCTATGCCATTAATCCCAGGGTGGTAGCGAACAACAGTCCGGCTGTGAGTGACCGGGGTCCTGATTTACTGGTTATTTCCAATGGTTGGGCCATCACCCACCTCGAAGAAGCCGGCCGGTATTTCCGCCAGGCCGTCGCTGGCGGCTGCAAACAGGGTGCACTGGTCGAGTGCGGTCTGCGCCTGCGCGTCGACGCTATCGATATCCGCCGGCTGATTGCCATTCGGCACGGTCGCCGTGCAGCAGGCATGGCCGGAGGCACCGTCGCTGTCGGTCGCGCCCGCCAGGATCAGGTAAACCCGACCGTCTTCGGCGGAGTCGCGTTCGGCCCGCAGTCGAAGGGTGCCAGCGGCGATGTCCTTGGCATCGGGGGAGGACTGGTTCATCTGGCTGTCGGTATCGTCTTCGTCGCTGTACACGCTTATGGCGGTTGGAAGTCCCGCGCCCTTATCGTCCGTCACCATGACACTCAGACCCACGTCGATCAGTTTGTCGCCGCCCGACATGAGCTGGCTCTGCGCCAGACTGCAGTCGAGCACGGGCACCTTGTTGTCGGCTTCGTCGGCAAACATCATGTCGGCGATGTTAATGGCGCCAGCGGGCGTCTGGTCGAACACCAGCTCCACGCCCTCGATGTCCGTCAGGTAAATGTTGTTGAAGGCGGACAGGGGGACGCGCACCGTATTGAAGATCGCCCGGGGAACCGCCGTTTTCGAGACGGCATGGGAGTCGACGGAGGGCGGATAAAACAGCGCCGGCGAGTGGTCGCTGACAGTCACCGACGCCGACAGGCCCGCGCTATCGTGCAGCACCACCTGCAGGTCCTGGGGCTCCGTTGCGGGGTTAAGCGGATCGGCCATGTCGACAAAGGCGCGGAACTGAAGCGCTTCGTAGCCACTGACATCATGAAAGGCCGCCGGCAGCTCATTAAGAACGTAGGGCGTGGGCCCGCCGCGAACATACTGCCAGGCGATGCGCAGGTTACTGACCGTGGGGCCGTTATCGGACAGATAATGTGGCACCTGTCCGCCGTCGAAAAAGTCGGGTGGGTGGAATATGCAGCCGAAATCGGGTGGCGGGTTGCCAAGTGGGTCGCAGTGCTCGTACCTCAGCAGCGCGTCATGGCTGACGTTACCCCCTAGCGTATTGACCAGTGTCTCATCCGCGAACTCGAACCGGTTCAGCTCCAGCCGATTCTCCGGGTCGTCCTTTGGCTGGTAACCGACGTAGATTCCGTCGGTCTTGGCAGAGGCCGGCGGCGGATTCGCGCCGCTGAGAAAGCCACGCCAGCCGGGCTCCTGGCGCAGATAGGTGCGGAAAAAGGCCCCGGCAATCGCAATCAGCGAACCTTGGTGCTGCTCGGTTGTCAGGCGCTGGCTGTACATTTCACCGGGAGGCTGGCAGAAGGGGCCGTCGGTGCCGTACTGGTCTATCCAGTCATCCACCGTTTCGAACGGACTCCCCTCGGGATCCCAAAGGCTGTTGTAACCGGTGTGGGTCGCGCCGATCACCTCGAAACTGTGCTTGTTGGCGGTATCGCCGGGGACGGCGTAGCGGGACGCATCGAAGTATCCGACGCCGGGCAGGGTGTCCTGGTCTCCGTCGCAATAGGGCAGAATGATGCCCAGTGGGGTGTCTGTGATGGTCTGCTCTCTATCGTCGTCGCCCGGCGCCGGTCCGATCAGCAGCGCCCCCCGTATTTTGAATCCATCCCCCTTGGAGCCCAGACTGCCGCCAGGATCGCCTTGCTCCTCGATCCGGTCCAGCAGGCGCGCGGCTCCGGCGCCTCCCCGGGAATGTCCGATGACCCCAACTCGGTTCAGGTCGACCCGGCCGACGAAGAGGGTGCCGACGGGGGCGGTACTGGTCGTTGAAAATGCGGTCCAGATGCCAAAGTGGCGCTGAAACAGGCGTGCCCAGGCATCATGATTGGTGACGCCCGCATCGTTGATCCCGTTACCGCTTATTGAAACGGTGATAAAACCCTGGCTCGCCAGGCGCTCGGTGAGATAACGATAGCCCTTGTAGTTGGGAAACAGCGGGTTTGCCGGGTTACAGAGGTCTGCCGGCAGCATGTCGCAGAATCCGGCCTGCTGGTTTTGGGGCACTGGCTCGCACGGCCAGCCTCCGCCCAGGTGGCCTGGCTCACCGTTAATATCCTGGGTGATGCAGGTCGCGTGGCCGCCGTGCATGATGAAAATTATTGCAAAGGGCCCGCAGCCGAGTTCCTCCGGATAGGTTACTTCGGCTCGCAGCTCCACAGGGTAAGGAAAATCAGTGAGATTCGCCGCCGAGTCTCCGTAGCTGTATTCGACTCGCGCGGCTGTATAGGGGCCTGGTGCACCAGGATCCGGCGGGCCGATGACCAGGTCGCCGCGATCGAGTTCACATTCGGTGGGCAGGTGGTGAGAGCGGGCTTCGGCCTGCTGGGGCACAAGCGCAAAACCCACAATCAGCAAGGCGGCGAGGATGGTGATCAGCCGCTGGGAGCGGTAACCCGGAAGTACCCTGGCGAGCGGAATCAGGATGCCATAGCCAGGTGGTAATGCAGCTGTATTCATGAGTGGCCTCCCTGACGATCCGCGTCTTGTCGCCCTGATGGCGTTCATGCCTGATGCGGTCAGCCGGCCGGGTCGACTTCGGGTTAAGTGCGGCGGTACGAAACTGGGTGCGTCTTACGTAAACAACGCATAGGCCATGCCAGATACCCAAAAGCATTTATGAGTCAGAGGCTTGGCTGCTTGGCCGTTTATAGCCGAGGCCCCGGTCTGTATCTGCTGCTTAACAGTATCGGGATTTGATTCCACGACCAGGCCGGCGTACGGCGTTGAATAAGGCAAAGAGTTCTTGTTTATCAATCGCGTAGGCGTGCTGTCAGTGGTCGGGCTACCGTGTTGGGGCCTGTAACGTTTCAGTAACCTGAAGGTGTACATAAAAGCGGTGAATAAAGAGCAGCCATAGGGGCTGCTATTGTCATCATGCCTCCACGGGCAGGGCGAACAGCACGATGGCGAGCAGCAGCAGTGCCAGGCTGGAGTATGAGAACAGCAGCCAGTAGCGTTGCCTCCCGGTGCTGACCTTGGCGGCAAGGCGGGCAGCCAGCACCGCCTGCAGCATGTAGTAGAAGGCAAAGGCCCGGGACGCGAGCGCCACGATCTCGAAAATGTTGCTGGCCCACATCAGGCTCACGGCGAGGCAGGCGATAATGGCATAACTGCTGCGGGCGGACAGGCGTTTTCGGGTTTCGTTTTCAACCACGCCACCGGCACCGATGGTGTCGGCGATGGCGGCGCTGAACTGGCTCATGCTGGCCGCCACTACCAGCATGACGGGCAGGATCAGGGTAATGTTGCCGGACAGGTCAATGATTGCGGTTTCATTGGGAGCCACCCGCGCGAACGGGGCCATCAGTGGCATGGCGAGCGCTACGAAGGCGACGTAGATAACGCCGGCCACCAATTGGGCGAGACGCATTGAACGGGCTCTGAGCGGGGCGTCATAGGACGATGCCAGGTACTTCGACGTTTCGAACCCCTGCACGATCAGCAGCATGCCGCCAAGGTGCCGCAGGCTTTCCCACAGGCTGCTCTCAGGCAGGGGCAGCCCGGACAGGTCGTAACCGGTGTCGGCATCGTAGTAGGCCAGGGCCGCCAACAGCGCAGCGATGATGGACAGCTTGATGGTGACGGAGTACTCCTCGAGCCGCTCCAGGCCATGCAGCCCACGCCTGAGTCCGTAGATGCCAATGAACAGCAGCACCAGTGTCGCCAGCGCATCGGCGTTGAAACTGCTGTAGGCGTCGACGCCGGTGAGCACGAAGCCGCACATGAGGCGGATATAGAAGGTGATCGAGATCACATAGGCGCCGGCCAGCGCCAGGTCTGACAGACGCTCCAGCGGTTGTGCGAACGGATCCGAATCCACCCTGGGGGTGCGCCCGTCATGCAGGATGTTGAAGCGTATGGCCTTTCCCAGCCAGAACGACAGCAGCACGATGCCGACAATGGCAAAGAGGGACAGGGTCCCGGCAATGCCGGCCAGCAGCGGTACCACGACCAGAAAACCGCTGCCAATAATGGAGGCCAGCGGCGTGACGGTGGCACACCAGAAGGGCGCGTCGCGAACCTCTCTGCGCAATAATACGGCGGCGATGGCCACGGACAGGGCGACCAGTAAACCGTCCAGCATGGAGAAGTTCTCTACTTCCACCCATTTTCCTCAATCGCTACAGGGATCAGGTACGCATGCCGTGCATCGGCCGATGCGGTGTCCGGACATTCAGCTTGGGCGCTCAGTCCTGCAGGCTGCGCTTGTAGTCCGCCAGCAGCCGCATCAGGCCTTGCTGCGTGGTCGCCGTGGAATAAATATACCTCACAACACTGGCCGGTATGCCGGCAAAGGGATCCTCAGCATCCATGTTTAACTGATACTGGTCACCCGGGTCGGGCAGGTCGATGCCCGGGTTGACGATCTCGTCGGATATCGCAGTTTCGAAACTGGGTGCCGCGGCGACACGATTCAGCAGGCCTGCCCCGGCGGGGTCAATACCTTTCCATTTCAACAGGCTGGCCAGGATGGAGGTGTGATCGTATGGATACTGTGAATCGGCGGGTTGGCGAAACACGGTTCCGGGTACCACATACGGGGAAATCAGCAAGGCGGGTACGCGAACGCCATAGAGGTTGAACTTGAAACGGGATGCAAGGCTCGCCTTGTCGCCGGGGTTAAGCGCGCCCCAGGCCGGTGAATGGTGATCGTAGGTGCCGCCGTGTTCATCGAAAGTCACAATCAGCAGGGTTTTCTTCCAGGCTTGCGGGTTTGACTTAAGGGCAGTGTAAACGTCGTACAGCAGCTTTTCGCCGTAACGCACATCCGTGGGCGGGTGGTAATCGTTACCCTGGTGCATAGTATCAGGGCCAATTCCATAGCCCCATTTGGGCTCTAGGTAGCTGAACTCGGGAAGCGTGCCCGCTTTGGCCCGGGCAAAAAAGCCCTCGGCTGGGTCGTTAATGTTTTCAATGCTCAGCAAGGAGGACGGCACCGCGTCCATTGCGGGAAAGGTGTACTGGGTAAAGCACTTACCCTTGTGCCATATGTCGTGATAATAGATCCCCATCGAGGTGTCTTTTTGCGCCAGCACGTTAAAGATGGTCGGTGTTTTAAACTGCTCTATCGCCGTTAAATGTTTATTGACCAGGCGCCCGAGTGCCGTGCCGCACAGGGAAAAGGCCCGGTTTGGATTGGTCTGGGTCGGCATTGAACAGTACCACCGGTCACTGACGGCATACTGTCTGGCCAGGCCGTTAATCACCGGCAAGTCTGCAGGGGTGTAGGTTTCGGTGATCTGCAGGGTTTCATCCCAGGTATCATCGTTTGCGTCGAAATCCTGCAAAAATCCCTGCATGGGCGCGAGTCTGTGCTGGGATGGAGGCGCTTTTACGGTGTTTCTTGCATCACCGAACAGCTGGTTGAGTACATTGGGATAGCCTTCGTTCGGGTCGAGACTCGGTACGGTAAAGCCATCCTTGCCCAGGCCTTTCTGGATGGGGTGGTACTCGACCGTGCTCCAGAAATGGGGTTTTAATGGCAATGTATAGGTGTTTTCGCGCAGCCCGTCGAACTGTGGGCCCTGCGGCGCTGGGGGCAGCATGTTTTTCGGGGTGTCGTTCTCGTACAACCACCCCAGCAGGTTGTCCAGGGATCGGTTTTCAAACATCAGGTACACGATGGTTTCGATTTGAGGAAAGATTTTATCTTCCTCACGACCGGCCGGTGTTTGATCTTCTGATTGGCTTTCCATAGCGCTTTTCCTTGTTTCCATGAAAATAACGGTACTGCCTGTAGCCACGTCCTGAGGCAACGGCTCGCGTGGTATCGCGAACGGGTCCTCAGTTCACGCTGGCCTGCTGCAAGGGCGCAGCTTCGGGCAGGCAGCGGCTGCCGGGCTGCAGATAGGGTTGCAGAATCGGCGCCATGCCCTTGAGCACCTGGACGGGCAGGGATGAGGTGAAATTGAAGTCTTTCGCATCACTGCCGGGCACGAAGGCGGTGAGGGTGCCGAAATGGTTCGGACCGAGGTAAAACACAAAGGTGGCGGTGCGGTTGAGTACCCGTGAATGCAGCACCTGGCCGCCGCGGCCGACCTGTTCAATGCGATTGTCGCCGGTACCGGTCTTGCCGCCAATGTCCAGGGCGGTGCCCAGGTTGTCATTAAAGGTGCCCCGCAGGCGGCGCGCGGTGCCACCTTCGACGACGGAGTTGAGCGCCTTGCGCAAGACCCTGGCGACCTCCGGCTGCATCACCTGCACGCCACCGCTGGCACGGTGCCCAAGGTGGGTCTCGTAGGGCGTGTCGGTGGCAAAATCCATCTGCTCGATGCGCACACTTGGCAGGCGCAGGCCATCGTTCATGATGATGCCCATGAGTTCGGCCAGCGCCGCGGGGCGGTCGCCGGAACTGCCCAGTGCCGTCGCCAGTGAGGGTACCAGGTGTTCGAACGGGTAGCCCAGGCGCTGCCAGCGTTCATGGATATCGAGGAAGGCTTCAACTTCCAGCATGGTGCGAATGCGGCTGTCGCGGGCGCTCTTGTGGCGGGTGCGGAACAGCCAGCGATAGACATCCTGGCGCTGGGTTTCACTGGCGCTGACGGTGTCGACGAACGTGGCGATGGGGTGTTCGAGCCGATAGCGCAGCAGCCAGAGTTCCAGCGGGTGGACGCGGGCAATATAGCCCTGGTCCGTGAGATTAAAGGCACCGGGGCCGTACTTGCTGTACAGGCCCGTGAGTTCCTTTTCAGTCAGTTCCTCGCCTGGCAGGCGCTCGCGCAGGAACGTATCGAACTCGGCCTGGCTGGCATCGGGCATCAGGTAACGGTGCACGGCTGCCAGGCGTACCGGGGTCTGGCGCAGGCCGTCGAGGAAGATATCCAGCTGCTCCTGGGGTGTCTTGTTGCGGTACTTGCGCCAGAACCGCAGCAGAAATACCTTGCCTTCCTTGTCGGCAAAGCGGCGCAGGTAGTCCTCGCGGCGCGGGTCCTTGTCGTCTTTCAGCAGCTCGGCGGCATTGCCGGGCGCCTGGTAAGTGCTGTAACGCACCAGGTCGCGCATCAGGCGCACGAAGGGCAGGTTGAGGGATTCCTGCACGGCTTCACGCACGGTGGCCTGGCGTCCGTTGTCTTCGCGTCGGAAGTTGCTGAAGGTATGCAGGCCGCCGCCGGTGAAAAAGCGCTCGTACGGGCTGGCCGAATAGCGCCGCTCCATGGCCGCCTCCAGCATGGCTTCGAGCGCCGGGTCGTTGCCCCGGGCCAGGTAGTCCCGTGCCCAGCGGGTCAGGTAGTCGTTTGCCGTGATGTCCAGGGCCAGCAGTTCCGTGCGGCTGAGGCCGGAAAAACGCTGATGCAGTTCTGCTATGACGCCCAGGTAATGGGCCAGCACGCGCAGCTTGGCGGTGGAGCCGAGTTCGAGCTTGCTGCCTTCGTTGATGTCAAAGGGCTGGTCGGTATTGTCGGTCTGGACCCGCACCCGGTTGCCGTCTGTGCTGCGCTCGAACAGGGTAAAGCTGTAACGCACCTGGGCAGTGTTGCTGGCAGACAGCAGGCGCTCGCCCAGCAGGCCGGTTTCGGTGGCGAAGTCCGGGTCCGCCAGGCGGCGCAGGTACTGACTGACATCGCGTTGCAGCTGCCCGCTCAGGGTGCTGTTGGCGGCGAGGTCGAGGCGGTCGAGGTCGTACAGCGGCAGCCCGAGCAAACTGGACAGGCGGTTGCGTGCAACGTTGATGCCCTTGCTGCTGTCGATCTGGTGCTGAATGGGGTTGTCGATCCAGTTTCGGAATTCGACCCGCTGCTCCAGTGCCACGCGGCGCAGCGTATCGTCAATCAGGCCCGCCTGTGCCAGCAGGCGTATGTGGCTGTCGGTCAGTGTGGCCAGGTCCGAGCGGCCGCGATTAAGGTAATAGGAGGGCCTGCGCTGGGCAATCAGCAGGGACAAGACCTGGCGCAGCGCCTGGCCACGTGCCGCCAGGGTCGTGGCATCGGCCGGTTCAGCGGCATTGGCGGAGCCGAGCAGCTGGTTGAGCCGGTCGAAGTCGGCATTGAACCAGGCCGTGAGACCGGCGGCCAGCCCGTGTACTTCGCCGTGCCCCGGCGCTGCGGACAAGGGAACGGTATTCAGGTAGTCGCGTACCACGCGCTGGCGCCACTCCAGGGTATCGGGACCCTGCTGATAGGCCCGCACGCTGGCCGAGAGCATCTGGCGCAACTTTTCATTCGGCGAGCTGGTCAGGCCCCCGGGGGAGTGGCGGTATTTCTCGAGCTGAGTGGCCAGGGTGCTGCCGCCTGCCGAATTGCCGGCCAGGTCGAGCCGTTTGCCCAGTTGTGACAATGCCGCCTTGACGAAGCGCGGCCAGTCGACCGCCGGGTTGGCGCGCGGCTGCGCCGGGTCCAGCAGGTCGCGGTTCTCGATAAACAGCAGGCTGTGCACAACCAGCGGGGGGATGGCGGCAAAGCTCGAATAGTGTTGCTGTGGATAGGCGAAGTCGTATAACGGTTCCCTGCGACAGTCACGGATTTCCAGGCCCACCTGGGACTTTTCCGGGTACGGCAGCGGTAGTCCGCGCTGACCGTAATTGAGCAGCGGCTGTGAAAAACGCGTCTGCTGCAGAATTTCAAAATTCCGCAGCTGGGCCCGGTCGAGCAGGGATGGCAGGCGTGCATATCCCATGCGCAGGTCAAAGGGGCCGTGCTGCGGATAGAGAATGGCGTCGCTGGGGCCGGGTTGCAGTGTGTATTGCAGCGTCTGGGCGTAGCGGCTGAGCTCGCTGGACTGCAGTTCGGCGGTGCGGATTTCGTGGACTGCCAGCAAGCCGGCCACCGCTGCAATGGTGACCAGCGGGGATACCCACAAGACTAACAAAGACTTCCATCGCCGCGGTCGCGGCTTGGTTACTGACGCGGGCTGATCTTCCTTTTTCGCATTATCGGTC
This sequence comes from Marinobacterium rhizophilum DSM 18822, assembly GCF_000378045.1. Classification (GTDB taxonomy): domain Bacteria; phylum Pseudomonadota; class Gammaproteobacteria; order Pseudomonadales; family Balneatricaceae; genus Marinobacterium_A; species Marinobacterium_A rhizophilum. The sequence continues at coordinate 14,872 of NZ_KB899101.1, forward strand.
TTGCTTCCATTCGATCGCACATACTTCCCCATTTACATGATCCAGAGTCTTACATCCTGACGCGTGCTATCAGTATAGTCAGCGCTTGCAACGGTATTAGCCTGGCGGGAAAACAGGTGGCCTGTTGGCCCGTTATGTACAGGAAGTACTGTCCCTCACATCTAACTTCAAAATCGTGCAACGCGGGAGCAGACCCTATATACGGGTTAATACGACTGCCGCGCAGGTCGGGCATGCGTCTCGCGGTGCCGGACACTTGCGTTCCTTGCCTATCAATAGCATTGCACCGGGTCTGTCCGCCAGAGGCTGGCGCGGAATATTTTTCAGGCGTCATGTTGGTGCGTTTTTCGTCTGCCGCTGTGGCGATCCCGAGTATCGAGCAGCCGGCATGTCGCTGCCCTGATCGTTGCCGTCAAGGGAGGAAGCAGGCGTTATCGCTTATTGGCCGTGCCGCTTTACTGGCGTGTGGGGCCCCAGTCTCCATACTGAAACTGTCTTTTTAAAACCGTGCAGGATGGAGTCATGCCTACAAAAATAATCGAGCCCTGTCGGGGGGCCTATCAGTATCCGCTGCTGATCAAGAGTCTGCTGTTGTCGGGCAAGCGTTATGCGTCGCAACAGGAGATCGTGCATGGCGCGATGCGCTACAGCTACTCCGAGCTGAACGAGCGCATCTGCCGGCTGGCCCATGTGCTGGGGGCGGCAGGCATCGGCGCCGGTGATACGGTGGCGGTGATGGACTGGGACAGCCATCGTTACCTGGAGGCCTATTTTGCCGTGCCCATGATCGGCGCAGTACTGCACCATGTGAATGTGCGTCTTAGCCCCGACCAGGTGGCTTATACCATGCAACATGCCGAGGACAACCTGGTACTGGTACACGATGATTTTCTGCCGCTGCTGGAGGTATTGGCGCCGGCGCTGCCCGGTGTGCGGGGCTACATTCAGCTCAGCGACACCGCCCAGCCTGCGTCCACTTCACTGGCGCCACTGGGCGAATACGAAGCCCTGCTGGCGGCGGCTGACAGCCAGTATGAGTTTCCCGACTTCGATGAAAACTCCGTCGCCACCACCTTCTATACCACCGGCACCACCGGTGAGCCCAAGGGGGTGTGTTTCAGTCACCGCCAGCTGGTGTTGCACACCCTGAACCTGACCACCACCCTGGCGGCGTACGAGGGCATTGCATTGCTGCGCTCGGAGGACGTTTACATGCCCATGACGCCCATGTTTCACGTCCATGCCTGGGGTGTGCCCTATGCGGCCACCTTGCTGGGGGTGAAGCAGGTGTACCCGGGACGTTACGATCCTGATCGTATGGTGCGGCTGTACCGGGATGAAGGCGTCACCTTTTCCCACGGTGTTCCGACCGTGCTGCAGATGATTATGAACTGCGAGGAGGCCGGCAAAACCGATCTTGCCGGCTGGAAACTGCTGACCGGCGGTGCGGCACCGACCGAGGGCATGGTACGGCAGATGGCCGAGCGCGGTATTCAGTTTTTCACCGGCTACGGGCTGTCTGAAAGCTGTCCGGTGCTGTGTACCTCCTTCATGACCCCACAGGAACATGATCTGCCGCTGGAGCAGCAGCTTCCACTTCGCATGGCGGCCGGAGTGCCGGTGGGGCTGGTGGATCTGCACCTGATCGATGACCAGGGGCTGCGGGTAGCCGAGGATGGCAGGAGTGTGGGCGAACTGGTGGTCAGGGCTCCCTGGCTCGCCCAGGGGTATTACCGTGATGAGCACAAGAGCGCGCAGCTCTGGCAGGGAGGCTGGATGCATACCGGGGATGCGGCCAGTATCACCCCAGAGGGCGTTGTGCATATTCGCGACCGTATCAAGGATGTGATCAAGTCCGGCGGGGAATGGGTATGTTCGGCGCAGATCGAGAGCCTGATCAGCCTGCATCCTGCCGTGGCCGAGGTGGCGGTGGTGGGCGTGCCGGATGAGCGCTGGGATGAGCGCCCAATGGCACTGGTGGTGCTGGCGCCGGACGCAGAGCTGGAGCCGGGCGCACTGCAAAAGCACCTGATGCAGTTTGTGAGCGCGGGGCGGTTAAGCAAGTGGGCCGTGCCTGAGGAAGTTTGCATTGTCGATACGATGCCTAAAACCAGTGTCGGCAAACTCGACAAAAAGCTGATCCGCGAGCAGTTGCAGGAGCGCTGAAACCGCCAGGGCCACGGCTGTTCCCAGCCTGTGCGGGGCGGCAAAACTGCGGGCGTTTGTGCTATTCTTGCGCCCGAAATTTTTGCGGACATGGGGCCATAAGCCCACCGCACCCGTATCGGGGTCCTGCTGCTGCTCTAAAGTACGGTATTCCGAGTGCAATTTAATGGCTGCAGCCTATCGGCCAGGGCCCGGCACACCTGCATTATCCCGCCAGGTGCGCTGCAGATTGAGGAGATATTTGATGTCCAGCATCGAATCGGCCAGTAGCGCCGTCGTGAGTCGCGAGGCCGCAGTGCACCCGCAGTGGTCCTCCCGGCTGGCATTTATTCTTGCCGCCACGGGGTCCGCCGTAGGCCTGGGCAATATCTGGAAGTTTCCCTATATTACCGGCGAAAACGGCGGCGGCGCCTTTGTGCTGGTGTATCTGCTTTGTATCCTGGTGGTGGGCTTGCCGATACTGGCCGCCGAAATCCTGCTGGGGCGGCGCAGCGGCTGCAGCCCGATAAAGGGGATGACCCTGCTTGCCCGGCGTGATGCGGTGTCACTGCGCTGGGGCTGGATGGCCTGGGTTGGTTTTGTGGCGGCCTTTGTACTGTTGTCGTTCTATTCGGTGGTGGGCGGCTGGTCGCTGGCGTACATCGGCCTGGCGGCCCAGGGCTTCTTCAGCGGTGCTGACGCGGCCACCATCGGCGGGCTGTTTGGCCAGTTGCTGGAAGACCCCGGCGCGCTGCTGCTGTGGCACAGTGTGTTTATGCTGCTGGTGGTGCTGATCACCGGTTCCGGTGTCCGTGCGGGCATGGAGCGCAGTATAAAGCTGCTGATGCCGCTGCTGTTCGTGTTGTTGCTGGTGCTGGTGGGGTACGCGGCAGTGCGTGGCAACTTTGCCCAGGCGCTGAGTTTTCTGTTTTCTCCGGACTTCAGCAAGCTGTCTACCGAAGGTGTCCTGACGGCGCTGGGGCATGCCTTCTTTACCCTCAGTACCGGCATTTGCGTGATGATGGCCTATGGCTCCTATCTTCCCCCGCAGGTCAATATTGCCCGCACTGTCGTGACCATTGGTCTGCTGGATACCCTGGTGGCGCTGTTGGCGGGGCTTGCGATCTTTCCGCTGGTGTTCGCCAACGGCCTTGAGCCGGGGGCCGGCCCGGGCCTCATTTTCGTTACGCTGCCACTGGCCTTTGGCCAGATGACCGGGGGTGTGCTGTTTGGCACCCTGTTCTTCATCCTCTTGCTGGTGGCCGCCGTGACGTCGGCTATTTCGATGATCGAACCGGTGGTGGAATGGCTGGAAGACAAGGGCGTATCACGCATGCTGGGTGCGCTGATGTCCGGCGCCATGATCTGGCTGCTGGGGGTGTGCACGGTGCTGTCATTCAATGTCTGGGCGGATTTCCACCCGCTGGATTTCATGGCGCGCTTCGAGGGCAAGACCCTGTTCGATCTGTTCGATTTCCTGGTATCAAACCTGGCGCTGCCGATCGGCGGTCTGGCGATTGCGCTCTATGCCGGCTGGGCGATGAAACCGCAAACGCTGCGCGATGGTATCGGCCTCGGTGACGGTGCTGTTTTCACGCTGTTTCATTTTGTGCTGCGCTTCCTCAGCCCGGCGGCGGTACTGGTGGTGTTTGTCTATAACCTCGGCTGAAGCACGTCGCTGGCGGCACACTTTTGCGGGGGCGGTAAAACTGCTAGGGTGAGCTTCTTTCGGGGCTAAACAGGTTGAACTGCGACTATGAGTCGTTCGCAAGAGTTTGATATTCCTGATCTGGGTCCGGCACAGGATGACGCTCGCCACGGCGCAGGCGCTGCCCGCACCGCCGTTGATCCGTCGCACGGTCGCGCAGACCGTCCGGCGGCCCCACGGCCTGAGCCTGCAAAGAACGGTGGCAACCTGCTGCACAGTATGGTGCTGGTGTTGTTGACCGGCGCGTCCAGCGGACTGGGCTACTGGGGATATGGCCTGCAGCAGGACCTGGACGCCAGCCTGGCACAGCAGTCCCAGGTGGCACAGCGGCTGGCCGACCTGGAACAGTTGCTTGAAGTCACCAGTGACAGTGCCAGCCAGTCGGGGCAGACGCTGAGCGGGCGGCTGGAACAGCAGGGCAAAAGGGCACTGGAGAAATACCAGCATTTCGATTCCGAGATCGCCAAGCTCTGGACGATTGCCTACCAAAGCAACAAACCCAAACTCGAAGCCCAGGAAAAGCAGCTGGCCAGCCAGACGGAGTCGCTGGCACAGCAGAGCAAGCAGCTCGATGCGCAACGGGCACAGCTGGCGCAGCTGGACGACCAGCTTAAAACCCTGCGCGCCGAACTGGATGCCCGCGCCGGCGATGTTAAATCCCTGCAGGCGGGGCAACAGGCCGGTGACAAGGCGCGGGCTGGGATCGAACAGCAGCTTGCGACCTTGTCCGGGCTTGAGAAAGGGCAGTCCGGCATCAAGGCCGATCTGGATAAAACCGTGCAGGAGATGAAGCGCGCGGTAGCGACGCTGGATACCCAGGTGCGTATCAGTGAAGAGGTGCAGTCCGAGAAGGTTATCGCCCAGCAGCAGGCATTGCGCGTACTCAGCGACAAGGTGGCAACACTGCAGGCCAGTGCCGGCAATGCCGATGTGGCCCGCCGCGTGCGGGTCAATGAACAGGCGATTCAGGCCATCGATGGCAGCCGCCGGCAGCTTAATCAGCAACTGCTGCAGCTGCGTCAGCAGCTGAACGATCTGCAGTTGCGCCTGCAGTAATGCGCTGTCGCGCCGTGCTTGCGATGTTTCGGGACAGCCCCCCACGACGGGGGCTGGCGGGCACGGCTTTACGAATGCTGAATCAGGCATTGCGTCGGTGACGTTCGCAAGGCAGAATGACTCGTCTATCTATAAGGCTAACTGCTCCTAGTGATGAATATACGTGCATTTTTTGCACTCAAACTGAACGATCAGATGGTACGTCGGTTGTCTGATCATGCTGATACCCTGTGCGCTTACGATCGAAACATGGAAGTGAACTGGGTCGAGTCCGAGAGCTATCACCTGACGCTCTGTTTTCTGGGCGACATCAAGATTTCCCAGGTCGAAACGCTTGAGCGCCTGACTCGCGAGCAGCTTGCCGAGGTCGACCCTTTCCAGGTGCGCCTCGACGCAGTCGACTACTATCCGGTCAGCCGCCAGCTGGCGCTGGTGGCTGCCCTGAGCGATGGCAGTGAAGAGTTGCAGTCGCTGCATGATCAGATGGTCCAGGTGGCTATCGCCGCCGGCATCGATTACGACCAGACCGATTTCAAGCCTCACGTTACCCTCGGACGTCTGCCTGCGGACAACACTTTTGAGCCTCCGGTCCACTGGCCCGAACTCGACCTGCAAAGCCCGGCTTCTTCCGTTGTGCTCTATCTGAGCAAGCCCGGTGAGCGCGGTTCTCTCTATACCCCCCTGTTTGAAGTGCCCCTGCAGTACGGCCTGCAGCGCGCCCGTTACGCACGTTACGCCTGATATTGAAGTAGCCCCTGCCCGTGGCAGGGGCCACTGATTCGCCCGCTGACGACTTAACAATTAATGCTGTTCATACTCTGCTGGCATGACGGTCTCGCTGGCAAGCTTTCCGTTTGGCTTGATTTCTCCCTGTAAAGTCAGTTTATGTGCGCAATCTCAGCACATTTCATGTTTTTTGCCGCTTTTTTAATGGGCGTGCCTGCGCTTGTTAAACTGCTGTTCGTCTTCGGCCAACCCAGTTTTTGCATGATCATTATTCATGTCTATTTAAATCCGCCCCCCTTGTCCACTAGGCTGGTTTAGGGGTTCAGGCCCCGGAGGAATGAAGGAGCGAGACTCGACTTAACTCGGAGGTGCAGCCGTGGAGAACATCAGTGGACGCTATTTCGATGATGCCGAGTATCAGCGGCGCCGTATTCTGGTCAGGGAAGGCATGTCGGCGCGGGGGCTGGATGCATGCATCATCGCCAGCCCCGAGAATATCTATTATCTGACGGGTCTTGATCATCAGGGTTACTTTGCCTGCCAGCTACTGGTGTTGCCGGCGGAGGGCCAGCCGGTGCTCATCACCCGGGCCATGGAAAAGGCGACGGTGCGGGATCAGGCACCGGATGTGCGTCATGTCGGCTATACCGACGGTACCGAGCCGAGTCCCGGCGAGGTCGGTGAGGCGCCGCTGGTCGAGAGCACCTGGCCGGTGACGATGGGGGCTCCGACTCGCGAGCCCCGGCGCCGGCCCTACCTGATGCCGTCTGCCGCCGTCAGTGAGACGGTGAAGGTACTGCGTGATATCGGGCTGGCAAAGGCGGTCATCGGTATCGATATGAACAGCACTTTCCTGCCGTATTCCATTGCCGAGGGCATCATGAATGGTGTGCCGGATGCCGATTGGCAGCAACTCGAGAGCCTGGTGGATGACGTTCGCATCGTGCAGTCCCCGGCGGAACTCGAAATGACCCGCCAGGCGGCGGCGATTTCGGACTCGATGATGCTGTCGGCCATCGCCGCCGCAGGTCCCGGCGTTAACGCGCGGGAGGTGATGGCCGCAATCTATGATGCAATGTTCCGCCGCGGCGGCACCTATCCCGGTTTTGTCCCGCTGGTCCGCTCGACTCGCAACCTGGCCCACGAACACGGTACCTGGGAAGACCTGGCGCTGGTGCACGGCGATCTGTTGTTTCTCGAGATGGCCGGCTGCGCGCGCCGCTACCACGCCCCGATTGGCCGTTTCGTCTTTATCGGCGAAGCGCCGCCCGAGACGCTGAAGGTGAACGCCATCTGCCAGGAGGCGATGATGGCGGCGGCGGCGAACATCAAGCCCGGTGCGTTGGCAGGAGACGTGTACGAGGCCTGGCAGGCGGTGCTCGATGCCAATGACCTGTCCCATTATTCGCGCCATCACTGCGGCTACTCCATCGGCATCGGCTACCCGCCGAGCTGGTCCGGCAGCGGCGTACCGGTCGGATTGCGACGCAACTCCCAGATGCGCCTGCGCGAAGGCATGACCTTCCACCTGATGAGCTGGCTGCTGGGCTCGGGTATCGGCGATGCCTTCCTGTCCGATACAGTTGAAGTCACGGCCAGTGGTTGCGAGTTCCTGACCAAGGTTGACCGTAACGTGCTGGTTCGCTGAGGCGGAGGTGAGGATGGAAAACCACTATGCGCACCTGCTGGCCAGCGACAACGTTTCGGGGGTGCATCCCGAGGTGATGGCCAAGCTTGCCGAGGTTAACCGCGGCCACGTGCCGGGGTATGGCGCCGACGCCGTAACCGCGGCGGCGCTGGAACAATTTCGCGCGGTGTTTGGCGAGAACAGCGAGACACTGCTGTTGTTCAACGGCACGGCGGCCAATGTGCTGGCGCTCAAGGGCATGCTGCAGAGCCACGAGGCATTGTTCTGTGCCGAGGAGGCGCACCTGCAGGTCGACGAGTGTGGCGCGCCGGAGCACTACATCGGTTGCAAGCTGATACCGGTGCCGGCCATGCGTGGCAAGCTGACGCTGGCACGGATCGAGCAGCTGGTGGCAGCGGATCTCGATGTGGTGCACCGCAGCCAGCCACGGGTGATCTCGCTGGCCCAGGCCACGGAGCGGGGCGCCGTTTACAGTCTTGAGGAGCTGCGTGCCATTGGCGCCTTTGCCCGGCAGCGGGGGCTGCTGCTGCACATGGACGGTGCCCGACTGGCCAATGCGGTGCAGGCGCTGGGCGTCAGTTTTGCCGAAATCGTTGAAGGTTTCGATGTGCTGTCGTTTGGTGGCACCAAGAATGGACTGATGATGGCCGAGGCGGTGGTGGTGCTTAATCCCGCGCTGCGGGGCGCCTATCCCTACATCCGCAAACAGGGCATGCAGCTGGCATCCAAGCAGCGTTTTCTTGCCGCCCAGTTCCTGGCCTATTTCGAGAACGACCTCTGGCGACGCAATGCCGGCAACGCCAATGCCATGGCCCGCCGGCTCGCCAGCGGGCTCGGCAGCCTCAACGGGGTCACCCTGAGCGCGCCGGTCGAGATCAACATGGTGTTTGCACAGGTTCCGACCGACTGGCTGGATGCCGTGCAGCGCCTGACGCCCTGCCTGGTCTGGCCGGGGGACGCCTTCTCCGAAATCCGTCTGGTCACCTCATTCGATACCCGCGCTGAGGATATCGATAATTTTGTTCGGGAGTTCGGCCGCCTGTCTGCGCGCTGACCCCTGGCTCTGTCGGCTTTAGCCGATCATTGCCTGGCAAAGCCGTTTGGTTCAGCACATTCGTGTGCTTCATCCCTGCGGGGTTTGCTCGTTCAATCGCGCCCGGCGATTGAACGAGGCAGCTTTTGAGCCCTGTTGAGGCGGCAAGGAGGTAGCTTATGCATTGCGGTTCTGTTTAACGCGACAGAGTACAGAAAATAACCCGCGTCGCTTTTCCCGCACGGCTGCAGGGGTGCAGGAGGCAGGGCGACGCCCGACAGGCACCCGGTCCCGTATCTTTTTCAAACCCGCTGGAGGCATCTCCATGAGCAATATCGACGTCGTCAATCCTTACACCGCAGAGCAGGTGTTCTCGCAACCATCGGAAACTTTCGCGGCGGTCAGTGCGCGCGTTGATGCCGGCCAGCAAGCGGCGCGGGCCTGGCAGGCCCTTTCGCCGCACGAGCGTGCCGGCCATGTTCTCAAGGCGCTGGACTATTTTCGCGATAACGCTGAGGAGATTGCAGCAGGGATCACCCGGGAAATGGGCAAGCCCCTGGCGGCGGCCAGCGAAGAGCTGACGTACATGCTCGAGCGGGCAGAATATTTGTGCCGCTTTGCCACCGACGGTGCCCTGGCGCCCATCCGCCATCCGCAGTATGAGGACGAACACTTCGAGGGCCGGATCGAGTGCCGCGCCAAGGGCGTTGTCTACATTATTACGCCCTGGAATTATCCGCTGTTCTGCGCCATCAATGGGTCCGTCTGCGCCTTGCTGAGTGGTAATGCGGTGCTGCTCAAGCATACCAGTACGCCCTCGGTGGGCGCCCATTTTGAACAGGCGTTCGGCTCGATGGCCGGTATCGATCATCTGCTGAGCCAGGCGGTGGTGGACTTCGATGTCTCGGCACGCATTATCGAAGAGGCCGACATCAATCATCTGGTTTTCACCGGATCCGTGCAGGGCGGGCGCGTGGTGCAGCAGAGCATCGCCAAGCGGGCCTTCAATGAGAATGTGCCGGACCCGTTTATCCAGTGTTCGCTCGAGCTTGGCGGTAGCGACGCCGCCTATATCGCCGAGGATGCCGACCTCGACCAGGCCGTTTTGTGGACCGTGAAGATCGGGCGGCTGCACAATTCCGGCCAGTCCTGCTGCGCGGTGAAACGGGTCTTTGTGCACGCAAGCCTGTACGACGAATTTCTTCACCGGGCCCAGGCAGTGATGGACGCCGAGGTCAGCGGTGATCCGATGGCGGCTGAAACGACTCTCGGCCCCCTGTATGGCGGCCGGAAAGCGGTGTCAGGATTGCTGGATATGGTGAAGCAGGCCCAGCGCCTGGGGGCGAAGCTCTGTACTGGCGGAGAGATCGAAACGCACGGCGGCACCGAGTTCCTCAAGCCGACGCTGCTGGCCGATGTGACTGGGCAGATGCGGGTCTTGAAAGAGGAGACTTTTGGGCCGGTACTGCCCGTGATGAAAGTCGTCGATGACGCAGAGGGGGTCGAGCAGGTGTGCAATAGTCGCTACGGCCTGACCGCGTCGATCTTTACGCGCTCGCGCGAGCGTGCCGAGCGCTTTGTTGCGGCGGTGGATACCGGGACGGTGTATGTCAATCGCTGTAACTTCGTTGATGCCCGCCTGGGCTGGATCGGCCAGCACGCATCTGGCAATGGTTCGCTTGCGCTGGCACCGGAGGGGCTGCAGGCGTTCAGCGCGCGCAAGTCGGTAAACGTCGATCCCGGCAACCTGAGCTGATCTGAACCCTGAAATAAAAGGAAGCCTTGCATGTCCGAATTGCCGCCCTGTCCCGATCGGGATCTGATGCTGGAATTGAGCGAGACCCGTCGGCGCTTTCACCGAACGCCGGAACTTTCCTGGACCGAGTACCTGACCACCGCACGCCTGTGCGAGGAGCTGGAAGCGCTGGGATATACCGTCCAATGGGGGGACGCGCTGTACCGGGAGCCGCCCGGCAATCCACCGGACAGCGACACGGACCGCGCCGCCTGGGAGCGTGCCGAGCGCGCACTGGGCGCGGGGAACCGCTATTTGCCCGGGATGCGGGGCAATCGCACTGGCCTTGTCGCGACCCTGGAGGGGGGCGGGCCCGGTCGCGTGTACGGCCTGCGGTTTGATATCGACGCACTGCCGATCAATGAGAGCCCCGAGATGGGCCACAGGCCCGCGGCCGAGGGGTTTGCATCGGAGCATGCCGGCATCATGCATGCCTGCGGCCATGACGGTCACCTGACGATTGGTCTCGGGCTGGCGCGACGGCTGGCGGCGAGCCGCGATCGCTGGAATGGCCGAGTGCATCTTTTCTTCCAGCCGGCCGAAGAAGTGGCCGGTGGCGGTGCGGTTTTCGCAGGATTACCGCAGCTGGCCGAGGTGGAGCGCTTCCTGACGCTGCATCTGGGAATTCTGGATCGCTATCGCATCGTGTTTGATGCGACCTGGATTGCTGCACGGATTTACGATGTCGTCTTTCGTGGCCGCGCCAGCCATGCCGGCAACGCGCCCCAGGATGGCCGCAACGCGCTCCTGGCAGCCTGCCAGGCGGTACAGGGGTTGTACGCGCTGCCACGCCACAGTGGCGGAATGTCGCGGGTCAATGTCGGTCGGTTTCGCTCCGATAATGCCCAGAACGTGATTGCCGACGAAGTGCGGCTGCGCTACGAGGTGCGCGGCGCCGACAACGCCATCTGCGACTTTATGGCCGATGCGGCAGAACAGGTGCTCGACGGCGCTGCGCGGATGAACGGGGTGGCGTGGGAGAAGAGCGTATTCGCCGAGTTTTCCAGCTATCCCAACAGTCGCGATCTGGCGGCGTCGGTGGCCGCGACTGCACTGGCACTCGGGCTGCCCGAAGCACTATTGCAGGACAGTTTCCTGGTCTCGGCCAGCGAGGATGCCGGCTTTCTGATCCAGAAGGTGCGTGAGCAGGGCGGCCAGGCGACCCACCTGATTCTGGGCTCACCGGTCGGTGGCGGCCACCACAGCCCGACCTTCGATTTCGACGAGGAACTGCTGGGCTGGGGCGTATTGCTGTTCGAGTCTCTGGTGCTGAATAACGACACCTGAGCCGGGTGGGATGCAGGGCAGGTAAACCGCAGCGAAACCCGTCGCACGCATGCCCGGATTGCCGAATGCGTAGCGGTTTTCTTCCAGCCTGCGGTGTTATACCAAGGGCATAACAGCGAGCGCAGCGTTTTGGTGTATAATCGCGCCGCAACAAATTCAAGCAGCCGGTTGACAAGAGCTGCCCCTACATAGCCTGAGCCAGACGGAGAGTCTCAATGAGCGTGATTCGCCAAGACGATTTCATCAGCAGCGTCGCAGATGCGCTGCAATTCATCTCCTATTATCACCCTATCGACTTTGTGCAGGGCGTTCACGAAGCCTACCTGAAAGAGCAGAACCCGGCCGCCAAGGATGCGATGGCCCAGATCCTGATCAACTCCCGCATGAGTGCGGAAGGGCGTCGACCCATCTGCCAGGACACCGGTATCGTTACCGTGTTTGTAAAGGTGGGGATGAACGTGACCTGGGACGCCAGGATGAGCGTTACCGACATGATCAACGAAGGTGTGCGTCGGGCCTATACGCACCCGGACAACGTGCTGCGTGCTTCCATCCTGGCGGATCCCGCCGGCAAGCGTCAGAACACCAAGGACAATACGCCGGCGGTGATCCACTACGAAATCGTTGAAGGCGATGAAGTGGATGTGCAGATCGCCGCCAAGGGTGGCGGTTCCGAGAACAAGTCCAAGATGGTGATGCTGAACCCTTCCGACAGCATTGTTGACTGGGTGGTCAAGACTGTCCCCACCATGGGGGCTGGCTGGTGCCCGCCGGGCATGCTGGGCCTGGGCATTGGTGGTACCGCCGAGAAAGCCGCGGTGTTGGCCAAAGAGTCACTGATGGACCCCATCGACATCCACGAACTGCGCGAGCGCGGCCCGCAGAACCGGGTTGAAGAACTGCGTCTGGAAATCATGGATGCGGTCAATGCGCTGGGTATCGGTGCCCAGGGCCTGGGCGGCCTGACCACGGTGCTGGATGTCAAGATCAAGGACTACCCGACCCACGCCGCCTCCCTGCCGGTGTGCATGATTCCCAACTGTGCCGCAACGCGCCACACCCACTTCACCCTTAATGGCAATGGCCCGGCTATCCTGACGCCGCCGAGCCTGGAAGACTGGCCGCAGGTTACCGCCGAAGTCGGTGCCAATACGCGCCGGGTTAACCTGGATGGTATTACGCCGGAAGAGGTTGCGACCTGGAAAGTGGGCGAAACCGTGCTGCTCAACGGCAAGATGCTGACCGGCCGTGATGCCGCCCACAAGCGCATGATCGAAATGCTCAACAAGGGTGAGGAGCTGCCGGTCGATTTGCGCGGCCGTTTCATCTATTACGTTGGGCCGGTTGATCCGGTAGCGGGCGAGGTAGTAGGACCGGCGGGTCCCACCACCGCGACACGGATGGACAAGTTTACCCGTCAGATTCTGGATCAGACGGGCCTGCTGGGCATGATCGGAAAGTCCGAGCGTGGTCCCGTGGCCATCGAAGCGATCAAGGACTACAAGGCCGTTTACCTGATGGCCGTCGGTGGTGCCGCCTACCTGGTGTCCAAGGCGATTGTCGGCGCCAAGGTGCTGGCCTTCGAGGAAATGGGTATGGAAGCCATTTACGAGTTTGAGGTCAAGGACATGCCGGTGACGGTGGCTGTGGATGTCAACGGCGAGTCGGTGCACAACACCGGACCCGCCAAGTGGAAAGAGATCATCGCCCGTTCCGCCTGATCTCGTTTCGCGTTGATCAGAGCGAGGAGCTCTGATCTGTCAGCAAAAAATCCGGAATCCTGGTGAGGGGTTCCGGATTTTTTATGCCTGTCCTGTACGCGCTTTATCTGCGCGCGGCCCAGTCATGCGCACGTCAATGAAAATGCCAGTCAGCTGAGAGTCTGGACTGGCATTCGGTTGGGGTTTGGGTCTTGTCGCCTGGGGGCGATGGTTAAGCGTGGCCTTGTGTTACCGTTAAGCGATCTCCCTGCCTGCATTGCCTGTATTGACTGCGCGGGTTCAGGCGCAGTCACGCGCCTTTTCAATTTTGCGTTTGGCATCGAGGTAGCGGGGCATGGGGCCGACATCCTCATAAATGGGGTCGCCGTCTTCTATGCGTATGACTTTTGGGCCCGGCCGATAGGGCATTTTCTCTTCCACCTCCTGCAGGATCGTATGCAGCAGAGATGTGCAGACTTCATCGCGGGTCAGGCCGAAAGCACTTGCCAGGGCTTCTATTCTGACAAGGTCCTCGCGCGCGAGGGTTACCTTGAAGTCGGTCAGGCTGTTCTCGTACAGGGCTTTGCGTTCTAGCTCTTCGAGCAGGCGGGATACATGGCTGGCAGGCATGATACATCTCCTTTGATGACTACAGTCTAAAAGCTAGTTCAGGCGGGGGAATTTGGCGAGCCATTTTTGTCGGGGGATTGGGCCTGCCAGGCGCGAACATGGGTGGTTTATATCGCCCAGCCTTTTCACTAAAATGTTGCGCTTGCAAAACATTAACGAGGACCGGGCGGAATATGGCAAACATCAAGATTTTGGTAGGAACAACGTTCGGGGCGACTCGGGAGATTGCCGATGATTGTGCGGCGCAGCTAAAAGCGCTCGGTCATGATGCCACCGTGCTGCGTCAGCCACAGTTTGACGACGTGGTCGCCCCGGATACGGAAGTTCTGCTGGTGTGTTCTGCGACGATTGGCCAGGGGGAAGTGCCGGAAAACCTGCTGCCCCTGTATCTGGAGCTGCGCGACCGCTTCCCGCTGATGCCCCAGGTGGGATTTGGCGTGATTGCCCGTGGCGACAGCTCCTATGATGATTTCGCCGAGGGTGGCCGCCAGGTAGCCGACCTGCTGCGTGAACTGCAGCTGCGCGAACTGGTTTCGCCGCTGTTTCTGGATGCTTGTGAAACCATGGATCCGGAAGCCGAAGTGGATGCCTGGATCCAGGGGCTCGCGGCGGCGATCTAATTCGCGACCCGTTGGAGCTCATTCCATGGGCGAATTACGTCGGTGATTCGCCCGAAGACCGGGCTTGCGCCAACTCAGCGCTTCAGAAACCCGCAGCGTTGCAGGAATCCCAGCATGTGCGGGCGGGCTTCCTTGATCAGCATGCCGGATATCTGTTCACTCCAGCTCATTACCTTGCTTGCACCGGTACGGGTGCGGTAGTACTCGCGTACCTCTGCATCATACTGTTCGATGATCCTGGTATCGGAACTGTCGTCGTAGCGATCCTGCTTCAGGACCACCGACAGGGGCAGGCGCGGCTTGGTTTCCGGATCCTGGTCAGGAAAGCCCAGGCACATGCCAAATACCGGATATACCAGATCCGGCAATTCAAGCAGTTCTGCGACCTCGGCGATTTGATTGCGCAGGCCGCCGATATAGACGATGCCCAGCCCAAGGGACTCGGCGGCGACGGCGACGTTCTGTGCAAACAGGGCGCAGTCGGCGGTAGCGGTGATGAACTGTTCGGTGAAGCCTGCCTGCATCTGGGCCTGGTGCATGTCGCAGGCCAGCTGGTGGCGCTTCATGTCGGCGCAGAACACCAGGAAGGTCGGTGCCGCGGCAATGTAAGCCTGATTGCCTGCACAGGCGGCGAGACGCTCGCGCTTGGCCTGATCCTGCACCTGGATCACGGTGCAGGCCTGCAGAAAGCTGGAGGTGGCCGCGGCCTGGCCGGCGCGCACCAACTCCTCCACGGTACTCTGCTCGATCGGCTCGGCGGTAAACTTGCGGATGGATCGGTGGGACTTGAGTAGCTCGATAACCTGATTCATGTAAACGGATCTCCTGTGCAACGCGCATTTTAACGTTCCAGGGTCGCTGATGTCAGGGGGCGGCGCAGGGAAAGAGCAGGGTGTCAGCCCGTGATGTAGCGAAACGTCAGGTTAAGGCGGGGCGCACAGGCGCGGCGGGTTCGAGGCAGGGCATGTTGCCAGTGGTGCTGGGTGCTGCCGCGCATCAACAGCAGGGAGCCGTCATCCAGTGTGAGCTCGATTTTGGGCTGCTGGGGGAGCTGTCGATGACGCAGCAAAAAGCGCCGGGGCTGGCCCAGACTGAGTGAGGCGATGACCGGGTTGAGCCCCAGTTCAGGCTCATCGTCGCTATGCCAGCCCATGCTGTCGCTGCCGTCGCGGTACAGGTTAAGCAGCACGCAGTTGAACGTCCAGGGCACAACCTGAGCGATCTTCTGGCGTAGCTGTTCGACTAACGGGTGCCAGGGCGCTGCGTCAAGCTGCAGTCCGGAGTAGCGGTAATGCAGCCCGGCCTCGCCCTGAAATTGCTGCAGCCGGGGAATGGCATGTTCGCGGCCAAACAGCCGAATGCGATCCTGCCGCCAGTGGATTTCCTCGCTCAGTGTCCTCAGCAGCCGGGCACTGTCGGACGGGGCGATGAACTGGCGGTACAGCACCAGGTCGATACCGGGTCCGGTGATGTGCTCCGGTTGCATCAGCCCTGTAGCCAGTGGCGGCAAGCTGCCGCCAGCGCCTCGGCGATGTGGATGGCATTGCTGGGGTGGGGGATGCAGTCGGTCGAAATGACATCGGCACAAGCCTGCAGCTGGCGATAGGCATCGCCGGCGAATATGCCATGCACGGCAATGCAGGTGGCGCGCGGCAGGCCTGCCTGCTGCAGGTGATGCAGTGTCTCCAGCATGGTATGACCGCTGGAAATGATGTCGTCGACCAGCACCGGGGTATGCGTGCGCCAGCGTTCGACGTCCGGCAGTGATACGTCAACCGTATAATCGCCATGACGCTCCTTGTGCAGAATCTGCCAGGGCGCCCCGGCCAGATTGGCGACATCGCTGACCCACTGCTCGCTTTCTGCATCCGGACCGATGAGCAGGGGATGGCGTATCTGCTGGCGTATCCAGTGTGCGATCAGCGGCGCGGCGGGCACCAGAATACTTCTGAGACTGTAGATTTCATCGAGTGATGCGTAGCGGTGCAGGTGAGGGTCGACGGTAATCAGGCCATCGAAATGGTCGGATAGCAGGCGCGCAAACACACGCGAGCTGACACATTCGCCCGGCTTGAAACGGATGTCCTGGCGCATGTAACCCAGATAGGGGCTGATCAGGAGCAGACGGCTCGCGCCCAGCTCACGCAGGGTCGCCGCGGCGAACAGCAGCGGTGCCAGCTTCTCATCCGGATGATGAAGGTTGCAAAACAGCAGGCAATCCCGGTCCTGGCACTCGGTGTGAAATCGCAGGTAGGACTCGCCGTCCGGAAACCGGTGCAGCTCCAGTTCGCCGCTGTCTGCCGGCAGCAGTTGCGCCAGTCGAGCCGCCACTGCAGGGTCCGAGGCCAGGTTAAACAGCAGAGGCTTCATGTGACGGGCTCCGAAAGCGGTTGTAGCGCGACGGTGTTGACGCGTGCTGGCTGCGCCATTCTCACCAGCCGAGCCG
>NZ_KB899101.1:31772-157392 GCF_000378045.1 Marinobacterium rhizophilum DSM 18822
CCAGCCGAGCCGCCACTGCAGGGTCCGGGGCCAGGTTAAACAGCAGAGGCTTCATGTGACGGTCTCCGAGAGAGGTTGTAGCTCGACAACATTGGGGTGCTGTTCCAGATAATCGACGGCGTAATTCAGCTCGCCCGAACTTTCGGCATGAATGCTCAGCAGTATCTCATTGGGTTCGATGCGATCGCCGAGCTTGACCGGAATATGCACACCGGCGGCAGGGTCTATGGGGGCGCCGGCTAGTTTGGCAATTTTCGACAGCAGGCGATTGTCGATGGCGCTGACAACACCCGCCTCGTGGGCGGTCAGGTTATAACGATAGGGCGCGACAGGGGGACGTTTCAGACTGCCCTGCGCCATGCAGATGGCCTGAAACTTGCCCCAGGCATCGCCGGCTTCCAGCTTCTCGCGTGCCATGGGCTCGCCCAGACCCGGTTCGGCGAGGTCAGCCATTTCCAGCATGGCACCGGCGACCTGGCAGGCGCGATCCTTGAGATCCAGGGGGGCATCGGGCTTGTTCTGCAGTACCGCCAGTACATCCAGGGCTTCAAGCGCAGGACCTATGCCGCAGCCAACCGGCTGGCTGCCGTCGGTGCACAGGATGCACACATTGAGTCCCAGTTCAGCCGCCACCTGGCGAAAGGTATCGGCCAGTTTGTCGGCGGAGGCGCGGCTGCGTACCTTGGCGCTGGGTCCTACCGGAATATCGATCAGGACATGGGTGGCGCCGGCGGCGATTTTCTTGGACAGCACCGAGGCAACCAGCTGACCCTCGCTATCGATATCCAGCGCCCGTTCCACCTGTATCAGCAGATCGTCGGCGGGGCTCAGGCGGACTGAGCCGCCCCAGGCCAGACAGCCACCGACTCGGGTAACGATATCCTTCATTTGCTCCCTGTCCAGGCAGACATTGGTCAGCACTTCCATGGTATCGGCCGTGCCCGCCGGAGACGTGATTGCCCGTGACGAGGTTTTGGGTACTGTCAGGCCACAGGCCGTTAGAATGGAGACCACGATCGGGCTGGTGCGGTTGCCGGGCAGGCCGCCGACACAGTGCTTGTCGATCACCATGGGCAGTTCCCAGTCGATGGTGTCGCCGGCCTGGATCATGGCGCGGGTCAGCGCCGTAACTTCCTGCAGGCTGAGGTTGTCGGCACCGCAGGCCGTTATGAACGCGGCAACATGCACATCGGCATAACGACCGTCGACGATATCCTCGATGATGCTCTGCAACTGTGGCTGTTCCAGTGTGTGACCGAACACCTTGGCGCGCACGTAGGATAGCGACTGTACCGGTGCCGGGTGGGATACCCTGATGTGGGCGTCCGCGTCTAATGCGAGCCGTTTCCAGGCCGGTTCCGAGAATCCGATCTGGCCATTGGCCACCAGGTCGCCGTTAACGATATTGAGGGTCGCGATAATATGGTTGCCGTTACTTGATACCAGAACGCGTGACAGCGCCGAAAAGCCCTCGGAGCGGCATACCGGGCTGTCCGCGTGCAGGTAGATAATGAGCTCCTGGCGGGTGTCGATACCGAGCCGCAGGGGCTCTAGCGGAGCCATTTTTTCAGGGGGTAGGATCATGCGCCGGCGCTCCGCTGTCTTTTCGTTACTGTTATGGGGCGTGCCTCCAATTTAGCAGCTTCATCGCCAGGTGGCATGAAACCGAACCTTAATCGGTGCCCGGTCATGATCTGGCGCACAGACGCGTCTGTTCACCGGGCCTTGCTGCGCCCCGATCCGCTCACTGAAGCAGGCTGAACTACTATTAATCTGACTGGCAAAAGGGTTCCCTGCCTGATTTGCCAGTCACGCCAGCGGCTCTCTAACCCACAAGAGCCGGCGCACGTGCGCGGGCATGCTGGACTTGTTTGGGGGCAGGGGGGCGCTCGCGATGGGCCATCTTTTCAAAGGAAGGCCCAATGATTGCGCATTCCTGCTTCATGTATTAATCCGCCGGGTTGATATTCAGACAGGTGGGCGTTGGCGGCACGTTGCCGGGAACGTTCATGGCGCTTTGGATTAAGGAGGCATCTTTATGCTCAGATCCGTCAAGGCATCGGATTACATGGCTCGGGACCTGGTGACGTTTAAACCGGATACCGACTTGTTCCAGGCCATACATCAGCTTTTGCAGAGGAAAATCAGCGGCGCTCCGGTTGTGAATGAAGAGGGTATGTTAGTGGGGGTGCTGTCGGAGGTGGATTGCCTGCGTGCGATCCTTACGCTGACCTACCATGAAGAGGAGTTTGGCGGTAAGGTTGCGCAGTACATGTCGCAGGATATCTGTACCATCGAGTATGATGCCGATATCATCAAGGTCGCCGATACCTTTATCAGTAAAGGTATGCGCCGCTTGCCGGTGGTGCAGCGTGGCAGACTGGTCGGACAGATCAGCCGCTGCGATGTACTGCGTGCAGTGGAAGTTTTTGCCCAGGATGGCTGAAGTGCGGTCTGAGCCGTGTTCGTGTCGGGACGTCGACGGTCAAGGGACAGGCGCCTGCCTGCCCACATTTATTTCTCTGGAGTCTCATGGGTTATCGCTTCCCGGAACAACCGATTCTGTTTTATCCCTCCCTGGCCCGCCGCATCGGCAGCGATGAGGCGTTGTTGCTGGCTATTTATCACGACCGGGCCCGTACTGGCGGGCGAGCAGAGCCCGCCGAACTGGTACTCAGCCGGGCGCAGTGGCTGAAAATCGCCGATTTCTGGGATGAGGCCTACCTGCGCAGTGTGACCGAAAGCCTGGTGCGCCAGGGCTGTATCAGGGGGTCTGTCGACAGCGCCCTGGTGAGGTTAAGTCTGCAGTCCCAGGCCGCCATCGAAGAGCCTGTTACTGAAGAAGCATCGGCGCGTGACGCGAGCACGGTTGCAGAAGAAGAGGCTGTGCCAGAGCCTGAAAGCGACAGCGCTGTGCAGACGGCTCATGCAGCCTGGTCCAGGTCTGAGTCTGAGCCTGCGCCAGCACCCGAGCACGCGACGGAGGCGGCGACTGCCAGTCATCTTGACCGCAGCGGGCGCCGGCCGAATACAGGCGCCACCAGAAGCGCCGAGCCGGAGAGCCAAGCCGATACGTTAAGCCGGCTGGATGTGCGCGATACGCCACCGCGACCATTGACACGCCAGGCATTGCGGCCGCAACCGCAGCCGCAAACGATTCAGGCGCGCGGGCCTGCACCGACCTTTGGCGGCGCAAGTGGCTGGCGCCGCCACAAGGACGAGCTGCAGGTACTGTTCGAGCAGCATGAAGAGCGCAACCAGCAGCTCAAACCGATGCAGCTTGGCTGGCGGCCATCGGCAACATTCTTTGCGCTGCTGCCACGGCACAATATCGCCGAGGAGTATGCTGAAGGCCTGCTCGACGAGTTCGTGCTCTACTGGCTCGACAAGGACCGCAAGGAAACCAACTGGGATCAGAAATTCCTCGCCTGGGTCAAACGGGAATGGGTACGCAAGCAGACCCGCGATGGCCGCAACACCGGCGCCGACAAAGAGCGACAGACAGGTTTTAACAATGAAAACACCCGCCGAGATACTCGGGAAAAACGCAAACAGGTTACCGCAGCAATCATGGACATCCGCGACACCGACTGGTAACCGCCGCTCCGAGGGCGAGACCGATGCCGGGCCCCTGCCGCTGGAAACCAAGGCGCTGGTCAACATGCTGTTTGCCCGCTTTATGGCGATTTATGGCCACAAGTTCAAAAGCTGCTTTGAAACCCAGGATGAAATTCGCATTGCCAAGCGTGAATGGGCGCTCAGTTTGCGTGGCTATGGCGAGCGCGAGCTGGTGGCGGCGATCGACCACTGCAAAGAGCAGCTGGCCTGGATGCCGACCATCTCTGAATTTCTCAAGATCCTGCATGAACAGGAGGGCGATTTTGGTCTTCCCGGTGTACTGCGGGCCTATGAAGAGGCCTGTATGCATGCCGAGCGTCCGACGCGGCATGAATGGTCTCATCCGGCAGTGTATCAGGCGGGTCGTGCCACTGGCTGGTTTCGGCTGCGCAGCGAAGAGCAACGGCGGGTGCTACCGGACTTTCGCTACAACTACGAAGTGATGTCGCGCCGTGTTCGCGAGGGTGAGGATCTGAGTGTGCCGGTGGCGGTGGGGCTGCCCGACGGGCGCAGCAATACGCTGGTGGCCTTTATTCAGCGCTGGGGCGAGGAGCAGGAGCTGGCACCCGAAGTGGCGGCGAGCCTGCTGTATTACCTCACCAAGCCCAAAGGCTCACGGGTGCGCGACCTGTATCGCAGCGCGTCCGAGAAAAAGGTGCAGCAGCTCGGTCTCAAGCTTGAGCTGCCACAGGACTATCAATAGCCAATATCCAATAGCGCGCGGCGCAATGCAGCGCGCAACGCTCGTTTGGCTGAGCCGTTAGCTTGAAAAATTGCTGCCGAACATGGCGCCGATGGCCGCTGACAGGGTGTCGCTGCGATCGGGATTGCGAAACGCCTCCATGATGGGGCGGCGCAACGTCGGCATGAACATCAGGTCGGCCAGGATGCGCGAAAATCCGTTCTGGCCGGTTTCCCCCGCCGCCAGGCGCTCCAGAAAAACCTGCAACAGCGCAGGGTCTTTCAGGCTGTCGCAGCAACGCGTTGCGAGCGCGACCAGCACTTCCGTTTCCTGGGCGCGTTCACTGGCCAGTACCTGAGCAAGCCAGGCGCGCCTGAGGGTTTCACTTCGGCTGTTGGATGCCGCCCGTACCAGTGCCGCCAGCATGCCCTGATCATCCGTGTCTTGTGCCAGGCAGCGATTCAGGCGGGGCTGTAATGCCTGCATCAGGCGATGACCCGGCTCCACGTGCTCCAGTGCGCAGCACAGTGCCCGCAACGGTTCATCGGGCAGGCTTTCGATGGCGCCGATCAGCAGGGCCTCGTTGTTGCCTTTTTCCAGGCGTACCACCAGGTCGGCGATACCCTGCTGTCCCAGGTTGGGCCACTGGTCAAACCCAAGCTGACCGGCAAAGTAGTGCTGCGCATATTCATAATGGCGTGAGGCCGGCAGCCCAAGGGCCTGATTGGCATGGGCATGGAAGATGGCCATTTTTTCGGTATCGGGTTTGAACGAAAAGGGGTTGTCCTTGAGCGCATCCGGGCCACCGTCGAGCAGGCCGCTGATATTCTTCAGCAGGCGTTGCAGCAGGTCGTCGCGTACGGCCTGGATCAGGTAGCCCTGCTCATCCAGCGGCAGCTTGAGAAACCAGACGGCATTGCGGTCTGATTCTTTTGGGTGCCACAGCAGCAGGCCGACCCAGGCGTGGTGCAGGTAGGGCAGCGGATAGGCGGCCTGGCCCTGTTCGACGCGGGCAAAGACCTCGGCGGACACCTTGCTGACCCGCCGGCCCATGTCAAACAGGCGACAGCGCGCGCCGGTCTGGTGAATCAGGTCCAGTAACGATTGAATAGGGTCCACAGTGCTGTCCTCGGGTACGGTGCGTCAGGGAGCGGATTTTAACAGCCCCTGACGAACGAGGACAGCCAGCCTGTCAGCCGGCCAGCAACACGGCTTCTGCTTCCTCCACCACACTGACGCTACCGCGCAGAATCACGATATCGTTATCCTCCAGCCGGGTGTCGAGGTCCACTGAGCTGAGCAGTTCGTCTCCGCGGCGGATGGATTCCACTTCGGCTTTTATCTGCAGCTCGCGCAGGCTTCGGCCGGAACCATGACAGCCGGGTTGCAGTATCACCGGGTGCAGCACTTCGGCCTGGTCACCGCGGCGGTCGAGCTTGCTGGACTGGCCGCCATGGTAGTAGCCGTGCAGCAAGCGGTAGCGTTCCTCGCGCACGCGGCTGATGCGCGACTCGATGGCATCGCGGGGAATGTCCAGCAGCGTCAGCACATGGGAGACCAGCATCAGGCTGCCCTCCAGGGCCTCGGGAATCACTTCGGTGGCACCGGCTGCCTGCAGCTCCAGCAGGCGACTGTCATCCTGGGTGCGCACCAGCACCGGAAGGTCGGGAAAGTGGTGCTTGAGGCCATGCAGGGCGGTCAGTGCGTCGCTGTCGCTGGGGAAGGTCAGAATCAGCAGGCGCGCCCGGCTGGAGCCCAGGGTCTTCAGCAGGTCTGTGCGCCTGGCATCGCCGTAATAAATACGCTCGCCGGCGGCGGCGGCCTGCTGAACGCGCAGCGGATCGCTGTCGATGGTGATGTACGGAATCTGCAGTGGCTGCAGGAAACGGGTGATCACCTGGCCGACGCGCCCATAGCCACAGAGGATCACATGGTCGGTCAGTTCCTCCAGGTCCGCCGGCAGTGGTGCGCCGTACGCGGGAGTCGTGCCGTGCGTGGGGGATCGGTGAATGCGCTGGCTCAGCGTGGCGCTGAAGCGAATCAGCAGGGGGGTGGCGAGCATGCTGAGAATGATAATGGCCACGACCTGGGTATTTAGCTCGCTGCTGATGAGCTGGTGGCTCGAGGCCAGCGTGAGCAGGGCGAAGCCGAACTCCCCGCCCTGGGCCAGGCAGATGCCGGCCCGCAGCGCATTGGGCAGATCCCGCTGCAGAACATGGGCGGCCAGGGCAATCAGGCTGCCTTTGAGCAGTAAAAGACCGGCCGTCAGCAGCAGTACCCAGTGCCCGTTCTGGGCCAGTGCCGACAGGTTCAACTGCATGCCGACCGACACAAAGAACAGTCCGAGCAGTACGTCTCTGAAGGGGCGGATATCGGCTTCAAGCTGATGCCGGTAACGGCTTTCGCCCAGCATCATGCCGGCCAGAAAGCCACCGAGGGCCATCGACAGGCCGGCAGCATGGGTGAGCCAGGCGGCTGTCAGGGCGGCGACCAGGGTGGTCAGTACAAACAGCTCGTCGGAGCGAGACTTGGCGACCTCATTGAGCAGTCGCGGCAGCACCGTGCGTCCGAACATGAGCAGGGCGACCAGTATTGCGGCACCTTCCAGCAGGGTGGGGACCAGTGTCTGCAGGTTCACTGAGGTGTGGTCGCTTCCCAGTGTCGGGACAAGAATCAGGAAGAACACCGCGGCCAGATCCTGGAAGATCAGTATGCCCACCGACAGCCGGCCATGCGGTGCATTGATTTCATTGCGCCGAATCAGTTCGCGGGTGACGATTGCGGTGGATGACAGCGCCAGCGCGCCAGCGACGACCAGGCTGGCGGCAAAGGGCAGGCCGGCCGCCGTTGCCAGCCCCATGATCAGCGCCGTGGTCGCCAAAACCTGGATGGAGCCAAGTCCGAATACGGTCCGTCGCATCGCAATCATGCGGGGCAGGGAAAACTCCAGCCCCAGCATGAACAGCAGAAAGACGACGCCCAGCTCACTGAGCAGCGCGATGCCGGCATCGTTACCGACCAGGCCCAGTGCATAGGGGCCCAGCAGGGTGCCGACGCTGAGGTACGCCAGAATCGGAGGCAGGCCGATGCGGCGAAACAGGCTAATCACCACCACGGCGGTGGCAATGATGGTCAGAAACTGATGGAAAAACCCCTGTTCCATGGTTGTCAGTTCCATAGCGATGAAGTTGAGACGTCCCATGCCAGACCCGTAGCGGGTCTGATGTGGGAACGGTGCCCGGGCGGGCTGTTAGTACCTGATCAGGGCGCTAGTGCAGCAGGCGCAGGGTGCTGTCGATCTCGTGGATCAGGTCGAGCAGTGCGGCTGTATCGGCATCAATGCCCTTGAAGGCTTCTTCAGCCATGGCGGCTATATCACTGCTGCCCGGCAGGGGCTGTTGCAGGGAAATCATGCTGTCGAAGCGCGGAATCATGATCCACTGCAGCCATTCGCAGAAGCTCAGGCTGTCTACGCAGAATGGCTCGGTGCTGCTCAGCGCCTCGGCAGACGGGGACGTTTGCTGCCAGAGCTGCATTGATTGCAGCTCCTGTTCGAGCTGGCGCAGCAGCCGATATAGTTGCTGGTGCTGTGTCACCGGTTTGAGCTCCGTGCGTGTTTCAGCGTATCTGCAATCAGGAACGCAAGTTCCAGCGCCTGTTCGCCATTGAGGCGTGGGTCGCACTGGGTCTGGTAGCGGTCGGCCAAGCCTTCTTCGGTGATCTGGAAGGCGCCGCCGACACACTCGGTAACGTTCTGGCCGGTCATCTCGAAGTGCACGCCACCGGCATGAGTGCCCTCGGCGTTGTGTACATCGAAGAAGCCCTTTATTTCCTGCAGGATCGCCTCGACGCTGCGGGTCTTGTAGCCGTTGGACGCCGTGGTGGTGTTGCCGTGCATCGGGTCTGAACTCCAGACCACGCAGCGGCCGGCCATCTGGACGGCGCGCACCAGCGGAGGCAGCTTCTCGGTGATCTTGTCGGCGCCCATGCGTGCGATCAGGGTGATACGTCCGGGCAGGTTCTGGGGGTTCAGAATGTCCAGCAGTCGCAGCAGGTCGTCGGTATTGGTACTGGGGCCGACCTTGATGCCAATCGGGTTTTTCACGCCGCGCAAGAATTCCACGTGGGCATGATCCGGCTGGCGGGTGCGGTCACCGATCCACAGCATGTGGGCCGAGCAGTCGTACCAGTCGTTGGTCTGACTGTCGCGGCGGGTGAGTGCCTGCTCGTACCCCAGCAGCAGTGCCTCGTGGGACGTGTAGAGCGAAGTCTCCTTGATCTGCGGGGTGTTCTGGGCGTGCACGCCGCAGGCTTCCATAAAGGCCAGCGCCTGGTCGATCTGGTCGGCCAGGTGCTGGTATTTTTCACCCAGCGGGCTTTTCTCGACGAAGCCGAGGTTCCAGCGATGCACCTGGTGCAGATCGGCGAAACCGCCCTGGGCAAAGGCGCGAAGCAGATTCAGGGTGGACGATGACTGGTGGTAGGCACGCAGCAGCCGTTGCGGATCCGGTACACGGGCCGCGGCGGTGAATTCGATATCGTTGATGATGTCGCCGCGATAACTTGGCAGTTCGATGCCGCCACGGGTTTCGAGATCGGTTGAGCGCGGCTTGGCAAACTGGCCGGCCATGCGGCCGATTTTGACCACCGGGCAGCTGCCGGCGAAGGTCAGCACCACTGCCATTTGCAACAGCAGCTGGAAGGTGTCCCGAATCTTGTTGGCATTGAACTCCGAGAAGCTCTCGGCGCAGTCGCCGCCCTGCAGCAGAAATGCGCGGCCTTCGGCGACATTGGCCAGCTGTGCATGCAGCGAGCGGATTTCTCCGGCAAACACCAGCGGTGGCAGGGCGCTCAGTTCGTCTTCCACGGCGGCAACGGCACGTGTGTCGGTGTAGGTCGGCTGCTGCACGATCGGCTTTTCGCGCCAGCTGCTGGGGCTCCAGTCTTGCATGATAATGGATTCTGTCTGGGGTCAATTTAGAGGAAGGCAACAGTTTACGGCATCATCCACAAGAAACAAGGCCGCAGTGCCCGCAGGATTGGCGCTGGCAGGGGGTTGTGTGCTGTTGCCGGGCCCTTTTGGTATTCGTGCAGACCACTGCTTGTATTCATTCGGCGTGTTGGGGGTAATATCGTCCCTAATGATTGAGTGATGATGATTGAATTCAGGAGGGTAGCTGTGTCGAAGGATGATTGGGAAAATGGCCTGCGGGTACGTACCGAGGTGATGGGCGAAGATTTCGTTAATCGGGCATTGGACGGTGCCAGTGACTTTACGCGGCCTATGCAGGATTGGCTGAACGAACATGCCTGGGGGTCTACCTGGCAGCGCGAGGGCTTGTCGCGACAGACCCGCAGCCTGGTGACGATTGCGATGCTGGCGGCACTGAAAGCACCCACAGAGCTGAAGGGGCATGTGCGTGGGGCGCTGCGCAACGGTTGCAGCGTCGCGGACATACAGGAAGTGCTGCTGCAATCTCTGCTCTATTGTGGTGCGCCGGCGGCGCAGGAAGCTTTTCGGGCGGCCAGGGAGGTGATTGAAGACTGGGAAGCGGCCAGGGCGCAGACCGGACCAGCGGCGCCTTGACTGCGCAGCGGCTAATGCATGGTGCGGTCATTATATCGGCCCGTATTCCGGGCTGATAGGGTCTGGAAGGCAAAGCCGATGGTGCTGCGGGTACGCGGTTTACGGCCTGCCGGCTTTTATTCAATCTACGCGGTCTTGATACCGCTGAGGTTGCGAAAGGACACTTCCTTGGCGGTATTGAGGAAGTCCACCATGAATTCGGATGATTTCTGATCTTCACGGATAGCGGCATACAGCGTACACCAGACGCCCTTGTCGCCCAGGGGACGGGCGGTGATATAGTCACGCTCCAGGTAGTCGTGTATGGCCCAGTTGGGCAGCGCCGATACGCCCCGGCCGCTGGCGACCAGTTGCAGGATCATCACGGTCAGCTCTGCGGTGCGAATTTCAGCAGGATCGACCCCGGCCGGATCCAGAAAGTGGTTGAATATGTCCAGCTTGCCATGATCCACCGGATAGGTAATCAGGGTTTCCCTGGACAGGTCATCGGCCTGGATGTGACGTCGCGCGACGAGGCGGTGCTGCTTGGCGATGGCCAGCACGGATTCGTAACTGAACAGCGGAATGTAGATTATGCCGGTGCGGGTTTCCGGGTCCGATGTGATCACCAAATCAAGATCGCCGCGGGCCAGTGCCGGGAGCGGCTGAAAGCTGAAGCCGCTGGAAAGATCCATTTCGACTTCCGGCCAGTTCTGACGGAAGTGGTCGATGGTTGGCATCAGCCATTCAAAGCAGCTATGGCACTCGATACAGATATTCAGGCGTCCGGCTTCGCCGCCGGCAAGGCGAGCAATATCCCGTTCGGCGTTGCGGATCATGGGCAGTACATCATCCGCCAGCGTCAGCAGGCGCTGGCCGGAAGAGGTAAAACAGATGGGCTTGGTTTTACGAATGAACAGCGAACAGTTCAGCCGTTCTTCCAGGTCCTTTATCTGATGTGAAAGGGCCGATTGGGTCAGATGAACCCGCTCAGCGGCTTCCACCAGGCTGCCGGCATCTCGCAGGGCTGCCAGAGTCTTAAGATGCCTTAGTTCGACCATGCACGATACCCATCCTGGACCAAATTAACGAAATTATAGCGGTAAACACGGCAGCTCGTAGGGATGATGCGGCAAACCGGAGCCAATTAGACGGTATCGGGCGTGACTTCCTGCCTCTGCGGGCACTGTTGCCAGTGCCCGCAGAAAAGCGACAGGCTTTATTTTTTAACCAGCAGGAATTCCAGCAGTGCCTTTTGGGCGTGCAGGCGGTTTTCCGCTTCATCAAACACGATGGAGCGGGGGTCATCCAGCATGTCTTCGCTGACTTCCTCGCCCCGGTGGGCAGGCAGGCAGTGCAGGAAAACGGCGTCCGGATTCGCCAGGTCCATCAGGGCAGGACTCACCTGGAAGCCAACAAATTTGCGCTCGCGAATGCGCTGCTCGTCTTCCTGACCCATGGAGGCCCAGACATCGGTTGCGATCAGGTCGCTGCCGCGCACTGCTTCCTGGGGATCGCGGAACAGCGTCACGCGGTCGCCATGCTCTTCGAGCAGTGACTGCATGGGTTCGAAACCTTCCGGGCAGCAAATGTGCAGGCGGAAATCGAGCAATGCGGCAGCGTTGATATACGAGTTGCACATGTTGTTGCCATCGCCGATCCAGACTGCTGTCTTGCCCTGGATCGAGCCGCGATGTTCGTGGTACGCCTGCATGTCGGCCAGCAGCTGACAGGGGTGATAATCATCCGTCAGCGCGTTGATGACGGGCACACGGGAGTACTGTGCAAAGGTCTCAACGGTGTCGTGGCTGAACGTACGGATCATGACCACATCGACCATGCTCGAGATAACCCGGGCACTGTCTTCTACCGGTTCACCACGTCCCAGCTGGGTATCTCGCGAAGACAGGAACATGGCATGGCCGCCAAGCTGGGCCATGCCGGCTTCGAAGGACACACGGGTACGCGTAGAGGCCTTTTCGAAAATCATGGCCATGACGTGGTTCTGCAGCGGTTCGTAGACGACGCCTGCGTTGCGCATTTGTTTCAGTTCGCCCGCCCGTGCGATGAGTTGTTTCAGCTCGTCCGGGGACAGGTCTTTAAGTGTCAGAAAATGTCTCGTGCTCATAGGTAATGTCTGCTTCAGCAGATCCTCTGAGGGCGGCGGTCGAGGTTAGGATTACCGCTCGTCAGCCGCATAGATCTGGATCAGTTTTGACAGCGTGTTAACCAGCAGGTCCGCTTCGCTATCGCTCATAATCAGGGGAGGCAGCAGTCGTACGACGCGGCCGCCACCGGTAACGTTCAGCAAGATGCCCTTGACCTTGGCGAGCACCGCAAGTTCGGTGCCAGCTTCTGTCAGCTCGATGCCGATCATCAGGCCCTTGTTGCGGATTTCCCGAATATAGTCCGAGCCGCCTAGCTGGGCGCGAAAACCGTCGCAGATCCGCTTGCCCAGTTGTTCTGCGCGCTGGCAGAGGTTTTCGCCCTGAATGGTATCCACGACCGCCAGCGCCGCCGCACAGGCCAGCGGGTTGCCACCATAGGTGGAGCCGTGGGTGCCCGGAGCCAGAATAGTGGCAGCTTTACCTGCGGCCAGACAAGCACCAATTGGCACGCCATTGCCCAGCCCTTTGGCTGTCGTCACAACATCGGGCAGGATGTTGTTGTGCTGGAACGCAAAGTACTTGCCGGTACGGCCGTTGCCGCTCTGGACTTCGTCAAGCATCAGCAGCCATTCGTGCTCATCACAGATGTTGCGCAGCGTGTTCAGGTAGTCGTCGGCTGGAATGCGGATGCCGGCCTCGCCCTGTACGGGTTCCACCAGAATGGCAACGACATTGGGGTTGTTGGCAGCGATGGTGCGAATGGCGTCGACGTCGTCGTAGGGGGCGCGCACAAATCCGCTGACCAGGGGCTCAAAGCCGACCTGCACGGCGCGGTTTCCGGTGGCGCTCAGTGTAGCCAGGGTGCGTCCGTGGAAGGAGTTTTCCATGACAATAATGGCCGGGTTGTCGATACCCTTCTGGTGCCCGTAGCGCCGCGCCAGTTTGATGGCGGCTTCGTTGGCTTCAGCACCGGAATTACCAAAAAATACGCTGTCCATACCGGAAATGGCGCACAGTCGCTCTGCCAGGCGTTCCTGCAGGGGGACGGTATAAAGGTTTGAGGTATGGATCAGCTTGGAGGCCTGTTCGCTGATGGCGTGGGTGACGGCCGGATGACTGTGGCCCAGGCCGCATACGGCGATGCCAGATAATGCATCCAGATACTTGTTGCCGTCCGTGTCATACAGCCAGGCGCCTGTGCCGTGGTCGAAGGCAACCGAGAGCCTGTTATATGTATTCATGATAGGCGTAACTGCCATCTTTGTGCTCCCTACAACGCAAAAAGGCAGCCCTGGCTGCCAATCAAAAGAAAGGCATTCTATTGACTAGCATTCATTTTGGCAATGGAAGTCGTGCCGGCAGCGATCCCTGTGGGCAGCAGTCGGGGCCTCATGCGTGAAAATCGTTTGGATCCGGGCTTGAAAACCAGGGTCGATGGCGCAATATATCGCTTCGTGTCAGGCGCTGAGTACCTGCTTTCGGGTATTTTTACCTGACCTTTTTGCTCGGACTTATGATAGGCTGGTGCAAGGCGTTCGCGCACGGCGGACTAGAGTTTCACCGTAGTTTTAAAGGTGTATCAATGAGTGTGACCGATACTATCAAAGAGCAGATCGAGAAAAATTCCATCCTGCTCTACATGAAGGGAACTCCGCGTTTCCCACAATGCGGTTTTTCATCCCGCACTGTTGAAGCAGTGATGAACTGTGGCGAGCGTTTTGCGTTCGTTAACATTCTGGAAAACCCCGAAATTCGTGCCGAGCTGCCCAAGTATGCGAACTGGCCGACCTTCCCGCAGTTGTGGGTGAATGGTGAGTTGGTGGGCGGGTGCGATATTGTTTGTGAGATGGCTGCCAATGGCGAGCTGGAAGTGCTGATCAAGCAAGCCGCTGCGAGCCAGGCGCCTGACGAGCAAGACTGAGTTAAACAGTATTCTTTCGGCGTGATCGCGAACTGCGGTCACGCCGAAGTTTTAAGTGTTGAAAATACGACCACCAATGGAGAAGAGAGCTAATGGGCGTACTAGTTGGCAAGCAAGCACCGGACTTTACCGCAGCAGCCGTTCTGGGCACTGGCGAGATCGTCGATTCATACAACCTGAAAGAAGCCATCAAGGGCAAGTATGGCCTGGTCTTCTTTTACCCGCTGGACTTCACTTTCGTGTGCCCGTCCGAGCTGATCGCTCTGGATAACCGCGTTGCTGCTTTCAAAGAACGCAATGTTGAAGTTATCGGTGTTTCCATCGATTCTCAGTTCTCCCACAATGCATGGCGCAACACCCCGATCAACCAGGGTGGTATCGGTCCTGTTAAATACACTCTGGTAGCTGACGTCAAGCACGAAATCTGCCAGGCGTACGATGTTGAGCACGATGCCGGTGTTGCATTCCGCGGCGCTTTCCTGATCGACCAGGAAGGCAATGTGCGTGCGCAGATCGTCAATGACCTGCCGCTGGGCCGTAACATCGACGAACTGATCCGCATGGTTGACGCGCTGCAGTTCCACGAAGAGCACGGCGAAGTGTGCCCGGCTGGCTGGAACAAGGGCGACAAGGGCATGAACGCCACTGCGGAAGGTGTTGCTTCTTACCTGGCCGAAGAATCTGGCAAGCTGTAAGTAAGTCCGTCTGCTGGTCGACTCCCCGGAGTCGGCCCGGCAGTCATAAAAAACCCGTCATCGCGACGGGTTTTTTGCGTTTGGGGGCAGCTGAACAGGTTAATCGTCGTACTGGCGGCTTTCCAGAACCATGTCCCAGCCGCCCAGGTCCTTCCAGCGGTTGACGATGGCGCAGAACAGCTCGGCTGTCTTGACCGTGTCGTAGAGCGCCGAGTGTGCTTTCTTGCCGTCGAAGTCGATACCGGCAACATCGCAGGCGCGCGCCAGCACCGTCTGGCCATAGGCAAGCCCGGCCAGGGTGGCGGTATCGAAGGTGGAAAAGGGGTGGAATGGATTGCGCTTGGCGTCTGTGCGCGTGGCGGCGGCCTGGATAAAGCTGTGGTCAAAGGCGGCATTGTGGCCGACTAGCACCGCACGCTTGCAGTTGTGTGCCTTGATGGACTTGCGGATGGCCTTGAAAATATTTTCCAGCGCCAGGGTTTCAGGAATGGCATTGCGCTCCGGATCGAAAGGATCAATGCCGGTAAAGTCCAGCGCGGACTGCTCCAGGTTGGCACCTTCAAAGGGATCGACCGCTTCATCAAAGCTTTGGTCAATCATCAGGTAGCCATTGTCATCCATTGTCAGGGTGACCGCGGCGACTTCCAGAAGGGCATCGGTACGGGGATTGAAGCCGGCCGTTTCAACGTCAATAACGACGGGCAGAAAGCCGCGAAAGCGGTCTGCCATCAGTTGCGGAATGGTGCTGTTGCTCAAGAGGAGTCCTTAGTTGCCGCGCATGCAGTCAGTGAGTAAGGCGCTATTCTAGCAACCCAGGCGCGCGGCCTCCATTGCTGAGCGCATATTCCCACAGAGTGGCGTCCGTTGACAGGTCGTTGAAAACCGCCCTGTATGGCCAATGCTGCGTCGAAAAATGCTCATTTACACAGCGTAAATTGCGGTATTTCGAGGAGGCTTGCCTTGTCTGGGCGGCTTGGCTAGCGCTTTTCGGCAATCGGTCAGGGGGATATGTGTGTGCTGCGCCTTGCTGTAATCGGCATGAACGTTAAAGGAAATGGAACTCAGGTCGATACGTTCGTGTGTGAGTGGGCGCGTGGCTCGGTCGAGGTGATAAATTTGTTGTGCAGACTTTCGTTGCTTTTGCTTGTCTGGCTCGGTGCTGAGGCCGCATCGGCTGTGACCTATCGGGCCGCAATTGATGACTCGCGCTGGGAGCTTGAATCGTCCAAGTTCAGCTGTCGTCTGAGTCAGGCGGTGCCGGCCTACGGGCGGGCGCTGTTCGAGCGCGAGGCCGGGGAGGATGTGCGCTTTAGCCTGCGTGCAGTTGATCAGGTGAGTGCATCGACGCAGGCGCTGCTGGTGGCCGAGGCGCCGCCCTGGCGCCCGGGCGTTGCACCGCAACTGATTGCGACGCTCAAGGTGGGTGCCGGCACGGGAGATATTGATGTCGCACCGGATCATGCCCGTCAAATGCTGGCGTTTCTGTACCAGGGTCTGGTGCCGACATTTACCCGCACCGACTGGCAGGGGACGGGGGAGCCGCTGAGGGTCGGTGTGTCGGCGGCAAACTTCGGCTCGGCCTACCAGGAATACAGTGGCTGTATCGAGGGGTTGCTGCCGGTTAATTATCGCCAGGTGGCCCGCACGGCCGTTCTGTTCCCGCCAGCGACCTTTGTGCTGTCGGATTCTGCGAGGGCGCGGCTCGATCTGATCGCGCTTTATGTCAAGCACGATGACAGCGTGCAGTCAGTCTATGTGGACGGGCACTCGGACAATCTGGGTCGCCGGCTGCTCAATCGCGACCTGTCGAAAAAGCGGGCTGAAGCCGTGACTCAGTACCTGACGGCCAAGGGTATGGACGAGTCCATGATTACGATGCGCTTTCACGGCGAACGCTATCCGGTGGTGCCCAATACCTCGGCGGCGAACCGGGATCGCAACCGTCGCGTCACTATTCGTCTTGAGCGTGAATAGCCTTCTGGGTCGAGGGCTTTCCTGATATACTGCCGCGTTTTTCGCGAATAGATTCTTCTCCGGAGGCTGATTCCAGCGTCCGGGCGATCTCATGTGGAGCTGAGACATGTCCGATATTAAAAAGGTTGTGCTGGCCTACTCCGGCGGACTTGATACTTCTGTCATCGTCCGCTGGTTGCAGGATACCTATAACTGCGAAGTCGTCACTTTTACCGCCGATCTGGGGCAGGGTGAAGAGGTTGAGCCTGCGCGTGCCAAGGCAGAGGCTCTGGGTGTAAAGGAAATTTACATCGAAGACCTGCGTGAAGAGTTTGTGCGCGACTTCGTATTCCCGATGTTTCGTGCCAATACCGTGTACGAAGGCGAATACCTGCTGGGTACTTCCATCGCGCGACCGCTGATCGCCAAGCGACTGATTGAAATTGCCAATGCGACCGGCGCCGACGCTATCTCCCATGGCGCGACCGGCAAGGGCAACGACCAGGTGCGTTTTGAGCTGGGTGCCTATGCACTCAAGCCCGGCGTCAAGGTCATTGCGCCCTGGCGTGAGTGGGATCTGACATCGCGTGAAACGCTGATGAAGTATTGCGAAGACCGCAATATTCCGGTCGACTTTTCCGGCAAGAAGAAAAAGTCGCCGTACTCAATGGATGCCAACTTGCTGCATATCTCCTACGAGGGTGGTGTGCTGGAAGATCCCTGGGCTGAAGCTGAAGAAGACATGTGGCGCTGGTCCGTGTCGCCTGAACAGGCGCCCAACGAGGCGACCTATATTGAACTGACCTACGCCAAGGGCGACATTGTTGCCATCGACGGTCAGGCCATGTCGCCGGCAACGGTGCTGGAAACGCTGAACAAGATCGGCGGTGCCAACGGTATCGGTCGACTCGATATCGTCGAGAACCGTTTTGTCGGCATGAAGTCCCGTGGCTGCTACGAGACGCCGGGGGGCACCATCATGCTGCGTGCGCACCGTGCCATCGAGTCTATTACGCTGGACCGTGAAGCGGCCCACCTGAAAGACGAGCTGATGCCGCGCTACGCCGAAACCATCTATAACGGTTTCTGGTGGTCGGAAGAGCGCAAAATGATGCAGCAGCTGATCGACTACAGCCAGCGCAACGTAAACGGTGATGTGCGACTGAAGCTCTACAAGGGCAATGTCGAAGTCGTCGGCCGCCGTTCCGCGGACAGCCTGTTTGATGAAAGCATCGCTACCTTTGAGGATGATGCCGGCTCCTACGATCAGAAGGATGCAGAGGGCTTCATCAAGCTGAACGCCCTGCGTATGCGCATTGCGGCAAGCAAGGGTCGCAACTTGCTGGAAGACTGATCGGTTTCGCACCTTTGAAAAGCCCGCCAGCTGTGCGGGCTTTTTTTCGCCCAAGGGAAAGGCGAATTTACGTCGAAGCCTGTGAGGCTTGTGTCAGGTGGGTATCGTGAGCAGGGCTGAGCGTCAGATCCAGGGTTCGTCGTCCTCGATCAGGATCGAGGGCGCCTGCGGGGTGTCGGTGGTGCTATTTTCAGGCTGTGCCGACTCTGCGCGGATGATGTTGCGCGCCAGCTTGCGGCTGAGCAGCTTTTTCTGCGAGGCGAGCGGGAAGTCCGTGAACATGATCAGGTTTTTATCAATCAGAATGTCGATCATGTCTTCAATGATGCGTACGGTGCCAACATCGGAGTGGTCCAGAAATTCTTCAGCTGAGAAGTTTTCGTCGTTGATGGACAGGAACTCAAGAACTTCCTTGTTTTTCACGTCCACAGCCTTTAAGCCGGGCCGGGCAGACTCGGTCAGGCCAATGATTCGGCCCTCCGTATTCCTTATGGCATAAAGCATCAGAGTGAGGGATATCAGGTAGTTAGGTTGCATGCTAGTATGGAGGCCGCGTTCCGAGCAGGTCAAGGAAATGGATGAAATTCAAGACCCCCTCCTGAGTTGTCTAGTCGAACTAAGCAAGCAGAATCACAACCCCTTGTCAGCGGATGTCTTGAGTGCAGGGTTGCCGCTTGAGGACAACCGACTAACACCGAAATTGTTTGTACAGGCGGCCAAGCGCGCCGGGCTTGCTGCGCGGGTATTGCCGCGCCCGTTGGCCGAGATTACACCGCTGGTACTGCCGGTGGTGCTGCTGCTGGATGATGGCAATGCCTGTATTCTTCAGGAACTGGATGCTGAGGATGGCTCGGCGTTCATTATTCAGCCGGAAAGTGGCGGCAAGCATCGTATAGGTTTGAAAGAGCTCGATGAGCACTATACCGGCCATGCCATTTTTGTACGGCTGGAATATCGCTACAGTGAGCGTGTCTCCAAGGTCTTGGCTGACCGGGACGGTCACTGGTTCTGGGGAACGCTGAAGCGCTCTGTGGCCATTTATCGGGATGTCTTGCTGGCGTCCCTTATGATAAACCTGTTTGTGCTGGCCAGCCCGCTGTTCGTGATGAACGTCTATGACCGGGTTGTGCCCAACTCGGCGATCGAGACCCTCTGGGTGCTGGCCATCGGCCTTTTCGCGGTGTATCTGTTCGATTTCGGGCTGAAAATGCTGCGTGCCTACTTTATAGAGGTGGCGGGCAAGAAGACCGATATTCTTCTTTCGGCCTTGCTGTTTGAAAAGGTGCAGGCGCTCAAGTATGGCGCCATGCCGCGCTCTGTCGGCTCCTTTGCCAATAATCTGCGTGAGTTTGAAAGCATTCGCTCGATGCTCAGTTCCACCGTGAATACGGTGCTGATCGATATCCCCTTTGCGTTGATCTTTCTGGCGGTGATTGGTCTTATAGGGGGGCCTCTGGTTGTTGTGCCCGTTATCGCCATTCCGGTTATCTACCTGTTTTCCCTGGTCGTGCGGCCGCGGCTGCGGGAAGCCGTTGAAAAAACGTTTGAGTCGGCTGCCCAGAAGAACTCAATCCTGATCGAAACCCTGACAGCGATGGAAACGGTCAAGACGCAGCGTGCCGCGTCGCCCCTGCAGTTGCGCTGGGAGCAGGCGGGTGGCTACATAGCGCGCTGGGGTTTGCGCTCGCGCATGTTGTCATCGTCCGTGGTTAATTTCGCCGGGCTGATCCAGCAGGTGACCTCCACGGCGCTCGTGATCCTGGGTGTCTACCTGATAAGTGAAAACGAACTGACCCTCGGTGCCCTGATCGCCTGTGTCATTCTGGCAGGCAGGGTAATTGCCCCCATGGGGCAGCTGGCGGGGTTGATTACCAACTTCCATCAGGCCTCCACTGCACTCAAAACACTGAACCAGATCATGGACATGCCAGAGGAGCGGGAAGATGGCCGGCATTTCGTGCACCGTCCCGAGCTCAAGGGCGCTATCGAGTTCAACCAGGTTTCCTTCGCCTATCCGGATGAGCAGCAAAAGGCGCTGGATCAGGTATCTTTTCGAATCAAGGCGGGTGAAAAGGTCGCCTTGATTGGTCGTATCGGTTCTGGTAAATCGACCATTGAGAAGCTGCTGATGGGGTTGTACAGCGCCACTGAGGGTGCTATCCGCATTGATGGTATTGATATCAGCCAGATTGATCCGGTCGATCTGCGTCGTCATCTGGGTTACGTGCCGCAGGACATTATGCTGTTTGCCGGCACACTGCGTGACAACATTACCCTGGGCTCGCCCCACGCCACCGATGAGCAGGTGCTGCGGGTGGCGCAGCTGTCAGGTGCCGATCATTTTATCAATCGCCACCCGCTGGGTTTTGACATGCAGGTGGGTGAACGCGGTGCTGCCTTGTCCGGCGGTCAGCGCCAGGCTGTGGCCGTGGCCAGGGCGCTGATTCATGACCCCAGCGTGCTGGTGCTTGATGAGCCGTCCAATGCCATGGATAACGCGTCTGAAGAGTACCTGAAAAAGCAACTGAGCAGCTTTGCCAGCGACCGTACCCTGCTGCTGGTCACGCACAAGATGTCCCTGTTGACGCTGGTCGACCGGCTGATCGTGATTGATGGCGGCAAGGTTGTGGCAGATGGGCCCAAGCAGGCCGTGCTGGATGCGCTGAAGCAGGGCCGCCTGCAGATCCGGACCTAGGGAATCGATATGAAAAGGATCGCCAACCGGCAAGATACCCAGTTCATGACCAGTATCAGCGAGGCCATGCTCGAGCAGACGCCGCGCAGTGCGCGTGTTCTGCTTTGGGCAATGGCTCTGTTCGTGCTGCTGGCATTGCTGTGGGCCAACTGGGCTGAACTCGATGAAATCAGTCGCGGTGATGGTGAGATTATCCCGTCGAGCCAGCTGCAGGTCGTGCAGAACCTGGAAGGGGGCATCGTGTCTGAAATACTGGTGCGCGAAGGAGACCTGGTCGAGCGCGGGCAGGTGCTGCTGCGTATTGACGATACCCGCTTTTCGAGTGCCTTTAACGAGAGCCAGGTGCGCGAGTACGAGCTGGTCGCCAAGTTGGCCCGCCTGCAGGCCGAAGCCGATGGAACGCCCTTCGTTGCCCCCGAAAACTACCCGCTAGAGTTCACGTTGCAGCTTGAGCGTGAACGTAACCTGTACCGTGCGCGGGAGCAAGAATTGCGGGCGAGTCTGGCGACCACCGGGCGTCAGCTCGAGCAGCGGCGCCAGGAGCTGCGTGAGGCAAAATCCAAGGAAGAGCAGATTCGCAGCAGTTACAACCTGCTGTTGCAGGAGCTGGATATCATGCAGCCGCTGGTGGGTGAGGGGGTTATTTCGGAAGTTGAATACCTGCGCCTGCGCCGTCAGGTCAATGACATGAAGGGCGAGCTCGCTGGTATAAGGCTCAGTGTGCCGCGTATTGAGGCGGCCATCGCCGAGAATCGTAGTCGTCTGAATGAAGGCGAGCTGCAGTTCCGCTCCAAGGCCCGTGCCGAGTTGAACGAGATGAGCGGCGAATTGGCCCGTCTGAAGGAAACGCTGCAGGGCATGCAGGACCGGATTACTCGAACTGAGGTTCGTTCCCCGGTAAAAGGCACGGTAAAGCAGTTGTTGGTGAATACGGTCGAAGGTGTGGTTCAGCCCGGCGATGAACTGTTGAACATCGTGCCCTGGGAGGATCGCCTGCTTGTGGAGGCGCGGGTGCGTCCGGCTGATATTGCACAGATTCGTGTTGGGCTGCCGGCAAGGGTCAAGGTTTCAGCCTATGACTTTTCTATTTATGGCGGGCTGGATGCGACGGTGGGATTTGTTTCACCGAGCACGATACTCGATGAGGAAAAACGCGCGTATTACCTGGTGCGTCTTGAAACCAGGCAGCCTTACCTGGGTAGTGCGGATAAAAAGCTGCCGCTGATCGCCGGCATGACGGTGAGCGTAGATATTCTGACGGGTAAAAA
Source organism: Marinobacterium rhizophilum DSM 18822 (assembly GCF_000378045.1). Taxonomy (GTDB): domain Bacteria; phylum Pseudomonadota; class Gammaproteobacteria; order Pseudomonadales; family Balneatricaceae; genus Marinobacterium_A; species Marinobacterium_A rhizophilum. The sequence continues at coordinate 53,633 of NZ_KB899101.1, forward strand.
AACAGTAATGGATTACATTTTGAAGCCAATTCTAAAAGCCCGGGACCGGGCCTTTACGGAACGCTGATATGGAACTTGGTTTTTTTTCCGTGCACGCCAATGTTGCGAGTCGTTGGGATCGGTTGTTGTCGGGGTATCCGGTGCGTCAGCTACAGGCGGCGCAGCTGAGCGAGGGACTGCCTGGCGGGTTGTTATTGCTGCATCTGGATTCGGTGGCGCATGAACAGCGCCGAGCGTTGCTGCAGCGGCTAGAGTCCACGCAGCAGCTGTTCGTTATTATGGCGGACCGCCCGCAGAACGATGAAGGCATTCGCCTGCTTGCGCAAGGCGCCAAAGGCTATGCCAGTACTTTCATTACAGGCTCGCTGATGCAACAGCTGCTGGAAACAGTATGGCGCGGCGATATTTGGGCCTCGCCTTCTGTTATGCAGCAGTTGCTTAAACGGCTGTTAAATGGTCATCCCTTTTCTTTATTGTCGGTGCAGTCAGAAAAGGTCGGTCTGGCTGCTGATTTGAGCGAGCGTGAACAGCAGGTGTTGGATATACTGTTGACCGGTGCGTCCAACAAACAGATTGCCAGGGAATTACAGATTACGGAGCGAACTGTAAAAGCGCATATCAGTGCCATATTGCGGAAAACCGGGGCTGGAGATCGTGTTTCGCTGATTTTAATGGCACAAGAACGACAAACAATTCATTGAACGGTTGGCGCACGTCGCTACTAGGGAGATTCAAAAGATGAGCAAAAGGATAGGGGTTCTCTTGAGTTTGGCTGTCGCTTCGGCGATTCAGGTTGCCCAGGCGGCGCCGTTGGAGCAGGTGGTTTCCGACTCCATGCTGGAGAACCCGGAAGTGGCGGCAGCGCTAAATGCCAAGCGCGCCGTGGCTGAGGAGGTGCGCGAAGCCGTTGGTGGGCGCTATCCGGATATCGATCTGTTGATTGGTGTCGGCTACGAGTGGACCGACAGCCCGACAACCCGCAGTGCCCAGGACGCGACCGGCGGTAATGGTCAGGAAGAATTGTGGCGCCAGGAAGCGACGCTGAATTTCCGTCACATGCTGTTTGATGGCTTGGCCACCGAAAGCGAAATACAGCGCCAGGAAGCCCGGCTGCGTTCGGCCGATGCCCGTGTGCGTGAAGTGGCTGAACAGTTTGCGCTGGATACTGCCCGTAGCTACCTGGAACTGATTCGTCGCCAGGAGTTGCTGCGTCTGTCCAAGGAAACCCTCTACAACCACGTTCGCATCTATGATCAGATTCGCAAGCGCTCCGAGTCCGGTCTTGGCAGCCTGTCTTCCATTCAGCAGGCTGAGAGCCGTTTGGCATTGGCTGAGGTCAATGTGCTGGCTGCGGACAATAACCTGCGCGATGCCAAGGCCAACTATATCCGCGTGGTTGGCGTCGAGCCGCCTGAGCAGTTTGAGGTTCCGATGGGGCTGAACGTTCCGGCGAGCCTGGACGATGCGCTGGAGCAGGCTGCTGCGAATCAGCCGACGCTGCAGTTGGCGGAATCCGACATTGAGGCTGCCAAGGCCCAGTACGAAGCGGCCTACAGTCGCCGCTATCCCACATTCCATTTCGAAATGGAGCGTACGCTGTTTAACGATATCGACGGCGTAAGCGGTGATAACGAAGATTTTACCGCCATGTTGCGTCTGCGTTACAACCTCTATAACGGTGGCTCCGACGACGCACGCATTCGTAAAACCCAGTACCAGATCCATGAAGCCGAAGACATTCGCCACAGCGCTGACCGCCAGGTTGTACAAAGCCTGGGGCTGTCCTGGAACGCTTATGAAATCCTCGGCCAGCAGGTGAAGTTCCTCGAACAGTATGTGGCGTCGTCTGAGAAAACCCGCGACTCATACCTGAAGCAGTTTGATATCGGCCAGCGTTCGCTGCTCGATTTGCTGGATACCGAAAACGAGGTCTTCTCGGCCAAGAATACGCTTACCGACTCCACTTTTGATTACCTGATCGCCCAGTATCGGGTCCTTAATGGTACCGGCCAGCTGCTCAGTGCGCTGGACGTATCGCTGCCTCAGGATGGTGCCATGGTTGATGCAACAGAGATGGCGGGCACCAATCCGTAACCGGGTTGGTTTGCATCTGCTCTGGCGGCTGGATAAAATCCGCGCTGCCTGAACATTCATAGAGCTCAAGGGTTGCATGGCGCAACCCTTTTTAATTGGTGCGGCATACCCACTTATGAAAGCACACAAGATCCAACAGGCGCCCATACCGATGCGTTCGGTCGGGCCCATTCGTTTGACCGGGCACCTGGTTGACGAGAAGGTGTGGGTGCCGCTGGCGACCTACGAAACACCCTTGTGGCACTCCGTAGGACGCGGTGCGCGTATTTCCGTGCTTGCCGGTGGTATCAAGACGTCGGTGATTGATGAGCGCATGAGTCGTTCTATCTTGCTGGAAGCGGATGATGCCCTGGCCGCGCACGAGGCGCTGCAATCGATCAAGAGCCGGCGCGAGGCGATGAACGCGGTTGTGGGGAGCTCCAGTCGCTTTGCACAACTGATCGACATGCACTCCCAGGTGGTCGCCAATCTGATCTACCTGCGCCTTGAGTTCACTACCGGTGATGCCTCGGGTCACAATATGGTGACCAATGCCGCCGACAAGCTAATCCCCTGGATTCTGTCCGAGTACCCGGGGCTGCGCTATTCGTCGATTTCGGCCAACTATTGCTCAGACAAGAAGGCCACGGCGGTGAATGGCATTCTCGGTCGTGGCAAGTATGTGGTGACCGAGATCCTTATTCCGCGAGAGTTGTGCCAGCGCAAACTGCACACCACGCCGGAGAAAGTGGTCGACCTCAATATCAAGAAAAACCTGATCGGTACCTTGATTGCGGGTGGTCTGCGCAGCGCCAATGCGCACTATGCCAACATGTTACTGGCGTTTTATCTGGCGACAGGCCAGGATGCGGCCAATATTATTGAAGGTTCCCAGGGGGTCGTGCACGCTGAAGTACGCAACGGTGATCTGTACTTCTCCTGCACGCTGCCCAACCTGATCGTAGGTACGGTGGGCAACGGCAAGGGGCTCGATTTTGTCGAGGAAAATCTGCGCCTGCTGGGGTGCAAGGAAGACCGGGAACCAGGTGCCAATGCCCGCCGGCTGGCGGCAATCTGTGGTGCTACGGTGCTCTGTGGAGAGTTGTCTCTGCTGGCTGCGCAAACCAATCCCGGTGAGCTGATGCAGGCTCATCTCAAGCTGGAGCGATAATGTCGGACCCGACGAACGAGCGCAAGATTGAGCATATCAGGGCCATCGAGAAGGATCCGTCCATCGAGCGGGGCGGGGCCTGGTTCGACCGCATACACCTGCGACACCGGGCGCTGCCGAACCTGGACCTGGCCGCAATCGACAGCTCGACGACCCTCCTTGGCAAGACGCTCAGCTTTCCACTGCTGATCTCCTCCATGACGGGGGGTGATCATGCGCTGGTACGTACCATTAACCACAACCTGGCTGTCGCGGCTGAACGCTGCCAGGTCGCCCTGGCGGTGGGTTCGCAGCGGGTGATGTTCACGCAGCCCGAAGCGCGCTCCAGCTTTGAGTTGCGCCACCTGGCCCCGACCACGCTGCTGATGGGCAATATCGGTGCCGTGCAGCTGAACTACGGGTTTGATCAGCGCCAGTGTCAGCAGGCGGTGGATTGCCTGGAGGCTGATGCGCTGTACCTGCACCTCAATCCGCTGCAGGAGGCCATTCAGCCCGAAGGCGACACTAATTTTGCGGGTCTGGGCGAGCGTATAGCGGCCCTTGCGAGTACGCTGTCGGTACCGCTGATCCTCAAGGAGGTGGGCTGCGGCCTGGCACCTGAAGATATTGCAGAAGGTCTGGCCCGGGGTGTAACGCTGTTTGATGTGGCCGGCAGTGGCGGGACTTCATGGAGCCGGATTGAGTACCATCGCTGCGGCGGTGGCGAAGATCCGACCGGGTTGCGTTTCCAGGACTGGGGGACACCCACGCCGCTGGCATTGAAACTTGCCAAACCCTATTGCGACCGTGCCACACTTATCGCCAGCGGCGGTCTCAGAGATGGGATTGATATGGTGAAATCTGTTATACTCGGCGGCTCTTTGTGTGGCCTGGCGGCACCCTTTCTTCGCCCGGCCATGGAGTCTGCGGATGCCGTGGTTGCGGTGATTGAACAGCTGCGCAGAGAATTTAGAATCGCCATGTTTCTGCTGGGAACTCCGGATATTGCGTCGTTGCTCGGGAACCAGAACCTGGTTCTTGAGGAACGTTGAGGAACATAACCACCTATGTCAGTCGGTATTGATGAAATTAGTTTCTATACCTCGAACTACTACCTGGATCTGCGCACTCTGGCCGAGGCCCAGCAGACGGACCCGGACAAGTACTATGTGGGTATAGGGCAGGAAAAAATGGGCATGGCTGCGCCGGACGAGGATATCGTCACCATGGCGGCCAATGCTGCGATGCCGCTGCTCGCTGAAGGCGCCGGTGAACGCGTAACGACATTGCTGTTTGCGACCGAAACCGGGATTGACCAGTCGAAGGCGGCGGGTGTCTATGTGCACCGTCTGCTGGGACTGTCGTCGAATTGTCGCGTGGTTGAGCTGAAACAGGCCTGCTACAGTGCCACGGCGGCGCTTCAGATGGCCTGTGCCCTGGTCGCACGCAAGCCAGACAGCAAGGTACTGGTCGTGGCCTCCGATGTCGCCCGTTACGATTTGAATACGCCCGGTGAGGCGACCCAGGGCTGCGGTGCCGTTGCCTTGATGATCAGTGCCAAGCCGCGACTGGTGGAAATTGACCCCGAAGTGGGCAACTACACCGAGGATGTGATGGATTTCTGGCGTCCCAATTACCGGGCCACAGCGCTGGTGGACGGCAAGTATTCCACCAAGATCTATCTCAAGTCGCTGAAGAAGGCCTGGGAAAATTTCCGCACCGTCAGCGCACTGACGTTCAATGATTTTGGTCATTTCTGCTACCACCTGCCGTTCGGACGCATGGCCCAGAAGGCGCATCAGTACCTGGCCAAGCTGAACAAGTCTGCGCTGAGTCCTGAACAGCAGGAGTACCAGATCGAAGATACGCTGCTGTACAACCGTGCGATCGGCAACAGCTATACGGCCTCGATGTATATCGGCCTGGCATCCCTGCTGGAAAACGGCAAGCGGAGTCTGGCGGGCGAGCGCATCGGCTTTTTCAGCTATGGCTCGGGCTGCGTGGCGGAGTTTTTCTCCGGCAAGGTGGTGGAAGGCTACGAACGCTGGCTGCACCGTGACCGGCACCGTCAGCTGCTGGACGCGCGCCAGGCGCTGAGCTACGACGAATATCTGCAGCTGTATCGCTATCCGGACCCCCGTGACGGCGAGCACCATGACCTTCCGGCGGTTACCACCGGGCGCTTCCGCCTGGCGGCGATTTCCCATCACAAGCGCGAATACGTTGTGTGTTAAAGCAAGTCTGCGCCCCGGGCAAAATCATACTCAGTGGTGAACACTCGGTTGTCCATGGGGCGCCGGCACTGGCGCTGGCGGTGGACCGACACATGCGCGTCAGCTTTGAGTCCGACCGTCTGCCGCGTCTAAGCTGGCAGACCCACGAAAAGACCCATGTACTGGGATTCGACAAGTTTCATTCCCTGCGCACACGGCTGGATTCCTATTTCGAACGTTACCTGCGCGGCGAGCTGACCATCGGGCAGATCCTTAAAAAGCCCGCCGAACTGGTGTTCTACGCCGTGGATATGGCGCGTCTGTTGTCAGGACTCGAACACTTGCATGGCGGACGGGTCAAAATCGACTCCGATATCCCCATTGGGGCCGGTATGGGCTCATCCGCTGCCCTGATCGCGTCACTGCTCAAACTTTTTGGCCAGTTTGAAGACCTCGATGAGCTGGTACAGCAGGTGCGTCACTGTGAACGTCTGCAGCATGGCCAGGGCAGTGCCATTGATGCGGCGACGGTCTGCCACGGCGGGCTGGTGCGCTTGCGGGGCGGGGTCATAAGCCGCTTGCCGCTGGCCGAGCAGGGACTGGGGCGCGGCTGGTACTGGCTGTTTACCGGCACGCCGGCATCAAGCACCGGCGCCTGTGTTGACCGGGTGCGCCGCAACTTTACGGGCTCGTCCATCTGGAGCGAATTTGCCGAGGTGACCTGCCGGGTGGAGCAGGCCCTGCTGCAGGGGCTGCCGATGGTTGAGCCGGTGCGGGAAAACCACCGTTTGCTGACGCGCATTGGTGTCGTGCCGGCACCGCTGGTGCGTCTGGCCGAGCAGGTGGAGCAGCGCGGCGGTGCCGCCAAGGTATGCGGCGCCGGTTCCGTATCCGGGGATCAGGGCGGACTCATGCTTATCTGGCTGCCGCAGGGTACGCCGGATGCGCTGCATCTGGCGCCGGACTGGCGCTGGGGTGAACTGAAGGAAGAGCGTCAGGGCGTACACTGGCTGTCGTGAGCGTTTGGGAATCGGCAGCCACACAGTTTGCAACGCCGTTATCCGTTAATGGAGAGTCGATCGGCATGAATGAGTGGACAGGCATCAGGGTCAGCGCGCCGGGCAGCATCATGGTCATGGGCGAGCATGCTGTGCTGTTCGGTCACCGGGCCATTGCCTGCGCGGTAAACCGCTTTATGCACCTGCACCTGGTCCGGCGCCCGGACCGGGAAGTGCATGTGCGCTCAGCGCTGGGTAACGCCAGCGGCACCCTGGATGCGCTACCGCAGGATGAAAACCTCAGTTTTGTGCTGGCCACCATCGGCCTGTTCGCCGACCGGCTGCCGCGTGGTTTCGAACTGGATATTGAATCCGAATTTTCCCATACGGTGGGGCTGGGGTCCTCGGCGGCGGTCACCGCCGCGCTGGTAGCCGCACTGCTGGCCTGTTGCGATGAGGGCACCGCGCCCGAGTACGTGTTTGACCGCGCCCTCGCGGTGATTCACCAGGTGCAGGGGCGGGGGTCGGGCACCGACCTGGCCGCCAGCGTGTATGGCGGCCTTATTGGCTATACAGTCGCGCCAAGGCGTGTCGATCCGCTACCGGGCCTGCCCCCCATCAGCTTGTATTATGCGGGCTACAAGACCCGTACACCGGATGTGCTGGCGCGGGTGGCGCAGTCTTCGGTTGGGCTGGAGCCGCTGTATAGCGGGCTTTATGCCCTTATGCACAGCACCACTGAGGCGGCAGAGTCAGCCATTCGAGCGCAGGACTGGCCTCAGCTGGGCAGGCTGATGAATCTCTATCAGGGGCTGATGGATGCGCTGGGTGTGAATGACCAGACGCTGGCGCAGATGATTTATCGCCTGCGCAGCAATCCAGAGGTGATGGGCTGCAAGATATCGGGCTCAGGCCTGGGTGACTGCGTGCTGGCGCTGGGCAACGATGCAGCGCTTGCGCAGGATTTTCAGCGCATTGAGGTGGCGGTCAGTGGCCAGGGTTTGCGCCTGGAGCGCTATTGAGGCGGCCCGCGGGCGTCAGTACATTTATGGAGACCGGCAGGGGAGATGCAGCACATGATCACTAAACAACAGGTTGTACAGGCGCATCTTCCGGCGACGCTGACGCCGCGTGATGAAGCCGAAGCCTTTGCGCCAAGCAATATTGCGCTTTGCAAATACTGGGGCAAGCGCGATGCCGAGTTGAACCTGCCGATCAATGCGAGTCTGTCAGTATCGCTGGCACACCTGGGCACGCGTACCCGCTTGGTTCACGCCACCGATGGCCGTGACCGGGTCTGGCTCAACGGTGCAGAGCAGGCCGCTGACAGTGCCTTTAGCCAAAAGCTGCTGGCCTTTGTCGACCTGTTTCGCGCCGGTCACGCCTTGCCGGTTCATGTGCACACACAGAACAATATTCCGACGGCCGCGGGGCTGGCCTCGTCGGCGTCGGGCTTTGCCGCCCTCACTCTGGCGCTGAATGAGTGGCTGAATCTTGAGCTTGCGCCTGCGGTCCTGTCGGCCTTTGCCCGCATGGGCAGCGGCAGCGCCTGTCGGTCTCTGTTTGAGGGGTTCGTGCAGTGGGAGGATGGCATTCGCGATGATGGTATGGATTCCCACGGCGTCAGGCTGGAGGCGAGCTGGCCCGAGCTGCGCATTGGCCTGGTCAAGGTGGCGACCGGCGAAAAGGCCGTCGACAGCCGTGCTGGCATGAAGCGCACCATCGAAACGGCGCACCTGTATCAGAGCTGGCCGCTGCAGGCCGCCGCCGACCTGACCCGGCTGCACCAGGCTATCGGCGAGAAAGACTTTGCTCTGCTGGGCCAGACCGCCGAGCAGAATGCGCTGTCGATGCATGCCACCATGATCGCATCCTGGCCGCCGCTGCTGTACTGGACACCGGATTCGGTGGCTGCCATGCAGCAGGTCTGGCAGTTGCGAGAACAGGGACTGGCGCTCTATTTCACCATGGATGCGGGCCCCAACCTCAAGCTGCTGTTCGAGGCCGGTGATCAGGCGCAGGTCGAGCAGGCCTTTGCGGGACTTGAAGTCGTGGCGCCTTTCAGCGCTTGAGCGCGCCGCCTGCGCTGACGGGCTTTGTACTGAGCCGGCAGCAGCGCGATACCCCGGAGGGCATCGAGCTGAGCTACTGGCTTTGTACTGATGACGGTGCGCAGGAAGTGCGCATCCCGGGCCAGAAAGCGGTCTTCTTTATCCGTTGCAGCCAGGCCGGGCAGGTGCGTGAACTGTTGCAGGACCTGTCGGGCTGGTCGCTGGTCGAACTGGAGCTGCAGGACCTTACCGGTGCGCCGGTGTCTGCGTTGTACTGCTCGAGCCTGAAACTGTTGCGCAGCCTGATCGAGCGCCTGAAACGTGGCGCCATCGCGCTGCTGGAAGAAGATATCCGCCCGGTCGATCGCTATCTCATGGAGCGCTTCATCCAGGGTGGCGTCAGTGTTCACCGGCGCACCGACGGCAGCGCGCTGCTGCGCCCGGTTGAGTACGGCGCGCGGTTGCGCATGTTGTCCATTGACCTGGAAACGACCCTTAACGCCGATCGCATCCACTCCATCGGGTTATACGGCGATGGTATGCGCAAGGTGCTGATGCGCGGCCAGGGCCGCACGACCGACTGGCTCGAGTTTCTGCCCGACGAACGCGCGTTGCTGAGCCGGCTGATGGCGCTGGTTGCAGAGTTTGACCCTGATATCTTCATCGGCTGGAACGTTATCGAGTTTGATTTTCGCGTGCTGGCGCAACGCGCCCGGGCCCTGGGCGTGGCGCTCTGCCTGGGGCGGGATTCAAGCCCTCTGCAGCTGATTGAGTCGGCCGGCGGCAAGGGGTTTGTACGCCTGGCGGGCCGGCTGGTGATCGATGGTATCGACACCCTGCGCGGCGCCACCTTCAGCTTTGAGAGCTTTTCGCTGGAGCATGTGGCGCGGGTCTTTCTGCAGCGTGGCAAGCTGGTCGACAAGGTAGATACCCGGGGCGAGGAAATCCAGCGCCTGTTTCGCGAGGATCCGGAAGCGCTGGCGCGTTACAATCTGGAAGACTGTGTGCTGGTGTGGGATATCTTTGCCAAGGCGCAGCTGCTGCATTACCTGGTGGAGCGGGCCCGCCTGACCGGACTGGCCCTGGACAAGATCGGCGGCTCCGCGGCGGCATTCGACAACCAGTATCTGCCGCGCCTGCATCGTCAGGGGTATGTGGCGTCCGAATATGCATCCGGCCAGTCGGGTCTGTCGATTCCCGGCGGTTTTGTCATGGAATCGGTGCCGGGGCTCTATCGCCAGGTGCTGGTGCTGGACTTCAAGAGCCTGTATCCCAGCATTATCCGCACCTTTTGTGTTGACCCTTACGGCATGGCCCAGGGGCTGCGCGACGGGGCTGATCCCGATGACCTGGTGCCGGGTTTTAACGGGGCCATTTTTTCCCGTAGCCAGACCATTCTGCCGCGCATTATCGAGCGTCTGTGGCAGGCCCGTGACGAGGCCAAGCAGGCGCATAATGCGCCCCTGTCCCAGGCTATCAAGATCATCATGAATTCCTTCTACGGCGTGCTGGGCTCCAATGTATGCCGCTTCTTCGATCAGCGCCTGGCCGGCTCCATTACCCTGCGCGGTCATGAAATTCTGAACCGGACCCGGGATGAGATCGAGCAGCGTTTTGGCTTTCGAGTGATCTACGGCGATACCGATTCGGTGTTCGTCTGGCTCGGCGACAGCTGCACTGATGCACAGGCGCATCGCAGCGGTCAGGCGCTGGCGCAACACCTGAATGACTGGTGGCGCGAGCAGCTCATGCAGCGTTTCGGGTTGCCCTGCCACCTGGAAATCGAATACGAAACCCATTACCACCGTTTTCTGATGCCCCGCATGCGCCATTCCGACAAGGGCAGCAAAAAGCGCTATGCCGGGCTTAAACGTCTTGAGGGTGGCGGCGAAGAACTGGTCTTTCGGGGGCTGGAAAATGTCCGTACCGACTGGACGCCCCTGGCACGGCGGCTGCAGCTTGAACTCTATGAGCGCGTTTTTCACGACCAGCCCTACGAGGACCTGATTCGCGATACCGTGGCACGGGTGCTGGCCGGTGAACTGGATAGCGAGCTGGTATACCGCAAACGGCTGCGCCGGCCACTGGATCAGTACCAGCGCAACCGGCCGCCCCATGTGCAGGCTGCGCTGAAGATCGAGCATGAAATGCAGCGCCAGGGGCGACGCAGCCCGTTGCGCCCCGGTAGCCATGTGGAGTATCTGATTACAGTGAACGGGCCGGAGCCGCTGGGCTGGGTGCGCTCACCGCTGGATTATCAGCACTATATCGATCGCCAGCTCAAGCCGGTGGTGGATACCCTGCTGCCCTTTCTGGGGCAGGACTTCGATGCCCTGGTCGCGCCCCAGTTCGGGCTGTTCTGATGCGGGTATTTTGCGGGCTATGTGCCGTACTCGCTGACAAAGGCATCGAGCCGAGCCTGTAATGCCGCCCTTTCTTCCTCGCTGACAAAAGCACTGTCAAACGCATTGCGGCTGAGCTGAATCGCCTGGGCGCGGGTCAGCGACAGCGCTTCGTGCAGGGCCAGGAAATTTTCCTCCATATAGCCGCCGAAGTAGGCTGGATCGTCTGAGTTGATGGTAATGCGCAGCCCCTGCTGCATCAGCTGGAGTACATTGTGGTCCTGCATCTGGTCGAATACCCGCAGGCGCACATTGGATAGCGGACAGACGGTGAGGGGAATCTGCTCGCGCGCGAGGCGTTCGATCAGGACCGGGTCTTCGCTGGCCCTGACGCCGTGGTCGATACGGGCGACCTTAAGCAGATCCAGCGCCTGCCAGATATACTCCGGTGGGCCTTCTTCGCCGGCGTGGGCCACGGTGAGCAGGCCCAGGCTGCGGGCGTGATCGAACACGCGCTGAAATTTGGCCGGTGGATGGCCGGCTTCGGAGCTGTCCAGGCCCACGGCGACGAAATGCTCGCGATAGGGCAGCGCCTGGTCCAGGGTGTGGGCGGCCTCTTCCTCGCTCAGATGGCGCAGAAAGCACAGGATCAGGCGGCTGCTGATGCCCAGCTGTTCACGGCCATGTTGCAGTGCCCGGGTTATGCCGCGGATGACGGTACCGATGTCGATGCCGCGGGCGGTATGGGTCTGCGGATCAAAAAATGGTTCAGTGTGGATGACGTTCTGAGCTTCACACTGCTTCAGGTACGCCCAGGTCAGATCGTAGAAATCCTGCTCCGTTTGGAGTACACCGGCCCCCTGGTAGTAGAGGTCGAGAAAGTCCTGCAGGTTGCCAAAGTTGTAGGCCGCACGGATCTGGTCAACGGTGTCGTAGGGCAGCTCAATGCTGTTGCGCCGCGCCAGTTCGAACATCAGTTCGGGCTCGAGGCTGCCTTCCAGGTGCATGTGCAGTTCGGCTTTAGGCAGGCTGTTGAGAAAGTATTCCATGGCCATGATCTCCTTTGCGCAGGTCCGGATCTCCACCGGTACTCACCGGTGGATCAACACTCTGAGTTAACCCGAAAAGGTGCCAGGATGCCAGTGCAGCCTGTGACCTGGCGCTGCAGCAGGCGCAAGCCCGATGCGCAAAGGAGGGGGGTTAGCGGTCGGCCAGCGGGGGCGCGAAGGCGTAGTCCATGTCCCAGGGGAAACGGATCCAGGTGTCCTGGCTGACCTCGGTGATAAAGGTATCCACCAGTGGTTTGCCGGCGGGTTTGGCATAAATGGTGGCGAAGTGGGCCTTGGGCAGCAGGTCGCGCACGCACTGGGCGGTTTTGCCGGTATCCACCAGGTCGTCGATCAGGATCATGCCTTCACCGTCGCCCTCGACGCTTTTGAGAATGTTCAGCTCACCGCGCACCATGGCGGCGGCGCCGCTCTCATCGCCTTTGGCGTAGCTGGTCACGCAGATGGTATCAATCAGGCGGATGTCCAGTTCGCGGGCCAGGATAGCCGCCGGTACCAAGCCACCGCGCGTGATCGCAATAATGCCCTTCCAGGGGCCCAGTTCAAGCAGGCGCCAGGACAGCGCGCGGGCATTGCGATGCAGTTCCTCCCAGGATACCGGGAAGTCTTTGCGGTAGGGCACTGAAGCCATGAGTCTGTTCTCCTGATCGATTAGGGGCCGGCACAGCATTGCGCGGGTGCGGCGATGCGGAATCATAACCGATTAGTCAGGCTTTGCTAAACAGTAACCCGTGAACAGTGTCCTGTTGACAGAGTGCAGGGGGGGTAGCGACGCAGGGTACTTTGCTCCAGGGGCCGCCTGAAATCGGGCGTCGCGTAACCCACCCTATCGATCATTCAGATTGATTGATGTCGGCTGGCCGGTGTCATAATCACCCGTATTCTTTAGAAAGTCGCCGTCCGTCGGCGACGACCTGTTGGCCCGGGAGGGGGCGGCTAACACCATCCTACGCCGTGGTCGACATTGCCTTTTGGGCCAGGCGGCGCGCGGCGGCCCTGTGGTCGGCGACCAGCTGCCCGAGATCGATGTCCGGCAGGGTGCCATCAATGACTTTCCATGCGCCGGCGACCATCACGCGGTCGGCTTGCTGGGCGCCGCACAACAGCAGCGCCGCCAGTGGGTCGTGGCTGCCGGAAAAACGCAGCTCATCGAGTCGGAACAGGGCCACGTCCGCCTGTTTGCCGATATCCAGCGTGCCGATATCATCACGTCCCAGTACGCGTGCCGAGCCCGCGGTCGCCCAGCGATAGGCATCGAAATGGGTGACCTTGGCGGCGCCATAGCGCAAGCGTTGCAGGTACAGGGCCTGGCGGACTTCATTGATCATGTTGGAGCCATCGTTGGAAGCCGAGCCATCCACACCCAGTCCAATGGCGGCGCCTGCGGTTTCAAGCTCAAGGTTCCGGCAGATCCCCGACGCCAGCATCATGTTGGAACTTGGGCAGTGGCAGATTCCGACACCGGCCGCGCCCAGGCGCTGGATTTCGCGCTCATCGAAATGAATGCCGTGGGCCAGCCAGGTGCGCGGCGACAGCCAGCCGACACTTTCGAGGTAATCCACGGTGCGCATGCCAAAACGCTGCTGGCAGAAGGTTTCTTCGTCCAGGGTTTCGGCCAGGTGGGTGTGCAGCCGTACATCGAGGCGTTCGGCCAGGGCTGCGCTTTCGCGCATGATGTCGGTCGTGACCGAAAACGGGGAGCAGGGGGCCAGAGCGATCTGGATACGGGCACCCTCGCCACGCTCGTGATAGCGGTTTATCAGACGTTCACTGTCGAGCAGGATCTGCTCCTGGGTTTGTACCGTGTTCTGGGGCGGCAGGCCGCCGTCCTTTTCGCCCAGGCTCATGGAGCCGCGGGTCAGCATGGCCCGAATCCCCAGGGTGCGCGCCACTTCCACCTGAATATCGATGGCCTGCTCCATGCCGGCAGGGAACAGATAGTGATGGTCGGCGGCGGTCGTGCAGCCGGAAAGCAGCAGCTCGGTCAGTGCCAGCCGGGTGGCCAGAGCGTGCATTTCCGGCTCCAGGTGGGCCCAGACCCCGTACAGGCTCTTGAGCCAGGGAAACAGCTCCTTGTTGAGCGCATCCGGGTAGGCACGGGTCAGTGTCTGGTAAAAGTGGTGATGCGTGTTGATCAGTCCCGGTATGACGACATGTTCGCTGGCGTCATAGGTGGTTTGGCAGGGCTGCGCCGGTTGCTGGCCGAGCGCCAGCACTTCAGCAATGCGCTGGTTCTCGATAACGATGCCGCCGCGGGCATCCCGGTCGGTGCCGGTGAAGATAGCCAGCGGCGTTTTGATCCATAGACGCGGGTTCATGGTGGAGTCCTCAAACAGTTAGATCGTCGACAGTGTGCTCAGGCGGCGCTGTCGGTCCGGTCGGGTTGTTTTAGGCGTGAACCCTTCGCCACCGCCATCGGAGCGGGCGCTTGGCGCTGTCCTGAGGCGTTGTTGCATACAAAGTTGTGTATACAAAAATATGGGTAATGGTGTGCATTATGCGATGCCGGGCGCCAGTCGGCAAGTCGGTGTTACAGGCCCCCGGCAAATCGTCTGCCGGGTACGGAGCGCCTGTACAGCAGGCTCAGGCTGCGTTCATACTCAGGGCCCGATACTGCTGATTTTCTGCCGGAGTTGCTTCCCATGGTATGCCGATTTTCGTTCAAGCGTTTCACCGCATTGGCGCCAGTGGCGCTGGGACTGTTCTGTTTGCTCGCAGCATCGGCCCAGGCACAGGACCTGTCGGCGCCGCAAGCCGAAGCCTATGTCGCGCTAATGCCGCAGGTCAGGACCTTCGCCAACCAGCTGGATCCGGCGCTGGGGCAGCGCCTGCGGGCAGAATTGCAGCCCGTATCCGGTGAAGCCTTTCGGCCTCATGCGCGGGGACTGGATATTCTGCAACGCCAGCAGCCGAACCAGTTCCAGGCGCTGGACCAGCTGGCGCGCAGCGGGCGTTTTGTCAACGCGCAGTCCTGGGCCTGGGTCGGTGACCGGGTACTGATGGGCTATGCCGCCCTCAAGGCGGAAGCGGCCTACCCGCAGATACTGGAGCTGGCCCGCAGCATGCAAACCATGGACCCTGCATTGCAGGCCATGATGCCGCCACAGTTTCAGACCCGTGTGGCCCAGATTGGTGTGATGGCACAGGAAGTGGCCAAGGTCTCCGAGGCTGACAAGACGGTACTGCGGCCGTTGCTGCCGCAGCTTGATGCGCACTGGAAAAACGAGTGGCAGCAGTACCAGTCGAGTAACAGTGCGCGCTGACTTGTCGTCTATCATCCTGATCCACCCGGTCGCTGCTGCCGACCGGGTTTTGACTCAAGCCAGGTGCTGCCTCAAAGTGACTGGTGAGGACCAAAGAGTTCGTAGTGCAGGCGATTGTCGGCGACGCCCCAGGCCTTCAGCTGGCGGTGTATCGACTGCATGAATGGCAGGGGACCACAGAAGTAATATTCCGTCTTGTCCCCATTGATGGCGGCGCGCAGCGGTGCCAGGTCCATCAGGCCTGTGTTCTGGTAGTCCTGGTCGGCGATATCCGTCGCCAGAGGGGCCTGATACCAGGTAAAGCTGTGCAGCAGGGCATCGTTGGCGCACAGGCCTGCTACGTGCTCGGCAAAGGCATGCTGGCGTCCGTTTTCGCAGCCATGCAGGTAGTAGACCGGCGCCTGCCGGCCTGTCGTCTGTGCCAGGTTGTTGAACATGCTTAGCATGGGTGTCAGGCCCACACCGCCGCTGAGCAGAACCACCGGGGCTTCGTGCTCCACGTTCAGGAAAAAGTCACCGGCCGGCGGTAGCAGGTCAATCTCATCGCCTACCTGCAACTGAGTGTGCAGGTAGGAGGAAACCTGTCCGGGGACTGGCGTGTCTTCGCGCTTGACGCTGATGCGATAGCTGCGCCCGTTGGGGGCGTCGGACAGTGAATATTGGCGAAACTCGTGCTGCTCAAGGCTGGGGTGGCTGATCGAGACGGTAATGTACTGGCCAGGCTTGAAGGTACTCACCGCTTTGCCATCCACCGGTGCAAATTCAAATGACGTAATCAGTTCGCTTTCCTGTGTCTTGCCAATCAGGCGAAAGCGCCGCGTGCCGCGCCATCCGCCGGCGGTATCGGCGGCCTGGTCATAGATTTCGGCCTCACGACCGATAAAGATCTGGGCCAGCTGCTGGTAGGCAAGTCCCCAGGCTTCAAGGACTTCGGGGGTGGCGGCATCGGGTGCCAGCTCGCGGATGGTTGCAAGCAGGTGGTGTCCGACAATGGCGTACTGTTCGGGGCGAATCAGGAAGCCGGTATGTTTCTGGGCAATACGCTCTATGGCCTGGCTCAGCACGGCGGGGTTATTCAGGTGGCGGGCATAGGCGAGAATGGCGTTGAAAAGTGCGACGGGCTGCGCGCCTGATTTCTGATGAGCGAGGTTGAACACGTCCTTGAGTTCCGGATTGTCGCGGAACATACGAGCATAAAAATGTTCAGTCAGTGCAGTACCAGCGGACTCCAGCAGTGGCAATGTGGACTGGACAGTCTCGATGTGACGGGCTTGCAGCATGATTACGTCCTTTAAAATGTTATTTAGGTACATGTTTAAAGATGCATTATCTATATATGTTTATTGAAGTCAAGCTGTGCATTGCCGCTTGAGGGAGAGTTGATCAATTTATCGCCCCTCTTGTCGCGTAAGGGTGACAGTCATATAAGTAAGGGTCTATGGTCAACAGAGTGATGGGGGCCTTGACATACTCTATTGTTAGACTTGCGCTGGGATCTTGCCCCGCACCCATCTGGAGGTCGATACCCCATGAGTCCGCTGGACGCCCGCTATCTGCGCAGGAAGCTGCTGGAAGCTCAGCATGAGCAAACGCCGGTTGCACTGTTCGGAGGGGCTTTTGTGTCGGCGTGTGCCGGTGGTTATTACTGGTGGTTAACAGAGCAGACGTTTTATATTTACTGGATGCTGGCAGTGGCCCTGGTGATTCTGTCGCGTCTCGCATTGTTTCTGAGTTTTTCTGCCTGGCGCAGGGGGGCATCTGAAAAAGCAGTGGACTCCGCCATTTGGCGACGCCTGCATGCGCTGGGTTTTACCGCCGCCGCCCTGACGTGGTCGACTATCAGCCTCTATGTTGAATACAGCCTGCCTTTTGCCGATGCGGCTTTGATCTATGTCTGTCTGGCCGGGATGGTCGCGGGCAGTGTGGTCAGTACAGCGTCGGTATCACCCCGGATGTTTCTGGTCTTCGCGAGCATTGCGCTGCTGCCGCTAGCGCTGGTGCTGCTGATATCGTTTGAACCGCAAAAAATCGCGATGGGGCTGGTATGTTTGGGCTTCTTTGTATTTTCCCTGCGTGCCATTTATCGCATTGCGGACATCTTCGAAGGCTTTGTCGCCAGTGGCGTAGTGAATGAGCAGCTGCTGCGCGAATTGCGCCAGGAGCAGCGTCAGGTGCTCAAGCTGAACGAACAGTTGCGTGAAGATATTGAAATACGCGCGCGTACCGAGCAGCAGCTGCGCGTGGAAAAGCAGCGAGCCGAGTCTCTGGCCGAAAAATTATACGAACTCTCGTCGATCGACGGCCTGACGGAAATTCCGAACCGGCGCTATTTTGACGAGCACTTTGCCGAAGAATGGAGCCGCGCGTTGCGTGTGCAGTCGGTGCTGTCGCTGATTATCTGCGACATCGACTATTTCAAGAATTTTAACGACCGGTATGGACACCTGATGGGCGACGACTGCCTGAAGGCGGTCGCCAGAACGCTCGATCTGCATGCACGGCGGGCGGGCGATACCGTGACCCGGTTTGGTGGCGAGGAGTTTGCAATCATCCTGCCTGGTATCGGGTTGCAAGACGCGTGCATGCTGGCCGAGCAAATGCGAGAGGCTGTCATGGCACTGGGTATTTCGCATGGCGATTCACCCGTCAGCAAGCAGGTAACCATCAGCATGGGTGTCGCCTGTACCATCCCGAGAAAGGATAGCCGGCCCGCTGAACTGTTGCGCCACGCCGATGAAGCCCTTTATCGTGCCAAGCATCAGGGACGCAATCAGGTGGTCAGCGCCGGTGCCGTGTAGCGCGTTTCTGATGTTCCCACGCAGGGCCTCTGCCGGTTTAACCGTAGCTGGACATGCTGGCGTGTCTTAAGCGTCGACGCGTATGCCGCAGCCTCGAAGAATAATTTCAGTGAGCGTCTGCGTTGCCGTTTCGTAAACGTCCGGCCCAAGCGACTCTTCGCCCAGTGCCGCTTCAATCTGTACGGCAAAGTCAGCATAGTGCTGGGTAGAGCCCCAGAGCAGGAATATGAGGTGGGCCGGGTCGATGGCGTTCATCTTGCCGGCGGCAATCCAGTGCTCAAATACGGCGGCCCTCTGTTTGAACCAGGTGCGATAGTCCTGTTTGAAGAATGAGCTCAGGTGAGGCCCGCCACTCAGAATCTCCATCGCAAAAATGCGCGAAGCCAGGGGGTACTGGCGGGAAAAGTCGATTTTTGCGGCGATATAACGGGGTAACACTATGGCCGGGTCATCTTCTGGGCTCAACTCATTGAAGGTGCTGTCCCAGAGGTCGATAATGTTCGCCAGCACGGCGTAATAGAGGCCGAGTTTGTTACTGAAATAGTAGTGAATATTGGCTTTGGGCAGGCCGGCGCGATCTGCAACGCGCTGCATGCTGGTGCCCTTGAATCCATGGCAGGCAAATTCCTGCTCAGCGGCACTGATAATCAGCTTTTCATTTTGCTGCCGAATGCGCCCGGCGGGTTTGTCTGCACTGTGAGCATTTACTTCAAACTGCATGCCTGCGAACTCTTGTGACCTGAACGATGGGGGCATTATAAGGGATCGGATGCTGTTGCGGGCGACTCCTTCTGGTCCGGGAGCGAGGGGCGGGATACTGATGGACTGCAATTGCAAATCTGTGCGGATGAGGGGGGACCCCGATCTCTGTACAGGTGATGGGCTTTTGCGTGTTTCAATATGATTCAATCAGGTGGTGAGCTAGGGATGGACATTCGATGATGGGCAAAAACCTGCAGGCCGACCTGCTCATGCTGCTGGTTACCTTGCTGGCGGCCATGGGCTGGATATTTTCCCATGAGGCACTGAGCGAGATGCCACCTCTGGGCTTTATCGGGGTGCGGTTTTTGCTGGCGGGGTTGCTGGTGGGAACCCTTGGCTGGCATCAGGTGCGCAGGTTGCCGCAGCACGCCTGGCACCGTGCCGCTGCCACCGGTGTGGTCATGGGGGTGTCCATGCTGTGCTGGATTCTGGGACTGTCCACGGCCGCCCAGTTGGGGGTCGGCGCCTTCATTACCAGTTTGAGCGTGGTGCTGGTACCGGTGCTGGGCTGGCTTTTTTTCCGCCAGAAACCGGCGACCAGCACCTGGTTGGCCTTGCTGGTGGCGGTACTGGGGCTGGGCAGCCTGTCACTGGAGGCGGGGTTGAGTTTTGCAGCCTCCGACGGCTACTTTGCGGCGGCGGCGGTCATGCTGGCGTTGCATTTTAACCTTAACAGCCGTTATGCGCGCAGCATTCCGCCGGTGGCGCTGACCGGTATCCAGCTGGGGATTGTGGGACTGATTGCGCTATTGGCATCCTGGCTGACGGAGTCCTGGGACATGCCTGTCAGCTGGGACGGGATCGGCTGGCTGCTGGCAAGTATCCTGATCGCAACCAGCCTGCGGTTTTTCCTGCAGATCAAGGCACAGGGCATGGCGTCGGCCAGTCACGCGGCCATCATCATGACACTGGAACCGGTATGGACTGCACTTTTGGCCATGCTTTGGCTCGATGAGCAGATGAACGTTCAGCAGCTGATTGGCTGTTCGCTGATCTTCCTGTCCCTGCTGATAAACCGCTGGCGCTGGCTGTTGCACAGGCCCAAACCCGCGGCTTAGCCGCCGGGATCGGGGCTGTGAGTTTTTGACCGGTTGCTCAAGATGGCCGTGCAATGGAAAACAGCTCGCCGAGTCCCGCATACTGCGCGCCTCCCAGGCGAGCCAGTGGATCCAGTGCCGCGGCGTCAATTGTGTGGCGGCCATTGTGCTCGCTCAGAATGTCGTCGCTGACGTAGAACTGGCGTACCCGTGCGTAGACGATGGCCTGTTCAGCCGGGCCGAGGTAGTGCACATCGTGGAATTCGCAGTGCATGGCAATGCCTGCATCGGCGATGCGTGGCACATCACAACCCTCAAACTCAGACAGTTCCAGGTCCAGCGATGCCAGTTCAGATTCCTCGTACTCCAGGCTGGCGGAGCTTGCGGTGACTGCGGCGGCATGATGCCGGGACGGTATCTGGATAACAAAGTCCCGCTTGCTGAGAATGTTACGACGTGAATCCTTGATCTCGCCGCCGTCCTTGCGGCCGATCGACAACATCACCAAGGGCGGGTCCGAGCAGATGGCATTAAAAAATGAAAAGGGCGCCAGGTTCAGGCTGCCATTGTCGTTGTGGCTCAGAATCCACGCAATGGGGCGAGGCACCAGGCCCTGCGTCATGAGGTGATAACGGCGATTGGGCGAGAGGGTTTCGAGGTCAAAGATCATGGGGCGACTCGGTACTGTTGGCGGGTGGGGTGGCGGGTGAAATGGTGGCTGCGCCCGTCACCGGCAAATGCCAGCTTAGGGGCTTTGAGGGGTGTCGGCAACCACCTGTCAAAGCACCAGTGCCTGGTATACCTGGCTCGACAGCTGCGATAGCCGGGCCCGGTCGATGCGCCCGCTGAGGCTGTAACCCCAGTGTTCGTCTACCCAGTAGAAGGTCGATACCCCCTGGTGTTCGCTGAACAGGAAACTGCTGGGCTGGCTGTTGGCCGCCGCAGCAATATACAGGGTGATACGTTCGCCCCCGGCATCCTGATACATCAGCTGGGCCGCAGGGCTGTCCGTCGCCGGCAGCAGGCGCCCGCCGAGCAACTGAAAGCCAAGGCCGCTAAGATCGGGTGCTGCCAGCGGGCGCTCCAGTCGTTTGGAAAGCCATTTCAGCAGGTGCGCCTGTTCCTGCTCGCCGACCTCGACGGGGTGGCGTACCTCCACGCTGTAAAGCGCATGGGCCTGCATGGCGTTCTGCACAAAGGCGGGCCGACTAGCGGGCTCAGAGGGAGCCGTGGCCCAGAAGGGCAGCAGCAGCGCGCTGCAGACTGACCCCAGAGCGAAGGCTGCCAGTGTTGGCAGTGCCGGCCGGCGCAGCCAGGGCCGGGCAGGCGGCGTTTGACGGGGCGTCAGCGCGTAGTCGTCGAGGCTGCGATGATCGTGCATCGGATTGAGCTGCGCCAGCAGCCGTTGGTCCTGTTGCAGTGCCTGCCAGTAGGCCGCCTGCTGCGGATGTTGGCCCAGCCAGTCATCGATCCTGTGTTTTTGTGGCTCTGGCAGCCGTGCCGTCAGCCACAGCTCCATCTGGTCGGCATCGAAGGGCAGGCCCTCGTACGGGCTGTTGTTCGGGGTACTCATTGCTGTTCCCGGTAGCGGTGGTCGTCGGCCTGCTCGAGCAGTTTGCGCAGTTTTTGGCGTGCCCGGTGCAGGCGGGACATCACGGTGCCCTGGGGCAGATCCAGAATGTGGGCAACTTGCGTGTAGCTGAAACCCGCCTGGGCGACGAGCAGCAGCAGCGATCGGTCATCCACCGACAGGCATTGCAGCGCCCGGTGAAGACCCAGCGAGTCATCGGAGAAGGGGTGCTCCACCGGGTCGCCATAGAGTGTCACCAGGCTGGGAAAGTGTTTTTCCCGGGTTTTGCCTTGCTGTACCTGATTGACGAAATTGTTGTGCATAATGCTGAACAGCCAGGGCCGATGTTTGCTGCGCCTTAGCCACAGCGGCATGTTGCCCAGTGCCGACAGCAGGGTTTCCTGCACCAGGTCTTCGGCATCGCTGGGCGCGTAGAGCAGCGAGCGGGCATAGCGGCGCAGGCCTGGCAGATGTTCTACGAGGTCGTTCTTGTTCACAAGAGGCGGTCCTTGAAGCGGCAGATCACCGGTGTCGCCGGAACCTGCCGCGGGCGCGTTCTGTCAGCGGTTCTGTGTCGGCGGATCAGGGGCGAGCCAGATGCCAGACGTCCTTGAGGCCATCTCCGGTGATGTCACCCGGCTGCTGGTCCTTGATGAAACCATACAGCGGCGCGCCTTTGTAGGTCCACTGCAGGCTGCCATCGCTACGTTCGCTGATGGCGAAGTCGCCATCCGCTTCGGCGCCGGCTTCTGCCAGCAGCGGCGGCCAGTTCTGGGCGCAGGCGTCATAGCAGGCGGACAAGCCGTTGCTGTCCTTGTCAAAGGTATAGAGGCTCATGCCCTGCGCGTCGGTAAGGATCTCGCCCTTGGTGCTGTCGCCGGTCATGGCGGGAGCGGCGAACAGCGGGGTGCTGATCAGCAGGGACAGAGCAGTGGCCAGTGTAAATTTACGCATGTTGAACGATTCCTTCAGTTGTTGGGTCTTCACACACATAAACAACTGGACGCTGCTTTTATTCCCAGGGGCTGCAATTATTTTTTCAAGTCGTTGCGCCGGCGCGTGTGAGTTTGCGAGACTGGCGCGGTTCTGCGACAGGCCTGTGGGGCTGCGTATCATTTTAACGGGAGAGGCCCTATGTCCGAGTCAGCGCTGCGCCTGCTGATATTTGTGGCGATCTTCGTGCTGGTGGCCCTGAGTGAGCATGCCTGGCCCAGGCGACCGCGTCGTCAGGCGCGGTGGACGCGCTGGCGCATCAATATGGGCCTGCTGGGGATCGATATACTGGCGCAGCGTTTCACCCTGGGGGCCGCCGCCGTCACTATGGCCGTCTATGCGCAGGTACAGGGCTGGGGGTTGTTTAATCTGCAGGCCTGGCCCCCATGGCTGAGCGCGGTGACGGGGTTCGTGGTACTGGATCTGGCCATCTATCTGCAGCATCGGCTGTTCCATCGGGTGCCCGTGTTATGGCGCATTCACCGTGTGCATCACACGGATCTCGATCTCGACCTGTCCAGCGGCTTTCGGTTTCATCCGCTGGAGATCCTGTTGTCGTTGCTGTACAAGGTCGCGCTGGTCGCTGCGCTGGGCGTCAGTCCTGTCGTGGTACTGGTGTTTGAGGCGACGCTCAGTGCGGCGGCACTGTTTAATCACGCCAATCTCTGCTTGCCTGCACGCCTGGATACCGCTCTGCGTTGGCTGGTGGTGACGCCGGACATGCACCGGGTACACCACTCTGTTGTTCCGGCGGAAACCAACAGTAATTATGGCTTCTTCATATCGCTGTGGGATCGATTGTTTGGCAGCTACCGCGCCCAGCCCGCCGCAGGGCATGTGGGCATGGAGATCGGCCTGCGCGACTATCAGCGCGAAGACCGGCTCGGTCTGTGGCAACTCGTGCTGATACCGTTCAGGCAGCCGGATCCGGTCCAGGATAGTGCAGGTCGCCCAGATCCAGTCGACTCAGTGGGTGTCAGGCGCTCAGATAGCGGTAGCAAGTCGAATGTGCGCTAGGGCGGCTGCCTGGATATTCCCCGCAAAATCACCTGGCCGCGGGTCAGCCGTTCCCGTGTTCCCGCCACAGCACGTCACTCGTTCTACCCTTAACGTAAAACCCGTTCTACAGTTAAAGAGTCGTTCTTGCCTTCATTCTGGAGCAGTACCGAAGCAGGGTGCCGGCACTATATAACCGGGCGGACAAACAGGTTCTCTGCCTGTTTGTACGTTACCCCACATGCTCTTTAACCCAAAAGAGTAGACGCAACTGTGTGAAGGTGCTGGTTTTCGTGGGGGGGCGTATTGGGCCATCTTGTTCAAAGGAAGGCTCAATGATGAAGCTGCCATGCTTCATGTATTAACCCGCCGGCTTAATACGTCGAATAGCCGTACACTGGCATCGGAGTACGGCCCGTTCCACTCACTGCTCCGATGCCGTGGGGACTTACCATGAAACGACAATGCCTTTCTCCCTCACTGGCTCTTGTTTGTGGATCTCTGTTGCTTTCCGGCTGCGGTGGTGGTGGCGGTCTCTCGATCAGATCTGGGTCTTCCTTTACGAACTGGGCGGCGATCGTCCCTCCCCAGACCGTAACCGTATCCGGCATGTCGACCGAGAGTACCTACGAAGCACCTGCCCCTGATTTTCTGGTAACGGACATTGGCACTGCACGCGAAAGTCGTTCCTCTTCGGCGACCCTGACCTACGGTGCCGACGGCTTTCTGACCCGAGTGCGAATCAGAACCCCCTTTTCATCGGTCTCCTGGGATAAACGCGACGGTGATTTAGTCGACACGGACAGTGGCGTCGTCTTGCTGGGAAACGCGGCCGAAACGGCCCTTGGGCTGGCGGCCGACCCCTTCGCGTTTGGCTGGAATTTTCAGACCTTTGGCGCCTGGATAACAGGGTTGGGCACCGGCGCCGGGCGAGCAGGGGCTATCAGTATCGGCGCACCGTCACCGGGTGATGGCGTTCCCGGCTCGGGTTCGGCGACCTTTACCGGGCTGACGCTGGGTCATTATGTCGATACTGCGGGCGAGGCTTACTCCACGGCCAGCACCCTGAGGGTGGAGGCGGACTTTTTTGATCGCGAGCTGGATTTTCGCACCAACGATACCGCCAAACTCAATCTGCATACGCTGGTGGATAGCGATGCGGACAATCTGGACCTGACGGGCACACTTACCTATGGATTCGGCAGCAGCGCGTTCAGTGGCGCTGTAGCCGGCGATGGACTCGACGGGACGGCGAAGGGGCGATTCTACGGCCCGCGTGCGCAAGAGCTTGGCGGCTACTTCAATTTGCGCGGTACGGGTGTCGAGGCTTACTCCGGTGCCTTCGGTGCAGACCGGCCTTGACTGGCGGAACCACTGTGGCGGTGGGGCCTGACCACAGGAGCAAAAAGCAGCACGGCGGGCTGGCGCCTTATGCCTAGGGCAGCGGTGCTGGGTGCCGCTTTGCTGCTACTGGCGGCTAGTTGCAGCCTGGCGGGCGGATCGCCAGAAACCCTTGTCGCCGATATGGATGATGTCAATGCCACCGCATACCCGGATGTCTTGCAGAACCAGTTCATTCTCGGCGGTATCGCCCTGCAAAATCGGGATTACGACGCCGCGATTGCCATATTTCGTGACCTGGCACGCAAGTCGCCCAGCCCGCGCATCAGGCTCGAGCTGGCAAGAGCCCTGTTTCTGGCGCAGCGCCTTGATGAATCCCGGGAGGTATTCGAGCAGGTCCTCGCCGGCGATATCCTTCCCTGGCCGGTACGGCAGAATATCGAACTCTACCTCCGCGAAATCGA
Organism: Marinobacterium rhizophilum DSM 18822; assembly: GCF_000378045.1. GTDB lineage: Bacteria > Pseudomonadota > Gammaproteobacteria > Pseudomonadales > Balneatricaceae > Marinobacterium_A > Marinobacterium_A rhizophilum. Next base: position 78,751 of record NZ_KB899101.1, read on the forward strand.
CAGAACCCTGGGGTTCGTCAAGTACGGCATTTCACTCGTGAGCGATTCGAATCCGCGAAATTTCACCTCCGACAGACGCATCATGATAGCCGGGCAGGTTCTGACAATCGTTCCGCCCCAGGATAACAAGGAGGTGCGGGGGATTCGTTACCGCGTGGAAATGGGCAAGGCATTGAGCGGTGACCGCCAGCTTCAGGGGTATATGAACCTGTCTTTTATTGATTACGAGCAGAGCCAGTTCGACCGTATAACCTGGGATGGGCGCCTGACATACGCTTTCGATTCGCTCCCCCGGCTCAAAACCCGCGCGGGTATTGAAATTTCCACTCGGGACGGCAGCAAGCAGTACGACTATCCGTACCTGAGCTTTATCTACATCCCCGATCCCGTCGAACGGTTTCGGCTGCTCTACGAGCTGAAAATCGCCCGCCTCGACATCACCGGCGTTGATCACCTGGATGCCGATCAGTATATCGCTGCGATGGGTTTTACCCGGCATTTGCACAGCCTTGCCCTGTTACGGGGAGACATTTCCCTTGAGAATTCCGTTGCCAAGGAATCCCCTTATTCCTACCATGGCGCCTCACTGGGGCTGGGCGTCGATTTCGCCATCGGAAGCTGGGCGCTGGAACCCTTTATGGCGGTTGCGCAGCGCGTTTACGGTGATCAGGATCCTTTGTTCGGACGTACCCGAAAGGACACTCGAAAGCGAGCAGGGCTTGCGATCAGCCCTCGAAATTTTCGCATAGGACGCTTCACCCCCGAACTTGGTTTTACCTATGACAAAAACGACTCTTCAATCGGTTTTTACAGCTATGACAAGCTCGGACTGTTTTTAAGCCTTGAGGAGTAATAAGAGGCAGTGCGGCGAAAATGCTCATCGTGACGCGGAGTTTGTGTTCACTACTGGTCGGAATGCGTACAGGCCTGGGCCGGTCTCATGGCAGTGCAATCGCGTGAATTCTGAGTGTTATTTATACAGTCGTTTCGCATGCTGGCGAGAGGCGTAATCGGGCGTATTGTAAAGCGGTTTTTTTGAAAATATTTACTTGCGCCACAATTTGCGTGCAACTCCCGAAGTACCGGCATTTGTGGCTTTCCGCCGTGCTGGTTACACAGAATGCCGGGCTAAATCAAGAGTTGAAAAAAAACGGTTTATAACTATATTTAGTGCCAATTAATCCAGCGTCCACTATATGTAGTGTTTCAACTGCGGTGACCCCACAGTTGAAACCGGCTTTGCTGTTGTCTGAATTCATCCTTGACTGTTGATGTCGAAGTTGTGATGGCGGCGGTATTTGTACGGTGTAATGGCGCTCAGACGACAGACATAACATCCAGGAGTAGGCGACGGATGCAGCAAGATTTGATGGTTACCAAACGGGATGGTCGGCGCGAAACTATCGACCTGGAAAAGATTCACCGTGTCGTAATCTGGGCTGCCCAGGGCTTGGATAATGTGTCTCCGTCCGAAGTCGAACTCAAGGCGCATCTGCAATTTTATGATGGCATCAAGACCTCTGATATCCACGAGACGCTGATCAAGTCGGCTGCCGACCTGATCTCGGAAATTTCCCCTGACTATCAGTATCTGGCTGCCCGTCTAGCGATCTTCCATCTGCGCAAGCGTGCCTTTGGTGCATTTGAGCCGCCGCACCTGCTTGAGCATGTAACCCGCATGGTGGACAGCAAGCGTTACGATCGTCACCTGCTTGAGGACTACAGCGCCGAGGACTGGGATACGCTGAATGGCTACCTGGTGCACGAACGCGACATGAACTTCAGCTACGTGGCCGTCAAGCAGCTGGAAGGCAAGTACCTGGTGCAGAACCGGGTCACCGGTGATATCTACGAAAGCCCGCAGATTCTCTACATGCTGGTGGCCGCCTGCCTGTTTTCCAATTATCCGGCAGAAACCCGGCTGGACTATGTGCGCCGCTTTTACGATGCGACCTCGTTGTTCAAGCTGTCCCTGCCGACGCCGATCATGGCGGGCGTGCGGACTCCCACGCGCCAGTTCAGTTCCTGCGTACTGATTGAGTGCGACGATAGTCTGGACTCGATCAATGCCACCGCGGGCGCCATCGTCAAGTACGTGTCCCAGCGTGCAGGTATTGGCATTAATGCCGGTCAGATTCGCGCCATTGGCAGCCCCATCCGCAATGGCGAAGCTTTCCATACCGGTTGCATACCGTTCTACAAGCATTTCCAGACTGCGGTCAAATCCTGCTCCCAGGGGGGCGTGCGCGGTGGTGCCGCCACGCTGTTCTACCCGCTGTGGCACCTGGAAGTGGAATCCCTGCTGGTCCTGAAGAACAACCGCGGTGTGGAAGAGAACCGCGTGCGCCATATCGACTACGGCGTGCAGCTTAACAAGCTGATGTACCAGCGCCTGATCAAGGGTGAAAACATTACCCTGTTCAGCCCGCATGAGGTGCCGGGCCTGTACGATGCCTTCTTTGCCGATCAGGTCGAGTTCGAACGTCTGTATGTACAGTACGAGCAGGATCCTGCGATTCGCAAGAAGACCATCAAGGCGGTTGAGCTGTTCGGTCTGCTGGCCTCTGAACGCGCCTCTACCGGCCGTATCTACATTCAGAACGTGGACCACTGTAATACCCACAGTCCATTTGACCCGCATGTTGCCCCGGTTAAACAGTCGAACCTGTGCCTGGAAATTGCGCTGCCCACCAAGCCGCTGCGTGATGTGAACGATCCCGAGGGTGAAATCGCCCTGTGCACCCTGTCAGCGTTCAACCTGGGTGCCCTGGCCAACCTGGACGAGCTGGAAAATCTGTCTGACCTGATCGTGCGGGCGCTGGACAACCTGCTGGACTATCAGGATTACCCGATTCTGGCGGCCCAGAATGCCACCCAATGGCGTCGTACCCTGGGTGTGGGTGTGACCAACTTCGCCTATTACCTGGCCAAGAATGGCGTGCGCTATTCCGACGGTTCGGCCAATGGCCTGGTGCATCGTACCTTCGAGGCCATTCAGTACTACCTGCTCAAGGCCTCCAATCAGCTGGCCAAAGAGCGCGGTGCCTGCCCGAAGTTCAACGAGACGACCTACGCCAAGGGCCTGCTGCCCATTGATACCTACAAGCGCGAAATCGATGAGTTCTGCGACGAGCCGCTGCACTATTTCTGGGAAACACTGCGTGAAGACATCAAGGAATTCGGTCTGCGCAACAGCACCCTGACTGCGCTGATGCCCTGCGAAACATCGTCGCAGATCACCAACTCGACCAACGGTATCGAGCCGCCGCGTGGCTATGTGTCGGTGAAGGCGAGCAAGGACGGTATCATGAAGCAGGTGGTGCCGGAGTATCTGGAGCTCAAGAACCACTACGAGCTGCTCTGGAGCATTCCGAACAACGAAGGCTATCTGCAGCTGGTGGGCATCATGCAGAAGTTCGTTGACCAGGCCATTTCATCGAATACCAACTATGACCCCAGCAAGTTCCCGGGTGACAAGGTGCCTATGAAGCAGCTGCTCAAGGACCTGCTTACCGCCTACAAATATGGCGTCAAGACGCTGTACTACCACAACACCCGTGACGGTGCCTCCGACGGTCAGGATGATGGCTGTGAAGGCGGTGCCTGCAAGCTGTAAGCGCAGGCAGGGTTCGCATATCTCGGGTTAGGCCGCCGTCCCTGTGACGGGGGCCTTGGCCTGTCCGGTTGCAGTATTTTCGGAGCTCTAAGGAATTAATGGCTTACTCCACGTTCAATCCGTCTACCCACGATGCCACGCTCGAACCCATGTTCTTTGGTCGCAGCGTCAATGTTGCCCGCTACGACAAGCAGAAGTATCCCATCTTTGAAAAGCTGATTGAAAAGCAGCTGTCGTTTTTCTGGCGGCCGGAGGAGGTCGACCTGTCGACCGACCGCAAGGACTTCATGGCGATGCCGGAGCACGAGAAGCATATTTTCCTGAGCAATCTGAAATACCAGACGCTGCTGGATTCGGTGCAGGGACGCTCGCCCAATATTGCCTTTTTGCCGGTGGTGTCCCTGCCCGAGCTGGAAACCTGGTTTGAAACCTGGGCTTTCAGCGAAACCATTCACAGTCGTTCCTACACCCATATCATCCGCAATATCATTACCGAGCCGTCGGCGGTGTTCGATCAGATCGTCACCAACCAGGAAATCGTCAAGCGGGCCGAATCGGTGACCCGCCTGTACGATCAGTTCATTGCACTGGTACAGGTGTATGGCATTTATGGTGCGGGCGTGCACGAGATCAAGGGCAAGAAGGTGGATGCGTCGCTGCGCAACCTCAAGCGCACCCTGTACCTGACCCTGGTATCGGTCAATGTGCTGGAGGCGATTCGCTTCTACGTCAGTTTTGCCTGCTCGTTTGCATTCGCCGAACGGGCCATCATGGAAGGCAACGCCAAGATCATCAAGCTGATCGCACGCGATGAAGCCCTGCACCTGACGGGCACCCAGCACATGCTGAATTTGATGGCCTCTGGCGCCGATGATCCGGAAATGAAGGAAGTGGCGGCAGAGTGCCGCGAAGAAGCGCTGCAAATATTCGCAGAAGCTGCGCAGCAGGAGAAGGACTGGGCACAGTACCTGTTCCGCGACGGTTCCATGATCGGTCTGAACGGCAAGATCCTCAGTGACTATGTCGAGTACATCACCAATGTACGCATGAAGGCGCTGGGTTTTGACGAGCTGTTTCCAACCCAGCAGAACCCGCTGCCCTGGATGAATGCCTGGCTGGTAAGCGACAACGTACAGGTGGCGCCGCAGGAGTCCGAGATCAGCTCCTACCTGGTGGGGCAGATCGATAATGAGGTGGGAGACGGCGATTTCGACGACTTTGACTTCTAACTCCGTTATGCCTGCAGACAGGGAGCGATCCATGGCCGGGATTCCACGTATCAAGGTCTACAACTACGGTACTTACTTCTACGAACACGAATTTTCTCTGCTCGATACGCTTGAGTCCAACGAGGTTCCTGCACCGTTCAACTGCCGCGGCGGCTACTGCGGCTGCTGCAGGGTGCGGCTGATCGACGGTGAGGTGGAGCCGGTGCAGGATAGCCTGTTCGACCTGCCCGAAGGTGAGATCCTGACCTGTTGCTGCAAGCCCAAAACCCACATCGAGATCGAAATCCCGTCCGAGTGATCAGGCCATGACAGGGCGTGGCGGGATTCGGTCGCGTTAACGGCAGGTGGCTAGTGTGCAACCTCTTAAGGTAACTGCTGCTCATGGGTGAGGCGGGCGGGGCGCATCCCTGTCCAGACGCGCAATCTGTTTGACCTGTTCAAGGTGCGCATCCTGACCTGTTGCTGCAAGCCCAAAACGCACATCGAGATCGAAATCCCGTCCGAGTGATCAGGCCATGGCAGGGTGTGGCGGGATTCGGTCGCGTTAACGGCAGGTGGCTAGTGTGCAACCTCTTAAGGTAACTGCTGCTCATGGGTGAGGCGGGTCGGGCGCATCCCTGCCCACACGCGCAATCTGTTTGACCTGCTCAAGGTGCGCATCCTGACCTGTTGCTGCAATCCCAAAACGCACATCGAGATTGACATCCCGTCTGAGTAATCGGGGCGTGACGGGATTCGGTCGCGTTAACGGCAGGTGGTTAGCGCGCAACCTCTTACGTCAGCACCTGCTCGACGGTGAGGTGGGCCGGGTGCATACCTGTCCACACGCGCAATCTGTTTGACCTGCTCAAGGTGCGAATCCTGACATGTTGCTGCAATCCCAAAACGCGACCCGTGTTTTTCGTCTTGCTCTATCCTGCTATCGACTTTGTTATCCTGCCTTGTGCCTTTCGTGGCGTCCCCTTTGCGCGGCGTTTTTTTTACGCTGTTTTTCGTGTGGTGAAATTTTTTTGCACAGGCCAAGATACTCGACTGTCAAGATTGACTTTGCTTGATTAATATCAGATCGATGATCTTTTGTGTTACGTAAGATGCTGAAAAATAAACACTTATCATGCACTGTGCGGATATTGTACGATCGCCTGAAAGCCACGCAAACACTGGCTTTGGTCGGGATACCAAAGAGTTATGCAGTGACTTATGCACAGATTGTGTGGGTAAATCCACAGGTGCTTTATCTGCGTGTAAAAGTGCCTGATGGTCGCCGTAACTGCCATACTTTTGGCAGTATCGGAACCGGAGAGGCATCATGTTTGAACATCAATCCGCACTGGTCTCCCTGATCGGCAATACGCCGCTGATCGAGCTGCGTCAGGCCTCGGAACTGACCGGCTGCACCATTCTTGGCAAGGCCGAGTTTCTTAATCCCGGAGGTTCGGTCAAGGATCGCACCGCACTGGGTATTATTCGTGATGCCGAACGCAGGGGAATGCTCGAGCCGGGTGGCACCATCGTGGAAGGTACCGCCGGCAATACCGGTATCGGCCTCTGCCTGGTTGCCAGTGCGCTGGGCTACCGCACTGTGATTGTTATGCCCCAAACGCAGAGTCAGGAGAAGAAGGATCTTCTGCGCCTCTATGGTGCCGATCTGCGTCTGGTACCGGCCGTCCCTTATGCCGATAGTAATCATTACACCCGCGTTTCCGCGCGCATAGCCGCCGATATGCAGCAGCAGGGCATTAATGCCATCTGGGCCAACCAGTTCGACAATATCGCTAATCGTGAAATTCATTATCAGACCACGGGCGCTGAAATCTGGCGTCAGTGTGGTGGGCAGCTGGACGCTTTCTGCTGTGCTGTGGGTACGGGCGGGACCCTGGCAGGGGTGGCCAGGGCACTGCGAGAACAGGATAAAAGCGTGAGCATTGTGCTGACGGATGCCGAGGGAGCTGCCCTGTGTAATTACTACCGCCACGGTGAGCTGCGTGCGCAGGGTTCGTCGATCATGGAGGGTATCGGGCAGAGCCGCATCACCGCAAACCTCGAGGGGCTGACGGTGGATGATGCACTGGAAATCAGCGATCACGAGGCCTTGCCGTATTTGTTTGATCTGCTGCAGTACGAAGGGCTTTGCCTGGGCGGCTCCAGCGGGATAAATGTGGCCGGTGCGGTGCAGGTTGCCCGCACGCTGGGGCCCGGACATACGGTGGTGACAATCTTGTGTGATGTCGGCTCACGCTATCAAAGCAAGCTGTTTAATCCGGCCTTTCTGCGTGAGCATGGCTTGCCGTCACCGGCCTGGCTTGAGGACAAAAGCTGAGTTCATGTTTTACGCGGTGGACACATATTAACCGGTGGATTAATTCATTCGCAAAATGATGGCTTGAACTCGAGTTACCCACAGTTGTGGGTTTTTTTGAGGCTCGTGGCCTGGCATGCAGATGAAACGGCGGGCTTTTCAGAAAGATGAATAAAGAACAAGTAGGATGCATGAAAAGAAGCGACGAAATCAGTCTTGACAGCCCTTCCTTCTGTTGATCATCCACACCTTTAAGATGCATCTTTGGGGTTGATTGCCGGACGACGAAAAATAGTTAAAGAACCTGGTTGACTCTTATAAGTCATTGTTTTTAATGGTAAAAAATAGCATGGTTGTTTTTTGATCAATCTAAGGTAACCCCTTTAATGATGGGGGCTGGGGCCATCTGTCCAAATTTTACCAACAGTTTTATCCACAGAAAGTGGGGGTAACTGAATTATCAACATTCTTCAATTAAACGGTCATAAACTGACTGACTGATCAAGTGTTTTGACGGTCAAATTCGGCACTATTTCAAGTCTTGTTGAGTGTTTTTTGTTCGATCCCCGCCACTGCCGTGTTTCAGTCGTGAGCCAGGTGCACTGGCGTGACAAATTGATACCCACGGCAATGCATCTTCGCGTTGTTTTTTATCGTCCTGTGTATAGAAAAGCAGGCTGCGGTTGTCACTTTTTTGTTTCGCCGCCAGGCCGTCGTGGTAATCCTGTGCCATCCGCAATGCCGCCTGACGGTAAGCAAAGCGTCATCCCGTGTTCATTAAAATGACGCGTGCCGAGCTTATTCTCTGTGCCGGTTGCCTGCTGGCAGCCTACGCGGCCATACCGCTTGATTCAATGATTGCCTCAAAGTACGGCCCGGCGCCGTTGTGGTCTTGGGCAGGTGGCTTGTTTCAGGGACGGAGCGAGCTTCATGACTCTTCTACGGCACTATCAGAGAGGCTTATTACCATGTCCCAAATGTCCCGACGCCAGTTTGTCAGCCTGGTATCCATTGCTGCTGCCGGCACCGCCCTGAGCCCCCTGGGGCTTTTGCACAGCCGCCGTGCCATGGCGGATAGCGGCTGCTTTCCCACCAGTTTTACCGTCGAGGGTTTTGGTGCGATCGCGCCGAAGCTGCCGGTCAATAGTTTCGAGCTCGGTACGCTTGCAAATACCGAGTTGCTGAAGTTACCGCAGGGGTTCAGTTACACCGCGATCTCGATCAAGGGTACACCGATGAGCGATGGCAGCCTGGTACCGGAAAAGCATGACGGCATGGGCTGTTTCCAGGGGCGCGAAGGCAACTACATCCTGGTGCGGAACCATGAGTGCAGCATAGGCAGCAACCTCAAGTGCGTAGCGCCCAACGGCGACAACTACGACAACTTCGCGGCGGGCCTGGCCGGTGGCGGTACCACCACGGTGATCGTCGATCGCAACGGTCGCGTGGTGAAGGATTATGTCTCCCTCGGTGGCACCATCCGCAACTGTGCCGGTGGCGAAACCCCCTGGGGTTCCTGGATCAGCTGCGAAGAGAATATGACCACGCCGTCTTCCGACGACCGCGCAACCGTCAAGCACGGTTACAACTTCGAGGTGCCCTCAATGGCAGGTGAGGCGGTGGAGCCCGTGCCGCTGAAAGACATGGGCCGCATGAACCACGAGGCGATCGCCGTGGATCCGCAGACCGGCTACGTGTACGAAACCGAGGACCGTGGTGACAGCGCCTTCTACCGCTTCGTGCCACATGTGCGCCCGAACGGCTTTGGCGATCTGCAGCAGGGCGGCGACCTCTATGCAATGGTGATCGACAGCGAACAGTTCTCGGACTGCAATGCTGATCCGCTGCCGGTCAGTGAAGTTCAGGGTGGCCTGCAGGTTGATACCCGTGGCCTGAGTCGCGGTGCCAGTGACAGCATGCTGCCGTTCCTGGGTCAGGAGCTGAAGGTGCGCTGGGTCAAGCTCGATGACGTGGATCCGCAAGAGGACACCCTGCGTCACGAGGCACAGGCCAAGGGTGCGGCGATGTTCTACCGCGGCGAGGGCGCCTGGACCCATCATAACGAGATCTACTTTGTGGCCAGCAACGCCGGTGACGCGGGTGAAGGGCAGGTGTGGTGCTACAATCCGCGCAGCGAAATCATCAAGCTGGTGGTTGAGTCGACGGAGGAATCGTTGCTGGATGGGCCGGACAACATTACCGTGGCCCGTGATGGCACGCTTTACCTCTGTGAAGATGGTAGCAGCGCCTACGGTCAGTTCATCGTTGGTGTCGATGCCAGCGGCGGCCTGTTCCAGTTCGCCCACAATAATTATGACAATGGCGAGTTCTGCGGCGCCTGCTTCTCGCCGGACGGCAAGTTCATGTTCGTTAACAGCCAGGCGGTGGGGGTTACCTACGCGATCTGGCGCGACGATGGCCGTTCAATTTATCTGTAAGTGACAGGGTGCAGGGCCGCCAGGTCCTGCATCCGGCAGCCTCTTCAGAGAGACGATTAAGCAGGCGTTGCCGCCTGTATCCACCCTTGAGCTCGGCCTCTTCGGTGGAATTCGCCTGCGGGCTTATTCCACCGGTACCTCTCACAGCTCGGTCTTGTGCTTGTAGTCACACAGGTCTTCAATCAGGCAGGCCGTGCAGCGTGGCTTGCGAGCGATGCAGACGTAGCGTCCGTGCAGAATCAGCCAGTGGTGCGCATCGAGCAGGAATTCCCTGGGAATAAAGCGCAGCAGCTTTTTTTCCACCTCCAGGACCGTCTTGCCTGGCGCAATGCCGGTGCGGTTGGCGACGCGAAAGATATGGGTATCAACCGCCATGGTGGGCTGGCCGAAGGCCGTGTTGAGTACCACGTTGGCCGTCTTGCGACCGACACCTGGCAGGGCCTCGAGGGCCTCGCGCGTTTGGGGGACCTCGGAGTTGTGCTGCTCGATGAGTATTCGGCAGGTCTTGATGACGTTCTCGGCCTTGCTGTTGTAGAGCCCGATGGTCTTGATGTAGTGCTTGAGGCCGTCGACCCCCAGCGCCAGGATGGTTTCGGGGGTGTTGGCGATCGCGAACAGCTTGCGGGTCGCCTTGTTGACGCCTACATCGGTGGCCTGGGCCGACAGGGTCACCGCCACCAGCAGCTCGAACGGTGAGCGGTACTCCAGCTCGGTGGTCGGATGCGGATTTTCGTCACGCAGGCGGGTGAATATCTGCAGCCGCTTTGCCGCGTTCATGCTCTGGAATCCTGTTTAGTTGATCGTGCCGGTAACGCGCACACGCCGGCTGCCGCCATCGCTCTTGGGTTTGCGGGCCTTGCGGCGCTCTTCCAGTCTGGCGTCGACAATGTTTTTCAGCGCGATAAGCAGCCCCATGCCAACGAAGGCGCCGGGGGGCAGAATGGCAAACAGGAAGCCGGAATAGTCGCCGATCAGGGTGATCTTCCAGCTTTCGGCCGCCGGGCCAAACAGCAGCTGCATGTCAGAAAACAGCGTGCCGAGGCCGAGGATCTCGCGCATGGCGCCCAGGATCATCAGCACCAGGGTGAAGCCGACACCCATCATCAGGCCATCCAGTACCGAGGCGCCCACCGGGTTCTTGCAGGCAAAGGCGTCCGCCCGCCCCATGATGGCGCAGTTGGTCACGATCAGCGGAATAAAGATGCCCAGAATCTGGTACAGCTCGTAGGTGAAGGCCTGCATCAGCAGCTCGATGGAGGTTACCAGGGAGGCGATGATCATGACGAAAATCGGCAGGCGAACCGAGTCCGGCACAAAATGGCGAAACAGTGACACTGTCAGGTTGGAGCCGGTCAGCACCAGGGTGCTGGCAAGCCCCAGACCAATGGCGTTGACCACAGAGCCTGTGACAGCCAGCAGCGGGCATAGCCCCAGTAGCTGCACCAGCGCCGGGTTGTTGTGCCAGAGACCGTCGAGGGTAATCTTCCTGTAATCAGCCATTGTCGCGAGTCTCCTGTTGCACGTCGTCGCTCAGACCGAGCAGTTCGCCACGGTGCAGACGAAAATAATCCACGGCACGTCCCACGGCATTGACCACCGCCCTGGGTGTAATAGTGGCGCCGGTGAACTGGTCAAAGCGCCCGCCATCCTTGCGCACGGCCCAGCTTGGGTCCTGCTCGGTTTTGCTCTGGTTGGCAAAGCCCAGTACCCAGCGGGATTTCTTGATGTCCACCTTGTCGCCCAGGCCCGGTGTTTCCTTGTGGGCCAGTACGCGAACGCCGGCCACGCTGGCATCGCTGTTAATGCCCACGATCATGCCGATCTCGCCGGTATAGCCATCGGGCGCCACCACCGGCAGTATCACCATGACGGGCTCGCCATTGCGCATGGCGCGGTAGGCGGTTTCGGGCCGCTCGTGACCGAGCAGGTCGGGGGCGACAAACTCGACGCCATTTTCCAGCAGGTCGCTGTCCAGGCTTTCGCGCGGTACGATCTCGTAAAGCGCCCGCGACTGTTGTTCGCGTTCATTCTGCTTGATGCGATCGCTGGTACTGACCTGGGTAATGGCAATCAGGCCTGCGGTCACCACGGCAAAGATGGCAATACCGGTGGTGCTGCGGCTGATAGAGCTGAGCATTTGCATCAGGTGCTCTCCTTCTGGCCGCGGTTAGGCTTTGCGTGACCGTAGGTGCGAGGTTGGGTGTACTGGTCAATAAAGGGGGCGCACAGGTTCATCAGCAGCACGGCGAAGGCCACTGCATCGGGGTAGCTGCCCCAGGTGCGGATAACGAATATCAGTATGCCAATACCGGCACCGTAATAGAGCTTGCCGCGGTTGCTGGTGGCGGCCGTGACGGGGTCTGTGGCGATAAAGAAAGCACCGAGCATGGTGGCGCCCATGGTCAGGTGAAAGAACGGGTCGGCATAGGTGTCCGGCGCGAACATGTAGAACAGCGTCGACAGCAGCGCCAGGCTGCCGAGTACGGCGACAGGTGTATGCCAGGTGAAGACCTTGCGATACAGCAGGAAAACGCCGCCCATGAAGTAGGCCGCGCTCACGGCATGCCAGGCGCCCACGCCGTTGGCCAGCACATCGGAGTTGCGAAACGCCTCTTCGGTGGTCAGGCCGCCGCGATGACGCAGTTCATCCAGCGGCGTGGCCGAGGTGAAAGCATCCACGGCGCCGTGTTCAATGGCACCGAACATCAGCTTCAGGGTGTCGAGAAAGCCTAAAATATGCCAGCCGTCTTCACCCTGCAGTACGAAGGGGGCGGTCCAGCGCGTCATCTCGACGGGAAAGGACACCAGCAGCAGGGCGTAGGCCACCATGGCCGGATTGAAGGGGTTGTTGCCCATGCCGCCATACAGGTGCTTGGCGATCACAATGGCGACGAAGATGCCGATCACCATCAGCCACCAGGGCGCGAAGGGTGGCAGCGCCAGACCGAGCAGTACTGCGGTTACCAGTGCGCTGTAGTCGCGCAGGTAAAAGCCGACGGGGCGGCCACGCAGTTTCATGACCGCGGCCTCGAAGCCCAGTGCCAGCAGCATGGCCCAGCCGATCTGCAGCAGGGTGCCCCAGCCGAAAAAGAACGTCATGGCGGCCGTGCCCGGCAAGGTGGCGAACATCAGCAGGCGCATCAGGTGGGCAGAGCTGCCTGCCCGGCGCAGGTGGGGTGAACTGGAACGTATCAGTGCCATCTTGGGTCAGTCCTTATTCAAAACGGCTCAGCGTTTTGCTTAATTCGTCGGCGCGGCTGCGGGCCTGCAGCAGGGTCTGCTCGAGGTCCGTGGCGCTGGTGCTGTCAGCCGTACCCAGCGCGCGTTCCGTTTTGGTGACTTCGGCGCGGGCCATGGCGGCATCGATCTGCAGTTGCTTGAGGTCGACACCGGCTGCGGCGGCGGCCTCGATACGGACCTGCTCGGCGCTCTGGAGCTCTGCGCGTGCGCTGTTCAGGCGCTCATTTAGATCCTGCACCTCGTGCGCTAGCGCATCGCGCTCGCCGGCATCGGCGTCCTGCAATGCCTTCTCGGCCTTCTTCAGCTTGGTGCGCATGATGGACACCTGTTGCTTCAGCGCCTTGAGATCGACCGGCTTTTCGGCATCGGCATCGGCCGGTGTGTCGGATTGGGGCACATCGGAACAGGTGCCGCCAGCGGCCTCATAGGCAGTCTTGGCGTCGAGATACTTGCCGCGCAGCTTCTCGACGCCGGCAGTCATTTTCTCCACCGCTGGGCTGCCGGAGGCGATGGCGCTATCCAGCGCCGCCTGGGCCTTGTCGGCCTTGGCCTGGGCGGCATCCATGTCGGCCTTGAGTTCCGCCAGCTTGGCAGGACTGGTGGCCGGCGCAGCCGCGGGCGTGCAGGCGGCCTCATGGACGGCCCTGGCTTCGAGGTACTTGCCGCGCAGCTTCTCGACGCCGGCGGTCATTTTCTCCACCGCAGGGCTGCCGGAGGCGATGGCATTTTCCAGCGCCGCCTGGGCCTTGTCGACCTTGGCCTGGGCAGCATCCATGTCGGCCTTGAGTTCCGCCAGCTTGGCCGGGCTGGTGGCCGGTGCGGCCGCGGGCGTGCAAGCGGCCTCATGGGCGGCCCTGGCTTCAAGGTACTTGCCGCGCAGCTTCTCGACGCCGGCGGTCATTTTCTCCACTGCAGGGCTGCCGGAGGCGATGGCACTTTCCAGCGCCGCCTGGGCCTTGTCGACCTTGGCCTGGGCGGCATCCATGTCGGCCTTGAGCTGCGCCAGTTTTGCCGGGTCCGGTGCCTGGGTGCCTGCGCTGCCGGCATCCGCCGCGTCATAGGCTTTCTGGGCATCGTTGGCCCGCAGTTCCAGCTCGCGCACTCGGGATTCCAGCGCGCCAATGTCATCGCCACCCGTTTCACGGGCGCTCGCCAGGGCTTTTTCGGCCTGTTTGAGCTTGGTACGGGCCACGGCCGCGTTGGTCTTGAGCTGCTTGGCATCCGGCGCTGCGCTGGCGTCGCTCTGTGCATTCAGGGCCTGGTCGTAGGCCTGCTGAGCGGCGTCGGCCTTGATGTTTAGTGCCTGTACGGTGGCGCGCAGGGCATCCACCCCATCAAGCCCCTTGTCTTCGGCGTTCTTGAGCGCCTTTTGGGCCTGCTTGAGCTTGGTGCGTGCCACTGAGGCAGCCGTTTTCAGCTGCTTCAGGTCAGGCTCTCCAGCCGGTGCCTGCACTGCAGTGCTGGCGGGTGCTGCTGCCACGGACTTGTCCTTGCGGGCGGCCTGGTTACGGGCGGCGGCTTCGGCACGGGCCTTGCGGCGTGCTTCCTTTTCGGCCTGCTCGGCTTCGAGTCGTGCCTGGCGCGCCTCGAAGCGCTGGCGGGCATGTTCGGCCTTGCGCTGTTCGGCTTCGTCGCTGCGGATTTCAGCCTTGGCATTGCGGTAATACTGCACCAGCGGTATGGCACTGGAGCAGACATAGGAGCAGGCACCGCATTCGATGCAGTCGAACAGATTGTGGTGCCGGGCCTTGTCCAGCTCGCGGCCCTTGGCGAACCAATACAGCTGCTGGGGCAGCAGTTCGGCCGGGCAGACCTGTTCGCACAGGCCGCAGCGGATGCACTCCTGGGCCGGCGGTGCCTCCGGCATTTCGTCGGGACTGGCGGCGATGAGGCAGTTGGTGGTCTTGATGACCGGAATCTGGTCGTTGTCGACGGTGAAGCCCATCATCGGGCCGCCCACAACCAGGCGGAACAGGCTGCCGGTGTCGACCCGGGCAGCCCGCAGCAGGAGCGAATAGGGCGTGCCGATCAGGGCTTCAAAATTCTGCGGCTGGGCGACGGCCTCGCCGGTCATCGTCACGATGCGGGATATCAGCGGCTCTCCCTGATGCACAGCGCGGGCCGTGGCGTACGCGGTGCCGATGTTCTGGCACACGATGCCCACATCGGCGGGGATATGGCCGCTGGGAACCTCGACATCGGTCAGCAGCTTGATCAGCTGTTTTTCGCCGCCGGACGGGTACTTGGTCGGCACCACGCGGATGTCTATATTCAGCGTGCAGCCCTTGAGGGCCTTTTCCAGCGCCTTGACCGCCTGGGGCTTGTTGTCCTCAATGCCAATCAGGATGTGGCTGGGTTTTAGCAGGTAGTCGATGATTTCTATACCGGCCACGATATCGCTGGCGCGCTCGCGCATCAGCATGTCATCGGCGGTGATGTAGGGTTCGCATTCGGCGGCATTGATGATCAGGGTATTGACGATGTGGTCATCACCCAGGTGCAGCTTGACGTCGGTGGGAAAGCCCGCGCCGCCCATGCCGGTAACGCCGCTGTTGCGGATGTAGTCAGTCAGTGCGGCTTTGCCGAGGGCGCGAAAATCCGCGAGGCCCGCATGCTCGATCCAGCGGTCGTCACCGTCGCTGTCGATAATGATGCAGTCGGCTTCCATGCCGGAGGCATGGGGGATTGGATGCGGGCCTATGGCCGTTACGATGCCCGAGGTGGGGGCGTGCAGTGCTGCGCTGATGCGGCCTACGGGCTCGGCAATGCGCTGTCCCTTGAGGACCCGGTCGCCAACCTGCACCCGTGGCTCGGCCGGCGCGCCTATGTGCTGTGACAGTGGCAGTACCAGCCGCTCAGGCAAGGGGGCCTGGCGAATGGGCGTGCGGGTAGACTGGCGCTTGTTTTCCGGCGGATGTACGCCGCCGTGAAAGGCAAATACATGACTCATCAGGCGATACCCCCCTGCTGCACGCTACCGCGTCCGGCATCGGTGGCAATCAGCTCGATACCGGGTTTGGGGGCTGGCCATTTCCAGGTATTCAGGGTGGTTTCGATCGGGATCATGTCGATACAGTCAACCGGGCAGGGTTCAACACAGAGATCGCAGCCGGTGCACTCGGACGTGATCACGGTATGCATCTGCTTGGCGGCGCCGAGAATGGCATCTACCGGGCAGGCCTGGATGCACTTGGTGCAGCCGATGCATTCGTCTTCGCGGATATAGGCGACGGAGCGGGGCTTTTCTTCGCCGTGCTCGTCGTCCAGCGGAATGGCTTCCACGTCCAGCAGGTCGGCCAGGGCCTCGATGGTGGACTGGCCTCCGGGCGGACACTTGTTGATGGTGTCGCCGCCGGCGATGGCTTCCGCGTAGGGGCGGCAGCCCGGGTAGCCGCACTGGCCGCACTGTGTCTGGGGCAGCAGGGCGTCGATCTGGTCGACGATGGGGTTGCCCTCAACCTTGAAGCGTACCGAGGCGAACCCCAGCACGATGCCAAATACGACAGCGAGCCCGAGCAGGACAAGGATTGCTATGATAACTGCGCTCATGCGTGTTCTCCGCTCAGAATGACACCAGGCCGGTGAAGCCCATGAAAGCCAGTGACATTAACCCAGCAGTGACCATACCGATGGCGGCACCGCGAAAGGGTGTCGGGACATCGGCTACGGCGACGCGCTCGCGAATCGCTGAAAACAGAATCAGGGCCAGGGAAAAGCCTACTGCGGCACCGAAACCGTAGACAATGGATTCCATGAAACCGTTCATCTTCTTGATGTTCAGCAGTGCCACGCCGAGGACCGCGCAGTTGGTGGTGATCAGCGGCAGAAAGATGCCCAGCACCCGGTACAGCAGCGGACTGGTCTTGCGAACCACCATTTCGGTGAACTGAACCACCACCGCAATGACCAGAATGAAAGCAATGGTCTTGAGAAAGGCCATCTCCAGCGGTGCCAGCAGGTAGGTGTAGATCAGGTAGCTGCACAGGGATGACAGCGTCAGTACAAAGGTGGTGGCCAGGGACATGCCCATGGCTGTTTCCAGCTTGTTGGAGACGCCCATGAACGGGCAGAGGCCAAGAAACTGCACCAGTACAAAGTTATTCACCAGCACGGTGCTGATCAGAATAAGCAGAAATTCCGTCATCGCGATGCTCAAGTTGCTGAAGGGCGCGGCCATTTTTCGCCGCTGAAGGGAGCGCTGTTGCTGCTGCGCGCCCGCCAAATTTTACCGGGTTATAAACCGATTACCCGGGCTCGTAAGAAAACGAGCGCAGAATTTTACCGGATTGACCCCGCCCCGGTACAGGCTTGAGTCAGTATTTACGGGCCTTATTAACGCATCGGGCCCGGTGACAGTGATCTGTACCGGGCCCGAGGGTGCCTTGGCGGCAGGTCGCAAAGGCGGGCCTTATGCCAGGGCGTGTGCCTTGAGCAGTCCCAGCAGTGCCTTGACCTGTTCCTGCGGGCTCTGGGCGCTGCCGTTCAGGCTCAGGTCGCCGGTCGAGCCATCCAGGCTCACGCTCAGGGCGCCCGCCGGCGTGCTGTCACTGTCAATCAGTACGACCAGGCCGTTGTCGGCCAGCACTGCAGCGGTATCAGCCAGGTTGGCCTGCAGTTCTGCGGGCAGGTTGCGCGGTGTCAGTACGGCGACGGCGCGGCCGGCGTCAAACAGGCGTTTCTCGGTGCTGTACAGCAGCAGATCGCGGGACTCCGGCGTGCCGCCGCTCAGGCTGATGATGCCGGCGCGCTGGCCGTAGCGGCGTTCCTTGTCGCTGCGGCTCACCAGGGACTCGGCGCTGAGGCTGTCGTTGTCGTCCTGCTGCGCCTGGTCGCCGTCATTGATGATCATGCCGGCGGCCACGGTGGCATTGCTCAGTCGATCCACAATGATGAACGAGCCGGTGCTGTGGTGGCTGCGGTAGTCATCGGCGATGATCGCGCGCTCGATGTTCAGCTCACAGCGGGCAATTTCGTTCAGCCCCAGGTTTGACGCCGCAATTTTCTCGTGGGTGTTGACGTCGATGCGGTGGCGAATGTGACTGATGCTGCCGGCCACTGTCTGGGTGGCCAGCTTGACGTCATAGGTACGTCCCGGTACGAGCTCGGCTTCGGCCATCCAGACGACCATGGCGTCGAAACGGTTGGTGACATCGGGCACCTTGTCGCTGTGCACCAGTATGTCGCCGCGGGAAATGTCGATTTCATCTTCCAGCGTCAGGGTGACGGACATCGGCGGGAAGGCTTCGGTCAGCTCGCCGTCGAACGTGACGATGGATTTTACGCGGCTCGACTTGCCGGAGGGCAGTACGGTGACCGCATCGCCCGGGCGCACGATGCCGGCAGCCAGGGTGCCGCAGTAACCACGGAAGTCCAGGTGCGGACGGTTCACGTACTGTACCGGGAAGCGCAGCTCGTCGAAGTTGTGGTCGTTGGCGATCTCGACCGATTCGAGCAGGCTCATCAGCGGCTCGCCCTTGTACCAGGGGGACTTCTCCGACACCGTTACCACGTTGTCGCCCTTGAGGGCTGACATCGGCACGAAGTGCACGTCCGGCAGGTCCAGCTCTTTGGCAAATTCCTGGTAGTCAGCCTTGATCTGTTCAAAGCGCTCTTCGCTAAAGTCGACCAGGTCCATCTTGTTGATGGCGACGATGGTGTGCTTGATGCCCAGCAGGGAGACGATGAAGCTGTGGCGCTTGGTCTGAACCTGTACGCCGTGGCGGGCATCGATCAGGATGATGGCCAGGTCGCAGGTGGAGGCACCGGTCGCCATGTTGCGGGTGTACTGCTCGTGCCCAGGGGTGTCGGCGATGATGAATTTGCGCTTGGCGGTCGAAAAATAGCGATAGGCCACGTCGATGGTGATGCCCTGTTCGCGTTCGGCCTGAAGGCCGTCCACCAGCAGGGCGAGATCGATCTCGTCACCGGTAGTGCCGGACTTTTTGCTGTCGGCAGTGATCGCCGCCAGCTGGTCTTCGTAGATCATTTTGGAGTCGTGCAGCAGGCGGCCGATAAGGGTCGATTTGCCGTCGTCCACGCTGCCGCACGTCAGGAAGCGCAACAGCTCCTTGTTCTCATGCTGAGACAGGTAGGCTTGAATATCGCTGGCGATCAGGTCGCTTTGGTGGCTCATGTGTTAACTCCAGGCTTGACGCTGCCGGCGGCATGGCCGCTGCAGCAGCGTCTTGTAATCGTATCGGGTGGATTGCCCGGGTCGTGCCCGCCTTGTATCGAGGCTAAAAGCGGTTGCGTGCCCGGGGGCTGATCAGAAGTAGCCTTCGATCTTTTTCTGTTCCATGGAGCCGGCGCCGTCGTGGTCGATGGCGCGCCCCTGGCGCTCGGAGGTCGTGGTCAGCAGCATTTCCTGGATGATTTCAGGCAGCGTGTCGGCCTCGGATTCAACGGCGCCGGTCAGCGGGTAGCAGCCCAGGGTACGGAAACGTACCTTTTTCATCACGGGCTCTTCACCGGGTGCCAGGGGCAGGCGGTCATCGTCGACCATGATCTGCATGCCATCGCGCTCGACCACCGGGCGCAGTGCGGAGTAGTACAGCGGTACGATTTCGATCTGCTCGAGGTAGATGTACTGCCAGATGTCCAGTTCGGTCCAGTTGGACAGCGGGAACACGCGAATGCTCTCACCCTTGTCGATGCGGGTGTTGAAGGTGTTCCAGAGTTCCGGGCGCTGATTCTTCGGATCCCAGCGGTGGTGCTTGTCACGGAACGAAAAGACACGCTCCTTGGCGCGGGATTTTTCTTCGTCGCGGCGGGCACCGCCAAAGGCGGCATCGAACTTGTACTGGTCCAGTGCCTGTTTCAGGCCCTGGGTTTTCATGATGTCAGTGTGCTTTTTGGAGCCGTGCACGAAGGGGCTGATGCCCATCTCGACGCCTTCCGGGTTGATGTGCACAATCAGGTCCATGCCGGCCTTTTCAGCCATGCGGTCACGAAAGGCAATCATTTCGCGGAACTTCCACGTGGTATCCACGTGCATCAGCGGAAACGGCGGCTTGCCCGGGTGGAACGCCTTGCGTGCCAGGTGCAGCATGACCGAGGAGTCCTTGCCGATGGAGTACAGCATGACGGGGTTGTCAAAGCTCGCGGCCACTTCCCGGATGATATGGATGCTTTCGGCTTCCAGCTGTCTTAGATGTGTCAGACGGTGTTCCGGCAACTGATTCATGGATCGAGCCCTTCCTTACCTGTAATGAGTAGACTGCTTGGCCCTGTCGGGTCCCAAACGGCTATTAACCTATGATGCGGCGCATTATCGCAGCATTGCGCATACAATCAAAAAGAATATATTAAACTTCACTTATTCTTTATTGGAATAAGCTTTTGCGTCATTCGAGGTCGGGGCAGGGTGGATTAATGTCGGGTTTTTAGTTATAACAAAATTTCTAATAAGTATTTAGAGTTATAAGCAATGGTCAGTATGATGGCCGCAATTAATAGCAGCAGCGCGCCTGCATGAGTGGTTTGGCAGCATGGAACTTGCGTACAGTTTTGCCGGCCTGGTGGTCGGTTTTATCGTTGGGCTGACGGGTATCGGTGGCGGTGCCCTGATGACGCCGATCCTGATCGTCGTGTTTGGCATTGCACCGGTTGTCGCCGTAAGCACTGACCTGCTGTATGCCGCGGTCACCAAGTTCGGCGGCATGTGGTTCTATGCGCGGCGCAAGATGGTGCACTGGAAAGTGGTCGGGCTGTTGCTGCTGGGCAGTGTACCGGGCAGCCTGCTGACGCTGCATTACCTCAAGGGGCTTGAGGCGCTGGAAAGCATCGAGGGTCTGATGAACATGACCCTGGGTGTTTCGCTGGTGCTGACCTCGGTCGCCGTGTTCCTGCGCAACCAGATTCGTGAACGTGCCATGCGCCTCGAGCACCATCCGCTGGCCGCCCAGGCACGGCGTTGGCGTCCGCTGGCAACGACACTGATGGGGTTGCTGCTGGGGGCCATGGTCACCTTGTCATCGGTTGGCGCCGGTGCCCTGGGAACGGCCATGCTGATATTGCTCTATCCGCGTTTGACGATGCCGGCCATCGTCGGAACGGACCTGGTGCATGCCGTGGTGCTGACCAGTGTGGCCGGTGCCGGGCACTATTCCATGGGTAATGTCGATCTGACATTGCTGGTATACTTGTTGGTCGGTTCCCTGCCCGGGGTGTTTTTGGGCAGTCATGTAGGCGTCCGGCTGTCGCCGCGGGTGATGCAGCCGATCATGGGGTCGATTCTATTCGCGATTGGTCTGCGCTTTGTACTGGCAGGCTGATTGAATCTTTCCACGGGCTTTGAGATGAGTGGCGGGTCGTTCCGTCAGGCAAGGTGTAGTTAGCATGTATCAATATAACGAAGTAGACCAGAGACTGGTGGATGCGCGTGTTGCGCAGTTCCGTGACCAGACACGACGCTTCCTGGCGGGTGAGTTGCCGGATGAAGAGTTTTTGCCGCTGCGACTGATGAATGGCCTGTACATTCAGCGCCACGCACCCATGCTGCGCGTCGCGATTCCGTACGGTCTGCTGTCATCCGCACAGATGCGCAAACTGGGGCATATCGCACGGACATACGATAAAAACTATGCCCACTTCACGACCCGTACCAACGTGCAGTTCAACTGGCCCAAGCTTGAAGAAGTGCCCGATATCCTGGCGGAGCTGGCCGAAGTGCAGATGCACGCCATTCAGACGTCCGGCAACTGTATCCGTAATACCACCACGGATCATTTTGCCGGTGTGAACGCGAATGAACTTGAAGATCCGCGCCCGTACTGCGAGCTGATTCGCCAGTGGTCCACGCTGCACCCGGAATTCGCCTACCTGCCGCGCAAGTTCAAGATCGCCGTGACCGGCGGCCCGGAAGACCGTGCCGCATCCCAGGTGCACGATATCGGTCTGCACCTGGTTAAAAACGCTGCCGGCGAGGTGGGTTTTGAAGTGCTGGTGGGTGGCGGTCTTGGCCGAACACCGATGATCGGCAAGTCGATCCGTACCTTCCTGCCCAAGGCGGACCTGCTGTCCTACCTTGAGGCTATCCTGCGCGTTTACAACCTCAACGGTCGCCGCGACAACAAGTACAAGGCCCGTATCAAGATTCTGGTACAGGCGCTGGGTGCCGAGGAATTTGCCCGCCTGGTGGAAGCCGAGTGGGAACAGATCAAGGCCGAACAGCCGGAGCTTGAAATCACGGCCGAGGAATTCGCCCGTGTTGCAAGCTTCTTCAATACCTTTGAATACGACGCTGCTGCCGCCGCAGACGTGAGCCTGAACGCGCAGCTCGAAGCCGACACGGACTTCCGTGTCTGGTACGAGAAAAACACTGTGTCGCACAAGGTGGATGGCTACCGAGCGGTGGTGGTATCGCTCAAGCCCCTGCTGGCACCGGCGGGCGATGCGACCGATCTGCAGATGGATGTGGTGGCAGACCTGGCCGATCAGTACAGCGGTGGTGAAATCCGTGTGACCCACACGCAGAACCTGGTGCTGGCGGATGTGAAGAATGCCGATCTGTATGCGCTCTGGAAAGTGCTGGCCGAACACAACATGGCGCGTCCGAACATCAACATGCTGAGCG
Organism: Marinobacterium rhizophilum DSM 18822; assembly: GCF_000378045.1. Taxonomy (GTDB): domain Bacteria; phylum Pseudomonadota; class Gammaproteobacteria; order Pseudomonadales; family Balneatricaceae; genus Marinobacterium_A; species Marinobacterium_A rhizophilum. Next base: position 101,147 of record NZ_KB899101.1, read on the forward strand.
ACATGATCGTGTGCCCGGGTGGCGATTTCTGTGCGCTGGCCAACGCCAAGACCCTGGGCATTGCTGATCAGATCAACCAGAAGTTCGAAGACCTGGATTACCAGTACGAGCTGGGCGAAATTCGCCTCAACATGTCCGGCTGCATCAACGCCTGTGGTCATCACCACGTCGGGCATATCGGCATCCTGGGTGTCGACAAGAACGGTGAAGACTGGTACCAGATCACCATCGGCGGTTCCGACAAGGAAGATGCCTCCCTCGGCAAGGTGCTGGGGCGTTCCGTGGGCGCTGATGAAGTCGCCGGTACGCTTGAAAAGCTGCTGCTGACCTACGTCGAGTCCCGCGAAGAAGGTGAATTGTTTATCGATACGGTGCGTCGCATCGGTGTTGCCCCGTTCAAGGAGAAAGTCTATGCCCCTGCTCATTAATCGTGAAGTTGTCGCCGAAGACAGCTGGCAGTTTCTGGACGCGGACGCCTCGCTTGAGCAGGTACCGCAGGACGGCGATGTCGTTGTGCCCCTGGCGCTTTACCTCGAGCACCGGGACAGCCTGAGCGGCCGTGCCGGTCGCCTGGGCGTGCAGTTCAACGGTGACGACAATATTGAGCCGCTGCTGGCCGACCTGTCGCCGCTGGCGCTGGTTGCCATCGAGTTTCCGGTATTCCGCGACGGTCGCGGTTTCAGCCAGGCGCGACTGGTACGTCGTGCGGGCTTCAGCGGTCAGCTGCGTGCTGTTGGTGATGTTACCCGTGATCGTCTGGATTATTTGCAGCGCTGCGGCTTTGACGCCCTGGCTGTGCCGGATGACCGCTTCAAGCCTGAAGTACTGAATGCGTTTGGTGAAGTGAGCGTGCATTACCAGGCCGGTGCCGATGATCCGCGCCCAATCTACCGTCAGGGTTAAGCGAAGCGCATTGCGTCGTTAGGTACATCTTGTCGACAGAACGGCTGTTGTTGTGCGCGTCCGGATTCCGGCAGTACGGCGCGACAGCCGTTTTTTATAGAGGATACATCGCATGAGTGAGCAGTTGAGCACCGAGCTGAACGACCGGGTCGAGCATGTAGCCGGCCTGTTGAAGCAAGCCGCTGAAGACTATAAAGGGTCCATCGTCTTTGCGAACAGCCTGGGGGCCGAAGACATGGTGCTGACCGACCTGATCAGCAAGCATGCCCCCGGTATCGGCATTTTTGTACTCGACACCGGGCGCTTGCCCGAAGAAACCCTGAAGCTGCTGGCCGATGCCAAGGCCCGTTACAGCAACGTGAGCTTCAAGGTCTATTACCCTGAGGCCGCCGATGTGGAAGCCTTTGTGGCGGATCACGGCATCAATGCTTTTTATGAGTCCCAGGAGCTGCGCAAAGGGTGCTGCTTTGTACGCAAGATCAAGCCGCTCAAGCGTGCGCTGGCCGATCAGAAAGCCTGGATTACCGGTCTGCGCCGTGAGCAGTCGGTGACCCGGGACGAGATCGCCTTTAGCGAATGGGATGAGGGTAACGGTCTGCAGAAGTTCAATCCGCTGGCAGACTGGAGCGAGAAGGATGTCTGGGCCTATATCCGCGCGCTGGACGTGCCCTACAACGCGCTGCACGATCAGCACTATCCAAGCATCGGCTGTGCGCCCTGTACCCGCGCCATTTCTGTAGGCGAGGATGTACGTTCGGGCCGCTGGTGGTGGGAAAACCCGGACAACCGCGAGTGCGGACTGCATCCGGCGACACCGCTGAAGTTCAAGTAAGACCGGGTTTTGCACCTGAACGCCGCTACGGGTTGCCGCAGCGGCGTTTTTGTTTGCGCGGCGTTTTGCCGTACGAGTGGTCTTTTTTGGTGCGATTTGGTGCTCGATATGAGGGCGCGAGTGCTTTTGTGGTGCGCAGGCTTGTCCCGCGAGGCCCCTGGGCTGGGGGCTCGGCTTTGGCAGCGATCTTGCTAGAAGATGTATCAGTGCGTGCGCTGGGTGCTGCGAGAATTGAGATACACTAAAAGTATTAACAGGATGGGTTAATCGCGCCCGCAGGGATGTGTCATCATTGGCAACAGGCTCACTGCGAGTCCTTGATAAAAAAGGGGTTTCGCAAATTTTGGTCGAGTTTGAAGGGGCGCCGCTCACGCGCAACCTTCTGTATGTAACAAACCGCTTATCGCATACACAACAATCAAACAGGCACTAGCGTCTATTTGATTGCGAGAATAATAGTTATCAGGCAGCAGGAGTTCGGATCGTGGAGTACCTTCCTCTTTTTTTCCGCCTTAAGGATCAACCGGTATTGCTGGTTGGCGGGGGCCAGATTGCCATGCGCAAGGCCAAGCTGCTGTTGCGGGCCGGTGCGCGCCTGACGGTTGTCGCGCGTGAAATCTGTGCGCCGCTGGCACAGATGACCGAGGCGCAGGGCGGACAGCTGGTTATCGGCGAATACCATACGGCCCTGCTGGATGGTTGCGTACTGGTGGTGGCAGCGACGGACGACGAAACGCTGCATCAGAACATACATTACGATGCTGTGCAGCGCCGGTTGCCGGTCAACGTGGTGGATTGCCCATCGCTCTGTACCTTTGTCTTTCCGGCCATCGTTGACCGCTCGCCCATTGTTATAGGAATTTCGTCGGGTGGTGCATCGCCGGTCCTGGCGCGCATGCTGCGGGCCCGGCTCGAGACACTGATCCCCAATGGCTACAGTCAGCTGGGTGCACTGGCCGGCCGCTTTCGTGATCAGGTCAAGGCGCGTTTTAGCGGCGTGAATCAGCGGCGCAAATTCTGGGAGTCGACGCTGCAGGGGCAGGTGGCCGAACAGGCGTTTGCCGGGCGCATGGATGTAGCGGAAAAACTGCTGCAATCAAAGCTCGATGAGGGCGATCCCACGCACCAGATCGGCGAGGTCTATCTGGTGGGTGCAGGTCCTGGCGATCCGGAACTGCTGACTTTCAAGGCGCTGCGCCTGATGCAGCAGGCCGACGTGGTGCTCTATGATGCGCTGGTATCCGAAGCGGTGCTGGACTTGTGTCGGCGTGATGCGGACATGGTCTATGTGGGCAAACAGCGCGATAACCATGCCGTACCCCAGGAGGGGATTAACGAGCTGCTGGTGCAATACGCCCTGGAGGGCAAGCGAGTCTGCCGGCTCAAGGGTGGGGACCCGTTCATTTTCGGCCGTGGCGCCGAGGAACTGCAGTCTCTCAAGCCCCATAACATTCCATTCCAGGTGGTGCCGGGTATTACCGCGGCCAGCGCCTGTGCTACTTATGCGGGCATACCGCTGACCCATCGTCATGTGGCGCAATCGGTGAAATTTGTTACCGGTCAGCTGAAAAACCGAACCACGGATCTGAATTTCGCCGAGCTGGTACACCCCAATCAGACCATCGTCTTTTACATGGGACTGCATACGCTGGGTGAGCTGGCTACCAAGCTGATTGCCCACGGCAAGCCTGCGGGCACGCCAGCGGCCATCGTTTCAAAGGGTACCTCGGCGCAGCAGCAGGTTCTTACGGGGACGCTGGAAAACATCGCCCAGCTGCAGCAGCAGGCCAAGTTGCCGGCGCCGGCGCTGGTGATTGTCGGCGAGGTGGTCAACATGCACGAAAGCCTGTCCTGGTTTGGTGACGATCTTGTGGCAGACGGCAATCACAGCCTGATGAAGGTCCATCATGGCGTTGTGGATACACCGAAGGGCTAGCGGCTCCAGGCCTGTGGGAGTTATTCGCGGCCAGACTGAAATCAGTCGGTGCCCGCCGGCCTGGTCTGTGCATATTTGAACACCGTTGCGCACTGCAACAACAGACGTCCCGTTACATACAGCACCATCAGGCTGGCACAACCGAGTTGGACTGTTGCCAGCCAATCTATCTGACCCACCACATCGGGCGGTGCGCCCAGTGCCTGCAATACATCCGTAAGCTGCAGCATGGCCAGTGCACTGATCACCACCGGGAACGCGAAGGCCGCGTGGGTCGCGCTGAACGGCAGTCGCAGCAGTTGAAAAAATGCCATGTAGATGATCAGCGTCATCAGCTGGGCCACGGTACCCAGTACGGCAAGCAGCAGAATGGACGGCTCATCAATGATGCTGATGTAGCCCGCCAGGCACAGATTGGCGGGCGCGGCGAGTATCGCAAGGATGGGGCGGGCCGCCCGTGGCAGGCGCTTGGCGAAGATAAGCCGGTACAGCATTAGCGGCAGCAGCAGGCAGTAACTGGTCAACCCAAACCACATCAGGTGGCGGGCCAGGTCAATGGCGTGTGGCGGACAGGTGAGGGCCGCGCTGACGATGCCTACCGGGGGGACAAACCAGCTTGGCGCCATATGGTGCAGCTCGAACTTGCGGATGCGGTGCAGGGCGAACAGCAGCAAAAAGGTCAGGTGCAATGCCACGGCCAGGAGCCAGATCGCGCCGGCCACTGCAGGGGTTATCGAGTACAGCGCGTCGCTGATAACCATGCATGCCATGCTGAATGTCGGCACGACGCCGCCAATGACCGGGTGCGCCAGATCGCGCCATAGCAGCAGCGGATTAAATACAAACTTGCACAGAACGGCCAGCAGCAGGCCGCTTGCCAGTGCGGCGCCCGCCAGCTGTGCCTGTCCCTGATGCGGGCTGTAGAGCTCCCAGCTGGCACCCAGTGCCGCAATGCCCAGTGCAAGGCCGGCCAGCGGCGTAGGGACCTGGCGAATGGCAAGTCTGAATGCGTGCAACATGAATCTGGCCTCAAAGACGCGGAGGTAAAGGTTGAAACATGTTAATTATTTACTACTTTAAATGATATCTAAGGATCTTTTACGCAGTGTTAAGTAAAATTGAACATTCAGGCGATTACCATCAAGCAGTTGCGGGTGTTTGCCAGCGTAGCCCGTCATGGCGGTCTGGGGGTTGCGGGGGAAGAGCTGTTTCTGACGCGCGCGGCTGTGTCCATGGCGTTGCAGGAGCTTGAGCGGCATTTGGGCCAGGTGCTGTTTGACCGGGTGCGTAACCGCCTCAGGCTGAACGCGGCCGGAGAGCGTCTGGTGCCGCTGGCAAATGAGCTGATTGAGCGTGTCGGTGCCATCGGGGAGTTGTTCAGCCCCGCAGGTGGTTTTGGTGGCCAGCTACGCATCGGTGCCAGTAACACCATCGGCAACAATCTGCTGCCGGGGCTGCTGGCGGAATTTATGGCCCGGGGTGACCGCCAGCGACCGGTCGTCACGATCAGCAGTACCGCCAGGCTGCTTGAACAGTTGGAGCGGTTTGAGCTGGACCTGGTGTTCATCGAAGGCCCGGTCGATGCCGGGCACTTTGTGGTGTCGCCCTGGGGCGAGGACGAGATGCATGTGGTGGCGGCGCCGGACAATCCCCTGGCTGATGGCCGCACGCACAGCCTGCGGGAGCTGGATGCGCAGTGCTGGGTGCTGCGTGAGGCGGCATCCGGTACGCGGCAACAGTTTGAACGGCTGTTGCTGCCGCAGCTTCGCAGCTGGCACCTTGCGCTGGAAATGAATGCCAATGAGGGTATCAACAACAGTGTGGCGGCGGGCTTTGGGCTGGGATTTATGTCGCGGCTGGCGACCCGCAGCTTGTGTCGCAGTGGTCAGTTGCGCGAAATCCGGCTCGACCAGGCCTTTACTCGTCAGCTGAGCCTGGTGTGTCACCCGGACAAGTATCGAAGCCCGCTGCTGGAGCGTTTTTTGTCATTTAGTCATGCCTGGCAGCATCGGCGTCAGGAAAAGGGGGGCGGCTGAGGCTATTACCCCGAGTAAGGTGAACCTAAAGCCGCGTTGAGTACCCCCTGTGCGAGAAGAGATTTTGCGAGACCAAACGCAGGATACTAAAAGGGTGTAGAATGCCGTCGACAAGGACTAATTAGCAAATAGAGCCCATGAAATTCAGACCGGATGATATTTGTACCAGCCGCAAAGCGGCTGAAATGCTGGGCGTGTCTGCCCGTACCGTTCAATTGTGGGCGGATGCTGAGATTATTGAAAGCTGGAAAACCGCCGGTGGACATCGTCGCTTCAGTCTCGATCAGGTGAAAAAGCTGGTGCGGGAGTTGCAGGAGGGCAAGGCGCCTGTTCTGTCCGATGCGAACGCCAACACAGTCGCGCAGCAGAACACGCCTGTGCGGGTGCTGGTTATCGATGATGAAAAGGTGCTGTTGCGGCTCTACGAGCTGACGCTTAAAAGCTGGCAGCTGCCGCTGGAACTGCATCTGTCCGATAATGGCTATACCGGCTTGCTGAGCGTGGGTCAGGTCGAGCCACAGCTGCTCGTACTTGACCTGAACCTGCCCAATATTGATGGCTTCAGTATTATTGCAGCGCTTAAGCACAGCGGATTGCTCGAACGTATGGAGTTGCTGGTCATTTCGGCGCTTGAGCCCATCGAAGTGCTGTCACGCATGCCGGTCGGGGTGGAGTGTCAGGTGCTGCCCAAGCCAATTCCCTTCGATGAGATAAAGCTGCGCATCGAACAGATACTGGAGCGCCAGTCCCGCTGAGAAGGGACTGATAGCCCGCTTGCAAGACTGAGTCTGTGAGCGGGTCAGTGTTGTTGCGCCATAGATTCGGAAAATGTAGTAAAATCCGGGCTTCTGATTTTTCCGGATTGTTGCCTGATGCGATTGCAGTTCTTTCAGCGCCTGCTTGATCAGCTCAACAGCAGGGTCGTCATTATTAATCAGGCTGGCACCCTGTTGCTGGTCAGTGAACTGGCCCGGCGCCAGTTTGCACTCAGGCCGGGTGCGCAGGTTGATGTACTGCATCGCGAAGGCGATCGCGTCATGATACGCCAGCCGTTAACCCAGCAGCTCCATTCTGCGCTTGCAATCCGCTGGCTGAGGTTCGAATTTCTGCTGTTTCAGTCTCAACCGGATCCGGCCGTGGTTGAAGCCCCGGACACGCCAATGTCCATACCCCAGCACGCGTTAATCGAATTCTGCTCCAGCCCGGCGGTTCAGGCGCGCCTTGAGCCGCAGGAGATGCAGCGATTGCAGCGCCTGCTGGCCAGCGAAACGCAGCCTGAACCGGGTGAATTGCTCATCGCGGCAGGTCTTGAGGGCCGGATGTTGAATCCGGTTGCCTTGATTGAGCGGGCATTCGGCCCGGCGCTGGAGGGCGTTGATGAACTCTTCCTGCAGGCCCCCAGTACCCTGGGAAGTGTCTATGGTGATGAGTACCTGCTGGTGTCGGCGTTGCGTGCGTTGGTGGTGGAGCTGGTGGGACAGCATCGCAGCAGCCGCTTGCTGGTGCGTCTGCATCAGATTGACGCGGAGCTGCTGATTACGGTTCAGGATATCGGTGAATTGAAATTACCACGCATGATCCGTCTCGGTACGGATGACGTCTGGACGGAGCCATTGATGCATAGCCCTGATGCCTGCGCCGTGATCGAACGGCACGGCGGTCACTTGCGCATGCGCGGGGATGTGGCCCAGGGGCGTGTAACCTTCAGTTTTCCCGTGGCCGTGAAAAATGTCTTTAATTAAGCCTTTGCAGGGCTTGTCAGCCTAGGCGGCCAGGGGCTGTTGACGTTCGCCAATGCGTCCTGTTTTTCTGCAAAACATCTCGGCAAATGAAGCGAACGTCGCTGAGAAGGGCGCCCTTTGCACGTTCGCTCAAGCCGTATCAGGCCTTGGCGGTCTGCTGCGGCCCGTGCTGCTGGGAAAAGCAAACCGCACAGTTGCGTCCCTGGCGCTTGGCTTCATAAAGTGCCAGGTCGGCCTGCAGGATCCAGTCAGAGTACTTCCGGCTATTGGTATCAAGCTCGGCAATCCCCAGGCTGATGGTCGCCGGGCTTTGTGACTGCAGGTAAGTGAATACTTGCTGTCGCGCCTTCTCGGCCCGTGAGAAGGCCTCGGTGGTACTGCAGTTCGTCAGCAGGATGCCGAATTCATCGCCACCATAGCGACCGATGCAGGCGTCCTGTGGGAAGTGCTCCTTGAGCAGGCGTGCCACCTGACGAATAACATCATCCCCGGCTCCGTGTCCAAAGCGGTCGTTAACCTGCTTGAAATAATCGATATCCAGCATGATCAGGTTGTATGCATCGGGATTGTCCTGGCCGCGGTCAAAGGCCTCGGCGACACGTTGCTCCCAGTGCTGTCGGTTGAACAGCCCGGACAAGCCGTCGGTGCGGCTGACCATTTCGAGCTGCTTGCGCTGTTCATTGGCAGACAGGGCGAAACGGTAGGCGCTGTAGCCTATCAGCAACGGATAGAACAGAAGCGCCGGTATGCTGGCCAGCAGGGTGATCAGAGAGGACTGCAGCTGGACGGGAATACTCGTCATCAGCCAGGTGAGCGCCGCCGTCAGTGTATAGATCAGCATTCCGATCAGGCAGCGGCGTTTCCCCCCCAGCGACAGGAGCACCATGCCCAGCATGGAACAGCTCAGGACGGCAGGCAGCAGGTTAAAGCCCATCATAACGGCCCAAAAGCCACATTGGGCGGCATCCAGGTGCTGATTGTATTGTTCGGTTTGATAGGGGTTTTTGCTTCTGTATGCCCACCAATAGGCTATGTGCGGCCATATCAGACCGCTGAACACAATCATTGCCCAACGGAAAGGCCCGGCGTCCTGTTCGTATAGAACGGAAGCAACGCTTATAGTGGCAAGGGCGAAGCCAATACTACGCGAGGGGTAGATGCGTTTGACGAGCTGCCGGGCACGCTTGTACTGAGTCTCGTTCATCATCCTTAATGCTTTCCTGTGGGCGCGAGGGTCCGCAGGAAAGTATAACCCCAATTAATGGATGGGTACTGTCCGTCGTGCCGAATTGCTGCGATGAAATCAGCCCGTCTCTTTGGCGCTGATTTTTTCCTGCCTGTAGAGCAGCACACCGGCAATGGCGACGGCGATTCCGACCACGACCACGATCAGGGTCGCCAGTGCATTGATCTGAGGGCTGACGCCAAGACGCACACTGGAATACACCACCATGGGCAGGGTTGTTGCACCGGGGCCGGATACGAAACTGGCGATGACCAGATCGTCCATCGACAGCGTAAAGGCCAGCAGCCAGCCCGCCGCCAGCGCCGGGGCAATGATGGGTAAGGTGATGGCGAAAAATACCTTCAGCGGTCGTGCCCCCAGGTCCAGGGCGGCCTCTTCCAGCGAGGCGTCCATATGGGCCAGGCGGCTGCGTACCACCACCGTGACATAGGCCATCGAAAAGGTAATGTGCGCCAGGGTGATCGTGCTCTGGCCTCGGCCGGCAGGCCAGCCAATCATCGTTTCCATGGCGACAAACAGCAGCAGCAGTGACAATCCGATAATGACATCGGGCAGCACCATGGGCGCCGTCACCATCACCTCCAGGCTCGCACGACCGCGAAAGCGCCGGTAACGCACCAGCGCCAGTGCCGCCAGAGTGCCCAGTATTACGGCGGCGCTGGCATTGATGGCGGCTATCTTGATGCTGAGCCAGGCGGCACCGAGAATCTGTTCGTTGTGCAGCAGTTCGCTGTACCACTTGGTGCTGAAGCCCCCCCAGACGGTAACGAGGCGGCTTTCATTGAACGAATACACCATCAGGCTGAGGATGGGACCATACAGAAAGGCATAGCCGAACAGCAGAACCGTCAGCAGCAGTGGAGAGCGCTTCGTCATGGCGAGGACTCCAGGTTACGCTGTTCGTAATGACGCAGCAGCATGAACGGAATAATCAGTACCACCAGCAGCACGGCAGCCAGCGCCGACGCCAGTGGCCAGTCCTTGTTGCTGAAGAACTCTGTCCACATCAGTTTGCCCAGCATCAGGGTATCGGGGCCGCCGAGCAGGTCCGGAATCACGAACTCGCCCATCACCGGAATAAATACCAGCATGGCGCCGGCCAGTACGCCGGGCAGGGACAGCGGTAGCGTAATGCGCAGGAACTGTTTCCAGGGCCTGCAGCCGAGATCCGCGGCGGCTTCGAGCAGGGTCAGATCCAGCCGGATCAGGGTGGCGTAGAGCGGCAGGACCATGAAGGGCAGGTAGCTGTAAACGATGCCAATATAAACGGCCACCGGCGTATGCAGCATTTCCAGCGGGCTGTCGATAACGCCGAGTCCCGTCAGCAGCTGATTGATCAGCCCGTTGTTTTTCAGAATGCCGATCCAGGCATACACCCGTATCAGGAACGAGGTCCAGAAGGGCAGGATGATCAGCATCATCAGTGGCAGGCGCCAGTGACGCGGCGCCCGTGCGATGGCGTAGGCCATGGGATAGCCCAGCAGCAGCGTCAGCAGGGTCGAGATGGTCGCAATCTGCAGCGAGCTGAGCAGGGCCTTGAGGTACAGACTGTCGTCCAGCAATAGCTGATAGTTGCCCAGGTTGATCGCGAGCACCAGTACACCGTCGGTGAACTCGCGCAGCAGATCGAGATAAGGCGGTTGTGCCAGTACCGATTCCGACAGGCTGAGCTTGAGCACGAACAAAAAGGGCAGCGCAAAGAACAGGCCGAGCCAAAGCCAGGGCAAGCCGATAATCAGGCGTCGACCCGTAAGACGGGGTTGGTGAGTGGCGGGGCGGCTCATTCGGTCAGTACCGTGCAGCTGTCGGGCTGCCAACCGAGCACGACGTCCTGTTCCCAGTTCAGTGGCTGCTCCGCCAGAGCCTGTACATTGGACTGGGTGAACTGCACCCGCTTGCCGCTGGGCAATTCGGCGTGGTAGATCGAGACGCCGCCGAGGTAGGCGATGTCCTTGATGCGACCCCGAAGCTGGTTGGGGCTCTGTTCATTGGGCTGCAGCAGGCGTACCTTTTCCGGCCGCACGGCCAGTGTCAGGGTCATGCCGGGCAGCATTTTCTCGCTGCAATGCGCGTGCAGCTCGGTGCCTGTGGCGTCGCAGGCGAGGGTGAGCTCGTTACCGGTTTGCTGCAGTACCTGCGCCTCGAACAGGTTGATCGAGCCGATAAAGGACGCGGCATAGCGGCTGGCAGGGAACTCGTACAGGCGCCTCGGCGCATCCAGCTGCTCGATGCGGCCTTCACGCATCAGGGCGATGCGCGATGACATGGTCATGGCTTCCTCCTGATCGTGGGTTACCACGATAAAGGTCGTGCCCAGGCGCTCCTGAATATTGACCAGTTCAAACTGGGTCTTCTCCCGCAGCTTTTTATCCAGTGCACCGAGCGGTTCGTCCAGCAACAGAATGCGGGGGTGCCGGGCCAGCGCGCGGGCCAGAGCGACGCGCTGGCGCTGCCCGCCGGAAAGCTGGTGTGGTTTTCGACGGGCGAGCGGACTGATCTGCACCAGTTCCATCATTTCGCTTACCCGCGCGTTACGCAGGCTGCGGGTCATGGGCGCCTGTTTCAGACCAAAGGCAATGTTGTCCGCAACGCTCATGTGGGGGAACAGCGCATAGGACTGAAACATCATGTTGATCGGCCGTTCGTAGGGCGGCACGCGCGTCATGTCCTCGCCATCGATCAGGATGCGACCGCGATCCGGGGCTTCAAAGCCGGCCAGCATGCGCAGCAGGGTGGTTTTGCCACAGCCGGAGGGACCCAGCAGTGAAAAGAACTCCCCCTGGTGAATGTCCAGACTGATATTGTTGATCGCCGCGGTGCTGCCGAACGACTTGCTGATGTCTTCAAAGCGTACTGACGGCGTCTGGTATGCGGTGTGTGCTGTGTCGAGCGCGGGCTTGCTTGGGGTTTGTGTCATTGCCGAGGGTCATGTTCCTGAATCAGAAATGCCCCCGAGGGGGCATTGGAAGGTGCGTTTTTGAGGGCTTACTGGCCGGTTTTGATCCGGGTCCAGAGGCGGTTGATTGCCTTGGTTTCCCGGTTCGTTGGCGTCTTGAGCGTAATGAAGCGCTCGCGCGTCGCCTGGGGCGGGTAGATGCCGGGATCCTGGCGTACAGCCTCATCCACCAGTTCAGTCGCCGCCGCATTGGCGTTGGCATAGGCTACGTAGTTGCTGATCGGAGCGATGACATCGGGGCGCAGTATGAAATCGATAAAGCGGTGTGCCGCGTCGCTATTGGGCGCATCGGCCGGAATCGCCATCACATCGGTCCAGACCACGGCGCCTTCGCGCGGCACCAGGTAGGCGATCTCGACGCCATTGCCGGCCTCCTCTGCGCGCGCCTTGGCCTGCAGCACGTCGCCACTGTAGCCATGGGCAACACAGGTATCGCCGTTGGCCAGGTCATTGATGTACTGAGAACTGTGGTAGTAGCGGATATTCGGGCGCACGGCGTTCAGCACGGCGGCGGCTTCATCCAATGCGGCGCTGCTGTAGTCGTTCGGGGCCTGGCCGATATAGGCCCGGGCCGCGACCAGCACTTCGGTGGGGTCATCCATCAGCGAGATGCCGCAACTGGCCAGCTTTGCCGTGACGGTGGGATCAAACACCAGGCTCCAGCTGTCCAGCGCAGTCTCGGCGCCCAGCAGTTCGCGTACTTTGGTCAGGTTGATACCAATGCCTGTGGTGCCCCACATGTAGGGTGCCAGGTGGGCGTTATCGGGGTCGATATCGGCCAGGGAGGCCAGTATCACCGGATCCAGGTTGGCATAATTGCTCAGCTTGGTCTTGTCCAGTGGCTGAAAAATGCCGGCCTTTATCTGACGGTCGGCGAAAGGACGCGCCGTGGGAAAGACCAGATCGTAGCCGCTGTGACCTGCCAGCAGTTTGGCTTCAAGCACCTCGTTGGAGTCGTATACATCGTAAAGCACCTTGATACCCGACTCCTGCTGGAAACGCTCGATGGTATCCTCGGCGATATAGTCGGACCAGTTGTAGATGTGCAGTTCTTCCTGCGCCGAAGCCTGCAGCGAAGCCCCGAACAACAGGCTGGCGATAAATGTCTTGAACATCCAAGGTCTGCTTTTCATCTAATCGGCTCCCCGATTACAAATTAAGAATGGCTGCCGAAACGGCTGCAGTCAGCACTGGCGACGGGTGTTTAAAAGCGCCCACTTTGACAGCCGAATATGACCAATCCGCACTCGAAAAAGCAATGTTTTTTCTGCATTCAGAGTGGTTTTTTGCGACGTACTCGGCGTGAAGGCCGCCGGCTTTCCCGGCAGCAGGGCTTCTTGCATCAGCATGGGGCAACCCGCTGTGCAACGGTTCATAGTGCACCAAGATGGCCGGGTCGCCTTGTGCTCCGGTTGAGTGTTGCATGACCCGAAGGCGGGCCCGGATCACGCGGCGAACGGCGTGTGCTCGATCATGAGGGGAGTGGAGATCCTGAGATGGCAGCAACCATGTTCAGGGAATAACCCTGGCAGGCAAACAGGCAGGGAGCCTGTTTGCCGGTCATATTATTATCCCGTCGGGTTAATAACCTGGCCTGTAAATAGGTTCATTTATGTCTTTATTCGGGGATTAGGCGCCTATCACTGTGCTGCCATCGGTGGATGTATCGCCGTTTGTAGAAGCTATGAAGGGTCGCCCCCACGACTAAGGAAGCAGTGATCAAGTCCCCGCCATGAGGCAATAGCGGTCATCAACTGCATCAAGGGAGGCTCGGATGGATCAACAGCTCACATTCGCCGACAGTGAGTTCAGCAACAAGCGTCGCCAGACGCGAAAGGAAGTGTTCCTCGGCCGGATGGAGAGGCTGATCTCTTGGGCGCGATTGGAAGCGGTAATCGAGCCGCATTATCCGAAGCCTGGTAATGGGCGCCGGCCCTATCCGCTGGCGACCATGCTCCGGATTCACTGCATGCATATATGGACCTTCCCCTGTATTGCAAGAAAATGATCGATCGGAGTCAAGTGGTGTTCGTCGGTATGTAGCATGCTTGAGTACCTCGGTCCTGGGCGTAAATCGGGTGGAGGTTGCCGGGGCAGGTTAGAGGCATCGGGGGACGTCGGGAAATATTTGTTTTTGAGGGGGGTATAGGAAATAAAGATGGTGCTGAGGGGATGCCACCTCAATGGATCGTCACCGATCACCCAAGGCGAATTCACACAACCCGTACATTCACGCACTTGCGCCGAGTTTTTTGGCTAAAGGGAATGTGGGGTGACGGACAAAGAGGCAGGGAACCTGTGTGTCCGTCAGGTTGATAGCAGGCCCGCTAGCCGAAGCGCTGCTGGCCCTGCCGAATGGCCTGTAGCAATTCCGATGACAGTGGCTTTTGCTTGTCGTAGGCAAAGCCCACGACCCGCTCAAGTTCTATGTTGGCCACTTTACGTACCACGATGTCGGTACGATGACCTGTCGAGTGGCTGGGCACAACCGATACACCGAGGCCCGCGGCGACCAGGTCCAGGGCATATTCTTCGGTTCTGACGGTGGCCTTTACATCCAGTTGAAGCCCGCGCTCGGCGATGGCGAAGTGCCAGGCATCATCAATATCGCAGGGTTTGCGGCTGATAAAGGCGAGCCCATCCAGGGCTTCCAGCGGTATCTGGTCCATCAGGCTGAGCGGGTGGTTTGGGGGCATGGCCAGTACATACTGGTCGACCCACAGTTTATGGAAGGCTTCATCCTGGGTGCGCTGTGTGCTGGAAATGATGCGGGCATCCGAGGGCTCGTTCAGGTCGACGACCGTGAGATCCAGCCCCTCAACCAGGTTCAGCAGCTCCTTGATGATAGAGCTGACCCGCACACCCGACAGGAAGGGCATCAGTGCCAGGCGCAGCGGTATGCTGGGCGCGGATTCATGAAAGAGATGTTTTATTTCATCGATATCGGCGAGCACCTTGCAGGCGCGGGGGTACAGTGTTTTTCCATCCGGCGTGGGCGTAACCCCCTTCGAGTGACGCAGGAACAGCTGGCAGTCCAGATCTGTCTCCAGCTGATGTACCGCAACGGAGATAGACGGCTGTGCGACAAAACAGCGTTTGGAGGCGGCGCTGAAGCTCAGCTCTTCGTAGACAGCAACGAAGTATCTCAAAGATCTAAAGTACATAACGCCCTCCCCGTGTGTAGAGGCATCGCAACAACATCTTTCCTGACCGCCGCAGGCGCGGCTGGCTTTAGTTTCACTGTCATGCGCTGACAGATCAGCGGAGTTTCGCTCAAGATATTCATTATGGCGATCGCGATACCTATAGGGCGTTCCTATATGGTATCTAGAAAAACGGTATTTTACCTGTATAGATCCTGCCCCTACCATCAGCCTCAAGTATTTCGATTATCACCAACGAGGTCCTGAACATGAACCTGCATTATCTTGAGAAACTCGGTGTCGATGCCTTCCGTACAGGAAGTGTTTACAACAGTGTGATCGGCGGTGAGTTCAATCAGGCCGGCACGGGCGAGCAGTTTGCCGCACGCAGCCCGATCGATGGCGCCCAGACCGCGCTGTTCCAGAACGCGTCTGTTGAGCAGCTGAATGCCGCAGTCGAGCAGGCCGAGGCTGCCTTTAAGGCGTGGCGTACCGTGCCTGCACCCAAGCGCGGCGAATTCGTGCGCATCATCGGTAACCTGGCGCGCGAGTACAAGGAAGAACTGGCCCAGGTCGTGACCCTGGAATCCGGCAAGATTCTTCCTGAAGCCCTTGGGGAAGTGCAGGAATGGATCGACGTCTGCGACTTTGCGGTCGGTATGTCCCGCCAGCTGCACGGTCTGACCATTGTCAGCGAGCGTCCGGGCCATCGCATGATGGAACAGTGGCAGCCGCTGGGTCCGGTGGCCGTGATCTCGGCATTTAACTTTCCGATGGCCGTATGGGCCTGGAATGCCATGCTGGGTCTGGTGTGCGGCGACTCCATCGTCTGGAAGCCGTCCGAGAAAACCCCGCTTTGCGCGCTTGCCATTCAGGCGATCGTGGACAAAGCGCTGGAACTGATGCCCGAAGTACCCAAAGGCGTCTGCAGCTTGATCGTGGGTGGTCGCGATGTTGGACAGGCGATCAGTGAAGATCGTCGTTTCCCGCTGGTATCCGCGACCGGCTCCACCGCCATGGGGCGCAGTGTTGGTGAGACTGTCGGTAAGCGCCTGGGACGCTCCCTGCTTGAGCTGGGTGGCAACAACGCCATGATCGTGTCCGAAACTGCCGATCTGGACCTGGCGCTGCGCGCTATCGTCTTTGCCGCAGTGGGTACCGCCGGACAGCGCTGCACCACTTTGCGCCGCCTGATTGCGCAGGAGAGCATCGTCGACAACCTGATTGAACGTCTGCCCAAGTCCTATTCTTCCCTGCGCATTGGCGATCCGCGCAATGACGGCGTGCTGATTGGTCCGCTGGTGGATCAGGGCAGCTTCGAGCGTATGCAGAGTACCCTCAAGACGGCGGTTGAGCAGGGTGGCGAGATTGTTTATGGCGGTGAGCGCCTGACCGACAATGTACCGGCTGGCGGTTTCTATGTTAATCCGGCGATCGTGCGCATCGCCCACGATGCCCCCATCGTCCAGGAAGAGACCTTTGCTCCCATCCTGTATGTGATGACATACGAGACCATCGAACAGGCGCTGGATATTCAGAACAACGTGCCCCAGGGACTGTCGTCGGCAATCTTTACCGAGAGCATGCGCGAAGCTGAGTTCTTCATGTCGCCGGCAGGCTCCGACTGCGGTATTGCCAACGTCAACATCGGCACCTCCGGCGCCGAAATCGGTGGCGCCTTCGGTGGCGAGAAAGAGACCGGCGGTGGTCGTGAGTCGGGCTCTGATGCCTGGAGAAACTATATGCGTCGTACCACCAATACCATCAACTACGGCGGCGATCTTCCGCTGGCGCAGGGTATTGTGTTCGAGTAAGCAGCACGTTGATTAGCCGCGGGTTAACAGGTGATACAGGGATGCGCCGGTTTTGCCGCGCATCCAATGGGTAACCTGCACATGCAGATTCGTGGGTCTGTTGTGTGGGTGTGACGGGCAACGGGGCAGAGATGCCCCTTTGTTCGACAGGTACAAATGCCGATATGGCGACATATCGGCATACGGCTGTTTCTTTAGGGTCAGGGATTGCGAATGTGACAAGTCTTGGAACTTTTTACGCGCAATCCCTGACCTTTTTTTATACGCCTTTTTTGAACAGAGGCGTGGTGAATATCTGCACGCAGGCTTTTCACCGCCGCCCGGGCCGTTCCTGGCCTGTATCAGGGGCTTTGCCGAATTGGTATGGATCATCAGGGGCAAGGTCGTACTTCATTTCGGCCGGTGGCCAGCGGCTACGGTATACTTGCCCCCGGCGCAAAGCATGAGGAGGTGACCGAGATGCAGTACTGGCTGTTCAAGACCGAACCGGATGTGTTCGGCATTGATGACCTGGCCCGGGCACCTGACCAGACGGCGCGGTGGGATGAAATACGCAATTATCAGGCGCGCAACTCTCTGCGTGATGATGTCCGTGTCGGCGATCAGGTGTTTATTTACCACAGTAGCTGCAAGCAGGTGGGCATCGCGGGCGTGGCCGAGGTGGTACGCGCTGCTTACCCGGACCCCAGCCAGTTTGATCCCGCCCATGCCCAGTTCGATGTCAGGGCAGCGCCAGGTATGCCGCGCTGGTTCTGTGTGGATGTTCGCCTGCGAGAACGCTTCACTCAGGTCATTCCCCTGCGGTTGCTAAAGACCAATCCTGCACTGGCCGATATGACGCTGTTGCGCCAGGGGCGGCTTTCAGTGCAGCCGGTCAGCGCTGCACACTGGCAGGCTGTACAGGATATGCGCTAATTACTGAATTTTCCGAATAACATTCCGACTCGGACTGGGTATACTTTATTGGAAAGCCCCTGTCCGGGCAGTGACAGGGGCTTTCGCTGTCTGCACTTTCGTGCCGGGCGCAACCTTTCAGGCAGAGGGCATCCGTACACATGTTTATTCGCACACTCAGGCAAGCATACGGTGGGCTGCTGCTGCCTTATTTCGGAGTACTGCTGGTGCTGGTCAGTGGCATACTGGGAACCGAGTATGTGGCGGAGCAGGCGGGCGAACGTGACCGTGAGTCGGTGCAGCTGGAAACCCAGGTAAAGCTGTCCGGGCTGCGGGCCTGGCTTGAAAGTGAAATCAATTCGGTGCTCTACCTGACCCGCGGCATGTCAGCTTATATAGTGGCGCGTCCGAATGCGACGCCGGCGGAGCTGGCCGTGGTGGCACCCTATATCGTGCGCGGCAGCGACCATATCCGTAACATCGGCCTGGCACCGGGCAACATTATCCGTTATGTGTATCCTCTTGCGGGTAATGAGGCGGCGCTCGGGCTTGATTACACCCAGGACCCGGTACAGTGGTCAAACATTCGGCGCGCGATTGAGCACGGCGACATGGTGGTGAGCGGGCCGCTGAAACTCGTTCAGGGGGGAAGCGGCCTGATCGCGCGCAGCCCGATTTTTGTGGATGAGGGCAAGGGCAGTCGTTACTGGGGGCTGGTGTCCACGGTTATCGACATGGATTCGCTGCTCGCTGCTGCGGGGCTGAATGACAACCCCAGCGGCATTGCGCTGCGCGGTACCGATGGCCTGGGCCCCCGTGGCGGGCAGTTTTTCGGCCCGGCCGGGGTATTTCAGAACCCGGATGCACTGAAACAACCGGTTACCTTTCGCCACAGTCAATGGGAAATCGGAGTCGTGCCTGATTACAGTACGGTTGGTCAATCCAGCATGCGGGCAAGAGGGCTGCTGTACGGCTTGCTGCTGGCCATCCTGGCGCTGTTGCTGCAATTGATCCGGGTGTTTCACCATGCCCGCCAGCAGGCCACCATCGATGCGCTTACCGGGCTGCCAAATCGACGCATTCTGCTTGAACGGGCTAATCAGCTGATTGCCCAGAGCAAGCGTGCCAAAACTGGTTTTGCTCTCTGTTATGTCGATCTGAATGGCTTTAAGCCGGTGAATGACCGCTATGGGCATCATGCCGGTGACCTGGTGCTGCAGGAGGTCGCGGCCCGTTTGCGGCGGGTGTTGCGGGTAGTGGATACGGTGGCACGTACCGGGGGCGATGAGTTTGTACTGCTGTTACCGGGCATTGAGTCGGCCGATAGCGTGGACGCGGTGCTGCAAAAACTCTCTGCCGCACTGCGGGTGCCGGTGCGCTACAAGGGGCAGAATATCGTGGTCGGCGCCAGTATGGGCTGGGCGCTGTTTGCCCGTGACGCCGATAATCTGGACGCGCTGATGGCACTGGCGGACAGCCGGATGTATGAAATGAAAGAAAATTTCAGGGCGATCGCGCGCAGTGCTCAGGTGGGTACAACCGTGCAATAGGGCGGGAGGATGTCCGATATCGGCTTGCGCTGGACGCCGGCGACTCAGCCCGGGCTGACGGCGCTTTTTCGAGGGCATTGTCTCGACTGCTTTGCCAGCGCTTTTCAACCGCCTGTTAGGTCTTGATAAACCGTCCCAGGCGTTGCCTGAGAATGCGGTTCTCATCTCTGAGTTGCTCCAGTTCGTCCAGAAGCTCTAGCGCCAGTGCAATACCGCACCAGTCGATTTCCAGGTCCCGGTGCAGGCGTACTGCCCGCCGGGCAGTGAATATCATCTGAAGTTCGAAGCGCCACTCACCGGCGGTATCTTCGTGCGGGTTAAGAATGCCTTCCTCAATCATCAGAAGCAGTGTGTCGCCCGCCACGCCGGAGGCCAGGATGAACTCGTCCAGGCTCATTTCGATTGCTTTGGGGCTTGAGGTCATCGCTTGCTCCATTCGGCTCTGGGATCAAAGGGAACCGACTCGGCCAGTTGCTGCCATTGTTGGCGACTTTTTTCATTCCCGCCGTGCGGCATCACGACTTTTAATACCGCATAAAGATCGCCCTTGTGTCCCTTGCTGACCAGCCCCTTGCCCTTGATGCGCAGACGCTGGCCGGTCTGGCTGTTGGCGGGAATGGTCAGGTGTATTCTGCCGGTCAGTGTCGGTACCTCGACCCTGGCGCCCAGTGCGGCTTCCCAGGGGGCCAGTGGCACCGTGATAATCAGGTTGTGCCCCTCAACATCGAACAGCGGGTGGGGAACAAGACGGATACGCAGAAAAAGATCGCCGGCGGGCCCGCCCCCGATTCCCTGGGACCCCTGACCCTTGAGGCGAATGCGCTCGCCATCGCTGACGCCGGCCGGAATTTTGACGTTTAGCTTCTTCTTGCGCCGGGTCAGCTGACCATGGGCGTCGGGCTCGGTCACTTCAAAGGAGACGGGTATGGACTCTTCCGAGAGCGTGTCCTCAAGGAAGATCGGCAGGTCCAGTTCAATGTCCCGGCCACGTCGCTTAAAGTTGCGCTCTGTAGCGCCGTGCGGCTGCCCGCTACCGAATATCGATTCAAAAAAATCGGAGAAGCCGCCCCCAAAATCAGCATGGCCGCTGTCGCCAAACACTGTCGATGATTGCCACTCTGGCGGTGGCTCGAATGCCTTGCCATGACGACCATAGCGCCTTAGCTCGTCGTATTCTGCCCGTTTCTGGGCATCTTTGAGCACTTCATAGGCTTCGGCGACCTCCTTGAACTGCGCTTCGGCATCGGATTCGCTGCTGACATCGGGATGATACTTGCGCGCAAGCTTGCGGTAGGCGCTCTTGATCGCTGCCTTGTCGGCATCCGCAGCGACGCCGAGAATCTTGTAATAGTCTTTAAACTCCATAGCAATGCCGCCTCGACGGGTCATTATCGATCCCTATGGAAACACTGTAGTCGATTCGTTCCGGGCAGGCGGACGCTTTAATAGGAATTTTCCGGGCTGATGTGCAGTAGTCCGGGCTTCGGGCGGCGTGTCAGTATCCCAGTGTGCTGTCGACGCGCGGGACGAAGAGTCCCTGCTCCAGTGACTGGATATCGGCGGTGATTTGCTCCAGGGCGTCTTTGATCAGCGTCGGTGCTGCGATGTGTGGCGTGATGATCACATTCTGACGTGCCCACAGAGGATGGTTCGCGGGCAAGGGTTCTGTGTGAAACACATCCAGCAGGGCCCCGCGCAGCCGCCCGAGTGCCAGGGCGTCATTCAGTGCATCGGGATCCACCGTTGTGCCGCGCCCGGCGTTGATCAGCACGGCATCGTGGCGCAGTTGTGCCAGGCGGTCGGCGTTGAGCAGGTGGAACGTTTGCGCAGTGGCGGGGAGCAGGTTGACCACCACATCGCAGCGTCCCAGAAAGTCGTCTAGGTAGTCTAACCCCGAGTACGTATCCACACCCTCAATGCATTTCGGGCCGCGACTCCAGCCCTGGACGCGGTAACCCAGCTGACTGAAGCGTTGCGCGATCGTCTGCCCCAGGGCGCCGAGCCCGAGTATACCGATGCAGCGCACGTTGGGGGCGGTGCTCGGGTGTGGCTGCCAGAGCTGCTGCTGTTGCTGTTGCCGGTAGCGATCGAAGTTACGGCCAAAATGCAGCACGCCGTACAGGATATAGTCGAACATCCAGGGGTCCATGCCGGCATTGCGCAACTTGATGATGGGCACCTCGCTGGGGCGGCCGGGCAGGCGTAACAGGGCATCCACGCCAGCACCCAGATTGAAAATGGCCTTGAGGCTGTTCTGTGTGGCAAAGAGCTCAACCGGCGGGTGCCACAGCAGGGCATAGTCGGCCTGCCAGCTTTCTTCCAGCTGCTCTGACCACAGCTGAGTATCGCTGTCCGGCAGTGCGCTTCGAATGGCCGTCAGCCAGCTTTCGGTGTCGAGGCCTTTCGCGTAAAAGAGAATATTCATTGGGCAGATTCCTTATGCGTCCCGCCATGGACGGGACCATACAGGGGAACGTCTCGTTCAGAACAGAGACCAGCGCTTGAGGCTCATTGCCTTGCGTATGCGTGCTTCGCCGAGCGACTCGGCGGCTTGGCGGGGCGTCACCTGGTTGCGATGCGCTTCATCGAGTACGGCGCGGGTATTGCTGCGTATTCGGTCCTCGATCGCCCGAAAGGCGACGGACTGGCCGAGATGGCGATATTCCATTGCCGCGCAGATCACGCCGCCGGCATTGGCGATGATATCCGGCAGGTTGATAATGCCCCTGGCATGCAGACGTGTTTCGGCAGCGCGGGTAATCGGGATATTGGCCCCCTGGGCGACCAGGCGGGTGTGCAGGCGATCCACATTGGATTCATCCAGGATGTCGGGGCGTGCAGCGGGAATCCAGATATCGCATTCAATATCAATAATGGCTGACGGGTCCTGTACTCGACCGCTGCCATAGTCGCTGACCGGGTGCCCGCTGGCTTTGAGAGATCGCAGGCGCTCGATATCCAGCCCGGCCGAATCGCTCAGGGTGGATCTGGAGTCGCTCACGGCAATGACCCGGGCGCCGCGCTTGGCCAGGTAATGTGCGACGTGGCTTCCGACTGCGCCGAAGCCCTGAATCGCGACACGCACGCCGTTCATGCTCAGCTTGCAGTCGGGCAGTGCCACCTCAATGGCATGGCAGAGTCCCCAGCCCGTGGCGCCGATCTGGTCCAGCGGAATGCCACCCAGTTCCGAGGGCAGCCCAACGGCACGGCCAACTTCATCCTGTACCCAGGCCATGCAGGCTTCGTTAGTGCCCATGTCGGGGCCGAAAATATAATCGTGGTTATCACGCAGGGCGCAGGCAAAGGCTCGAATCAGTTGCTCCTTGTCGGCCGCAGGCATCTTCGGATCGCCGATCAGTACGGACTTTGCACCGCCATGGGACAGGCCCGCGAGGGCATTCTTCAGCGTCATGGCGCGGGCCAGGCGGACACACTCGCGGGTATTGACGTCGGGTGACATGCGCAGGCCACCAATGGCGGGCCCCGCCGCGACATTGTCGATGACGAGAATACCTTCCAGGCCGATGCCAGGTTCCCTGACTTGGATAATCCGGGTCGGCCCCAGAGAATCGTTCCGATCAAAGTCTGCAGTCATGATTGTTCCGCCGTTTTTAACCGCTCTAAGTAAAGCAGCTTTTGGCACCTTGCGTTGCCCAATGACGGTGCAGCTCACTGCATGGCGATGAATTCAATGCGGTGCCGGAAGGTCGGCATGGCGAGCTGCGCCAGGGCAGATAGCAGCATTCGGGTTTCCAGCCGACAGACACCTCAGTAGTTATACGATACCGCCAGGGATCCGTAGCTGTGGCCCTGGGATTGACCATCGAACTCGCGGCTGCGATGAACGCGAGCAAACGACATTTTCCAGCGATCGAAAATGGTGGAAACGCCGATGGCTGCTTCGCCGACCAATGGCTTCTTGTCGACTGAATGGCTGTCGCGCCAGGTGTTGCCGTCCAGAAAAATGTCCTGCAGTACCCAGCGGCCGTCCAGGGAAATAAAGCCATGCAGGCCCCAGCTGCCATTGCGGCGCGGGTCCTTGCGTCCCGGCGCGCTGTTGTCACCGCCGGGGCGCAGCGCCGAGGTGCCGAAGTCATCGGGCAGGTGCCAGCCGGCGCGAAGCTCGGCGCCGAGGTTGGCATAGGTGGCGATGTTGCCCAGACTGGCGCCGGCGTGCCAGATGAGATCTGCGCCAAACCCGGAAGGGTGGCTTTCGCTTCGGCTGCGCGTCTTGTGTTCGTACACCAGCTGCAGGCCAGGTTCATTGTTGATCTGGTTGTCCCAGCCCTGAAATTTATCAAAGCCGCGCAGCTCGTGGACAATGTCCTGCGCTTCCTGGCCTAATGCGGCCGGGCCCACGATCCCCAGGTTCAGTTCTACCGAGTTGAGCTGGTTGCGGGTCTTGGCGTGATACCCCACGCCACCATACAACCAGGCAGAATAGGGGCGATCATTGAGGTCAAGCGTGGTCCGGTCGATATCTTCGGGCGTGAAAATCTGCTGGCCCAGTGTCAGCACGATATTGCGCCGTACCTCGTCGATGTGCGATTCCGGTACTGGATACAGGGGTTCGAACCAGTCATTGACCCCCCGTACCCAGCTGGGCAGGCGCGGGTCATAGAGGAAATTGTCGATATCCGGAGAAACGGCCGAAAAGCGGACGCCGTTGGTGTAATTCTGGTCGGTCTGGGTGAACAGGTCGTTTTCCAGGTAAAAATTGTAGGTCCAGGGTGCATCGTCGGCCGCCTGCGCACAAAGCGGCAACAGGCAGGCAAGCAACAGGGCGTTCATTCGCATGAGGTCGGCTCAGTTAAAGTAGCTGCGGCGGCTCTTTCTGCGCAGTTGCTTCCATACCAGCACCAGCAGGGCGGCGTAGAGCAGCAACGTCAGCTGGGGTGCCTGCAGCCCAAGCAGGCTCCAGTCCGTGCCGCTGGCGCAGGTCTCGGTGCCGCGCAGGGCATGGGTAATGGACTGCAGTGCAGACAGCGGCTCTGGCGGGGTTTCGGCGGCGCAGTCCGGCTCGGCGGTCATGTTGAGCCAGACGTGTTTCACGCTGGTGGCCAGTCCTGCGACAAGCAACAGCAGGTTGAGCCCCGAGAGCAGGCGTTGCAGCCAGGGCCTGGGATTCAGAATCCAGCCAATGGCAAACAGCAGTGCGAGGCAGAGGAAGATGAGTCGGGTCAAGGTGCACAGGGGGCAGGATTCCAGCCCCAGTTCCTGTTGCAGGTAGAGCAGGGCAAAACACAACGCGCCCGCGCAGATGCTTAAACCGATAAAGTTACTCAGACGATATGACATGCCGGATGTGTCTGCCTTGGGAATCACGCGCAGTCCTTTCGTTGGAGTTTACGGGTCGCCCGGCTTACTTGCGTTGCCAGGCTCCCTTCTCGGTTTGGATATACTGCCCCGTGTCGGTCTTTTGCTGCAGGCGCTGGCCAATTCGAAGCTCGATGATCTGCAGGTCAACCCCCGCGCTTTTTGCACTCTGCTGGTAGGCCTGTTTGCGTTTTGCATTGATCTCGGCCACCAGCGCCTTGACGTCGCCGGACGGGTTACTGACCACAATACCAAGGTAGCCATTGCTGCGTTCGCCAACCAGGCCCTGACTTTTGGCATCATCCAGCGACAGCGCCCAGGCGGGGGCCGCCAGCAGACTGAGGGTAAGCGCGATCAATGACAGCAGTGATTTAAGCGTGTTCTTCATGGCATCGTCCTTAGAACAGGTTGCTGTTTTCTTCGAGCAGGGAATCGATCTCTTTATCAACCTTGACCAGAATTTCATGCTCGATCTTGACGTTCAGGTTGATGGTGATCGGCTCACTTGGTACGGCGACCTGCACGGTTGGCGTGCATGCCGAGGCCAGAACGCCAGCCATGAGCAGAGTTGCCCTGGGCAGTAATCGGTATGGGTGCATAGGTATCCTCCAGGGCTCGCGAATGCGTCACAGCGAGTCAGATTTCAACGGTAACGCTTCTCGATTGATTCCGTCAATTTGTCGGTAAATTGCAGTGCCTGCAGCAGTTTAAGCACGTTCTGTTCAATATTGATGCTGAAATCGACCGGTCTGCCGTTATTCCAGTCCGGATTTCTGCCCTGCAGCCGGGTATTCATCAGGGCTGCACCGTCAGCATCGTATTGCAGCTTGACCGACAAGGCCTCGTACTGGAAGTTTTTCAGCGCCTTGAGCGCCATTGCCATGCCCTGGTTGGACTGACCCAGGGCGCTGATCCTCGCATCGGGTGAAAAACGGATGACGCCCGGGCCTTCGCTATCAATGCGGCCATCCTGTACTCGAATGCCGTCGGCATCGTAGGTCAGTGGCAGTACGCCGGACAGCAGGCCCTCACCACTGAGGCCTTCCTGTTGCTGCAGTTCCAGCACTTTCTGTAGTTGCAATCGCTGGAGTGTCAGCTTAGTGCTCAGTGTGGGGGACTGGGGATTTATCGTAACTGAATCAAGCGCCAGGCTGCCGCCGAGCAGGTGCGCGTCCAGGTTTTGCAGGTGCAGCAGCCCAGCCTGCGCCGGTGCCTGCTGGTAGCCGTAATCCAGTGCGATGTCGCGCACGGGAAATCCCACGTCCAGTTGATCCAGCTGTACGTGTCCCTCGTGCTGCAGCCTGCCGTTATGACGCAGCTGGGTGCTGGAGCGCCAGCCGAGCCCCTGCAGCTCGACAGAGCCCCAGCGTGCGGCGAGTTGATCGGTGTGCTGCTCCAGGCGCAGTGCGATGCCACTGGCGTTGATATTGGCGCTGCCATTATGGTGCAGTACGCCTGCGTTGATGCTGAACTCAGGCGGTGCGGGCGGGTGATAACGGTTCCACAGGCGCTCTGCATGCTGCAGTGCAAGTGGGCTGGCCTGCCAGTGAATATCGCTGACAAAAGGCGACAGGCGGGTGCTGCCGCGGCCTGTCAGGCTGAGTGCAGGCTCGGCAACCGCCAGTGTGAAGCGGTTGCTGAGCACGCCCTCTGTCAGCGCGAAGCGGGTGTCGAGGTCGGCACTTGGGAATACTTGCCCCGGGGCCTGCCAGTGTAGCTTTGGAATGCGCAACCGGCCGGTGGCTCTGTACGCTTGCAGGTTCAGCTCGTCGATATCAAGCCTGGCCGGACTGAAGCTGAGCGTGCCGCTGCTGTGCTGCAGGGGTGGGCTGAGCAACCGCAGCTGGATGGCAGGCAGCTGAAGTCCGTTGAACAGAGTACGGCTGTCAAGCACCGTGCCAAGGGCCTCGTCCGGGTTGCCGAGCGCGCTGTCGGGATCGGCGATGAGTTGCGAGGAGAGTGTCAGTGCTGACGCCAGTTCGGCGCTCGCCTGGGTGGGCGCGAAGCCTGGCAGGGCGAGCCCCTGCAATTCGGCACGGCTACCGGCGGGCAGGGTCAGGCGCAGGTTGCCTGCCAGCAGCTGCATGCTGGCGTTCAGGGGGAATTGAACGCGCTGCAGTTGAGCCTGGTTCAGGTCGAGCTGCACCGAGCCTGTCAGTGTCTGCTCCAGGGCAAGGGCCTGCAGCCAGTGAGCGCTGTCGAGCCGCAGCGGCAGACGGATCAGCCCCCGGGTTTCGATATGACCCTGTATCGGCGGCAGCTCGCCAGAGAGCAGGGCGGTGGGCAGCTGATGTTGCCAGCGCAGCGCTTCCGTCAGGTCGATGGATTGCTGCAGCTGGATCGCGAGCCGGTCTGAGTCTGGCTGCAGGTCGCCATGGGCCTGGTACAGAGGCTTGGTGTCCTTGAGCAGGCGCAGTTCAAAGTGATTTTCGTGATCCAGTTCAACCTCGAGCCAGCCCAGGGGGGTGTCGCTTTCGAACAGTTGCATGCGGCTGTTCAGGCGGTTGTCCTGCAGGTTGAGGGTGCCGCGCAGGTCGCGTCTGGGTTGGTCCTGTGCGCTCAGGCTGAGTTCCAGCTGGTCAACCTGAAGCTGGTCGGTCGGGGCCAGTGCCAGCCAGGCGGCGGGCAGCAGCGGGCGCAGGTCCTGCTCCGTGCCGTAGATGGCCGGGGTTGCCTGTGCCTGGGTGAGCAGATGCAGCTTGAGGTTGGAAACATGCACCCTGTTGAGGCGCAGGCGCCCGATCAGATCCAGCGGATCGTACTCGATGAGGACAGGGCCCGTGTCGAGCTCGATGCGCTGGTTGTCGCGCTGCTGGCTGAGCGTGACACTGCGAATTTTTAGCTGGTTCCAGCCTGGATGCTCCAGGTCGATGCGGGTCTGTTCGATACCATGGGCTTGCAGCCAGTGTTCGATGCTGTAACCGGCGAGCCGTGGCAGCACGGCGTACAGCAGCGCGAGCAGCAGCAGGGGTGTCAAAAGCCAGAGTGCAGGGCGCATGAAATCTCCGAGGTCGGCTGCCCTCAGGGCGTGGGGGGCGTGATAGCAGGGACTCTGTGTTGCTGGATAAATTCACCCAGCAGGCGGAATTCGTCGGCCCGGGCGGCCTGACGGCGCCACATCAGGCCGATGGCACGTTGTACGTCGGGCTCTGCGAACTCGCGGGTCAGGACATCGGTGCCGGCGAGCAGCGGGGTATCCAGCGCCATTTCCGGCAGCAGGGTGATGCCAATACCGTTCGCGACCATCTGCACCAGCGTGTTCAGGCTGGTCGCCTGGTAGGGCACCGACAGGTTTACGCTGCTGAGGTGGCAGGCGGCGAGTGCATGGCCACGCAGG
Source organism: Marinobacterium rhizophilum DSM 18822 (assembly GCF_000378045.1). Classification (GTDB taxonomy): domain Bacteria; phylum Pseudomonadota; class Gammaproteobacteria; order Pseudomonadales; family Balneatricaceae; genus Marinobacterium_A; species Marinobacterium_A rhizophilum. The sequence continues at coordinate 128,852 of NZ_KB899101.1, forward strand.
CAGTGGCCTTCCTCCAGCAGTAGCAAGTCCTGCCCGGCGAGATCCTGGGTATGCAACGTCTCAGCCTGGCTCAGTGGGTGGTTCGGCGGGCAGGCCAGCACAAAGCGATCGTTGAACAGATGCATGTTCTGCACCCCGTCTGCGGGGAACGGAATGGCCAGCAGCAGCAGGTCCAGCTCGCCCTGGTGCAGCGCATCCACCAGGTGCTGACTCAGGTCTTCGCGGATAAACAGCTGAAATTGAGGATGCTCGGCCCGCAGGCGGTTGAGCAGGCCCGGCAGCAGAAAGGGGGCGATGGTGGGAATGACGCCCAGGCGCATGCGACCACTTAACGGGGGAACCGTCTGTTCGCACAGGGCGGCCAGGTCATCCACCGCATTGAGAATCTGATGGCTGCGCGCCACCACTGCCGCCCCGACTTCGGTGAGCAGCACGCGTTTGTTGTTGCGCTCCAGCAGGACCACACCCAGATGCGCCTCGAGTTCCGCGATGGCAGCGCTCAGACTTGACTGCGATACATAGCAGGCGCGGGCGGCTCGGCCAAAATGCAGCTGATCGGCGACGGCGCAGAGGTATTTGAGCTGTTTGAGCGTGGGTGGATGAGTCATCGGAAAATTCGATCATTGCATAAGAATTTATCTATTGTACAGATTCTAGTTCGCTGCCTACTTTTTAACCAGGGCCGCGTGGCGGCAACGGCCGTTTGTGCCCGAACTACGTGATTTCCGATCTGTTTCAGGAGGTGTGCCATGTCGCTTAAAGGTTCCCAAACCGAACAAAACCTCAAGGACGCCTTTGCCGGCGAGTCCCAGGCCAATCGTCGCTACCTGTATTTTGCCGCCAAGGCGGATGTTGAAGGCTATAACGATGTCTCTGCCGTGTTCCGTTCCACCGCAGAAGGTGAAACCGGTCATGCCCATGGTCATCTGGAGTACCTCGAGGAAGTGGGGGATCCTGCAACCGGCCTGCCGATTGGCGGCACGTCGCTGAATCTCAAGTCCGCTATTGCCGGTGAAACCCATGAATACACCGACATGTATCCGGGCATGGCCAAAACGGCCCGCGATGAAGGCTTCGATGAGGTGGCCGACTGGTTCGAAACGCTGGCCAAGGCGGAACGCAGCCACGCCAACCGGTTCCAGAAAGCCCTTGATGCCCTGGATAGCTGAGCGCAGCGCTGCATAGCCGGGTACCGGCCGCTCCTGCGGCAGGAAAAGGTGTGGGCCGGGCGTCGTGAAACTGCAGGCCCCTTGCAGGTCGCTTGTTAAAGGTAGAATGCCATGAGCCGGAGCAATACATCACGCGAGGGCAGTCTGGAGGCGCCCACCCGTCACCCGATCGACTGGCAGTCGCCGGCCTATTATGACGCTGCGGCACTGAACCAGGAGCTGGAGCGGGTGTTCGATATCTGCCATGGCTGCCGGCGCTGTGTCAGCCTGTGTGATGCCTTTCCGACGCTGTTTGACCTGGTGGACGAGTCCGACACCATGGAGGTGGATGGCGTCGACAAGGCGGATTATCTAAAGGTGGCGGATCAGTGCTACCTGTGCGACCTGTGCTACATGACCAAGTGCCCCTATGTGCCGCCGCACGAATGGAATGTGGATTTTCCGCACCTGATGTTGCGTGCCAAGGCGGTGCACTTCAAGCAGCAGGGAGCGTCCTTTCGGGACCTGACGCTCACCAGCACTGACCGTGTCGGCGCTCTGGCGTCGATTCCGCTGGTCGATGTGACCGTCAATGCCATGAATGCCAACACGGGCTTTCGCAGGCTGCTGGAGAAATCCCTCGGTGTGCATCATGCCGCCCCCCTGCCTAAATACCACAGCAAGACACTGCGCAAGCGTGTCGCCCCGCTCAAGCAGTCTCTCAGCCCGGTGGCACTCAATGGCACGACCGGCAAGGTGGCCCTCTTTGCCACCTGCTATGGCAATTACAACAGCCCGGTGCTGGGTGAAGACCTGTTTCGTGTCTATCAGCACAATGACATTCATATCGAGATGGTGCCGCGGGAAAAATGCTGCGGCATGCCCAAGATGGAGCTGGGTGACCTGGAGTCAGTGGCGCAGGCGCGGGACTACAACATTCCGCTGCTGGCCCGGCTGGTGGACGAGGGCTTTGACCTGATTGCGCCGATTCCCTCCTGCGTGCTGATGTTCAAGCAGGAGCTGCCGCTGCTGTTTCCCGACGATGCGGATGTCGCCAAGGTACGGGCCGCCTTTTTCGATCCGTTTGAGTATCTGTGGCTGCGGCACAAGGGCGGTGGTCTGAAGCTTGATTTCGCCGCCGAAGGGCTGGGTGACATCAGTTATCAGGTGGCCTGTCACCTGCGGGTGCAGAACATAGGCCTTAAAACCCGCGATGTGCTGAGCCTGGTGCCGAATACCCAGGTGCATGCGCTGGAGCGCTGCTCAGGACATGACGGCACCTATGCCGTGCGCATCGAAACCCGTGACAAAGCGGTCAAGATAGCCCGCCCGGTGGTGCGCAAGGTCGAGCAGCAACAGGCAGATCATTTTGCCAGCGACTGCCCCATGGCGGCGACCCATATTGCCAACCTGAGCGAAGGCGTCGACCAGGCGGAACATCCTATTAGCCTGTTGCGCAAGGCCTACGGCATCTGATGCTGGCGGTCTTGCCTACACCTCTCATGCCCTGGCACCGTACGGAGCTGAATCATGGATAAACTGACCCCGCAGGATCTCTGGCCACTGGAAACCTATGCCCGCATGCGCGGCGATTTCAGGGCCAGGGTAATGGCCCACAAGCGCGGCCGTCAGCTAAAGCTCGGTGAGCACCTGCGCCTGCTGTATGAGGACCGTATGACCGTGCAGTACCAGATTCAGGAGATGCTGCGCATCGAGAAACTGTTTGAAGAAGCGGAAATTCTGGATGAACTGAACGCCTACAATCCCCTGATACCGGACGGCTCAAACTGGAAGGCGACGCTGATGATCGAAATTAGCGATGTACCCGAGCGACGCCGGCGTCTGCAGGAAATGGTCGGGATTGAACACCGGGTCTGGATGCAGGTGGGCAGTCTGGATAGAGTATTTGCCATTGCCGACGAGGACATGGATCGCAGCACCGAAGAGAAGACCTCCAGTGTGCACTTTCTGCGCTTTGAACTGAGTCGGGCGATGGTGGCGGGGGCGCTCGAGGGCATGGCGCTGCAGGCCGGGGTCGATCATCCGGCCTGCCACGTTGCCGGGCAGGTGCTGGACGCCGGGCTGCAAACTGCCCTGCAGGGGGATCTTGCGCCGGTGCACTGACCTGTGGCTCTGACAGGGCACCGGGTGCTGGCGATCAGCGCAGCTTGCGTACCACGTTGATGCCGTCGCGTACGGTCAGGAAAATGTTTTCCACGTCGGGGTCGGCGGCGATGCGGCGATTGAGCTCCACCAGGGTGTCGTCGATCTCGGACTCGGGCTGAATGACCTTGCCCGACCAGAGCATGTTGTCCAGCACGATAAGCCCGCCGGGGCGGGTCATTGCCTTGACCCGTTCGTAGTATTCCAGGTAACTGCGCTTGTCGGCGTCAATGAAGCTGAAATCAAGTTCCAGATCCAGTGTTTCCAGGGTATCCAGTGCCCGGCCAAAGATGACTTCGATCTTGTGACCATGTTCGCTGCGGTCGAAAAAGCCCTGGGCGAACTCGATCGCGCGGGGATTGGTTTCGCAGCAGATCAGGCGGCCGTCGTCGGGCATGCCTTCTGCGATCGACAGCGCCGAATAGCCGGTGAACATGCCGATTTCCAGCGCGACCTTGGGTTGCGCCAGTGCCACCAGCATTTTCAGCGTGCGCCCCACCAGGCGGCCGGACAGCTTTTGCGGCCAGCCCATGTTTTCGTTGGTGGCATCAATCAGCTCCTGCAAGAGCGCAGGTTCTGCGCCCGTGCTGATAAAGGCGTAGTCTTCAATGGCTTCGTTGACGATAAAGTCGGTCATGGCAGGTATGGGCGCGTTGTTTACAAGGGGGCGATATTCTAGCATTTTTTGGGCCGGCGGCGATTGTACTGCCCTCAGGCTGTTGCCAGTGCCGCCCAGTCAAATTCCCGAATGCGGGTGGGGGCAATGTAGTAGATCACTGCACCGGGATGCAGCTCCAGATCCAGTGACGGGTTGACCTCAGGTTCACCATCGGCTTCCAGATCCACCGCGATGAGCGTGGCCTGGTAGCGTTCCTTCAGCGGCGCATAGAGACGGCGGATACTGATCGGCGCCACTTGGGCGGGGTAGCGTACCGAGTACTGGGTCATGCCGTCGCCGGCGCTGAGCAGCTGGCGGTGCAGGGCACTGGAACCCGGGTCCATGGCGGCCTTGACCATCAGCTCCACCGCCACCGAAGGTGTGCACTCGATATTGGGGCAGTGGTGGCGCAACAGTTCACTGAGGGACTGGTCGCGGAAGTAGGCGATGCTATGGGCTGTGGGGTTGCGGCTGTAGCTGTAAAGGGCGGCGGCGAGGGTGCTGTCGTCCCGGGCGCAGTCGATAATAATGCTGGAGGCCTGGTCAATGCAGCTGCGCTGCATGTCGGTTGGGTCGTTGTAGGCCGAAACCCGCACAAATTCGATTTCTCCCGGCAAGGGGTTTTCGATCTCGTCGCTGACACACAGGCACAGGGTGCGTCCCAGGTTATGCTGCGCTTCAATCAGCAGAAGCCGCAGCAGCTGCGGTGTCCGTTCCGGATCCCAGCCGATAACCAGGATGTGTTCGTTCAGGTTCAGTGCCTTCATGCCCATAATGCCCTTTCTCCATTGGTAGGCACTGAAGGCGGCAATCTTGCCCACCGTCAGCGCGAACAGGCCCAGCCCCATTGGAATAACGAAAACTGCGCTAAACAGCTTGCCGCCGGTCGTGGCGGGCGACAGGTCGCCATAGCCGACCGTCGAGGCCGTGACGATCAGCCAGTACAGGTAATCGGTTCCCGCCAGCGCGGTTTCGCCCAGCAGCTGAAGTACCAGCCAGCACAGCAGCACATAAACCAGCAGTGACGCCAGCAGGCCCTGCCACTTCATTTCCTTGAAATTGTGGTAGATCAGCTTGCGCAAGCGTTTTAACAGCAGCATGGCGAGAGTACTTTTCAGTCGTCTGTGGGCGGTGGTGCCAGAGCGGGGATAGTAACCCGCAGGGTTAATAGGTGAAACAGGGATGTTGCACCATTGGCCGCAGATCAGTGCGAACGCCACAGAAACCAGCATGTCCACGCACCTGCGCCCACTCTTTTGAGTTAAAGGGCATGTGGCGTGATGTGAAAATAGCTAGGGAACCTATTGGTACGCCAGGTGAATAGCAACAATCCCGGCCTGTCGGGTCGATGCCAGAGACGGAAGGCTGGGGCGGGTGGGTGTTGTTCCGGCCTCGACCGGGCCTTGTTTTCCACGGCGCATGGGGCTGGGGATAGCGCGGCAAATCCCGTACAATGCGGCGGTTGACGACCTCACAGGAGTGTACTCTTTGGATCCCCTCGTATTGTTCTTGCTCAGCGGTTTTGTATCCATGTCGGCGGCCCTCAGTGCCGGTGCCATTAACAAGCTGCCGGATGACCAGAAACCGCCGTTTGCCCTGCAGCGCAATGGGCAGCTTTGGGTGGTGATGATCGGCAATTTCGCTGCGCTTACCCTGTTGGGCGCCATGGCCTACGGCTTTCGTATGCTGGAGTGGTGGATTCCGCTGACATGTATCTTTCTGACCTTCCCGGTCATTCATCTGGTGGTGCTGCAGCGCCTTCTGGGGCATGTGCGTACACTCTTTTTGATGGCACCGCTGGTGCTGGCGGCAATTCCGGCGCTTTATATTTACTGGTAGGCGGTGTTTTGGCTGGCGGGGACTGATGGCCATTATCGCCTGAGAGGCTGAATGATGATTACGGTACTGGGGTATGGCTCGTTATTATCGCAGCGCTCGGCATTGGAGACGGTGCCGAGTCTGACCGGTTTCAGGCGTGTGCGAGTGCCCGGCTACCGGCGCATTTTCAACAAGGTCGGGGTGGTCTTTTTCAGCCGCCACGGGGCGGACCCGGCCAGTCTGGAAATTGCCTCCTGTTCCACCCAGGCGATGCCGGGTAGCGAGATTATCTGTTCGGCTTTTGAAGTGCCCGAGGCGGATTTTCCCGCCCTGTACGAACGTGAACACCGTTTTCGCTGGATCGAGGCTGAGGCGCTGGATGAAACAGGCTCACGTTGCCGTGGGCGTATCTGTACCGGCAGCAACGATATGGATTACCGCCTCAACAAGTGCGTGACACCAGAAGAGTATCACCGTCGAGTGGGGCAGTATTATGGTGGCTCACTGTGGCGCGATGATATTCTGCCGTACCGGCGCTATCTCGCCTTCTGCCTTGAGGCTGCGGCGTCCCAGGGGCAGGCGGTACTGGATAATTTCATGGACAGCAGCTTTTTGGCGGATGGTCACACCAGTATCCGTGAGTACCTCAGTGCGCTGGAGCCCGCGCTGCAATGGCAGGATGGCACGAGCGATTACAGTTATCGGGCGCGCTGAATACTGCAATAAATTATCGAAAACTCTTCCGTTTATAATCAATATTGAATGTTGATATTACCCTCGATTAATCAATATTAAATATTGATGTTTATTTAATTTATCAAGATCTATTTTTGATTTTGAATTAACATTGAACCAAAAGTTGGCCGCTTAATTACCTGCCACAGCGGAAAAACTTTGCCGCACTAAAAAAAGTATGCGGCTGAAAAACAAAGAATTTTGCTCAACTACGGTAAAACATTGCCGATATAAAGGTGGCAGGAACTGTTGTTTTTTTGTACATTTAGTTCCAGCCCCTTGCTATGAGTGTAGATGGCAATAGGTCGATTGAAGTTGGCGTGGTTCTTGCGATATTTAACCCAAACGCCTTTCTAAACGGATTTAATTCAAAGCGGATGATGGCCACATGGTAACGCCTAACAACATGATTGTCGGACTCGACATCGGCACCTCCAAGGTGGTGTGCATGGTGGGCGAAATGGATCCGAACGGGCGTATTGAGCTGGTCGGAATAGGCTCACAGCCGTCGCGGGGGCTGAAGCGCGGTGTGGTGGTCAATATTGAGTCCACTGTCAACTCGATTCAGCGTGCGGTGGAAGAGGCCGAGTTGATGGCCGGCTGTAAGGTGCATTCGGTGACCGTCGGAATCGCCGGCAGCCACATCAGTAGCCTTAATTCCCACGGTATCGTCGCTGTGCGCGAGCGGGAAGTGACCGAGCAGGATCTGGAGCGCGTAATAGATGCCGCTCGGGCCGTGGCCATTCCCGCCGATCAGAAAATCATTCATATATTGCCGCAGGAATACCTGATCGATAACCAGGAAGGCATCAAGGAGCCGCTTGGAATGTCGGGCGTGCGCCTGGAAGCCAAGGTGCACCTGGTCACCGGTTCGATCAATGCGGTGCAGAATATCGAAAAGTGCGTGCGCCGTTGCGGCCTGGATGTCGATGGCGTTGTGCTGCAGCCGCTGGCGTCGAGTTATTCGGTGCTGACAGACGATGAAAAGGACCTGGGCGTCTGCCTGGTGGATATCGGCGGCGGCACAACCGATATCGCGGTGTTTACCGGCGGTGCCATACGTCATACGGCGTCTATACCGGTGGCCGGGGATCAGGTGACCAATGATATTGCCATGGCCCTGCGTACCCCCACCCAGAATGCCGAAGAGCTGAAGGTCAAGTACGCCTGTGCGTTGGCGCAGCTGGCTGGCGCCGATGAGACCATCAAGGTGCCCAGTGTCGGCGAGCGCCCGCCGCGCAGCCTGTCGCGCCAGTCGCTGGCCGAGGTGGTTGAGCCTCGCTACGAAGAGCTGTTTTCACTGATTCAGGCGGAGCTGCGCCGTTGCAGTTTCGAGGACCTGGTCGCTGCCGGTATCGTCCTGACCGGCGGTACGGCCAAGATGGAAGGGGCGGTCGAACTGGCTGAGGAGATATTCCACATACCTGTGCGTCTCGCCAGTCCCGTGGGCGTCCATGGCATGGAAGATATTCTGGGTAACCCTGTCTACGCCACGGCGCAGGGGTTGCTGCTCTATGCAAGGCAGAATTATAACGGGGCCTATTCCGGCCAGGGCGAAGCATCCCGGCGTGAGCCCCAGCCGATCGAAGTCGGTGAAGAGCCCGGGCTGGTGGAGCGCATGAAATCCTGGTTTCAGGGGAATTTTTAGGTTTTGTTCGTTACAGAGTCGTCCATAACGTAAAGCAGGCGCAGGTGCTCAGACGAAGAAGCTGGCACTTGCAAGGAGGGGAGTCAAATGTTCGAACTGGCTGATAGCGTTGCTCAGAATGCCGTCATTAAGGTGATCGGCGTGGGTGGCGGCGGCGGTAATGCCGTACAGCATATGGTCAGCGCCGATGTCGATGGCGTTGACTTCATTTGTGCCAATACCGATGCACAGGCGTTGTCCGGGCTGGCCGCCCGCAGTGTCATCCAGCTCGGTGGCGATCTCACCAAGGGGTTGGGTGCCGGGGCTAACCCGGAGATAGGCCGTCAGGCCGCGCTGGAAGACCGGGAACGTATCTCGCAGATGCTCACGGGCGCCGATATGGTGTTCATTACCGCCGGCATGGGCGGTGGGACCGGTACCGGGGCCGCGCCGATCGTGGCGGAAGTTGCACGGGAACTAGGCATACTGACCGTCGCCGTCGTGACGCGTCCGTTTCCGTTCGAAGGCAGAAAGCGCCTGAAAATTGCGGAAGAAGGCATTCGCGAGCTGAAGGAATGCGTCGATTCACTGATTATTATCCCCAATGAAAAGCTGCTGCCGGTGCTGGGCAAGAACTGCAGCCTGATTCACGCCTTCAATGCTGCCAATGATGTTCTCAGGGGCGCGGTGCAGGGGATTGCTGATCTGATCATTCGCCCCGGCATGATCAACGTCGACTTTGCCGACGTGCGCACTGTCATGTCCGAAATGGGTATGGCCATGATGGGCACCGGTAATGCACGCGGTGAGGGCCGGGCATCCGAGGCGACCGAGGCGGCCATCAACAGCCCGCTGCTGGAAGACGTGGATCTTAAGGGGGCCCGCGGCGTACTGGTCAACATCACCGCCGGGCTGGACCTGAGCCTGGGGGAATTCTCCGAAGTCGGCAATATTGTCGAGCAGTATGCCTCTGACAACGCCACCATCGTTGTCGGCACCGTTATCGATCCGGAAATGAGCGACGAAATTCGCATCACCGTGGTTGCAACCGGGCTCGGGCAGGTACAGCAGCAGGAGGTTCGGGTGGCCAACGGCGGTACTGCCAATGCGGTGTCCCGTTCCGCCGCCGGCAAGCCCACCACTGATTACAGCCAGCTGGAGCTGCCGACAGTGCTGCGCAACCGGGCCGAAGAGCGTGCTGCCCGTGCAGCGCCGGCGCCCGCGATCGAAGCGCCGGCTCAGTCGCTGCAGAAAACCGGTACCGATGATATGGATTTCCTCGATATCCCTGCGTTTTTGCGTCGACAGGCCGACTAGGCCGGCGGTTCTCTCCCCCGCGTTTATTTTTGGGCCGTCCCTTTTTGGGGCGGCTTTTTTATGCCTGCTCGATTGCAATTTTCTAGCAGCCTGTCGGACTTGGCCGGTCGTAACGAGGGATAGTCCGTTTTGAGGCAGTTTTTGGGCTCTTTTGAGACGAATAGTGGTTCTATTTAACAAAAAAGAGCGCGATAAATGACCAAAATCGGCTTTTCCACAGTAGATCAGTGGTAAGTCCGACAGGCGGCTAGGTATTTCTACTGAGCGTCCTCGGTATTAGCCCGCGTCCGCTAACAGGGCTGCTGCGCATTAGTGCGAATGGCGGTGCGGGCGGGCATTCGTCACCATGGCGTTACGGTTCCCAAGTGAATCTGATGCGGGTGTGCATGGCCCAAGAGGCCATGTACGCACTTGAAGCCCCCGCGGGGGCAGCCAGTCAAAGGTGATAATAACAATGTTTAAACTCCCTGTTGCACGTACCCTGATTGCGGCGGCGGCCTGCGTGGCCACGCTGTTCAATCCGGCCCAGGCCGATGAAAAGGTGTATCGGCTGAAAATGGCAGAAACCTGGCAGACCAACTTCCCGATATTTGGCGACGCACCACGCAACATGGCCGCCATGGCCGAGAAAATGTCCAACGGCCGGCTGAAGATCACCATTGATTCTGCCAACAAGCACAAGGCACCGTTTGGCGTGTTCGACATGGTGCGCGCAGGCCAGTACGACATGGGGCACTCGGCGTCCTACTACTGGAAAGGCAAGGTGCCTAATACCCTGTTTTTCTCGACCATGCCCTTCGGCATGACCACCCCCGAGCAGTATGGCTGGTTCTACCAAGGCGGCGGCATGGAACTGATGCAGCAGGTCTACGCACCCTTTAACCTGATGTCCTTCCCCGGTGGCAACACCGGCAATCAGATGGGCGGCTGGTTCCAGAAGGAGATCAACTCGCTGGAAGACATCCAGGGCCTGAAAATGCGCATTCCGGGATTTGCCGGTGAAGTGCTGGCCAAGCTCGGCGCCAACCCGACCAACATTCCGCCGGGCGAGCTCTATACCGCGCTGGAACGTCGCACCATCGACGCCCTGGAATGGGTTGGCCCCGGGCTTGACCTGCGCATGGGCTTTCACAAGATTGCGCCTTACTACTACACCGGCTGGCATGAGCCTGCCACCGAACTGCAGTTCCTGATCAATACCCGCAGCTGGGAAAAACTGCCCGCAGACCTGCAGGAAATCCTGCGCGTCGCCATGCGTACCGCCTCCTACGACATGTACATTCAGAATTACGATGCCTCTGCGACCGCCTGGGCGCAGATGAAAGCCGAGTTCCCGGATATTCAGATCAAGACCTTCCCGGCAGAAGTCATGACAGCGCTCAAGGGGGCCAATGACGAACTGCTGGAAGAAGCGGCCGCTGCCGATCCGCTGGCCAAACAGATTATCGAATCGCAGCAGAACTATCAGGCAAAAGTCCGGGTCTGGACCAACATTTCCGACCGCGCGTACCTCAACAGTCTGTCCGACTGATCAGTCGGGACTTAACGGGAGTCATGTATGGCTCCCGTTTGTGTATCCGACGCCGGGCTCCGCCGATGCACAGGGCGCTGACCCATGCCGAGGAATAATGCCGAGGAATTCTCATGATGCTGTTAAAACTGGAGCGGGCGGTCAATCGGGTTTCGGATCTGTTTGGCAAGATCGCTGCCGTGCTTTTTGTATTGCTGCTATTTAACGTTTTCTACGATGTGCTGAGCCGTTATGTGTTCAATGACGTTTCCATTGCCATGCAGGAAATGGAATGGCATCTGTTTGCGCTGATGTTTCTGCTGGGTGTGCCCTTTACCTTGCGCGCCGACGCCCATGTGCGTGTGGATATCCTGTATGACCGCCTGAGTACGCGCAAGCGCGCCTGGATCGACCTGACCGGCACCCTTTGCCTGCTGCTGCCGTTCTGCCTGCTGGTGGGCTGGTACGGGGTGGGCTTTGCCCATGAATCCTATCTGCTGGGCGAAACCTCCGGCGATCCGGGTGGCCTGGCCTACCGCTGGCTGATCAAGGCGGCCATCCCGTTTGCATTCTTTGCCACTGCCCTGAGTGGACTGGGGCTGGCGCTGAAATCAGTCAATACCCTGCGGGGACAGTCCATGGCTGACATTCAAGGTAATCACCCATGATCGGTATCGTGATGTTTTTTGCCGCCCTGGCGCTGCTGCTCAGCGGCTTCCCGGTGGCCTTTATTTTTGGTGGTGTGGCGCTGCTGTTTGGTGTTTTTGCCGAGGGGCCGGATATCTTCGCCTTCATGCCGTTTCGTATTCAGAGCATCATGCAAAGCACCACCATGATGGCGGTACCGCTGTTTATCTTTATGGGTCTGGTGTTGCAGAAGACCCGCCTGGCTGAACAGTTGCTGGAAGCCATGGCCAAACTGTTTGGCGGCGTGCGTGGTGGCCTGGCCATTTCCACGGTGCTGGTGGGCGCATTGCTGGCGGCATCCACCGGGGTGGTTGGTGCTTCCGTCGTGGCCATGGGGCTGATCTCGCTGCCGGTCATGCTCAAGTACAACTACGAAAAATCTTTGGCCTGCGGCACCATCTGTGCCTCCGGTACCCTCGGGCAGATCATTCCGCCCTCCATCATCCTGATCATACTGGGCGATGTGCTCGGCATTCCCGTTGGGGACCTGTTCAAGGCCGCGCTCTGGCCGGGACTGTTGCTGATTGGCGCCTATGTCCTGTATATCCTGATCTATGCCTTTTTAAATCCGGCGTCCGCACCGGCGCTGCCCATTGACCGCAACATCAGCCGGCGGACCTATTATGGTCAGGCGCTCAAAGCGATCCTGCCGCCACTGGCGCTGATTCTGGTAGTGCTGGGCTCGATTTTCGCAGGTGTTGCCACGCCCACCGAGTCCTCGGCGCTGGGTGGCGTTGGTGCCCTGATATTGTCGTTGCTGTACCGCCAGTTCAGCTGGAAAATGCTCTATGAGGCGGCGCTCGAAACAGTGAAGGTTACCGCCATGGTGTTCGCCATCCTGCTGGGAGCCACTGCCTTTTCGATGGCGTTCAGCTATACCGGTGGCGACTATATCGTTGAGGAAGTGCTGACCGGACTGCCTGGCGGGCAGATGGGCTTTCTGCTGCTGTCGATGCTGGCAATCCTGGTGCTGGGGTTCTTTATCGACTTCGTCGAGATCAGCTTCATCATCGTGCCGATACTGGCGCCGGTGGCCGATGCACTGGGCATCGCACCTATCTGGTTTGCGATCCTGATCGCCATGAACCTGCAGGCCAGTTTCCTGACGCCGCCCTTTGGCTTTGCGCTGTTTTATCTCAAAGGGGTTGCACCGGTATCGATACGCACCACCGACATCTACCGCGGCGTGGTGCCGTTTATTCTGCTGCAGCTTGTGGTGCTGGTGACGATACTGATGTTCCCGGGGCTCTACGGGCTGGTGTGATCCGGCACCAAGCGGTCTTATGCATCTGGGCTGCACGGTGGCCCCGGCACATGCCGGGGCCGCCGATTTTGCTGTTATCATGACCCGGGTCACACAGCGGCACGGGTCATTCTACAGGGGGCGCAATCACTGATGTCATTAAAAGCCAAACTGCTGCTGTTGGCGATTCTGCCCCTGCTGCTGGTAAGCAGTCTGGTAACCATGGTCAGCCTGCAACAGGCCCGCAGCCTGTCGGAGCAGGAAATTCACATCTTCGAAGACAATCTGCTCAGTTCCAAAAAGCGCGAACTGCAGCATTACGTCAGCCTGGCGCTGACCTCCATCGACCATATCGTTGCCAATTCCGATGTGCATGATGAAGCCGCCAAGACCGAGGTGAAGCGCATCCTTAATGATCTGACCTTTGGAGAAGACGGTTACTTTTTCGTTTACGACCAGCATGGCAACGTGCTGGTGCATCCCATCCTGACCGGTCTGGTGGGGCAGGATCTGTATGACATGCAGGACGAGCAGGGCGATTACGTCATTCGCTCCCTGCTGCAACTGGCCCGGGAGGGCGGGGGCTTCCACCGCTATCTGTGGCAAAAGCCGTCGCGTGGCGAATCCGAGGAAAAACTCAGCTATGTGGTGAGTCTCGCCAAGTGGGGCTGGATGCTGGGCACAGGGCTCTATATCGACGATATCACCCAGGAAGTGGCCAATATTCGCAGTGAGGTAACGCGCAATATTCGCAATACCTTTTTTACTGTACTGCTGATACTGGCGGCGGCGGTGGTGGTGATTGTTGTGATCGGTATTGCGCTGAACCTGCATGAAAGCCGTCTGGCCGATGCGCGGCTGCGCTCCCTGGCCCACAAATCGATTCAATTGCAGGTCAGCCAGCGTCGCGGTTTTGCCCGGGAACTGCACGATGGCATCAATCAGCTGATGGTGTCGGTGAAGTTTCGCATCGAGTCGGCGCTGAACAAGCTGGCCAAGGGCGACCAATATGCCAGTGCCGAGGCCGATCTGCGTCACGGCATGTCAGTACTGAACGAGGCCATACAGGAGGTGCGCCGGGTCTCCCATGACCTGCGTCCCAGCATCCTCGATGACCTCGGTCTTGAACCTGCGTTGCGCAATCTGCTGGATGAATTCAAACTGCGTACCGGTATCCTGGTGGACCTGCGGCTGACACTGCCGGCGGCGCGCCTGACCGATGACATCGAAATCACCCTCTACCGGGTGGTGCAGGAAGCGCTTACCAACATCGAAAAACATGCCGACGCCAGCCGTCTGCTGGTGCGCAGCTGGTACGGCAACAAGCTTTTGTGGCTGGAGCTGAAAGACAATGGCTGCGGCTTTAATCCAAAGGACCTCTCGCCCCTGGCCGGCATTGGCCTGCGCAATATCCGTGATCGGCTGGAACTGCTGGGGGGGGAGCTGGAGCTGGAATCGGCGCCGGGAGAGGGGACGCGGCTCTGCGTTGGCTTGCCATCGTGACCGGCCGCAATGATCTTGAGAGTATGACAGCGGAGTTTTATTCATGACAGAACGTACCCCGATTCGGGTCCTGCTGGCCGACGATCATCCGCTGGTCCTGGAGGGCATATCGTCGCGGCTTGAGACAGAACCTCATCTGGAGGTTGTGGGGCTGGCGCACAATGGGCTGCAAGCGCTGGAACTGGCAGAGCGACTACAGCCGGACGTGGTCATGATGGATGTATCCATGCCGGTCATGAACGGGCTCGAAGCCACCCAGGCCTTTCATTCCCGTTTCCCCGCGGTGCGGGTACTGATCCTCAGCATGCACGACAACCGCGAGTACATCCTGCAGCTGATTCGCGCAGGCGCCTCGGGTTACATCCTCAAGGATGTGTCGTCTGATGAGCTGATCAAGGCTATCGAAATGGTGCACCAGGGCGGGACCTACTTCAGTGCCAGCGCGTCCCAGTCGCTGTTCAGCCTGGATGCACCGCAAGGGCCTGCTGAACTCGGTGCAACCGGGGCCGATGCACAATCGCTGACGCCGCGGGAGGAAACGGTGCTGCGTCTTCTGGCGGAGGGCGGCAGCAACAAGGACATCGCCCGCAAGCTCGGTATTTCGGTTCGCACCGTGGAAACCCACCGCCAGAATATCAAGACCAAGCTCAACATCCAGACCGCCGCCGGCCTGACCCGGTTCGCCATCGAACAGGGGCTGGTGGAGCTGAAATAGGTCGCCGCGCCGCTGGCGCCCCGTTGCGTCTTGGCCGTTTGCAAAAAAGTTAGGTAAAAAGTTTGCAATTCATGAAGTTATCCATTAAATTACGCGGCCTCAACGGTGCAGAGCGGCAGTCACAACCCGTGCTGAACCTGAGAAATCTGTAAACGTCGGAGCTTGCGACGACGGTAACGAGCATGCCCAGGCGTGCGGGTTACAAGTTCGAAAGGACTACGCAGCAAACAATATGGTGAGGTGTCCGAGTGGTTGACTCGGAGGCGAAGCCGGAGAGAACGTCGGAGCTTGCGACGACGGTAACGAGTACGCCCAGGCGTGCAGGTTACAAGTTCGAAAGGACTACGCAGCAAACAATATGGTGAGGTGTCCGAGTGGCCGAAGGAGCACGCCTGGAAAGTGTGTATACCGCAAGGTATCGAGGGTTCGAATCCCTCCCTCACCGCCATATTTAAAAACTCCTTGAATAACAGTAATTTACTTGTATTTCAAAGAGGCGATGTTGACATAAATGTTGACGTCAGATTTCCTCGAGACTGCCCAGTCTTGGGATGAAAAAGGGAAGCCTAGCGGTTTCCTTTTTTCGTTTTTGGATTGCTTCGATGCGTGCGCGAATCTCATGCAGTTACGCTTGGTGATCTTGCGGTTGATCCCGAAGTCGATCCACCACTGAGCCAGCTCTGTTTCGGTCGGACCTTCCGCTTCTGCATCTTGCCCCATTTGGGCAGGCCGCTCATTTGGGGTGGCCAGCTTCTGCAGCTCTTCCAAGGTCTGGGCTGCTCGTCAGCAATTCTTCTATTCCGTGTTCGCTCAGACTCTTGGAGCCTGCGTGAACATAGCCCTCAACACTGAGGCCGAGGGTGTTGAATTCCAGCGGCAGGTGGCCAGCAGGCGCTCCGTTGTTCTCCAGTACGTGCTTGATCTCATATACTGCGGCTTTGGTCTCGTTGATCACTGCGAGCTGGGCTTTCTGCTGCTGCTCAATGCGCACCATTTCGTTAGCCTGGGCGGCAAGCATTTCCAGATTGCTCAGCTGCTTCGGGGTCTGCATATCGTGATACGCTCGGATGACCTGAAGATTGAATGCAGGGCTGATCCACATCGCATACGAGTAGACCAGGTCGCGGGCTACGTAAGTGCCGCCTGACCGGCCACGCTTGGAGCTGACCGGCCATATCTGTCCATTATCCAGTTCTTTAATCAGAGCGTCCGCGTGGCAGGAGCGCAGAAACTTGTTAGGGCCGTGCCGCTCTTCACCTCCAGCTGCTCGATGTAGATCATTGCGGCAGTAGCGCCCATCTTTGCCTTGCCGGATGGATGCCCCGGCGATCATAAGGTTGCTCATTTACCGCCTCCGAATACAGCGTTGACCAGCGCAGACGCAGCGTCGGTCGGTCCTTCATCGTCCCGCTGTATTTGGCTAACTTGGTTATTTGCAGTAGCCTGCTCGGCGTCAGATGGGCCTTCACCATCCTGTTCAGTTTTAGCGTCATGCTCATTTTGAACAGCCAGGGCCTTCGTCATCCCGCTCTATTTGGGCGGGCCGCTCATTTGGGGTGGCCAGCATCTTCAGCTCAGCCAGGGTCTTATCTGCTACCAGCTGGTAGATGTCGGACGGCTTTTAAGACGGCAGCATGTTCACAGCAACGCCGCCGACCTCATCAAGAAACGCGAGGGGCCAACTGAGCCAGCACTGTGTCAGTCGGACCATTCTAGCTAAACAGAACGACCGGATGAAATCTGATAATAGCTGGCACTAAAACAGGGAGGTTTACATGCTCTGCTTGCCAGTGGTGGTGAGGTCGTGCGTGCGGCTGGTACGTGTATCCGCATTGATATGTGTCTGCATACTACAATGCCACTGTTTGTGCTCTTTTGGTCTGGCGGGGCGGTTTCAACTTTTTCCAGCCGTAAGCAACTCACTTGCATCAGGGGGCTGCAGTGACCATCCTGATGCTTACACGGGCTAGGATGCTGGCCTTTGCCTTTCGCATCTTTGAGTTTGACGCCCGGCATCAATGCTGTGCGTGCTTAATTTTCCCTTCGCTCGTCAGTTGGCTACTTCAGAATTGTCGAGTCATTCTCAGCCTGTGCCCTTTGTTATAAACGATATTTGTTTCAATGGTTTACTGGCCTTTTTCTTGCAGTGATTTTATTTGATGGCTTTTTCATGGCTCATGCTAATGCGAAATGATTCTGTGTGAGGGTGGGTTTCGAGGCTTGTCAGAGGGGAAATTTTATGCCAGTATCTTTTTGGTATACCAACGGTATACGGAGTTGACCTTTCGATAAAGATACTGAAGGAGTATTTGATGAAGCCTTATCTATTGGCAGCGGCTGTGGCGTTGGTAACCTTTAGCGCTGGGTCGGTAAACGCCGAGACAATTACATTAAGGGCGGGGCATTCCGCTAATGCGGACGAACCCTACCATAAGGGGCTTGAGCGTTTTGCACAGGTGCTCGAAACGGAAACCGAAGGCCGTGTTAAAGTTGAGATATTCCCGAACAACCAGTTGGGGAATGAAAAGGAAATGATCGAAGGTGTGATGCTAGGTACGCTGGACATAACAGTTCCGACCAACGGTGTTCTCACCAACTTTGTCGATGAGTTGTCGATTTTTGATTTACCATTTTTATTTAAAAGTCGCCAGCACATGTACGGTGTTCTAGAAGGTGAAGTCGGTGCTTCGCTAAGTAATTCTATGCAGGATAAAGGCTTCAAATTGCTCGGCTTCTATGAGGCCGGTGTGCGTCATATTATTACCAAAGCACCGATTTACAGTATCGACGATCTGGATGGCGATAAAGTTAGAACAATGCAGATACCGGCCCACGTAGCATCCTTCAATGCCTTTGGTGCTAACGCTACACCCATTGCCTATAGTGAGCTCTATTCCGCGCTTCAGTCCGGTGTCGTCGACGGTGCTGAGGCAGCGTATACAAACTATGAATCAAAACGTTTTTATGAAGTCGCACCCTATCTGGCCGAAGTCAGTTGGACCACATTGGTAGCGGATCTGATTATGTCCGAGGAAAAATTTGAATCCTTCCCGGAAGATATACAGGTTGCCATTTTGAAAGCGGGTAAGGCATCGACAGATTATGAGCGGGAAGTCTATGCGAATAGTGATTCACAGCTGCGCGGTAAATTAGAATCCTATGGTGTCACTATCACGAAACCTGATGTTGCACCTTTTCGGGAACGGGCACAGAAAGTATATGACGAGTTCGCCGATACCGACAAAAAGAAAAAGCTCGTTGAGTTAATCGAAAAGACTGAATAGTACAACGGATGTCACTTCGATAAAATGTTAACGACCAAGCGTTAAAGGGGTATATCGATGCAGCTCGCGCTTCGGATTTCTGAACTGATCGTTCAGGGGCTTAGGTCAGTAGTCGCCGTACTGATTGTGATCTTTTTCTCATATATGGTATTGGCAGTACTGGCCCAGGTTCTGGGTCGATATGTGTTCAGTTATTCCATCGCGGGGGCTGTGGAGACAGCCACTTTTTCCCAGATATGGATGATATTTCTGGCGGCGGGGCTTGCCATGCGACGCAAGCTTCATGTGGGCATTGATGTGCTTTACATGCACTTGCCGCGCCTGCTGCAACGAGTGATCGCCATCGCGATTCTCGCCGTCGGCCTCTGGTTTCTCTGGACCGCGATAATGGGCAGCTTTCAGCTGATCCGCATCGGCATGGTGCAGACTTCGCCTGCGCTGAGCATTCCCATGTGGTTGCCGTATCTGTCACTGCCGGTGGGTCTTTCCTACTTTGCACTAGAGTTCTTCGTCAGCTACCTGCACATGATTTACGGTCCGGGAACGGATGCCATTAACGAGGACGAAGGGGAGGCAACATGACGATTGTCGCGGTCGCGTTTTTTGCATTGATCCTGCTGGGCGCACCTATAGTGTTTGCTCTGGGTGTCTCAGCCGCCAGTGCCCTGATGGCCGAAGGCATTCCGATGAGCATAGTGTCTCAGCGGATGTTTGCTGGTCTAAACAGCTTCACAATTATGGCCATACCGTTTTTCGTGTTTGCGGGATTGTTGATGGAGCGCGGTGGCATCGCGCGACGTATCATTGATTTCGCCACTGCGCTGGTGGGCTGGATCAGGGGTTCACTGCTGCTTGTATCGGTGGTGTCGGGTACAGGGCTTGCTGCCATTTCAGGATCCGGTTCTGCGGATACCGCTGCGACGGCATCGCTGATGTTGCCCGAAATGCGCAGGCGGCGTTACGGCATTGATTTTGCCGCAGCACTAATGGCAGCCGCGGGTTCCCTGGGGCCTGTCATTCCCCCGTCGATCATGATGGTGGTGTTGGCGACGGTCGGCAACCTGTCGGTCGGCGACATGTTTCTTGGTGGCATAGTGCCGGGTCTGTTGATGGCCTTCGGGTTGCTTGTCGTGGGGTACGGTTATGCCCGTTACCATGGCGGTGCCTACGCAGAAGTATCGCCGTTCTCCCTGAAGCGCCTGGGAGTGGCGGCGGTACAGGCGGGGCCCGCATTTCTCATGCCGCTTATCATTGTCGGCGGTATCGTGGGGGGGATCTTTACGCCGACAGAAGCCGCCGCCGTAGCGGTTGCCGCGGGTTTGCTTATTGGCATGTTTATTTATCGAGAGCTGAAATGGCGGGATATACCGGACCTCATTTTGCGGGCGGCGGGGATTTCCGCCTCGGTCATGATGATTATTGCGACTGCCAGTGTTTTCTCCTGGATCGTCGCGCGAGAAAATGTGCCGGGCCATTTGATGGCGCTATTGCAGAGTGTTTCCGATAACCCCTGGGTGTTCCTGATGATGCTAAACGGTGCCCTGCTGGTTATTGGAATGTTCATGGAGAGTATTTCGGCCATACTGATTTTGATGCCTGTATTGCTGCCGGTGGCGCAGAGTTATGGTATTGATCCTTTACATCTTGGTGTGGTCGTTGTCATGAACCTTTCGATAGGCATGATTACGCCGCCATACGGTATCACTTTGTTTGTCGCCAGCAGTATTGCGCAAAGGCCTATCACAAAGGTTGCTGCAAAGGTTATTTACCCGCTTAGTATAATGCTGACTGTGCTCTTGGTTGCAACCTACGTTCCTGCTGTGGTTACCGCGTTGCCAGAACTGCTTTCAAATTAAAGTATAAGATTTTACTGGAGTTAGAATAATGAAGGAATTCAACGGTACCTTTACTGTTTTGATCACACCTTTCGATAAAAATAATAAATTTGATGAAGCGAGGATGCGGTCTTTTGTGGATTGGCAGATTGAACAGGGCATTCATGGTCTGGTGCCGCTTGGCAGTACTGGCGAATTTTTGTCCATGGATGATGATGAAAAGAAACAAGTTGCCCGTACGGTCATTGAACAGGCGGCGGGTCGTGTACCTGTATTGGTGGGAACCGGTGCTGAAAGCACGGAAGATGCAATTCGATACAGCCGACAGGCAGAAGCGCTCGGCGCCGATGGCCTGATGATTATTCCGCCCTATTATTGCAACCCGACTGAAGATGAACTCTTTAATCATTACAAGCGGATTGCCGACGCGGTATCGTTGCCGATCATGATTTATAATAATCCGAATGCGGCGAATGTCGATATGTTGCCAGAAACGGTGGCCCGTTTGTCGACCATCGATAATGTTCTTTACATCAAGGAGTCGACTCTGGAAGTCACCCGGGTACGGGATATTATTCGACTATGCGGTGATCGTCTGACTGTCTTTGGTGGTGTCCTCGGTTTTGAATCCTTTGTCAGTGGCGCAAAAGGTTGGGTGGCTGTCGGCTCCAATGTTATGCCGGCGGAATTTGCGGCGCTCTATAATGCAACCGTCTTGGAAGAGGACCTCGATAAAGCGAGAGAAATATATAATCACATTCTGCCCGTTATCGATTTTGTTTTCGGCCATCGCTATGTTTCAGGCACCAAGGCTTTGCTCGATGAAATGGGCCTTAGCGTCGGTGTTCCGCGTTCACCGCGTCTGCCATCCCCGGCGCAGGATCGTGAGTGGGCCCGACAGATTGTCAGTTCCCTGGGGCTTGCTGCGTCCCCCTCTGGCCAGTAGTCGGGTCTTGTTGAATTAGTGGCTTCATGTACTGGCGTGCCGCTTAAATGGGCAGGCACGTGCGTTAAGCCATAGCAGTGCCTGATCGATGACGAAGGCTTCAAGCAAGCCGGGTTGTAGTGGATGAGACCAGGAGAAACGAATGCGAGCTTCAGAGCGTCAGTCCAGGCTGGGGGCAACCGCGAAACGCATATCCTTCAATGGTACGCCTGTTCAGGTGGTGGAGGGGGAAAGCATAGCCGCGGCACTGGTTGCCGCCGGCCACCTGGCGCAGCGTGGCGGTCGTCAGGGGGCGGGTCATGGGCACTACTGTGGCATGGGCGCCTGCTATGAATGTTTGGTGACCGTCAATGGCAGTTCCGGCCACCGTGCCTGCATGACCCCGGTTGCCGATGGCATGGTGGTCAGCTCTCAGCCCTATCGCAGCCAAGTGACGACGGCTGACGAAACCGTCGCTGCGATGCCAAGCGAAGCACTGCCTGAAGACGAGATTGACGTACTGATCATAGGGGCAGGCCCTGCAGGACTGCAGGCTGCGCTGGCGGCAAAGCGTGCAGGCGCTGTCGTGCTCGTTGTTGATGAACGGAGCAAACCGGGCGGGCAATATTTCAAACAGTTGTCCGGCAGCCTTGAAGAGCCAGCTCTTGACAGGCAGATGCTGAAGGGGCGTCAGCTTACTCAGAAGGTACTCAACGCCGGCGTTGAATTGCACACGGGCACTTTGGTGTGGGGCGCGTTTCGTGAGGGCGACGACAGTATCTGCATCGGTGTAAAGGGTCCACAGGGGGTTAGTTTGAAGAAACCCCGTGCGCTTGTGATTGCCACGGGAGCGACCGAACGTCCCTATCCAGTGCCCGGCTGGACCTTGCCTGGCGTGATGACAACGGGTGGGCTTCAGACCCTTTTGCGCACTTATCGCACGGCGCCCGCGGGACCTATTGTGATCGCGGGCAATGGTCCATTAAACCTGCAGGTCGCGGCCGAACTGGTTGAGGCCGGGTTTGATGTCGCGGCGGTGGTTGAAAGTGGCAGGCCGCTGTCTATGTCCGCGCTGCGGTCTTCGGCCTTGGCGATGGCGCGGGCGCCTTCGTTGATATTTCAGGGCATGGGCTATCTCTGGCGGCTACGCCAGGCCGGTGTGCCGATTATTTACGGGCATGCCGTGAGTCGCGTCTTGGGGGGAGCCCAGGTTGAGTCGGTTGAGTTGGCGGCCGTGGCTGCCGATGGCAGTCTGACGGCAGAACGGCGACAGCTGCCGGCACGAGCGCTAGGGTTGGGGTATGGCTTCTTGCCCCAGGCCGAGATTGCTCGTCTGTTGGGAGTCGAACATCGGTGGAATGATGGTGACCAGGGTTGGATCTCGGCAGTACGGGAAGATGACGGGCGCTGCAGTGTCCCAGGTGTCTTCGTCGCAGGAGAGGCCGGAGGCTTCGGTGGTGCCCATATCGCCATGGCTCAAGGTTATCTGGCAGGCCTTGCTGCTGCCGCGCATTGTGGTCATCGTCATGGGGATCCCGAGCAGGAATATTGGCGTGGTTATTTGCGCCGGCACCGGAATTTTCAGTATCGCATGTGGTTTGCGTTTAAGTCTGCATTGCAGCCCTTGGCCGGCGTCACGCCTGATACCGTCATTTGTCGCTGTGAAGATGTGACTGCCGCAGAGATTCAGGCTTGTGCCAGCCCGCAAGCTGATTTTGGTGCCGTTAAACGCCATACCCGGGCCGGCATGGGGCGGTGTCAGGGTCGCTATTGCGCCGCGTCTGTTCAGCGCTTGCTGGCAGAAGAGCAGCAGGTTTGTGGAGAGCTAGACCTGCCTGCGCCCCAGAACCCGGTTAAGCCCCTGATTGCCGGCAGCATCGCCATCGAAAAAGGCGAATGGGGTGGACATCTCCGTGTCACACCACCGTCGCGTCGCTGCTCGGGGGCGAACAACGAAACTCAGATTGAGCTCAGACAGGCCGAAGTGACGGTGATCGGCGCCGGGATCGCCGGCGTCTCAACAGCGCTGTTTCTTGCGCGTGCAGGGATTGATGTCGTGGTCGTTGATCGCCGGGCGCCGAACAGTGAGGCCTCCGGCGGCAACGCCGGTAGTCTCCATGTTCAGTTATTGTCTTTCGATTATGGGCGCAAGGCCGAAGCCGGAGGTGGCCCGGCTGCACAGACCCTGCCGCTGCAACAGGCGAGCGCACAGCTGTGGGCATCTCTGGCCGGGGAGCTCGATTGCGATATCGAGTTTAAGCGCAGCGGCGGCCTGATGGTGGCCGAAACGAAACAGCAGTTGGCCTTTCTTGAAGAGAAGGCGGCGTTGGAGCGTTCACTCGGCATCGATACCCAAGTGATCGGTGCTGCTGAGGCATTTTCTCTGTTGCCCCAGTTGTCACCGTCGGTGATCGGTGGGGCCTGGTGTAGCGAGGAGGGAAAGATCAATCCGCTGCTAGCAACGCCCGCATTGGTGGCCGCCGCTAAAGCGGAGGGCGCGCGCTTTTATATTGGCGAATCCGTGCAGAAGGTAGCACCCGAGGGCAGTGGCTGGCGGGTGGAAACCAATTGCGGGTCGATCAAAACAGGGCGTGTCGTCAATGCGGCGGGTGCCTGGGCCGGTGGTGTTGGCGCGCTTGCCGGTATCGAGGTGCCGGTGTCTGGTACTCCGCTGCAGATGATTGTCACCGAGGCCACGGAGCCGCTGGTGGATGTATTACTGGCTCATGCCGACCGTCATCTGACGCTTAAACAGGCGGCAAACGGCAACCTGATTATTGGTGGTGGCTGGCCCGCGACCGCGAGTCTTCCCCACGGCCATCCGCGTCCTTTGCTAGACAGCCTTGAAGGTAACTTGTGGGTTGCCCGCCATGTACTGCCTGCTGTCGGCCGATTGCGGGTACTCAGAAGTTGGGCCGCCATGAACGTCAATATCGATGGCGCACCCATACTCGGGGAGGTTGTGGGACACCCTGGATTTTATAATGCGGTGACGTCGAACGGTTATACCCTGGGGCCTATGGTTGGGTGCATAACGGCCGAGCTTATTCAAGGGCGCCAACCCGAGTGGGACCTGTCGCCGTTTTCGCTGGAGCGCTTCGTGAATCCGTAGACGCTACTTATGGCAGAGACACCTGATGAGGTGGCTGAGTCCAGGGAAGCGGCTCAGCCTGATTTGAGCAGGTATATGAGTATTCAAACGTCAACTATTGCAAGGAACTGTTATGAGTCATTCAGAACCCATGTTACGCATGTTCGTCAACGGTCAGGCGATGTCCGGCGGCAGCATCAATTTTGCCCTTCAGGGCGCCAAGTGCCTGGGCAGGGTCAACACTGCTAAAAAGTATAAATTCTATTCGGTACGCGATGAGTTTCCCGGTCTTTGGCCTGTCGTCGAGGGCGGAGCCATGGTACCGGGAGAGCTCTATGAGGTGTCCTATCGTCAGTTACGCGAGCAGCTGCTGCCTAACGAACCCTGTGAGCTGGAACTGACATTGATTGAACTCGAAGACGGTTCGGGGTCGCTAAGCATGAAAATGCGTGAAGATGCCATTGGGCTGCCTGGTGTGACCGATATCACCGATTGCAACGGCTGGCATGCTTATCTGGCGTCAAAGTAAGGCTTTGGATGTTGTTTCTGCGCCTCTGGCGCAAGCTTTCACACCTGTGCAATCGCAGCGGCACCCGCTGAACAGGGTTCAGATAGTAAGAAGGCTGAGTTTCTTTAAAGAGGGGTGTAGATGAACAGTTTTGATCTGGTTATTCGAAATGGCACTGTCGTCACGGCCGCAGATACGTCGATCTGCGATATCGCGGTGCGTGATGGGCGCATTGTGGCCATGGGCGAGGGGCTGGAGGCGGGCCGTGAAGAGATCGATGCGAGCGGGCAGTTTGTGCTGCCCGGTGGCGTGGATGCTCACTGTCATCTCGATCAGCCGATGGGACCCGGGGTGCAAATGGCGGACGATTTCGAATCCGGTACCCGCTCTGCAGCGTGTGGCGGAACTACTACGGTGATCCCGTTTGCCGCTCAGGAAAAAGGGGCAAGCCTGAAAGCTGCCGTTGAGGATTATCACCGCCGGGCCAATGGGAAGTCTTGTATCGACTACGCCTTTCACCTGATCATCAGCGATGCCAGTCAGGATGTGCTGGTGCGTGAGTTACCGGAACTGATCGAGGCCGGTTATACCTCATTTAAGATCTATATGACATATGATGACCTCAAGCTCGACGATCGTCAGATTCTGGAGACCCTGGCGGTTGCTCGGCGCGAGGGTGCCATGACGATGGTACACGCGGAAAATGCTGACTGTATCGCCTGGCTCACCGAGACACTGGAGGCAATCGGCCATACGGCGCCCCGTTATCATGCCGATGCCCGACCCTCGATCGTTGAACGGGAGGCTACACATCGGGCGATCTCGTTGGCCGAGCTTGTCGACACGCCGGTGTTGATCGTCCATGTTTCCGGTCGTGAGGCGATCGAGCAGATTCGCTGGGCCCAGGGGCGAGGGCTGAGGGTGTACGGCGAAACCTGCCCTCAATATCTGTTTCTGACGGCAGAGGATCTGGACAAGGATGGCTTTGAGGGCGCCAAGTGCGTCTGCAGCCCACCGCCGCGGGACAAGGCTAATCAGGCCGGGGTCTGGGACGGTTTGGAAAATGGCGTTTTCCAGGTTTTTTCATCGGACCATGCGCCTTTTCGCTACGACGACGACAAGGGCAAAAAGGCGGCGGGAGACACAGCGCCCTTTCAATACATACCCAACGGCATTCCGGGGATTGAAACCCGTCTGCCGCTGCTCTTCAGCGAGGGGGTCCTGGGGGGGCGGATCGACATTACAAGGTTCGTTGCCCTGACTGCGACAAACCCCGCCCGGATTTACGGGCTGTACCCACGCAAGGGCACCATCGCGATCGGGGCGGATGCTGATATTGCGATCTGGGATCCGAAAGTGGAGTGGACCATTCGCAATGCCGAGCTTCATCACAATGTCGACTATACCCCCTACGAGGGTATGCAGCTGCGAGGTCGGCCTGTGACCACTATTTCCCGGGGGCAGGTCGTATGGCGTAATGGCCAGTTTAAGGGCACTGCGGGACAGGGCCGGTTCGTACCCTGTGAGCGGCCTCAGCCGGCACGTCCGCGGGGTGAGAGCCGCGGCTTCTAAGCCTTCGACAAGCCTGGCCTGATGCGAGCATTCGCAGGCCGGGCAGCGTATAATCGGCAGGCTAACTTTTGATGGTATTTTAGTGGTATACCATTTTGTTCGGGGCTTGTTCGGCAGAGGTAGGAATACGATTGCAAGAGATTCTGGGTAAAGAGGGGCTCTCGAAAGTTGCGTATGACGCAGTCATGCGAATGATTCTGGCGCGTGAGCTCTCCGCCGGTGAGGTATTGCAGGAACGTCGACTCGCCGAAGCGCTGGATATGTCCCGCACCCCGGTTCGCGAAGCGTTGCGCCAGCTCGAAGCCGAATCTTGGCTGGTGCGCCTTAGTGCGCGGACCATTGCGGTCAAGCGTGTATCACTTGATGAATATATCAGTGCCTTACAGGTGCGGGAGCTGATCGAGCCCGAGGCAGCGGCAATCGCGGCGGTCAAAGCGGAGCCTGGCATGATCCGCAACTGCCGCCAGCAATTGCAAGAGCTGATGGAGGCCACCAAACCCAGCCCGAATCAGCAGTGGGAGTTCGACCAGGCGCTGCATCTGGGTATCGCCAATGCAACCCACAATAAGGTTCTGGCCAAGATCGTCACCGAACTGCGCAAGACGACTCAACTGTTTGAGAATCAGACTCTGCCGGCTCGAACCTCGCCGGGGCATGATGAACATTTGGCGATTATCGATGCGATCGAGCAGCGGGATCCGGAGGCTGCACGCCTGGCCATGCAGGTACATTTGCGTCAAACCAAGAGAAATATTCTCGATGCGCTCTGAGCAGAATCGGTGGAGCCCGATTACCAGATGGTGCTGAAACCGGTCCGATGATAAGCCTCCGTGCGCCCTGGTTTTTGAGCACCCAAGAGCGGTAGGGTACTACACAGCAGATTGCGACTGAGGCGCGACCTGGATGATAGCGCCATCTTTTATTACCAGTGACCCGGCGGTTACCGCTCCAGGTCGTTTGGGCTAAACGGCTGCATCAGCATGGCCCAGGGCATCAGCGCGACCCAGGGCGTCAGCATGGCCTGCATCATTTTCTGTGTCTGCTGCTGCAGCTGATCGACCGCGGCGAAGTAGTGCTCCATCGGGATCTGGCCATCGATTGCTTCCTGACTGACGACGCCATCCCGGAACGTTTTGCGCTCGCAGCGAATACGGGCCTTGTCGCCCTGGAGTTGAATTTCGATAAACAGAAACTCGGCCTGCCACCAGGGCCCCGGATTCAGCCAGGGCATCAGGGGGTTGAACAGGGGGGCCGGTACCGGTGCCTTGCGGTTGGCCTCAAAGGCCGCCTGGGCCCGGTCTGTTTTCGTAGTCGCTTTCTTTCGATCGGTCATCACTGCCTCCCGTCTTCGCCTCTTGAGCACCATGCTGCATTGCAGCACCCGCCATTGAGTGTAGCCGACGGGCGAGCGTTGGGTATTTCAGGATGTGTTGCGGTGAGCCTGTTTCGGTGTCTTTTTTTGTTTTTCCAGGTCGAAGATTCGAATCCGAGAAGAGGGCTCGACTCGAGCGCAGTGAAAGCCATTCCTCCCAATAGCCTGCCTTAACAGGTCCCGGGCGCCACTTTCAGCTCTCTGGGTGCACAGCGGAATTTCCGCGGGTGCTGTTGGAGCTCAAAGGCTGCAAAGCAGAAATCCGTGAGTGCAAAAGCCAAGGTTTCCCTTTAATCGGCGAAGACCCTTTTTTCAAGCCAGCCGGTTCCACTGACGCGCCGGGTAATGGGTGTTCGGAACTTTGGCGTCCTGCAGGACTGGCTCGGGTAGGTCAGGTGCTGTTCCGCATGCCAGCCTGACCGATGCGCGCTGCACTGCGCCGTTAGCGCTTGCCGAATAGCAGCAGCCTGTCGGACTCCATGCTGATCTGCGAACTCGCTTAAGCGGTTCTTTGCCACTCGTTCCAGGTGTTATTAACCTGGTGTGCAAATAGGTTCCCTACCTATTTGCACATCACGCCACGGAAACGGGCGCAGGTGCGCGGACATGCTGGTTTCCGCGGCGTTCGCATTGGCCTGCGGCCAATGATGAAGCATCCCTGCTTCATGTATTAACCCGCCGGGTTAATAAATAGAATCACGATGCACAAGCTACACTCATGTAGCTTGTGCTGCCGGTAGCTAAGGCTGTGTGAATTGGCCGTTCTGCCAATGTATTGTCCCAAATGAGTGCAAAACCGCCGTAAAACAGTCTATCCATCATTATGATCG
>NZ_KB899102.1 GCF_000378045.1 Marinobacterium rhizophilum DSM 18822
AACGCGATCGGCAAGAAAGACGGGGATGGCGACGGTTGCCGCGACGCTCGGATCCATTTATGGACCAGGTTGGCGTTGAGTCCGTGGTCCAGGGCAATCCGGGCGACCGATGCCCCTGGTTGCTGGCAATCCGCCACGATCCCGGCTTTAAACTCGGCAGTGAAGCGGCGACGCTTATGTGGGGCTTCCGGTGGTCTTAGCAGTGTCATATTAGGTGTCCACTTATGAATAGGTGGACACTATCGCCAGCGGCCGGCCGGGGGCTCAAGACGGGTTCGCCGGACGCTTACGCAGAACCCGACGTAAAAAAGTCACCTGATCCCATCCGTGCGAGTAATGCACCAGGCATTTAATGGCGCAACGCTGACGTTTCTGTCGCTGCATTTTTGTATCTGGCGTCAAAGCAGCATTATTTCGCGTTACTTTCAGTGCTTTATTTTTGTACTTGTCCTGAAAAACTATAGTTAAATACCATCTCAAGCTTTGCCATTGGGCCTGAACGTGCTAAAACGCCTGCATCTTTCACATGAATGGTATTGAGAGTCTTTATGTATAGTGATGAAGATATTAGGCGCCTGAGATGGCAAAGCCGTCGGGGCATGCTTGAACTCGACGTGCTGCTGGTGCCTTTTGTTGATGAGGCATTCAGGCAGCTGTCGCTGGAAGATCAGGCAAGCTTTGAGAAGCTGCTTGCGTGTGAGGACCAGGATCTGTTCGTCTGGTTCATGCAGCGGGAGCTTGCTTCGGATCCTGAAATTGCGCGCATGGTGAAGATGATACTGGATCGTGTTCAGCCCGCTTGAGGTTGAGATTAAGCCTTCCCATATGCTTTGGTGGCTGCAGCTATTGAGCCACTTGGGCTTCGTTGTACTGCTCGTTCAGTCTGTATTTCCAGCGCCTGTTATCCTGTGTCTGATCGCTGTTTCGGGCCTCAGCCTCGTTATTGGCTATCGTCAGCGGGCGGCTGGTGTTCAGGGGCTGCGCTGGGATGCAGATTTGCAGAGTGTCGCTCTTTTGGAGCCTGGGCAGGGCTGGGTGGCGGCAGAATCGCTGGAATCGATACTGGCCTGGCGTTGGCTGCTTGTATTGCGGATTCGTGCAGGCGGCCGGCACAGGCGACTGGTGCTTTTACCCGATAGCGTAACAATTGCCGCGTTCCGGCGCCTGAGCGTGATAGCCAGGCTTGCGCCAATGAAGCTCAATGCACCTGATCAGGCCACTCATAATTGATGGGTGTGAGAATGGTATCGCGTGCCTCGGGCGCAAGGCCAGGGTAGTCGAGAGTGTAATGCAGGCCCCGGCTTTCAGTGCGCTGCATGGCTGAGCGAATAATCAGGTCGGATACCAGTGCAAGGTTGCGCAGCTCCAGCAGGTCCCGGGTGATGCGATAGTTGCTGTAGTACTCCGTGATTTCCTGTTGTAGCAGGTCTACCCGGTGTTTGGCGCGCTGCAGGCGCTTGTTGGTTCTGACGATTCCAACATAGTCCCACATGAAACGGCGCAGCTCTTCCCAGTTGTGGGAAATGATGACGTCCTCGTCCGAGTCGGTGACCTGGGATGAGTCCCAGGCAGGGATGCTGATGCTGCTGTCCGGAGACACTGTCTGGTTGGCGGCTATGTCGGTCGCGACCGCATTGGCAAATACCAGGCATTCCAGTAAGGAGTTGGACGCCAGGCGGTTTGCGCCATGCAGGCCGGTAAAGGCGGTTTCTCCGATGGCATAGAGGCCTGGTATATCGGTGCGTCCATGAATATCGGTAATGATGCCGCCACAGGTGTAGTGCGCCGCCGGCACTATGGGAATGGGGTGGCGTGTTATGTCGATGCCGAGCTCCAGGCACTTCTTGTAAATGGTCGGGAAGTGGCTCTTGATAAAGTCAGCGGGCTTGTGGGATATGTCGAGATACAGGCAGTCGCAGCCCAGGCGTTTCATTTCGTGGTCGATGGCTCTGGCGACGATATCACGGGGCGCCAGCTCGCCGCGTTCATCAAAACGTAGCATGAAACGTTCGCCGTCCGGCAGTAGCAGGTGCCCGCCTTCTCCACGCACGGCCTCGGATACAAGGAACGACTTGGCCTGCGGATGGTACAGGCAGGTCGGGTGGAACTGGTTGAATTCCATGTTGGCAACCCGGGCGCCTGATCGCCAGGCCATGGCAATACCATCTCCCGAGGCACCATCCGAGTTGCTGGTGTAAAGGTAGGCCTTGGAGGCTCCACCGGTGGCGAGTACGACCTGGCCGGCTCGGAAAAGCTGGACCTCGCCGGATTTGCTGTCCAGTACATAGGCGCCGACGCAACGCTTGTTGGGCAGGCGCAGCTTGTCACGGGTAATCAGGTCAACGGCAATACAGTTTTCGAACAGGGTGATGTTGCTGGCAGACTGGGCCTGCTGAATCAATGTTTCCTGAACGGCTTTCCCGGTCGCGTCGGCAGCATGGATAATACGTCGGTGAGAATGACCACCTTCCTGCGTCAGGTGCAGGTGGCTGTTTTCGCGAGTAAAGGGCACTCCCTGCTCAATCAGCCACTGGATGCTGCGATTACCCTGGGTCACGGTGTACTCGACCGCTTGTGGGCGGCTCAGGTCTGCCCCGGCAGTCATGGTGTCAATGTAGTGGGCCTCGGGTGTGTCCCCCTCATCCAGCACCGCCGCAATGCCACCCTGGGCGAGCCAAGTCGAGCCGCTGGTGAGCTGTCCCTTGCTTAAAACTGCGACGCGTAACTCCGCGGGAAGCTGCAGGGCCAGCGTAAGGCCGGCAGCTCCGCTACCGATGATCAAAACGTCATGTATATGTTCGCTGGCCATGCTCAACCTTGAAAACTTTAGTGCGGGATGCCTAAAGGTAATTATGCAATGCAGGGGCGGTGGGCGTGAACCTTTTGTGTCAGTTCGCGGGATATTTTTGATAATTGGCCGGAACTAACCATTCACGCACGGTTCATATTGAGTAGCTTGCGATACCCGGCTCTTGAGAGGTTGCAATGACGTAGTCGCCACAGCCATACTCTCGTCATTAAATCCCCTGCTTTAAGGGGAGTAGTACCTTGGAACATAAGGATCTGGAGTGTCAAACGAGAGTCAGAGCGCGATTGACGGGCAGCTGGTGAAACGTGTGCAGGCGGGTGATAGTCGAGCCTATGATTTGCTGGTGAAAAAGTACCAGCACAAGATTATCGGCTTGATTGGGCGTTATGTGTATGACCAGCATGAAGCACTTGACGTGGCCCAGGAAGCTTTCATAAAGGCGTATCGAGCCTTGCCGAAATTCCGTGGCGACAGTGCTTTTTATACGTGGTTGTACCGAATTGCGATTAACACGGCTAAAAACCACCTGGTTGCGAAAGGGCGCCGCCCGCCGGATGTCGATGTGACGGTCGAGGATGCACATTATTTCGGCGGAGACAGTGAGCTCAAGGATATTGAAAGTCCCGAGAACAATCTTTACAGGGACGAACTGGAAGCCATCGTTAAGCGTGTGCTCGATAAGTTGCCCGAGGATCTTCGGGTGGCGCTGACGTTACGTGAGTTCGATGGTTTGAGTTACGAAGATATCGCCAATGTCATGGATTGCCCGGTGGGGACAGTACGTTCCCGTATTTTCAGGGCGCGAGAGGCGATCGATAAAGAGATAGTGCCTTTTCTTGCGGATTAACGGACATCCGCCGGGAACATGAGAATGTGTTTGAGGGATAACCATGAGTGATCAGTTCAACGATACCCTGTCGGCGCTTGTGGACGGAGAGGCCAGTGACTTTGAGATGCGCCGACTGTTATCTACTCTGGATGAGCAGCCGGCACTGGGTGAAAAGTGGCGCCGCTACCATCTGACGCGGTCGGCCCTGAAAGGTGAACGGGATACGGTATTTGCCGATATCAGCGCGGGCATTATGGCTCAGATTGACAGTGCAGCTGTAGAGCCCGAGCCTGCGGCTGATACCGGCAGGCAGGATGAACAGGGAGTGGTCGCTCCTCGCAAGGTCGACAGCGGGCGCTATTGGAAGCCGCTGATAAGCATGGCTACAGCAGCCTCGGTTACCGCTGCGGTAATTCTTGGCGTGCAGGGCTTTAATGCGGAACCGGTAAACACGGTTGCGAGCAATCAGCCACAGTACGTGTTGCCCTCGCTCGGCAGTTCCGAAGATTTCGTACGTGCCCGCTACGGGCATGAAAGCAGTTACGCCACTCAGGGCGTACCGCAGGCGGACGTGATACGACTGTCTCGTGGGCTTGAACGCTATATCAACCAGCATCAGCACATGCTCGGCGCCAGGCAGCCCGGTTGGCGCGCCCAGTGGCTGCCGGATGGCTTCACCAAAGTGCGGCACGAAGTGATGCCTGATGCCGAGGTGATGCTGTTTTCCGACGGACGTCACTCTGTCTCTGTCTGTATCGAACCGTTCGGACGTCAGACGGTCGCAGCCGGTGCTGCTCAGTCAAAAGACATGATTGCGGTCGGCAAGCGTCGTGGGGACGATTTTGTTACGGTGGTGGGTGATGTGCCATTGATGGTCGCTGATCGCATTGCCGCCTCGGTTCAGGCGCGCAATTAAATGATGGAAGAAGAGGCGATTGTTGTCGCGGTGGATGCCGGGGGTATCTGGGTTGAGTCTGACCGGACTGGCGCTTGTCAGAGCTGCAGCGCCAGCAAAGGTTGCGGTCAGCGTGCATTGGCGGAATACGCCAGTAAACGCAGTGAGCGCCTGCTGATTGATAATCCCCACGGCCTTGTGGCGAGGGTCGGTGACAGGGTCAGGGTTGGCATTGAAGAAGGCAGCTTCCTGCAAGCCTCCATTCTGTTGTACACCCTGCCGCTGGTCTTGCTTTTTCTGGGTGGTTATCTGGGCTCTTTTTATGGCACGTCTGAGCTGCCCTCTGTTGTAGCTAGTTTCGCTGGCTTGGCTGCAGGGTTGTGGCTAGCCAGAAGTGCCGGACAGCGTCTGGCGCGCTCCTGTCGTTACCAGCCTGTACTGATGAATATTATCTAGTGTGCCCTCAAAGGTTTGAATCCATGCAGTCGATAAAAATAGTATTCAGTATTTTGTTGTGCCTGGTGTGGTTTCCTGCGCATGCGGAATTGCCTGATTTTAAAAGTCTGGTAAAGGAAGCAGCGCCCGCAGTGGTCAATATCAGTACGGTACCTAAAGAGAAGAGCGGTCAGGGGTCTGCCCTGAACCCTTTTGAAGGGCCTGATGCTGAACAGATTCCGGAGATGTTCAGGCATTTTTTTAAGCAGTTTCCGGAGCTGGGAGATCAGCCACGTCCTGCGCCGCGTTCGCTAGGTTCCGGATTTGTCATTAGTGATGATGGTTACATCCTTACCAATCATCATGTGGTCAAGGGCGCGGGGAAAGTGCTGGTTCGCCTCAGTGACAGGCGTGAGCTTGAGGCACAGGTGATTGGTTCCGATGAGCGCTCCGATGTGGCTGTGCTGAAGATTGATGCGACTGATTTGCCGAGTGTACGCATAGGTTCCTCTGAAGCACTGGAAGCGGGGGAGTGGGTTCTGGCGATCGGGTCGCCGTTTGGATTTGACCATTCGGTGACCGCCGGAATTGTCAGTGCTACCGAGCGAGCATTGGCCAACGAGACCTATGTCCCCTTTATCCAGACCGATGTGGCGATCAATCCGGGTAACTCCGGTGGTCCGCTATTTAACCTGAATGGTGAAGTTGTCGGTATAAATTCACAGATTTACACCCGTTCGGGCGGCTTTATGGGGTTGTCCTTCGCTATTCCAATCGATGTCGCGATAGATGTTGCCGAACAGCTCAAGAGCCAGGGGCATGTTACACGCGGCTGGCTGGGCGTAATTATTCAGGAAGTGAGCCGTGATCTGGCTGAATCTTTCGGACTGGATAAACCTGCCGGTGCCTTGATTGCAAAGGTGCTGCCTGGAAGCCCGGCTGAGAAGGCAGGCTTTATGGAAGGGGATGTGATTTACCGTTTTGATGGCAGGGATATCGATTTGTCCTCAGACCTCCCGCCTCAGGTGGGCCGCGTCAAACCCGGCGAGTCCGTCTCAATTGATATTGTGCGTAACGGCAAGCATGAAGAGCTTGATGTCACTATTGAGGCACTGCCTGAGAATAGCGATCAGCTTGCAGCCTCCGGCCATACCGGTGAGTACAAGAGCAACCGACTTAACCTGGTGGTTGGCGAGCTGGATCATGAACGCAAGGAAAAGTGGAACCTGCGCTCAGGGGTTGTTATCCGCGCGGTAAATCCGGGGGCTGGCGCTGATGCAGGGCTCGTGGCCGAGGATGTGATTACCATGGTCAACGGTGAAGTTATTGAGAGTGTGAAACAGTTCGAACAGGCGCTGGAAGACCTCCCCGTGGATCGGCCGGTGCCACTGCGCATTGTGCGTCGCGGCAGTCCGATGTTTATTCCCCTCAAGCTCGAGCAATGACAGACAGGGGCCTGCCGGGCCCCTGCTTCGTTTTGGTTGTCGTCAGTTGTCAGTTTTGACCGAATCCGTCCAGCGCAGAGGTCTTGCAGGCCGCATGCATTCGATAGCCGAGCTGCGGTAAATACGGTAAACTTCGTCGCTTTGAATTATCGCCCTAACATCCAGGGTCTGCTGATCCCGAGTATCCTACACGTGAGCAATCTCGATCATATTCGCAACTTCTCCATCATCGCCCATATCGACCACGGTAAATCGACCCTGGCCGACCGCTTCATTCAGACCTGTGGTGGTCTGGCTGAGCGGGAAATGGCCGCTCAGGTTCTGGACTCGATGGAGCTGGAACGCGAGCGTGGCATCACGATCAAGGCCCAGAGTGTAACGCTCAAATACACGGCCAAGAATGGAGAAACCTATCAGCTGAACTTCATCGACACCCCCGGGCACGTCGATTTCTCCTATGAGGTGTCTCGTTCTCTTGCCGCCTGCGAAGGTGCATTACTGGTGGTGGATGCCGCTCAGGGCGTAGAAGCCCAGTCAGTCGCCAACTGTTACACGGCCCTGGAACAGGGACTGGAAGTGCTGCCCATCCTGAACAAGATGGACCTGCCCCAGGCTGAACCTGAACGCGTGCGTGAAGAGATCGAAGAAGTTATCGGTATCGACGCCAGTAACGCTGTTGCCTGCTCAGCCAAGAGTGGCATGGGGGTTGGCGATGTGCTGGAGGCGCTGATTGAACACATTCCGGCGCCGGTTGGCGACCTGGATGGGCCGCTGCAGGCGCTGATTATCGATTCCTGGTTCGACAAGTATCAGGGGGTTGTCTCTCTGGTACGGGTTAAGCACGGTGTTTTGCGTCGCAAGGAAAAGGTTCTGGTGAAATCCACCGGGCTGTCCTATCCCGTTGATCAGGTGGGTATCTTTACGCCCAAGCAGACGCCGACCAATGAACTCAAGGCGGGGGAGGTCGGCTACATAATCGCCGGCATCAAGGATATTCACGGCGCCCCGGTCGGGGATACCCTGACCCACGCCAAGACGCCCGATACGCCCACGCTGCCGGGCTTTCAAAAGGTCCAGCCGCAGGTGTATGCCGGGTTGTTTCCGACCGACGCGGATGACTACCAGGATTTTCGTGACGCTCTGGACAAACTGACGCTTAACGATGCGTCGCTGTTTTTCGAGCCTGAAACTTCTGATGCGCTGGGCTTTGGTTTCCGCTGTGGCTTTCTGGGCATGCTGCACATGGAAATCATCCAGGAGCGGCTGGAGCGTGAGTACGATCTGGACCTTGTGACGACGGCCCCCACCGTTGTCTATGAGCTTGAGCTCAACAGCGGCGAAGTGGTACACATCGACAGCCCGTCCAAACTGCCGGACCCTGGGGCGGTGCGCGAAATGCGCGAGCCCATCGTGGAGGCCAATATACTGGTGCCGCAGGAGTTCCTGGGGCAGGTAATTGGCCTGTGCGTTGAAAAACGAGGCGTTCAGAAAAACATGCACTATGTCGGGCGACAAGTGCAGGTGAAGTATGAGCTGCCCATGGCCGAGGTTGTACTCGACTTTTTTGACCGGCTTAAGTCTGTCAGTCGCGGCTATGCATCACTGGAATACAACTTTATCCGTTTCGAAGCGGCCCGCCTGGTGCGCATGGATATCCTCATTAACGGCGAGAAGGTCGATGCCCTGGCGGTCATCCTGCACAAGGATAATGCCGAATACCGTGGCCGCCAGTTGTGCGAAAAGATGAAGGAGTTGATTCCGCGTCAGATGTTCGACGTGGCGATTCAGGCGGCGCTCGGTGGCAAGGTTATAGCCCGTACCACAGTGAAGGCGCTGCGCAAGAACGTGCTGGCCAAGTGCTATGGCGGTGACGTAAGCCGCAAGAAAAAATTGCTCTCCAAGCAGAAAGAAGGCAAGAAGCGCATGAAACAGGTCGGTCGGGTCGAAATTCCGCAGGATGCTTTCCTCGCCGTACTGAAAGTTGACAGTTAAGGACAGACGATGAATTTCGATTTTGCTTTGGTACTCGTGGTTGCGACCTTCCTGGCCGCAATCGGCTGGTGTGTTGATAAATTCTGGTTGGCGCCGGCCCGCAGTGCCCGAGTTCAGAAGGCCGAGCTGCAGCTGGCCGGAGGCCTCTCGCAGGATGCGCTTAGCAAGCTTAACCACGTGCCCGGCTGGATCGATTTTTCCCGTTCCCTCTTTCCTGTGCTCTTCGTGGTGCTGATGCTGCGCTCCTTTCTGGTTGAGCCATTTCAGATCCCGTCGGGTTCCATGCTGCCGACCCTGAACATTGGTGACTTTATTCTGGTGAATAAATACCACTATGGTTTGCGCCTGCCCGTGCTGAATACAAAAGTCGTCGAGCTTAACGACCCCAAGGCCGGGGATGTCGTTGTGTTCAAGTACCCGCGTGACCCTTCGATCAATTACATCAAGCGCGTCATCGGCCTGCCGGGGGATCGAATCCGCTATCAGAACAAGATGCTGTTCGTGAACGGTAAGCCGCAGGCACAGCAGCTCTTGGCGCAACTTCCGCCGCTTAAGCCAGAGCAGTTGCTGCTGACGGAGAATCTGGACGGCATCCAGCACCAGGTCTACCATGACGTTGCCAGTAGCGGAATCGTCGGAGAGTGGGTGGTGCCGCAAGGGCAGTACTTTGTCATGGGTGACAACCGTGACAACAGCAATGACAGCCGTTACTGGGGCTTCGTACCGGACGAGCTGCTGGTAGGCAAGGCTTTCGCCGTCTGGATGCACTGGGAAACCTTTTTCAGTCTTCCGTCGTTCGGTGATGTGCGTCTGATCAAGTAATTGTGTATCAGCCTGATGAATAGGGGATTGTTATGATCAAGGCAGCGAAGAGGGAACAGGGTGCGTCGTTTGTCTCTATCCTGATAGTGATGATCATGGTCGGCGTATTTCTGGCCGTTGGGTTTAAGCTGTTTACGCCATACAAGGATCACGCCACCGTTAAATCCATTCTCGAGAATGTGATCTACGATCCTGATCTTGTGGGCAGGGATTCACGTTCAATTCGAAGTACCATCAGTAGCCGGGCTACTATTAACCAAGTCCGTACAGACCTTTCGCGCGAAGACTTCCTGAAGATTGAAAATATAGACGGCAAGATTCATTTTGATCTTGTCTACGAAGAGCGGGTTCCGATGTTTTATAACGTGGATGCCGTGGTTAAATTTAATGAGCATTACGAAGTTATAAAACCTTGATCAAACCGACCACAGATCTTAGCCGGCGCCTGGGCTATACCTTTAACGATCCGTCCCTGCTGGAACTCGCACTCACCCACCGCAGCTGCGGCAAGCGCAACAATGAGCGGCTCGAGTTTCTTGGCGATTCCATTGTCAATTTTGTCATCGCAGATGCACTGTTCAGGCAGTTTCCGCAGGCGCGCGAAGGCCAGCTGAGCCGGCTTCGGGCGCGGTTGGTCAAGGGTGAAACCCTGGCCGAGATTGCCCGTGAACTGAACCTGGGCGATTACCTGCGCCTGGGTTCCGGTGAGCTGAAAAGCGGTGGCTTTCGACGCGATTCCATCCTGGCCGATGCTACCGAGGCCGTGATGGGCGCCATCTATCTGGATAGCGACCTGGAAACCTGCCGAGGCTTTATTCATCGCTGGTTTGAGGAACGGCTGCATGAGCTCGATCTGAACGAATCGCTGAAAGATGCCAAGACACGTCTGCAGGAGCACCTGCAGTCGAGACGCCTTGCCCTGCCTGATTATGAGCTGGTGGCTGTTGATGGCGAAGCGCACTCCCAGACGTTTTTTATACGTTGCCATGTGACCGGTTTGAGCGCTCCCAGCGAAGGTGTCGGCAACAGTCGCCGGCAGGCGGAGCAGGAGGCTGCGAGACTTGCTCTGGTGGGACTGCAGGTGGAGAAGGCGCATGAGTGACGACTTTGAAATGCCAGAAGGCGAGTCTTACGACGGTGACCAGCGCTGCGGCTTCGTTGCAATCGTTGGACGACCCAATGTAGGCAAGTCGACGCTGCTAAACCATATTCTTGGCCAGAAACTGAGTATTACCTCGCGTAAGCCTCAGACCACGCGGCACCAGATTCTGGGTATCAAGACGGAAGATGACCTGCAGGTCATTTACGTTGACACGCCGGGCCTGCACCGGGATCAGGGCAAGGCGTTGAACCGCT
The DNA here is from genome assembly GCF_000378045.1 of Marinobacterium rhizophilum DSM 18822. Lineage (GTDB taxonomy): Bacteria > Pseudomonadota > Gammaproteobacteria > Pseudomonadales > Balneatricaceae > Marinobacterium_A > Marinobacterium_A rhizophilum. The sequence goes on from NZ_KB899102.1 coordinate 10,584, forward strand.
ACATGAACAAGACCGCCGCGGATGCAGTACGCGATGTCGACCTGGTGATATTTCTGGTTGATCGTACCGCCTGGACCGATGAAGACGATCTGGTGCTGGAGAAGCTCACCTGGGTACGCTGCCCGGTAGTGCTGGTGGTTAACAAGGTTGATCAGCTCAAGGACAAGGCGGAGCTTTTGCCGCACCTGGAGATGATCACTGCCAAACGGGAATTTGCTGAAGTCATCCCCATCTCCGCCAAGAACGGACACAACGTGCCGCGCCTGGAAACGCTGGTCGAGCAGCATATGCCTGCCGGCGAGCATTACTATCCAGAGGATCAGATTACTAACCGCAGCTCGCGCTTTGTCGCCGCCGAGCTGGTGCGCGAAAAGCTGATGCGTAACCTGGGGGAGGAAATTCCCTACGGCACGACGGTCGAGATTGAGCAGTTTGTCCAGGACGAGTACGGCCTGCTGACGATCAGCGCGCTGATTCTGGTCGAGCGGGAAGGGCAAAAACGTATCGTGATTGGCGACAAGGGTGCGCGCATGAAGACCATCGGGCGGGATGCCCGGCTGGACATGGAGCGCATGTTTGACAGCAAGGTCATGCTTAATCTCTGGGTCAAGGTACGCAAGGGCTGGGCCGATGACGACCGGGCGTTGCGCAGCCTGGGTTATGACGACTAAGCATGTAGCCTGCAGAGCGCCCCGGCGGCGATCTGTACCGTTATCGATGGCCTGCATGCTCCACGTTCGAGCCTTGTCATGAATACTGAGCACTGCTGATGGACTATCGCCTCGACGGGCAGGCCGCTTATGTGCTGCATGCCCGTCCCTACCGTGATACCAGCTTGCTGGTAGACTGCTTTACGCTGGAGTACGGCAAGGTCAGTCTCGTTGCCCGCGGTGCACGTCGCCCGGGCTCCCGGTCCCGTGCCAGTATTCAGTCTTTCGTTCCGCTGCAGCTGGGCTGGTCCGGGCGCAGCGAGCTGAAGACTCTCAGCCAGGCCGAGGCCGTTGCGCCACCGGTGTTTCTGCAGGGGCGGGCCCTGTTGTGCGGGCTCTATCTCAACGAGTTGTTGCAGCGCCTGCTGCAGCCGATCGACCCCCATCCCAGACTTTACGTCTACTACCAGTATGCGCTTAACGAGCTGCTCTCAGGGCAGGACATCGAGGGAGCACTGCGTACCTTCGAGCGGCATTTGCTGAGCGAGCTGGGTTATGCGCTGGAACTGAGTGGTCTTGACGCCCGAGCATTATACGTTTTAAGACCCGAAGGCGGGCTGCAGACTGTTGTCGCACCCACCGATACCGAGCGGCAGCGTTGTTTTGTCGGTGAGCAGTTGCTGGCCATTGGCGAAGATGACTATAGCGAGCCGCATACTCGCCGGGCGGCCAAAAGGCTGATGCGTCTGGCACTTGATCAGATGCTGGGCGGCAAGGCATTGAGAAGCCGTGAACTTTTTCAGCGTCCTGCCGAGCCTGCGGGCATTGGCGCAGGGCACTCTTGAATGAAAGGAGATAAATGTGATTGAGCCAAGCCGCTTGCTGCTGGGAGTCAACATCGATCATATCGCTACCCTGCGCCAAGCTCGGGGCACCCGCTATCCGGACCCCGTGCAGGCTGCGCTGCTGGCCGAAGAGGCTGGTGCCGACGGCATTACGGTGCATTTGCGTGAGGACCGGCGTCACATTCAGGAGCGAGATATTCGCCTCTTGAAGGAAACCCTGCAGACCCGTATGAATCTGGAAATGGCCGTCACCGACGAAATGCTGGCTTTTGCGGAAGAGATTCGTCCGGCGCACAGCTGCCTGGTACCGGAAAAGCGCGAAGAACTGACCACCGAAGGTGGCCTCGATGTCGCTGGGCAGGAAAGCAAGATGAAGGCTGCCTGCGACCGCCTTGCGGCAGCCGGTATCGAGGTTTCGCTGTTTATCGATCCCGATCGCGCGCAGATTGATGCGACAGTGCGCTGCGGTGCTCCGGTTATCGAACTGCACACCGGCGCCTATGCCGATGCGACGACGTCAAAGGCGCAGCGGGCGGAGCTTGCACGCATTCGTGATGCCGCCCGCTATGCGTGGGAGCAGGGTCTGATCGTGAATGCGGGGCATGGCCTGCACTATCACAATGTCGAGCAGATTGCTGAAATTCCCGAGCTGAACGAGCTTAATATTGGTCATGGCCTGATTGCCCGCGCGCTCTTTGTCGGCCTCAAGGATGCGGTTGCGGAGATGCGCAGGCTGATGCTGGAAACCCAGGTGCGGGTGCAGTCGCAGCGGGATGCGCTGAGCCGATGATCGCCGGTATCGGTACCGATCTGGTACAGATTGACCGCATAGCCAAGGCCCTTGCCCGTACCCCCGGCCTGGCGGAACGGATCCTGAGGCCGCAGGAGCTGGCAGGGTTCACCACCAGCAGGGACCAGGCGCGGTATCTGGCCAAGCGTTTTGCGGCCAAGGAGGCGGCAGTCAAGGCGCTGGGTACGGGTATTGGTCGTGGTGTGAGCTGGCAGCACCTTGAAATCGGACACGATGCCCTGGGCAAGCCCTGTTTGCATCTCACGGGGGGCGCCGAGGCCCGTGCGCTCGAGCTGGGGGTGAGTCGCCTGCACCTGTCCTACAGCGATGAGCAGCAGCTCATAGTCGCTTTTGTGGTCGCCGAGCAGAATGCCTGAGCCTAACGGGTGCTCAGTTCGCCGATCGGGTCACCCTGTTTCGTCAATTTACGTATTTAGTCACCGGTGATAGACATGACTTCAGAATTCCCAACCATTGAACACTATGTCGGCAAAACGCCCCTGGTGCGGTTGCAGCGCCTGCCGGGCGATACCTCGAATATTATTCTGTGCAAGCTTGAGGGCAATAACCCGGCGGGCTCGGTCAAGGACCGTCCGGCTCTGAGCATGATTCAGCAAGCAGAATCTCGCGGTGATATTCGTCCGGGGGATACGCTCATTGAGGCCACTTCGGGCAATACGGGGATCGCGCTCGCCATGGCGGCAGCCATCAAGGGTTACAAGCTGATTCTGATCATGCCGGACAACGCCAGTGCCGAGCGCAAGTCGTCCATGACGGCCTACGGTGCAGAGCTCATTACGGTTACGCCGGAACAGGGTATGGAAGGAGCGCGTGACCTGGCGGAACAAATGGAAGCGGCCGGCAAAGGACGGGTGCTGGACCAGTTCGCCAATCTGGACAATCCGGATTCGCATTACCTGGGGACCGGTCCGGAAATCTGGCAGCAGACCCATGGCCGCGTGACCCATTTTGTGTCTTCCATGGGTACCACGGGCACCATTATGGGGACGTCCCGTTACCTGAAAGAGCAGAATCCGAATATCCAGGTGATCGGGTTGCAACCCAGCGACGGTTCGCAGATTCCGGGCATACGGCGCTGGCCCCAGGCTTACCTGCCCAAGATCTTCGACCCGGCGCGGGTGGATCAGGTGCTGGACATCGAGCAGCGCGAAGCTGAAGACTGTATGCGTGCGCTGGCACGCCAGGAAGGTATCTTTTGCGGCGTCTCGTCGGGCGGGGCCGTTGCCGGCGCCTTGCGCCTGTCGGCTCAACTGGAGAATGCGGTGATCGTCTGCATTATCTGTGACCGGGGTGATCGTTATCTGTCGACCGGTGTCTACAGTCAGGCATAGACCTTGCTAGCGAGCGCACCGTGCTGGGACGTCACACTGACATTCGTGTGAATGTCAGTCCGGGGGGTTAGCCGTACATTGAACTTGCTCGCGAACACAGGTCATAACGACTAGAATGTGCCGCTTGTTGGCAGGGGCCATTTTTTTCTAGGTATTGTCAGGTGTACTTGGCCCCGAAGAAAAATAAATAGCAGAGATTCATGGCAAGCCGACGCGATGGGACCGGGCTCAGGTTGTTCCCCGGATTCCCGTCAACGGCTTCCAGACTATAGGAGTGGCTCTGCCATGGTGAAAGTCAGAGAAGATCATCCCATTCGAGAGGATGGCACCGTGGATCTGGACCTGTGGCTGCTAAATCTGCAGCGGCAGGTCGACATTACCGATATCAGTCAGATCCGCCAGGCCTGCGAGATGGCCAAGGCCGCTGAGCAGCGCGCGCATGCGGTAAACGAAGATGATATGTGGTCAAAGACCAGCCTTGGCAGTTACCGCACGGGCCTGGACATGGCCAACATCCTGGCCGAGTTGCAGCAGGATTCGGTGACCCTGGTGGCGGCCATTCTGTACCGCGCGGTGCGCGAGAACAAACTTTCTCTCAAGCAGGTTAGCGACAAATTCGGTGCCGAGGCGGCACAGCTCATTGACGGCGTGCTGCAGATGGCGGCGATCGGTACCCGCAAAAACCCCCGCTTTGAAGAAGGCGTTCTGGGCACGGGCTCGAACCAGGTCGATAACGTCCGCAAGATGCTGGTGGCGATGATCGACGATGTGCGGGTCGCGCTGATCAAGATTGCCGAGCGCACCTGCGCCATTCGCGGCGTAAAGACCGGTACTCGTCGCAAACGCTATCTTGTCGCGCGTGAAGTCTTCGACATCTATGCACCGCTGGCGCACCGGCTGGGTATCGGGCATATCAAGTGGGAACTTGAAGATCTGTCGTTCCGTTATCTCAAGCCTAATGACTACAAGGACATCGCCACGCTGCTGGATGAGAAGCGGCTGGATCGGCAGGAATTCATCAATACCGTTGTCGCCAAGCTCAAGCAGGATCTGAAAGCCGTTAACATTGACGGTCAGGTGATGGGGCGAGCAAAGCATATCTACAGCATCTGGCGCAAAATGCAGCGCAAGAACATCGAGTTCAGTCAGGTCTACGATGTGCGGGCGGTACGTATTCTGGTGCCGGAAACCCGCGACTGCTATACCGCGCTTGGCATCGTTCACGGCCTGTGGCGCAATATTCCGCATGAATTCGATGACTACATCGCCTCGCCCAAGCCCAACGGATACCGCTCTCTGCATACCGCGGTGATCGGCCCGGAAGGCAAGGTGCTGGAAATTCAGATTCGCACCCATGCGATGCATGAAGAAGCGGAACTCGGTGTCTGTGCGCACCATCTCTACAAGGGGACCGATCTTAATAGTCGCAGTTCGTCCTATGAGGACAAGATCGCCTGGCTGCGTCAGGTTCTGGAATGGCACGATGACCTGGGCCAAAGCGAAGCTTTCGGCGACATGTTGCGTGGCGATGTGACGCAGGATCGAGTCTATGTCTTCACGCCCGAGGGCCACGTGCTGGATCTGCCCCATGGTGCCACGGCGTTGGACTTCGCCTACCGTGTCCATACCGAGATCGGACATCGCTGTCGCGGCGCCAAGGTTAACGGGCGCATCATTCCCCTGACCCGCCCCCTGAAAACGGGCGATCAGGTTGAAATCATGACCGCGAACGAAGAGCGACCGCGACGGGACTGGCTCAACACCAACCTGGGCTATGTGACCACGTCCAGAGCAAGGGCCAAGATTGCGCACTGGTTCAAGGAACAGGCGCGGGATCAGAACGCGGAAGCTGGCCGGCATATTGTCGAGCGCGAGTTCAAGCGCCTGGCGCTGGATATCAGGGAAATCAATCTGGAACGGATTGCCCATGAGCTGAGTTATCGTCAGGCTGAAGACATGTTTGCCGGGCTGGGCGCGGGGGATTTGCGTCTGTCGCAGATCATCAATGCGGCCCAGCGACAGGTTGAAGTTGAGCACACCGACGAGCAGCTGGATCTGGCACTGCCGGCGATCAGCACTGCCAAGGTCAAGGGTGACGACCGCATTCGGATTCGCGGCGTGGGCAACCTGCTCACGACGATGGCATCCTGCTGCAAGCCGGTACCGGGGGACCAGATTGTCGGTTATATAACCCAGGGTCGAGGGGTGTCGGTCCACCGCGAAGACTGCAGTAACGCCTTGGCGCTGCGCGAGCATGAAAGGGAGCGCATGATCGAGGTCGACTGGGGCGAAGAGGGTGAGGCAACCTACCCGGTGGATATCTTCATCGAGGCCTACGACCGCTCTGGGTTGCTGCGTGACATCATGATGGAACTGGCCAACAGCAACCTCAATGTGCTGGCCGCCAATACCCTGACGGATTCCAAAAGCAATGTGGCGCGGCTGTCGATCACGGTGGAGATTTCCCGCCTTGAGATGCTTGGCCGCATCATGGACAAGATAAACCAGATACCCAACGTCATTGACGTGCACCGTCAACGCAGCGGCTTCACTACCTGACAGGAGCGACCTGATGAGCCCCTCTACAGAGAATGCCAATGGCTGAGTACAACCTGGACGATTTGCTTACCCTGATGGCGCGCCTGCGTGACCCCGAGGATGGCTGTCCCTGGGATCTCAAGCAGAACTTTGCCAGCATCGTGCGCCATACACTGGAAGAAGCCTATGAGGTGGCAGACACCATCGAGCGGCAGGACTGGCCTCATCTCAAGGACGAGCTTGGTGATTTGCTGTTCCAGGTGATTTTTTACGCCAGGCTCGGCGATGAGAGCGGTCATTTCGACTTTTCCGATATTGTCGATAATCTCGTTCGAAAGCTGCTGCGCCGTCATCCCCATGTGTTTCCGGCCGGCACCTTGGCATCCCGTGCCGGCGACATGCAGCGCAGCGAACAGCAGGTCAGCGAAACCTGGGAGCTGATCAAGCAGGAAGAGCGTGAAGGCAAGGCCAGCCTGGGTGTTCTGGATGATATACCGGCGGCGCTGCCGGGCCTGAGCCGCGCGGTTAAACTGCAAAAGAGAGCGTCCGGGGTCGGGTTTGACTGGAATGACCCGTTGCTGGTGCTCGACAAGATCGAAGAGGAAATCAGCGAGCTGCGTGAAGCCATCGCCCGCGGCGCGCAGGATGAAATCACCGATGAAATGGGGGACCTGCTGTTTGCTCAGGTCAACCTTGCGCGCCATCTGGGGGTTGATCCCGAAACGGCTGTGCGTAGCACCAATGCCAAGTTTGTGCGCCGCTTCGGGTATATCGAAAGTGTCGTAAAGGCCTCGGGGCGTGACTGGGACAGCTTTAGTCTCGATGAGCTCGATTCGTTCTGGAATCAAGCCAAGGTGCGCGGTCTCTAGGACGGCGCCAGGCGCGCAGGTTCCCCGTTTTTGTGTGCTCCTTTTTGCGCCCTCTATTGCACCAGACCGGTGCGTTTGAGGCACGTCTTCTCCCGCCTGTTCGCGCTGTTGCGAGTGATACGTTGTCCCTGACCGGCGCAGCCCTGCGTCGGTTTGTAAAATCTACCAAAAACTGCGATCTTCTATATTTTCCGTTTACCTTATCGGCTGCGAATCCATTATGCTCGAAGGGCAGATGCGACTGGGCCCGGGCGTTAAACCCGGCTGATTTTCATCAAAGGGAGAGATTGGATGGCTGATCTGCATGAAGCGTTGCGTGATGATGTTCGCATGTTGGGGGATTGCCTTGGGCAGACCATTGAGAACCAGCTTGGCGAGGCTTTTCTGCAAAAGGTAGAGCGCATTCGCAAGCTGGCCAAGGCCGGGCGCCTTGAAGACAACAGTGAATACGCTGAGCTCCTCAGCGCCCTGAAGGAACTGAGCGAAGATGAGGTACTGCCGGTCGCGCGGGCCTTTACCCAGTTTCTAAATCTGGCCAATATTGCCGAAGAGCACCACCGGGTGCGCCGGCGCCTGGAGGACAAGGGCAAAGACGCCCCCGAGTCGCTGGCTCAACTGTTTAACCGCCTGAGTGACCGTGGCTTCAGCGTGCGCGAGATTGCCGATGGCCTTGGCAAGCTGAGCGTAGACCTGGTGCTGACCGCGCATCCGACCGAAGTTAACCGCCGTACGCTGATTCAGAAGTTCGATGATATTGCCGACTGCCTCAAACGTCTCGATCGGGGTGAAAAGGTGCAGCATCGCCTGCGCGAACTTGTCAGTGAGATCTGGCACACCGACGAAATTCGTCAGCAGCGCCCAACGCCGGTGGACGAAGCCAAATGGGGCTTCGCCGTGATTGAAAACTCTCTCTGGAAGGCCGTACCCAAGTTCCTGCGTGCCCTTGATGAGCAGCTGCAGGAAGTGCTGGGTGAAGGCCTGCCGCTGGATTGCTGCCCGGTGCGTTATTCATCCTGGATGGGCGGGGATCGTGATGGCAACCCCAATGTGACCGCCAGCGTCACCCGTGAAGTACTGCTCGTATCGCGCTGGATGGCTGCGGATCTGTATTACCGGGATATCGATCAGCTGCGGGCCGAACTCTCGATGAACCAGTGCAACGCCGAAATGCGGGCGCGGGTCGGGGACGCATCCGAACCCTACCGTAAACTGCTGGGTCAGGTGCGGGCCGCACTGGGTCGCACTAAAGTCTGGCTCAAGGCGCAACTTGATGGTAAACCGGTGCCCGCCGGGGATGTGCTGTTGCACGAACAGGATCTGTTGCAGCCGCTATTATTGTGCCACCAATCGTTGCAGGACTGTGGCATGCAGATTATCGCCCAGGGCCGGCTGCAGGATGTGATCAGACGCATTGCCTGTTTCGGAATGACACTGGTCAAACTGGATATTCGCCAGAATGCCGATCGCCATGCGGGCGTGTTTGATGAACTGACCGACTTCTACGGTCTGGGCTGCTACAGCGACTGGGATGAGGCGAAGCGCCAGCAGTTTCTGTTGACCGAACTGAACAGTCGGCGTCCTTTGCTCCCCAGGGCCTGGCAACCCTCCGCGCTGGTGCAGGAAGTGCTGGACACGTGCAAGGTGGTGGCGGCCTCCGAGGTGAACTCGCTGGGCAGCTATGTGATCTCCATGGCCAGTCAGCCCTCCGACGTACTCGGTGTGATCCTGCTGCTGCAGGAGGCGGGCATCGGGCACAACATGCGCGTGGTGCCGCTGTTTGAAACCCTGTCGGACCTTCAGGGGGCGCATGGTTGTATTGATGCGTTACTGTCGCTGGACTGGTACCAGGATTACATTCAGGGCCACCAGGAAGTCATGATCGGCTATTCTGACTCCGCCAAGGATGCCGGTCAGCTGGCGGCCGCCTGGGGGCAGTTCCAGGCTCAGGAAGAGCTCACTGCCGTGTGCCGCAAGCATCAGGTTCAGCTGACCCTGTTTCACGGCCGTGGTGGTACTGTGGCCCGTGGTGGTGGCCCGAGCCATACCGCCATTCTGGCTCAGCCACCGGGGTCGGTGGACCATGGTTTGCGGGTTACCGAGCAGGGCGAGATGATTCGCTTCAAATTCGGGATTCCGGAAATCGCTATCCGCAACATGGAGCTGTATACCGCGGCCGTACTGCAGGCAACGCTGGACCCGGCGCCGGGTCCGCAGCCGCAATGGCGCAGTCAGATGGAGCGCATGGCAAAGCGCGGACTGAAGGAATACCGTGCTGTGGTGCGCGAGGATGAGCATTTTGTGCAGTACTTCCGATGCGCGACACCGGAGCAGGAACTGGCCAAGCTGCCGCTGGGTTCGCGTCCCGCCAAACGACGCACAGACGGTGGTATCGAGAGTCTGCGCGCAATACCCTGGATCTTTGCCTGGACACAGACTCGCCTGATGCTTCCGGCCTGGCTGGGGTCGGACAGTGCGTTGCAGGAGGCGGTAGCGGATCAGCTGCCCTTGCTGCACACCATGTATCGTGACTGGCCGTTTTTTCGTGCCAATATCGACATGCTGGAAATGGTGCTGGCCAAAAGTGATCCGGACATTTCGGCTTACTACGATGCACGCCTGGTATCCGAAGAGCTGCGGGTGCTCGGTTCGAGTCTGCGCAGTCGCCTGCGCAACAGTGTCGAACTGGTGAAGCAGGTCAGGCAGCAGACGCAGTTATTGGCCGAAAATCCGGTGATTCGTCAGTCGATCGAAGTTCGTAATCCCTATATCGATCCGCTGCACTTTCTGCAGGCTGAGTTGCTGTTGCGTGATCGTACTCAGCCTGACAGTCGGCTGGAGCGGGCTCTGATGGTGAGCATGTCAGGTATCTCGGCGGGTATGCGCAATACGGGCTGATTTTTGGTCAGGACCACTGGCGGGGTTGATGACGACCCCGCTTTTAGCATACCCTCAATACCCTTTTTACGTGCAGGTAGCGCCTGTGCGTATGCTAAGACGCTAGTTTACTGACGAAAAATCGCGTGCCAGGCATCGCCGCAGGCGGCAGCTTTCATCGCTGTTGCACTGCTTTTTCCTCAGTGTGTTAGTGCTAATGTCGCATTGTTCCAGAGCATTGGACTCGCTACTGTCCAGAGCATGGGTTATCAGTTGCTGACGGCCGTGCAGCTACGCGAAGCAGATTTTTAGTGTTTTGTGATTTAATAAGAGTAGGAGCCAACCGTTAATGCGTATTATTCTTCTGGGCGCCCCTGGCGCCGGTAAAGGCACACAGGCGCAGTACCTTACCGAAAAATTCAACATTCCGCAGATCTCTACCGGTGATATGCTGCGCGCCGCTGTCAAGGCCGGCACCCCGCTGGGTATCAAGGCCAAGGCCGTAATGGATGCAGGTCAATTGGTGTCCGATGACATCATTATCGGTCTGGTACAGGAGCGTATTACTGAGGATGACTGCGCCAATGGATTCCTGTTTGATGGTTTCCCGCGCACCATTCCCCAGGCTGATGCGCTCAAGGATGCCGGCGTGAAGATTGACGCCGTGGTGGAAATTGACGTCGACAATGAAGAAATCATCAAGCGCATGAGCGGCCGTCGCGTTCACCCGGGTTCGGGCCGTACTTACCATGTTGTTTTCAATGCGCCCAAGGTTGAAGGCAAGGATGATGTAACCGGCGAAGACCTGATTCAGCGTGAGGACGACAAGGAAGAGACCGTACGGGCTCGCCTGAAGGTATACGATGAGCAGACCGCACCGCTGATCAGCTACTACAAGAGCTGGGCTGAGGCTGATGCTGCGAGTGCGCCGCGCTATGTTTACATTCCGGGTGTCGGCTCTGTCGAGCAGATCCGCGACAATATTTTTGCCGCGCTCTGATTCTTCGCGTCGCCGAGCCAAGGGCCGCTGATCTCAGCGGCCTTTTTGTCTCTGGCCTGAATACAGGCCGTTGTCGCAAAGGCTGCCTCAATCCGGGCTTTAAGGTATTCTCGCCGTGATGTCAGGGGGTGAGAATCACAGAGCAGGGAGTCTTTGCATGCGACGTCGAGTGTTTGTTGGGCGGTTGGGTGTTGTTATGTCGGCGCTGGTGCTGGTGCCGCTGCGTGCATTGGCCAACTGGAACGCGCATGCGTTTGACAGTGCGGGCATGGATGCAGCGCTCACCGCGGCCTTTGGTCGCAGCGATACGGTGACCGCGCTGGAGATCGAATTGAAGCTACCCACCACGGCTCATCAGGGGGGGCTGGTCCCGGTTATGGTGCAGACCCACTTGCCCAATGTATCCCGCCTTGCCCTGTTGGTGCACGAAAACCCGCGGCCGCTGGCGGCATTGTTCGAGTTCGGACCTAATACCCTGCCCGAGATCGCGGCCCGTATTCGTTTAGCCAGATCCAGCGAGGTCTCGGTGGTGGTGGAGTCCAATGGTCAGCTGTTCAGAAACAGTCAGCCGGTGCGAGTTGTTCTTGATGGCTGTACAGGCGGGCTAAACGACGAGGGTGCACAGTGAGAATCGAGACCACGATCAGTGGGGACATCGTCACTGTTCGCCTGTTTCTGGAGCACGCAATGGCGGCTCAATCTGGCTGTATGGCTGATGCAGCGCAGGCTGTGTTTATTCGTATGCTCAATGTGCGTTACCGGGGCGAGAAGGTGTTTGGCGCCGAACTCTCTCCGGCGGTGTCGCAGGACCCCTTTCTGCGCTTTCGCTTTCGGGGTACAGCTGGCGGTACCCTGGTTATCAGCTGGAGCGACAGTCAGGGAGCAAATGGTTCTCACAGCCACGAGATTACCTAACAGCCTGGTGGGCCTTTGGGCACTCATTCAGTGTTAAGTCCGACAGGCTTATCGCAGATGCCAACCCCGGCTGGCAGGCTTGCGTCTCGCTCCAGCATCCTCGATCAGACCGCTTAAACGGCGTCCTGATGGCTTTAGTCGTCGAGGCTGGCGCTGGCCTTCACTCAGGGGCAGTCTTAGCCATCATCAGACGTCGTCAGGCGCTGGGTTTTTTGCCCCGAGTTGGGGATAATACGCGCCCTATAATGCACCCCTGACAACATCTCAGGCCGTTGCCGTGTTCGCTGGTGCGTCATGCCAGGGGATGAGGCCGCAGATCAACGTGGCGGCAGGCATGCGAAATCACTGCGCGTGGCCACAGTACGTGCAAACACGATTAACCCGAGCGGGATCTGGAATCCTGGCCCGGCATCCCGGTACTCAAGCCGGGTACAGGAGCAACTCCAATGGAAGACGAAATTCTGTTCGGCCAGCATGCGGTACGTACGGCGCTGAAACGGGACTCCAAACGTATCAAGCGCCTGCTGGTGCAGCAGGGGCGCAATGACGAGCGTATCCAGCAGGTGATTGACCTGGCGGCACCGGTGCATGTGCGGCCCGAGCGCGTCAGCCGTCAGGAGCTGGACCGTCTGTCGGACGGCGGTGTGCATCAGGGTGTGCTCGTGCTCTGCGATCCCATTTTGTCCAAGGATGAAGGCTTTCTGGATCAGTTACTGGATGGGCTGGAGGCAGCACCCTTTCTGCTGATTCTGGATGGCGTCACGGATCCGCACAACCTGGGCGCCTGTCTGCGCACGGCAGATGCGGCCGGCGTGCAGGCGGTGATCGCGCCAAAGGACAAGTCGGCGCCGTTGAACTCCACTGTTTCCAAGGTGGCCTGCGGTGCTGCCGAGGTTGTGCCCTATGTGCAGGTAACCAACCTCGCGCGCACGTTGCAGATGCTACAGCAGCGCGGTATCTGGATTACCGGTACGGCGGGGGAGGCCGAGCAGATGGTCTATGATGCCAGCCTGACCGGGCCCATGGCGCTGATCATGGGCGCAGAAGGCAAGGGAATGAGGCGCCTGACCCGTGAAAACTGCGATCACCTGGTCAAGATTCCGATGTCCGGTGAGGTCAGCAGTCTGAACGTATCAGTGGCCGCAGGCGTGTGCCTGTTTGAAGCGGTGCGTCAGCGTCGAGAGGCCTGATACGACCGCGGTCGTGCATGTTGCACCTGGATGAAGATACCCCTGCTCGGCTGCGGAGCCTGCCCCGGGTTCCGCAGTTCGCGGTTAATCAGGCACGGATGCCGGGTTGGCTGACAGGTTAACGGCACCCGTTGCTGTACAGCAGTTCATGGCAGTGCTGGGCGATCATCGCCCCTTCGTGTGTGGGGATCACCAGCACATCGACCTGGCTATCAGGCCCGCTGATCAGCGTTGAGCCGGCGGCATTGGCTGCGGGATCCACCGTTACACCGAGCCATTTCAGGCGCTTGAGAATGCGGGCGCGGACATCCGCATCATTTTCGCCCACACCGCCGGTGAAGACCACGCGATCAAGGCCTTCCATGGCTGCACTGAGACGCCCGGCCTCCAGCGCAGCGCGATAGCAGAACATGTCGATAGCGGCCTCGGCTGCCGGTGTGCCACTGGCATGCAGCTCGAGCATATCCGAACTGACCCCCGATACGCCCAGCCAGCCGCTTTGCTTGTTCAAAATCTGCTCCAGGGCATCGATATCCAGTGCATAGTGGCGCATCAGGTAGAGCAGTACGCCCGGGTCAATGTTGCCGCAGCGGCTGCCCATGGGCAGGCCATCGAGGGCGGTAAACCCCATGCTGGAGGCAACCGAAAGGCTGTCGCGTACGGCACACATGCTGGCGCCGGAGCCGAAGTGGCAGATCAGGCTGCGCCCCAGGCCCCGGCGCTGTGTTTCAAGCTGGCGCTGGATGTACTGATAGGACAGGCCATGAAAGCCATAGCGGTGAATACCATCCTGGGTATAGCGGGCCGGGATGGCGTAATAACGTTCCAGTTCGGATTGACCGACATGAAACATGGTGTCAAAGCAGGCGACCTGCGGTATCCCCGGTAAATATTTCTGGCAGGCTCGAATCAGCGCAATATTGTACGGCTGGTGCAGCGGTGCCAGTGAGCTGAGCTGGTGCAGGCTTTCGATCAGGGTATCGTCAACCAGGGTGGGGGCGGAAAACTGCTCGCCGCCGTGCACAACACGGTGTCCCGCTGCCTGGATCTCGATCTCGGGCAAGTGTGTTGCGATCCAGTCAAGCACCAGTTTCAGCTCGCTTAGGTGACGCTGGCTGGAGGGAACCTGGCTGAAGTCGGGATTTAGCTGTGCGAGCTGGTGGCCCTGACCGTCAGTAATCGCCAGACTCGGCGTACCCAGTGCATCACTGAGCTTGAAGCGATAGCGCAGCTTCGATACACCCTTGCCGGGTTCGTAAAGGCCGCACTTCAGGCTGGAAGAGCCGCCATTGACCGCCAAAATACACTTCATGCTTGAGATGATCCTTATTCAAGTAGGGAGTCAGGGAACCCTTATGGTTTCACGTTCGTGCACAATATGAGAGGCGAGGGCGCAGGAGGCCAGGCGTGTCAGTGTGTTGTCGGACCGGCTGGTCAGGATGATCGGTACCCGGGCCCCCAGGGCGATTCCGGCTGACTCGGCATTGGCAAGGTAGACCAGCTGCTTGGCAATCATATTGGCGGACTCGAGATCGGGCGCCAGCAGGATATCGGCTTCGCCTGATACCTGCGACTCTATGTGCTTGTCGAGCGCGGCCTGGCGGGAAATGGCATTATCAAATGCCAGCGGGCCATCCAGGATGCCCCCCGTGATCTGACCCCGGTCCGACATCTTGCACAGCGCGGCTGCATCCAGCGTACTTTGCATACTCGGAACTATTTTCTCGACCGCAGCAAGGATGGCAACGCGCGGCCTTTCAATGCCCAGGACCTGGCAGAACTCGATGGCATTTTGCACGATGTCCCGTTTGACCGACAGATCGGGTGCCACGTTGATGGCGGCATCGGTAATCACCAGCGGCTTGTGATAGTTGGGTATATCAAATACAAACACATGACTCAGCCGTCTTTCGGTTCTGATGCCCAGTGTCTTGTGAAGCACCGCGCTTAACAGTTCCGACGTGGCCAGAGCGCCTTTCATGAGTGCCTCGACGCTGCCTTCGCGTACCAGGTCGCAGGCTTTTTCCGCCGCTGCATGGCTATGGGGCACATCGATGATTTCAATGTTAGCCAGCACCAGCTGTTCCCTGTCGGCGAGGTCCTGAATACGATGCTGCGGGCCAATCAGAACCGGTTCGATCAGACCCTGATCGGCGGCGCTCAGCGCGCCGGCCAGAGCGTTGTGATCAACTGGATGCACCACAGCGGTACGGATGGGACGCGCCTGACGGGCCTGGCGGATAAAAAACTCGAGCTGTTGCTGTGCGGGCGGTTTTTCAATGGTTAGCATGCGTCAACGCTCCTGTCGGCTTTTCCAGAGACACGATGATCTCATTATTATGATGCAGTTCAAAAAAGCCGGGACTGATCTGGATCATGATCCCTGCCTGAGCAGGCTGCTGGACATTTACCTGCGGTGCCGAATGCAGTGTTAAAAGCAGGCTCAAAGTGCTCATTTAGCTCACTAAACCCAGCTGTTTTTGTCGCAGCCTCGGCTGCCTTGATGACGCTTTTCAACACCCGGTTAGGGGTGCGTAAGGACAGGGTGCGCGGAAAAGGGGTCGAGCAGCTTTTGCGCACCGCGTAACAGGGTATCAGTGAGGCGCCGTGCCAGCGGGGTCTTCAGGTTCCAGACGTGCCAGTACAGCGGAACGGCGAGGTAGTTGCCGGGGGCCAGATCCACCACCAGGCCTTTGGCCAGAAAGCTGCTGCTTTGTTGGTCCGGCACCATGCCAGCGCCAAAGCCCCGTACGATCAGGTCAATAAATGCGTCGGGCGAGGGAACGCGGTGACGCGGGAAGTCGCCGGCCGCCAGTCCGTAAAAGCGTTCCAGGTAGCGACAATGCAGCGCATCTTTGTGGTTATATTCCACTGCCGGAGCCCTGCGCAGGCCTTCGGCCGTCACCGTGCCACCCAGATAATTTTCTATGTAGGACGGCGATACCAGGCAGCGGTAAGGGGTGACGCCCAGTGGAATGCAGTTGCAGCCCTGCATTGCCTGCGGGCTGGCGGTGATGCAGCCGATAACCTCACCGGTGCGCAGCAGATGGTGGGTCTGATCCTGGTCATCGACTTTTAAATCCAGCAGAATTTTTTCCGTCTCCAGCAAAGGTTGCAGTGCCGGCAAAAACCAGCTGCTCAGGCTGTCGGCATTGAGTCCCAGGGAGAGGCGGGTAAAGCTGTTGTCTTCGGCGTTATAGACTTCTTTGAGCAATTCCTTTTGCAGCAGGCTGACCTGGCGGTAGTGTTTTAGCACCTGTTGGCCTGCTGACGTTACCCGCACCGGGCTGGAGCGCACCACCAGCGCCTGGCCGAGTCGTTCTTCGAGTTGCTTGAGGCGCTGTGATACGGCCGATTGGGTGATATGCAACGAGGCCGCGGCGCGCTCAAAACTCTGCTCTTCAATCACGGCGGCCAGCGCCTGAATCTGTCGATAATCCAGCATTATTAGTTCTGCTAATTTGTTATCAGAAATATCAGTTTTACTTACTTTGTCGTGGTGGTCAATATTGCGCGCATCTTCACTCTCTCGCCCGAAAGGGGCGGGTTTCGATTACGGGAAATACTTGATGAATACTGCACTTCAGTCCAGCGTCCTGTTGCAGGGGTTTGTTACGGGGGGCGGCCTGATCATTGCCATCGGCGCACAGAATGCCTTTCTGCTGGCACAGGGAGTACGACGCCAGTATCACTGGCCCATCGCTCTGCTGTGCAGTTGCAGCGATACGCTGCTGATCTGCCTGGGGATTTTGGGCATGGGTGTGTTGATCAGCGAATCGCCGCTATTGCTGGAATTGGCGCGTATGCTTGGTGCGCTCTTTTTGTTCTACTACGGTTACCGGGCGTTACGCAGTGCGCTGCAGCCGGCGGGCCTGGAGATGACGGGGCACGGTGCCGGGTCCCTCAAGTCGGCCCTGCTAACGACGCTGGCAGTCAGTCTGCTGAATCCTCATGCCTATCTGGATACGGTTGTGCTGCTTGGCGGTGTCGCGACCCAGTACGGCGACAGCCTGCGCTACTGGTTTGGTGGCGGTGCCGTTCTGGCATCCTTTACATGGTTTTTGATGTTGGGCCTGGGCGCTCCGAAGCTGGCGCCGCTGTTTCGCAACCCTCGTGCCTGGCGGGTGCTCGACAGCTTCGTGTGTCTGATGATGTGGAGTATTGCACTGAGCCTGGTGCTTTAGTCGGGGCGCTCCTGGCTGCTACTATTCAGGGAGTCAGACAGGGCAGGATACGCATGATTCACATACGGGATATCGACCACCTGGTGTTGCGGGTGAAGCAGCTCGAGCCGATGCTGGACTTTTACTGTCGAGTGCTTGGCTGCACGCTTGAGCGGGCAAAGGCGGATTTGGGGCTTTATCAGCTGCGTGCCGGGCGTGTACTGATTGACCTGATTACGGTTGATGGGGAGCTGGGGGCGGCGGGTGGCAGAGCCGCGGGTGTCGAGGGCCGTAATATGGATCACTTTTGTCTGCGGCTAGAGCCTTTTGATGCTCAGGCTATTCGCGCGTACCTCGTGGCCGAGAATATTGACGTCAGTCCCATTGAGTCGCGTTACGGTGCCGAGGGTGCCGGGCCCTCGTTCTATATCAAGGATCCGGAGGGCAATACACTGGAACTGAAAGGGCCTGTCCAGATGGGTGGGGACTAACCCACTTTCCGTCACATCTACATCGCAAAAGTTCTTACACCGGGCTGAACGGCAATGGGGTTGTGTTGTCGGTTAGAAAGATAGCGGCTGCCGGTGGGGTAGGCGGTGGCTCAAACAGGGAGACGATGTATGAACAACAGCTTTGGTGCGCGCGATACGCTCGATCTGGGTGACAAGACCTATGAAATCTACAGGCTGGACGTGCTGGAGGCTCAGTATGGTATCAGTCGGTTACCCTACAGCCTCAAAATTCTCCTGGAAAATCTGCTGCGCCTGGAAGATGGACTGAACGTGCGGCCGTCCGATATAGAGGCGTTGTGCCGCTGGCAAGCGGGAGCTGAGGCCAGCGATCAGATTGCCTTTACACCGTCGCGTGTCGTGCTGCAGGATTTCACCGGCGTGCCGGTGGTGGTGGATCTTGCCGCCATGCGGGACGCAATGGTCAATCTAGGCGGTGACCCTGAGTTGATCAATCCGCTGCAGCCGGTGGATCTGGTGATCGATCATTCGGTCATGGTGGATCATTACGGCTCTGATCAGGCGCTGGATTTGAATACCCGTATTGAGTTTGAACGTAATGCCGAACGCTATCAGTTTCTGCGCTGGGGCCAAACGGCGTTTGCCAATTTCCGCGTCGTTCCGCCCGGCACCGGTATCGTGCATCAGGTTAACCTGGAATACCTCGCCCAGGTCGTGATGACTCAGGAACGTGACGGCGTGCTGCAGGCCTATCCCGATACCCTGGTTGGTACAGACTCTCACACAACCATGATTAATGGCCTGGGTGTGCTGGGCTGGGGCGTCGGCGGTATTGAGGCGGAAGCCGCGATGCTGGGGCAGCCCGTCACGATGCTGTTGCCAAGCGTCGTGGGCGTGCGATTGCAAGGGCGCCTGTCGCAAGGCGCTACGGCGACCGATCTGGTGCTACGCGTGACAGAAATGCTGCGCAGTCATGGCGTAGTCGGCAAGTTTGTCGAATTTTTTGGCGATGGCCTGGGCGAACTGCCGCTGGCAGACCGTGCCACCATTGCCAACATGGCGCCCGAGTACGGTGCGACCTGTGGCATCTTTCCGATCGACAGCGAAACCCTGCGTTACCTGGAGTTATCCGGCCGCAGCGCCGAGCAGCGCAGATTGGTGGAAACCTATGCACGGGAACAGCAGCTCTGGCACGACAGCTCCAGCGCGCAGGCTGAGTACAGCGAAGTGCTGGAGCTCGATTTGGCGTCAGTAGTGCCCAGCATTGCGGGCCCCAGACGGCCTCAGGACCGCATTGACCTGACTAATGCCAAGCGAGCGTTTGTCAGCGCGCTGCGGGAGGAGAACGGCACGGTCGATCCAAAAGTCCCGATGCAGGATGGCGGTGTTGCCTGTGAACTCGATGGTGAACAGCACCTGTTGCGCCACGGTGATGTGGTCATCGCGGCCATTACATCCTGTACCAACACGTCCAATCCTGCAGTGATGCTGGCAGCCGGCCTGGTGGCCAAAAAGGCCCATGAGCTGGGGCTGAAAACCAAGCCCTGGGTCAAAACCTCGCTGGCGCCGGGTTCCCAGGTGGTAAGCGCCTACCTGGAGTCCGCCGGACTGATGAAGCCATTGGCCGCGCTGGGATTCAACCTGGTGGGCTTTGGTTGCACCACCTGTATCGGCAACTCGGGGCCGCTGCGGCCACAGATCAGCCGGGCGATTGCCGACGGAAACCTGATGGTGTCGTCGGTACTGTCGGGCAACCGCAATTTTGAGGGACGGATTCATCCCGAGGTCAAAACCAACTATCTGGCATCACCACCGCTGGTGGTGGCCTATGCACTGGCCGGCAGCATGACGGTGGACCTGTATCAGGATCCACTGGGGCAGGATTCGAAAGGCAAGCCCGTCTATCTGAAAGACATCTGGCCCGAGCAGCAGGAAATACAGGCGCTGTTGCATAAATGCATCAATGCGGACATGTTTCAGCGCCGTTATGCCGATGTTTTTGAAGGGCCTGAATTCTGGCGGGCGCTGCCGCTGCCCCAGGGCACAACGTATCAATGGCCTGATTCCAGCTACATCAAACATCCACCGTATTTTGACGGCATGAGTGCACAGCCGGTGCCGCCAAAGGCGGTGCAGGGGGCGCGCTGCCTGGTGCGTGTGGGCGATTCCATTACCACTGACCATATCTCGCCAGCAGGCGCCATCAGCGCAGACAGCCCGGCGGGCCAGTATCTGCAGCAGCTGGGTGTTCAGCCGGCCGATTTCAACAGCTATGGTTCCAGGCGGGGCAACCACGAAGTGATGATGCGCGGTACCTTTGCCAATATACGGCTCAGAAACCAGCTGGCACCTGGCACCGAGGGCGGCTGGACTACACACTTTCCCTCCGGTGAGCAGCTCAGCATCTTTGATGCGGCAATGCGCTATCAGCAGGAGGCTGTCCCCCTGGTTGTGCTGGCGGGCAAAGAATATGGCACGGGCTCCAGTCGTGACTGGGCGGCGAAGGGGACGCGGCTGCTGGGTATTGGAGCCGTTATTGCCGAGAGTTTCGAACGTATCCATCGCTCCAACCTGGTGGGCTTTGGCGTACTTGCCCTGCAGTTCAAGGAGGGTGAGTCTGCCGAGAGCCTGGGGCTGCACGCCCAGGCGCTGTTTGACATTGGCCCGGTCGACGATGAACCGGCCGAGATCGAGGTCAGGGCCACGGCGCCGGATGGCAGCCAGTGCCGTTTCCAGGTCAGGGTACGCATCGATACGCCAGTTGAGTGGGAATACTATCGCCACGGCGGCATTTTGCAGTATGTGCTGCGCAACCTGGCCGGCGCCGCACACTGATCATTGTTAACGTGGCGGACAAGCAGGCTCCCTGCCTATTTGTCCGCCACCCCTGATGCTCTTTAACCCGAAAGCGTGGGTGCAAGTGGGTGAACGTGCTGGATTCTTAGAAGCGGAAGAGGTGGGGTTCGCATTGGGCCATCTTTTTCAAAAGAAGGCCCAGTGATGAAACATACCTGCTTCATGTAGTAACCCGCAGGGTTAATAGCAAGAAGCCTGTCAGGCTGCCTTGATGGAGGTATCAGCCTGTACATCCGTCTCGACAGGATCTGGCGCGGGGGGTTGGCCGGCTGCCAGGAAGGAGACAACGGCCAGGATTCCGCACGCGGCCATGACCAGGGTCATCGGCACCGAAGTACCGTTGTGGAGCAGCCCGACAGCTGCTCCACCCAGCGACCCAACACCAAAACGCAGTGAGCCACCCAGCGCCGAGGTGCTGCCCGATATAGTGGAAAAGCGATTCATGACCTCCGACAAAGTGTGCGCACTAATGATGCCGAAGGTGCCGATAAAGAATACACAGGCCAGCACAATCAGCGCCAGCGCGGGTTCTGTAAGGACACTGAGCACGATCAACAGCGTGCTCACCAGTGTGATTAGCACAAAGGTCAGCTGCAATAAGCGTTTTGAACCCAGGTGTGTAAAGCGGTTAGCCAGCATTGTGAGCGCCATCAGGGCGATGACATTCAGGCTGAACAATAACCCATAGTGCTCTGCGGCAACGCCAAACAGTTCGATATAGACAAAGGGAGATGCTGCAACGAAGGCCATCATGCCGGCAAACATGAAGCCTGCACTGAGCATGTGGCCCAGCGCGTGGCGATCACGCAGCAGGATGCCGTAGTTGTGAATCAGGACGGCCGGGCGCAGTGGTGTGCGCTTTTCTGGCGCCAGCGTTTCGTCGACATGGCAGTAAAATAGCGTCAGCCCGATGGCCGCAACCAGCACAAGCACCCAGAAAATCATGCGCCAGCTTGCGAGATAGAGTACCAGTGCTCCCAGCATGGGGGCGATCAGCGGAGCGACCGCCATGACCATCATGATAACGCTCATGGTGCGGGCAAAATCCGCCCCCTTGAAACGGTCCCTGACCAGTGCCGGCACTGTTACGGCCATGGCTGCAGCGCCAGTCGCCTGCAGCGCACGGGCTATCAATAGCCCGTTTATATCCGTGGCGAGGGCGCACAGAACACTGCCCAGGATAAACAGCAGTACGCCGGCAATAATGACGAAGCGCCGCCCCAGGGCATCGGACAGTGGGCCAAAAAAGAGTTGCGGCAGAGAAAATCCAATCAGGAAGACGGTCAGGCTCTGCTGTACCGCTTCGGTGGAGGCGTCAAGCCCGCTGGCGATGGTCGGCATGCTGGGCAGGTACATGTCGATTGCCAGCGGTGTGAGCCCGATCAGCAGGCCGAGGATGACGATAAAGGTTTTGTTGCTGCTCATAGTTACGTTATCTGCAGTGTAAAGGGGGACTATCTAGACGTGAGATACCGTGACGATAACGTCAGAAAACTGAATCGATCCGTCGCATACGGGTTCTGGTGCTGCTGGGTCAGTGAAGCTGGTAATCACACAAACTGAAAAAGTGACGCCAGTCGGACTAAACTGGGTAATGAGAAGCATTCTATCACCCCGCGGGTGATATTGCCGGCGGTGTTTTGCGAACTGACTGTTGCAGTATTTGCGCTAATGTCGGTTTGTTCTGATCCAATAAATGTACAGAGGAACGGACATGATGGACATTCCATGGTCAGATCGTCTGGTTGCACATCGCGGTTATGCCGCCCGTTATCCCGAAAACACACTGCTGGCGGTGCGAGAAGCCCTCAATGCCGGTGCGCAGTTTGTGGAAGTCGATATACAGCTCAGTGCTGATCGTGTTGTGGTGGTCTTCCACGACGATGACACGCAGCGTCTGTGTGGGCGCGGCGGTACCGTTCAGGCGCTGCATCGCGCCGAGCTGTCGGCGCTTTCCTGCCATTATCCGTCTCGCTTTGGAGAGGCCTTTGAGGGGGAGTCCCTGGCAACCCTGTCCGGTCTGCGTCTGCTGATGCAGCAGTTTCCCGACGTGGTTTTTTTCATCGAGCTCAAGCGTGGATCCATTGAGCATTTTGGACGGCGCGAATTTTTACAGGCAGCGGCATCAGGGCTCGCCGCGGTGATGGATCAGGTCGTGTTGATCAGTTACGACCGCGAGATTCTGCAGCAGGCAGCTGCGCTGGGGTGGCGTATCGGCGTTGTGCAGGATCAGTGGCCCGAGGCCGACGATCAGCAGTTACAGCAGCTTATGCCAGAGTTCCTGTTTCTTGAGGTCAGCGCGTTGCCGGAAGGTCCGCTGGCGTGGCAGCAAGCCCGGTTGGCCGTGTTTGAGGTCGCCCAGGCGGGAATGGCGCAGGCACTGATGCAAAGAGGGATCGAACTGGTGGAAACCTTCGACATCGGAGAGATGCGTTATGCACTGAACTGCGAGCAGGAAGCGCGCGATGCGCACTAGTGGCTGCCTTGGCCGGTCTTATTAACCGGGCTATGACCCTGCAACAGTACAGTGACTGTCGCAGGGCCGGTGCTGGTGTTCAACAGCCGTTATAGCGTCTTGAGTTTTGCCTGGTAGGGTGGCCACCCCATGGCCTTGCCACCCAGCACATGCAGGTGAATATGGAAGACCGTCTGGCCACCATGCTCGTTGCAGTTAAGAACCGTGCGGTAGCCATCACCGGCAAAGCCCTGTTGTTCGGCGAGCTTTGCGGCCACCATGATCATGTGGCCTACAAGCTCGCGATCCGGTTCAGTAATATCGTTTAGCGTCCTGATGTGCTGGCGTGGAATAACCAACGCATGAAAGGGCGCCTGCGGATTGATATCGTTGAATGCAATCACTTTTTCGTCTTCGTAAATGATCGCGGCCGGAATTTCCTCTTGTATTATTTTGCAGAACAAACAGTCCATATCAGCCCTCTTGGCGCCAGAATTGAGTTGGCCGCCGCCAAGGTATCATAGCGTTTCGAGCACTTCGCGCGGCGGACAATGATATTGCGCACAGACGGTATCGTCGGCCTTGACGGATTCGAGGTGGACGTCAAAACCCCAGAGCCTGTGCAGATGCCGCAGGACTTCTTCCGAACTTTCCCCCAGCGGCTGATTATTATACATGTAGTGGCGCAGGGTCAGGGAGCGGTCTCCGCGAACATCGACGTTATAAACCTGAATGTTGGGTTCCCGGTTGCCCAGGTTGTACTGGGCCGAGAGGTCCTCGCGAATACGCTGGTAGCCTGCTTCATTATGGATAGCCGACACCTTGAGTGTGGGACTTTCGGCATCGTCGTAAATTTCAAATAGTTTGAGTTCCCGAATCAGGGCCGGTGAGAGGTATTGCTGGATGAAGCTCTCATCCTTGAAGTTCTGCATGGCGTAATGGACGGCATCAAGCCAGTCGGTGCCGGCCAGCTGTGGGAACCATTCGCGGTCTTCGTCCGTGGGATGCTCACAGATACGGCGAATGTCCTGCATCATGTTGTAGCCCAGGGTGTACGGATTGATACCATTAAAATAGGGTGAGTCAAACGGCGGTTGGTAGACCACGCTGGAGTGGCTGTGCAGAAACTCCATCATGAAGCCGTCGGTCACCAGCCCCTCGTCGTACAGGCCATAGAGCAGGTTGTAGTGCCAGAAGCAGGCCCAGCCCTCGTTCATGACCTGGGTTTGCTTCTGCGGATAAAAGTACTGCGAGATCTTGCGCACAATGCGCACGATTTCCCGTTGCCAGGGTTCCAGCAGCGGTGCATTTTTCTCGATGAAATAGAGGATGTTTTCCTCAGGATCCTTGGGAAAGTGTGAAACCCGGTGAGTTTCCTGTTCTTCCTTCTGCGGGATCGTGTTCCAGAGGTCGTTCAGGTGGCGCTGGATGTATTCTTCCCGGTCGCGCTGGCGCTGGCGCTCTTCCTCTGCGGTCAGCGGCTGGGGCCGTTTGTAGCGGTTAACGCCGTAATTCATCAGGGCGTGGCAAGAGTCCAGCAGTTCCTCCACCGCTTCTGCTCCGTAGCGTTCCTCACAGTCGGCAATATATTTCTTGGCGAACAGCAGATAGTCGATGATGGCGGAGGCATCCGTCCAGGTTCGGAACAGGTAGTTGCCCTTGAAAAAAGAGTTATGGCCGTAGCAGGCATGGGCAATGACCAGAGCCTGCATGGTCATGGTGTTCTCTTCCATCAGGTAGGCAATGCTGGGGTTGGAATTGATGACGATTTCATACGCCAGCCCCATTTGCCCACGCTTGTAGCGTTGTTCGGTTTCAACGAACTGCTTGCCAAAGGACCAGTGGTTGTAGTTCAGCGGCATGCCGATGGAAGAGTATGCATCCATCATCTGTTCAGACGTAATGATCTCTATCTGGTTGGGGTAGGTGTCCAGGCGAAACCCCTTCGCCAGACGGGCAATTTCCCGGTCATAGGCCTCTATTAGCTCAAAGGTCCATTCTGAGCCGGTGGATAGCGGTTGTTTTTTCTTTGCCGGACGACTCATGCGGCACCTTCCATTTTCCGTGCAAACAATTTTCGAAAGACTGGGTAAATGTCGGACGCTTCCTCGATCTGGTGCATCGCAAAGGTTTCCGGGTAGGCTTCGCGTACCCGCTCGTATTCCAGCCAGAGGTTCTGGTGCGGCCCGGTGGTGATTTCGACGTAGGCATAATACTGCACGTACGGCAGTACCCGGTTGATCAGTATCTGGCGGCAGGCATCGGAGTCGCCATCCCAGTTATCGCCATCGGAGGCCTGGGCGACATAGATGTTCCAGTCGCCCGCCGGGTAGCGGTCTCGAATGACATCGCCGGTCAGTGTCAGGGCGCTGGACACGATAGTGCCGCCGGTTTCCCGAGAGTAAAAGAATTCTTCTTCGTCCACTTCCTTGGCGTGGGTATGGTGGCGAATAAAGACCACTTCAATCTGTTTGTAGTTCCGGGTCAGGAACAGGTAGAGCAGGATAAAGAACCGTTTGGCCATGTCCTTAATGGCCTGTGTCATGGAGCCGGACACGTCCATGACACAGAACATGACCGCCTTGCTGGACGGTACCGGCACCCGCACCAGGTTGGTGAATTTCAGATCAAAATCATCGATAAAGGGCAGCTTGCGGATTTTCTTTTCGAGTGCGTCGATTTCCGCCCGCAGCAGCTCGCGGCGTTTGGTATTTTCAGGGTCTGTAGGCGCGTCTTCGAGCTTCCATAGTTCTTTCTTCAGCTCACGTACCTGGCGCCGCTCTTTGCCAGACAGCGCAATACGCCGTGCATGTGCGGCCCGCAGGGAACGAACGATATGGAGCTTTTCCGGCGATCCCGAAGTGGTAAAACCCGCCCGTCGTGTTTCGGTCTGGGTGGCATCGCGCAGCTTCTTTTTGACCATGTAAGGCAGCTCAAGACCTTCAAACAGGAAGTCGAGAAATTCTTCCTGGTTGATGTTGAAGGTAAAGTCATCCATCCCTTCGCCCTGGTTGCTGGCTTTCCCCTTGCCACTCCCGCTTCCGCCTCCACCCTGGGGCCGTCGAAATTCATCACCCTCCATGTACTCCTTGTTACCCGGGTAAATCCGTTGCCGCTGGCCTCCGTCACCGTGGTGAAAGATGGGCTCAGAGATGTCTCGACTGGGAATCGTGACCTGGCCACCCTGTTCTATATCCCTGATTGAACGTTGATTGACCGCTTCTTCTACCGCCCGTTTAATATGCTTGCGATAGCGACGCAGGAAGCGCTGCCGGTTTACGGTGCTCTTCTTTTTTGCGTTAAGGCGGCGATCAATAATGTAACTCATACCCTGCTCCTTAGCCGACGTCCCCCGCTACACCGGCCGATGCGGCGTAACAGGGGACATCGAGCCCGTGTTGGGGGCGACAGCAACCAGTGACAGGCAAGATGCCGTTTACTGGGACTTACGTACGCGAATGTACCATTCACTCAGCAGGCGTACCTGTTTCTCGGTGTATCCACGATCGATCATGCGTTTGACAAACTCGCCATGCTTGCGCTGATCGTCCGACGAGGCCTTGGCATTGAAAGAGATGACCGGCAGAAGATCCTCGGTATTGGAGAACATCTTCTTCTCGATCACGGTGCGCATTTTCTCGTAACTCATCCAGGTCGGATTATTGCCGTTGTTGTTGGCCCGGGCGCGCAGCACAAAGTTGACCACTTCGTGGCGGAAGTCCTTTGGATTGCTGATGCCCGCCGGTTTCTCGATTTTCTCCAGTTCCTCATTGATGGCCTGGCGGTCCAGAATGTCGCCGGTTTCGGGGTCGCGGTATTCCTGGTCCTGAATCCAGAAATCGGCGTAGGTGCAGTAGCGATCAAAAATATTCTGGCCGTATTCCGAATAGGATTCGAGGTAAGCCGTCTGAACTTCCTTGCCGAGGAATTCGATGTACTTGGGTGCAACAAACTCTTTCAGAAAACCAATGTAGCGCTCCTGGGTTTCAGTCGGGAACTGCTGCTGTTCGATTTCCTTTTCCAGCACGTAAAGCAGGTGCACCGGGTTGGCGGCAACCTCGGTCGGATCGAAGTTGAATACCTTGGACAGAATCTTGAAAGCAAAACGGGTTGAAAGCCCGGTCATGCCTTCATCGACACCGGCGGCATCCTTGTACTCCTGCAGCGACTTGGCCTTGGGATCGGTGTCTTTCAGGTTCTCGCCGTCATAAATGCGCATTTTCGAGTAGACGCTGGAGTTTTCCGGATCCTTGATGCGGGACAGCGTGGTGAACTGCGCCAGCATGTTCAAGGTATCGGGCGCGCAGGGCGCTTCGCTGAGCGAGCTGTTTTCCAGCAGTTTCTCGTAAATGCGGACCTCCTCGGAAACCCGGGTGCAGTAGGGCACCTTGACGATGTAAACACGGTCAATGAAGGCTTCGTTGGTCTTGTTGTTCTTGAATGACTGCCATTCCGATTCGTTGGAGTGGGCCATGACTATGCCGTCATAGGGTATGGCACCCATCCCTTCGGTGCTGTTGTAGTTGCTTTCCTGGGTGGCCGTGAGCAGCGGGTGCAGCACCTTGATTGGTGCCTTGAACATCTCGACGAACTCCATCATGCCCTGGTTGGCGCGGCATAGCGCGCCAGAGAAACTGTAGGCATCCGGGTCGTGCTGCGGAAATTCTTCCAGCTTGCGGATATCAACCTTGCCGACCAGGCTGGAAATATCCTGGTTGTTTTCATCGCCTGGCTCGGTTTTGGCCAGGGCGATCTGGTTCAGGATCGAGGGGTAGAGTTTGACGACCCGGAACTGGCTGATATCGCCACCGAACTCCTTCAGTCGCTTGACGGCCCAGGGAGACATGATGCCCTTGATGTAGCGTCGCGGTATGCCGAACTCCTGCTCCAGGATTTCGCCATCCTCTTCGGGGTTAAAGAGCCCCAGCGGTGATTCAAATACCGGTGAACCCTTGATGGCGTAAAAGTGAACGTGCTCCATCAGGTGCTTGAGTTTTTCGGCCAGGGACGACTTGCCGCCGCCAACAGGGCCGAGCAGGTAGAGAATCTGTTTGCGCTCTTCCAGTCCCTGGGCAGCGTGCTTGAAGTAAGAGACGATATTTTCGATCGCTTCTTCCATGCCATAAAATTCGCTGAAGGCTGGATAGCGCTTTATAACCTTGTTGGAAAAGATGCGGCTTAAACGCGAGTCTCGGGAGGTATCTACTGATTCTGGGCTGCCGATGGCCTGGAGCATGCGTTCGGCCGCACTGGCGTAGGCCATTGGATCTTCCTTGCACAGAGCAAGGTACTCCTGCAGGCTCATTTCTTCCTGCTGCGTCGAAGAATAACGCGCTTTGAAGTGCTCAAAAATACTCATAATCGGCTACCTTCTCTGTCTCATTACCACTTGATTGGTAAAGTTTTTAGTCTCTTAGACCTGTCCTTTTAGCCCGCTGTTGATTCAAGTGTAGCCCACCTTTGGTGTGCCGGTGGATGTTCGCACCAATTTTGCCAGAAGCATTTCCGTCACCCCTTTGATAGCGCCAAAGGGAGCAAGTTCAGGCCCTGAGCAAAACCTTTTAAAGGCGAAGCGCCTCCATCATTCCCTGCAGGAATCGGGCCGCTTCACCACCAGTCGCGGCCCGGTGGTCAAATGTTATCGACAGCGGCAATATTCGGTGGCCCTGAATGCTGTCACCGACCATAACCGGTTCACGTCGTATCGCACCGGCGCCGATAATGGCGACCTGGGGTGGCACGACGACAGGTGTGGCATAGCGACCGCACAAAGTGCCAAAGTTACTGAGCGTGATACTGGCCCCCTGTAGCTCGGCGGGAGGGATGGTGCGTGCCTTCACGTCGCCGCGCAGCCGGTTCAGGCCTTCGCGAAGGTCGTCGCTGCTGCGATTGCCGATATCGCGCAGGACCGGCACAAAAAGCCCGTGCTCCGTATCGACCGCTACACCCAGGTGTACGGCTTTTTGCAGGCGCCGGTTCAGGTGCTGGCCGTCAAACCAGGCATTGAGTGCGGGCTCGAGGGCGCAGGCGGCGGCAATGGCCTGAACCAGCCGCATGCTGATATCGGTTCCCGCGGGCCAGTGCTCAATATCGACGTCATCAAATAGGCTGACGGGAACGACCTGAGCGTGGGCCAGGGCCATGGTACGCGCCATTTGCTTGCGTACACCGCGCAGCGGCTCCGGAGCGCCGAGGCTGCGATTCTGGCTGGCAGCCTGCTCCACATCCTGAGTGCTGACCTGTCCATGACGCCCTGTGCCGCTGATACTTTCAAGATCGACGCCCAGGCGCTGGGCCAGGTTGCGTACCGCGGGCGTTGCCCGCGCAGCCTGGTGCGCCAGTGTGCTGGGGGAAGCACCGATAATAAAGTCGTCATGGCTACTGTCACCTTGGGCGGTCTGTATCTGTCCGACCACGGTTGTGCTGTCATCACTGTCGCTGCTTTCGAATTCAATCAGGGGTTCGCCCGTGTGAATGGTGTCCCCTGGCGCACCAAACAGGTGCGCTATCACGCCATCTTGGGGCGACGGAACCTCGACAATGGCTTTGGCCGTTTCAACCGATACCAGGACCTGATCGACACTGACGCTGTCACCTTCCTTTATATGCCACTGCACTATTTCAGCTTCTGGCAGGCCTTCGCCAAGATCTGGCAGCTTGAAATATTTCATACGAACTCCAAAGTTTGTCTGGCCGCCTCGACAATGTCTGCGCTGTTGGGCAGGTACTGATTTTCGAGCCTGTAGTAGGGCATTATGGTGTCGAATCCGGTCACGCGAGCCACGGGTGCCTTGAGGTCGAGGAGGCCGCGCTCGGCAAGGGTCGCGGAGATTTCTGCGCCCATGCCACCATGGTGGGGCGCCTCGTGCACTATTACGCACCGACCGGTTTTGCTGACCGAAGCCAGCAGCGTAGCGTGATCGAGCAGATTCAGGGTGGCGACATCGATAACTTCGCAGCTGATACCGTCCTGCGCGAGCTGGTCGGCGGCTTCCAGGGTTTCCTTGATCATGGCACCCCAGCTGATCAGGGTAATGTCGTTGCCTTCGCGCAGCGTAAAGCAGGTGTCCAGCGGCAGGGCGATGCCGTTGTCGCTCACCGGTTGCTTGACGGCGCGATAGATCCGTTTGGGTTCCAGAAAGATGACCGGGTCAGGGCAGCGAATGGCCGCCAGCAAGAGGCCATAGGCGCGTGCGGGGGAAGACGGAATCACTACCCGCAGGCCGGGTATGTGGGCTAACAGGGCTTCGGTGCTTTCTGAATGATGCTCGGGGGCATGGATGCCGCCGCCAAAAGGGGCTCGAATGACCAGTGGACAGCTGAGTCGCCCGCGTGTGCGGTTTCGCATGCGCGCGCCATGGGCGATAAGCTGTTCCATGGTGGGGAAAATGAACCCCATGAACTGAATTTCCGCCACGGGCTTCAGCCCCTGGCTCGCCATACCAATGGCCAGCCCCGCTATGAGGTTTTCCGCCAGCGGTGTATCCATGATGCGGTGCGGTCCGAAACGCTCAAGCAGACCGGCAGTGGCGCGAAAAACGCCCCCGTTTACGCCGATGTCCTCGCCGAGCAGTACTACATCGGTATCCTGTTCCAGCTCATGGGCCAGGGCCAGATTCACCGCATCGACCATTGTCATGCTTTCACTCATCGGTATTTCCTCCCGGCAAATCGCTCCTTCGGGGCTGGTTGGCCAGAACTACTCATGGTGGCGTCCTCCCGGCTCAGCCTGGCGGATGGCCCGTTCGCGCTGTTCGGACAGTTGAACGGGCAGCGTGGCATACAGATGATCGAACTGTGCGCCGGCACTGTCCGGCGCGGTGGCCAGGTAATCCTGCACTGCCTGTTGAACGCGTGCATTGGCCGTCTGCTGCCACTGGGTTTCGCGGTTTTCATCCCACCAGCCGCGATCGTGCAGATAGTTGCGCAGGCGCTTGATCGGTTCCCTTTCCCAGGCGGCCTTCAGCTCTTCGTTGCTGCGGTAGCGGGTGGCGTCATCAGCGGTGGTGTGGTCCGACAGCCGATAGCTGATGGCCTCGATCACACTTGGGCCTTTACCGGCCCGGGCCCGTTCCAGCGCGCGCGATACGGCCTGGTGTACCGCGATCACATCGTTGCCATCCACCTGCTCGCCGCGTAAGCCGGCCCCTAGGGCTTTCTGGGCCAGGGTCGGGGCACCGCATTGCATGGCGCGGGGAACCGAGATGGCCCACTGGTTGTTGTTGATGATGAATACCAGTGGCAGTTGCCAGGTGCCGGCGACATTGAGCGCTTCCAGAAAATCACCCTTGGAGGTGGCGCCATCGCCGCACAGTGTCACAGCCACCCGTTTTTCGTCCCGTATTCGAAAGGCCGCTGCGACGCCGCAGGCATGCAGGCACTGGGTTGCAATCGGTACGCAGTTGGGCAAATCCTGCCCTTGCGCAGGGTTGGCGCTGCCGCGTTCATCTCCGCCCCAGTAAAGAAGCACGTCGCGCCATTCGATACCGCGCATAACCTGCATGGCATGGTTGCGGTAGTAGGGAATCAGCACATCTTCGGCCTGCATCAGGGCGGCGGTTGGAATATCGATGGCTTCGCCCCCCAGCATGGACGGGTAGGTACCCAGCTGGCCGGTACGTTGCAGGGCAATGGCCTTGCTGTCGAACAAACGGGCCAGTGTCATTTGGCGGTAGTACTCAACCAGCGTATCAGGCTGTTCGGCCCACTCTGGTACGGTGTCAACGGCTTTGCCTGTGGCATCCAGGTAACGAGAGAACAGAATTTCACCCTGATACGCGATGGTCATTGCTGCTTTCCTCTGTCGATTCTGCGGGCTTCTCGTCGCCTTCAGAGCTGTGTCTGGCGGCCTCGATAATGGCCTCTGCCCGCCGGTTGGCCAGTACGCTGGTGGGCGTGTTCAGGGCGTCTGCCTGCCTGAACAGGCCTTCGAGCTCAGCGCCGATACTATGTATCTTTGCGGTGATTGCCTCGGCGGATGCCCTGGCATGGTTGAGGGCCACAAAAATCAGGCCGCCGGCATTGATAAGGTAATCGGGCGCATAAAGAATGCCGCGCTGGTGCAGCATTTCGCCATGGCGCTCTTCGGCCAATTGATTGTTGGCAGAACCCGCGACGATGCTACAGCGTAACTGCGGGATGCTGTCGTCATTGAGGATGGCGCCCAGCCCGCAGGGGCTGAAAACATCCGCCTGCACCTGGTAAATGTCGTTGACATCGACACATTGGGCACCGAAGGCCTGCCTTGCCGCGATGCAACGCCGGTTATTCAGATCGCACACGATCAGTTGGGCGCCAGCTTCATGCAGCAGCCTGGCTACCTCAAAGCCGACATGACCAAGACCCTGCAGCGCGACCTTGATGCCGCACAGTGAGTGATGTTCGAGCTTGTGGCGCACGGCACAGCCAATCCCTTCAAAGACGCCCAGTGCGGTGGAGGGCGAAGGGTTACCGGTGCGGCTGGTGCAGCTGACCCATTGGGTGCGGGTGGCAATGGCATCCATGTCCTCAACCAGAGTGCCGCTGTCCATGGCGGTGATGTAGCGCCCGCCGAGGTTATTGATAAACTGCCCAAATGCAGCCATCAGGGCGCCGCGATCATAGTCGCCCGGGGGCTGCATGATGACGGCCTTGCCCCCCCCGTGGGGGAGACCCGCCAGGGCCGCTTTATAGCTCATGCCCCGGGCGAGGCGAATGGCATCGGTGATGGCCTGTGCATCGCCGGCATAGGGTATGAAGCGGCAGCCACCGATAGCGGGTCCGCGAACGGTGGAGTGGATGGCGATAATGGCACGCAACCCGGTATCAGGGTCCGCGGCAAAGTGAAGGTCTTGCAGACCGGTGCTTTCCATCTGTTCAAACATGACCAGATCCTCCGTGCACAGCCAGGGCGCGGGGGTGCTCTGAGCGGATTTTATGCGCGGGCTGCTACCTTTTGGATAGCACAGGTTTTACTAAAGTTCAGGCGCTAAATTGAAAATAAGTGTTTGATTTTGCAGGTGCGAAACAGGTGGTTGATAGCGCTGGCGGGGGCTGCGGCGGTATTTGGCCGAGCGCAAAATAAAACGCGCCTTTCATGGCGGGCGTGACTTCTGCCTGAGCTGGGCAGGCCCATGCACGGGGGGATCACTGTATTTATTTCAGGATGGGGTGAAGCCTGTCGGGCCTTGGTCCACGACTGCCGGGATGCAGGAGATAGCGCAGCTATGCAGGAAGTAGCACAGCGCTTGGAGCCGTTATCGAGTCGATCCGTGTTGAGCAGTCGACAGGCAGCTAATGGAACGGTTGCTCAGCGCTGATGAGCCAGTCCGAGTCGATACGGATAAGGCTTAGCACGCGCTGTACGGAGTCACCTTCCTCGGGGGGAACCGGGCCTGCCTGCAAGGTTACTTCGACCCAGTCCGACGTCATGATTGCCAGTTCATAGGCCTGCAGTTGCAGGGCGGCGGCCGGCTGCGCCAGTGATTGCAGCCACTGTGCATGGTTGGTCTTGTTGCTGGGGCGAAAGCCTGGAATGTAGAGCGCGGCGCGTTGTTGGGTTTCCAGCGCCTGGCTTCGTGCCCAGGCTTCGAGGGCATCTGCGATCTGAGCCGTAATTGCGCGGGCATCGGCGGCATCGAGGCTACTGTCCAGGGTTTCGAGCTGTGGTGCCGGACGTTTTCGGCGCACACCCAGGGCATTGCTGTAAGTGTTGCCTGCCAGCTCGGCGTAAAGGCTGCGCAGGTTGGCGTGAATCCGGGCGTAATGGGGGTGCGTTGCCAGGGCCTTCTGGAGCTGGTTGATGGCCTCACTGTACTGGCCTGATTCCGCCAGCATGACGCCAAGGTTGTTGTAGGCTTCGGGACGATCGGGATAGAGCGCGATCAGCTGCATAAGCTCCGACTGGGCATGCTGAGGAAATCCCTCGCGGTACAGCAACTGTGCTTCATACAGTGTCTGACGGTAGGGCGCATCGGCCAGCAGCGTCGGCAGTGGCGGGGGAGGCTCGGGCATGCGTTCCTGCTGCGGTGCAGCGGGGGGCGGAAGCACGATATCGGACTCGTCGCGGCTATCCGTGCTGTCTGCATGCTCGACTTTTTCACTGCTGAGCCAGCTTTTTATCCTGGCCAGTTCGGCGTAGAGCGCATCATCTGTCACATTGCCGTTTTCCGGCTCGGCGTCCTGGCGGAGCGCTTGATGTGTCGGGGCGGTGTCTGCCGGTTCCTGTGCATCGCAGCTGAAGGACTCGACACTGCCGCCGCGCAGGCAATAGGGAGAGTCGGGCCTTGCGATACTTTCCTGGCGGGTGCTGCAGCCAGCCAGCATGGCTGTCAGCAGGGTGCTGAGCAGCAGGGCTGCTACCGTGCGTCGTTCCATATGCATAGTGTTATCCATTCCCTGCGGGGCCCTGTATCGGCCGCGGCTGTGCTTCGACAAGCCGCGGAGCGAAACGGTGACAGTCGGTTAGCGGTCAATAGCCAGTATTCAGTGCTGTGCACCAGACAGAACCAGACCCGCACCTATCAGCGCACTGCCAGTAACCCGGTTCTGCGTTCTGCGTGCTCGAGGGTTCTGCATCAGGTGGCGCAGCCTTGATGCCAGCAGACTATAGCCGGTCATGACGCACCAGTCGACGGCCACCAGCGTGGTACCGATAATCAGTAGCTGCGGTGCTTGCGGCTGCGCGGGGTCGAGAAACTGAGGAATCAGTGCGATCAGGAACACCAGCCCCTTAGGGTTGGTGATATTGATCAGCAGGCTCTGGCCAAAGGCGCGGTGCCAGCCTGACGGACGCCCCTGATCCAGTTCCAGTTCTCCCCGGTCACGCCATTTCTGGATACCGAGCCACACCAGGTAGGTAACCCCCAGCCACTTGATGGCGCTGAACAGGGTAACAGACGCTGCGATCAGGCTGCCAAGCCCGACGCCCACGATGATCATCTGGATGCCATAGCCGCAGATCAGGCCGAGGATCGCCGGTTGGGCACGGCCCACGCCCTGGCTCAGGCCGTAACTCATGGCTGTCACGGCACCGGCACCCGGTGACAGGCTGATCAGGGTGGCGGCGGCCAGTAGCGTGAGCCAGATCGTATAAGTCATGCTAGTACCTTGTCGGATGAACGCGTGTCCGGCCTGAGCCGGGGGCGATGCGCGGCTGTGTGGAATCTGCCTATCATAAAACAAAAACAGCCGCCCGAAGGCAGCTGTTTTGCGCAGTCTTGGTATTCATTACTGCGGCTCAAACGGACGAATGCCTTAACTTTCGGCCTGTTCGCGTGCGATGGCACGGTAAGCGATATCGGTGCGGTAATACGCGCCTTCCCAGCTGACCTGCTGCAGCAGCGCATAGGCCCGCTGCTGGGCATCGGTGACGGTATCGCCGAGTGCCGTAACGCATAGAACCCGGCCGCCGGCCGTGACCACCTGACCATCACGCAGGGCGGTGCCGGCATGGAACACCTTGCAACCTTCCGGTGTCTGCGCAGGCTCGCTGATGACATCGCCCTTGCGGTAGTCGCCGGGATACCCCTCTGCGGCCATGACAACACCCACGGCGGGGCGGGGATCCCACTCGATGCTGACCTGATCCAGACGACGCTCTATGGCCGCCATGCACAGATCCGCCAGGCTGGACTTGAGGCGCAGCATGATGGGCTGGGTCTCCGGGTCGCCAAAGCGGCAGTTGTACTCGATGACCTTGGGCGTGCCATCGGCCATGATCATGAGGCCGGCATACAGGAAACCGGTGTACTCGTTGCCTTCAGCCGCCATGCCACGCACCGTCGGCATGATGACTTCGTCCATGGCACGCTGGTGGATTTCGGGTGTCACCACCGGCGCCGGTGAGTAGGCACCCATGCCACCGGTGTTGGGACCGGTATCGCCATTGCCCACGCGCTTGTGGTCCTGGCTGGTGGCCATGGCCAGAACATGCTCGCCGTCCACCATGACGATGAAGGAGGCTTCTTCGCCATCAAGGAATTCCTCGATCACCACGCGGCTGCCGGCTTCGCCAAAGGCGTTGCCGGCCAGCATGTCGCGGATGGCGTCTTCGGCTTCTTCGAGGGTCATGGCAACGATCACGCCCTTGCCGGCGGCCAGGCCATCGGCCTTGATGACGATGGGGGCACCTTTTTCACGCACATAGGCCAGGGCCGGCTCTATGTCGGTGAAATTCTGGTATTCCCCCGTCGGGATCTGATGCCGGGCCAGGAAGTCCTTGGTGAAGGCCTTGGAACCTTCAAGCTGCGCGGCGGCAGCGCTGGGACCAAAGATGGCGAGGCCTTCGGCGCGAAAGCGGTCCACGACACCGGCCACCAGCGGCGCTTCAGGGCCGACAATGGTCAGGTCGATGGCGGCTTTGTGCGCAAAGGCCACCAGGCCGTCCAGGTCGAGCACGTCGATAGCGACGTTCTCGATCTTGGCTTCCAGGGCCGTGGCGGCATTGCCGGGTGCCACGAAGACTTTCTCGACACCGGCGTCGCGTGCTGTACTCCAGGCAAGGGCGTGTTCACGCCCGCCGGAGCCGATGATCAATACTTTCATGGAATCTCCCTGCACGCCTTAGTGGCGGAAGTGACGCATACCGGTGAAGACCATGGCGATACCCGCCTCGTCGGCGGCCTTGATCACTTCGTCGTCGCGCATTGAACCGCCGGGCTGGATCACTGCAGTGATGCCGGCCTTGGCCGCGTTGTCGATACCGTCGCGGAACGGGAAGAAGGCATCGGATGCCATCACGGCGCCCTCAACCTGCAGCCCTGCGTGTTCAGCCTTGATGCCGGCAATGCGAGCCGAGTTGACGCGGCTCATCTGGCCGGCGCCCACACCGATGGTCTGGCGGTTCTTGGCGTAGACGATGGCGTTGGATTTAACGAACTTGGCCACTTTCCAGGCGAAGATCAGATCGTGCACTTCGGCTTCGGTGGGCGCGCGCTGGGTGACGATCTTGAGATCGTCCGCACCGATCATGCCGGTATCGCGGCTCTGGACCAGCAGGCCGCCGTTGACGCGCTTGTAGTCCAGGTCGTTAATGCGCTCGGCAGACCACTGGCCGCACTCGAGCAGTCGTACGTTTGCCTTGGCGGCAACCACGGCACGGGCTTCCTGGCTGATGCTGGGGGCAATGATGACTTCGACGAACTGGCGATCAACGATGGCCTGCGCCGTGTCGGCATCCAGTTCACGGTTGAAGGCGATGATGCCGCCAAAGGCCGATTCGGTGTCGGTGGCATAGGCCAGCTCGTAGGCCTGGCGAATGCCGCCTTCCGGGCTTACACCGACACCGCACGGGTTGGCGTGCTTGACGATGACGCAGGCCGGCTTGACGAAGCTCTTGACGCACTCAAGCGCG
The DNA here is from genome assembly GCF_000378045.1 of Marinobacterium rhizophilum DSM 18822. GTDB lineage: Bacteria > Pseudomonadota > Gammaproteobacteria > Pseudomonadales > Balneatricaceae > Marinobacterium_A > Marinobacterium_A rhizophilum. The sequence goes on from NZ_KB899102.1 coordinate 47,883, forward strand.
GCATCGGTATCGGCAACGTTGTTGTAGGACAGTTCCTTGCCCTGCAACTGGCGCGCGGTGGCGATGCCGATGTCCGCCGGATTGGCCTCAACGTAGAAGGCCGCTTTCTGGTGCGGGTTCTCGCCGTAGCGCATGTCCTGAGCCTTGATGAACTGGGTGTTGAAGGTGCGCGGGAATTCGGCCGGCGCCTCTTCGCTGCCATCGACGATGGCGCCCAGGTAATTGGCAATCATGCCATCGTAGGCGGCGGTGTGCTCAAAGGCCTTTACGGCCAGGTCGAAGCGGGTCTTGTGAGTCAGGCCGCCAGCGTCCTTCAGTTCGGCCAGAATGGCGTCGTAGTCGCTAGAATTGACGACGATGGCAACATCTTTATGATTTTTGGCAGCGGATCGCACCATGGTGGGGCCACCAATGTCGATATTCTCGATTGCCATGGGCAGATCGCAATCCGGGCGAGCGATGGCCTGGGCGAAGGGGTACAGGTTTACCACCACCATATCGATCGGGGCGATGCCATGATCCTGCATGATGGCATCATCGATGCCGCGACGGCCCAGAATGCCACCATGGATCTTCGGATGCAGGGTTTTGACGCGCCCGTCCATCATTTCGGGAAAGCCGGTGTGGTCGGATACTTCAACGGCGTTGATGTTCTGCTCGCGCAGCAGCTTGAAAGTGCCGCCGGTAGAGAGAATTTCGACGCCTTCGGCTGCGAGGGCCCGTGCAAACTCGACGATGCCTGTCTTGTCCGATACGCTGATCAATGCGCGGCGAACCTGGGTGCTGTGTTGCTCTGCCATGGTAGTTCGGGTTTCCGGTTTCCGGTTAACGAATTGGATCTATTACAGCAGTCCGTACTGCTTCAGCTTCTTGCGCAGGGTACCGCGGTTCAGACCGAGCAGCTGGGAAGCCTTGGTCTGGTTGTCCTTGGTATAGGCCATGACGGTTTCAAACAGCGGCGCCTCGACTTCTGCCAGAACCATCTGGTAGACGTCGGTGACGGGTTGGCCGTCCAGCTGCTTGAAGTAGTGCGTCAGAGACTGGTGCACATTGTCACGCAGCGTTTGATTGCGCGTGTCCTGTGGCTGTTGCGTGGCAAGTGTCGGCTGTTTAAGTTCTTTAATATCCACTTTGGGTGTCTGTCCATTGCCTGTGATCAGGCCGCTGTGCCGCTTTGTGCCCATTGGGCAAAAAAGTCGTCAATAGCGGCGAACTGGTCGTCTGCTGTTTCCAACTGATTGAATGCTTGTCTAAAGCAATTGCCACCCTGTTCGGCCTGCAGGTACCAGCCTACATGCTTGCGTGCAATGCGCACGCCCATGTAGTCACCGTAAAACTGGTGTAGTCCCTGCACATGCTCGAGCAGAATTCCCTTGATTTCAGCCAGGCTCGGAGCCTTAAGCGTATGCCCGAAACGCAGATAATGATCTATCTCGCGCAGCACCCAGGGCCTGCCCTGTGCGGCGCGTCCAATCATGACCGCGTCGGCGCCGGTGTAGTCCAGCACCGCGCGGGCCTGTTCGGGGGTGCGGATGTCGCCGTTGGCGAATACCGGCAGTGATACCGCCTGTTTTATGTCTCTGATGGTGTCGTATTCGACCTCGCCCCTGTAATTGCAGGCGCGTGTTCTGCCATGCACGGCCAGGGCACTGATACCCGCATCTTCCGCGATCTTCGCCACATTAAGCCCGTTGCGGTTGGAGGTGTTCCAGCCGGTGCGGATTTTCAGTGTGACGGGTACGTCGACTGCTTCGACCACAGCATGCAGGATGCTGCGTACCAGCGGTTCGTCCTGCAGGAGCGCTGAACCTGCCGCCTTGTTGCAGACCTTTTTCGCCGGACAGCCCATGTTGATATCGATGATCTGGGCACCGCGCTCCACGTTCATGCGCGCTGCCTGGGCCATCATCTCAGGGTCGCCACCGGCAATCTGCACTGAACGGGGTTCAGGCTCACCGGCATGGTTCAGACGATTAAGGGATTTTCGGCTATTCCATAGCCTTGTATCGGAGGTCACCATTTCGGATACAACCATGCCGGCACCGAGTCGTCGACAGAGCTGACGAAAGGGCCTGTCGGTAACACCTGCCATTGGTGCCAGAATGACCTGACTGTCAATGGTGTAGGGGCCGATTTGAAACATGGAAGACCTTATTTCAGAGAAAAAAACACCGCGAAACCCAAAAGGGTTTCGAACCTGGTTCACTCAAGGAAGGTGGGCAATGATACCGCTTCAGGCGAACGCGTCCAACCCGTATGTGATGAAAAAATGAACAAAAACGCGCTTGCGCTAAAGCCGGGCTGGTGCTAGCTGGACCTCGTAGCTGACGGCGCGTCGACCCGGGTCCAAAATGGCCAGATTGACCTGGAAGGGCTGTGAATGCTCCATCTTCAGCGGATTGAGGGCGTCGTCGAGATAGTCCTGTGGTTGCAGCACGCGGCGGGCAACGGTGCGGCCGCGAATGTCGGAAAAGCTGAGCTCGATGGCGGGGAAGGGCTGGGTAAAGTCCGCCGTGTTTTCCAGCAGCAGGTCGATACTCAGCGCGTCCTGGAAGCGGGGATGCGCACGCACCACCAGCTGGCGGTTGCGGATAAGTTCAATGGCCTGACGGGGGGGGATGGCGCACTCCACCTGGTTACAGAGAATGTCGTAGTATTCGGCCAGTGCCGGTGCTCGGGACCACTCGATGCGGTTGTACCAGGCCAGTTGTGCTGCCAGCAGCACGCAGGCGGCCAGGCAGCCGAGGCTCCATCCCAGGATGGCGCCGGCCGGTGCGGGGGCAGGCGGGTGCGTGAGCTCCAGTGGCTCGGCGTGCAAATCCTGCAGGGCGGCCAGTCCCTGGGGCTTTGGTGTCTCTGCGAGTGGTGCCGCTGTTTGTGGTACCGCTGTTTGTGGTACTTCTGGGGGCGTCGTCTCTGTCTCGGTCGCGGTTTCTGGCTGCGCTGTCTGCGTTGCATCAGCCATGGGCAGGGCCGATTGTGTGGCGGTTGTATCCTGCGCTGCTGTATCGCGATTGCGGGCCGGTGTGGCCGTTTCGGCGTCACCCTCGGTGTGCGTACCGGCCTGTTCGTGGCTGGTGGCTTCGCTGGATGGCATCGCGGCGAGTGGTTCAGCCTGTGGGCGAGCAGGCTGCTGTACAGCGGGTTGTACAGGCTCCTGCTCGTGCTGCTCTGAAGGATCGCGCAGCAAGCCGGCTATCGGGATTGGTCCGGCCGCGCTCGGTCGGGCCGGGGGCGGCTCCAGCGATGGCGTCCCCACCGAAGGCGGTCCCACCGATCTATCGAGGGCGGTATCGAGCCCTTGTGCCGGCGCTGAGCCTTGGCCTGCCGCGTGCGGCAGGCTGCTTACTTCAAGCGGGGCATCCGGATCGAACGATTGTGCAGCTGCGTCAGGGGCTAGGGCCTGGGAAGCTGCGGTTCTGGAAGGCGCATCGGTCTGCGGAGTGTCGGCATGGCGCACATGCAGGGAGTATGTCTGCCCAGGTTTACTCTGTTGAGCACTGCTGTTCGTTTGGACGCCGTCTTGCGAGTAAGGCTGCTGTGCCCTGGCATCAAACACCCGCAGGCAGGCGCCGCATCGAACCTTGCCATCGGCCAGCTTGAGCTGGCCGTCACTGACATTGAAGCGTGTTTCGCACTCCGGACATTCGGTGACGATGCCGTCATTCATCACATTAGAGCCTCGTGCCGGAGATCCTTATCCAGCCATCCCGCTCGACGACCGGATCCAGCTTGAACCACTGACCATAGGCCGCGCCTATATCGCCGGCCTGGCGTTCCAGCAGGCCCGACAGCGCGATGCGCCCGCCGGTGCGTACCCGTTCGGCGAGGGTCGGGGCCAGCTCGACCAGCGGGCCGGCCAGGATGTTGGCGACCAGCAGGTCGGCTTCCAGTGCCGGGGCCTGAGGTGGCAGGCAGGTGGTCAGGCGGGCGGGGTCGAGCTTGTTGCGCTCCAGGTTGCTGTTGGTGGCCTGTAATGCCTGCGGATCGATATCGACTGCCAGCACGTGGCGTGCTCCAAGCAGCAGGGCTGCGATGCCCAGGATGCCGGAGCCGCAGCCGTAGTCGATCACCTGCTTGTCCTGCAGCGGTTCGCTGTCGAGCCATTCCAGGCAGAGCGCCGTGGTGGGGTGGGTGCCGGTGCCAAACGCAAGACCCGGATCCAGCATCATGTTCACCGCTTCAGGCTCGGGCGCTTCACGCCAGCTGGGGCAGACCCACAGGCGCTGACCAAAGCGCATGGGGTGATAGTTGGCCATCCATTCCCGCTCCCAGTCCTTGTCTTCCAGGATTTCAGCCTTGAGTTCAGGCATGGGCTTGCCGGCGAACAGCTGTTCATGTGCCTGGCGCACGAACCGGGTGGTTTCATCCAGGTCATGTTCGGTGGCAAACAGGCCGGTAATGGTGGTGTTCGACCACAGTGGCGTGGTGCCCAGATCCGGTTCGAAAATGGGTTCGTCGGCCGAGTCCTGGTAGGTGACAGCGGCGCAGCCGGCGGCTAACAGGATGTCCTCATATTGCTCGGCGACATCCGGTTCGATGGATAGCTTGATTTGTAACCAGGGCATGGCGGATCCGTATTCGTAGTGTTATCGCTGAGTATGGCTGATTCGTGCAGTACAGGAAACCATGCGGCTGTCCCGTGCTACGCGTCTTGGTCAGGGCATAGGCAGCGCAAATACAAAAGCCCGCTGCGGCGGGCTTTGTCGGGTGCCGCGGCGGACTCCTGCTGAAGCCGCCGCGGAAGGATTCCAGGCTTTTAGAGGCCCAGTTTCTTTTCCAGGTAGTGAATGTTTACACCACCGCGGCCGAAGTTTGTATCGCGCACAATGTCCTGATGCAGCGGGATGTTGGTGCGAATGCCTTCAACCAGCATTTCGTCCAGCGCATTACGCATGCGGGTCAGGGCGATGTCCCTGTCATCGCCAAAGGTAATCAGCTTGGCGACCAGTGAATCATAGTGTGGCGGCACGGTGTAGCCGTTGTACAGGTGCGAGTCCACTCGAATGCCGAAACCGCCAGGCGTGTGAAAGTGCTTCACGGTACCCGGGCTTGGCAGGAAGGTTTTCGGGTCTTCGGCATTGATGCGGCATTCAAAGGCATGGCCGCGCACGACGATGTCTTCCTGCTTGTAGAACAGCGGCAGGCCGGAGGCGATGCGCAGTTGTTCCTTGACGATGTCGACGCCGGTGATCATCTCGGTTACCGGATGCTCAACCTGAACGCGGGTATTCATCTCGATAAAGTAGAAGTGGCCGTCTTCGTACAGGAACTCGAAGGTACCTGCACCGCGGTAGCCAATCTTAATACAGGCATCGACACAGGCTTTCAGTACGCGCTGGCGGGCCTCTTCATCGATATGCGGTGCGGGGGCTTCCTCGACGACCTTCTGATGCCGGCGCTGCATGGAGCAGTCGCGGTCATACAGGTGGATCGCATTGCCCTGGCCATCGGCCAGAACCTGCACTTCCACATGGCGCGGGTTTTCGAGGAATTTTTCCATGTAAACCGTATCGTCACCAAAGGCGGCTGCGGCTTCGGACTGAGTGACATGGATGGAGTTCAGCAGTGCCGCTTCCGTATGGACGACACGCATACCGCGACCGCCGCCACCGGCAGCGGCCTTGATAATCACCGGGTAGCCGATACGGTGCGCGATGGCATAAATCTCATCGGGATCTTCGGGCAGCGGGCCGTCGGAGCCAGGAACGGTCGGTACATCGGCCTTTTTCATCGCCTTGATGGCTGAAACCTTGTCGCCCATCAGGCGAATGGTTTCTGACTTCGGGCCAATGAACGCGAAGCCCGAGCGTTCAACCTGCTCGGCGAAGTTGGCGTTTTCCGCCAGGAATCCGTAGCCGGGGTGAATGCCGCCGGCATCGGTCACTTCGGCGGCGCTGATGATCGCCGGAATATTCAGGTAGCTGTTTTTGGATGGAGCAGGGCCAATGCAGACGGCTTCGTCTGCCAGGCGTACATGCATCAGATCGCGGTCTGCGACAGAATGCACGGCGACGGTTTTAATGCCCAGCTCTTTACAGGCTCGCAGAATTCGCAGCGCGATTTCGCCTCGGTTGGCGATGACGACTTTTTCAAGCATCGGGTCAATTCCTTGATCGGGCGAAGAGTCGTTAGACGATGGTGACGAGCGGCTGGTCATATTCGACCGGCTGGCCCTCTTCAACCAGAATGGCTTCCACTACACCGGCTTTGTCGGCTTCAATCTGGTTCATCATTTTCATCGCTTCAACGATGCAGATAACATCACCAACCTTGACGGTCTTGCCCACTTCGATAAAGGCTGGCGAGCTCGGAGATGGCGCGCGGTAGAAGGTGCCCACCATTGGCGAGCGCACAACATGCCCGTCTACTTCTGTTGTCGCGGCAGGCTCGGCGGCGGCTACAGCAACCGGCGCGGCAGCAGGTGCAGGTGCAGGTGCCGCAGTCATCTGGGGATAGCCGGCCGGCATCATCATCTGGGCGGGTACGGACTGAGCCATGCGGCTGATGCGCACAGACTCTTCACCCTCTTTGATTTCGATTTCGTTGATGTTGGACTCTTCCAGCAGTTCGATCAGCTTCTTGACTTTGCGGATATCCATATGGGTTCTCTTTGTTAATGCTTGAAATGGCTAAATAAGTGGGTTCAGGAACCTGTCAGGCGACGATCAGGCCCCGTGTTGATTACGCCAGGCCGTCAATGACGGCCTGCAGTGCAAAGTTGTACCCCTGGCTGCCAAAGCCGCAGATTACGCCCTTGGCGACATCCGAAAAATACGAATGATGACGGAAGGCCTCGCGAGCATGCACGTTGGACAAATGGACTTCGTAAAACGGAATATCCACGCCCAGCAGTGCATCGCGCAGAGCGACACTGGTGTGGGTAAACGCCGCCGGATTGATAATGATAAAGGCGACGCCTTCATCCCGTGCGGCATGGATACGATCAATCAGTTGAAATTCGGCATTGCTTTGCAGATGGCTCAACTGATGGCCGGCGGCCTGGGCCTGGCTTTCCAGCGAGCGGTTGATGTCCGCGAGCGTGGCTGCACCGTAAATACCGGGTTCCCGGGTGCCAAGCAGGTTCAGGTTGGGGCCGTGCAGCACCAGTATTTTTGCCATCAAAAACGCCTCGAAAATCAACAGACTTACGACATACAGGAGATATGACCGCCTAGTTTGCATGAATCCGGCGGCACTGTCTATCGCAAGTCATAATTTGCGGCGTTAGCAGCTATTTCAGCGAAGTTAACCTCGATTTCCTAGTCTGTTGTCTATCATTGATGATCTTTTTTTGTCCAGATGGCGCCTTTGCTGCATGGTCGGCCGGTGTGCGCGCCGGGGCGGACGTTGACGCTGTTAGGCAAATCGGAGATAGTGCGTTGCAGCATTAAAGGCACATCCAGGTATAAAGGGAATGGCATTGGAAAAACTGCAGCGCTGGTGGCTCGACAAGTGGGATCGAATAGCAGCGGGTCCGGGAACATCCGTCTGGCTCAAGGGTGCAGGCGTTTTGCTTGGCCTCTATCTGCTGGGTGCGCTGCTGGTCGGCATTTACTGGAGCTGGGAGCCGGGACATTTTAATGTCCGCGAAGTCGCCTCCAGGCAAGCGAGCACCTCTGCAGTCCCCGGTGCCCATACAACCGCTGCGCTGGTCACCATTGTGGAGACGCTGCTGGACAAGCCGGGCGGTTACTTGCGTAACGATCGCCTGCCGCCGGGTGTCTGGCTCGACAACGTGCCGCGCTGGGAGTTTGGCGTGCTGGTTCAGGCGCGGGATCTGAGCAGCGCCTTGCGCAAGTCATTCAGCCGCTCTCAGTCGCAGTCGACCGAGGACAAGGATCTGATCGAAGCCGAGCCGCTGCTGCATTTTGACAACAACAGCTGGCTGCTCCCACCGACCGAGCGGGAGTACCGCAAGGCGCTGACGCATCTTCGTTCCTATCAGGCCCGCCTTACCGATACTAATCAGCCTCAGGCCGAGTTCCATCCCCGGGCCGACAACCTGCACGACTGGCTGGGAGATGTCTCGACGCGCCTGGGCAGCCTGTCGCAGCGGCTCAGCGCCAGTGTCGGAAAGAATGCTCTGGCAGGCACTTTACTGGAAGGCGAATCGATGTCAGCGAACAGCCGGCAAGCCGAAATCCAGACGCCCTGGATGCAGATCGACAATGTTTTTTACGAGGCTCGCGGTACTGCCTGGGCACTGGTGCACATCCTGAGAGCGGTGGAAATTGACTTTTCCAACACGCTGGACAAAAAGGAAGCACTGGTTAGTTTGCAGCAGATTATTCGGGAGCTTGAGTCGACACAGGGCACCATCTGGAGCCCGTTTATCCTCAACGGCACCGAATTCGGACTGGTGGCCAACCACTCCCTGGTGATGGCCTCCTATATTTCCCGGGCCAACGCCGCCATTATCGACTTGCGAGCTCTGCTGTCGCAGGGGTGAGGCAAGTACGGAGAATAATAAAATGAAGCGTGTTGTATTCAACCAGAAAGGTGGTGTGGGGAAATCCAGTATCACCACAAACCTGGCGGCCATCAGTGCAGTGCGGGGGCTGAAAACGCTGGTGATCGATCTGGATCCGCAGTGCAACTCGACCCACTATCTGCTGGGTGAGAATGCGGCCCATACCCAGACGGATATTCGCGATTTTTTTGAGCAGATGCTGAGTTTTCAGCTCAAGTCCTCGGGCCCGGACGAGTTTGTGCATGAAACGCCCTACGAAAACCTGTTTCTGATTCCGTCCAATCCGGATGTCACGGACCTGCAGGCAAAGCTCGAATCAAAGCACAAGATCTACAAGTTGCGCGACGCACTGAAACAGCTGGATGATTACGATGCCATTTACATTGATACGCCACCGGCCTTCAATTTTTTCACGTTGTCGGCACTGGTGGCGGCAGAGCGTTGCCTGATTCCGTTCGATTGTGACGAATTTGCCCGCCAGGCGCTCTACAGCCTGATGGATAACGTGCGTGAAACCCAGCAGGATCACAACGACCTGTTGCAGGTCGAGGGCATTGTGGTGAACCAGTTTCAGCCGCGGGCAACACTGCCGCAAAAAATGGTGGCGGATCTGATAGCAGAAAACCTGCCGATGCTTGGCAGCAAAATTTCATCCTCGGTGAAGATGCGCGAATCCCATAACGAATCGCGTCCGCTGATCCACATGGCACCGAATCACAAATTGACCCAGGAGTTTGTCGCGCTGTTTGACGAACTGCATCCCTGAGCAAACACCATAAAAAGCCGACGCCGGTCTAACGAGCCCCGCGTCGGCTTTTTGGTTTCTGTGGCGTCTTGCGTATTTTTTTGGGCTTTGCCTTAACTAACGGTGCTTACATGCCCTTGACGGCGAAGATGCCCGGCGCATTGCGCCAGTAGCCGTGGTAGTCCATGCCAAAACCAAACAGGTACCGATCTTCGGCATCAAGGCCGACAAAGTCCGCTTTCAAGCCGGGACGAGCCTTGCGATCGTGCTGCTTGTCGACCAGTACCGCAGTGTAGACTTCTGCCGCGCCTGCTTGCTTAAAGTAATCGATGATTTCCGCGAGGGTATGCCCCTCGTCCAGAATATCGTCGATGATCAATACCGGGCGACCCTTGAAGTCCACCATGGGGGGGACTTTCCATTCCAGGCCATAGCCGCGGGTGCTGTTGCGATAGCGGGTCGCGTGCAGGTAGCTGGCCTCCAGCGGGAATTCAAGCCGGGTCAGGAGCTTGCCTCCGATTACCAGTCCGCCATTCATGATGCTGAACAGTACGGGATTGCGATCGTGCAGGGTCTGGCTGATGGCTAGTGCCATGGTGTCGATGGCAGCTTCCACCTCGGCGGCGCTGTGCAGCAGGTCCGCTTGGGCGTAAACCTCGCGGATATGATCCAGGTCGGTATTTGGCATGGGCTTGGGTGTCAGGGTTTAGGGAACAGTGTTGTGGCGCAGGGTGCAGTGCCCGCGCAGCTAGTCGGCCTCACGATACTGACTGACCGGTCAGATGGCAAGCGGTTGGGCGGATGACAAACTCCCGCCTTTTGGCTAGGATGCAGCCACATTTCCTGACCGGCACGACAATTGCTGAGAATTGCTGAGGAAAGAAAGGATGCGGCGGTGCTATCCGTTGGGCGCTGCCCGTGTGCCGATGGGGGCTAACCCCACGCTGTCGCCGGTTGGTGTTGCCGGTTTAACATGGAGCCCGGTTCGTTAACCGGGTTCTGAAGGTTGTCAAAAGAGGTTTGTGCATGAGCGTTCATGAAATCCGCCACCCATTGATCCGCCATAAGCTGGGTCTGATGCGGTCTGCCGATCTGAGTACCCGCAGTTTCCGGCAGTTGGCGTCGGAAGTGGGTTGTCTGCTGACCTATGAGGCGACCAAGGACCTGGAGCTTGAGCCCTACCAGGTAGACGGCTGGTGCGGCCCCGTGACGGCGGAGCGCATCAAGGGCAAGAAAATTACTGTGGTGCCGATCCTGCGTGCGGGTATCGGCATGCTGGATGGTGTGCTGGAGTTGGTGCCCGCCGCCAAAATCTCTGTTGTCGGCCTGTATCGCGACGAAGAAACCCTGGAGCCGGTACCTTATTTCGAAAAACTGGCGAATGATATCGAAGAGCGCATGGCGCTGATCATCGATCCGATGCTGGCGACCGGCGGCTCCCTGGTGGCGACCATCGACATGCTGAAGAAGGCCGGCTGCACCAGTATCCGTACCCTGATCCTGGTTGCGGCGCCGGAAGGCCTCAAAAAGGTGCAGGAAGCCCACCCCGATGTTGATATTTTTACCGCGTCTGTCGACAGCCACCTGAATGAGCATGGCTACATTATTCCGGGTCTTGGTGATGCCGGCGACAAGATTTTTGGCACCTGAGGGAATTGACCTATGTCTCACCACGGTGAATATCACCTGAGCGGATGGCGCAGCGCGCTGGCCGGCTCGCAAATGCTGTTTGTTGCCTTCGGTGCCCTGGTGCTGGTGCCGCTGCTGACCGGCCTGAATCCGAGCGTCGCACTCTTTACGGCCGGTGCAGGCACCTTGCTGTTTCAGGTGGCGACCAAGCGCACGGTACCGGTTTTCCTGGCCTCGTCCTTCGCCTTTATTGCGCCCATCATCTACGGTGTCCAGACTTGGGGCATTCCCGCCACCATGGGTGGACTCATGGCGGCAGGGCTGCTTTACCTGCTGTTGTCGCTGGCAGTGAAACTTCGCGGCGCGGGCTTCATCCACAGGCTGATGCCGCCGGTCGTGACAGGCCCCATCATTATGGTGATTGGCCTGGGACTGGCGCCGGTGGCGGTCAATATGGCGATGGGCAAAAGTGGCGATGGCAGTATCGAGCTGTTCCCGTACGCTGATGCGATGGTCGTGTCCATGGCGGCGCTGGTGTCCACCCTGGTGGTGGCGGTGTTCGCCCATGGCATCTTTCGCCTGGTACCCATTCTCTCCGGCGTGCTGGTCGGGTACCTGCTGGCCAACCTGATGGGAATGGTGGACTACGCCGCGGTGCAACAGGCGGCCTGGTTCTCGGTGCCGGCCTTTGTGAGCCCGGAGTTCCACTGGCAGGCCATTCTGTTCATGCTGCCGGTGGCCATTGCGCCCGCGATCGAGCATGTGGGTGATGTGCTGGCCATCAGCAGTGTTACCGGCAAGGACTACCTGAAAAAGCCCGGCCTGCATCGTACGCTGCTGGGAGATGGCCTGGCGACATCCGCCGCGGCGATGCTCGGCGGGCCGCCTAACACGACGTACTCCGAAGTGACCGGTGCGGTGATGCTGACACGGGCATTCAACCCGGTGATCATGACCTGGGCGGCGCTGTTTGCGATTGCGCTGGCCTTTGTCGCCAAGATCGGCATTCTGCTGCAGACCATCCCGACGCCGGTGATGGGCGGTATTCTGATCCTGTTGTTTGGCTCCATCGCGGCGGTGGGCATGAATACACTGATCAAGGCCCGGGTCGATCTGGGTGAGCAGCGCAATCTGGTGATCGTCGCCACGGTGCTGGTGTTCGGTATCGGTGGCATGGTTGTCGGGCAGGGTGAAATGAGCCTGCAGGGTGTCGCGCTGAGCGGTTTTGCCGCCATCATCCTTAACCTGATACTGCCGCGCGTGGCGGCGGAGCCGGACGATCTGGAGGCGGAAAAAGCGGTGGTGGACGACCTGCTGGAGCACAGCCGCTAACCACTCTTTTCGGTAAATGTGGCGCGCGCGGGCTGGCAGGCAGGGCTAAGGCGCCGACTTGACGCTATGGGCGCAAGCCGGTAACGTAGCCAGCCGCGCGTTGTGCACATGCAAAAACAGCAGCTCCAGCGTTGGCCGGGGCCGCTTTTCAGTACGCTTTGTGCCGTGTACAGGTGGCCCTGTTCAGGCCGCAAATCGCAAGCCCCGCCGGCCTGGCCGGTATGTTTGGCGCCCCTCATTAATTCTCCGGTAACAGCATAGCGGTGCTGTACCGAAACTCGATGACCTGACGGATAACGGATGATTAACTCTTTGCAACGCCACTGGCTCTCCAACACGCGTGGCGACCTGTTGGCTGGTGCCGTGGTGGCGTTGGCCCTGATTCCCGAGGCGATTGCCTTTTCAATCATTGCCGGTGTGGATCCAAAGGTGGGCCTGTACGCCTCCTTCTGCATTGCCGTGGTGATTGCCTTTGTGGGTGGCCGCCCCGGCATGATCTCGGCGGCGACCGGCGCCATGGCGCTGCTGATGGTAACCCTGGTGCGTGAGCACGGCCTCGAATACCTGCTGGCCGCATCGTTACTGACCGGGGTGCTGCAGATCGGTGCCGGTTACCTGAAACTCGGCAGCCTGATGCGTTTCGTGTCCCGCTCGGTGGTGACCGGCTTTGTCAATGCGCTGGCGATTCTGATCTTTATGGCGCAGTTGCCGGAGCTGATTGACGTGACCTGGCATGTCTATGCCATGACCGCCGCCGGCCTGGGTATCATCTACCTGTTTCCCTATATCACCCGGGCGATACCGTCCCCGCTGGTGTGCATCCTGACGCTGACTGGCGTCTCGATGTACCTGGGGCTGGATATCCGTACTGTCGGCGACATGGGGGAACTGCCGGATACCCTGCCGGTGTTCCTGTGGCCTGATGTGCCGCTGAATTTTGAAACCCTGCAGATTATTTTCCCCTATGCGGCCGCCATGGCGGTGGTGGGGCTGCTGGAATCCATGATGACCGCCACCATCGTGGATGACCTGACCGATACCTCCAGCGACAAGAATCGCGAGTGCAAGGGGCAGGGCATTTCCAACATTGCCTCCAGCCTGCTCGGCGGCATGGCCGGCTGTGCCATGATCGGCCAGTCCGTGATCAACGTTAAATCCGGTGGCCGTACTCGCCTGTCGACCCTCACGGCCGGCCTGCTGCTGCTGATCATGGTGGTGTTTCTCGATGAGTGGGTGGCGCAGATTCCCATGGCGGCCCTGGTCGCGGTGATGATCATGGTATCCATCGGTACCTTCAGCTGGGATTCGATTCGCAATCTGAAACAGCATCCGCTGTCGACCAATCTGGTCATGCTGGCGACCGTGGTGGTGGTGGTCTTTACCCACAACCTGGCCTACGGTGTCTTTGTGGGGGTGCTGCTGGCCGCGATGTTCTTCGCCAGCAAGGTTGGGCATTACATGCGGGTGGATACCCATCTGGACGAAGCCCAGTCGCTGCGCGAGTATCGGGTGTCGGGGCAGGTGTTTTTCGCCTCGGCGGACAAGTTCATTAGCGCCTTTGATTTCAAGGAAGTGCTGGACAAGGTGGTCATCGACGTCAGCCATGCGCATTTCTGGGATATCACCGCCGTATCCTCGCTGGACAAGGTGGTGCTCAAGTTCCGTCGCGAAGGGACCGAGGTTGAGGTCCGCGGGCTGAATGAAGCGAGCGCGACCATTGTTGACCGCTTCGGCCAGTACGACAAGCCGGGCAATGTGGACGAGCTGATCGGTCACTGATCCCGGGGCCGTGACCGTTCGGCTTGAATGACGTAACAACCAGATAGCGGGGGCTTTTCTGGCCCCTCAGGCATGTTATGGTTGACCCCTGCGGCCTGCAGGGCGCTGCCAGCGCAGATTGGTCCCGTCTAACGCTGTACAGGGAGAGTGATCGTCCATGAATAAAGTATTTGCCTGTATTGGCGCCATGCAGTCTTCGGCCGCCGTGTGCGACAGTGCCAGCTGGGCCAGCAAGCGCCTGGACGCGCCGCTGGTGCTGCTGCATGTGCTGGATCGCAGCGACCATGTGACCGAGGTGGATCTGAGCGGCAACATCGGTCTGGGCAGTCGCGAGCACCTGCTGGACGAGCTGGCCACACTGGATGAAAAGCGCGGTCGCCTGGCGATCGAGGCTGGCAAGGCCATGCTGGATGCGGCCGCCGAGCGGGCCCGCAACAGTGGCGTCGAAGCGCCCGCACAGATGCAGCGCCACGGAGACCTGGCCGAAAGCCTGGGCGAACTGGAGGCGGACATCCGCCTGCTGGTGCTGGGGCTGCACAGTACTCACAGCCATCGTCCCGGCATGCCGGTGGGGGGGCATGTCGAGAGCGTGATTCGTACCATGCACCGGCCCATTCTGGTGATTCCGGGTGAGTTTCAGCCGCCGCGAAGCCTGATGCTGGCATTTGATGGCAGCGCCACGACGCTCAAGGGTGTCGAGATGCTGGCGGCCAGCCCGCTGTTTCGGGGCCTGCCTTGCCATCTGGTTATGGTGGGGGCTGATACGGCAGAACATCGCGCGGCACTGGATGGCGCGCGCAAGACGCTGGAGAAGGCCGGTTTTGATGTGATTGCAGTGTTGAAAAGCGGTGATGTTGAGCCTGTGCTGCATGCTTACCAGGCAGAAAATGGCATCGATCTGATGGTGATGGGGGCCTACGGTCACTCCCGTATTCGCCAGCTGCTGGTCGGCAGTACGACCCGCAATATGCTGAACAATACCCGCACACCGTTACTGTTACTGCGTTAACGCCTTAATCTGCGGCCTTTCGCGCCGGGGTCCTGCAAAGGCCCCGGCGTTTTCAATTGTGTGGCCTGAGACGCTGCGCTCAGCTGTCCGTATCCGAGTAGTTCCACAGGTTGATGATCTCCTCATTGGAATATCCGGAGACAAAGTGGTGCTGTGAGCTGGTGTTCGGGTCGTAGATATGGCGGCTGTGGGTACCGATATTGGTTCCGTAGACGTGGATGCTGATGGAGGGAGCGTCGTTCAAGCCGTTGGATACGCGATGTATATCGCCGATGCGCGGAGATACGAGATCAATGCTGCCGGGGTGCAGCTCGTGAGTGCCTAGCGCCAGCAGTTTGCCCGTCTGGGGGTCAGGTGCGAATTCTTCGCAGCGCTCCAGGCCGCGTAGCACGCCAATAATGCCCCAAACGCCGTGATCGTGTATCGGGGTACTTTGGCCGGGGCCCCACACAAAGCTCACAATCGAAAAACGCTCAAGTGGATCGCAATGCAACAGGTACTGGCGATATTCGGTGAGCCCTGGCTGACTGTACGCCTCCGGAAGCCAGTCGTCGTGACGTATCAGGTCGGCGAGCAGCACCTCCCCCGAATCCATGACACGCGCCTGGTCATCGGCGGCTTCATCGATGAGGCGGGTGAAGGCCTGAACAAAATCACGCAGGCGGGCGATGTTTTGCATAGTGGTCTCCTCGAAATTTGCTGACAGCCCTTTAAGCGTATCAGACGCTGCCAACCTTGGCGTATTCGTGCCGGCGGTTAATTTGCGCTTTCTGCTACCTGCCGGAGCGCCTGTACGCTATCTCAGCGTTGGTGGTGCTGTTGAGCATCGACTTGCGGCCAATCCTGCGTTAGGCCCTGAGGTTTAGAATGATATCGAAGCGGGCATCCAGCTCCCCCAGCGATGAGTCGGGTCTGGGGCGAAAATCCACCAGAACACGCTCGCGCAGTTGACGGTCACGGATGCTGTTGAGCACGGCATCCCGGGCGTTGCCGGGCTCGCCCCGGATATAGCACTGTGTGGTCCAGCGTTGCCGGCCCGGGGGCGTAACGGCGAGATGAATATGGGGTGTCCGACCGGGGTAGGGTACGGGGCGCACGGTGCGAAAGTAATAGTCGCCGCTGGATGACGTCTCGAAGCGGCCGTATCCCTGGAAATGCGGGTCGCGTCGTGCCGCGCCGCCGCTGCGAGGGTGCAGATAGACACCGTTGGCATCCACCTGCCAGATTTCCACCAGGGCGTTGCGTACCGGCTCGCCCGACAGGCTCAGGATCCGCCCGCGCAGGTGCGTGATAATGCCACTGGCCGGTGTCAGGCTGTCACTGAGGATAATCAGGTCGTTATCCTGTTCCAGTGGCAGCGGGTCGGGATAGAAGGGACCCGCGGTCTGACGGGGTGTTGGGTCGAGCCGGTCGGCATAGGCGCCGGGGACCCTCAACCAGGCGGGAAGGGCTATAAGTCCCAATCCGCTGGCCAGATGGCGCAATACTTCGCGTCGCTCGATGGGGGCTCTGGGCATGACGGTTCCTGCAATGATTCCGGCATTTACAGCATAGTCGGTGCAGCCCCCTATAATAAGTGCGGTGGCAGGATGCGAATGGCTATGACGGAACTGGTAATACGGGCGGATGGTATTTGTAAGCATTACGGTCGCGGGGATACCCGGGTCGAGGTGCTGCGCGGGCTGTCGTTTGAGCTTGCGGCGGGCGAGTCCGTGGCCATTATGGGGCCGTCTGGATGTGGCAAGTCGACCCTGCTTAATCTGCTTAACGGCCTGATGCGGCCCGATCGGGGTTGCCTGGAGGTTTTTGGTCAGGCCTGCCAGGGGCTCAGCGACAACGACTGGGCACGTCTGCGTCGCAGCCGTATTGCCACCCTGTTTCAGGATGGCAACCTGATTCCAACCCTCAATGTCTCACGCAATATTGTTTTTCGGGCGGGGCTGGCAGGTCTTGCGGTTGAGCCACTCGAGTTGCTGCAGGCGCTGGGCATCGCCGAGGTGGCGCAGCGTTACCCCGATCAGCTGTCGGGGGGGCAACGTCAGCGTGCGGCGCTTGCCTGTGCATTTGCCATGCAGCCGGAGCTGATGCTGGCCGACGAGCCTACCGGCAGCCTGGATCAGGCCAGCGCGCGGCGGGTGATGCCGCTGTTCTTCGAGGCAATGCACGAGCGCCGCCTGACGTCCCTGATCGTGACCCATAATCCGGCGCTGGCGCAGTGCTGTGATCGAGTGCTGGAGCTGAGTAATGGTGAGTTGCGGCCATGAACCTGGGCCGCGTGTATCTGAGCCATTATCAGCGCCATCCTGGCCAGCTGGTCGGTCTGCTATTGATTCTGGCCTGTGCCGCGATGCTCTGGAGTGGCGTGCAATCGCTCACCAGTCGTGGGGCTGCCTCCATCGAAGCCTCTTTGCAGGCTCAGGTACCGGTGCTATCGGTGCGACGTCAGGATGGCGGTCCGCTCCGGGTTGACGATTTTGCGCGCCTGCGCCGAGCGGGCTTTTGCATCACGCCGAGGCTGGATCTGCAGCTGGCCGAACCGCAGGCTGCCCGTCGCATGTCGACCTCCGATGATCGGCAGCCAGCGCTGCGCCTGCTGGGTCTCGATCCGCTCACGGCGAGTTGCCTGCCTGTGCCGCCGGGCATGGATGCGGCTTCTGAGCACCTTGCGCAGCAGCTGTCCGAACCCGCGCCAGGCGGCGCGGCTGCGCAGTCCGGCGGGGCAATAATGGGGCTGTGGGGGACGCTGCCGGCCCTGCAACGCTGGCGGGATTGGATGCCCGCGATGCCCGCTGAATATTCTCTGCACGACGTGCCCGAGCTGCCGGCCAACCTGCTGGTCGGTGATATTGCCACCATTGCGAGCCTTGCCGGATCGCTTGGCCGTGAGGCCCGGCTCGAGCTGCTGATGCCGGCGCCCCTGGCCCAGGCTTTACCCACGGAGTACGAGGCGACGCTGTACGACTACGGCGTTTCGTCAGTCCCCCTGGCACACAGTTTTTTGCTCAGTCTGGAGGCGCTCGGCTGGCTGGCACTGCTGGTGGCTGCGCTACTGGTACGGGCGGTTTATTTGTTTGCCATGGCACAGCGCATGAACAGCCTGGAGATACTTTATCGGCAGGGTGTTGAGCTGTGGCGGTTGCGGTTGTACCTGCTGCTGGAAATGCTGCTGCTCTGTGTCATCGGTGGTGCCCTGGGCGTATGGTTCGGGCATGGCCTCGCCGGGCTGCTGGCCGATGGCTTTCGTGCCACGCTGGCGGGGTTGTTCAGTGTCCAGGGGCTGGGGGCTGGCTTGTCTGCAGGTGCCCTCTGGTTACGGGCCGCGATTATATTGCTGGTGCTGCTGGGCTGGGCCTGCAGCGATATTTTTATGCTGCGTGCTGGCGTAAGGCCGGCATCGTCAAGCAGCGCCGAGAGCCCCTGGGGCTGGCTGGCCGGTGTGCTGCTGATGCAGGCGGGTGTTTTGGGCCTGATGCTGGATCTGAACACGCCCCTGTGGCTGATCTTTATTGCCACGGGCGCCTGTTTGCTCGGCGCGGGCCTGCTATTGCCCCGTTTGGTCAGCGGGCTGTTGCAGGGGCTGTTGGTCCTGTTAGAGCGCGGCAGTGGCCGTCGCCCTTTGCTGGAATGGTCCTGCTCGGAAATGCAGGCGCTGTGTCGATTGCTGCGCCTGCCATTACTGGCGCTGGCGTTCTCCATTGCTTCGGCCATCGGTATTCAGGCCATGGTGACGGGCTTTGAAAGCACCTTTGTGCGCTGGCTTGATCAGCGATTGCAGGGGGAGCTTTACCTGGATCCCGGGCGGCCGGTTCGGCTGCAGGACTGGGTTGCACCGCTGCAGGCCCTGCCGCATGTGGAGTCGGTGCTGCCACGGGTGCGCGGGCAGGCACTGGTGGAGCAGCAGGCGGTGGATGTGCTGGGTGTGGATCCACAGTCCGATCTGGTTTCGGACTGGGAATTCCTGCAGGCAGAACCGCAGCCCTGGCGGGCGCTGCAGGGGCAGGGCGTGCTGGTGAATGAGCAGCTGGCACGGCGCCAGCGACTCAAGTTGGGAGACTGGATCACCGTGCGTCTTGGCGCGCTGGAAAAACTCTATCGGGTCGTGGCCATCTATGCCGACTATGGGCGGCCAAACGGCGAAATCCTGCTGGCGATCAGCCATCTGCCCCAGGCGCTGCCCGGTCGTTACACTACGTTCGTGCTGGGACTCACGCCGGGCGCGAGGCCCGACTGGCAGCACTGGACGCAGCAACATGCCTGGCTTGCAGGCAGTCGGCTGCGTGACCAGGCTTCACTCAAGTCCGCTGCCCGGGCGGTGTTTGGCCGTACGTTCAGTATTACGGGTGCGCTCAGCGGGTTGACGCTGTTGCTCTCCGGCGTTGCGCTGGGGCTGATGGCGCTAGCCTTGTTTCGACTGCGTCAGCGCCTCTACACGCTGATCCATGTCTGTGGTTTGACCCGTACTGAGCTGCGCTGGCGCCTGTGTGCCCATGCCATGCTGCTCACCACTGGGCTGGCAGTACTGGCAACGCCGCTGGGCGTTTTTTTGTCCTGGGTGCTGGTTGCCCGTGTCAATCCGGTTGCCTTTGGCTGGGCGCTGCCGTTCAGCCTTTATCCGGCGTACTGGCTGCAGGTCTGGCTGGCGTGCCTGCTGGTCGGCGCGGTCACCGGATTGGTGATGGCAAATCCGGTACGGCTGGAGACGCTCAAGAATGACTAACCGCAGCGCCACGGGGCGAGCGAATCGATGCGGTGTTACTGGGGCGCAGACGCGCATGCCACGATGGCCATCGGACGTCAGGTACGTGCTGGGTCTGCTGGCGCTGTGGCTGGCCGGCTGTGGGCCTTCGGCACCACCGCCGGCCGCTGACCTGCTGGGAGGGCCGCCTGCGCAGGCAAGCGGCTTTGCGCAGGCAAACGGCTTTGCGCAGGCGCGACCGGGGATGGAGATTTCATTGCCCCGCGATTTGGGCAGCCATTTGGACTATCGGCTGGAATGGTGGTATCTGACTGCCAATCTGCACAGCGCAGAGGGGGAGGCCTTTGGCGTGCAGTGGACGTTGTTTCGCTTCGGTCTGCACGCGTACCAGGATGCCGCGCGTCCCGCCGGCTGGTACCGGGATGACGTCTGGCTTGCCCACGCAGCGCTGAGCCGGCCCGGGCAGCATCGCTTCGCCTCAAAGTGGGCCCGCGGCGGCACGGGCCAGGCTGGCGTTACGCTGGCGCCCTTTTCTGCCTGGATCGATGACTGGCAACTGGGTGCGGATCTGCCGAGTCAGGATCCGCGTGTTGACCGCCAGCAAGGGGACAGCGGTTCGGGTGACTGGCTGCTGCAGGCCCGGGCCGACAACTTTGCCTTTCGCCTGCAGGCGACACCGTCGTTGCCACCGGTACGTCACGGCGCTGATGGCTTTAGCGCCAAGTCATCCAAGGGGGGCGGTTCGATGTATTTCAGTTTTCCGGCGCTGATCATGCGTGGTCAGGTCACTCTGGATGGAGTGACCCACGACGTCAGTGGCCAGGGCTGGTTCGATCGGGAATGGAGCAGTCAGTTGTTGCAGCCCGATCAGCAGGGCTGGGACTGGCTGGCGCTGCATCTTGACGACGGCCGCCGGCTGATGCTGTTCCGGGTGCGGGGCGCTAGCCCGTTTTACGCCGCCAGCCTGATTCAGGCCAGCGGCAGCAGCAAGGCGCTGAACCCCGACGAGTTCAGTCTGCAGCCGCTGGCGTATCGCGACAGCCAGCACGGCCGGGTGCCGGTGCGCTGGCAGGTGACGGTTCCCGCGCAGGGGATTGCGCTCGAGGTCAGCGCCTGGCCAGGCGAGTACTGGAACCCGGGCCGGTTACGCTACTGGGAGGGACCGGTGGACGTCAGCGGCACTCATCACGGCGAAGGCTATCTGGAAATGACCGGTTATGGCGACTGAGGCTGCGCCCGGCGGTGGCTTCAGGTTATGCTTGCGAGCTTGACTGCCCATCCTGTGCCGAGACCGGTTTCCCATGGCGCTATTTCTGCAACTTGGCTGGTTCTTTCGTGAACACTGGCGCACCTACGCCCTCGCGTTGCTGATGCTGGCGGGTGTCGCGGTATTGAACATGAGCGTGCCCTGGCTGATCGGCCGTGCCATCGATGCCTTGCTGCAGGCACCTGCAGCCGGCACACCGAGCATGCCCGCCAGCCACTATCTGCTGGCACTGACCGGGCTGGGTGTGGCCGTGTATCTGCTGCGCATGGGCTGGCGGTTGATTCTGTTTGGTACCTCCTACCGGCTCGGCAATCTGTTGCGGGCGCGTTTTTATCAGCGTCTGACGTGCCAGGGGCAGGCATTTTACAATGCCCACAATACCGGTGATCTGATGGCCCGCGCCACCAACGATATTGATGCCATCGAGCTTGCGGCTGGCGAGGGCGTTTTATCGGGCTTTGACGGTTTGCTGACACTCGTGCTGGTGCTGGTGATGATGTTTGTGGTGATCGACTGGCGCCTGGCACTGGTGGCCTTGGTGCCGTTTCCATTCATGGCCCTGGGGTTCTACCGTATTTCCAGCGCCGTGCATCACCATTTCCAGCAGGCGCTGGAGCAGTTTTCCCGTCTCAACGATCGCGCCCAGGAAGCACTGGCCGGTATTCGGCTGGTCAAGGCCATGGGGCGTGAGACGGTTGAAACCCGAGCCTTCTGCAGCATCGCCGAAGAAGCGGCGGCGAGCAACTTCAGGGTTGCGCGCAGCGAGGCGCTGTATGAGCCGGTAATCTTTCTGAGCATGGCCGCGGCGCTGGCGCTGAGTGTGGGGTTTGGCGCCTGGCTGATTGTGCAGCAGGCGCTGACGGTCGGGGCCCTGGCCAGCTTTATCATGTACCTGGGGCAACTGATCTGGCCGATGTTTGCCTTTGGCTGGCTGCTCAATATCGTCGAGCGCGGCAGTGCGGCCTTCAAGCGGGTGGACAGCCTGCTGCAGTTGCCGGACAGTATCGAGGCGAGCGGCACCTTGCAGCCCAAAGGCACCGCTATTCGGTTGCAGGGACTTGGCTTCACCTACCCCGACAGCCCGACGCCCGCGTTGCAGCAACTTGATCTGCAGCTGGAAGCGGGGCAGGTGCTTGGGGTCGTGGGTCCGACCGGCGCCGGCAAGAGCACACTGATCCAGCTGATGATGCGCTACTGGGATGCACAACATGGCGTGATCGAGCTCGGGGGTGTGCCACTTTCGCAGCTCTCGCTGACGGCGGTGCGCGGCACCTTCGCCTATGTGCCGCAGGATGCCTTCCTGTTCAGCCTCAGCATTGGCGACAACATTGCGCTGTCGCGGCCCGACGCCAGCCAGGCCGATATCGAAGCGGCAGCGCGTATCGCGTCGGTACACGACGATATTATGGGCTTTGCGCAGGGCTATGACACCCCGGTGGGGGAACGCGGCGTTACGCTGTCGGGCGGCCAGCGGCAGCGCCTGGCGATCGCCCGGGCGCTGCTGACCCGGGCGCCCGTGCTGGTACTGGACGATGCGCTGTCGGCGGTGGATGTGCATACCGAGGGGCGCATTCTGGCGCACCTGCGCCGCAATGTCGGCGGCCAGAGCTGCATCATCATCAGTCATCGCCTGTCTGCCGTGCAGCATGCAGATCAAATCCTGGTGCTGTCGCACGGAATAGTCGCCGAGCGGGGTGATCATGCAGAACTGCTGGCCCGTGATGGCTGGTACAGCCGCATGTACGCCTATCAGCAGCTTGAGGCGTCGCTGGATGCCAGGGATCGGGAGGTCAGCGCATGAGGGCGTCGTCACAGAGCACGGCCGCGCCAGTGTCGGACAGACGTGGCGCCTTTCGCCTGCTGAGTGACTATGTGGTCCGGGACAAGCCGCTGCTGATAAAGGCGCTGTTGTTACTGCTGTTGGCGACGGCAGCGGATGTGGCCGGCCCCATCCTGTTGAAAGTCTTTATCGATGACCATTTGCTGGTGGAGAACTTCGAGCTGCGGGCGCTGCTTGTGTTGCTGCTGAGCTATTTGCTGAGTCAGGTTGCGGCGGCCTGGCTGCGCTACCAGCAGACACTGCGCTTTTGCGATATGGCGCTGGCAGCCGTGCTGGATATCCGTGAGCGGGTGTTCGCCCACGTGCTGCGTCTGCCCATGGCCTTCTATGACCGGGCCATCACTGGCCAGCTGGTGAGCCGCATTACCAACGATACCGAGGCCATCAAGGATCTGTATGTGCAGTTCCTGTCGGTGGTGCTGACCAACGTGATTCTGCTGGCGGGCATCATTGTCGCGATGGGGCTGCTCAATGTGCAGCTGATGCTGATTGCACTGACCCTGGTGCCGACGGTGGTGGCGGTGATTTACCTCTATCAGCGCTTCAGTGGTGCGGCGGTGGGGCAAACACGGCAGCTCCGATCCGAGATCAATGCCAGCATCAGCGAGTCCATTGCCGGCATGGCGGTGATTCAGGCGGGCAATCAGCAACGGCGCTTCACGCAGCAGTTCGAGGGCCTGAACAACCAGTACTACCGCGCCCGCATGCGTACCGTGCGGGCGGGTGCCCTGCTGCTGCGCCCGGCGATCGATCTGCTCAGTGTGCTGGTGCTGGTCGGCGTTGTCTGGGGCTTTGGTCTGCAGCAGGTCAACGGCGTTGCCGAGATCGGCGTGCTCTATGCGTTTCTCAATTACCTGAGCCGCTTCACCGAACCGCTGGCCGAAATAACCCAGCGTTTCAATTTGTATCAGCAGGCCATGGTCGCGGGCAGCCGTGTGCATCAGCTGATACTTGAAAGCGAGCAGCAATATCAGGCCGGTACTGCGCGGATCAGCGCAGGCGCCATCAGCATTCGAGATCTGGCGTTTCATTATCAGCCAGGCAAACCCGTGCTCAGGGGGCTTGCATTGCAGGTGCCGGCCGGCGGCTTCTATGCCGTGGTGGGGCATACCGGCAGCGGCAAAAGCACACTGCTGAATCTGCTGCTGAATTTCTATACACCCAGTGGCGGTGAAATTCGTATCGACGATCAGCCGCTGTCCGCATTGAGCCACGGTGCCCTGCGTGCGGGAATCGGCCTGATTCCGCAGGAGCCCTTTGTGCTGGCCGCCAGCATCTATGACAACATCGACATGGGGCGGAATCTGGACCCTGCGGCCATTGAACGGGCCGCGCGCCAGGCGCACCTGCATGGCGTGATTAGTGGCATGGAGCAGGGTTACCAGACCTTGCTGGGTGAGCGCGGCACCAGGTTGTCGACGGGCCAGCGTCAGCAGCTGATTATTGCACGGGCATTGGCCGCCTCGCCGCGCATTCTGCTGCTCGATGAGGCCACGGCCAATGTTGACAGTGAAACCGAGCAGGTGGTGCAGCGGGCACTGAGCGAGCTGCACGGCCGGGTGACTCTGATCGTTGTCGCCCATCGTTTGTCCACGATTCGCCACGCCGACCGCATTCTGGTGCTGTCCCACGGCGAGATCGCCGAGGCCGGCACCCACGCCGACCTGCTGGCCCGGCCCGACGGCCTGTACGGGTCCATGTACCGCTTGCAGCAACAGGCCCGGCGGGTGGAAGAAGCCGAAGATGTCTGATCGCCCAGGTGACTGCGAGTCCCTAGGAACCGGTATTACCTCGGCATCGGCGCGCCTTTGAGTATTGGCTAATCAGGCTTCATACAGTGGTGAGGCGGTGCGCAGCTCGCGCTCTGTCACCTGGCGCAGCGCAGCTCGGTCAGGCTCGAACTGCAGATCCTGTTCGGCGCGTGCGAGCGCAGAGCGGGCATGTTCCAGGCTGAGCTGGCGCATTTCAACGTGACCGGTGCGCGTGAGCGAATCAAAGGCTTTCTGAAGCCGTATGGCCACTTCAATATGGGTAGCGCCATCGCGTGCGATCGGGGTGAAGGCGTCGTCAAACAGGTCCTGCAATGCCAGTTCAGGCACCGCGACCCGGTCGTACAGGGTACCGCACTGGTCTTCCTTGTCGACAGGTTGTGCCCAGAGGGCGAACAGGCGTACCAGCGACCCAATCACATCAATGGCTGTACCGGGGTCATTCACTGCCGGCGACAGCGCTTTGCTGGCGATCTCGGCCAGTACGATCAGGCCAAAACGCGGGTCTTCATCAAAGGTACGTTTGGGATGAACCCGAAAGGTGCGGGCTACTTCGGCCAGGTCGCAGGGCTTGGCTGAACTGTTGCCTGCGCCGCTATCGACACCGGGGCCGCTGGATTGCGGGCAGCCAGTGGCAGGGTCTGGCGAGACATAGGCCAGCGCCCGACCGGGCCCGACAAAGCTGCCGGGCAGGCACTCCACGGTGATGCGCGTGTGTGATTTTTCGGCCAGGGTTTGCAGCGTCTCCAGGTCGACAATCTGGACATAACCGATCTGGCTGCCGAACACGGGTTGCGCGTCGGGCGAGCGTGGTGCCACGGATACGCCCCCGAGGGTGGGCGAGCAACGTCTGCGTTGCAGAGCTTTGGCGGCGGCCCGTTCTGACTTCTCGACGGTGCTGCCCAGGCGGCCAAGACGGGCGATTGAATCCACCCAGCGCACAAACGTGATGATGACAACGGCGAACACCAGCAGGGTCATGACAAAGAGGGTAAAGTGCCCTGCTTTGCCGTAGTAGCCATTTTGCAGTGCGATGAGCGCGACAATGCTGAAGATAAAGGCACCGATAAAGGCTGACAGCGCGTTCTGCGATTCATCATCCGATATCACCAGGGTAAAGGTTCGGGGTGTGGCGGTATTGCTGGCCGATGCATAGGCCGAGACCATGGACGCGACGGCGAAGGTGGCAATCACCATCATGCTTGACGAAATAATGCTGAGCAGCGTTTCAATGGACTCGGCTGAAATCGTTGGTACCAGGGCTGCAAGGCCGCTGTAGTCGGCCAGTTTGGCCAGAAAGACCCAGAGGATCGACAGGACGCAATTAAGCAGCGGCTTGACCCAGAGGCGCTCGCTGACGCGGTTGAGGAAAAATCTGAAGCGGTTATTCATTGCCAGTCATTTCGCAGACTCCGTGCGCGCCGTTGTGAAACACTGGCAAAGCGTAGCACTTTTGCGCAATTTTCCCCTGGCAGGTTTAATCGGTCTTGCTCGCCTCAACTGCCGGAATGGCCTTTAGGTAGGCCGCGATGGCTTTGCGATCGCTCGCCGCGAGTCTGGCTGTATTTTCCACCACGTCGGCCATCTCGCTGCCCACGACATCGTAGTCAGGGGTAAAACCGGATGACAGGTACTCGGCAATATCGGCTTCGCTCCAGTCACCAAGACCGGATCTGTGCGGGCTTATATTGGGAATGCTGCCATCGCCTTGCGGGTTGGCGCCACCGCCGAGCCACCGGCTATAGTCGGTCGCGCCGAAAACATTGCGGGGCGAGTGGCATTCACCGCAGTGACCCGGACCTTCCACCAGGTACTGGCCGCGGCGCAGCTCGCTATCGGCGTCGCCGAAATCGATTACACGTTCAGGCTGACTGTACAGGTATTTCCACAACCCGAGACCTCTGCGCAGAGAAAACGGAAAATCGAGCTCGTGCCTGTCATTGGGCCGGCTGACGGCCGGCTGCGTATCGATAAAGGCCTTGAGGTCTGCCACATCCTGCAGCGTCATGCGGTTGTAGGAGGTATAGGGGAAGGCGGGATAATAGTGTTCCCCGCGGGGGGAGACGCCTTTGAGCAACGCGGTGGCAAATTCGCTAGTCGACCAGGTGCCAATGCCGGTGGCCTTGTCGGGGGTGATATTGGGAGCAACAAAGGTGCCGAATGGGGTACGAAAGCGCTTGCCGCCACTGAGTGGGGGAATGGTATCGGTATTCGGCTCTTCGTAGTCCGGCGGCATATGGCAGGAGGCGCAGCCACCGATATGGAATACCTCGGCACCACGCTGAAGATCGCCCGGCACCGAGGCCAGCGCGTCCGCCGAAATGGCCGGTTGCGGCGCACTGATCATCCAGAGGCCGGCCGCAGCACCCGCCGTGGCTAAAGCGACCAGTTTAAAACACAGCTTCATCGTTACGCTCGTCCCTGGATTTCCCGGCGTCTGCAGCCAGGGAGCCTATGCATGAGTCCCGTTAAGAGCAGCTGGAACTTGTTCATAGGCTCCCTGGAAGGTAACAATGCCCGCGACCGCAGGTCGGGGTGGGCTGCTAGCTATCTTCTTTCTTGGCGCGGAAGTCCTGATGACAGCCTTTGCAGCCATCGCCTACTGCTTTCATACCGCCCCTGAGACTGGCCAGATCCTTGCCGGCAACCGTGGCAAAGGTTTCAAGTGCGGTGGTGAGATCAGTGTGTTTTTCAGATAATTTGGGCATTGTGGTCCAGATTTCCGGCAGGGCGCGGGTTGTATCCTCAAGGCCTGGGTCCACCTTGCTGCTACCCTGGGGCCACAGCCGGTCGCTGTTCATCTGCGCCAGTGCGAGCAGGTTTTGCGCGGCAGTGGCGGCGAGCTGTGCGTCGTATTCGGTGTTGCCCTTGGCCATCTCGCCAACGGTGCCCAGGTTAAAGGCATACAGGTGCATCAGTGATTGCCGGGCTTCAATGATCTTTTCTACATCCTGTGCAAAAGCGCCGCTGCTGCCCAGTGCTGATACAGTCACCAGTGTTGCGGCAATTCCCTTTAGCTTGATCATAAGCACTCTCCAGTGGTTGTCGGGGGGGCGAACCCCACCTTTTATAGCAGGGGCCAAATGACTTTGAAACAGGGGACGGCCATCGCACGTTGCGGCCACAGTAACAGAGGCCAATTCTTGCTACTTAATTGCCAAAGGGGGGAGGGCAAACATGCTGGCACATGCCCGTGGCAGGTGCTGATCAAGTCTGTTTTGCGCCAGTCAGGCAGGCCCGTTGCTGATTACGTGCAGGTCCACTGCTTGATTCTGTCCTGGGATATTTTCACAGCCGAGTCGCTGAACGTTTCCGGGTTGCGCACAATAACGGCTTCCAGCGCGTAGTCTGCCAGGCCCATGTCAACCAGGGTGTCGTACCCTTCAGGATCCGCGGGGCGGTTGAGTGCGCGATCAACGGCGCTGATGATGCCGTGGCGCTTGATCAGCTGCCAGGTGCTGGAGGCGCGGGTTTTCTTGCCATTTCTGGCGCTGAGGACTTCTTCATAAGCGTAGATTGCGCTGACGGCCTCTTTTTCCACTTCGGATTCAGCACCGTACGCTTCGGCCCGAAGTTGTACCGCCCACTGTTTGGCTTCCAGCGCCAAATCATCCCGACCCCGGTCGGCGCAGTTTTTAGCAAAGATTTCACATTTTTCCGGTGTTTTTATATTTCTGACGCGTTCGTCCATATTTTATATCACCCTGAGCTGGAAGGTGCCGACGTCGCGTCGACTGGGCTGCATCGGTCCTGAAAAGTATCAGCCCGCTGCGCGAATTTTACCGTTAGAGCTTTTTCACTATACGGTGATTACGCGCGCAATGCAGCTTGAACAGGATTGGGGCAGCGATGGCGAATATTCATTTCACTCGCTGCAGAACTAATTGTGCTTCGTGCAATCTATTGAAATTGCATGGGTATTCAATTGGATGTACGGAGCCTGGAAAGGACGTGAAGGCATTACTCTACACTCTGACATTGCTGCTGTTTTCGTTGGGTGCTTCCGCATCCGAGCAGGTTCGTGATGAAGCACTGTTGGGACATCATGCTGATTTCACCACTGCGTCTGCCGTTATTGATCCGGCGCCCTCAAGTGGCGCTGACCGGGGACAGGCTGCCGTTGTAGTAGTCACCCTGTTTGATCTGCCAAATACCCCACCGTCGTTGTGCTGCCTGTTCGAGTATGGGGCATCGATAGCCGGACGACCTGCCATTCGCGCCCCGCCGCGATTAGTACGCGCTCTCTGACTGCTTAATAAAACGGATTTAATTCTTCGTATCTCCTATTTTTTGGGGCGGTGCCGGCGTGCCTGCGCTTTTCCCCGGAGGACTCTATGATTACTTCAACCCTGTTTCGTCATGGCGTAACCGATGCACCTGCCAAAAAGCAGATCAATTATCGCCTGCAATGGCTCGCCGAGGCTGCACCACATATTACCCGGGTCGATATCGTATTGGACCAGGTGCCCTACGGGGGGCGCCCCAGGCACATGTATCAGTGCCATATTTCAATCCGTGCCGCCGGGCGTAAACAGCGAGATGTGTATGTAAACAATGGTTCTATCGGCATTGCGGTCGCGGATGCGTTTGATCAGGTGCGTGACCTGATCCGGTACCGGTATTCTGCTGGCCGTAGTGTGAAGCTGGGCCAGGCATAAATATCAAGCATTCAATGCACAGGAGAACACTTTCATGACACGTAAATTCAGATACATGCTGATTGTGGTGCTGAGCACTCTGTCGTGCTGGAGTCTGGCTGGCCTGCCTATGACCGATAGCTCGGGACGTGAGTTGCCTTCCCTGGCGCCAATGCTGGAGCAGGTTAATCCGGCGGTTGTAAATATTGCCACCTACACCAGCCAGGCGCAGCAGCAAAACCCCCTGCTGCAGGATCCGTTCTTTCGGCGTTTTTTCAATATCCCCGAACAACAAGCCAGGCCGCGTCCAAGACGGCGCCAGACCAGTGCCGGTTCCGGTGTGATTGTGGATGCTGATGAAGGCTCGATTATTACCAATTTCCATGTCATCAAGGGGGCGGACGAAATTCAGGTCTCACTGGTGGATGGCCGTACCTTTGAAGCGGAACTGGTGGGCGGGGATCCCGAGGTGGACATCGCCGTGCTGAAAATCAATGCCGATGATCTAACGGCCGTAGCGCTGTCGGATTCCGATACTTTACGCGTGGGTGACTTTGTCGTGGCCATCGGTAATCCCTTTGGCCTGGGTCAGACCATTACCACGGGGGTCGTGAGTGCATTGGGGCGCAGCGGGCTGGGAATTGAGGGCTATGAAGACTTTATCCAGACCGATGCCTCAATCAATCCGGGCAATTCAGGGGGGGCCCTGGTCAACCTGCGGGGTGAGCTGGTGGGGATCAATACGGCGATTATTGCCCCGGGGGGTGGCAATGTCGGTATCGGCTTTGCCATACCGATCAACATGGCCCGGGCCAGTGCGATGCAGATACTGACGCACGGCGAGGTTAGGCGGGGCCAGATTGGCGTGGCGATACAGGACATGACACCGGCATTGCAAAAAGCCTTCAAACTGCCCAATGGCGAGAAGGGTGTGCTGGTGACCGATGTGAAGAAGGATTCAGAAGCCGACAAGGCGGGACTCGAAGCCGGGGACCTGATTATGTCGGTGAACGGTGAGCCGACGTCCAGTACCGGTCAGCTGCGCAACCGCATTGCATTCCGTAATATCGGCGAAACCCTGTCGCTTGAGGTGTTGCGCGATGGCAAAACCCTGACGATCAAGGTTGATGTCGGTGAGTCGTCGGATTGGGCATCCAGGGCTGAGCATCCGCTGTTGCAGAATGTCACGCTGGAACCCAATCCAGACGGGCCGGGTGTGCTGATCCAGGCGCTGTCGCCCGACTCAATGGCGGCGGCTAATGGTCTGCGCGCCGGTGATATCCTGCTAAGCGTTAACCGCCGGAAGGTCAGCTCGGCGCAGGATATCGCCCAGGCGCTGGAACAGAACGAGGATCCTGTGTTACTCCAGGTGGCGCGGGGCGGAGGCGTATTTTTCCTGGTCATACACTAGCAGCAAGGACCCGATGAACAGGTCCGGGTTGTCCTGTGCAGGACTTGTTCATGGGCTGCATGACTGAGCTAAAAAGACGCCGCAATAACGGCGCCTTTTTTGTATTGCCGGGGCAGCCCCTGGATTTAGCGATGAATCGTCGGTCTAAGGTACCGGGTGCTGCTTCACGCAGGCAGGTTTCTGTGTTTCCATCGGTAGTCAACTAACCGAACAGGATTTCGTCGCATGCCTCTGGCCATTAGTCTGCACCTGCTTGCTGCTGTTATCTGGGTGGGAGGCATGTTTTTCGCCTACCAGTGTCTGCGTCCAGTGGCTGCCAAGGTGCTGGAACCGCCACAGCGCCTTACGCTCTGGTGTCAGCTGTTCAAACGTTTCTTTGTCTGGGTCTGGGGCGCGGTTATTGCGCTGCTGGTGACGGGCCACTGGATGATCGGGTTAATGGGCGGCATGGCTGCGGTGGGGCTGCATGTGCACATCATGCTGGCCAGCGGATACCTGATGGTCGCGCTGTTCCTTCATCTCTATTTTGCCCCTTTCCAGCGTCTGAAAAAGGCGGTGGGCGCGTCAGACTGGCCCAAGGCTGGAGCACAGCTTAATCAGATTCGCCGTCTAGTCGGGATTAATTTGCTACTGGGACTGATTACAATCGTCAATGCCGTCGGCGGACGAATGTTGTACGCTTGATACTGGGTGCAGGGCTGCGGTAGATCGCAGGCGCTGCCCCGCGACGGGTCTTTCGCAGTAGTAACAGGTTGTCGCATGAAAACCATCGATGGTCAGGTGCTCTGGCATTCATTGGGAGCTGCTCATTTCAGGGAGATGTCGTGCTTTGGCGCTTTGCCAGACAGCACGGTGTTGCGTTTGCTGACCGAAGGCCAGGTGTGGCAGCTCGATAAAAGCGACGTGCTGTTCAGGGCCGGTGACAGCGTGAACAGTTTCTTTGTGGTGATTAGCGGTAATCTTGCCGCCTACATCTGTGACGAGGATCAGCATGCATTTACGCGTCTCCATGGCGCGGGCGAAGAGGTGGGGTTTGTGGCCATGATCGGGCTGCATGAGCGTATCGGCACGATGGTCGCGACCGAAGAGACGCTGCTGGTGGAGATAACCGCCGATCAGTTTCTGGAGCTGCACATGAGCGAACCCGAAGCCTTCGGGGTGCTGTTGCTGAACCTGACGCGGGAAATGGCCCGGGGCATCCGCAAGCTGAATAACGTCATCGTGCAATTGAGCATGCAGCAAAGCAGGGGCAAGCCGGGTTAACCTCTTGTTCCTGTGGCCTTTACACTTACTGCCATATCGACAGGCCAGCGCTGCAAAGGCACAGTCTTGATGCCGATGTTATAGCGCTGGCCTGTGCTACACAGGCTTATTCAGGTGCAGCTTCAACGTCCAGGCGCAGAGTGACTTCATCGCCAATGGCGGGCAGGCCATAGCCCATGCCGAAGTCGCTGCGCTTGATGGTGCCGGTGGCGGAAAAGCCGGCCATCGGCGCCTTGGTGAACGGGTGCGGGCCGATCTTGTTGATGGTCATGTCCAGTACCACCGGCTTGGAGACGCCCAGCAGGGTTAGCTCGCCTTCCAGCGTCGCGGTGTTGTCACCGGTCTTGGTCACCTTGCTGCTTTCGAACGTCATTTCCGAGAACTCGGCGGCATTAAAAAAGTCCGGCGAGCGCAGGTGCTCGTCACGCTTCTCGTGGAAAGTGGTAACCGATGCGGTGTCGATGACCATTTTGACGCTGGAGTTTTCAATATTGTCGGTGTCCAGCACCAGGGTGCCGTCCATCTGGCCGAAACGACCGAACATGGTGGAGAAGCCCAGGTGGTTGATGTTGAACACCGCGCTGGTGTGGGCCATGTCAATTATGTAGTTGGCAGGAGCGGCCTGGACGGCAGCGCTGGACAGGGTGGCGGCCAGCAGACCGGTGGCGAGCAGGGATTTCAGTGTCATGACTAGATCCTTTGGGTTGTTGGATTTTTACTTAACATTTCAAACGGTTATCAGTAGCCGGAGGCGCTGGAACGGCTTAACAGCAGCGCCACGCCTACGGCCAGGGCACAGATCAGCGCACCAAGACCCGCGAGGCAGAGTGCCCTGGCAGCGGGGTGCGTGATGTTTCTGAGGCCCGGCAGTTGCGCCTGCAGCCTGTCGATCAGCAACATTGGCGTCAGTAACAGCAGAGCCCAGCCGCTGGCCTTGGTGAAAAAAAGCAGCTGGGCACAGAGTGCAACCAGTGCGGTGATCAATACATAGTGCGCACTGGCGCCCAGGGCAAAGCGCAGGCGCGGCCAGTTCCACAGCAGGAAGCCGCCGCAGGCTGCCATCATGGCAAAGCCGGTTTGCGCAATGGACGCCGAGGCGCCAATCAGGCTGATGGCACCGACACCACCGCAGGCGAACAGCAGCATGATGCCGCCATCGATTCGTTCCCGGGCGACGCTGCTGCGCCAGCTGGCCAGCCAGGCAACGGCGATCAGCAGTAGAATCAGGGCCCAGCCTGCCAGGTCGATACGATTGATACGGCTACCCAGCAGCCAGCCCAGGGCTGTGAGCGACAGCAGAAATCCGATCAGCTGCACCGTGCGGCCACGCAGGTTCAGACTGTCGACGATCAAGCCCAGCAATAATGCCAGGGCAACCAGGTAGGGCAGTTTTTGTGAAGCGGAGCGCGCCGGGAACACCGGGGTCTGAATCAGCACCAGGCTGGCAATAAAGCCGATGGCAATGGCGGCACTGGCAAGGCGTCCGCCGTGTTGCGCACCGAATGCGGCGCGGATAAGACCCGTGAGGCCCAAGGCCAGCAGCAGAGGTAGCAGCGAGCTTTGTATGGTGGGGTTATTTAACAACGATGACATCCGTGCGCCTCGGCCTTTGCAAATGAATTTCAGTCAGGGCTCTATTAAGCCCACCAAATGTGTACAAAGTTTTTCAGCCGGCGGCTGATTTGTCGCGCTTTGTCACAGCAGCTCGCATTGACATACTTTGATACATTTTCCGTTCGCCCGTGACCGGGGCGGCGGTATAAGCTTGTTGCCCAGATTACTTATGCTTATTCGACTGACTGAGACCGCATGACTTCGATGCCCCACATACTTGTTGTTGATGACCATCAGGAAATCCGTGATCTGGTGGCGCGCTATCTTGAACAGTACGAGATGCGGGTCAGCACGGCGCGGGACGGTCAGGAGATGAAAAAGCGCCTGGCAAGCAGCGCTATCGACCTGGTGGTACTGGACCTGATGATGCCGGGTGAAGACGGCCTGGCGCTGTGCCGTTACCTGCGCGAGCACAGCCAGATTCCCGTCATCATGTTGACCGCCATGGCGGAGGAGACCGATCGCGTGCTGGGGCTGGAGATGGGCGCCGATGACTACCTGACCAAGCCGTTTTTCCCCCGCGAGCTGCTGGCTCGCATCAAGGCAGTGCTGCGGCGTACCGAAGCACTGCCACCACAGCGCGAGACACCGGTGGTGGAACAGCTGCGTTTCGCTGACTGGCGGCTGGATGTGGCACGGCGCGAGCTGGTGGGGCTGGACGAGGTTGCGGTTCCCCTTAGTACGGCGGAGTTCAAGCTGCTTTCCACCTTTCTGGCGCATCCGCGACGTGTGCTGAGCCGCGAGCAGCTGCTGGATCTGACCCGGGGGCGTCAGGCCGATGTCTTCGATCGCAGTATTGATAACCAGGTGAGCCGCCTGCGCCGCAAGATCGAGCAGGACCCGAGTAACCCGGTACTGATCAAGACCGTGTGGGGCGGTGGCTACATGCTCAGTGTGGAGGTGAGCGAATGATGCTGCGCTATCTGCGTCAGAGCATGCCAGGGCGGGTCATTGGCCTGCTGATACTGGCGCTGGGTATCGTGAACGCCACGACTGTCTACATTTTTTTCGAGGAGCGTAGCCGTGCCGTGCGCCAGAGCCAGATGGAGGATCTGGTGTCGCGCAGTGCGGCCATGGAGCGTCTGCTGGGTGAAACGCCCGTGGCATTGCATCAGCAGATGCTGAACTCGGTGACCAGCAACCGCTTTCGCTTTGCCATCGAAGTCGATGCCGCGGCCAGCCTGGCAGAGCTGACCGCACCGGATCATCCGCTGTATCAGCGCCTGACCTCGCTTTCCAAGACGACGCCGGGGGAGGCGCGGCTGTTCATCAGTCCACGCTATTACTGGTGCTACAGCTGGGTGCAAAACCTGCTCAGGCCCAATTTGCTGTTTGACCCGGCAGGCGGCGGCCTGCCACTGGCCACGGTGTCGCTGCAGCGTCCCGACGGACTCTGGCTCAATGCCGTGCTGTTATCCCCCACCAATCTGCCCAGCTGGATAGGGCCGCTGCTGGTGGCTCTGGCGCTGTTTGCACTTACGGTGATCGTCGTGGTGCTGATCGTGCGCCACGTCACCGCACCGCTGGCGGCGCTAACGCAGGCGGCGGACCGTATCGGCCGCGGCGAAACAACCGAGGCCATCGCTGAGCAGGGGCCTGAGGACGTGCGCCATACCATGCGCGCCTTCAATCGCATGCGCGAACGGCTGGAACGCTTCGTGCGCAATCGTACCCAAATGATGGCGGCCATTTCCCATGACCTGCGCACCCCCCTGACGTCACTGCGCTTGCATGCCGAATTTCTGCCATCGGGACCTGAACGGGACAAAATGCTATGTATCCTCGGCGAAATGCAGGGCATGATCGATGCTACCCTGGCGTTTACCCGGGAGGATTCAGTGCAGGAGGACTCCCGCACGGTGGATCTGGCCGCCTTGACGGGCAGCCTGTGCGACGACCTGCAGGCGCTGGGACTTGCCATCTCCTATGACGACAGCCAGCGTATTCCCTTCCTGTGTCGGCCGGGGTCTCTGCGCCGTGCTCTGAGCAACCTGATTGAAAATGCCTGCCACTATGGCGGCAGTGCCGAAGTCGAGATTCGCCAGGACACGCATCAGCTGCAGATTCTGGTCCGGGACTCGGGCCCAGGCATTGCACCCGCGGATCTGGAACGGGTGTTTGATCCCTTTGTCAGGCTGGAAAGTTCGCGCAATCGGGATACGGGCGGCATTGGCCTGGGGCTGGCCATTGCCCGCAGCATCGCCCATGCCCATGGTGGCGAGATCCATTTGAGAAACCGCAGTGCCGGCGGTCTTGAGGTCGAATTGCAATTGCCCCGCAGCTGAGCACTGCAAAGGCTCGACTTAAGGCGGCGAACTGGCACCTGCTGAATTTCCGGGATATAGTTTCGCCTGCGTCTCGGTGCTGCGGTGTCGAGGCCGATAACAATAACAAGGATTCGATGAATGAACGCTTTTCTGAATGCATGTGTGCGCTCACTGGCGAAATGCAGTGTCTATTTTACCTACGTGGATTCCCGGCCTGATTTGCTGGAAAGCACTCGGGCCACCAGACGCTGAGGGGCTGTTTTTCTCTCAGCCTGAAGGCGTCTTCGCTTCAGTAAAAGCACCGCTGGCCATGTCAGCGGTGCTTTTTTATGGGGCTTGGCGTTGCGGCACAAGTCCCGCACGGAATGGGTCGATATGCGCAAAACCCTTATTACCTTGATGCTCGCCACCCTGGGCGGTTACCTGGCCTGGCTCGCATCCATTCCGCTGCCCTGGATGCTGGGGTCGATGTGCCTCACCGGCGCGCTTGCCGTGGCGGGCAGGCATGTGGCCGTGCCGGCGGGACTGCGCAGTCTGTTTCTGGCGGTACTGGGCATTTATCTGGGTTCCGGGGTGTCGTCGGATATCGTTCAGCAACTGCAGGACTGGCGCTATTCTCTGGCGCTGGTTCTGCTCTATGTCCCGCTGCTGACGCTGCTTATCACGCTGTTTTATCGCTATGCGGCTGGCTTTGAGTGGGCCACGGCCTTTTACTCGGCCGCGCCCGGCGCGCTGAGCTTTTTGATCCTGGCCAGCCAGGGTTCCGGGGCCGATACGCGCACCGTGGCGCTGCTGCAGTCGTTACGGGTTTTCCTGCTGGTTATGAGTGCGCCGTTGCTGGCTTCGATCCTTGGTGGCAATTTGTTGCCCGAACCCGTGGTGGAGCGGGCGGGCCTGGAACTGGCGGATATGGGCTGGCTGCTGCTGGCCAATGTCACGGTCATTGCGCTGATGCGCCGGCTGCGGATTCCCGCCGCCGAAATGGCCGGTGCGGCGCTTACCACCGCCATTCTCTATGGCAGTGGTCTGGTGCAGGGCGCCTTGCATCCGCTGTTGCTGGATGCGGCACTGGTGGTGCTGGGGGCGTCGGTGGGCTGTCGTTTTATGCCGCTGAGCTGGGCGCAGGTGCGGCATCAGGTGAGTTCCGGCGTGGCGGCCTTTGTGCTGACCATAACCCTGACACTCAGCGCGGCCTGGCTGGTGCAGCAGCTGACCCGCATCGACCTGGTGTCGGCGTTTCTGGCGTTTGCCCCCGGTGGCGTGGGCGAGATGAGCCTGGTGGCACTGTCCCTGTCACTGGATGCGACCTTTGTTACAGCGCACAACCTGGCGCGGATTTATCTGCTGATTGTGCTGGTCACGGCCAGTCAGTGGCTTTTTGCCCGTGAGCGTCTGGCCTGAGGGGCTTAAGGCAGCGGGGTCGATGCTCAGAAAGATTCGGTATCGATTTCAAGCAGGCTGGCCGCGTTATAACGTTCGCCCCTTACTGTATGCCGGTTAATCAATTCGTCCAGCCGCTCCATGATGTCCTGCGACAGCGCGATCTCGGCACTGCGACTGTTTTCAATCAGGTGATCGCGATTGCTGGTGCCCGGGATCGGAATGACATTTTCGTCCCTGGCCAGTAGCCAGGCCAGTGCCAGTTGTCCCATTGAACACTGCGCCGCCTTCGCAATACGCCCGTATTCATGCAGCAGCGCCAGGTTGGCGGGGTAGTTATCCTCGCTAAAGCGCGGCATGTTGCGCCTGATGTCAGTGTCGGCCAGTTGCTGTGGCGCCGTCAGGCATCCGGTGAGAAAGCCACGGGCCAGGGGGCTGAAGGCCACGAAGGTGGCACCGATTGTCTGACAGGCCTGCAGTACGGCGATTTCGGGCTCGCGGGTCCAGAGTGAGTATTCGCTCTGCACGGCGCTGATCGGATATTCGGCATGGGCTTTTCGCAGCGTATCGGCCGACACCTCGGACAGACCCAGCGCGCGGATCTTTCCGGCGCGCACCAGGTCTCCCAGGGCGCCGACGCTTTCTTCTATGGGCACCTGTTTATCCCACCGGTGCAGGTAGTAGAGGTCGATGACGTCTGTACCCAGACGCCGCAGGCTGTCTTCACAGATTTTTCGCAGCACTTCCGGGCGGCCGTTGATTTCCCGCTTGCCGGCCGCGTCCCTGAACATGCCGCACTTGCTTGCCAGGACGAACTCATCGCGCCGGTGCATTACAGCCTTGCCGAGCAGCATTTCGTTATGGCCAAAGCCATACAGGGCTGCGGTATCGAACAGCGTGTGGCCCGCGTCCAGTGCCTGGTTCAGCAGGCGTATGGAGTCCTCTTCATCGGGTCCGGGTCCATAGCCATGGGACAGGCTCATGCAGCCAAAACCGATTGCGGATACGTTAAAGGGGCCTAGCGCGCGTTGCTGCATGGTGTTCCTTTACTGGCTGTTTATGGTCAGGCGTGATCGCGGATAAAGGTCCAGGTATCGCCCTGGGACATGGACTCTGCGAAACGGTAGCCGTCGAGATCGAAGCCTCGCAGCTGCTCGGGGTCCTGAATGCGGTTCTGGATGATGTAACGTGCCATCAGGCCGCGGGCTTTCTTGGCGTAGAAGCTGATGATCTTGTACTGGCCGTTCTTCCAGTCCTTGAACACCGGCGTGATCAGGCGGGCTTCCAGATTTTTCGGCTGTACGGAGCGGAAGTATTCGTTGGAAGCCAGGTTCACCAGTACCGGTGTCTGGCTGGTCATCAGTTCCCGGTTCAGCGCATCAGTCAGGCGGGGGCCCCAGAACTGGTAAAGGTCCTTGCCGCGCTTGTTTTTCAGCTTTGTGCCCATTTCGAGGCGGTAGGGCTGCATCAGGTCCAGCGGCTTGAGCAAGCCATAGAGGCCCGACAGAATACACAGTTTGGACTGGGCAAAATCGAGATCGTCGGCTGACAGGCTTTCGGCATCGAGACCCGTATAGACATCGCCCTTGAATGCCAGCAGTGCCTGCTTGGCGTTATCGGCATCGAACGGTGTTTCCCAGCTGGCATAGCGTGCGACGTTGAGACTGGCGAGCTTGTCACTGAGCTTCATCAGCTCGGCCACATCCTGTACGGCCAGGGTGCGCAGTTCGTCGATCAGCAGTTGCGACTGGTCAAGATAGGCAGGCTGGCTGTGCCGGTCGGTAACGGGCGGGGTTTCGAAATCCAGTGTCTTGGCAGGGGATATGACTATCAGCATGGGGACGGCGTCTGTGGCTACATTTCGCCCCCGATGATACGCAGGTTGGACGGGCAAAAAAAGCGTCGATGGCGGGGCTGTCCGCCATCGACGCTCCGTCGTTGATCGGGCTTGTGTAAAGGGTTGGCTACGTTGATGCGCTCAAGCCATGACGCGCAGCCCGCCTGTGCCCATCCAGACAAGTGTTGAGCTCAGCGGTTGCGGAGCCTGCCGCTCAGCTGCGCAGACGGGTGTTGAGCTCGTCGACCACCTCGCACCAGTCCGAATCCTCAACAAAGGCTTCGCGCAGGAAATCGGCCTGTGCCGATGTCCAGAAGGTGGCCTGATCCAGCCGGATGTCCTGGCTGAACAGCCGGTGGGTGCGAATAAACTGCTCGATATCCTGCTCGGTGCTGGGC
Organism: Marinobacterium rhizophilum DSM 18822; assembly: GCF_000378045.1. Taxonomy (GTDB): domain Bacteria; phylum Pseudomonadota; class Gammaproteobacteria; order Pseudomonadales; family Balneatricaceae; genus Marinobacterium_A; species Marinobacterium_A rhizophilum. Next base: position 87,229 of record NZ_KB899102.1, read on the forward strand.
AGGCCAAGTTGCTCGAACAGGTTGTGCATATTGTGTTGCGAGGTATCCATGCTGAGTTCCTGCGATGCGTTCTGCGGTGGTGGCGCACAGGCGATGCGCATAGCCCTGTGCCTGCACTCTGGAGTCTTGTTCAGTAACGGGGGAAAGTCAAAGCCGGGCCCGGCATCGACAGGCGTTCGAGAGCCGGGGCTTCAGCCCGGCCGGGCGGGGCTGGGCAGGCGCACCGGCGGGCTGAATTGTGTATCATAGCGCCCAACCTTTTCTGCAGGCTTGTAAAGAGTTCATCACAGAGCCATGACCAAAAAAACAGTACTCACCGGTATCACCACGTCCGGCACACCGCATATCGGCAATTACCTCGGCGCCATCCAGCCGGCCATCGACGCCAGCCGCAACCCGGCACTGGACAGCTATTTCTTTCTGGCTGACTACCATGCCCTGATCAAGTGCCATGATCCGGAGCGTGTAGCGCGCTCAACGCGGGAAATCGCAGCGACCTGGCTCGCGTTGGGGCTGGATACCGATACGGCGACCTACTATCGCCAGACGGATATCCCCGAGATTACCGAGCTGACCTGGATTCTGACCTGCATGACGTCCAAGGGGCTGATGAACCGGGCCCATGCCTACAAGGCCTCCACCGATGCCAACCGCGATGCGGGCAATGCGGACCTGGACGATGGCGTTACCATGGGGCTGTTCAGTTATCCGATCCTGATGGCCGCCGATATCCTGATGTTCAATGCCGACATCATTCCGGTGGGCAAGGATCAGATCCAGCATATCGAAATGGCGCGGGATATTGCCGGGCGTTTCAACCACACCTACCAGCCGCTGTTTAACCTGCCTGAAGCCCAGGTGGATGAGCAGACACAGCTGATCCCCGGGCTTGACGGACGCAAGATGTCCAAGAGCTACGACAATACCATTCCACTGTTCAGCTCCAGCGACGAATTGCGCAAGCTGATCAATCTGATCACCACCGATCTGCGTGCCCCCGGCGAGCCCAAGGATCCCGATAGCAGCACGCTGTTTCAGCTGTATAGCTGCTTTGCCGATCGCAGCGAGATCGAAGTCATGCGCCGTCAGTTCCTTGAAGGAATTGCCTGGGGTGACGCCAAGAAGCAGCTGTTCGAATTTCTCGATGCCAAGCTCAGTGCGCCGCGCAGCCGTTACAACGAGCTGATGAAGGACCTGGGGCATGTGGAACAGGAACTGAAAAAAGGGGCCGAAAAGGCCCGCGCCAAGGCCGCGCCGTTACTGGATCAGGTGCGTATTGCCGCCGGTATTCGGCCGCTGACCTATGAGGCGCCGGTGGCGGCCAGCGCAGTCAAGAAAAAGGAAAAGTCTGCCCAAGAGCTGGCAGAGATTGCCGCGCGGGCGGATGAAGGACGCCGACGGGCTATCCTTATGCAGCTCAAGCCGTTACTGGATCAGGTGGCCGGTGCCGAAGACAAGCCTGCCGCGGCTGCGGCCATCATCGCGCAGAAAACGGCCGAGGTGGACGGGCTGAAGAAGAAGGCCAAACAGAAAGCCCAGAACGAGCTGGACGTGCTTAACGACGAGCTGGCCGTTTTTCTGAACACCTAGTATTGTCAGAGGATCTGCCGGAGGCTATCGCCATGTTCAGTACCATCGTCAGCCCGCAGCAGCTAACGCAGCTGCTGGCCCAGAATTCCCCGAGCTGCTGCTTGCTGGACTGTCGTTTCAGCCTGGCGGACAGGCAGTATGGCCAGCGTGTTTACAGCGAGGGCCATATCAGCGGTGCGCATTATCTGGATCTGGACAAGGATCTGGCCTCCGCCGTGGCGCCGGGTACCGGCCGGCACCCGCTGCCGGACATGGAGCGGCTCGTGGCACGTCTGCGTGCCTGTGGCGTTACGGCCGGGGTCCAGGTTGTGGTGTACGATGACTGCGCTGGCGCCATGGCGGCCCGTGCCTGGTGGCTGTTACGGGGGCTTGGGCTGGACTCTGTGGCGGTGTTCGATGGTGGTATCGGGGCCTGGGTCAGCAGTGGCGGCACGCTGAGCCGTGAGGTTCCCGCCGCCATTGAATCTGACCTTGAGTCGACGCCCTGGCCGGGGCACTGGTCGGGCACGGGGGTGTTCAGCACTGCCGAGGTGCAGGACAACCTGCAACAGGCGCAATTTGTCCTCGTGGATGCGCGCAGTGCGGAGCGTTTTCGCGGCGAGCAGGAACCCATTGATCCCGTGGCCGGGCATATACCGGGCGCACTTAACCGCCCGCTGACCGATAACCTGGACCAGGGCCGGTTCAAAAGTCCCCAGCTGCTGAAGCAGGAGTGGGAGGCACTGCTGGCTGGGCGCAACGCCCGCCAGGTCGTGCACATGTGCGGATCCGGCGTAACTGCCTGCCATAATCAGCTGGCCATGCAGATTGCCGGCCTGAACGGTTCCGGACTTTATCCAGGTTCCTGGAGTGAATGGATACAGGATCCGCAACGTCCCGTCGCGACGGGTCCTGCCTGATACCTGGCGTCATTGCCTGGCGCAGACGTGCAATAAAAGGCGTCACCTGATCAGCGTTATTCTCGTTGTAATTCATCTTGCTGCTGTCACAAATCGGCTTGAAAAGTGGCACAGCGTTGTCACCTGCCGTTGCTAGGCTTTTCTGGCTCAGGGCGCTGCCCGGGTGGGTGGACTAAACTTGACAGTTGAATAGAAGAATAACGGGAGAGTGGCGGATGCAGATCAAAGAGCAGATCAGAAAGATCGCCGTACTGGACGTCGACGGTGAAAGTTTTGAAATTGATGGACACTACAACGGCGACTCGCGCAAAGCCAGCTGGTATACGGTGATCCGGTCCAGTAACCGCAAGGTGCATGCTGATCACCTGGCGAGCTTCCCCAGCTGCGAAAAGATTCGCAGCATGATTCACTGATGCGAGGCTGACCTTCGGTCGGAGGGCGCACGTTTTTGTCAGCATGAAATCAGGCGTGTCTGGCCTGATATAAAACGCCAGGGGCATTCCCCTGGCGTTTTTGTTTACTGCACCAGTTCGTTGTCGCTGAACATGCCCTCGAACAGCGCGGTCGAAAGATAGCGCTCGCCGGAGTCGGGCAGGATCACGACGATATGCTGGCCCGCGTATGCCGGATCATTGGCAATGCGCAGTGCCGCGCAGGCAGCTGCCCCGCAGGAAATACCCGCCAAAATACCTTCCTTTTCCATCAGTGCCCGGGCAGTGGCAATGGCTTCTTCATTGGTGACCTGCTCGACCTGGTCGACCAGCGCGAGATCCAGGTTGCCGGGCAGGAAGCCGGCACCGATGCCCTGTATCTTGTGCGGGGCAGGTGTCAGTTCGTTGCCGGCGAGGGTCTGGCTGATGATGGGCGAGTCCACCGGTTCTACCGCGACGCTGGTGATGGCCTTACCCTGAGTCTGTTTGATATAGCGCGATACGCCGGTGATGGTGCCGCCGGTACCTACGCCGGCCACCAGTACATCGACCAGGCCATCGGTGTCCTGCCAGATTTCGGGTCCTGTGGTCTTTTCATGAATCTCGGGATTGGCCGCGTTTTCAAACTGCTGCAGCATCAGATGGGTTTGCGGATTGCTCTCGACCAGCTCCGTGGCCTTGGCGATGGCGCCTTTCATGCCCTTGGCGGGTTCTGTCAGCAAGATCTCTGCTCCCAGCGCTTTCATCAGCTTGCGGCGCTCGATGCTCATGGAGGAGGGCATGGTGAGCACCAGTTTGTAACCGCGCGCGGCGGCGACATAGGCCAGGGCGACGCCGGTGTTGCCGCTGGTGGGTTCAACCAGGGTCATGCCGGGCTTGAGCTGGCCGGACTTCTCCGCGGCCCAGACCATGTTGGCGCCGATCCGGCATTTTACCGAGCCTGCCGGGTTGCGCGATTCGATCTTGGCGTACAGTCTGGCATGGGGTGCCAGCTGTTTCAGTTGCACCAGCGGTGTATTGCCAATGGATAAAGAGTTGTCCTCGTATATCTTCATGGTGATCCTTGTGTTTGAGGCGGTGGTAAAATCCGTTGCACAGTTATAGCGAACCGCGGGGCTTTGTGAAAGGGCTTGGTGGCCGGGGCAGGCGCAGGCGGTGACTGCCGCGGGCTCAATGATGATACAAACGAGGTAATGAATGCGGCTGTTGATGAAAGTTATGGCCCCGGTTGTCTTTTGGCTGGCCTACGGGATCTTTAGAATGCGCTGGCTTAAAGCGTCGCGCCACCGGCATTTGCTTGCCATGAAACTGTTTCGTCTCGCGGCGGATAACGGGCACCGCCGGGCGTTGTCGGTGTATGGCCACTTGCTGCATTTTCGCGGTGACGGTATCGCCAACCGGGTTCAGGGAGCCATCTATCTGCAGCTGGCGGCGGACAAGGGTGACAGCAAGGCCTGCTATCAGATGGGGCGCATTTTCGAGCAGGGCTTTGAACACCGCTTCGTGGCCGATACGGCCAAGGCGCTGCACTACTATCGCCGCGCTGCCGAGCAGCAGCATCCGCTGGCCCTGCGCCGACTGGCGGACGTATACCGGGATGGTGAGCTGGGTCAGGCCGTGGATCTTGAAACGGCGCAGCGCTGGGAAGCGCAGATTTAACGAGGGAGGGCGGCAGGGTCAAAGGGTATGGTTGGTAACCCTGCCGCTTTTCAACAACCTGTTAGGGGGTTAGGGAGTCGGGTTTTTCAGCTTGACGCGAAAGCGCAGCACGGTTTTACCTTTTGCCGGGACCTCCAGTGACCAGTGCGCGCGACCTCCGCGGCTCTCGGTCATCTCAAGGCTGGCATGCTCCAGTGTCCAGGGCTGGGCAAAGTTTACCGCCAGGTCCAGTGTCTTCACGTCGCTGCCGCTGTTGCGTACCAGCACTTCGTACTCAGCCAGGTAGCCGTCGTACTCCTTGCTGAGCAGGGTCTGCTGGCGTTCAACACTCAGTTCAAAGGCTTCGCCGAGCATCAGCTCAACATCCTGTCCTGTGGGGGTATGGCCGATTCGACTGCCGCCGATAAATTGCAGGCGGCCGTTTTCATCCGGGGCAAAGGTACGCACAGCCCCGCCGGGCAGCGGCGTATCGGCCCCATTCTCAAAGCTGAGCCAGGTTTGCGGCGCTGAGCGGTGACGCCGGCTGTCCGGGCGCGGCATGGCCAGAAATTCATGCCGGTATTCCCGCTTCACCGCCAGCGCAGCGGTGCTCACCAGCGGCAGCTGTTTTTGCTGCTGATCCAGCAGGCTGGTGCTGTTGGGCAGGGTATAGAGCTGATAGTCCTCGAAAGCCTCCGGTGCGGCGTCGGGTTCGGACGCCATGGCGGCCATGGCGATGTTGGCCTTGCGATAGGTTTCCCGTTCAGGCTGGTTAAGGGTGCCGGCCATCAGCTGAAAGCGTGCATTCTCAAAGTCGATACCGGTTGAATTGTGCAGGGTGGCCAGGCCTTCGAGCGACATTTTCTCGCCGCTTTCATCGAGGGTCATTACATAGTCCATCTGCCAGCTCAAGCCGCCTGTCAGGTAGCTGAAGGTCGCTGGCGCCGCGGCGCTGGTTCCCTGGCTGCGAAACTCCAGGCTGGGTGTACTGCTCAAGTGTGTCGGCACGCTGGGGAAGATAAAACGCCAGTCGCCGTTCAGCGGAATGCTTTCTATCTGGCTGTCATGGCGCACCAGGGCGCGATCGCCCTCGATGCTCAGCAGAGTGACCTGCGTGAGGCTTTCATCGCCGTTGGCGGGGTTGCGCCTGGCCAGCTGAAGGTCCTGCCCGAGGTAGTAGCGCAGCAGGGATTGATGCGACAGCAGGTTGGTGTTGAGGTTCTGTTCCAGGATCTGACCGGCTCCCTTGATGGACAGCGTTTCGGTCTGCATTTGCCGGCTGACATCCTGGATGACGACAGCCTGGCCGGGGGCAAGAGCCGGCAGGGCGCGACTGTCCCGCACCAGCCCAAGGTTCTGGTTGTACACCGTGAGTGTCAGGTCTTTCTGGGCGTGGGCATCAATGCTCAGCGGTGTTGCTGCGTTCAGGTGCGCACTCAGCGTCACCAGGAGGGCGACAGGGGTGCTGTAACGGGCTTTCATTCAACGTACTCCATGTTTTAGACAACAGGGCCGGGCTCATCCTCGGGCCTCGGCTCTAGTGAGTGACTGTTACGACCTAGATGCCGCTACTTGATTATTGCGCGGGCGTCTCGGTCGGCAGGTCCACCGCAACACGAAACCCCCAGCTGGAGCTCAGGCCGCCGGGAGGATTGCGATAGCGACTGGAGGACCGCACCAGGCGGCCGATATCGAACCAGGAGCCGCCTCGCATCACGCGGTATTCGCAGCCGCTTTGCTGGCGGGCGGAACCGTTGCGTGGTGCATCCCTATGATTATCGACGTAGCAGTCCTGCACCCATTCATCGACGTTGCCATTGAGGTCGAACAATCCCCAGGGGTTGGCCTCAAGACTGCCGACCGGAGCCGGCTGCTTGCCATCCCATTCACTACCGCACTCGTCACAGACCGCGAATCCGCTACCAAGTTCATCGCCCCACCAATAGGCGCTCTGGGTTCCGGCGCGGGCGGCGTATTCCCATTCGGCTTCGCTCGGCAGGCGGTAGGGTTGGCCGGTTTCACGGGCGAGCCACTGCGCGTAGCGGCTGGCATCTTCCCAACTGACATTGATCACCGGTTGCCGGCCCCGGCCCCAGCCATTGTCATCGGGCTTGGCCCGGCCGGTGGCCGCGGCAAAGCGGTCATAGTCTTCGAAGGTCACTTCATGGCGCGCGAGGGCGACTGCGTGAGCGATGCTGACCTCGTGCATCGGCCTTTCATTGTCATCGCTTTGGCGCGACTCGGCGCCCATCAGAAAGGTGCCGCGGGGCAGGTGCACCATTTCCGGACCGTAATCACCCTGTTCCAGCGCATCAAAGAAAAACCCGCCCGGCGTCGTTCTATCACCCCGAAAGCGCTTGTCGGCTTCAGCGCTCGCGGGCTGCAGTGAACCTGCCTCGGGCGCAGTGCTATTCGGCGTGGCGCTTCTCAAGGCCTCCAGGGCCGTTGCCAGCTCGGCGTTTTGTTCTGCCAGACGCTGTAACTGCTGCTGCAGCGGGTTGACTGAGGGTTGACCCAGCCTGAGCCCGAGCCAGATGCCGAGCAAAAGTCCGGCAATGAAAAGTGCGGCGCCGGACAGGCGGCTCGGGGTTATCCAGCCCTTCAGTCGCTGCCAGTAGTGCGCGGGGTTGTTGGGTATGCCTGCACCTGAGGCGTTGGGTGGGAGCGTGGGTGCCGTCTCATTGGGTGCTGTGGGAGTTGCGGATTCGGGCGGGCTGAATAATTGCTGCACCCAGCGTGCGGCCCCTTTGGGGCGCGCCTCTGGGTCCGTTACCAGGGCCTGCTGCAGCAGTGGCCACTGTGCCGGGGTTACCTTGCTCGGGCGGGCCTGGTTTTCAATATTCAGCGGTTCACCGGGTGCCCGGACAGGGAGGCTTCCGCTCAACAGTTGCAGTGCGATCAGGCCCAGGGCGTAAAGATCCGACTGCACACTGGTGCGGCTCGGGATATCCGCTTCGGGGGCTTCATAACGGGCTCTGACACTTTCATCCGGGCTTCCGGCTGCCTGCAGCGCTGCCAGGCCTGCGAAACCGAACAGTTTGACACCGCCCTGGCGATTGATAAAAACCTGCGCCGGGCTCAGGCAACCATGGGGTTGGCGCAGTGCCTGATACCCTGCATCCAGGGCCTGTGCCAGTTGGCCGAGCAGTGCGCGCTGCTTGGCGGGCGCGAGTTTGGCAGTCTTGCCGCGCTCGAACAGCCGGGCCAGCGTGAGGCCATCGACAGCTTCATGGGTGCTGAACAGCCATCCGCCCTTATCAAGGAAGTAGCCATAGCTGGTGAGCACATGGGGATGGTGCAGAGCCTTGCACAGCAGTACCTGTTTCTTGAATGCATTGACGAACGCAGTGTTGCCCTGCAGGTCAGGGGCAATTAACAGCAGTGTGACAGGGGTTTCCGGACGCGTGCTCAGGTCCTGTGCCTGCCAGAGTTCCCCCAGCGGATGGGCATCTATGCGTGCACTGAGCTGAAATCGGTGATGTTCGGGGCCCAGTACCTGGCCTGGTGTCAGCGGTGTGTAGGGTCTGTCCAGAAACGCCTCCGTTTCACGGTGCTGTGATGCGCTTTATACCAAGAATAAGCTCCCATGATAGCCCAGGAATGACCTTTGAATTCAACATCCCTTGAGGGTATGTAAGCTTGAACACAGTCGCTCACGCGTGCCTGGGCCAGAAAGCGCAAAAGCGCCCCGCGGGGCGCCTTTGCTTTTAGTACTCAGGCCGTTGCTCTGGTCCTGAAGTGGATCAGGCAGAGGTATCCAGCGGATCAAAGCTCTTGACCAGCTCGTCCACGGCCTTCATCTGGGCGAGGTAAGGTTCGAGCTTGGCGAGGGGGAGAGCGCAAGGACCATCACATTTTGCCTTCTCCGGGTCGGGGTGGGCTTCAAGGAAGAGCCCGGCGATGCCCTGGGACAGGCCTGCGCGGGACAGCTGGGCAACCATGGCGCGGCGCCCGTCGGCCGAATCGGAGCGACCGCCCGGCATCTGCAGGGCGTGGGTTGCATCGAACATGACCGGGTAGCCGAACTCCTTCATGATGGTAAAGCCCAGCATGTCGACCACCAGGTTGTTGTAACCAAAGCTGCTGCCGCGCTCGCACAGAATCAGCCGGTCATTTCCGGCGTCCTCGCATTTGTGCAGGATATGCTTCATTTCGTGCGGCGCCAGGAACTGGGCCTTCTTGATATTGATGACAGCCTGGGTTTTGGCCATTGCACTGACCAGGTCGGTCTGGCGCGACAAAAATGCCGGCAGCTGGATAATATCGCAGACTTCTGCCGCCGGCGCCGCCTGGGCGGGCTCGTGAACATCGGTAATCAGCGGCACATTGAAGGTATTTTTGACTTCCTGCAGAATTTTCAGGCCTTCATCCAGGCCCGGTCCGCGAAACGAACCCAGTGACGAGCGGTTGGCCTTGTCGAAGGAAGCCTTGAAGACATAGGGAATGCCGAGTTTGGTGGTGACTTCAACGTAGTGTTCGGCGATTTTCAGCGCCAGATCGCGGGATTCCAGCACATTCATGCCACCGAACAAAACCATGGGTTTGTCGTTGGCGATTTCAATTTCACCTACGCGAATGACTTTCTGCTGCATGTTTACCTACCGTAGCCGGAGTTCTTTTGGAAGCCAGAGACTTATTCACAGGTTCCCTGAACATGGGGCCCGCGTGGCCGCAGGTCGGGGCTTTATGGGCCTGACTTAAAGGCTGGATTATAAGTTATTCGACGGGAAAAGTGCGGCATATTTGGCAATCCATTCCAGCGCGGCTTCGTCTTCACTCAGGGTGCGCCCCTGCTGATCCTGCACCCACTGGCGGTAATAGCGAATATGGCAGACTTGCTCGAACATGCGCATGCGCTGGGCGTGTTCGTCGTTGGCAAAACGGATGTGCAGCTCGTAATGGTCCTGATGGGCGCGGCACCATTCAATCTGGCCGGTGATGGCGGGCGTATGGGCATTATCGCGGATGCTAATGTTGACCTGTTGTCCTGTGGCCAGCATGGCGGCCGACCTGCACACCAGGCCGAGCGGCATGGGTGTGTTTGCAGTATCGCAGCTGTGTTCAACGACCTGAACTTCGAGCGGGATCTCGTCGGGATGGCGGATAAAGCATGGCTGGTTGTTCATGACAACCTCCGCAGATCAGATGACTCAAGGCCCTTGTATCAGCACGGGTTATTGCAGGTCCCTGTGCTTGTCCAGTGGCGCCCTTGTACATAGAGTATATCGGCCAGGGTGAAAGTAACCTGAACAGAAATTTGCAGGGATTAGTCGGTGGCACCCCGTTGGTCGGCCCCTAACCCACTGGAATAACAGATAGTCAAGAATACCGGACGGATGGATGGACTTAACAAAGCAGCAGGCGGCCATACAGGCCGGATATGAGGCGCTTATCGACTCGATGGCAACGCTGTCTCTGGCCACGGTGGCTGCCAATGGCCAGGCGGATATCAGTTATGCCCCCTTCGTACGGGATGACCAGGGGCGCTTCTGCATCTTTGTCAGTACACTGGCGGCTCACACCGGCAACCTGCTGCGGGAGCCCTCAGCCTCGGTGATGCTGATCCAGCCGGAGTCCGAGGCGAGCAACCTGTTTGCCCGCGAACGTCTGACGTTGCGTTGCCGGGCCGAGGAAATCAAGCCGGATGAGCCATGCTACGATGCGATTTTACAGCGCATGCAGGCGCGATTCGGGCCGTTGATACAGCAGCTTCGCAGCCTGGCGGATTTCCACCTGCTGGCGCTGGCGCCCCAGTCCGGCACCTATGTCGTTGGGTTTGGCCGCGCCTATGAACTGGATGTGGCCAGTGGCGTGTTGCGGCATATTGACGCCGACCGGCTGCGGGGCCGGTCACCGGGACGGTCGGGCAAGTAGCCTGGGATCATCCTGCAAGTGCCGTCGGCACCGCTATGCCTGGCTTCAGAGCGCCTGCAGCATCTCGCCGGCAACCCAGCTGGCAGCGAGGAGGGCGACAAAACAGCCATAGGCGAACCAGCGATAGCGCTGGGCCAGCTTTTCTTCGTCGTAGGTGGACAGCAGGTAGGGCTGATCCGATTCGTCCGGACGCATCAGTACATGGACCGTGGGGAGTCTGTGCAATTCCTTCTGGCGTACCATCACCTCTTTGCGGGCCCGGGTTTGCACTTGTTCCCATTCATCCGGATCCAGCTGTCCGTTGCGGTTACTGTCAAAGCGTGCCAGCAGCTGTTGGTAGTCCGCTTTCCACTGGCGAATGAGCTCGCCAGTCTCCCGGGTCTGATCCAGTTGGTCGCGCCCGCCCCCCAGACTTTGAAACCGGCCCAGGGCGTAGACCGTTTCGTATTCCAGGATCAGTTCTTCGAGATAGCGGTAGCGGCTGGCACCAAAACGTACATTGAAGCGAAAGCCGGTACGCTGATCCGGTGGCCCGCCAGCGGGCATCGGGGTGTGGCCGTGCCAGCGCTTGCGTAACGCCGCCTTGACCTCGGCGCCTTCGGGGTCGATCTGGCAGATACCGCTCTGGTCATCCAGCTGAAACCATGCGTCCGAGGTGCCTTCGCGCTCACAGACCCAGCGGCGATTCTTGCCGCTGCCTTTTTCCCGTTCGACCTTGTAGTGATACCAGACACATTCACGCCCGGTGAGCGGGGCGTGGAGCAGGCCATTGGGGCTGGGCAGGGCCTGACCCTGCAGTTCTACATAGCCCTGGTGCGCGGACTGCACTCGGGCGGTCGGCGTGTCTGCGATCAGGCGGTAACGTTTGAGACAGCGAAAGCCGAACCAGAAGCCGGCCAGGACCACGGCACAACTCACACCCAGGGCGATCACGACTTCATGCCGCTCCAGCGTGGAGGTATCCAGCAGCATCAGCCGAACAGGGCCTTGATATTCACGTCGGCTTTGTGTGCATCCTCGAATTCCAGCAGGTCTGCGGCCTTGAAGCCGAATTTGCCGGCGATCAGGCTGTCGGGAAACTGTTCGATACGGATGTTGTTGAGGTTCACCGATTCGTTGTAGAACTCACGCCGGTCGGCAATACCGCTTTCAAGGCCGGTAATGCGCCCCTGCAGGTGCTGAAAGGTCTCGCTGGTCTTGAGGTCCGGATAGGCTTCGGCCACGGCAAACAGGTTGCCAAGACCAAACCTCATCTGGGTTTCAGCCTTGCCAACGGCCCTAATGTCCTGCGCTTCGCGCGCCTGGGCCACGGCATTACGGGCCTTCATCACGGCTTCCAGGGTTTGCTGCTCAAAGCCCATGTACTGCTTGCAGGTTTCGACCAGTTTGGGCAGTTCGTCGTGGCGTTGCTTGAGCAGTACATCGATATTGGCCCAGGCCTTTGACACATTGTGCTTGAGGCGAACCAGGTTGTTGTAGAGCGAGATGCCATATAACGCCAGCAGTACGGCGCCGGCCAGAAGAATAAGCGTAATCGGATCCATGGATGTCTTCCTTGCTTGTTTACCTGAGCACTATAGCGCACCCGATCCAGGGGCTGAGCGCAGTACCGGTGGTCAGACCTGACCGCCTCCCATCATTTCGACCACCAGGGTCTTGACCAAAAAGGCGGCCAGCCCGAGGCCGAGGGCGCCGAAGAGTATGACGGTGCCAAACTTGCCGGCGTTGGATTTCTTCGCCAGGTCATAAATGATGAAAAATACAAAGGCGGCGAACAGGACCAGGCCAATGTTCAGCGCGATAGACTCCATTTCGGCCAGACGCACAATTTGCTCCTTGAAAAGACAGACAGAGGGTCAGAATTGGTCGGCGATTGTACAGCAAATGTGGCCTTTGTGGGACTGGGTTGCTGTTCAAAAAGAGTGCGTCCGCAGGACATTTATCATCACGGAGAATGCTCTCTCACCCATGTCCTATTAAGAGGCGCCATTGTTACGGCGCTGTGCTCCACGAAGGGGCGGGATTACCGACGGAAGGAGTTTCGCGCACCAAGCGAGTGCATCTTGTCTCGCGGGCAATTAAGGCGACGATCGAAACCAGGCTTGATCCTGTGTAATTGTCGCATTATTGAAACGGTTATTCGTAGCTGGCACCACCCTTGCACTGGAACTGAGCGCATGTTTCAGACTGACACACTTTTTAATCGCAAGGGGTGACTGTAGATGAAAACAAAGGCTTCCAAGTCCGCTGTAATCGGTACTCTGTCTGCATTGGCACTGTCGGTGTCAATGAATGTCGCGGTCGCGGCAGAGGACACGATCAAGGTCGGTATCCTGCATTCCCTGTCGGGCACCATGGCCATCAGCGAAACCACGCTCAAAGACACCATGCTGATGCTGATCGAAGAGCAGAACAAGAAAGGTGGCCTGCTGGGCAAGCAGCTTGAGCCTGTGGTGGTGGATCCCGCTTCCAACTGGCCGTTGTTTGCTGAAAAAGCGCGTGAGCTGATTGAGAAAAATGGTGTGGATGCCATCTTCGGCGCCTGGACGTCGGTTTCACGCAAGTCCGTGCTGCCGGTCGTTGAAGAGCTGGACAGCATCATGTTTTACCCCGTGCAGTATGAAGGTGAGGAGTCCTCTAAAAACGTCTTTTATACGGGCGCTGCGCCTAACCAGCAGGCAGTACCTGCGGTGGATTACCTGATGAACGATCTGGGTGTCGAGCGCTGGGTACTGGCGGGTACCGACTACGTCTATCCGCGTACCACCAACAAAATCCTGGAAGCCTACCTCAAGGCCAAGGGCGTGGCGCCTGAAGACATCATGATCAACTACACGCCGTTCGGGCATTCCGACTGGCAGTCCATCGTGTCTGATATCAAGAAATTCGGTTCCGAAGGCAAAAAAACTGCGGTCGTGTCCACCATTAATGGCGACGCCAACGTACCGTTTTACAAGGAACTGGGTTCCCAGGGTGTTGCCGCCGGTGATATTCCGGTGGTTGCCTTCTCCGTGGGTGAAGAAGAGTTGTCCGGTATCGATACCGCGCCGCTGGTCGGCCATCTGGCGGCCTGGAACTACTTCATGAGCGTGGATGCCGAGACCAATGACAGCTTCATCGAGAGCTGGCACGCCTATACCAAGGATGAGAAACGGGTATCCAACGATCCGATGGAGGCACACTACATCGGCTTCAACATGTGGATCGAGGCGGTGAAGAAGGCCGGCACAACCGATCCCAAGGCGGTGCAGGAATCCATTATCGGCGTTGCGGTACCCAACCTGACCGGCGGTTATTCCACCATGATGCCCAACCACCACATTACCAAGCCGGTGATGATCGGCGAGATTCAGGATGACGGCCAGTTCGAAGTGGTCTGGCAGACCTCCGGTACCGTGGCGGGTGATGCATGGTCCGACTATCTGGAAGGCTCCAGGGACATCATTGCCGACTGGCGCGCGCCGCTGTCCTGCGGCAACTACAACACCAAAACGGCCAAGTGTTCGGGTCAGAATTTCTGATCTGAGATGACTTGAGGAGTTGTGACGGGGTTCGGCCGCTGCCGGGTCCCGTTTGATTGAACTGTTGGGAGAACAGCATGCCCTTGCCCAGATCTGTGGTCAGACTGCTACCGTTTTTCGTGCTCTGGATGTGCGTAACGGTCCTGTTGTCGCTTTCGCTGGATGCCAGGTCCGCTGAAAAGGATGAAATCCTGGCGCAGGTGAGCGCGCTGCTGGTTAAGAAATTCGACGACAAGGCGCGCGCGGTGGCACTGCTGGTTGAATCCGGCCATCCGCGAACCGAAGAGATTCTGCGTCTGATTAAGGATGGCGAGCTTTATTACCGCAAGAAGGACGACAGGCTGTTTAGCATTCCATTGGCCGAGACAGGGGCCCAGGCCACCGACCTGCTGGATGCAACGGCTGTAGTGATTGAGAAAACCCGGGATTTCAAAAAGGTCACGCTTAATAACCTGATGCGTGGCCAGATCGGCCTTGCCCTGGCGGAGATCGGACTCAAGTCCGAAGACCCCAAACAGCGCGAGGATGCCGTGCGCAAGCTGCTTGGCGAGCTGAGTGACGAATCCGTGGCCGTGCTGCGCAAACGTATCGGTGCGGAGCCGGTCAGCGCCGTACGTGAGCTGATTTCTATCGCGCTGGCGGTGAACGATCTTAAGAATGGCGATGAAGCCGCCCGTCTGCTAGCTGTAGAGCGGGTCGAAGGTTCACTGGAACCGCCGGTACGCTCGGCCCTGACCCAGGTTGCCGAGACCGACGCAAGCCCGGTGGTCAAACAGAAGGCCCAACTGGCACTTAATGGTATCGACGAGCAGATACGTTGGTACGGCATGGTTGAGACCCTCTATTTCGGTATCAGCCTGGGGTCGGTGCTGGTACTGGCCGGTATCGGTCTGGCCATTACCTTTGGTGTCATGGGGGTGATTAACATGGCCCATGGCGAGCTGATCATGCTGGGCGCTTATACCACCTACGTCATTCAGCAGCTGATGCCCAACCATCTGGGGGCGTCGATCCTGGTGGCCATTCCGGCGGCCTTCATGGTGTCGGCGCTGGTGGGTGTCGCTATCGAGCGTGGCGTGATTCGTTTTCTGTACGGCCGCCCGCTGGAAACCCTGCTGGCGACCTTTGGTATCAGCCTGATTCTGCAGCAGGCGGTTCGGTCGGTTTTCTCGCCGCTGAACCGCTCGGTGTCCACGCCGGAGTGGATGAGTGGCATGGTGGAGATCAACCCCGTACTGTCACTGACCCTGAGCCGCCTGTACATCATTCTGTTCTGTCTGCTGGTGTTCGTGGCCCTGGTGATGGTGCTCAAGCGCACGTCGCTGGGATTGCAAGTGCGCGCCGTTTCCCAGAACCGCGCCATGGCCCGTGCCATGGGCGTACGTTCCAAATGGGTGGATGCCATGACCTTTGGTCTGGGGTCCGGTGTGGCCGGTGTGGCCGGTGTGGCACTGTCGCAGCTGACCAACGTGGGTCCCAACCTCGGCCAGGCCTACATCATCGATTCGTTCATGGTGGTGGTCTTTGGTGGCGTCGGTAACCTCTGGGGGACCCTGGTGGCGGGGCTTAGCCTGGGTATTGCCAACAAGGTACTGGAGCCCTGGGCCGGTGCCGTGCTCGCGAAGATTCTGGTGCTGGTATTCATCATTCTGTTCATCCAAAAACGACCGCGCGGGCTCTTTCCGCAGCGTGGCCGTGCTGCTGAGGGCTGATAGACATGTTGATTATGAATGCTCTCAAGGGGGATCGCGGCGGCCAGATTCTGCTCGGCGTGCTGCTGGTGCTGGTTATTGCGGTGCCCCTGCTGAACCTCATGCTGCCGCCGGATCACCTGCTGCACATTCCCACCTATACCGTGACATTGATGGGCAAGTACCTGACCCTGGCGCTGCTGGCGGTGGCGGTCGATCTGGTGTGGGGCTATCTGGGCATACTGACGCTCGGCCATGCGGCGTTTTTCGCCCTGGGCGGGTATGCCATGGGTATGTACCTGATGCGCCAGATCGGTGATCGGGGTGTATACGGTAATCCCGACCTGCCGGACTTCATGGTGTTTCTGAACTGGGATGCGCTGCCCTGGTTCTGGAGCGGGTTTGATCAGTTCTGGTTCGCTGCCCTGATGATTCTGCTGGTACCGGGTGTGCTGGCCTTCGTGTTTGGTGCGCTGGCATTCCGCTCGCGGGTGTCGGGGGTCTATCTGTCGATTATCACCCAGGCGCTGACCTATGCCTTGATGCTGGCGTTCTTTCGTAACGAAATGGGCTTTGGTGGCAACAACGGCCTGACCGACTTCAAGGAACTGCTGGGTTTCGATCTGCAGTCCGATGTGACCCGGCTCGGCCTCTTTGTCGCCTCGGCGCTGGCGCTGGCACTGGGTTACCTGCTGTGCCGCGTGCTGATGGCCGGCCGCCTTGGGCGGGTCTGTGTGGCGATCCGTGATGCCGAGTCCCGCGCGCGCTTTATTGGCTATCGGGTCGAGAACGTGAAACTGGGCGTCTTTACCGTGTCGGCCATGCTGGCCGGTGTGGCCGGTGCGCTCTATGTCCCTCAGGTCGGCATTATCAACCCCGGTGAGTTTTCGCCGCTTAATTCCATCGAAGTGGTGGTCTGGGTGGCCGTGGGTGGGCGTGCAACCCTGTATGGCGCTGTGGTCGGTGCCCTGGTGATCAACTACGCCAAGTCCTACTTCACCGCCGAACTGCCGGAAGTCTGGTTGTTCGCACTCGGTGGGCTCTTCGTTCTGGTTACGTTGCTGTTGCCGCGTGGCATTACCGGTCTGCTGCGTCGCAAGGAGGCTAGCGCATGAGTGTGACAACCGTATTTGAGCAAATACTCGACCGCGAGCATGTCTATCCCTTCATGCAGGCAGGGCGGCATCCCAATATCGATGCCAGCCACAATGTGCTGCTGTATCTGGAAGGGATATCCGTCAGCTTTGATGGCTTCAAGGCCATCAATGATCTCAATCTGTACATCAATGATGGTGAGCTGCGCTGCATTATCGGCCCCAATGGCGCGGGCAAGACCACGATGATGGATATCATCACCGGCAAAACGACACCCGACAGTGGTTCGGCCTGGTTTGGTCAGACCATCAACCTGCTGGAGCTGGACGAGCCCGCCATTGCCCAGGCGGGGATTGGACGCAAATTCCAAAAGCCCACGGTGTTCGAATTCCTTTCGGTGGTTGAAAACCTGGAACTGTCCATGGAGGGGGACCGCGGTCTCTGGTCAATTATCAGGGGCAAGCTCAGTGGTGAGCAGCGCGATCACCTGCACCATGTGCTGGACATGATTGGGCTTGGCGAACAGGGCGCACTGCGGGCCGGCAGCCTGTCCCATGGCCAGAAACAGTGGCTGGAGATTGGCATGCTGCTGATGCAGCGCCCGCGTCTGCTGTTGGTGGATGAGCCGGTGGCCGGCATGACGCATCAGGAAATGGACCGGACCGCGGAGCTGCTGATCTCCCTCGCCGGCGAACATTCGGTGGTGGTGGTGGAGCATGACATGGACTTTGTGCGCAACCTGGCGGGCAAGGACCGTACCGTGACCGTGCTGCATCAGGGCTCCGTGCTGGCCGAAGGCACCATGGCCCAGGTGCAGGACAATCGCAAGGTCGTTGAAGTTTACCTCGGGGAATAGGACATGCTCAAAGTCAAAGGTCTTAACCAGTTCTACGGTGAAAGCCATACCCTTTGGGACGTGGAGCTGGATGTGCCCAAAGGCAAGTGTACTGTGCTCAATATGAAAGGGAGCCGTAATGGCGCGACCGATGAGCCGGTCGTCGGACTGTTTGCAGAGGGTTCCATGGATCGGGTGCGGGCTAACCCGCCTGGCGCCGTTGAAGTTTACCTCGGGGAATAGGACATGCTCAAAGTCGAAGGTCTTAACCAGTTCTACGGTGAAAGCCATACCCTTTGGGACGTGGCACTCGACGTTCCCAAAGAAAAGTGTACTGTGCTCAATATGAAAGGGAGCCGTAATGGCGCGACCGATGAGCCGGTGGTCGGACTGTTTGCAGAGGGTTCCATGGATCGGGTGCGGGCTAACCCGCCTGGCGCCGTTGAAGTTTACCTCGGGGAATAGGACATGCTCAAAGTCAAAGGTCTTAACCAGTTCTACGGTGAAAGCCATACCCTTTGGGACGTGGCACTCGACGTTCCCAAAGGAAAATGCACTGTACTGATGGGGCGCAATGGGGTGGGTAAAACCACTCTGTTGCAATGCATCATGGGTCACCAGGCGGTGAAAAGTGGCCAGATCGAACTCGCGGGGCAGGATTTGCTGACGCGCTCGGTAGAGCAGCGTCCGCGTCTGGGGGTGGGGTATGTCCCCCAGGGGCGGCAGATTTTCCCGTTGCTGAGCGTGGAGGAAAATCTGCAGGTCGGCCTGCCGGTACGCAAGCGGGGAGACCGCAAGATACCGGATTACATCTTCGAGCTGTTCCCGGTACTCAAGCAGATGTTGAACCGTCGCGGCGGAGACCTGTCGGGGGGACAGCAACAGCAGCTCGCGATCGGCCGGGCGCTGGTGGTGGATCCGCAGCTGCTGATACTCGATGAGCCCACCGAAGGCATTCAGCCCAATGTGGTACAGGAAATCGGTGATATCATCCGCCACCTGAATCGCGAGTTCGGTCTTACCGTCCTGCTGGTGGAGCAAAAACTGCCGTTCGCGCGCAAGGTGGCCGATCATTTCTGTATTCTGGACAGAGGCCGCAGTGTCGCGACCGGCGCCATGGGCGAGCTGGACGACAGCCTGATACGCCAATACCTTACGGTGTGACCCGGGATCGGTACTCAGTATGCCCGGTGACAGGGAGTTTTGATTGAATATGCAGACGGCTGTACAGGCAGAGCGGGGCTGGCAGGCACGGCTAGAGCTCGGTTATGAGGCTCGGGGCGATAAAACCCGCCTGGTGCATCGCAGCATGCGCGGGCCTTTGGCCGTGCAGCGGCCATTTTATCCCCAGGCAGGTATCTGTCATAGCTATCTGCTGCACCCTCCTGGCGGTGTGGTGGGTGGGGATGAGCTGGAGATCGATGTGCGGGTTGCAGATGGCGCCCATGCGCTGATCACCACGCCCGGTGCCACCAAGTTTTATCGCTGTGCGGGGCTCACCGCCCACCAGACCCAGCACTTTAGGGTGGAAAACGGTGGCATTCTGGAGTGGCTGCCGCAGGAGAACATCTTCTTTCCCGGCGCCTCAAGCCGGCTGCGCAGTCGTATTGACGTCGCCGCGGGCGGGCGCTTTATCGGCTGGGAGCTGCAGTGTCTGGGCCGGCCGGCAAATAATGAAGCCTTTGGATTCGGCGCCGTCGACAGTCGCTGTGAGATACATCTGGATGGCCGGCGAATACTGATCGATCAGTTGCAGGTCGAGGGGCAGGATCAGTTTGGCGCCGCGGCCGGCATGCGCGGCCATGCCATGGCGGCAAGCCTGTACGCGCTGCCGGCGAATGAGGCGATGTTGCAACAGGTGCAGTCGCTGATTGATGAGCGCTTTGCAGACAGCGCCATCGGCGCGACTTTGCTTGATTCTGTACTGGCCGTGCGAATGCTGGGGCAGAACACCGAAGACATTCAGGCGGTGCTGGTTCCGGTGTGGGAAATGTTGCGCCAGGCATTGCTTGGGCTTGAACCCTGCCCGCCACGCATCTGGTCGACCTGAGTCGGGTGAGGACTTACGCAATTGGTGCATAAGTCCCCATGCGTCAGAGACCGGCCGTGCTGTCAGTTCTCGCGCCTGTCCTGGCGCAGCAGGCGGCGGGCTTCATCGCTGTCAGCCGGGTGCTCGGCCCGTCGTTGAACCCGCCCGGCCTCCAGCCTCTGGGCTTGTCGTTCAAGTATGGCGGCCGGTCGCCTGTCTTCGCGTTGTGTATGGCGGCTTTCGCCCCGCGCTCGGTCCCGTCTATCTGCCCTATCATCGGTGTGACGTGCATCCCGGGCATCCCTGTAATCATGCCGCCGGCTCCGCCGCTCAGCGTTAATTTCGTCGCGTCTTCGGGCATCCCGGTGCCGCTCTTTGCGATTATCAACGCTATCGGACTGTTTCAGACGCCGCCTCAAGTCCGCCGCCCTGTGATCATCGTTGGCCGGGCGGTCTCGACGGATGTGCCTGTCCCGCCGGCGTTCCTGCTGGCGCCCGTCGTCCTGAACGTTGCGCTGCTGGCTTCTGGGGCGTTGCAGCGATGAGCCGCGATCATATTGGTTACGGTCATAGCGGTCATAGCGGCGATGATCGCCGTCCCGGTCATCGCGCTGACGCCAGCGATTGCTGTCAGAACGGTAACGCTGGTGGTGTTGCTGGTAATCCCGGTAAGGCTTGTCGCGATGCGCTTTCACGCGCACGCGGTGATCGTGATGCAGCCGGTAATGCCGTGGCAGTGTGCGGGTGCGGACCCAGCGGTGATTATGCTGGTAGTAATAGTGGCCGGAGTGGATATTGAAATAGATACCCACGCTTGGATAGAAATAAAAGTCATCGTAGAAGCTGTCGTTATAGCCGTGGCTATAGCCAGAGTCGTAATGCCTGACCGTGCCGTCGGTATGGTAGGTACAGGCACTCAGCACCGTGGCTGCTAACAGCGTCAGTATCTTCAATATTCGGGCTGACATGGGCCACCTCCGGTGTTATCAGTTATGTAGAGCAACCTCCGTCTCCCGGGAAACCGGGTACTTTTCTGAGCCTTGATCCATTATTCAAAACCCGCTCCCGCAAGGGCGCTGTGAATGCTGCAGGTACATCTCGCACCATTAGCGGGTTATACCTATTAAGACAGTGAACAACTGAATCTATGCTGAAAAGTAGAAACAGCGGATTTTCTGGCATATCGGTGTGGGGTGGGTTTGGGGTGCTGGTCCGGTTCTTGCTGCACATAGCGTCATTTTCTATCCGGCAAACAATGGGTTGTGAAGCGGTGCTTTATTGAGTTTCAGGGAGAGTGATGTGAATCAGATCGATCAGCGCTTGCGTAGCGAGTATGCACGAATGCCACCGCAGGAACGCAGGCTGGCAGACTTCATTATGGATCACCCGGAAGACCTGCCGCTGTTCAACAGCGCGGAACTTGCCAGGCTCTGCGGTGTTTCCAAGGCCACGGTGAGCCGGCTGTTCAAGCGCCTGGGGTTCAACTCGTTTCGCGAAGGCCGGCAGATGTTCCGCCAGTTACGCCAGCAAGGTGTGCCAATTGCCGAACCGAGCCGTGCGGGGGGTAGCTTGTTCGAGCGCCACCTGGAGCGGGAACTAGGCAACTTGCAGCGCCTTTACAGCCAGCTCGACCCTGTCCAGCTGACCGAAATCGTCGAGGCGCTGGGTGCAGCGCGGCAAGTGCTGGTGGTCGGTTTTCGCAATAGCTATCCGGTGGCACTTCACCTGCGTCAGCAGCTGTGCCAGGTGCGAGAACAGGTGCGGGTTGCGCCGCAGCCGGGCCAGACACTGGGAGAGGAGCTGAGCGATCTCGGTAGCGGGGACCTGGTTGTGCTGTGCGGCTTTCGGCGTCGTCCGCATGCCTTTCCGGCTATCCTGCAAACCTTGCAGCAGCGCAAGGTTCCCGTCGTGCTGCTGGCCGACGGCTCGGCGCGTACGTTGTCCGCCCAGACCAAATGGTGGCTGGAATGTTCGCTGGACAGCTTGTCGGCTTTCGATTGTTACAGCGGCGCAATGAGCCTGGTGAACCTTATCGTTAATTTGCTGCTGCACCAGCAGCTGGCCGTCGGCCGCGCCCGTATTGCACAGATCAATCAGTGCTATGAACAGCTTGATGAGCTTTCTATGGATCTGCCTGATTCATTTGTCTGAGCCGTTTCAACCAGGGTCCGGCATTTGCGGGACCGCCTTGGCGCTGGGTATTCGCACGTTTCATCCGTTTCAGCGGGTCCGTTGAACGGCGCTCTACTGGTGCTCCGCAGTGTGCTATGCACCAATTCAGTACCTTGTTGTCAGCTTATATTCCCGAAATAGCGTCGAATTAATATCCTATCTATCTGTTTATAAATGTTTTTTTATTTTCTGGTCTATTGGTTGCAATAACTGGCTTAGATGAAACAAAAGTAACGATTCATATTGGCCGTTCAACAATGAGGTACAGATTAGTGAAAAAACTGATGAAGCAATGTGCAGCTGTGATGGCGGGGCTGATGTTGAGCATGACAACCCTTAACGTGATGGCAAGCCAGCTGGATGATGTCGAGCAGCGTGGTGTGCTGCGTGTCGCGGTGCCGCAGGATTTCCCTCCTTTTGGTTCGGTGGGGGCGGACCTGCAGCCCCAGGGCTATGACATTGACATGGCGGCCTACCTGGCCAAAGGCATGGGTGTGAAGCTGGAACTGGTACCGGTGACCAGTGCCAACCGCATTCCCTATCTGCAGACCCGCAAGGTTGACCTGGTGATTTCGAGCCTGGGCAAGAACCCGGAGCGGGAGAAAGCCATTGATTTCTCCCGTGCCTATGCACCCTTTTTCCTGGGGGTTTTCGGGGCCGAAGAGGTTGCAGTCAGCGCGCCGGAACAGCTCGTCGACAAGGTGGTCGGGGTGACCCGTGGCTCGGTCGAGGACATGGAGCTGAGCAAGCTGGTCACCGGTGACACTGATATCAAGCGCTTCGAGGACAACAACACCACCCTGTCGGCTTACCTGTCAGGTCAGGTGGATCTGATCGCTACCGGCAACCTGGTGGTGGCCATCATCGCAGAACGCAATCCTTCGCGTCAGCCGGTGACCAAATTCCTGCTCAAGAACTCGCCCTGCTATATCGGTGTGCACAAGGGTGACGTTGCTCTGCTGGAGAAGGTGAATTCGCTGGTCGATGCCGGTATCGCCGATGGAACTCTGGAGGAACTGTCCATGAAATGGCTCAAGGCGCCGTTGCCGGACAACCTGAAAGGCTGAGGTTGAATCATGGATTATCAACTGCAATTCGCCGAACTGCTGCCCTATACGAATGAATTGCTGCACGGGTTTTGGACGACGATCTGGTTGATGCTTGTCACGACGCTGCTGGGGTGCCTGTTGGGCATCCTGGGAGCAGCGGCACGGAGCAGCCGGCAGGCGTTGCCGCGAGCAGTGGCCGGCATGTATGTCGAACTGTTCCGCAACACGCCCTTTATTGTGCAGCTGTTCTTTGTCTTTTTTGGCTTGCCTGCGCTGGGTTTCAAGCTCTCGGCGATCGAGGCGGGTCTGCTGGCACTGATTATCAACCTGGGAGCCTACAGCACCGAGATTATTCGTGCCGGTATTCAGGCGACCCCGTCGGGACAGCTGGAAGCCGCGCGCACACTGGGTCTGAGCAAGTTTCAAACCTTCTTTCGAGTGGTCATACCGCAGGCACTCGAGCGTATTTACCCGGCGCTGTCCAGCCAGTGCATTATCGTGATGCTGGGGTCGGCCGTTGTTTCACAGATTTCTGTCGAAGAACTGACTTTTGCCGCCAACTTTATTCAGTCCCGTAACTTTCGCAGTTTCGAGGTCTATCTGGTGACTGCATTGATGTATCTGCTGCTGGCTATCGGCATGCGACAGCTGTTCCGGCTGGCCGGCTATTACGCCTTTCCGCGGCTGAGGAGGAACTGATGGCGTTACTGACTGATTGGGATATTGTCCGCAACCTGTTGCTGGCGGCACGCTGGACCATCGCACTCTCGCTGATCGCTTTTGTCGGGGGCGCCATTGTCGGCTTGCTGCTGACGTTCCTGCGTGTAAGTCGGCGCACCCCGCTGATCTGGTTTACTCGACTGTACGTTGAGCTGTTTCAGGGAACCCCGCTGCTGATGCAGCTGTTCCTGGCATTTTTCGGATTGTCCATGCTGGGGATTGAAGTGTCCGCCTGGACTGCGGCGGCGCTGGCGCTGACGCTGTTCAGCAGCGCCTTTCTGTGTGAAATCTGGCGTGGTTGCATCGAGTCTATTCCGCGAGGGCAGTGGGAAGCCGGCCGCTGCCTGGGGCTCGGTTATCTCGAACTGATGCGCTACGTGATCCTGCCCCAGGCATTGCGCGTGGCGATTGCACCCACCGTCGGCTTTTCGGTGCAGATCGTCAAGGGTACGGCGCTGGCCTCGATCATCGGTTTTGTCGAGCTTACCAAGGCCGGCACCATGCTGAACAACGCAACCTTCGAGCCGTTCAAGGTGTTCGGGCTCGTGGCCCTGATGTACTTCCTGCTGTGTTATCCGCTGTCAAAGGCCAGCCAGAACCTGGAGAAAAAGCTGCATGTCTCTCGTTAATATCGATGCTATTCACAAATACTATGGCGAAAATCATGTGCTCAAGGGCGTGGATCTCAAGATTGCCGGCGGCGAGGTGGTCTCCATCATTGGTCGCAGTGGCTCCGGCAAAAGCACGCTGCTGCGCTGCATCAATGGCCTGGAGGAGTACCAGCAGGGTGGAATCGTCGTCGACGGGCTCGAAGTGACCAGCGATGACCGGCAGGTGCGCAAGCTGAGCCGCAGTGTCGGCATGGTGTTCCAGAGTTTCAATCTCTTTCCCCACCTGACCGTTGGTCAGAACGTCATGCTGGCCCCCAAGCTGGTGCTCAAGGCGAAGGCCGATGAGAACGAGGCGACGGCACGGGAAGTGCTGGCCAAGGTCGGGCTGGCGGACAAGTTCGACAGTTTTCCGGAGCAGCTGTCCGGTGGGCAGCAGCAGCGGGTGGCCATAGCCCGTTCACTGGCCATGAAGCCCAAGGTACTGCTGTGCGACGAGATTACTTCGGCGCTGGATCCGGAGCTCGTGGGCGAGGTGCTTAAGGTGCTGGAGCAGTTGGCGGCCGAAGGCATGACGCTGATCCTGGTGACCCATGAAATGAATTTTGCCCGGGATGTGGGGGATCGCGTGGTCTTTATGCATCAGGGCAAGGTCTGGGAAACGGGGTCGGCAAAAGACGTGCTGGCAAATCCGCAGACGCCGGAGCTGCAAAGTTTCATGAGTGCGGTACTGTAAGCAAGCGCGTTTGGGGCGTTTTGGCGTGCTGACTCAGAAGGCATGCCAGAGTACGGCGAAGTAGTGACAGGTGGTGCCCGCGATGACACACAGATGCCAGATGAAGTGCCCGTACAGCAGGCTGGAATCGAGCACAAAAAACAGCACGCCAACCGTATAGGCCACACCGCCACCGACCAGCCAGGCGAGGCCCGAGCCTGACAGGGCTTCGCTCAGTGGCTGGATCACCAAGACAATGAGCCACCCCATGAGCAGATAGAGCCCGGTGGAGAATATCGGATGGGAGAGTCGCTGGGTGACCTTCAGGATTACGCCGGCTAACGCCAGCGTCCAGATTACGCCTAGCAGTATCCAGCCCCAGAAGCCATTCAACACGCCAAGCATAAATGGCGAGTAGGTGCCGGCAATGAGCACATAGATTGCGGAATGCTCGACAATGCGAAACAGGCGTTTGGCTTTTCCGTGCGGTAGCGCGTGGTAGACGCTGGATGACAGATAGAGCAGCACCATGCTGAGGGCAAACAGGCTTGCGCCAATAACATACCCGGTATTGGCCTGATCAAGGGCCTGGGCAATCAGTACGGGGCCGGCGATCACGGCTGCCACCAGGCCCAGGCTATGGCTCAGGCTGTTGGCCAGTTCTTCCCCCCGCGATTGCTGTCGGCCGGGAATGCAGGGCGGATTTTGCATGTGTATGCTCCCCCGATTTGAGTTACTCAGCTTTTGCTGTGTGCTGTGTGTGCCAAGTCACGTGTCAGTTACTAGTCTAGTTCAGTACGGCTTTCAATATGCCTGAATAAATTGGTGCGCCATCGGATCTGATTTGGTGCATGTTGCTTAATTTTGCTCCGTGTTGGTGCGAAGGTGGTGCCGTCAGCCATGCGGATGGCAGAGAAAACTACCTCGGACGTTAGCTTAGAGTGCATTTTGACAGTTGGCTCGGATTGGTCTGGGTATTGCATACAATATTGTCACAGATATTTTCGGTGCAACGCGGTCGCGGGCTTCTGGCGCCGGGCCGCCCATTTTTCACCTACGTTGATGGGGTTCCTGCATGGAATTAACACCACGGGAAAAAGACAAACTGCTGCTGTTTACCGCCGGCCTGCTGGCGGAGCGCCGCAAGGCGCGGGGGCTCAAACTGAACTATCCGGAAGCGGTGGCCTTTATCAGTGCAGCCATTCTGGAGGGGGCCCGTGATGGCCGTACCGTGGCTGAATTAATGGATTTCGGGCGCACGCTGCTTGGAGTTGATGATGTCATGGATGGTGTGGCAGAGATGATTCACGACGTGCAGGTCGAGGCGACGTTTCCCGACGGCACCAAGCTGGTCACGGTGCACGATCCTATCGTTTAGCCGGGTTCTTAATACCTAATTGGCAATGCGGGTCGATGGTCAGCGATCTGCGAAGGAGGTTTCATGATTCCAGGCGAAATGAAAGTCATGCCGGGCGATATCGAATTGAATGTCGGTCGTCCGGTCGTCACGCTCAAGGTGGCCAATACGGGCGATCGCCCCATCCAGATAGGTTCCCACTACCACTTTTTCGAAGTCAACGATGCGCTGCAGTTTGATCGCGATCAGACGCGGGGTTTTCGCCTTAATATCGCCGCCGGCACCGCCGTGCGTTTCGAGCCGGGACAGAGCCGTACCGTGGAGCTTGTGAGCTACGCAGGGGACCGCAAGGTGTATGGTTTCCAGGGCAAGGTAATGGGGGATCTGTGACAGTGAACATGATGAAAATATCACACCCGACAAGCCTTGCAGCGGTGGTTTTACCCCTCGGGTCCAGCGCTTCAAGGGGGCTTTGCTGATGGCTAAAATTTCAAGACAGGCCTACGCGGAAATGTTTGGCCCTACCACCGGAGATCGGCTTCGCCTGGCGGATACCGAACTCTGGCTCGAGGTCGAGAAGGATTTCACCGTTTACGGCGACGAAGTGAAGTTCGGTGGCGGCAAGGTGATTCGTGATGGCATGGGGCAGGGGCAATTCCCCAGCCACATGACCATGGATCTGGTTATCACCAATGCACTGATCCTGGATCACTGGGGTATCGTCAAGGCGGATGTCGGTATCAAGGCTGGCCGTATCGCCGCCATCGGCAAGGCGGGTAACTCCGATGTACAGCCCGGCGTCGATATTCTGATTGGACCGGGGACCGAGGTGCTTGCCGGTGAGGGGCAGATTCTCACCGCCGGTGGCATCGATTCCCACATTCACTTTATCTGTCCGCAGCAGATCGAAGAGGCGCTGACCTCCGGCATTACCACCATGCTGGGCGGCGGTACCGGGCCTGCGACCGGGACCAACGCCACCACCTGTACGCCGGGGCCCTGGAACATGCACCGCATGCTGCAGGCCGCGGATTCGCTGCCCATGAACATCGGCTTTCTGGGCAAGGGCAATGCCAGCCAGCCCGAGGCGCTGCGCGAGCAGGTGGCAGCCGGCGCAATCGGTCTCAAGCTGCACGAGGACTGGGGCACGACGCCTGCCTCGATCAACTGCGCGCTGAGTGTGGCCGAGGAAATGGATGTGCAGGTGGCGATTCACACCGACACCCTGAACGAATCCGGCTTTGTGGAGGAAACCCTCAAGGCGATCGGCGGGCGCACCATCCATACCTACCACACCG
Source organism: Marinobacterium rhizophilum DSM 18822 (assembly GCF_000378045.1). Lineage (GTDB taxonomy): Bacteria > Pseudomonadota > Gammaproteobacteria > Pseudomonadales > Balneatricaceae > Marinobacterium_A > Marinobacterium_A rhizophilum. The sequence goes on from NZ_KB899102.1 coordinate 114,751, forward strand.
AGGGCGCCGGTGGCGGTCATGCGCCGGACATTATCAAGGCCGCGGGCTATGCCAATGTGCTGCCATCATCGACCAACCCGACCCGGCCCTACACCGTCAATACAGTGGATGAACACCTGGACATGCTGATGGTCTGCCATCATCTGGATCCCAGTATCGCCGAGGATGTGGCCTTTGCCGAGTCGCGCATTCGTCGCGAGACCATTGCGGCCGAGGATCTGCTGCACGACCTGGGCGCCTTCTCGATGATTTCGTCCGACTCCCAGGCCATGGGGCGAGTGGGGGAGGTCATCACCCGCACCTGGCAAACAGCCCACAAAATGAAGGTGCAGTTCGGCAGTCTGGCCGGTGATCCGGCCGGTCATGACAATGCCCGCCTCAAGCGCTATGTCGCCAAGTACACCATTAACCCGGCGCTGGCCCACGGTATTGCCCATGAGGTGGGTTCCATCGAAGTGGGCAAGCTGGCGGACCTGGTGCTCTGGCGCCCGGCATTTTTTGGCACCAAACCCAGTGTCATTCTCAAGGGCGGCCTGATCGCCGCGGCGCCCATGGGGGACCCCAATGCGTCAATTCCGACACCGCAACCGGTACATTACAGGCCCATGTTCGGTGCCTACGGCGGCGCCTGTCACGCCACCTCGATGCTGTTTATGTCTCAGGCCGCGATAGCCGCCGATGTTGCCGCGCAGGTGGGCCTGAAAAGTCTGGTCGGCGAAGTGCGTCATTGTCGCAGCGTGACCAAGAACGACATGGTGCATAACAGTTATCAGCCTGTGATCGAGGTGGATTCGCAAACCTATCAGGTGCGTGCCGATGGGCGGCTGCTGGTGTGTGAGCCCGCCGCGGTACTGCCAATGGCGCAGCGCTATTTTCTGTTCTGATCGCGAACCTGCGCCGGGTTTTATTTGACCTGCGATGACGCCCGCGCCCGGCAAGAGCGCTGGCGTCGAACGAGACACAAGGGATATTCATGATTCATCTGACCAAAGTGCTGAACGCGCCGCAGCCTCACACTGCAGAGCTGCGTCTGCCCATCGACAAGCGCATCAAGAGTCGGTTGCGCGCCGAGCTTGAAGATGGCCGCGAAGTGGGGCTTTTCCTGCCGCGGGGCCTGACACTGCGCAACGGCGATCTGCTGCAATCCGATGACGGCCTGGTGGTGGTCCGTATCGTCGCGGCGCCGGAGCCTGTGTCCACGGTGCGCAGCAACGATGCCCTGGCACTGGCGCGGGTGTGCTATCACCTGGGCAACCGTCATGTACCGCTGCAGGTGGAAGCCGGCTGGGTACGCTACCTGCACGATCATGTGCTGGATGACATGGTGCGCGGGCTTGGGCTGGACGTGCTGTTCGAACAGGCACCCTTTGAGCCCGAAGCCGGTGCCTATCAGGGAGGCTCCCACAGCCACTCACACAGCCATGGTCATGGCCATGAGGATGGCGGCCATGCCGCGCACAGTCATTCGGAACACAGTCATTCGTAGCGGGGCTCTTAACGCACCTGTTCACTGAATTGTATTGCTATCAAGGAGTTGTACCCATGAAAACCTCACACAAGGCTGCTGCCGCAGCGCTGGCCGCGCTGACATCCCCCCTGGCTCTGGCCCACACCGGACATGACATGGCGGGTTTCGCCGCCGGCATGCTGCATCCGCTTACGGGACTGGATCACCTGGCGATGCTGCTGGGCGTCGGCGCACTGGGGGCCGGCCAGGCGCTTCGCGCCCGTGCGGGCATGTATGGTGCAGCACTGGTTGCGCTGTTTGGCGGCGCGCTGATGGGGCTGGCAACCGGCTGGGCCGGCGGCATTGAACTCATGATCGGCTTGTCGCTGTTCGTGGTGGCAGCAGGCCTGTGGTTCGGGCGCGGCAAAGCCCTGGCGCTGGTGGCCTCGGTCGTACTGGTCCTGTTTCATGGCTGGGCACATGGGCTTGAAGTAGCGCCGGCCCAGATGGCGGCATTCCTGCCGGGCATGCTGCTCAGTGCCTGCGCGCTACTGGGTGCGGGGTTTGGGCTGGGTCGCCTGATAGCGCCCAAGTCACTGGGTGCCTGCGGTGGTCTGGCGGCCGTTGCCCTGGCTCTTTTTGCCTGAGGTCGGTTGATGCTGCCGGATCTGCGCCTCTATCAGCTCACAAGCCCATCATTGCCGGTGGGCGCTTTTACCTATTCGCAGGGGCTTGAATGGGCCATCGAACGGGGCTGGGTCAGCTCGGCCGATAGCCTGGGCGACTGGCTTGAAAGCGTGCTGCGACACAGCCTGGTGACGCTGGAGTTGCCGTTGCTGAATCGGCTATACCTGGCATTCCAGCAACAGGATGCATCCCGGGTGGATGAATACTGCCAGTGGCTGCTGTGCTGTCGGGAAACCCGCGAACTGCGCCAGGAGGAGCGCCAGCGCGGCGCAGCGCTGGCGACCCTGCTGCCGAACCTGGGCGTCGACATTCCGCCAGCGCTGGAGGACAGTGTGCGCAGTACCCAGCTGGCCGGCTTCGCCCTGGCATCAGCATGCTGGGACATCCCGCCGCGGGACGCATTGCTGGGCTTCTGCTGGAGCTGGCTTGAAGCCGGCGTGATGGCCGGGGTCAAGCTGGTGCCGCTCGGCCAGACGGCGGGACAGCAGTTGCTGTTGCGCCTGTCCGAGGCGGTGCCTGCAGCGCTGGATCGCGCGCTGGAGATTGATGATGATCATATCGGCAGCTCCACCCCGGCCCTGGCGATTGCCAGCAGCCGGCATGAGACCCAGTACACACGGTTATTCCGCTCCTGACGGAAAGTAACCCGTTTTTTAGTTTTTCGAGGACGAACAATGAGCGATTACAAATCTCCGCTGCGTATCGGTGTTGGCGGCCCGGTGGGTTCCGGCAAGACGGCACTGCTGGAAGTGCTGTGCAAGGCGATGCGGGACGACTACAACATCGCCGTCGTGACCAATGATATCTACACCCAGGAAGATGCCAAGATACTGACGCGGGCAGAAGCGCTGGCGGCCGATCGCATTATCGGTGTCGAAACCGGTGGCTGTCCGCATACCGCGATTCGTGAAGACGCCTCCATGAACCTGGCGGCGGTGGAAGAACTGGCGCGTCGGCACAAGTCGCTGGATGTGGTCTTTGTCGAAAGCGGTGGTGACAACCTCAGCGCCACTTTCAGCCCTGAGCTGGCGGACCTGACCATCTACGTTATCGATGTGGCCGAAGGGGAGAAAATTCCGCGCAAGGGCGGTCCCGGCATCACCCGTTCCGATCTGCTGATTATCAACAAGATCGACCTGGCGCCCTATGTAGGGGCGGATCTGAACGTAATGGATCAGGACACCAAGCGCATGCGCCCCGGCAAGCCCTATGTGTTCACCAACCTCAAGCTCGGTACCGGGCTGGAAGAGATCATCGCCTTTATTGTTAAGCAGGGCATGCTCGACGCAGCCTGAGGTCGGGCCCATGCAAAAAAGTCGAGCCCGGGCATGCCCTGGCTCGACTTTTTTATTTTGCTTTCGAATGGTTACCTTTTTTCTGCTTCCACGTCGGCTGAGCGGGTCTGCGGGCGGGGCGTGGCTTTAGTGCCGCGCATCCAGCGATGGTAGCGGCCCACCCACTGCAGCAACCTGTGCGGGGTGTGGGCGCGTTTCCATTCTCCGGCGGCGTATTTGTTGGCTTCGCTCAGGGTCGGGTAGATGTGTATGGTGCCCAGAATCTTGTTCAAACCCAGCCCCTGCTTCATGGCCTGAACATATTCCGCCAGCAATTCGCCGGCATGGGCACCCACAATGGTGACGCCCAGAATGCGATCCTTGCCGGGCACGGTCAGTACTTTTACAAAGCCTGCTTCCTCGCGTTCGGTGATGGCGCGATCCAGCTCCTTCATTTGGAAGCGGGTGACTTCAAATGGCACCTGCTGGCGTTTTGCCTCCTGTTCGTTAAGACCGACGCGGGCGACTTCCGGGGACGTGAAGGTACACCAGGGAATCACGCGGTTGTCGACTCTAAAATGGTGCAGGCGGCCGAAGAGTGCGTTCACCGCTGCATACCAGGCCTGGTGGGCGGCGGTGTGGGTAAACTGATAGCCGCCGGTGACGTCACCCACGCCAAAAATAGTGGGTATGTTGCTGCGCAGATAATCATCCACCTGCAGGGCGCCGCGCGTGTCGAGTTGTACGCCAACCTCTTCCAGCCCCAGGCCGCTGGTATTCGGTGTGCGACCCAGTGCCAGCAGCAGCGTATCGAACTCGATATCTGTTTCCTGACCGTCATGTTCGCATATCAGCCGGTGCGTGCCGTTGCGGGTTTCAAAACGGCGCATGGCATGGCCTGTCAGTACCTGGATACCCTCCGTTTCAAAACGCTGCTGAATCAACGCGGCGGCATCTGAATCCTCGCGCGGCATCAGCCGTTCGCCTCGCAGTACCTGGGTGACACTGGCACCGAGGCGGGCAAAGGCCTGACCCAGCTCGCAGCCGATAGGGCCGCCGCCCAGCACGAGCAGGCGACCTGGATGCGTGCGCAGCGTCCAGATGGTATCCGAGGTGTAGTAAGCGATCTGGTCGAGCCCCGGGATATCCGGTATTTGAGGCTTGGCGCCGGTGGCGATGACAATGTTGCGGGTGGTCAGGCGCTGGCCGTTCACTTCCACTTCGTACGGCGAGATCACCCGGGCCGCTCCGCTGATGCACTCCACACCCAGATTGGTGTATCGCTCGACAGAGTCATGCGGTTCAACCTTGCGAATAATATCCTGCACGGATTCGAGCACACGTGCGAAATCCACCTCGGGTGTGACGCCGGGAATCCCCACTGCATCGGCGTTGCGCATGTCCTGCACCCGCTGCGCAGAACGGATCAGCGCCTTGCTCGGCACGCAGCCGGTATTCAGGCAGTCACCGCCCATGCGATGTTTTTCAATCAGTGCCACTCGCGCCTTCACGGCGGCGCCAATGTAGGTGCTGACCAAACCGCCGGCACCGGCGCCAATGGCAATCAGGTTGTAGTCATATTGTGCGGGTTTGGGAAAATGGCTCAGGGCGCGCTGCTGTTTGATGCTGTCGAGGATCTTGCGTGTCAGCAGCGGGAAAATACCCAGCAGCGCGAAGGAAATCAGGATGGCGGGTGACAGGATGCCCGACAGGCTTTCCAGCTGTCCCAGCTGCGTACCGGCATTGACGTAGACCAGCGTGCCGGCAAGCATGCCAGCCTGGCTGACCCAGTAAAAGGTACGGGCCTTGATGGGGGTCAGTCCCATCAGCAGGTTGATCATGAAAAACGGAAACAGCGGTACCAGGCGCAGGGTAAAGAGGTAGAAGGCACCATCGCGTTCCACGCCGCGATTGAAGGCACCGAGCTGGTTGCCAAAGCGATTCTGCACGGCATCCTGAAACAGATAGCGTGACACCAGAAATGCCAGGGTGGCGCCAATGCTGCTGGCGAAAGACACCAGTACCACAGCCGTCACCAGGCCAAAGAGCGCACCGGCAGCCAGGGTCATGATGGCGGCACCGGGCAGCGACAGCGCCGTGACCAGCACGTAGAACATGAAGAACAGTCCCAGTGTTTGCAGCGGATTGTGCTGGTAATAGTCGTTAAACTGCCCCTGGCGGGCCTTGAGTTCAGTCAGGCTCAGGTAGTGTTGCAGGTCGAAGGCAAAGAACAGCGCGATCAGCACTGCAATAACCATGATCAGGATGAGTTTGGTGTTTTTCATGGTGCGTGCCGTCCTCGTGCAACAATCCGCTGCGTATGGTGCTTCATTGTGCAGAATAAACTGAACTCAGGGTGAATGCAGAGTAGGGCAGTGCTGGCATTCTCTTGATGCAGGGCAAGTTTACGCCGGTGTGCACGGCCTATACTGAAGGCAATGCATTGGGCGAATACTGATGAATACCGAGCAACTGTTTGATCACAGCCTGGAGCGCGTACTGGCCCGCCAGCGGGACGGCAAGGCATTTTTCGAGGCCTTTTACGATGCCTTTATCGCGGCCTCGCCCGAGGTGGCGGAAAAGTTTCGCGACACGGATATGGAGCGTCAGCGGACGATGCTCAGGAAGTCCTTCTATCACCTGCTGAGCTTTTATGCATCCAACGATGCCGATTATTACCTTCACCGGGTGGCAATCAGCCATAATCACCGTCATTACAATATTCGGCCGCACCTCTACGACCTTTGGCTTGAAACACTGATTGCGACCCTGTGGCGTTTTGACGTCCACTGTGACGAAGCCACCGAGCTTGCCTGGCGCCTGATCATGGCGCCCGGCATCGTCTACATGAAGTTTCATTATGAGCGCGACGCCATCGTCGGGTCCTGACGAGGCACCGGTGCCCATGGCTTGAGCAACCGCAGGCGCGGCGCCGCGCCGCGAATGGGCAGGGTGCCGGGGGAGTTCGCAACGGGGCGTTGCTCCTACGAAAGAGACCCGGTGCCCATGGCTTGAGCAACCGTAGGAGCCGCGCCACGCGGCGAATGGGCAGGGTGCCGGGGGAGTTCGCAACGGGGCGTTGCTCCTATGCAAGACGCCCGAAGACCGGGCTCCCATCGGCACAGACGTCTCTTAATTCTTGATCAGAAGAATCACCAGCGTGCGGGGCCCGTGAGCGCCCATCTGCAGCTTCTGTTCGATATCGGCACTGCGTGAAGGGCCCGTAATCAGGTTGACGGTACGTGGCATGGCGCCATCGGTGGCACTGCGCAGGCGCTTCCAGGCTTCTTCATAGACCCCCACGATGCGGGACTCATGCAGGATCACCAGGTGATTGTCCGGCAGGAAGTTCAGGGTCGTTGGGCTTGTGGCGCCGGAGTAGAGCATCAGGGTGCCGGTCTCGGCGATACCGGCAAAACTTCCGGTCAGGCTGGCCAGGTCCCCGGACTGGGCAACGCGCTGGGTACGGGCAATGTCGCCCAGTGCCGACCAGTCCAGGGCTTGCAGTGCCGGGTCACTGGCGCACACCAGCTCCGGTATCTGATGCTGCTCCAGCCATTGGGCGATGGCGGCGGGCGCCTGCTCGATGCTGTCCAGTTCAATCAGTTCGGCGGCAGCCTCCAGCGCCATGGTCTTGAACAGCGCGACCTGCTCGGGTTGTGGGAGCTGGGCACGGCGCGGAATCAGGTTGTCTGCCCGGGCGTCGAGCCGCGCCATGACGGCGGCGCGCTGACTGGCTGAGGCCTCGCCACGTTTCAGGCCACGACGAATGTTGTTCAGAATTTCGGCCTTGCTCATGACTTTTTCTCCTGCCGTGGGTGCTGCTGTTCTCGCTGCTGCGCTTGCCATTGCTGCATAAAGGTTTTGCCGCTGGGGGCGGGCATGTCGCGGCCGTCTGTCCAGCCACCGCCCAGTGGCAACCGGTGGATACGGCCTTTCTTGCCCCCCAGCAGGCGCAATGCCAGGTTGGAGCCGCGGCTGAGCCAGCGATATAGCGTGGGCCTTTTGGCGAAGAATGCCCAGCCGCCGATGCCAACGCGGACCGCCCTGGGGCTCAGGTGCTGTTCGAATTCCTTTTCGCGCCAGTGGCGCATGAGTTTGGGCAGCGGTATGTGTACCGGGCACACTGATTCGCACTTGCCGCAAAAGGTGGAGGCATTGGGCAGCAACGCCGCCTTGTCGATGCCGATCATCTGGGGCGTCAGCACCGAACCCATGGGGCCTGGGTAGACCCAGCCGTAGCTGTGGCCGCCCACGGCTCCGTACACCGGGCAATGGTTCATACAGGCCGAACAGCGTATGCAGCGCAGCATGTCCTGAAGCTCGCCGCCCATCATGTCGCTGCGGCCATTATCGACCAGCACCACATGAAAGTTTTCCGGCCCGTCCTGGTCGCCGTCACGCCGCGGACCGCTGGACAGGGTGTTGTAGACGGTAAATTCCTGTCCGGTGGCGGAGCGGGCCAGCAGTCGCAGGAACAGGGTCATGTCCTCCAGTGTGGGCACCACCTTTTCGATGGAGGTGATCACGATGTGGGTTTTCGGCAGCGTCTGGGTCAGGTCGCCATTGCCTTCGTTGGTGACGATCAGGGTCGATCCGGTTTCAGCCACCAGGAAGTTGGCGCCGGTGATGCCCACATCGGCCGCGACGAACTGCTTGCGCAGCATTTCCCGCGCTTCTCGCATCAGCACCGCCGGATCATCGGACTTGGGTCGGTGGTGATGCTGGTGAAAGGCTTCGGACACGTCTTCCAGGTTCAGGTGAATGGCAGGGGCAATAATATGGCTGGGGTGGTCGCCGCGCAGCTGCAGAATGTACTCCCCCAGGTCCGTCTCCACCGGGGTGACGCCGTTCTTTTCCAGGTAGTCGTTGAGGTTTATTTCTTCCGACACCATGGACTTGCCCTTGGTCACGGTCTTTGCGTCCACCTGGCGGCAGATGTCGAGGATGGTTTTGCAGGCATCGTCGCTGCTGCGGCACCAGTGTACGTGACCGCCTTGTTGCTGCACCTTGCTCTCGAACTGCTCCAGGTAGATATCGAGATTTTCGAGGATGTGGTTTTTCAGGTCGCGGGCTTCATCGCGCAGTGCATCGAATTCCGGCAGCCGTGCCACGGCCTGGGCGCGCTTGACGGGAAAGCCGGCCTTGAGGTTGCCAAGGGCTTTTTGCAGGCTGGCATCCTTGAGAGCGATGCGGGCGTTTTGCTTGAAAGAGGGGCTGGTAATCTGCATGGCGTGGGCTCCGCGTCACAGTTGCTTGGCAAGGTCGAAACGGGCGCTGTCGGGCTCGCCAGCGCAGAGTTTGGCCGCTGTGCCTGCTGCAGGCCGGGCGGCTTCGCTTGAGTCAGGTTTGGCATGTCTGCCGGAGGCCGGCTCCGCGATCGCGGCCAGGCCCGCCGTGCCTGCAAGTATTTCCACCACGTGGCGCGTCTGGATGTCGTGACCCTGACGCTTGAGCTTGCCGGCCATGTTGAGCAGGCAGCCAAGGTCGCCCCCTACCAGGGTGCCGGCGCCGGTCGCCGCGGTATTGGCCGTCTTGTTTTCGACCATGCGGTTGGATATTTCCGGGTATTTCACGCAGAAGGTACCGCCAAAGCCGCAGCAGGTTTCGGATTCGTCCATTTCATTGAGCTGCAGCCCGGTCACGGCACCAAGCAATGTGCGTGGTTGTTGCTTGATGCCCAGTTCGCGCAGGCCGGCGCAGGAGTCGTGGTAGCTGATTTGGCCGTTGAACTCGCTTTGCACGGCACTGAATTTGAGTACATCCACCAGGAAGCTGGTGATTTCAAAGGCACGGGCTTTCAGGTCCAGTGCCCGGGCGTGCCAGGGGTCGGAGGTCTCGAACAGTTCCGGATAGTGGTGCAGCATGCCGATGCACGAGCCGGACGGACCCACGACATACTCGTAGCCATCAAAGGCTTCAATGGTTTGGCGGGCGATGTCCCGAGTACTGCTACGGTCGCCGGAATTAAAGGCGGGCTGGCCGCAGCAGGTCTGGCGTTCGGGCACGGCTACGGTGCAGCCAGCCTGTTGCAGCAGGTTGATGCTGGCAAAGCCTATTTCGGGTCTGAACATGTCTACCAGGCAGGTGACGAACAGGGCGACCTGGGGTGAGCGCTCGGCGTTGGGCATGAAAAGTACCTGTTATTTTTGATGCGCGATGGCGGGGCATTACTCCCGAAAGCTGGATGAACAATAGAAGCCGGTGGTAAAAAAGGAAATGCTACACTGTTCACTGGTCTGACCAAGCGCGGAGTGAAACAGGATGAGTGAACCGGACAAGGTGCAGCAGCTGCTCGCTCAGCTCAGGCGCGGCATTGTCGCAGGGCATTATCTGCCGGGTGAGCTGCTGCCCTCGCAACGCAGCCTGTCCGAGGCCTGTGGCGTTTCCCGTGCCACGGTGCGCGCTGCCATAACGCAGCTGGAGCTGGACGGGCTGATTCAGACCCGCCACGGCGATGGCAGTCGCTGCATGAACCTGCTTGAGCCACACTTCGAGATGCCGTTGGGCGGGGTGGGGGATAACCTGGGCTTTCAGTTGCAAGTGATGGAAATGCGTGCGGCGCTGGAAGGCGAGGCGGCCTACAACTGTGCTCTGCGTGCCACCGAAGCAGAGCTGATCGCCATTGAAGGCGAGTACGAGTGCATGATGTTGCGCAGCGAAGGCCAAACCACCCTCGGCAAGGCCAAGGCGGATCTGAAGTTTCACATGATGATCGCACAGTCGAGTCACAACCTGTTGCTGATTTCATTCAGCCAGCTGTTCTACAGCCGCTACTTCAATGCCATATACGGTGTGCTCAACCGTACCCTGAAGCGCAACGCCCGTTACCCCGATGGCATCCGTGCACAGCACACGGGGATCTATCAGGCGCTGATGGCGCGAGATGCCGACCAGGCCAGGCGCCTGGCCACCGAACACATTCTGTTTACCCGCCAACTGCTGGAGCACGGCGAGTAGGTTGTGCAAGCCCATTGCCACAGCCCGGGTATTTTTTATCCCGCTGCCTGCCCGTGAACAATATGAACAAAATGCCCGCAATGGTTTGAAAACCCAGTATCTCCGCAAACTGGTCAGGTAGTGGCCGGTTGCCTACTCTGCATCTGTCCTGTTTTGATCGGTTGTGCTTGCAAGGCACAGAACAGCAACAACAGGCACAGAATCGACAACACAGCGGTGCCGCCTGGCGCAGCTGATTACAAAAAGAAAGACGGAGAAAATCTGAATGAAATTCCCTGCAGTCAAAACGCTTATTGCCACAGCGACCTTCGCCCTCGCGGCTCAAGCCAGCGCATTTGAACAATCCCGTACCGCAGAATGTATCGCACCGGCAAACCCGGGCGGTGGCTGGGACTTCACCTGCCGCAGCGTGGGCAAGGTGCTGGCGGACCTGGGGTACATTTCCGGCAACGTCCAGACCGTGAACATGCCGGGTGCCGGTGGCGGTGTTGCATTCGCCCACACCATTTCCAAGCGTGGTGATGACAGTGCCCTGATCGTTGCCGCCAGTACTGCCACGACCACACGTCTGGCCCAGGGTCAGTTCGTGGGCATGGATCTGGACATGGTGCGCTGGGTGGGTGCCCTGGGTGCCGACTATGGCGTGATTGCCGTTTCCAAGGACTCTCCCTACCAGACACTGACCGAACTGATGGATGCGCTGAAAGCCGATCCCACTGCGGTCAAGTTCGGTGGCGGCAGTGCAGCCGGTGGCTGGGATCACCTCAAGGTGCTGATTGCAGGGCGTTCCGCCGGTATCGAAAAGGCCAACCTGCCAAAGGTCAAGTACCTGGCGTTTAACGGTGGTGCCGAAGCCATTACCCAGGTTGTGGGCGGTCACATTGAAGCCTTTACCGGTGATATTTCCGAAGCCCAGGGCTTTATGGAATCCGGTGACCTGAAGGTGCTGGCCGTACTGTCCGAAGAACGTCTGCCGGCACCGCTGGATGGCATTCCCACTGCTCGTGAGCAGAACATCGAGGCTGTTGCGCCCAACTGGCGTGGGTTCTATGTACCCAAGGGCGTATCCGATGAAGCCTACCAGTGGTGGGTCGACACCATGGACAACGTTTACACCAGCGATAACTGGCAGGACGTGATGCAGAAAAATGGCCTGATGCCGTTCCACAAAACCGGCGCTGATTTCAGCACCTTTGTGAAAGGCCAGGTTGATAGCATCAAGGAAATCTCTACCGAAATCGGATTGATTAAATGATCGGGGATCGAATCCTCGGTATAGCGCTGCTCCTCCTGGCCGTTGTTTACGGCTGGGAGGCCGCCATGTTTCCGGAACCCTTTGGCGGATCCGAGGCTGTCGGGCCGGAAACATTCCCGCTGATCCTGTCCGTAATACTTGGACTGAGCAGTATCTATTTGCTGGTACGTCCGGATGAAGACGAAGAATGGCCGCATATGAAGATGCTGGCTGAGCTGGGCTTTGTCCTGCTGGTACTGGCGGTCTTTACGCTGATGCTGCAACCGGTCGGCTTTATTCCCGCGACCACTCTCATGGTCAGCGTGTTGTGCTGGCGCATGGGTGCCAAGCCGTTGCCCTCCGTTGTGACCGGGGTGGGCAGTGCCGTTGTCGTGTACGTGCTATTCAATTTCCTGCTTGAGCTGCATCTGCCGGCTGGGCTTTTGAAACTGGGCGGGGGAGCTTAACTGATGGAAACGTTAAACTTTCTGCTGCAGGGCTTTGCCGTCGCGCTGACGCCCGAGAACCTGATGTTTGCCGCGATCGGCGCAATCCTGGGCACCATCATTGGTGCGCTGCCGGGCCTCGGCCCTGCCAATGGTGTCGCGATCCTGATTCCGCTGGCCTTCAGTCTCGGCTTGCCGGCGAGTTCTGCGCTGATTCTGCTGACCTCGGTGTATGCCGGTGCCATGTATGGCGGCCGTATTTCCAGTATTCTGCTGAATATTCCGGGCGATGAGCCCGCGATGATGACCTGCCTCGACGGCTACCCCATGGCCCTGAAAGGCAAGGCGGCCGAAGCGCTGGCAATTTCGGCGATCGCGTCCTTTATCGGCAGCCTGCTGGCGACCGTCGGCCTGGTGATTCTGGCGCCGGTGCTGGCCAAGTTCGCGCTGCGCTTTGGCCCTGCCGAGTACTTCGCGCTGTTTACGCTGGCGTTTGCGACCCTGGGTGGCATTACCGGCAAGAACCAGGTCAAGACTGTTGTGGCGGCCTGTCTGGGGTTGATGATTGCGACCATAGGGGTGGATATTACCACCGGCAACCAGCGTTATACCTACGATATTCTGGAGCTGTACGAAGGGGTTGATTTTATCATCGCCATCGTCGGTCTCTTTGCCATCAGCGAGCTGCTGTTCTTTATTGAAATGCACGCCGGGGAAGGCTTCAAAAAGGTCGCCCTGAACAAGCTCAAGCTGAGCATGAAAGACATTATTCAGGTGCTGCCGACCAGTTTGCGCGGCTCCATACTGGGCTTTATTGCCGGTGTTCTGCCGGGTGCCGGTGCATCGCTGGGCAGCTTCCTCAGCTATACGATGGAGAAAAAGGTCGTCGGCAAGAACGGGACCTTCGGTGAGGGCGATCCTCGCGGTGTTGCTGCGCCGGAAGCGGGCAACAATGCTGCCGCCAACGGTGCCCTGGTGCCCATGCTGACCCTGGGCGTGCCGGGTAGCGGTACCACCGCGGTGTTGCTGGCCATGCTTATCTCGCTGAATATTCAGCCGGGCCCGATGCTGTTCACGCAGAACGCAGAACTTGTGTGGGGCGTGATTGCTGCGCTGTTCGTCGGCAACCTGATCCTGCTGCTGCTGAACATTCCGATGATCGGCATTTTCGTCAAGCTGCTGAGCATTCCGCCCAAGTACCTGATGCCGGTGGTGACCCTGGTCGCGTCGGTGGGCATCTTCGCCATCAGCAACAGCCCGCTGGATCTGTACTTCATGATCGGCTTCGGCCTGCTGGGTTACCTGCTGCGCAAGCTGCACATTCCGCTGGTGCCAGTCATTCTTGGCATGCTGCTGGGCCCTGAAATGGAAAAGAGCCTGCGTCACGCCCTGACTATTTCAGACGGTGACTGGACCATTCTCTGGAGCAGTGGCTTGTCTGTGGGCATCTGGGTGGTTGCGATCACAGGTCTTGTTCTGCCGTATATCGTTGGCCCCGTTCTGCGCCGCCGTATGGCCGCTGCTCAGGACAAGGAGCACAGCATCGTCGACTGATCGGACAAAGGCAGTGTCTGGCCCACCTTGGCCCGGCGCTGCTGTACAAACCCCATGCGGGCAGGAAGGGCCTTCCTGCCAGTGTGTTTTCACCGCCTTCGGGCGGTTTTTTTATGTACAGGATGTACGGTATGCCGCGGGCGCATGGATGCGCAGGAGCGGCGGATACACGGACGTACTTATCCTGCGGGCCCATGGATGGGCAAGAGCAGGGTTTGTACATGGACGTACTTATCCTGCGGGCCCATGGATGGGCAAGAGCAGGGTTTGTGCAGGATGTATGGTATGCCGCGGGCCCATGGGCCCTTTATCGCTCCTGCATAAATTGCATTCACTACATCCCTGTAGCTCATGGGCAAGCGCAGGGTTTGGGCCTGTGTGGTCCAGCAGTGTATTCGTCGCCTGATGGGCTGCGCTTCGCTGCGCCGCATCCTACAGGGTGGAAGCGACCCAGCTTTTGGTAGGTTGATGAGCAGCCCAACAAAGGTGGGTGGACGCTAATCCCGTTCATAACGTCTAAGCTGAACTGGCAACCGGGTTGCGCATGATCAGGGATAGATATGATGGAATACCGACGAATATGGAAGCCGGGCGGTACCTATTTCTTCACGGTAGTGCTTGCCGACCGCCATACCAGGCTGCTGGTCTGCAATATCGATTATCTGCGCCAGGCCTTTCGGCAAGCCAAAATTGCGCTGCCCTTCAGGCTGGAAGCGGCCGTGGTTTTACCCGATCACTTGCACTGCATCTGGACGCTGCCTGAGGGTGATGCCGACTATCCATGCCGGTGGCAGCATATTAAAGCCAGCTTTTCGAAAAAGTTGCCCAAGGCCACCGCAAGGTCCGCTAGTAAAGTGGCAAAACGTGAGCGGGGTATTTGGCAGCGTCGCTACTGGGAACATCTAATTCGTGACGAGCACGATCTGCATCGTCATCTTGATTACCTCCATTACAACCCGGTCAAGCATGGGTTGGTCGCGCACGTAAGTGACTGGCCCTATTCGAGTTTTCATCGTTATGTGGAGCGGGGCTTTTATGCCGCCGACTGGGGTGATGAGCCTGAAGCTTTCGATGCTGGTGAGTAGCAGGCCCGGCAGTTCATTCACCGCATGATGGGCTTCGCTGCGCTGCGCCGCATCCTACAAGGTGGAAGTAGTCCGGCTTTTGGCAGGTCGGGCGCAGCCCAGTAATGCATTTAGCGCGTGATTGGCTGCGCTTCGCTGCGCCGCATCCTACAGGGTGGAGGTAGTCCGGCTTTTGGCAGGTTGGGCGCAGCCCAACAATGTATTCACTGCGTGATGGGCTGCGCTGCGCTGTGCCGCATCCTACAGGGTGGAAGTAGTCCGGCTTTTGGCAGGTTGGGCACAGCCCAGCAATGCATTCACTGCGTGATGGGCTGCGCTTCGCTGCGCCGCATCCTACAGGGTGGAGGTAGTCCGGCTTTTGGTAGGTTGGGCGCAGCCCAACAATGCATTCACTCACTGCGTGATGGGCTGCGCTACGGGCTTTTCTTGCGGGGCAGGCGATATTGGCGCTCAGGCCGGCCGACGCTGCCGTAGTGAACATCGGCCATGAGTTCCTGCGTGCCCACCAGGTATTCCAGGTAGCGCCGTGCCGTGGTGCGGCTGGAGCCAATGGCCTCGCCGACCTGTTCGGCGCTGAGGCCCTTTTCGGTATCGGTGCGAAAAACGCCACGTATCTTTTCCAGTGTCAGGGTGTCGATGCCCTTGGGCAGGGGCGAGGCGCCTGCGGGGCTGCTGCGGCTGGCTGGGCTGCCGGTGCGCGGCAGCAGGCCATCCACTTCCTGCTGGGACAGGCTTTGCAGCTGCAGCAGGCGTTCGCGATGCTGGCGGTAATTGCTGAGCGCCTGTTGCAGACGGTCAAACACCAGCGGCTTGAGGATATAGTCGAATACCCCCCAGCGCAGCGCTTCGGTGAGGGTTTCGACTTCCTTGGCGGCGGTGATCATGACCACATCGGTGGCACTGTTCTCGGTACGCAGCCGGCGCAACAGCGACAGGCCGCTGCCATCGGGAAACTGTATATCCAGCAGCAGCAGGTCCGGGCGCATGACTTCGACCAGGTCCGCAGCATCCTGGGTGCTGTGGGCGATGCCCCGCACCTCAAAACCCTCGATACGCTCGACAAAGCGGCGCTGGATCTCGGCGATCTGGGGGTCGTCCTCGGCGATGATGACGCTGATGTTGGGCGTCATGCTGTGGCTCCATTGCCGCGGGGCAGCGAGAGGGCGTTGTCGGGAGTCTGGTTTCTGGGGGTCATACTGCGGCCTCCTTGGGAATATAGGCGGTAAAGCGCGCGCCACCACCCGTCGCTTCAGATACGGTGATTTCGCCACCCAGCTGGGTCAGTGTCTGGCGCACCAGGTGCAGACCAATGCCGCGGCTTTCGGACTTGCCGCTGATGCCGCGCTGAAAAATGCGCTCGCGCTCGGCCTCGGGCACGCCGGCTCCCTGGTCCTCCACTTCGAAGATGAGGTCCGATCCCAGGTCCGTCATCGACAGCTGTACCTGTTTGCCCTGGGCGGCCAGGGTTGCTTCGAAAGCATTATCGAGCAGGTTGCCGAGCAGGGTCACGATGCGCTCGGGGGTGACATGGGGCGGCAGAGCACCCATGTGGCTGTCCGGGTCGATCAGCAGCTGCAATCCCAGTTCGTGGGCGCGATTGTACTTGCCCAGCAGGCAGCCGGACAGTACCGGCTCTGTCACCGAGTCGACCAGCCAGCGCAGCAGCGCCTGATGCTCGCGGGTTTCCTGGCCGATGATCTCGAGTGCCCGGTCGCTGGCACCAATCTGGATAAGCCCTGCAATGGTGTGCAGCTTGTTGGCGTATTCATGGGCCTGGCTGCGCAGGGTTTCGGCGTACTGCTGGATCTGGGTGAGCTGGCGGCTGACCTGATCCAGTTCGTCCTTGCGTCTGAAGCTGGCCACGCCACCGATGACCTTCTGGCCATCGCGGATGGGGATGCGGTTGACGATCAGGGTCTGGCCCCGCAGCGTCAGTTCGCGGTCAAATTCGGGTTCGCCGCTGGCCAGCAGGTCCGGCAAGCGGCTGTCGGGCAGCACGTCCTGGATTGGCCGTCCGATCAGGGACTCAGTGTCGGCAAGCCCGAGAGTGGACGCCGCCGCCTTGTTGACGGTGCTGATCAGGCCCTCGGTGTTGACTGCAATGATGCCCTCGCGCACCGACTCCAGGGTCGCATTGCGTTCCTCGAACAGGCGGGCGATCTGGTGTGGTTCGAGCCCGAAGATGGCGGCCCGAAAGCGGCTGGAAATCCACACGGCCAGCAACACGGACAACAGCAGCAGCCCCAGGGTGACGCCGATGACGATACGCTGGTAGCCGTAAATCGCATTGTCCATGCTGGTGGTCAGATAGCCCACCGATACGACCCCCAGAATATCGCCCTCGTTGGAAAATATCGGTGCCTTGCCGCGGATCGAGGGGCCCAGGCTCCCGGTGGCCTTGGATATGTAGCTCTGGCCCTTTTTCAGGGCCCGCTCGTTGTCGCCGCCGACCATGGGCTTGCCGATGCGCTCTGGCAGTGGATGCGCAAGGCGCACGCCGCTGCTGTCGCCGATGGAAATGAAGCTGGCGTCGGTGGCTTCGCGCAGCTCCTCAGCCAGGCTCTGCATCTGGTTGCTGTCGCGCTCCAGTGCCGCCTGTCGGATCGACGGGGTCTGGGCAATCATGGAGGCCAGTTGCAGCGCCCGCAGGCCGATCTCGTCCTCCAGCGACGAGGCCAGGTAGCGCAGGGCGAACCCGCCAAGGAGGGCCGCCTGCAGCAGCACCAGCAGGCACATCATCAGCATCAACCGGGTGCTTATTTTGAATTTCGTCATGGTGTGTCCGGGGCCGCGTGTTGCTGTTTTTATTTTGAGCCCTGCGATTGCCGGCTTTATCGCAGTGTAACGCGAATTGGCGGTGGTCGCTGCGGTTGCGTTGGAGTATAATTCTACCCCCTTTATGCTGTGCTTCGTTTGCATGGCTTTATTTTTACGACATTTTTAGTTCACTTAAGTGGCCTGTCGTGAGGGTCACCACTGAGACAACAAGGGACATTCATGCCTGTTATTACACTCCCGGATGCCAGTCAGCGCAGCTTTGAAACTGCGGTTACCGTACATGACGTTGCGGCGTCTATCGGTGCCGGTCTTGCCAAGGCGGCACTCGCCGGCAAGGTTAACGGTACCCTGGTCGACACCAGCTACCTGATCACTGATGACTGCGATCTGGCCATTGTTACAGCGCGTGACGAAGAAGGCGTGGACGTTATCCGCCATTCCTGCGCACACCTGATGGCCATGGCGGTACAGCAGCTGTTTCCGGGTGCCCAGGTGACCATTGGTCCTGTGATCGACAACGGTTTCTATTACGACTTCGCCTATGAGCGGCCCTTTACGCCGGAAGATCTGGCCAAGATCGAAAAGCGCATGCAGGAGCTGTCTAAGGAAAACCTGGCGGTGACCCGTTCGCTGATGGGACGTGATGACGCTGTCGCCATGTTTGAAAAAATGGGCGAACGCTACAAGGTACAGATTATCGAAGCCATTCCGGGTGACGAAGATCTGTCGTTCTACGGCCAGGGCGACTTTATCGACCTGTGCCGTGGGCCGCATGTTCCCTCCACCGGCCATATCAAGGCATTCAAGCTGATGAAGGTGGCGGGTGCCTACTGGCGTGGCGATTCGAACAACGAAATGCTGCAGCGCATTTACGGTACGGCCTGGGGCGACAAGAAAGACCTCAAGGAATACCTGCATCGCCTTGAAGAAGCCGAAAAGCGTGATCATCGCAAACTCGGCAAGCAGCTGAACCTGTTCCACCTGCAGGAAGAAGCGCCGGGCATGGTGTTCTGGCATCCGCAGGGCTGGGTTCTGTACCAGGAAATTGAGCAGTACATGCGTGCCAAGCAGCGTGCGCATGGCTACCAGGAGATCAAGACGCCGCAGGTGGTGGAACGCACCCTGTGGGAAAAGTCCGGTCACTGGGACAAGTTTGCCGAAGAGATGTTTACCACGCATTCGGAGCATCGCGATTTTGCGATCAAGCCCATGAACTGCCCCTGCCATGTGCAGGTGTTCAACCAGGGTTTGCGCTCGTACCGTGAAATGCCGCTGCGCCTGGCCGAGTTCGGCGCCTGTCACCGCAATGAGCCCTCGGGCGCTCTGCACGGCATCATGCGCGTACGCGGCTTCGTGCAGGACGACGCACACATTTTCTGTGCTGAGGGTGATATTCAGAGCGAAGTGGCTAGCTTTATCGGCTTTCTGCATGAAGTCTATGCCGACTTTGGTTTTACCGAGGTCATCTACAAGCTCTCGACCCGGCCCGAAAAACGTGTCGGTTCCGACGAAAGCTGGGACAAGGCGGAGAAATCCCTGGCCGATGCGCTCGACGCAGCAGGTCTCGACTGGCAGGAATTGCCGGGTGAAGGAGCCTTCTACGGTCCCAAGATCGAATTTTCTTTGAAAGATTGTCTCGGTCGAGTGTGGCAGTGCGGTACTATACAGGTCGATTTCTCGATGCCGGGCCGTTTGGGTGCCCAGTTCGTGAATGAGGCGGGTGAACGCGAGACTCCGGTCATGCTGCACCGGGCGATCCTCGGATCCTTCGAGCGGTTTATCGGTATTCTGATTGAAAACTTTGCCGGCGCATTGCCGACATGGTTGGCTCCACAGCAGGTTGCGGTACTGAACATTACCGACAAACAGGCTGAATATAGTAAAAAAGTGGCGCAACTTCTTGAAGATAAGGGCTTCCGAGCGCAAGCGGACTTGAGAAACGAGAAGATCGGCTTTAAAATCCGCGAGCGCACGCTACAGAAGATTCCATATCTACTGGTAGTAGGCGATAAGGAAGTAGAATCAGGTTCCCTGGCAGTGCGTACTCGCTCGGGCGAGGACCTGGGTACCTTGTCAATCGAAGAGTTCGTAACCCTTCTGTCACAAGACGTGACCCGGAAGGGACGCCAGAATTAATCTGAGCAGGAGATAGTACCATCAGGCGCGATAACAGACGCGGCGAGAAACGCCCATCGATCAACGACAATATTCGAGCTAACGAGTGTCGGCTGATCGGTCCCGACGGTAGCCAGATTGGAATAGTTTCGATCAAAGACGCGCTTGAGGCAGCTCAAGAAGCGGGCCTTGACCTCGTACAGATTGCAGACTCCGATCCCATCGTGTGTAAAGTGATGGATTACGGCAAGCATCAGTACGAAGCTAAAAAGCAGCAGAACCTGGCCAAGAAAAAGCAGGTTCAGATGCAGGTCAAGGAAGTGAAATTCCGTCCTGGGACGGAAGAAGGGGATTACCAGGTAAAACTGCGCAACCTGGTACGTTTCCTTGAAGCCGGAGACAAGGCAAAAGTGACCTTGAGATTTCGTGGTCGCGAGATGGCCCATCAGGAACTGGGCATGCAGCTGATGTTACGGGTCGAAAAAGACCTGGAAGAGCTGGGTGTCGTAGAACAGCGTCCTAAGATGGAAGGCCGTCAGATGACCATGGTCATTGCTCCGAAGAAGAAAAAGTAGTCTGAACTGCGCACCGCCCGTAACTGCTTCTTCACTGAGGTAGCTGCGGGTTTTGCACATGTTCAGGTGAACACAACTTAACGAATGCGTGGGGATTTTGGAAATGCCTAAGATCAAGTCAAACCGTGGCGCTGCCAAGCGCTTCAAGAAAACTGCCAACGGCTTCAAGCACAAGCAGTCCTTCAAAAGTCACATTCTGACCAAGAAAAGCACCAAGCGTAAGCGTCAGCTGCGTCCGATGCTGCAGGTTCATGCAGCGGACAAGGCTCTCGTCAAGCGCATGCTGCCGTACATCTAAGTCTTTATTTAGACTCTTGGTATCAACAGAATTTTAGGAAGGTATTGCAATGGCTCGCGTTAAACGTGGTGTGCAAGCACGTCGTCGTCACAAGAAAGTATTGAAGCAGGCAAAGGGTTACTACGGTGCCCGTAGCCGTGTATTCCGTGTTGCCAAACAGGCAGTTATCAAAGCAGGTCAGTACGCGTACCGCGACCGTCGTCAACGTAAGCGTCAGTTCCGTGCTCTGTGGATTGCCCGTATCAACGCTGCAGCCCGCATCAACGGCATGTCTTACAGCCGTCTGATCGCTGGTCTGAAAAAAGCTAGCATCGAAATCGACCGTAAGGTCCTGGCTGATCTGGCTGTACACGAGCAGGGCGCGTTTACTGCTGTCGTCGAAAAAGCGAAAGCTGCTCTGGCGTAAGGCAACCCGCCTCTTGTAGGTAATTGATCGAATCGAAACGGGGGAAGGGTGCAAGCTCTTCCCCTGTTTTTCTTTGGAGCCGGTAATGGAAAACATTGAGCCCCTGTTGGCACAGGGCATTGCTGCCGTAGAACAGGCTGCGAGTACTCAGGATCTGGATCAGGTCCGTGTTCAGTATCTCGGTAAGAAAGGTCATCTTACTCAGCTGCTGAAAGGGCTGGGGCAGTTGTCTGCTGAGGAGCGCCCGCAAGCAGGCGCACGCATCAACGAAGCCAAGCAGGCGTTGCAGGATGTCCTCAACGCACGCAAGGATGAGCTCGAAGGCGCGGCGCTGAACGCCAAGCTTGCCGCCGAAACCATCGACGTGACCCTGCCCGGTCGTGGCCAGGCGCTCGGTGGACTGCACCCGGTCACCAAGACCCTGGAGCGGATTGAAGCCTTCTTTGCCAATATCGGTTACAGCGTGGCCGAAGGGCCTGAAATCGAAGATGACTACCACAACTTCGAGGCGCTCAACATTCCGGCGCATCACCCCGCGCGGGCGATGCACGACACCTTTTATTTCGACGCCCACACCCTGCTGCGTACCCATACCTCTCCGGTGCAGATTCGCACGCTTGAGGAGCAGAAGCCGCCGGTGCGCATTATCTGCCCCGGTCGCGTGTATCGCTGCGATTACGACCAGACTCATTCCCCGATGTTCCATCAGGTTGAAGGTCTGCTGGTCGACAAGAACATCAGCTTCGCTGACCTGAAGGGCACGCTGGAACAATTCCTGCGCGAATTCTTCGAGGAAGACGTGAAGGTGCGTTTCCGTCCGTCTTACTTCCCCTTCACCGAGCCTTCGATCGAAGTCGATATCGACCGTGGTGACGGCAAGTGGCTGGAAGTGCTTGGCTGCGGCATGGTGCACCCCAAGGTATTCGCGTCCGTGGGCATTGACCCTGAAGAATACACCGGCTTCGCCTTTGGCATGGGTGTTGAGCGCCTGGCCATGCTGCGCTATGGCGTAAATGACCTGCGCCTTTTCTTTGAAAACGATCTGCGTTTCCTCGGCCAGTTCAACTAGCGCGCCTCCCGGTTTGGCTGCGGCCGAGCCGGGTGGCGTGTGCGAGCTGCTCGCGGTGTGGAAGCGACTTTTAACAGATTAGTCAGGACAGCAGAATGAAATTCAGTGAAGAGTGGTTGCGTGAGCTGGTCAACCCGGCGATCGACACCGATGCCCTGGTGGCGCAGATCACCATGGCGGGACTTGAAGTAGACGAGGTTGTGCCGGTTGCCGGTGCATTTTCCGGCGTTATCGTGGGCGAAATTCTCACCGCAGAACCCCACCCCAATGCCGACAAGTTGCAGGTATGCATCGTGTCCGACGGACACGAGCAGCACCAGGTTGTGTGCGGCGCGCCCAATGCCCGTGCCGGCCTGAAAACCTCTTTCGCCAAGGTCGGGGCCGTACTGCCCGGCGATTTCAAGATCAAGAAGGCCAAGCTGCGCCAGGTCGAGTCGTTCGGCATGCTGTGCGCCGAAGACGAGCTGGGTCTGTCGCAGGATCACGGCGGCATCATGGAGCTGGCCGCGGATGCGCCGGTGGGCCATTGCCTGCGTGACTACCTGAGACTGAACGACAAGATTATCGACGTTGACCTGACTCCCAACCGCGGCGATTGCCTGAGCATCACCGGTCTGGCCCGCGAAGTCGGGGTACTGAACAAGGTCGGGGTGACCTTTGTTGAGCCTGTGCCTGTTGAGCCGGTCATCAAGGATGCCTTTGCCGTTGTGCTGGAGGCCAAGGCCGCCTGCCCGCGTTACGTGGGTCGGGTGATCCGTCGCATCAACCCGCAGGCCGAATCGCCGCTGTGGATGGTCGAGAAGCTGCGCCGTGCCGGTATCCGTTCCATCGATCCGGTGGTGGATGTCACCAACTACGTGTTGCTGGAACTCGGTCAGCCGATGCATGCCTTCGACCTGGCCAAGCTCAGCGGCAGCATTCTGGTGCGCGAAGCCCAGGATGGCGAAAAGCTGACGCTGCTGGATGGCCAGGAAGTTGAACTCAAGGCCGGTACCCTGCTGATCACCGACGAGCAGGGCCCGCTTGCCATGGCCGGTATCATGGGCGGCGAGGGTAGCAGTGTCACCAGCGAGACCCGCGACATCTTCCTCGAAAGCGCTTTCTTCGCGCCGCTGGCCATCGCTGGCCGCGCACGCGCCTACGGCCTGCACACCGACTCGTCCCACCGCTTCGAACGCGGTGTCGACTGGCGTTTGCAGCGCACGGCGATCGAGCGCGCCACCGAGCTGCTGCTTGAAATCGTCGGTGGTGAGCCGGGCCCGGTTACCGAGGTCAAGAGCGAAGAGCACTTGCCCGAGGTGGCCCGGATTCGCCTGCGTCACGCACGCGTTAACCAGCTGCTGGCATTTGACATGCCGGCTGCCGAGATCGAGGAAATTCTTACCCGTCTGGGTCTGCAGCTGAGCGAATGCGAAGCGGGCGTCTGGGACGTGGCAGTGCCCTCGTACCGGTTCGATATCGAGATCGAAGTCGATCTGATTGAAGAGCTGGCCCGGGTGTACGGTTACAACAACCTGCCGGTGAAAACGCCGATGGCGGCGCTGCCGATCAAACCCATCGTCGAGTCGCGGGTTGAAACCCGCAGCATGCGCCGTACCCTGGTTGCACTGGGGTACCAGGAAGCGATCACCTACAGCTTCATCGAAGCGGGCCTGGCGCAGCAGTTTGACGATCAGTACGACGCTATCGTCCTGGCCAACCCGATCTCGGCCGAAATGGCGGTCATGCGTACCAGCCTGTGGCCGGGCCTGGCCAAGGCGCTGCAGTACAACCAGAACCGTCAGCAGGACCGTGTGCGCCTGTTCGAGACGGGCCAGCGTTTTCTGCCCAGGGGCGGTGAGCTGGTGCAGGAAAACGTGATTGCCGGTGTGGTTGCCGGTAGCCGTGAGCCTGAAGGCTGGACCGGCAAGGCGCAGAAGGTCGATTTCTATGACCTCAAGGGTCATGTCGAGTCCCTGCTGGCACTGGGAGGTGCGGCGCAGCAATACAGCGTTGCCTCCGCCAGCCACGTGGCGCTGCACCCGGGCCAGAGCGCTGCGATAAAGCGTGACGGCAAGGTCGTGGGTTACATGGGGGCGCTGCATCCGAACCTGGTCAAGTCGCTGGACCTGGATGGCCCTGTCTACCTGTTTGAGCTCAAGCTCGAGACACTGGCCGATGGTCGCCTGCCACGCTTCAGCGAACTGTCGAAGTTCCCCGAGTCGCGTCGTGACCTGGCACTGATCGTGGATGAAAAAATGCCCTTCGACACCCTGCGCACCGTGGCGCTGAAAGAGGGTGGGGAGTACCTCAAGGAAGTCACCCTGTTCGACGTCTATCAGGGCCAAGGTATTGAAGCAGGACGAAAAAGTCTGGCTATCGGCTTGACCTGGCAGCATCCATCGCGCACTCTTAACGATGAAGAGATCAATGGAACTATCCAGTCTGTGGTCGGCGCGCTGAAATCTGAGTTCGGTGCCACATTGCGAGAGTAATGATAGGGGTGAAAGGCATGGGCTCTTTGACAAAAGCTGAAATGGCGGAGCGCTTGAACGAGGAACTCGGTCTCAAC
Source organism: Marinobacterium rhizophilum DSM 18822 (assembly GCF_000378045.1). Taxonomy (GTDB): domain Bacteria; phylum Pseudomonadota; class Gammaproteobacteria; order Pseudomonadales; family Balneatricaceae; genus Marinobacterium_A; species Marinobacterium_A rhizophilum. Next base: position 139,230 of record NZ_KB899102.1, read on the forward strand.
AAGCGTGAAGCCAAGGAAATGGTCGAATCCTTCTTTGACGAGATTCGTGCCAGTCTGGCGTCAAACGAGCAGGTGAAGTTGTCGGGTTTCGGCAACTTCGACCTTCGCGACAAACGGCAGCGGCCCGGCCGCAACCCCAAAACCGGTGAAGAGGTCCCCATCTGCGCACGGCGGGTGGTGACCTTTCGTCCGGGTCAAAAACTCAAGGATCGAGTAGACGCTTATGCCGACAGCCGGCCTGACTAAGGGCCTGTTAACGCTGCTCGAACCGTCTCTGTTGTGACTAAAAAAGCCCCAATTAAGGCACGAGGAGTGTGGTTTGGTGGTTCCAAATGAGCGACGAGCAACGCAGAGTGGGGCTTTGTTAGCCTCAACCCGAAGGGCTGGGGACATTATTTCGTCCAGCGGCGTTGTCAGCCACACATGCAGACCCGTTACACTGTGCTCTTTCCGTCTTGCTGGTCAAAAAAATGGCCTTCAGCAGCGATGACTCAAGCAGCATTAGCAGACCCTAACTCCCGGCTGGAACCCATTCCCAACAAGCGCTATTTCACGATCGGTGAGGTGGCAAAATTATGCGACCTCAAGACCCATGTGTTGCGTTACTGGGAGCAGGAATTCCACCAGATAAGCCCGGTAAAGCGCAGTAACCGCCGCTACTACCAGCGCCAGGATGTCCTGGTGATTCGTCAGATACGCAGTCTGCTGCACGAGCAGGGCTACACCATCAGCGGAGCCCGCCAGTGGCTCTCGGGCGAGCAGGCAGGGGACGACGCGGCCCGCTACAAGCAGCTGGTGCGCCAGACCATCACCGAGCTCGAAGAACTGTTGGCCTCGCTTAAAAGTTTTTGAGAAAAAACTTCACAGTATCAAAACCTTAGGGTATATTACCCACCACTTGAAACGCAGCAGCAATTGCAGCAGTTTTTCAGGCACAGTCGGGGCGTAGCGCAGTCTGGTAGCGCACTTGCATGGGGTGCAAGGGGTCGAAGGTTCAAATCCTTTCGTCCCGACCATTATTTCTTTAGATTCATAGTCTTACAGCCCGTCCGGGCAGATCAAAATCTGATCATCAAAAACATATCAAACTAATATCAAAAATGCGCATGCGCGCTAGCGGCCTACATTCGCTTTCTTGCTCAGCGAATCAGATGACTTTCAGGTCGGCAGTAACTTCAACCCACCGTATTTCGTCGTGATCAGCATCATAGTTCTTGGTCATCTTGGCGGTCGCGTGGCCGGCGAGTTGCTGTGGGTCTGCGCCGGCATCCTTGTATAGCTTGATACCGAGTGCGCGGATCTCGTGAAATGACGGGCGTTCTTCCTCTGGCATTGCTTTTATCGATTCAACTTTCTCGGCGATCTCTTTAAACGTACGAGTGGCCATTTCCGGTTTGATCTGCGTCCAGTGTTCCTGGCCGTCCCATTTTACCTTGCGCTGTGGTCGGCGATGGATGACGAAGGGGCTCGCAAGATCATCGCGGCACTTCTTTAATACCTTGTCCAGTTCGGGCGTCATCCTGATTTTCAAATAGCCGGTGTCGTACTTCTGGGTTTTATGCTGGATCACGTAGAGCGCGTCGTCGCGGATATCGGTGAACTTGATATTCACGATGTCCTCACGCCGCTGCAGTGTGATCAGTGCCAGGCTCATCGCATTGACCAGCCAGTCCGGTGCCAGCGCTCGGATCGACTTGAACTGTGCCAGTGTCAGGCGCTTGCGTTGTTTCTTCTCCCGTCGCTTGAGGGTGGCTTCAGACGGGTTGTGGTCCATGAGCCCACGGGCGATCGCTACCTTGAATGTATCGCCGGCCACCTGTCGCACCTGATTCGCCACCCGTGGCGTTTTACCTTCCATCAGATCGGCCATGTCCTTCACTGTGACCTCATCCATGCCTTTGCCACCGAAGGCTGCGACCATCTGCCGCCAACGGATCTCGTACATCTCGAGTGTAGAGGCGGCGTATTCGCGTTCCGGTAGGCTATTTTCACGCATCCAGTCGATGTGGGCCTGCACGGTCACTTTTCCCAGCACAGTGCCGACAAGATCGGTACCACCCATCAGGATGCCGTTAAGTTGCTTGGCAGCTTTCACCGCCTCTGCCTTGTCCGACCCCACACCGTGCAGCTTCCCAGTAACGGGATGGCGGTACTGAAAAGACTTGCCGCTGTTGGCCCGGTAGAGGTTGGCCGGGAGGTCTTTGTTTCGCCGGGAGCGAGGACGTGGACTCATTAGGATGCCTTCAGTACTGAATCGACCAGCGGGTTGCCCGTGGTGCTGAGCTGCCCAATGTTTACATAGTAGACGCCACCGATACGCTCGCCCGGCAGGTCGCCGTTATCGATCCAGCGCCGGATCGTCGAGAGCGCTGGCTTGGAGCCGTCGCAAAAAAAATTTTCGCGGTATTTAGAGGCTTTCATCAACTGTTTTTTCATCGTATCTCAAATCCCTGCGGTCTTAACATCGCCACACTGTCACTTTTGTGTTGAGGTATGGGCCACTACCCTAGATCGGTATCCGAGATACCTGCTGATATTATCCGTAAATCAGCGTCCTCTGTGTGCCGTCTAACAGCGGAAAAACTGAGATTAGGCGCGTCGACAACGCTCTGTATTCCGTGCTAGGCAAATTTCATCTGATCATAGCGAACTAAAAAAGAGGAGCAATAGCGATTGAAATTAGTAATGTCTGGTACGGATAATGATATTGTTTCTGCGAACTCAAATGTGCTGCTGGTGAGTAGAGCAATTGACACCATATTTCCAGTGTCAATTTCGACATCTCTTATCTAGTCGGTTCCCGACTCTGAGACATTCTAACTATTTAATTACTAAGTCCGTTTCGGATTTTTAAAAGATGAATAGATTGTAGGTATTCGGAAAATCAATCATAAAAACTTATTCAGCCGGAATGAACTCAACTTGTATGTTTGTTATCTCATGATAGTGTTGATCGTGAGTAAAGACATTTTATTTGGCTACATAGAATATATTATATGGGTGAGATGAGTGAACTATTTTGAATCGTTGAATCGTTGAGTCGTTTTTAAAAAAATATATTGGTAGCGAAAATCTATTTTCGCTAAAGCTCTGTTAATGTTTATTCGGAGGTTTTCATGGAGAATTTCAAATATCTATTTATTTTGTTTTTGATTTTTTTTGTAATAGATGCCGTTGGTAATATCGTAAAGGGCTATTTCAGGTCTGTAGGAGCGGGGCGCCAGAAACGCCCATCACCTAATGAAAAAATTTTTAGACGGGTCGACTCGGTTGAAAAGTCACTCGATCAAAGGTTACTCCAGTTGGAACAACGAGTATCACGTTTGGAGCAGTGGATGGGGTTAAGGTCAAAATAGTGTTTTTTTGACTTCATTATATTGACCTAAGCTGTCCAAGCATAGGATTTGATTTATCTGTAATATTTTTTCGATTTCACCACCGCAGCTTTTCTAGGTCGCCCTCCCACCGCTGGGTTGGGCGCCATTCCTAGTGCGGGGAGCCAGTGTTCGGCTTTATCCAGCGCCTCTATTAGCAGCGTCAGCGTCCGAATATAATCTTTCTGTGTCGCCACTGAAAACTGTTGGTCGGAAAACCACTGCGTTTTTATCCAGCGACAATGTTTAAGTCGAATTTGTTCTGGGTATATAATACCGGAAAACCGAGTCGATATTGCATTCAGAATTGCAAACAGTCGCTGGATATGATCCTGCTGGGTTTTATTAGCCATCGTATCCCAACGAATTCTGGTCAAAATGGGTTTAATATTCACTGTCTTTTCCTCCCGCCTACGTATGCCACCCCTGTTCTGTGTTCGCCATGACCTGCCTCTCGGGCAACTTGCTGCCGTCCAACCCTGTCGAGCTCTCGGTCAACTGGCTGCCCCCGAACAGGAGCTGGTTGCCCAGTGACTTCCTCATATGTCTCGATTAATCGTGCTGCTCGTAGATCATGAAAACATCTGATACCTGCGCCTTTGAGAACCGCCCGGATCGGTTTGGCCTCGCGGTTCAGGAATTGCCGAAATGTTTCGTCGTATTGCAGCAGGTTATTTGAGCCATGGGGGCACACCGATAACGCGCAGACTAGCGCGTGATTCTGGCGAGGCCCCACGTGAATGCGGCGCTCGGGTGATCGTCGACCACCTTTCGTACCGTCGAGTATTGTGACAAAACTGTGTTTGGCCGCCTCTTGTACAAGTCGGGGGAGGTTCGCGAGGACTGCCTCGCGATACCGTAGCCCGAATGCGCGGGCGAGCAGAATGATTGCAGCACCGCGAGCGTAACCCATCTGCTCGGCGATCTCGACGGCCTCTTCAACCTCGGACCAATCACCGCCTGGTAACGTTGTTCGCACGTGACGTCGGCGACCGACTGCGGCGGCGGGCTCGATGATTAGCTTTTTATCCCGCCGAAATCCGCTGAGAACTACATTCACCGTCGACAGTAGATTCTGAGCGTAGGAAACCCGCATCCGACCCTGGTCGACGAGATCCGCCAGCGACTGAGCGTATGCACTGACGTGTTCGAGTCGAATTTTGCGGGCATCCCTGATGTCGAATTCCGACCGTAAAAACCGGGTAAATTGCCGGAACCTGACGTGGTGGGTATGCCGCGTCAGATAATGACCGTGGCCGTATAGCCACAGGAGGCATATATAGGCCGCAAACGACAATTGTTTGCCATAGCCGAAATTGCGGCGTCGCACGGAGTGCTGAAAACGCCGGTAATCGGAGTCCGCTCTGAAATCCTGCACCATGCCAGTTTCCCTGTGTATCTCCGTTGATCGAAGTTCTGTACAGCAGCTGCGAGACCTGCAGCGCATAGGGCCTGTGTCTCGCAACGTCAGCTCATGCCCCCGCGCTGCAGTCAGCGTAGGAACCCAGATGGGTCAATGAGCTGTCCGGCGTGCTGTGAAACGCCGTTGTTGTATTCGGACCTCCGGCCGTGAATCGTGGGGATGGGGCAGCCTGACCGTTACCGTGGTCGTGGAAGGAGCGAGGGGGTCGACGATAGTCGAGCGTAAGGTGTTTGAACCGCAGAGGGAGCACTGCGAGGGTGGCGCACCGCTGGCCAAGAGGCCGCTCCTAGCAAACGCCGAGGTTTTAGTTCGGGTTATGGTTCGCGCACTGGAGGGTTAATCGCGCTATACCACGACTTGTCCCTAGTATCTCTTTGCTCTGAGAGCGTTTTAAAAAAACGCCGCAGGGGGCGTATATGATGGACTGATTATGTGTACTCAATCAGTGTGTGACGGTATGAGCGTCATTGGGGAATGCCGACGAATGCGGCCTTATAGGACTATGCTTGGCGTGCTGATTGTTTAACCTGGCCCGCTACCAGGGCAGCGCTGCTGCGGATGAATATCCACGATAATTCGATGTGGCTCGCTCGTCAAGCTGGAAAAGCGCTGAGAACAGACTACTAGTACAGATTGGAGCCTGGCGAAACAAACCGACTACTGTTTGTTGTGTACCTGTGGGTACACTGGGTATAACTTTTAGGGTGTTATTGTTCTCAGTGTACCCACAGTGTACCTGTAGGTACACTGTCTCACTCACCTGACGAAGCCGGTTTCTGCGAAAAAAATTCAAAGAATCGAATCCAATTGAAGCAGCTAGGCTGTAATAAGGCTAGGATGACTATCCTAGCTATCACTGCTGTTACAAATATTCGGAATTATCAGAATTAACAGAAAAATGCTGGGGCTTTTGACGGGATAGAGCATAAATCGAGACCTGTCGAAAAACGTCTGCTCTGTGCCCAGGCTGTGTGAAAACGCCCCAACCGATATACTGATGCCAAGGCTGGCAGCGGGGAGCGGACGTGAAGCGCTTTATACAGGGAGTTGATCGAAACCAGAGTACGCTGTTTCCCGAAACGCTGGATACCTCTGCCCAGCCAATGACCGGCTTATATGGCGTATGACGACAGAAGAGAAAGGCAGAAAGCTGCACCGATATTGGAGTTCAAACTGCCAAGCCTGTCACCTGAAAGTTGAGTGTACGCCAAGCAAGCAGCGACGCGTCACGCGTTGGGAACATGAAGCGATACTGGAAGCGGCGCAAGAGCGTTT
>NZ_KB899103.1 GCF_000378045.1 Marinobacterium rhizophilum DSM 18822
CCATATATGGGCTTCAGCCCAACACCTGAAACGAGCGTCGCTATTGTTGGGCTGAAGCCCAACCTACAAGAGAGTCATAAGGCCGCTCATTCTTTACCACCCGTCTTCAGGTGCCCGCGGGGCGGTTCGTGTACGAGGCGCCCAGCAGCCTATCGGTTTTGCACGGTGCCGGCTGAACGCATTCGCTGCGAGGGCGCAGCTCCTACAGTACCTGATACCATCCGCTTTTATCCGCTGCGGCGGTCGTGCGCGACTCCGGTCCGCAGTGATCGCTCCCGAGCATCCCTGCTCCCGCGGAATCAGTACATCACAGCGCTCTGGTGTAACGCGTGGGCGATGCTTCTACTGCTTTTGTCAGCACACCAATTGTATGGAAGTCGCGGTCAGGATGACGCTGGGGGCTTGTTTGGCCACAGGCTGACAGCAGTACTGGATGCTCAGAGTGTTATATATGAATTGCTGGCGCTCCATACCAGCATAGAATGCCGGTTAGCCTGGGGATTAAAGGAGCTGGAAGCGCGCAGTGCCCGTTAAATTTGTCACCTAGGCTCAGTGGGTTGGTAGCGGCGGCTCAGGTTGGTACTACAGGCTGAATTATGTTTGCTGGCCTAAATTCATGGGGGCAATATACAGTCGGATTTTGGGGTTGGAGCAGAGGGGGATTATGCAAAACGTGAGTGCTTGGAAGGTGTTTGAATTTTATGCTGCAGATAAAAAAACGCCCCCTGACCATCCATGGCTCGGGGGTGTCAAAGAGAGGTGTTCTTGGCATCCTTGCCCTGAACTGATCACTTCCTTGCGACCATCAGATCCGTCTGAATCCTCATGCAAGTAGTATGGACTTTTACCGGAAAAGCTATATAGGAAAAACTCCTAAAGTGCTTTTAAAGCCTCTAAAAGTTATTTCTTACTCCGTTATAAACGGATGTATTCATGGTTGTGAGTTATCCATCACAGGTGATTGAGCGAAACAGCAGCACTGTTTTGAATCGCACTGTGAGCGAACTGAAAGCCTTCATTTCTGTGCGTTTCCTGTGAGTAAAAGAGTTGTGGGTAACCGGTTCCGAACGTCAGGGCAGCTCTTTTTCAATTTTGGGTACAATCGCTGATCAGGTTTACAGAACCTCAGTAATGACGGGGCATTGGTGTTACTTATCGATACTTGTTATCAGGTTATGCACAGGCTTTTGCAGGGGTTTTGTGAGCAGTCATGTTGTCATCTGAGCCCGTACTTATGCACACCGGGTTATTCACAGGCATCAGCTCAGTGAATGCCGGGTTCCCGTTTGCTGTTCCCATCATGCTTTCTTGCGCGCTCGAGAATCGTTTTACTGCTGGGGTAAAAATTCAGGATGTTCCCTGATGGTTTGAGCCAGGCGTTGCGTGGCTTCATTGGCTCGTTCTGCGACAAACAGGGTAGTGTCCGTTCTTGGCAGGGTTGGCAGGCCTGTATTTACAATGATCATGCCAGGTTCAAGTGTTGAGCGAGGGATAATACCTACCCCAATGCCCGCTCGTACTGCAGCGAGCACGCCGGCGCGGCTCTGGCTGATAAAGGCAATCCGGTAGGCTTTGTCGGTTTGTTGAAGGGCAAGGCAGGCTGAGTCTCTGTGGAAGCAGCCTTCAACGAAGACGGCCAGGGGCAATGGATCCCGCTCATGGGCGCTGTGAGCCTGAGAACGGACCCAGACCAGTTCATCGGGGGCCAGTCGCAGGCCTCCCTCGGACTGCGCTGGCATCTCCACCAGCGCCAGGTCCAGCTTGCCTTCGTTCACCAGTGATACCAGATATTGTGGCCTGTGATCGCAGGTAACCTCCAGCTGTGCCTCGGGATAGGACAGGACGAAGGCTTCCAGAATCGGGATGAGGGATCGTGTCGCATATTGATCATGGGTGCCAAGACGCACTTTTCCGGCGATATCGACATTGTGGAACGAGCCCAGAATGCGATCGTGCAGGTTAAGCAACTGATGTGCATGGCCCAGCAGCTGTTCGCCCGCAGGGGTCAGACGTACACCGTGCTGCCCGCGGACCAGTAACTCGGTATCGACCAGAGACTCAAGTCGGTTCAGTTGCATGCTGATTGCAGAGGGCGAGCGATGCAGTTGGCTGGCGGCAGCCGTCAGGTTAAGAGTTTGCGCGGTAATTGCAAAAGTGCGCAGCAGGCCGATAGGCAATTCGGGCATTTTTCAGTTATCAATAATATTGAACGAGGCTATCAATATTTGTCGATTTACTGAAGTAATACAAGGAGTTAAAGTGGCGGCTCGTCAAATTAGCCACTGCCGGGCCTTTGGGCTGGAAGGGAGATTGAAGCATGCGCATGGCCGCAATATTTGGCCTGAATCAGGTCGTGAGTCATGGATTTGGTCTTTTTCTGTTTGCGGCCCTGCTGCCCCTGATGCGTGAGTCGATCAGTATCTCCAACTGGCAGCTGGCTGCCATTGGAGCACTGACGCAGATGTCTTATCTGGCCGGTGCGCTGCTGCTGGGACTTATTGGACACCGTATCGGCACGGTGCGTCTGGCACTGATGACCACAAGCCTGACAACGGCGCTGTTGTTTCTCATGTCCCAGTTGCGTGATCCGTTGCATATCACGCTGGCGCTGATCATTCTCGCGGCCAGCGCGTCAATCAGCTGGGGCACTATCGTGGAAATAATCAGCCGCTATGCCAGCAAGACGAGCTGTTCGACCTACATGTCCTGCGCCTCCAGCGGAACCGCCTGGGGCTATGGTGCGAACGGCCTGCTGATATTGCTTGTCGTGCCGCTGTTTGGCTGGGAAAGCAGCTGGATGATCGCCGGTGCAATCGGCGTGCTGGCGCTTATGCTGAGCTGGAACCTGCTACGTGGTTTAGCGCCGGACATGACTGCAGACCTTAATTCAGCTACCCATTCGGGTTCGAATGCAGATTCATTGGTGATTCCAGCGCTGCGGCTGCTGTCAGTGATCATTGGTGAGCGCACGGCCTTTTTTGCCTGCCTGATTTGCTTTCTGGTGGGTTTCAGTGCCATGCCGTTCTCTACCTGGTTGAATACCTATCTCGATGAACTGGGGCTACCTGCAGCGCTTGGTGGCTATACATGGACAACGGTTGGCATCACGGGAATGATCGCGGGTTTGGCCATTGGCAAGCTTGCCGATCGCAAGGGGAATGGGGTGGCCTTTACGGTGATTTTCAGCGGCTTTGCAGCTGGGCTGATTGCATTCATGTTCGACCCTGCGCGCTGGGCTTTGCTGGCGGGTTTCGGGTACGGGCTGATGTATTTCCCGATGTGGGGTGTCGTCGGGGGCTGGGTAAGCCAACACTATGGGCCGACCGCCACAATGCAGATCAGTGGAGTATGCATGGTGACGTTCGGTCTGGGTGGAACGCTTGGCAACCTGCTGGCAGGTTACCTGCGGGAAGTCACCGGTTCACTCACGATGGTTTATGGTGCCCTGACGCTTACATCGGTGCTCCTGGTTGGGCTTGGGCTGTTTATCAGTTACTCCGGCAGGCGACTGGCGGCGGGCAGCGTTGCACCACAGCTTGCGGATGCAGCCTGACGGCGCAGACTGGAGGCGTTTGAGTTGTCAGGAGGCCGTTGAAAAAAGTACGCCATGGATGGTGTGAGCAGTGGGCCCATGGAACCCTGAGTCAACGCCCAGACACAAAAAAGCTTCACTATCACTGGCGAAGCTTTTAAATAAGCGTGGTGCTGGAAGCTTTTAAATAAGAGTGGTGCCGAAGGCGGACAAAATTGCCGGGAGCCATTTTGCATATCGTCGCGTGCGACGCTAACCCGAAGGGGGAGCTACATGGATGTAGCGAGTAATCGAACGGGTTCGATGACGCACCGCGGTCTGTCCGGATACAAAAAAGCCTCACAATACTGCGAGGCTTTTAAGTAAGAGTGGTGCCCGGAGGCGGAATCGAACCACCGACACGAGGATTTTCAATCCTCTGCTCTACCGACTGAGCTATCCGGGCACAACGGCGGCCAATTAAACACGCATGTTCGAAGACTGTCAATCCATAACGCGATTAATTGTTAAATCAGCGGGTTAGCCTTCGATGCCATACTCTTTGCGGTAGGTCAAAATCGCATCGATCTGGGATTCCATCCCGCCTTTTTCCTGCAGGTAGGCAATCACATCGTTCAGGGTGACAATACTGGCGACAGGCATGCCGTAGTCGCGCTCCACTTCCTGGATGGCAGACAGTTCGCCCTGACCGCGCTCCATGCGGTTAAGCGCAATCACGACGCCTGCCGGAGTGGCGCCGGCCTTTTCAATAATCTGCATGACCTCGCGGATCGCGGTGCCGGCGGTGATGACATCATCAATAATCAGGATCCGGCCCTTGAGCTCGGCGCCCACAAGGTTGCCGCCTTCGCCGTGTGCCTTGGCTTCCTTGCGGTTGAAGACGTAGGGCACATCGCGCTGGAAGTCGGTCGCCAGGGAAACCGCGGCGGTGGTCGCCAGCGGGATACCCTTGTAGGCTGGTCCGAAGAGCACATCGAACGGAATGCCGGCGTTTTCGATCGCCGCCGCATAATATTTGCCCAAGCGTGCCAGTGCTTCACCGCTGTTAAACAGGCCGGCATTGAAGAAGTAGGGGCTGGTTCGGCCGGATTTGAGTGTAAACTCGCCGAAACGCAACACACCGCGCTCGATAGCAAACTCGATAAAGGCTCTCTGGTAGTCCTGCATTGGGCTCTCCGCACTAAAAACTGGTCGGCGCCTATGATATCAGCGCCTTTGGTCAGGCTCTATGGCGAATAAGGCCTGCAGAAATTTCAATTTCAGTCGCTAAGCTATACAATTCGTTTTTATTTCAAGACATTCGCTTTTTCGCGCGCTTTACAGGATCAACAGACATGCGTGTCATCACCTTCAATACTCAGGGTATTGAACAGGCCACAGATAGAGGTTTTTTCGAATGGATGGTTCGCCAGGACGCCGATGTGGTGTGCCTGCAAAATCTGCGCGCGAAAGAGTACCAGCTCGATGACGAGCGCTACCACCCCAAAGGCTACCATGCGTTTTTCTTCGATGCGTTCGAAGACGGTTACAGTGGTGTGGCCATCTATACCCGCGAGCTGCCAAAAGCCATCATGACCGGCCTTGGCTTTGAGCTGTGTGACTTCCACGGTCGTTTCATTCAGGCGGATTTCGACAAGGTCAGTGTGGCCTCCATGTCTTTTCCGCCTGGCTTGAAAAGTCCGGAAGACCAGGCCCGCAAGGAAGAGTACATGCAGCTCTTCATGGGGCACCTGAAAAAGACATTGCGCAAGCGCCGCGACTTCATCTTCGCCGGCACTTTCCACATTGCCCACAAGCCTATCGACCTCAGCAACTGGTACGCCAACCAGAGTGTTTCCGGCTTCCTGCCGCAGGAGCGCGAATGGATGGAAGAAGTACTGGATGACATGGGCTTTGTTGATGCTTTCCGCCGTGCCAACAAGGCGGAGCGCCAGTACAGCTGGTGGCCGGATTTCAACCGCGCCTGGAGCCTCAACGAAGGTGCCCGGCTGGATTACCAGATCACGACGGCGAACCTGCGCAATAGCGTCAAAGCCGCGCGCATCTACCGTGACGAGCAGTTCTCTCAGCATGCGCCGGTTATTGTCGATTACAACATCGGCTAGCGTTTAAACGTGGCGGCCCTCGCGGGTAAGGTTACGTTTGACGTGCAGCAACATAAAAAAGGGAGCCTGCGCAGGCTCCCTTTTTTGTCTTCACTGTTGGTAACAGCGGCTGTCCTTAACCGGCCAGGGCCGCTTTCTGTGCCTCAACCAGCTCACCGATGCCCTTGCGCGCCAGGTCGAGCATGGCGTTCAGTTCTTCCTGCGAGTAGGTCGCACCTTCTGCCGTACCCTGAACTTCAACAAAGCCGCCGCTGCCCGTCATGATGACGTTCATGTCGGTGTGGGCCTTGGAATCTTCGGCGTAGTCGAGATCCAGTACCGGCACGCCCTCATAGATGCCTACCGACACCGCTGCCAGCATATGCTGGATAGGGTCCCCTTTCATCGCGCCGTTCTTGTCTTTCTTCAGGACGTTGATGGCATCCTGTAGCGCGACAAAGGCGCCGGTGATGGAGGCTGTGCGGGTGCCACCGTCGGCCTGCAGTACATCGCAGTCAATGGTGATGGTATTCTCGCCCAGCTTCTTCAGATTCAGAGCTGCGCGCAGTGAGCGGCCAATCAGGCGCTGGATTTCGACGGTGCGCCCGCCTTGCTTGCCGCGTGTCGCTTCACGGTCTGTACGGGTATTGGTGGAGCGGGGCAGCATGCCGTATTCCGCTGTAACCCAGCCCTGTCCGCTACCACGCAGAAAGCGCGGTACGCCGCGATCGACGCTGGCGGTGCAGAGTACCTTGGTATCACCGAACTCGATCAGCACCGAGCCTTCCGCATGCTTGGTGAAATTGCGCGTGATCCTGATATCGCGCATCTGGTCAGGCTGGCGTCCGCTCGGGCGAAGTTTTTTAAGTCCCAGGCCCTGCAGCTGGTCGGAGATGCTCGAACTCATTGTGATCTGTTACCTTCATCTTTGGGAGGCCCGGCGGTGTAGTGACGCAAGCCGGGCTGTTAGAATGATTATCCGAACAGCCAATTCTAATCGAGATCGGACGACATGACACGCAGTATGACGGCCTTTACCCGCCAGGAGACCCAGGACGAATGGGGCAGCCTGGTTTGGGAAATTCGCTCGGTAAACCACCGTTACCTGGAACCGCACCTGCGCCTGCCGGACAGTCTGCGCGAACTTGAAGGCAGCTTGCGCGAGCAGTTACGCAAGTCGCTCAGTCGCGGCAAGGTCGAATGCACCCTGCGCTTTGTACCGGAAACCCAGCAGCAGTCACTCAGTGTCGACCGGGATCTGGCCGCGCAGCTGATCGCCGCGGCGCAGGATCTGAAAAGCCTGATGTCCGAAAGCCAGCCGCTCAACCCACTGGACATCTTGCGTTGGCCCGGTGTCATGCGGGAAAGCGAACTTGATATGGACGCGGTGAAAAAAGCCGCGCTGGGGCTATTCAGCCAGGCGCTGAAGGACCTGGCGGAAGGTCGCAGTCGCGAGGGTACGGAACTCGCACAGCTCATCGAGCAGCGCCTGGATAGCATCGAGCAGGTGGTGGTACAGGTACGCGGACGCCTGCCTGAAATTCTTCAGGCGCAACGCGACAATCTGCGTAATCGCCTGACCGAGCTGCAGGCCGAACTCGAGGAGGCCCGTATCGAGCAGGAGATCGCGCTGCTGGCGCAAAAGGCTGATGTTGACGAGGAACTCGACCGACTCGCCACCCATGTGCAGGAAGTACGTCGCGTACTGAAGCAGAAAGAGCCCGTGGGCCGTCGACTGGACTTCCTGATGCAGGAGCTCAACCGCGAAGCCAACACCCTGTCGTCCAAGTCCATCGTTGCCGACACCACCCAGTGCGCCGTCGAGCTAAAGGTGCTGATAGAGCAGATGCGCGAGCAGATCCAGAATATCGAGTAATGTTTTTCAGTGTTTTTAGCTGACCTCGTATCCCTCTGAGAGCCCTTCTAATAAGGGCTTTTTTTAAGGGCTTTTTTGTTCTCACTGTTCCGGTGTCCAGTACCGGTCGCGTTAATGTGAGAAGTGGCCTTCGGGACTTCCGCCGTGGGCCACCATGGGTCAGAACCAGGCGCTTACCCCGAGCAGGAATGTGGTCGACTCGGTATCCTCGCCGTCATCTCGGGCAAAGTCCGCCGTGTCGCCGAACTTCTTCTCCCAGTTCACGCCGACATAGGGCGCGAACTTGCGATGCAGCTCATAGCGCAGCCGCAGTCCCAGCTCGGCGCTGCTGAGGCCCGACCCGACGCCGATCTCCTCGTCGTCGCTGAAGGCGACATTGAGTTCCGCCGCCGGCTGCAGCACCAGGCGCTGGGTCAGCAGCAGGTCGTACTCGGCTTCGAACGAGGCCGAGACATCGCCTTCGTCACTCAGGTAGAGGTTGGTGTCGATTTCGAACCAGTAGGGCGCCAGCCCCTGCAGGCCTGCGACCGCGTAGGTGCGGGACGGCTCCGGCCGGTCGTCGTAACGGACACCGAACTGGGCATCGAAGAACTCCGATACCAGGCGCTGGTACAGCAGCTGGTATTCGGCGCTTTCGGTGGGCCCGCCCTCGGGACGCTCGCCGTCTATCTTCAGCGCCATGCCCTGGTAGTCGCTGCGGACGTTGAGCTGGGCTTCCCAGACCCGCAGGTCCTCGCCATCATCCCGCCGGTTCTCGAGTCGATCCAGCACGAACTTGGTGCGCCACGCATCGTCTTGCATGTCGGCCGCGACGGGCATCGATGCCGTGAAACCGAGTATGGCAAGGAACAGGCCCTGTTGGGCGTTTGTGTAGATTGATCTGCTCATCGAGTCTGTTTCCTTACATCTGTGCAGCCGAGGTGGCGGGCGGTTCGACGATCACCTTGCGGAACATTCCCGACGCCATGTGGTACATCAGGTGGCAGTGGAAGGCCCATTCGCCGAGCGCATCGACCGGTACATCCACCGTCAGGGTGGTGTTGGGCGCGACATTGACCACATGCTTCAGCGGGTTGAAGCGGCCGTTGCCCTTGTCGAGCTGCTGCCACATGCCGTGCAGGTGCATCGGGTGCATCATCATGGTGTCGTTGACGAACCTGAGGCGGACCCGCTCGCCATAAGTCAGGCGGATGGGTTCGGCGTCGGAGAACTTGGTGCCGTTGATTGACCAGAAATAGCGTTCCATGTTGCCGGTCAAACGCAGCTCGATCTCACGATCCGGTGCGCGGTAGTCGGCGTACGGGGTCATCGCCTTGAGGTCGCCGTAAGCCAGGAACTTGCCACCGTTGGCGGCCGACGGTGCCAGACCGCTACCCGATGCGTAATCGGCATCGGTCTCGGTCATGCCGGCCATCGTGGAATGGTCCATCGCCTGCGGCTGTGCCGGAGCGTGACCCATGGCGGAATGATCCATCGCCTGCGGCTGTGCCGGAGCGTGACCCATGGCGGAATGATCCATCGCCTGCGGCTGTGCCGGAGCGTGACCCATGGCAGCGTGGTCCATCGCCTGCGGCTGTGCCGGAGCGTGACCCATGGCGGCATGATCCATCGCCTGCGGCTGTGCCGAAGCGTGACCCATGGCGGAATGATCCATTGAGCCGTGATCCATGCCGCCCATGCTGGCCATGCTCATATCGGCCATGGTCAGCAGCGGGCGTTCGCGCAGATCCGGCAGCGCCAGTTTCATGCCATCGCGTGGCGCCAGGGTGCCGCGGGCGAATCCTGAGCGGTCGACGCTCTCGGCGAGGACCGAAAAGGCCCGTTCATGTTTTGGCTGCACGATCACGTCATAGGTTTCAGCCACGGCGATACGGAACTCGTCGACGCTGACCGGTTGCACGTTGTTGCCATCGGCCTGGACCACGGTCATTTTCAGGCCGGGAATGCGGACATCAAAGTAGGTCATCGCCGAGCCGTTGATAAAGCGCAGCCTGACGCGCTCACCCGGTTCGAACAGCCCGGTCCAGTTGTCGTCGGTCGACTTGCCGTTGACCAGGAAACTGTATCCGGATACGTCGGCGATATCGGTCGGCATCATGCGCATGCTGCCCCAGTCGAGGCGATCCCGCAGGGTGGCGGTGAAACCATTGCGCTTTACGTCGTCGAGAAAGCCGCCCAGGGTCTGCTGGCTGTAGTTGTAATAGTCACTCTGGCCCTTGAGGTTGGAGAATATCTGCTCGCCGGTTTCGGCCGACCAGTCGGACAGCATGACCACGTATTCCCGGTCGTACCGGAAGGGTTCCCGTTTCGCAGGCTCGATCGCGATTGCACCATAGACGCCCTCCTGCTCCTGAAAGCCGGAATGACTGTGGTACCAGTAGGTACCGGCCTGCACGATCGGAAAACGGTAGGTGAATGTTTCGCCGGGCCGGATGCCGGGGTAACTGATACCCGGCACGCCGTCCTGGGTGTAGGGCAGCAGCAGGCCGTGCCAGTGAATCGACGAATCGACATCGAGATTGTTGGTGACATTAATGGTGACGTCTTCGCCTTCCTTGAAACGCAACGTTGGTCCCGGGATGCCGCCGTTGATGGTCATTGCGGTCTTGGCCTGGCCGTCGATCTCGAGCGGCTGCTCGCCGATCACCAGGTTATAGGTGCCCGCCAGGGCGCCCAGGGACCAAAGGCCTGCCAGTAGTGGCACGGCCTTCTTGATACAGCTCATTAGCATGTCAGTGTCCAGAAGTTCGTTTATGCCCAGTCCGGGTCAGTCCAGCGTGATTTCGCCAACCATGCCAGCGCCATAATGGCCGGGCATATTGCAGGCGAACTCCAGCTGTGCGTCGCCAGGGAAGGTCCAGGCCAGTTCCACCGTCGCACCCGGCTCGACCAGCACGCTGTTCGGGTCCTGGTGAGCCAGTCCCTCCATGCCGGGCATCGCGCTGTGATCCATGTGGGCCATTTCGTGATTGACGCCGGTCGGCGTCAGCATGCCGTGGTCCATCATCAGTTGCATCTGGGCCTGGTGCTTTTCGTGCATCGCGGCGGTGCCGATATTAAACTCGTGCAGCAGCTCGCCGGAATTTTTGATCACGAAGCGAACCGTTTCCCCGGACTTGACGGCAATTGACTCGGGCTCGTAATACATATCGTACAGCGTGACTTCAACGGTTCGCGTTGCCTCTGCAGCCGTCCCAGGCTGGCCGATGGGGCTGCTGCCATGGTGGGCATGGCCGTGACCTTCAGCGGCGATCGCCAGAGGAGCGGAAGTGGCCAGCGCAAGCGCCAGCGCGATGGACGTGGTGAATCTCATGGCAATGTCTCCTTGATTGCGATAAAACCAGTTTACTCGCCTGGCGCTGACATCAGGCTTACGCCAAGATTACATTTCTGTCAGCTTCGGCGCAGGAACTGGCGAGCCACTGGCGCTTAGAGGCAGAATGGGGCGCTTGCCACAACACTGTCAATTGTCATGAAAATACTACTGGCCGAAGATGAACCCAAAATCGGCACCTATTTACAGAAAGGGCTGACCGAAGCCGGCTTTTTGGTGGACCTGACCAATAATGGCGTTGATACGCTACAGCAGGTTATGACCGATCACTACAGCCTGTTGATTCTCGACGTGATGATGCCGGGGCTTGACGGCTGGGAGGTGCTGCAAACGTTGCGCTCGCGCGGTTTCAGCCTGCCGGTGATTTATCTCACCGCGCGTGACGGCGTCGAGGACAGGGTCAAGGGGCTGGAACTGGGGGCTGATGACTATCTGATCAAGCCCTTCGCCTTCTCCGAGCTGCTTGCCCGGGTGCGCTCGGTACTGCGTCGCCACAGTGCCGCACCGGCGCAGACCCGGCTACAGATAGCGGACCTCGACGTCGATATCATCAAGCGTCGGGTGGTTCGGGGCGGCAAGCGAATCGAGCTCACTGCCAAGGAATACGCTCTGCTGGAGCTGCTGCTGCGCCGGCGCGGCGAAGTGCTCTCGAAGTCGCTCATTGCCTCCCAGGTCTGGGACATGAATTTCGACAGTGATACCAACGTTATCGAAGTGGCGATCCGTCGTCTGCGCAGCAAGGTCGACGACGGCTTCTCGCCGAAGTTGATCCAGACGGTGCGGGGCATGGGTTACGTGCTCGAGGTGCCTTGGGAACCTGCGAATAAGTCCCAATGAGTCTCTGGCTTCCAGCGCATCCCGGACACAAGGCGCAGATTCGAAGGCATGCCGGGGCCTGGCGAGAAGCTGCAACACGGAGTCAGGGGTGCGCTGGAAGCCCCGTAGGGCGGGCCCTGACGCATACATCTACTGCGTTGCAGCGCTTGGAAAGGACGAAGGCCAAAGTGCCCGTAAGTTTGGGTATTCCCTGCACACTGCGTCGGAGTGCCGCATCACTTGCAGCTACACGCTTCAGGACCTGCAGAGGACAACTGGGACTTGTTCGGAGGTTCCCTCGATGAACCACCTTTCGCTAACCTCGCGTCTGAGCCTGCTGTTCGCACTGGCGGTGCTCTCGGTGCTGCTGGTCACCGGTATCGTCTTCAAGCAACTCAGCCTGATGCATTTTCGAGCGCTCGACCGGCAGGAACTGGAGAGCAAGCTGCAGGGGGCCGCCAAGCTGCTGGAAGGGGTCTCCAACCGTTCGCAGTTCGAACGCAGGGCGGTCGAATTCGACGTCCTGTTTGGTCATCACGAGCGCTTGCTGGTAACGGTCCGGGGCCCGGGGAATACGATCTGGCTGCAGTTAGGCGACGCTGACGGCTTTGCTGCGCCTATAACTGCGAACGATCGTGAACGGCTGCCGGAATGGCGGCAGGGGGAGCGGCTCTACCACGGCCTGAGCCGCACGCTGGCGTTGCAGGACGGCAATGGCAACGTCGTCGTTGAGCTCTGGCTGGACGGCACGCCCCATCAACAGTATCTTCACTCGGCACAGCGCTGGTTCTGGATCGCCTTCGGGCTCTGTGGCCTGGGCAGCTGGGGACTGGGCTGGCTGGTTGCGCGCCATGGCTTGGGGCCGGTACGGGCGGTCACCGCCCTGATGGCGTCGATATCGTCCCGCTCGCTGAAAGAACGGGTGGCCGTCAGTGATGTGCCGTTGGAGCTTCGGGGGCTGGCAGAAACCTTCAATTCGATGCTGGACCGCCTCGAAGACGACTTTATGCGGCTGTCCAATTTCTCGTCCGATCTCGCCCACGAGCTGCGTACGCCGATCAGCAACCTGATTACCCATACCGAAGTGGTGCTGGCTAAAACACGGGATGCCGGTGAATATCGCGAGGCGCTCTACTCCAATCTCGAGGAGCTGCAGCGCATGACGAAGCTGGTCGAGGAGATGCTGTTCATCGCCAAATCCGACAATGCCCTGATAGCGCCGGCGTCTATTCCCATCGATCTGCATAAGCTGGTGGTGCAACTGTTCGACTACTACGAACTGCTGGCGGACGAAAAGGACGTGCGTCTGAGCTGCACCGGACAGGGCAAGATCTGCGGTGATCCATCGATGCTGCGGCGGGCGCTGTCTAATCTGCTCTCCAATGCCATTCGGCACAGCTACCCGGGTAAAGCGGTGCGGGTCGATATCGGCGCCAACGAAGGTGGCGTTGGGGTCACCGTCAGCAACGTTGGCGACCGTATCCCCGAGGACCAGGTCGAGCGTATTTTCGACCGCTTTTACCGGCTCGATCCTGCTCGCCGTGGCGGGCAGAATCCCCATGCGGGCCTCGGGCTGGCGATCAGCCGCGCCATTGTCGTCATGCATGGCGGCACCCTGGCCTGCGAGTCCGATACCGACTGCACCCGTTTCATCATCCGCTTACCCCGACAGCAGCCCGGACCCGGCGGGAATGTCATCCCGCCTCGCTGGAGTAGCGAGATGAACAGCTGAACGGTTGATCCGGATCAACGCAAGGCATTCTGACCGAACATTACTCGGAATGAAGGGCCCGTATTGCACTCTAATTTCTGGGAGGTAGAGGCATATGTGCCATCTGATTCTGTTCCTGCCGGTTTTCGGACTGGCGGTATTTCTTCTTTGGCCACTGAGTATGGCGGTTCCCGCTTATGCGCTGATCTTTCTGCTGTCGCTGGCGATGTACGTACTTATTATCAAGGCCATGCGCCAGCCCGTCGTCACCGGTACCGAAGCAATGCTGTGCAGTATCGGAACCGTCGTCGGGGCAGAGGGAGACCATTGGCGCATCGAGGTCGGTAACGAAATCTGGGAAGCCGAGTCTATGGCCGCGCTGCAAACCGGCGACAGGGTACAGGTGACAGGCATCGACGGGTTGATATTGAAAGTGAGACCAATGGCCGAACCCGCCAATGTGGCAATGAAAAATTAATTGCGCTGGAAGAGCACGAGGCCATGCAGATGGCGCCGCCGGCCAACGCATCGTTTATCTGCTCAACCCCCATGTCGGGCATCTCGGGATCTTCGTTTCTGCCATGGTCGCGCGGCTTGAGCACCGTGCGATCCTGGAAAGCGTGGGCGAATTCGAATCACTGCAGCCGGTCTCTACGAAATGTAGATCGTCAATCCGACCGGTGACCCCGACTGCGGGTGGGGGCGTGGTTGAGCGGGAACGCACTGAGTGCCGTCATATCCGGCAGTCTGGTGCTGAGCGGGCTTGTCATCGCCGGTTATTTCGTCTGAGCGCAGCACCTTGAGTGTATTGTCGAATGCTTGCAGGTTGTTTAAACACTTCTCGGCGACTACAGTTTTTTGGATGTTGAATCGGGCGCAGGAGATATATAGAGCTGGTCTATATCGTAAGATCCTGAGGTTATAAACGGTTCCGTTTAAATTCAAGAAGAAGAGGGATAATTGTCGAGATTGTATAGGCCAAATGTTTGAGATTTTTCTAGGGGTCGTATTTTTTACCGGTATCGTCATGACGCTGGTACTGGCGATATTGATTGCTCGGTCGAAATTGATTCCGTCGGGTGGAGTCACCGTCAGGGTCAATGGCAAGCGATCTTTTCGTACACCCGTGGGGGGCAAGTTGCTGGGGGTGCTGGAGCACGAGGATATTCGACTCTCATCGGCCTGTGGCGGCAAGGGGATCTGTGGCCAGTGCAAGGTGCAGGTGCTGGCAGGACGCAGTGCGGTGTTGCCTGCCGAGAGCTCCGTGCTCAATGTCGGAGAGATCGCCGCCGGAAAGCGACTGGCATGCCAGTTGACGGTACACGACGACCTCGATATCCAGGTACCGGACGAGGTGTTTGGTGTTGGCCACTGGTGTTGCCGGCTGCAATCCAGTCGTTGCGTCGGAACCCTGATGAAGGAGTTGATCCTCGAATTGCCGCCGGGCGAGTCGATAGACTTTCGCGCCGGTGCCTTTATTCAGGTGACGAGTCCGGAATTCGATGTCCGCTACCGCGATTTCGACATAGCGCCCGAGTACCGCAGCGAATGGGACCGACTCGGTCTTTGGGCGCTGGCGGCGAAATCCACGAAAACGAAGACCCGAGCCTATTCGCTCGCCAACTATGTCGACGAAAAAGGTATTGCCATGCTGGTCGTACGTCTTGCGATTCCGCCGCTCGAAGCGTTCGACGCGATTCCGCCCGGCTCAGTGTCGTCTTACCTGTTCAGTCTGGTTCCCGGGGACGAGGTCGAGGTTTCCGGCCCCTATGGTCAGTTTTTCGCCACCGAAAACGACAGCGAAATGATATTTGTGGGTGGCGGTGCCGGCATGGCACCGATGCGTTCGCATATTTTCGATCAGCTCAAGCGGCTCGACTCTGGGCGCAAGATCAGTTTCTGGTACGGAGCGCGGCATCGTCGAGAGCTCTTCTACGTCGAAGATTTCGACCGCTTGCAGCAGGAACATGACAACTTCAGCTGGCACGTGGCGCTCTCGGAACCGCTCCCGGAAGACCAGTGGCAGGGCGATATCGGCTTTATCCATCAAGTGCTCCATGATCACTACCTGGCCGATCACCCCAATCCGGAAGACTGCGAGTACTATCTCTGCGGGCCTCCGGTCATGATCAAAGCTGTGACTTTGCTTCTGGACAGCCTGGGGGTCGACCCGGAAAACATCCGCTATGACGACTTCGGCGCTTAAGGCAGATGTTAAGCCGAATCAAGTTATAGGCCGGTCGATTGGCCGATGCAGGAACGAGCAACTACGCTGGAAGACAGCTAGGGACCTGCGAATAAATCCCAATGAGTCTCTGGCTTACCGCGCGAGCCGGAATCGCGACGCAGCTTCGAAGACATGCCGGGGCCTGTACGCGAACGGTCAAAGGAATTGACTGGCGATTATAGTCCTACTTAACCTTGGCGGTGCTGCCAATTTATTCCTGCCTGTGTGATTCCTGCTCGTATAGGTTACGCCTATATTCTTCCATGCTACGCATATGTTCTTCCATGGGAGAAAATCCGGTAATGGACATATAGGTAGCTGCCAAGGGAAAAGCAAGAGCAAGTATAAACACCCAAATAGCCAATATTTTTCCGAAGACAGCTGTCGCGCCCTCAGATCGGAGGGAACAGTATAGAACCACGTAACCAAGCACCAAAAATAGAGTTAAAGGCAACAGACTGGCAATGATTGGCATATCGTTACTCTCCACTAAATAGTTATTTTAAACCAGAGTCTTTCGCATGGCCATATTGATCATCTTGGTGGGCTGAAGCAACTTGCGGAGCGAATTGGTCGGGAGGACATTGAGCTTATACTTCATCCTACGGCTTTCAAACCCCCCCGCCATATAAAGCTAACAGAAAAAATAAGAGTCAATTTTCCACCCTTCACACGAAACTTTGTAAAAGAGATGGGGATTGTCCCGGTAGAGAAAAAAGACCCCTGTCTGCTTCTGGACGAGTTCCTTCTGTTCCTTGGCGAGATACCGCGGACTTCTGATTTTGAAAAGGCAATGCCAAACGCTTACTACGAAGAAAATGGACAATAGAAGCATGATCGTATTGAAGATGATACAGCGATTGTGGCGAATATAAAACGAAATGGGCTGGTCATTTTTTCTGGATGCGCCCATTCGGGAATTATAAATACAGTCCAGTACGCAGGAGAGATTACAGGCATTGATAAGGTGTTTGTTGTGATGGGGGATTTCATCTTACGGGGCCTGACTATGTCTCCATCATTAAACCTACTACCGATGCATTAAAGAATATCGGTCCGAGGTATGTAGTGCCCACACACCGTACCGGAAGGCGTGCCACTATGTATATTGAAAAGGAAATAGGTGCTGAGTTTTTGCTGAATATGGTAGGTACGAAACTGACTTTCTCGGCATGAAACGATACGTCATGATCACGCTTCGAATTAGCCCATCCTATAAGGTTTGTTGTCTCTGTCTCGGAGCGAGACAATGGGTAATCACGGCTGTTGATGCCGAAACACGGCCGCCGCTATTGCGAACAACAGCGTGCCGATCCCCGCCAGCGCCAGTGCCTGCGGCCAGAGATCGGCGATGCCGTTGCCCTTGAGGAAGATGCCGAGAATGACATCCATGTAGTAGCGCAAGGGACTCAGCAGCGACAGCTGCTGCAATATCGCGGGCATGCTGGCGATCGGTGCCAGGGTGCCGGACAGGAACATCATCGGAAACAATCCGAAGAAGGCCAGCAGCAGCGCCTGCTGCAGTGTCCGACAGACGGCGGCGACCAGCACGCCGATGGCGATGGCGCTGAGCAGGAAGAGGGCGGTCAGCAGCACGAACAGCGTCAAACTTCCGCGCAGCGGCACGTCGAACCAGCGGACGATCAGCAGGCTCGGAAACACCGACAGGGTGCCCATTACCAGTGTCGGTACCGTCTTGGCGACGAAGAGTTCGCTTATTCGGACCGGCGTGACCTGCAGTTGCTCGAGGGTACCGAGCTCTTTTTCGCGCACGATGGTCGCCGCCGGATGAATGACGCCGACCATCAGGGCGGCCAGAGCGATCATCGACAGCACCATGAAACGCGTATAGGTCAGATCCGGGTTGTACCAGATACGTATGACCGGCCGGATGGCAGGTGACGGTTGCGGACCCGCACCGGCCTGCAGGGACGAAAGCCCCCGCAGGATGTAGTTGCGGGCGGTCGCGGCGGTATTGGCATCGCTGCCGTCCAGCAGCAGCTGCAGCGTCGGGGTTTCGTCGCGTATCAGGACTTCGGCAAAGTCGCGTGGTATCACCAGCACGGCGCGGGTGCGGCCGTCCTGTAGCCAGCGCTCGGCCTGCCTCATATCTTGGGGGTAGCCGGTGAGCGAGAAAGCTTCACCACTGGTCAGCGCATCGACCAGCAGGCGGCTGTGGGCGCTGCGATCGTGATCGAGTACGGCCAGCGGTAGGTGTCGAAGATCCAGTCCCAGTGCGTAGGCACAGATCACCACTTCCACGGTATAGAGCCACAGGATCAGCAACAGCATGACCCGGTCGCGGAAGAACTGGATCAGCTCCTTGATCAGCAGGCTGCTGAGTCGCATCAGGCCACCTTTTTCTTCAGTCGTCGACTGGCGAGGATAAACACTGCCAGGGTATAGAGGGCCAATACCGCTACCTGGAACCAGACCATGTCGATGCCAGTGCCTTTCAGCACGATGCCGCGGGATATTTCGACGAAATAAACGCCTGGAAAAATCGCGGCGTACAGCTGCAGCAGAGCCGGCATCGTGAAGATCGGAAACAGCAGGCCGGAAAACAGAAAGGATGGCATCAGCGTTACGATCAAGGCCAGCAGCATGGCGGTTAACTGGGTTCGGGTCAGCGTTGACACCAGCAGTCCGATGCCGACGGTACAGAGCACATAGACAAGACCGGCCGCCAGCAGAAAGAGAAAGCTGCCCTGAAACGGCACGCCGAACCAGAAATAGCCGAAGGACACCACGATGAGCATCTGCAGCAGCGCGATCAGGCTGTAGGGTACCAGCTTGCCGAAAATGAACTCACTCGAGGTCAGCGGCGAGGCGAAAATGCACTGAATCGTGCCGGTCTCCTTTTCACGTACCACGCCAAGCGCGGTCAACAGCGGTGGAAAGGCCAGCAGAATCACGGCGTAGAGACCGGGCACGATGTAGTTGACGCTTCTCAGCGAGGGGTTGTACCAGACCCGGGTTTCGAGCCTCAGGGTCGCCCGGGAAGGCTTCGTACCAAAACTGGCAACCAGGGCTTCGGCGTAGCCGGCCGCCAGCAGGGCGGTGGTGGAATAGGTGCCGTCGACGACAACCTGTACTTGCGGTTGTTCGCGCCGCAGCAGGCTGTCGTTCAGCCCCGCCGGCACCACCAGCACCAGGTCGACCTGGCCACGCTGCAATACCTGTTCGATCTCCCGTACCGACCCGAGCGACCGGCTCAGGTGGAAGGACTCATTGGCGCTGAAGTGCTCGATCAGTGCACGGCTGGCGGGGCTGTGGTCCTCGTCGAGTACACCCAGGGATGCCCTGCGCAGGTCGAGAGAAATCGCGTAGCCAAACAGAAACAGCATGACCAGTGGCATGAGCAGGGCTACGCCCAGGGTGATGGGATCGCGCAGGATCTCGCGCGTCTCCTTGCCGATCACGGCACGGATGCGGCGGGCATTCATCCGACCACTCCGGCGGCAGCCGATGGCCGGGTGATATAGGCCATGAAAACGGCCTCGACGGATGCCCCGGGATCCGAAGGCTGCAGTGCGCTGCGCAGTTCGGCAAGCGTGCCCAGTGCGACCAGACGGCTGTTGTGCATCAGGCCGAGTCGGTGACAGTAACAGGCCTCTTCGAGGTAATGGGTTGTGACCAGAATCGCCATGCCCGATCGGGCCAGCCGCTGGATCAGTTGCCAGAACCGGCGGCGTGCCAGGGGATCGACACCGGACGTCGGCTCATCGAGAAAGAGTACCGAGGGCCGGTGCATAATGGCGCAGGCCAGTGCCAGCCGCTGGCGCAGGGCGCCGGACAGCGCTTGGGTGCGATTGCCGTCCAGGCCGTCGATACCGACCAGGGGTTTGACCCAGCGAATCGCATCGCGGCGATGTTGCCCCGAAAGACCATACATGCCGGCGAAAAAGCGCAGGTTCTCGATCACGCTGAGGTCGGGGTAGAGCGAAAAGCGCTGCGACATATAGCCGATGCGGGCCTTGATCTGTGTCGACGAACTCGCCAGTGGCAGGCCGGCGATCCGGGCCTCGCCTGCACTCGGGCGTTGCAAGCCGCAAAGTACGCGGATAAGCGTGGTCTTGCCGGCCCCGTTGGGCCCCAGCCAACCGACCACCTCGCCGGCGGCGATACGGAAGGAAACCTGGTTCACGGCCGAAAAATCGCCAAAGCGAACACTGATATCGGTGGCGGCAATGGCCGTCGCGGGAGCGGCCGGTGTGGCGGCGGAGCGAAGCGAAACGGTTGTCGCGAGACGGTCGGCCGGCTGGGCCGTCAACTGGACAAAGGCGTTTTCCAGATCGGGCATGGCCGGGCTCGGGGCGCCCAGATACTCGAGCTTCATGCGCAGCGATCCCGAGATGCCCTGAGCGTTGTCGATCTGAAAACGATAGCGATCAGCAAGCCACTGTCCGCTGATCACTTCAGGGGAGGCGGCGAGAATTTCCTGTACCTCTTCCAGGCGGGCTGTCACCACCTCATAGACCCGCCCACGCGCCCGGTCCTTCAAGGCCGCGGGGCTGTCCACCGCGAGCAGGCGTCCCCGATACAGAAAGGCCAGCCGGTCACAGGCCTGGGCTTCATCCATGTAGGGGGTCGTCAGGACGATGGTCATGCCGGAGTCGCGAAAGGTGCGCAGCATCTTCCACAGCTCCTGACGCGATACCGGATCGACGCCGAGGCTGAGTTCGTCCAGCAGCAGCAACTCGGGCTCATGAATCAGGTTGGTACACAGGGACAATTTCTTGCGCATGCCGCCCGACAGCACACGGGCCTCGCGGTTAACGGCGTCCTGAAGACCGGCCATCTGCAGCAGTCGCTGGCGTCGCTGTCGGTAATCCGCATCGGAAACACCGCGAATGCGGGCTGAAAACGCCAGGTTTTCCTCGACGCTCAGGCGGTCGTACAGCGTGAAGCCCTGTGACATGTAACCGATACGGTCGGTTACCTGGGAGGATTCGCGCAGAGTATCGAAGCCGAGCACGCGGCACTGGCCGGCGGTCGGATCCAGGATCGCGGCGAGCAGCTGCATCAGGGTGGTCTTGCCCGCGCCGTCGGGGCCCAAAATGCCGAATATTTCGCCCCGGCCTACCTGCAGATCGATACCCGCCAGCGCCTCGTGGCGGCCGAAGCGTCTGCCCAGTCCCTGCGCTTTGATAATCCGGTCTTCATGATCCTGCGGCGCCATCTATCGCGGAACCTCCAGTTGCTGCGGCCAGGGCTGTTGCGGGGACCAGCGTATCCAGGCGTCGGCCGGCATGCCGGGTTTCAGGAAGCCTTCGGGGTTATCCAGTGAAAGCTCGACGCCGAAGACCATACGCGCGCGCTCCTCCGGCAGATGCACGTCCCGGGGCGTGAACTGGGCACGCTGATCGACCGCTGAGACCCTGGCCTCGAAAAAGCGTTCGGGAAAGGCATTGATCCGAACCCGGGCT
Organism: Marinobacterium rhizophilum DSM 18822; assembly: GCF_000378045.1. GTDB lineage: Bacteria > Pseudomonadota > Gammaproteobacteria > Pseudomonadales > Balneatricaceae > Marinobacterium_A > Marinobacterium_A rhizophilum. The sequence continues at coordinate 21,010 of NZ_KB899103.1, forward strand.
TCGTTGCCGAGCTGGACCCTGCCGATCAGCCGTTCGGGAATGTACACCTTGAGCCGCAGATGCATCAGGTCCACCAGCATCGCAATCGCGGTACCGGGACTGGCGAGTTCGCCTGCCTCGATTGCCTTGATGATCAGGGTACCGTCCACGGGGGCCCTGATGTCCGTCTTGTCGAGTTGCAGCTTCAGCAGTCGCAGGCTTTGCCGGGCGGCCTGTAGCCGGGCATCGCTTTCAGCCAGCTGCGCCTGCAGAAACCTGACCTGGCCCTGTGTCTCCTTGAGGCGATCTTCGGCACTGGCCAGCTGTTGCGGCGTCGCGGTGCCGGTCTGACGCAGTTTCAGAAAGCGGTCATAGTCCGAGGCGGCCGTGCCGGCATGGTGTCGCCACACATCCAGCTGTGCCTGCTGGGCCTCGATTCCCTGTCGGATCGCCGTCAGCTCGGCTTCGGTCAACGCCTGGCGAATCCTCAGTTCACGATCATCGAGGCGCACCAGCAGATCGCCGGCCTGGACCGGCTGTCCTTCTACCATTCGGTTATCGATCACACGGCCGCCGGTCTCGGCGCTGACCCGGATCTCGGTTCCTTCGATATGTCCGCTGCCGTAGAGAATCCCCTCGGGTAGCGTGGGTGGACTCGAGACCCGAAACAGAATGTAGGAGGCGAGAGCGAGGGCGACGATCGCCACTGCCGTCCACCACCAAGCTATGCTCAATGTGAGGGGAGGCCGTTCCTTACCGGGCATTTGCATCGATCCCGGGATCTGACAGTTGTCGTTGCCGGCGGATCGCCCGCATTTGCAACTGGCATGATCGCTGACGCGGGCATGGGTTCATCGGGTGAGTACACCTTCGTTCGGCCGGTTTTTGAGCTGCCCAAGGCCGCTGTTCGGGGTTAACCGGTGGCAGACAGCGAAATCGCCGCCATGGCTTGTCTTCTTCAGCGATGAAACTGTTGCCAAGACCTCTTTCGGCACCATCTGCTATTAAATGTTTAGCTGGGAGCCGGTGATATCGCAACCGTTGCATGGACCGGAGGGGCGCTTGAAACGGAGGTGAGGATGGAACATCCAAGCAATAACCATAACCGTCTTAAGGCAGTGCGTATCGGCATCGATACCTACCAGGAATCGGTGGTGTACATGCGCGATGACTGCCATATCTGCCGGGCCGAAGGCTTCGGGGTGCAGACTCGGGTCAGGGTACAGGTCCGGGAGCAGAGTATCGTTGCCAGGCTCAACGTCGTCGAATCCGATGCCGGGCTGTTGCCCGCCGGACATATGGGGTTCTCGAAAATCACCTGGGAACGGCTGGAATTGACCGCGGGGGAGCAGGTTTCGATCAGCCATCCTGCCTGGATCAATTCACTGGGTTACGTGCGCAGCAAGATCTTCGAGCATCCGCTCGACGAGCGGCAATTCCATGCCATCGTGCAGGACATACTCATCGGCCGCTATACCGATGTCCATATCGCCAGTTTCCTTACGGCCTGCGCCAACCATCTGGACACGGACGAAATTGCTCACCTGACCCGGGCCATGGTCGATGTTGGTACCCGGCTGACCTGGCCGCAATCCGACATGGTGGTGGACAAACACTGCATAGGGGGCCTGCCCGGCAACAGAACCACGCCGATCGTGGTTGCCATCGCGGCGGCGGCTGGACTGACGATGCCGAAGACCTCGTCCCGGTCCATTACGTCGCCAGCGGGTACCGCCGACACCATGGAAGTGATCACAAGGGTTGACCTGGATATCGACAGTATTCGGCGAGTCGTTCGTGAAGAGGGCGCTTGTCTGGCCTGGGGCGGCAGTGTCAGCCTGAGTCCTGTCGACGACATTCTGATCCGGGTCGAAAAGGCAATGGATCTGGACAGCCAGGGACAGCTGGTGGCATCGGTCCTGTCCAAGAAGGTCGCGGCCGGGTCGACCCACATCCTCATCGATATTCCCGTGGGACCGACCGCGAAGATTCGCTCGCAGTCCGCGGCACAGGAACTGAAGGCCATCTTCGAGCAGGTAGGCCGGCGACTGGGCGTCGTAGTCAGGCCGGTTATCACCGACGGCAGTCAGCCTGTTGGACGAGGCATCGGTCCCGCGTTTGAAGCCGAGGATGTGCTGGCGGTGCTCGGCCGTCGTGATGATGCCCCCGAAGACCTGCGTGACCGGGCAGTGCTGTTGGCCGGACAGATTCTGGAAATGGCCGGAGCCTCTCCTGTTGGAGAGGGCGGACGGCAGGCGCTGCAACTGCTCGAAAGCGGTGCCGCCTGGCAAAAGTTCAGGGCGATCTGCGAAGCACAGGGCGGCTTCAGGGAGTTACCGGTGGCAGCACATCGTTACCGCCTGCCTGCTGACCAATCTGGATCGATCGCGGCCTTTGACAACCGCCAGCTGGCAAGACTCGCCAAGCTGGCTGGCGCGCCAAACGCCAAGGCCGCCGGGGTGCGCCTGCTGGTGAAGGTGGGAGATGAGGTATCAAAAGGCGACCCCTTGCTGGAACTTTGCGCCGAAACACCGGGAGAGCTTCGGTATGCCCGCTCTTATCTGGAACAAACCACGGACTTGATTCGGTTGCAGCGTTAAACAGCGCCCCGAGCATTACGGTGTGTACGAGCTGAATTCAGTCGGCTACTGAAATCCATTTCATCAGGAGGCAGGCATGGCGACGCTTTGGCAGCAGTGGCACCAGGCGGCAGTCACAAGCAGCGGCTTTTTCTGGAGCGCGCTCTGGGCCTTCGCGCTGGGCTACCTGATCAGCAGCCTGATTCAGGTGCTGGTGACCGAAAGGCGGATGCAACGGACGATGGGCAGTACCGGTGCACGTAGCGTCGCACTGGGAACTCTGTTCGGCTTCGTATCCAGCTCCTGCAGCTTTGCCGCCTTGTCGACGACCCGGGCGCTGTTCCAGAAGGGCGCAGGCCTGGTGCCGTCGCTGGCGTTCATGCTGGCGTCAACCAATCTGGTGATCGAGCTTGGCATCGTCATTGCCATTTTTCTCAGCTGGCAGTTCGTGGTCGGCGAATATCTCGGCGGTATTCTCCTGATCCTGTTCGCCTGGCTCTTCGTGCGCCTGACCCGCCCCAGGCTGCTGATCCAGGAGGCGCGGCAACAGGTCGGCGAGGACAGCGACGAAAGCGGTGATGGCGACAGCAGTTGGCGCGACAAGATCCACTCGCGGGAGGGCTGGCACCAGATCGGCCAGACCTACGTGATGGAGTGGCAGATGGTCTGGAAGGACGTGCTGATCGGCTTCACCGTCGCCGGCATCATCGCCGCCTTCGTGCCGAACGGCTTTTTCGAGGCCCTGTTCATCGGTTCGGGCAGGGAGCGCGACCCCGGATTCCTGGCGGTGCTGGCGCAGACGGTGGTCGGGCCGGTCGCGGCCTTCTTCACCTTCATCGGCTCAATGGGCAATATCCCGCTGGCGGCGTTGCTGTACGACCGTGGCGTCAGCTTTGCCGGCGTCATGGCCTTTATCTTCTCAGACATGGTGGTGCTGCCGGTGCTGCGTATCAACGCCGCCTATTACGGCTGGAAGATGGCGCTCTATATCCTGGCGCTGCTGCTGTCGGGACTGGTCTGCGTTTCTCTGGTGCTGCACTACGGTTTCGCGGCCCTCGAACTGTTGCCGCGGGCGACCGGTGAGGCGATTACCGAACGGGATTTCTTTCGCGTCGACTACGGACTGGTACTGAATCTGGTGTTTCTCGCCGTCTCGGCTTTGCTGGTCGTCTTCGCCCGCCGGTCCGGTGGCAAAGACGACGACGGTCAATGCGAGCAACATGGCGAACACGCACATCATCACCATGACGACGGCGCGCCGCTGTCCGATAAAGTGATGAACGGCCTGGTCATCGTGGCACTGGTTTGGCTGATCGGCGGGCTGGCTGTCGCCCCTTGGTTCTGAGCCGATGGACACTGAGTGATCATACGGTTGTCAGTCGCATTGAACATGCGTCAGCGCGGTCCCTACCGATACCGAGCAGGGCGGCAAGCCGCCGTTCGACGTCCTTTAGCGGCCCCGCTGACCGAGGTCAGTCCATAAAGGCATGATAAAGTGAATGCTTCCCCGTTACAGGACCGGCGCTTTCGGCATCTCTTTGCCGCGCAGGTCATCTCGCTGTTTGGTACCGGCCTCACGACCGTGGCGCTGGCGCTGCTGGCGTATCAGATTGCTGGTGGAAGGGCCGGCGAAGTGCTTGGCATCGCACTGGCGCTGAAGATGGCCGCCTACGTCTTCGTGGCACCGCTGATCGGCAGTTACGCCCAGCAGTTACCGCGTCGTGCGCTGCTGGTATCGCTGGATCTGCTGCGCGCCGCCGCGGTGCTGGCGCTGCCGTTCATCAATGCGGTCTGGCAGATCTATTGCTTGGTGTTTTTGCTCAACCTGTTTTCGGCCGGTTTCACCCCGGTGTTCCAGGCCACCATTCCCGACATCATCAGGGATCGACAGCAATATGACCGGGCCCTCTCGCTGTCGCGGCTGGCCTATGACCTGGAAAACCTGCTGAGCCCGGCGATCGCGGCGATGCTGATCGCGGTGATGATCTTCGACGCCCTGTTCGTGCTAAACGCCATCGCCTTTGTCGCGTCGGCGCTGCTGGTGGTGTCCGTTGTGTTGCCCGGGCAATTGCCGGACCGCGGAAGCACCTTCTGGCACCGGGCGGTAAAGGGCATGAAAATTTATGTCAGGACGCCGAGGCTTCAGGGACTGCTGGCGCTATGCCTGGCCGTTGCTGCGGTTGGCTCGATGCAGATTGTCAACACCGTGGTCTACGTCAGGACCTACCTTGGCCTCGACGACACCTGGGTCGCCATTGCCCTGGCCGCAGCGGGAGGGGGCTCGATGAGCGCGGCCCTGCTGATGCCAAGGGCGCTGCAAAAGGTGCCTGAACGCACGTTGATGCTGGCTGGCGGCGGTATCATGGCGGCAGCCGTGCTGCTCGGAACCTTACAGCCTGACATCGCGGGGCTGATGATACTCTGGTGCCTGATCGGCTTTGGCAGCTCCCTGGTGCAGACGCCCGTTGGGCGGCTGCTGATCCGGTCCTGTCACGAACCGGATCGACCCGCGGTGTTCGCGGCCCAGTTTTCACTGTCCCATGCCTGCTGGCTGGTGACCTATCCGCTCGCCGGCTGGAGCGGCGCGAACCTGGGGCTTGCAGCCGCTTTTGCCATAATGGGCGCTATTGCCCTGATCTCGGCTTTGGCCGCGCTGACGCTCTGGCCCGCTCATGAACCCGACGAGCTGGAACACTTCCATGCGTCGATGGATCACCGCCATCTGCACTGTCACGATGTGTATCACCCGCATGAGCACGCCGGCTGGGAAGGGCCGGAACCCCACAGCCACCCTCATCACCATGCCGCGGTGAAACACCGGCACCGGCTGGTTATCGACGAGCACCATCCCAAGTGGCCGAAAAGGGAGCGGTAGCAAAGGATTAGTTCGATGGTTGGATTGAAAACTGCATCCCGCCACCCTAGAATCGTCACTTCATCCACTTTATGGACTGCCATGAAAGCGCCGCATCGCACATTGCTCGGACTGTTGCTGATGCTGGTCATCGCGATTCAGCCGATGGCTGCCCTGAATGCGGCGGAGCAGTCGGATCAGGCGATCTGGCAGCACTGGCACTACCACATCGAACACGACAGTCATGATCATGACGGCGTGGCGGACCCTGTATATCATCCCCATAGCCTCGAGGATCAGCTGCACGCCGATTCCTGCCATGGCGGCCACAGTCTGCTGCTGGTGGAGTTTCATCTGGTGGGCAGCGAATGTGTGCCGTCTTCATCCATCGTCAGTTTGCTGCCCACGCACAAGGCCCCGGACCTCTCCGTCGATACACCTCCTCCGATAGTCTGACTTTTTTACGACACCTGGTTAATTTTCGCGGAGATCGCCACCGATCCCGCCATGGCATGTTTGTGCAAAATTCGAGGATGTATCGATATGAAACCCGTATTTGTCTGGGGTAGCGCTGTAGTTCTGTCCGCCGCTGTCGCGTCCGGCGTGGTGTTGGCCCACGGTGGCGCCACCGGCGTCGTCAAGGAACGCATGGAATTGATGAAAGACATGAAGGGGGCGATGAAGTCGCTGTCCGAGATGTTCAGTGGCGAAGCCACATACGACGCAGCCCAGGTGCGTGCAGCCGCGGCCGTTCTGGAGGCCGCTTCCGGCGAGGCGATGACCAGGCTCTTTCCCGAGGGCAGCCTGCATATGCCCAGCGAGGCGAAGGCCGAGATCTGGCAGGAGTGGCAGCGATTCCAGGTGATGGCCGACGACCTGGGGCGCTACAGCCGGGCGCTGGCCGAGTCCGCCGACAACCGTGGCGGTGCCAGCGGCCAGGGGAGCGGCACCATGATGGGATCCCACTCGATGATGGGCACGGACTCCATGATGGGATCCCACTCGATGATGGGCACAGACTCCATGATGGGGGGAGATTCGATGATGGGTGGCAGCGGCATGATGGGGGGCGCGCCTTCGGCCGAACACCTGGCTCAGATGCCATCCGAGATGGTGTTCAAGATGGTCACCGATACCTGCTCGTCCTGTCATACCCGTTATCGCGCCGAGAAGGATGAGCATTGATGAAGCGTCTGAACCTTGCTCTGGCCGGCTTTGTCGGCCTCGCCGGGCTGGCGGTCGTGGGCAGCGGGGCCTTTTCCACCCCCCCGCTCGATCCGGGGCTGGAAAGCCTTAGCGGCGATGTCGCCCGCGGCGCCTATCTGGCCCGTGCGTCCGGTTGCATCGCATGCCATACCGATGTCGCCGGTGGCGGTCAGCCATTGGCTGGCGGTGCCCCGCTGGAGTCGCCGTTCGGCACTTTTCACGCACCCAACCTGACGACCGATCCCGAGCATGGCATTGGCGCCTGGACGCTGCAGGACTTCGCCAGTGCCGTGCGCCATGGTATCGCGCCGGACGGCTCGCCCTACTATCCGGCCTTCCCCTATACCTTCTATACCGGTTTCAGCGACCAGGATATTGCCGATCTCTGGGCTGCGTTTCGCACTGTGCCGGGGGTGTCGCAGCCTTCGAAAGAGCAGCAGCTGGCGTTTCCCTACAATATCCGCCAGGGCCTTAGGTTCTGGAAAACGCTGTATTTCGAGCCCGGGCGTTTCGAACCGGACCCGGACCACGACGAGCTGCACAACCGGGGAGCCTACCTGGTCGAGGCGGCAGGGCACTGCGCCGCCTGCCATACGCCGCGTAACCTGCTCGGAGTACTGGACGCGGAGGCCCCGCTGACCGGGGCCGACGGCCTTCCCGGTGGTGGCGCGGCCCCGCCGATCCATGCCGCGGCTTTGAAGGCCGACGGCTGGAGCGTCGATCAGCTGGCCTATGCATTGCGCTCGGGAATCACTCCGGACGGCGATGTACTGGGCGGCTCGATGGGCGAGGTGATCCGTGACGGTACCGGCTACCTTTCCAATGCGGATCTCAAGGCCATCGCCACCTACCTGTTGGTGGAGACCGACTGATCCGGCCGACGGTCTGATCCAGTTCAACGGCACGTTGCAGTGAGCGGGTCATGGATGGACTCGAGCGAAAGGGAGAGATCACGTGAAACGACGCGACCTGATAAAGCTATCCGCCATGGGACTGCTGGCGGTGCCCGGCATATCGCTGGCGGCGCGTGTCCCTGCCGTGCCGCGGCTGCAGTTGGAACTCAGGCCGGAACAGCGCCACTGGTTCGTGTCGGGCGGCGCTCCGTCGGACGGCGCTCCGGTGGCGCTCTGGGGGAGCAATCTCGACCTGCTGCGGCTGCGTCAGCACCAGCCGGTCGAGATCGAGGTCATCAACAACCTGCCCGATGAAACGACCCTGCACTGGCACGGTATTCGGGTCGACAACGCGATGGACGGCGTCAGTGGCCTGACCCAGGCGCCGATTCCGCCCCGCGGGCGTTTCGTTTACCGGCTGACGCCACCGGATGCCGGCACCTTCTGGGCGCATGCGCATCATCGTACCTATGAGCAACTGGCGCGCGGGCTCTATCTGCCCCTGATCGTCGACGAGGCGGAGCCCTATACCGCCGACCGTGACCAGTTGCTGGTACTGGATGACTGGCGGCTCGGCAAGGATGGCCAGCTCGATACAGACTCACTTGGGGATATGCACGAATGGGCGCATGGCGGGCGTATGGGCAATATCCTGACCGTCAACCGCCAGCATCGACCCCAGCTCAAGGCCAGGGCCGGCGAGCGGGTCCGTCTGCGGGTGCTGAATGCCGCCAACGCCCGCATCATGGTACTGCAGCTGCCTGACTGGCCGATCTGGATTCTGGCCAAGGACGGCCAGCCGCTGTCCGCACCGCGCGAGCATGCCGGCCCGTTGGTCCTGTCGCCGGCCGAACGTTACGATCTGCTGCTCGACATTCCCCCGAACGGGGAGGGCAGCCATTCCATATACCACTTGGCGAACGAGAGCCAGATCGAGATCGCCCGGTTGCTGGTCGATGCACAGGCCGCGCCGCTCGTGCGGTCTGCCCCTGTTCCACTGGCCGCCAATCCGCTGCCGGCCCTGCCGGCAAGGGCACCGGATCATCGGCTGCAATTGGATATGACCGGCGGGGCCATGGGCTCGCTGCGCCAGGCGGTTTACCGGGGACAGATGCTGAATATCGACGAACTGGTGCAGCAGCGCCAGATCTGGGCCTTCAACGGTAGCGCCGGGCTTGCGGAGCAGCCGCTGTTGCGCGCACGACCGGGTGAGCTGGTCGAAATCGAGCTGCACAACAACACCCGCTGGCCCCATGGCATGCATCTGCATGGCCATCACTTCCAGGCCGAATCTGCACGATATCCGTCTGATTTGTGGCACGACACGCTGCTTATGGCAAGGGGCGACAGGGTGCCGATCCGTTTCGTTGCCGGCACTCAGGGGCGCTGGCTGCTGCACTGTCACATGATCGAGCACCAGGCCGCAGGCATGGTCAGCTGGATCGATATCGTTGTTTAACAGTCTGCCAAGAAGGAGGAACGCCTCATGTTTCAAGATTATGACGGGATGATGTTTGGCCATGGCTGGGGAATGCTGCTGTGGCTGCTGCTGTTGCTGCTGGTTTTATGGGCATTTGTCCGGTTGCTGCTCGGACGCGACAGCAGCGACCGGTCACGGCAAAAAACCGCCCGGGATATTCTCGATGAGCGGTTTGCCAGCGGCGAAATTGACGAGGACGAGTACCGAAATAGGCTGAAGGTGCTGAAGGAGGAAGACAGGGACTGATACTGGTCGAATGCAGGATCTTAGCTGACGGACTCCGAGAGAATGGCGCGGGCGGTGTAGCTGAAAGTCGGGGCCTCGCTCCGGTACGGGGGGCGAGGTGGATGTAACAGCGGCACAACTTCAGCATCGACGGACTGACGCGGCGGCAACGCCAAATCAGCAGGTTTTGCCTGGGTTCGCATTGCCCTGCGGGCAATGATGAAGCATCCCTGCTTTGTGTATTAACCGGCCGGGTTAATAAGCGTGCGGCGAAGTGGTAGCGAGCACTGGAGCAGAATAAGGCCTTGCCCATCATGTACAAACCAGCGAAGCTGGGCAACATGCACGCCAAGACTCAATTAAAGGATGAGTAACATGAAAAACGGAATTCTGGGAAAGGTAAGAATCTTCGTATTGACTCTACTGTTTGTTGTCACAGGTGCTGCGGCAGATAAAGGCGGCGCACAACGATGGACAGTCGACGATGTTATTGGCGGTCCTTTGCCTTTTGCCATAGGACATCGTGGTTATGGCGAAAATCCCTGGTATAGCCCTGAACCCGACAGGCCCGTGGAAAATACCACCAAGGCTGTACGAGAGGGATTTCGAGATGGTATCCAGATCGTGGAGGTGGATGCGAACCTGACCGCTGATGGTATTGCGGTCTCTATGCATGATGATTTCTTGCCGAATTTTACAACGTGCGTCAATACACTCACCTTTGAACAGCTTAAAGGGATTGTGGGGGATGACAATGTCAAATCCCTGCGAAATATCCTTCAGGTTTCACGCACCTACAGCCAGATAACCTCGGACCGCCCCGGAGGCCAGCTCGTGGTGGAAATCAAAACGCCATCACCTTATTGTGTGCCTCTTGCGCAAGAACCACTCTACCTGGAAAACCTCGTGAACGCGGTGCTGGAAGATATTACCTTTACCGCAATGGAGAGCCAGGTTGTTATCGAGTCCTTTTCACCCGAGATACTCGGCATGTTGGCGGCAACGGAGTCAGACGTTCCCGGTATTCTGGCGGTGGATTTTTTACAACTATTAAGCCCAGAGCAGGTTGTTGGCCTTGATCCGACACTTTCTATTACAGAAATTGACAAAAGTTACACGGGTTTCAACCTGCCGTGGGGTGAAATAAGCGTTAATCTTGGCGAAGGCTTGAATTTCCCGCTGTATCGGTTTCCGAGTTACTACGAGGCCGGCCTCCCCATTGACAACATCATTTCCACGCTTGTCGATACTGGCTCCAGTATCATTTCACTGGATAAGAATATCCTGTTCCTGGCGCCAAGCTTAGGTATTGCCGCGGATGATTTGGTGGCACTGTTCCACAGCTACGGAATAAAAGTTCTGGTCCATACCATCCAAAGTTCTATTGAATGGGGCATTGCAAAACAGGCCGGCGTTGACGGGATCTATATCGATAATATTCCAGAGGGAGTGCTGCTCGAGACCCTGCAATAGGCAAAATAGGCGACTAAAAAGTTGAGCCGAGTAGCTTGGCAGGTTCAGAGTATTAATCGACCTGTCAGGCTATATGTCGAGTGAGCAAATATTTAATACCCTGATCATTTTCAAAGTCATAATTCATGGCTTATCTCTGTATTCTGTGATTTTAACCCGGTGGCAACTTATGTCGTCAGAACCGCTTTAATAAAGTGGTGCAGGATTCGCCACCATTGGCCAGCGGCCAATTCGAGCTCTTGAAAATTCATAGATTTCACAATATACCGTCTGATGTTCAAGGGCGAAAATGACACGGGTCAGGAAGGCCTGTTCCATCACCCGGCAAATAGTGACAACACCATCCCTGTCTTTTTTGTGGCATGAGGCCTATTTTTGAACCCGTTAAAAATGGGGGATTACCGCAGTATCGCCAGTAGCAGTGTGCTGATCTGGGCGGTCAGCCGCACTTGGTATCCGCGGTTTCTTTGTTGCCGACCGGTAAAGCTGTCTATGCTGCCTAATACGTTCGCGGATGCATGGCTGTATATCCGTGAATGCTATGTAGACAAGGGTGAGTAGCGTGTTTTGCGGTGCCGGTCATGATGATCGGCTCGGGTCGCATGCACACCTGTTACCTAAGAGGAGACCGGATATGAGAACCAAGACGATGATCATTGCCGCTTCCATGCTTTTCGCAGGCTCTGCACTGGCTGATCCGCCAGTGACCTCGGTTGCGGTCGAGTGCAACTGGGGAAAGCTCACCATGGAGTCCATCCAGAACGGATTTGAACAGGGTCCGCATTCTGCGGACCCTTCCGGTGACGGGCACGGTCCTGGCACCGCAGACGAGCCGCGGGCAGGGCTCGCCAACGTTCTGGAGCAGGGTAATCTTCAGGCACTCTGCGAGTTCATAGAAGACTCGCTCTGACAGTTGGCGAGGGCTTTGTACCACGCGGCAGGAGGCGCATTCCGTTGGCATGGTCGGCGGGATGCGCTTTTGCGCTTTTCTGTGCGCTTAAGGGGAGTGCAACACCTGTGTGCACTGCTGTGGCATCGGTGGTTTCGGCTTTGGCTTGGGCTTTTCCTGCTGTGGCGCGGTGCCATGCAGCAGGGCGTAGAACTCGTCGCTGAACCACCAGTCCAGGTCGTCGCCACAGGGTTCGTTCAGCACCGGCTGCTGCGCAACGCAGTTCGTGTCGCCTTTAGGGCAGGCCAGGCGCACATGGAAATGATAGTTGTGTCCCCACCAGGGGCGGATCCTGCGCAGCCAGTCGTTGTCTTTGCCCGCAATACGGCACAGCTTGCGCTTGATGGTGGGGTGGACGAAGATCCGCTCGACGCGTGGGTCTTCGGCGGCCAGGCGCAGTATGCGCGGAACATTGTCGTCCCAGTTCGCCTCGATCAGCAGATGGTCTTTTGCATCGGCGAGAGGCTTTGCAGCGATATTGTCGCGCTCCCAGGCGGTCAGCGGGCGCTGCAGCGAGCGCGGGTCCTGCGCGTACCAGATATCCGCATCCAGCCCCATCTGGTGACTGCGGTGTCCGTAGCTGAAGGGGCCGCCGCGGGCCATCGACATGTCACCTATCTGCAGGCGCCCCAGGCCCTGCCCAGCCACCTGGGCGGAAAAATCCGTCAGGAAACCGGTCAGCGCGGGATTGCCGTAATGGCGGTCACGCCCGGTGCGCACCAGCTGGAAGCCCTCGCCGCGTAGCGGCATTCGGTCCGCGCCGCTGAGGCAGCCATTGGTATACTCGCCAATGCTCGCGGGGGCCTGCGAGGAGGTGGATTTTATTTCCTCCCAGGGGTTAGTGGCGCCGGCCAAGGCGCTGCCCAAGATCAGTGTGCCGCCAAGCAGCATCGAATAAACAGACCTCATCCACATAAGCGCTCCGGTGCCAAATCCAGCGCCAATTATAGCGGTTGGAATCACGCCGACAGAATAATATTTGGTGCCCGGAGATCTTCCCGGCAGGGCTTCGATACCCTGTCCATTACCGCGTCTGAAGCGATCAGGATGCGCTGCTCGTTAAGCAGATTCAGCTGCTTCGCGTGACGTAAAAATTTATTAAAAACATACTCTTGGGTGAGTATGTATGTTGATTTACATCGTGGCGAGGGGCGCCCGGTTTCGCTAAATCAGGTTTTTTCCAGGGGCTGTAGGGTGTACTGAAACCTGAACGCCTGATTGTCGCGGTGGGCCAACAGCTTGTCGATCCGGTGACATCCTAATACGCGGGTTTAGGCCTAACATCGTTCCAGTACTGCCACCACGGCGGGGAAACGAGATTAGGGGGACAGCGATGATCGAAAACAATGCCACTTTCGAAACCGCGGGCTACAGCCATTATGCGGTCAGCCACCGGCCACAGCGTATCGATATCGGTGCAGAGTCACTGGGTCTGGTTTGGGATGATGGCCACGTCAGCGAATTTCACTACCTATGGCTGCGGGATAACTGCCCGTGCTCTGACTGCGTATCGTCTCTGACGCGGGAACAACTGTTTGAGATCTGTGATGCACCGCTGTCTATTCGCCCGCTTGAGGCGCAGCTTCGTGGTGACTACCTGGAAATCCTGTGGAAGGGGGATGGACACCGCAGCCGCTTCCATCCCGGCTGGTTGCGAAGCCATTGTTACAGTGATCAGGCCCGTGCGGCGCGGCAATGGCAGCCGGCTATCTGGGACCGGGCGGCTATCGAAGCCAGCCTGCCCCGGTATGAATATGCCGACATGATGCAGCACGACGCCATACTGCTGCGTTGGCTGCGCAAGCTGCGTGATAGTGGTATTTCACTGCTGCACAACAGCGACACAACGCCCGGCACCCTGCAGCGGGTTGCGCAGCGTATTTCGTTTGTTCGGGAAACCAATTTCGGCACCCTGTTTGATGTGCGCTCCAAGCCAGATGCCAATACCGCCGCCTACACGACCCTGCGCCTGCCGCTGCATACCGATCTGCCGACGCGGGAACTGCAGCCGGGCCTGCAGTTCCTGCATTGTCTTGAAAACGACGCCACCGGTGGCGAGTCGATTCTGGTGGATGGCTTTTGCATTGCCCAGTACATGCGTGAACAGCACCCCGATGACTTTGATGCGCTCAGCAGTCTGCCGATGGATTTCTACAACAAGGACCGTAACAGCGATTACCGTTTCCGCGGGCCGGCTATCGTGCTCGATGGCCAGGGTGCGGTAAGCGAGATACGTTTTGCCAACTTTCTGCGCGGCCCGCTGGATGTCCCGCCCGATCAGGTGGTTCGGCATTATCGAGCCTACCGGACCTTTATCAGCCTGACCCGGGAGGCGCGCTTCCAGTTCGAATACCGCCTGGTGCCCGGCGATCTGCTGGTGTTCGACAACCGTCGCGTGCTGCATGCCCGCCGGGCCTTCGACCTGCAGCAGGGGCAGCGTCACTTGCAGGGCTGCTACGTTGATCGTGACGAACTGCTGTCCCGTATTCGAGTGCTTGAGCGGAGCCTTTAGCCTCCTGGGTTGATGGCGTCCACATGCCGGCAGCTGTATTCGGTGCTGTTAGGGAAGTCGCGGGTGCCGATTGCGGTACTTGCGCGGCGCAGCCTTCGATGGCCCAATAACAGCTCGCCCGGCCAGGAGCCTGTCGGGCTTTCGCGCAGCGGGTCAGTGTTGGCTTCATAAGAGGACATCCGACCATGATCAGGACCGCCGTCATCGGCTACGGGCTGTCAGCCCGAATCTTTCACCTGCCCTTTATTCAACTGCAGCCGGAGCTTGAGCTGGTGGCGATCAGCAGCCGTCAGCCGGAGTTGCGACAAGACTATCCGCAACTGCAGCATTACCAGGATGGACTTGAACTGATAGCGCGCAGTGACGCCGACCTGGTGGTCATCACCTCGCCAAACGACAGCCACTATCCGCTGGCAAGGCGGGCGCTGGAAGCCGGCAAGCATGTGCTGGTGGAAAAGCCCTTCGTCGTGAATTCGACGGAAGGCGAGGCGCTTATCGAGCTGGCGGCGCAGAAGCAGCGTACGCTGGCGATCTATCACAACCGCCGGTTCGATGGCGACTTCCTGACGCTGCAGCAACTGTTGCACAGTGGCCGCCTCGGTGACATTCGCTATTTCGAGTCCCATTTCGACCGCTTCCGGCCGGAACCCCGCGATCGCTGGCGTGAGCAGGCGGGGGCTGGCAGCGGCATTCTCTACGACCTCGGTCCGCACCTGATCGACCAGGCGCTGGCCCTGTTCGGCCCGCCGGACTCGATCAGCGCCCGCTGCCGCGAACTGCGCACGGGGGCCGAGTCCACCGACTACTTCCATCTGCTGCTGCACTATCCCGACAAGGAGGTTGTGCTGCACTCCAGCCCGTTCTGCGCCTCGCCCACGCTGCGTTTCATGCTGCAGGGTACTCGGGGCAGTTACGCAAAGTTCGGACTCGACCCCCAGGAGGATGCGCTGCGAGCAGGTCAGCTGCCTGAAGGACCGGACTGGGGGCTGGAGCCTGCCTCGGAGTACGGCCGGTTCCATACGGCGGACAGGGCTGAAATCTTCGCGACGCTGCCCGGTGATTACCGGCAGTTCTACGCCGCATTGGTGCGCACACTGCGACACGGGGACGCATTGGCGATCAGCCCTCAGCAGGCACTGCTCGGAATTCGGCTGATTGAGCTGGCGCTGCGCAGCAGTCGCGAAGGACGCCGGTTAGCCGTTGCCTGACGTGGTGGCGGGAATGCTGTGCTGCAGCGCTCTTTTCCCGACGTGCAGATCAGGCGGCATTGCGACGTTGCGCCCCGGGGGACTGCCCGAAGTGGCGGCGATAGCAGCGGCAGAAATGGGAAGCGGACGCGAAACCGCAGGCGCCGCCTACGTCGCAGACACTCAGGTTCGACTCCTGCAGTAACTGGCGGGCCCGCTCAAGGCGCAGCTTCAGGTAGTAGGCTGACGGAGAGGCATTCAGAAATCGCTGGCACAGGCGTTCCAGTTGTCGCAGGGAGATAAAGGCGCTGCGGGCCAGTTCGGTTGGTGTCAGCGGTGTTTCAAGGTGCTGTTCCATCAGGCCCAGCACCCGTATGAGTCGGGGATGGTGGATATTGAGCTGTCGCGGCAGGCCGATACGCTGTCGCTCCGACGGCGGTCTTATACCGTTCTTGATGCACTGATCGCAGATCTGCAGCGCCAGCGCCGTGCCTGAATGCTGGGCAATCAGATGCAGCATCATGTCGGTGGCGGCGGTGCCGCCGGCGCAGGTGATGCGGTTGCGACCGATGTCGAAGAGTTCCGGGCTGATGAGGATATCGGGGTAGGTTGCCTGAAATGCCGGTACGGCTTCCCAGTGCAGCGTTACGCTGTGCCCTTTCAGGAGCCCGGCACGGGCCAGCAGATGGCAACCGGTATCCAGTGCCCCCAGCAGGCAGCCACGCCGGTTCAGTCGGCGCAGCCAGTCGATGAGTACCGGGCTCTGGTAACGCTCCGGGTGAAAGCTTGCATTGACGAAAAGGTTGCGCGGAGTATCGACTGCATGAATGTCCAGGTGCTGCTGCAGCGCCATCTGGTTGCTGGCCGGAACGACCTGTCCATCCTCGCTCAGGCACTGCCAGCGATACAGTTGCTTTCCCGCCAGCCGGTTGGCGATGCGCAGTGGCTCGATGGCCGAGAGCAGCGACACCATGGCGTATTCAGGCAACAGCAGAAATGACAGGGTGATAACACCGTCGGCATCGGGCTGAAGTGCCGATGTGACCGACGGGCTGGCGGCGGCAGCCATGCTGCCAGGCTGGACAGGTGAGTGCATGTCGGCTCCTGTTGATCCCGGTTGCGTCGAAAAAAGCCGCCGCTGCACAGGGCAGCGGCGGTCAATTTCTCAGTCGATGGGCCGTTGTAGCATCACTTGACCTGAATCGCAGGGCGCGCGGCGCCGAACAGACCCGCTTCCTGGTGCAGGGATTTCAGCACGGCGAGGGTCATCGCAATAATGACCAGACTGAGCGGCAGGGCCGCGGCCATCAGGGCCGTCTGCAGGGCGCTCAGGCCGCCTGCGAGCAACAGCACGGCCGCAACCAGGCCGATGACGATGCCCCAGAAAATGCGGAAGATCTGCGGTGGCTCGTCATTGCCCAGCGACAGGATGGTGGTGAGGACCAGGGTGCTGGAATCCGATGAGGTGACGAACCAGCTCATCAGCAGGAATACCATCAGCGCCGAGATGATCCAGCCCAGGGCGCCATTGCCAGCGATACCGTCGGAGCTGGCGAACAGCGCGGCGGGCAGGTTCCAGGCATTGACCAGGTCAATCAGGCCGGCGCTTCCGGGACCGCCGGCGGCGTGCAATTCCTGATACAACGCGGTGCCGCCAAAGATTCCCAGCCAGATAAAGATCACCAGTGTCGGTACCAGCAGCACGCCGAGGACGAACTCGCGCAGGGTGCGGCCACGGGAAATACGGGCGATAAACAGGCCGACAAACGGGGCCCAGGCCAGCCACCAGCCCCAGTAGAAGACGGTCCAGCCGTTCTGCCAGCTGGCCGGGCCTTCCTCTTCAGGGAACCAGAGCCCCATCTGTACGAAGTTGCCCAGGTAGTCGCCCAGTGACTGGGCCAGGAGGTTGAGCAGCCAGGTGGTCGGGCCGGCGAACAGGAAGAAGGCGATCACCAGCACCGAGATGATGATGTTCCATTCGGAGATGACCTTGATGCCGCGCTGAACGCCAGAGACCGCCGACAGAATCGAGATCACCGAAATCAGCGCGATCAGTATCAGCTGAGTGTTCAGCCCCGGGTCCACACCGATGAGCCGCTCAAGACCGACCGCCATCTGGCTGACGCCGAGTCCAAGCGAGGTGGCGACACCAAAGACGCAGCCCACGACACCCAGCAGATCGACAACATGTCCGATGGGGCCGTAGATACGGTCGCCGATAAAGGGATACAGCGTGGAGCGCAGAGCCAGTGGCAGTTTCTTGCGGTAGGCGAAATAGGCCAGCGCCAGGCCGACGATGACGTACACCGCCCAGCCGTGGAAGCCCCAGTGGAAAAAGGTGACGCGCAGCGCATCGACGGCGCGGTCGTGGCCGATCGCGGTGGCGCCCGCCATATCGGCATAGGGATTGTTGGGATAGCCGAAGGCACCGCTGTTATCGAGGTAGAAGATGGGCTCGGCGACACCGAAAAACAGGATGCCGATACCGATGCCGGCAGAGAACAGCATCGAGAACCAGGCGAAGTTGCTGAATTCCGGTTTGCTGTCGTCGTCGCCCAGGCGAATGCGCCCGTGGCCACTAAATACGATGTAGCCGCAGATGCCGATCAGAAAGACCACGGTCACCATGTAGTACCAGCCGAAGGTGGTCTCGATCCAGCTGCGGGCCGTGCCGAACAGGGTACTGGCCAGCTCGGTATTGAAGCCGGTGAAAAGGACGAAGGCCATGACCAGCAGGGCACCGGCCACGGTCATGCCCTTGTGCATGTCCTTGAACAGGCCATGCCGGGCCAGGCTTTCGGCCCTGAAAACGCCAGTGTCACTTTGTTGTTGTTCTAACGACATTGTTGCGATCTCCGGATGTCATAAAGATAAGTCGGGTGTTGCCGTTGCTTGATAAGCCAGTTCCTTTGTCGGGTAACAGTATGCGCAGACCCGCTGGGCGGGTCTGCTGCCGTCGGCGCCTCAGCGCTTGATGCCGTGCTCGTCGCGGTATTCCTTCAGCGTGTGCATGATGCGGATCAGGCAGTCGTCGCGCTCGCGGATCAGGTCGTTGATCGAGGCGCCGTTGGCCTGGGTCAGGCAGCCGGCGACCATATCGTCCTTGAGCTGCTGTGTCAGCTCCGGCGCATCGAGGCGGGTCCAGGGCTCTTTGAGGGATTCCTCGAAGTGGTCCAGCAGATGCGCCATGCCGCCCTGGCCACCGCCCAGGTGATAGGTCAGGCAGTGGCCCATAATGGCCCAGCGCAGTCCCGGCCCGTAGGCGATGGCCTTGTCGATATCCTCAACCGAACACTCATTGTTGGCCACCATGTGCAGCGCCTCGCGCCACAGTGCTTCCTGCAGGCGGTTGCCGATAAAGCCCGGCAGCTCCCGGTCCATCTTGGCGACCTGTTTCTCGATCGCCTCGTAGAAGGCTGCGGTCCAGTCGACCACGTCCTGGCTGGTGCGCTCACCACCGCAGACTTCGCAGAAGGGCACCAGGTAAGGCGGGTTGAACGGATGCCCGACCACGAAGCGATCGGCCTGGTGCTGGATTTCCACGGCCATGTCGGACATGGCAAAGCCCGAGGTGCTGGAAATAATCACCACTTCGGGCGGTGCCAGCCGATCGAGCTCTGCAAACAGGGCACGCTTGGCATCGAGGTTTTCCGGGGTGCTTTCCTGAATCACCTCGACGCTGGTGGCCAGTTCTTCCAGGCTGTCGGCAAAGCGCAGGCGCTGTGGGCTGGCACCCTCGCGCAGGCCGAGTTTCACCATGGTCGGCCAGACATGATCCACCATGGCCAGCAGCTTCTCGCGGGCATTGGGGCCGGGGTCGTAGGCCACGACGTCCATGCCCATTCTCAAGAAATGCAGCGCCCAGGCGCCGCCGATTACACCGGTACCCAGGACACCGGCTTTGGTCACTGCAGTGGGAAGGGGGCGATTCATCTGTATTTCTCCGGTCATGACGACTACTGGGTGCCGCGCAGGCGCAGTTTCTGGCGAGCTTCGGTGGGGCTCAGTACCCGCGCGCCCATGTTTTCAATGATATTCACGGCGCGTTCGACCAGCTGACCGTTGGTGGCGAATTCGCCCTTGCCCAGGTAGAGGTTGTCTTCCAGGCCGACGCGGATATGGCCGCCCAGCAGGGCGGACTGTGCCGCCCAGGGCAGCTGGTTGCGGCCCAGGGCAAAGGCGGTCCAGTTGGTGTCGGCCGGCAGCATGTCGACCATGCCCTTGAGCAGGCTCAGTTCCGGCGGGGTGCCCCAGGGAATGCCCTGGCACAGCTGGAACATCGCGTTGTCGTTGATCAGGCCTTCTTTCATCATCTGCAGCGCGAACCAGAGGTTGCCGGTATCGAAGATCTCCAGTTCAACGGTGACATCCAGTTGCTGAATGCGGGCCGCGGCCTTGCGCAGCATGTCCGGTGTCGAGATGTACACCAGGTTGCTGTCACCGAAGTTGACCGAGCCGCAGTCCAGCGTGCAGATCTCGGGCTTGAGTTCCTCGATATGCACCAGCCGTTCGAGGCCGCCCACCAGGTCCGTTTCCGGGCAGAAGGCGGTGGGATTGTCCTCCGGGCCGATGTACAGGTCGCCGCCCATGCCGGCGGTCAGGTTGATGATGACGTCACAGTCAGCGGCCCGCAGGCGCTCGCAGACTTCGGCGTAAAGGTCGAGCCGGCGCGAGCACTGCTTGGTATCCGGATCGCGCACATGCATATGGGCGATGGCGGCGCCGGCGTTCCAGGCTTCGATGGCGGCATCGGCAATCTCTTGTGGCGTGACCGGCACGTGGGGGCTGCGGTCGGCAGTATCGGCGGCGCCGGTGACTGCGCAGGTGATGATGACATCCTGATTCATGGCGGTTCTGACTCTTATAAGGGTGACTGTATTGCCCGCGGGTTTTCCGCGGCGGCTACCCGGCGCCGGGTGATAGTTAAGCTACGCGGCTGAACAGGATGTTTTTGTCCAGTTACGAATATTAATTGACCGTATGCGAATTAATCGCGGGGCTGGCGCAAATGAATAAGACGTGCCCATTTGCGACGCTCTGGCGGGGCTGACCGGGTTAAGTGCCTGGTTACAGTGGTGTGGCGGCAGGAATCAGCGTTCCCGGCTGGGCTTTTTGTCAAAGCGCTGCTGGTAGCTGCGGGTGAAATGGGACAGGGAGACGAAACCGCAGGCTACCGAGATATCGGTGACACTCTGGCTGGTTTGCTGCAGCATCCAGCGTGCCTGGTCCAGGCGCAGATTGCGGTAGTAGGCGCTGGGCGTCTGCTGCAGGTAATGGCGGAACAGGCGTTCGAGCTCACGTCCGGAAAGCTGCAGCTGCGTCGCGATCTCGCTGATGCGCAGCGGCTCCTCCAGGTTGCGCTCCATCAGCTGCACGGCCTCGGCCAGGCGGGGATTGCGGCTGTCCAGGCGTTGCTGCAGCGACGTGCGCTGGGGGTCGCTGTGGGCGCGCTTGTGGGTGTAGATCAGCTCATCGGCAACGGTGGTGGCCAGGCCATTGCCGTGCTGGGTGCCGATCAGGTAAAGCATCATGTCCAGGCCAGAGAGGGCGCCGGGGCATGAAAAGCGGCCGCGATCCACCACCAGCAGTTCCTGCACGAAATTCACCCGGGGGAAGGCCTCCCGGGTGCTGTCGAGGTTTTCCCAGTGCAGGGTGGCGCGGTAGCCATCGAGAATGCCCGCGGCTGCGGCGAGATAGGCGGCGGTGTCCTGGCAGCCGATATCGGCGCCGTGGCTGGCCTGCTGTCGAATGAACCCCAGCAGACCCGGAGTGACCTGTGTCTGCGGATCGTAGCCGGCACAGATGATCAGGGTGTCGCAGATGGGAAGCTCGCGTATGCCGGTATCGCTCATGATATCCAGGGCATCGCTGCTGCGTACCGGTCCGCCGCGTTCGGAAATCAGCTGCCAGCGGTACAGCTCGCGGTTGCTGCTACGATTGGCATGGCGCAGCGGATCGAGCATGGCGGTCAGACCGAACAGCGAGAAGCCGGGAATCAGCAAAAAGCCGATGGTCTGGGGGTAGCTGCGCGGACGGTCTCCAAACATGGCTCGACTCCGTCGAAAAAGAACATCTAATAAGCGGTTTCAGGCAAATTCTGTGGCACCGGCGGGTTAGCATTGCGCAAAAGGCGCGCTGGCACAATCCCAACACGAGGTGGAAGATGACAACCGAACTCATGCTGTTTGAAGGGCCCGTCCGGTCCGAGTGGATCGATTACAACGGTCACATGAATGACGCCTGCTATGTGCTGGTGTTCAGCCAGGCGATCGACGAGCTGATGGTGCAGATCGGTCTGGACGAAAGCTTTCGCGCCGAGCACCAGGTATCGATCTACACCCTGCAGAGCATGGTGCACTATCTGCAGGAAGTCAGCGAGGGCGAACCGCTGCAGGTGTCGGCACAACTGCTGGAGAGTGACGCTAAGAAACTGCGGGTCTTTTTCAGCATGCGTCATGGCGAGAGTGGAGACGCGCTGGCGGCGATGGAAACCCTGCTGCTGCACATGGATATGGCCGCAAAACGGGCTGCGCCCTTTTTGCCCGATACCCAGGTGCGGGTCAGCGCCCTGCAGCACCAGCACGAAGGGCTCGAGTGGCCGGCGCTGGCCGGGCGCAGCATCGCATTGACCCGGCCGCGCAGCTAGGCATCAGGCCCGGCGTAGCGCCGAGGGCGTGATGCCGCGGGCCTGGCGAAAGCGGTTGCTGAAGTGGCTGGTGGAGCTGAAGCCGCAGCGCAGGGCGATCTCGGTGATCGAGTCCGAGCTTTCCTGCAGCAGCTGCTCAGCCCGCAGCAGGCGTTGCTGCAGCAGGTACTGGTGCGGCGCCTGGCCCTGGCTCTGCCTGAACATGCGGGCGAAATGGTATTCGCTCAGCCCGGCCACGGCGGCAAGGTCCGTCAGCCGCAACGGCTGGTCGAGATGGGCGTCGATGAATTCCCGCAAGCGGTTTAGCTGGTAGGGCGCCAGGCCGCCGCGCACGCTGACCCCGGGCCAGCGCAGGGCGCCGTAGTGTTTCAGGATATGGGTCAGCAGCAGGGTAACGGCGCTGCTGAGGGCGAGGCGGTCGCTGCTGTCCCGCCAGTTACAGGCCAGCAGGAACTGGCGATAAAGCAGCGTGATCTGCGGGTCTTCGGCAAAAATGCGTTCGTCGAGGCTCAGTTGTGCAGGGCTGCGATCCCAGGTTTGCTCCGCCAGGCGGCGCAGGTGGTCATCGGTGAAGTAGAGGTGCACGAAACTGAGCGGGCCCCGAATATCCCAGACGGATTCAAACGACTGCGGCATCAGGCACAGCCGGTCCGGTCCGCCGCCATTGCGCCAGCCGCGTGCCGTCTGCCGGTAACATTCGTAGCCATCGGCGATGTACAGGCTCAGGGTATGGTGGTTGGCGCTGACCTGGTGGATGCGGTCGTCCCGGTTACACCAGGATGCCAGTGCGATCCCGTCGTCGAGCCGGGTATGGTCCAGCAGTCTGGCCTTGTGTTGCCGCAGATTGTCAAACAACCGATAGGACTGATTCACCCCTGATGCTCCTGGCCACCATCGCATTGGCGTAATTGGGACTCCGATACTAGCGCCGTCCGGCCACGACGGATACGGGGAGCGGTGCAGAAAACCGCAAGATTGTGCAACTGCGCACAGGGTATGCAAGTCCTTCGCAGGGACGGATGCCAGACTCGGGGCTGAAACCTCATCTGGACGCCCGTACCATGACTCCATTGCTCTATGTGTTGACCGTGATGATCTGGGGGACCACCTGGATCGCTATAGTGCTGCAGCTCGGCGAGGTTCCGGTCACCGTCTCGGTGTTTTATCGCTTTGCGCTGGCGTCACTGATCCTGCTCGCAGGGCTGCGGCTGAGCGGCCGGCTGCGCGGCCTTGCCCGGCAGGATCATCTGTACTGCATGCTGCAGGGGGGCTGCGTTTTCAGCTTCAATTTCTACTGCTTCTACAGTGCCGGGGCTGTGGTGACCAGCGGCCTGGAGTCGGTGTTGTTCTCGATGGCGACGCTGTTCAATGCCGTCAATGCGATGCTGTTCTTCGGCCAGCGTATCGACGGCCGTTTTTGGCTGGCGACTCTGGTGGGCTTGGCGGGCATGCTCAGCCTGTTCTGGAAGGATCTTGTCGTGGGGGGGCTGAACCTGCCGATGCTCGGCGGCATCGGGCTCTGTCTGCTGGGCACCTATCTGTTCTCGCTTGGCAACATGATCAGCCTGCGTCATCAACGACGTGGTCTGGATGTGCTGTCCACCAATGCCTGGGCGATGGGCTATGGCGCCCTCTGGATGCTGATCGTGTCCTGGATTAGCGGTGCTTCGTTCGCGCCCAGCTGGACGCCATCCTATCTCTGGGCGCTGCTGTACCTGGCGATCTTTGGCTCGGTGCTGGGGTTCGCCGCGTATTTCGCGTTGATCGGCCGTATTGGCGCGGGACCTGCTGCCTACGCGACCCTGTTGTTCCCGCTGGTGGCACTGAGCATCTCGACGTTTGTGGAGGGTTATCGCTGGACCCCGGCGGGGGTGGTCGGAATGGGGCTGATCCTCACCGGCAATCTGCTGATGTTCTGCCCACCGCGGTGGGTAGCCTGGCCTGGGCGTCTGCGGTGGCGTCATGGCGCCGCGCGCTGAAGGGCACTGACTGAACGCCCTCTCTATCGTGCGGGTGCTTCGCAACGTCACCGCGCAACGCCGCAGCGCAATGCTGCGGCGTCCTGCCCCGCCGGGTTAGGCGCTCTGCGGCGCGAAGAGGAAGTTGGCGATCAGTTCCTTGCCGCCTTCGGTGGCGAAGGACTCAGGATGGAACTGGATGCCCTGGATCGGGTAGTCCCGGTGCCGCACGCCCATGATTTCGAACGCCCCGCCGGCATGGATGCGGGCCTTGTCGGCAAAGGCATCCGCCGGCAGGTCGCCGACCGTCGCGGTGACCTCGAGGCAGTCGGGCAGGCTTTCGGATTCTGCGATCAGCGAGTGATAGCGCATGACTTCCAGGCCGTCCGGCGTGTTGCGAAACACCCCTTCGCCGTTGTGGTTTACCGGGCTGATCTTGCCGTGCATCGGCAGCTGCGCCTTGATGACCCGCCCGCCGAAGACATGCACGATCCCCTGCATGCCCAGGCACACACCCAGTAGCGGGGTCGTTGGGCCCAGCTCCCGAATCACGGCGGCACAGACGCCGAAATAGTGCGCGTCGTCAGGCGAGCCCGGTCCCGGCGAGATGATAATACGGTCCGGGGCCGCGGCGCGGATCTGCTCCAGTGTGACCTCGTCATTGCGTTTGACCACGATGTCGAAATCGGCGACGTCGCCCCTGAGGCGGGCCGTGGTGAGTATCTCGCCGATGAACTGGTAGAGGTTATAGGTAAAGGAATCGTAGTTGTCGATAATCCAGACTTTCATCCCTGTGCCTCCTCGATAAAGCGGTCGAGCACCTTCTTGGTGCCAGCGAACTTGCGCATGATTTCCTGGTACTCGTCGTCCGGGTTGGAGTCGTAGACATTACCGCCACAGGTCTGGACATACGCCTCCTCACCGTTGGCAAATACCGTCCTGATCGGAATGGCGAAGGTGCAGTCACCGTTGAAGGAAAAATGCCCTACCGCGCCACCGTAGGGGCCGCGGCCATCGCTTTCCAGGTCGTCAATGATCTTCATGGCCTCGATCTTGGGCGCGCCGGTGAGGGTGCCGGCCGGGAAGTTGCTCGCCAGTGCCGAGAACATGTCGTGGTTTTCGTCGATGATGCCGACGATTTCGCTGGAGATGTGCTGTACGTGACTGTACCGCTTGATGTCCATCAGGCTGCGGACCTTGACCGTGCCAAAGCGCGCCACGCGGCCGATATCATTACGGTGCAGATCGACGATCATGTTGTGCTCGGCAATTTCCTTGGGGTCGTTCAGCAGCCGGCGGGCCAGCTGGGTATCCTCGATGGCGTCGCTGCCACGGCCGGTGGTGCCGGCGAGCGGGAAGGTTTCCATTTCCCCCTGGCGCAGCCGGAACAGCAGCTCGGGGCTGGCGCCAATCAGTTTCTGCTCGCCGAATTTGACGTAGTACATCTGCGGCGACGGGTTTACCTCGCGCAGCTGCTGGTAGATGTTGAGGCTGTCGCCCTTGAGGCGAAAACGCTTCTTGAAGCCGACCTCGCACTGGAAGATCTTGCCGTCGACGATATCCTGCTTCACCTTCATTACCGCGGCGGCATGTTCGTCCCGCGTCATGGTCTCGCCCATCGGCGTGATCTGCAGGGGGCCGTTGTCGATATCCGGCGCGTCCAGCAGTTCGTTGACCAGCGCCATGCGGTTGTCGCTGTAGTAGAAGTAGATGACTTCGCCGGTCATTTTATCCAGGATCAGCCCGTCCTTGAACACGCCGAAGCGGAACACATCGAACATCTCGCTGTGCTGCAGGTTCAGCGTCGGCTCGAAGTAATTCACGCAGTCGTAGCCGATATAGCCGGTCAGGCCGCCGGCGTATTTGCGCGAAATGATGTTCTGCGGCACGATCTCCCGCAGCAGGTAGTAGGGGTTGTCACTGGCGTAGGATTCGGTCTCGCCATCGCGCTGCTGAATGTGCAGTTCGCCCTCTGTGGCCCAGATCACCTGCTCCGGATCAAAGCCGATAATGGAGTGACGAGAGATGTAGCTTTCCTCGCCGAGGGATTCGAGCATGAAACAGTTGTCGAAGCGCTTCTCTATCTTCCTGAACAGGCCGAAGAAATCGCAGTCGGCTGTCAACGTGACGTAGTGGGGCTTGCGGGGAAGCTCGATGGGGGTGGGTCTGCTGTTCATGGTATGGGGCTATTCCGATTTCAGGGCGCGGGATCCGCGGGTTACCGTGGCGATGCCGACACCCAGCCGTTTGGCGATCTCCCGTTGTGGTACGCCCTGTTCCAGCAGGCGCAGGATCTGCAGCCGTTTGCACACCTCGGTCAGTTCGGTGGGCGTCAGCAGATCCTGCAGCGCCTTTTCCAGGGCGTCGCGATCCTGCTGTGCGAGCAGGAAATCCAGGAGTTCGTTCAGATGGGTCGTATTCATGTACTAGTACGCTATCACAACGGTCCGAACAAAGCACCCTGTGCAGCCAGGATCTTTGCGAAGTATTGCGGCGCAAGAGCCTGGACAGGTTAGCAGGAGGGTCGCGGGTGGGAGAAAAGACCCGGGTGTGTACCCGGGCCCTGTAGCGCGTCGATCAGGCGACGGCGCGGGACTGGTAACCGTTGCGCTTGCTGGTCTTGAGGCCCGCCTGTACCAGTGCCTGCACCAGCAGCAGGCCGGCGCGCACACCGTCGATAACCGGTACGCCGAGCGCCTGCTGCAGCTCGGGTTGCAGGGCCGTGAGGCCGGCGCAGCCCAGCACCAGGACGTCAGCATTGTCCTGCTGCAGGATTGCCTCGCCGCGTTCGATTAAATGCCGTTGCAGTGCCGGATCCCCGCCGTGCTCGAGATCGAGCACGGGCATTCCAAGGGCATGAACGCCACGGCACTGGTAAGAAAAACCGTAGCTGCGGGCGTTCTGCTCCAGTACCGGAATCGATTTTTGCTGCGCGGTCAGCACCGAGAAACCGCACCCCAGCAGGCTGGCGGCGTGCATCGCGGCTTCGCCGATACCGATCACAGGCCCTGCGGCCCGTTCGCGCGCTACATCGAGCGCCGTGTCGTCGGCGCAGGCGATCAGGTAGCCATCGACGCCCTCGGCTTCGCCACGGGCAACCTGCTGCAGCACGCCGACGGCTGCCAGGGCACCGTCGTGAAAGCCCTCAATGCTGGCAACGCCTGCGCCGGCGCAGCGCACCTCCAGATCCAGGCCTGCAAAGGCCACTGCCTGACAGCTCTGGGCGATCAGTCCACGCATGCCGTCGCTGTCGTTCGGGTTGATGACCAGGATCTTCATAGGGTGCTCTCCGGTGTCAGCGCCGCGGCACGGCGCCGGCGACGGACCAGGTGGATGCCCAGCAGTGCCAGGGTGACCAGGCTGAACGAAAACAGTGTCGTCAGCGTGCCCAGGGCATAGAGCACCGGCGTGGTGACGTTGGTTGTCATGCCGTAGATTTCCAGCGGCAGGGTGTTAAAGGTGCCCGCGGTCATCAGGGTACGGGCGAATTCGTCGTACGAGAGGGTGAAGCCGAAAAGACCGACGCCGATCAGGCTTGGCAGTATCAGCGGCAGTACTACCAGGCGGAATGTCTGCCAGGCGCTGGCGCCCATATCGATCGCGGCCGCCTCGTAGGCTTTGTTGAAGCGGTTGAATACTGCAAACATGATCAGCAGGCCAAACGGCAGTGTCCAGGTCAGGTGGGCGCCAAATGCGGAGCTGTACCAGCCTGGCGCCAGACTGAGGCGGTCGAACATGATGCCGATACCCAGACTGATCAGGATCGATGGCAGAATCAGGCTGACCAGTGTCAGGTAGAAGAGGCCGGTCGAGCCCCGAAAGTGACGTCGGTACGCCAGCCCCGCCAGCAGGGAAAACAGCGTGGTGCAAAGCATCACCGCCAGCCCGAGCAGCATCGAGCGTGACAGGGACCCGCCGAAATCGCCCACCTGCTGGGTTTCGAACAGGCGGCGGAACCAGTGCAGCGACACGCCGTTCATCGGGAAGGTCAGGCCGCCGTTGGGGCCCTGGAATGACAGGATGCCGATGGTCAGCGTGGGGCCATAGAGAAAGATCAGGAACAGGATAAACAGCACCGTCAGCGGTACAAAGCCGGGCTTGCGTGTCGAGGACGCCATCGTTACAGCTCCTTCTTGATGTTGATGAAGCGGAACAGAACGCTGAGCATGAGCATGACGGTTAACAGCAATACCACGGCACCGGCTGCGGCTGCCGGATACTGCAGCAGTGATATCTCGTTATGTATCAGTACACCGACCGAGGCGCTTAGGCCGCCGCTCATCAGCCGCACCGTGATGAAGTCGCCCATCACCAGCGTAACGACGAAAATGGAGCCGATGGCGATGCCGGATTTGCACAGCGGCACCACGACCTGGAACACCGTCTGCAGGGCACTGGCGCCGGCATCGATGGAGGCTTCGATCAGGTTGCGGTCGATGCGCATCATCGAGTTGAAAATCGGTACCACCATGAACAGCGCGTAAAGGTGAACGAAGGCCAGCACCACGGCAAAGTCACTGTAAAGCAGCCATTCCAGCGGAGCGTCGATCAGGCCTGTTTCCAGCAGGGTCGAGTTGACCATGCCGTTACGCCCGAGCAGGGGAATCCAGGAGATCATGCGGATGATGTTGGAGGTCAGGAAGGGTACGGTGCAAAGCACGAACAGCACGCCCTGCAGCAACGGGCTGCGAATATAAAATGCCAGGTAATAGGCCAGGGTAAATCCCAGGCTCAGGGTGATGGCCCAGGTGGTGAAGGCATAGAAAAAGGTCTTCAGGTATGCCTTCAGCGTTACCTCCGAGGTCAGCAGGAAGCTGTAGTTGTCGAAGATGAAATCGGGAATCAGCTGGTAGGCGTTGAAGTCCCAGAAGCTGACCACCAGGATGGTGATGACCGGGAACAGCAGGAAGAGCAGGATCACCAATGCCAGCGGCGTGACCTGCAGGTAGCTGGGGTTGCGTGCGAGGCTACGCATAACAAATGTTTCTCCGGCAGAGGCAAAGGGGCGGCGACAGCGCCGCCCAGGTGGGGTCAGGATGCGATAAATTCATTCCACTTGCGCACCATGTACTTGTTCTCATCCATCACCGAGTTCCAGCAGGCGACGGCGCCCATGCGGTCCCAGTAGGAGCCGCCGTCACGCACCGCACCGGCCTTTTCCATGATCTTGCCGTCGGTGGAGAGAATGTTGCCTTGCGCCGGTTTGCCTTCGATCCAGTAGCCCCACTCGTCTGCGGACAGGAACTGCTTGGAGGTCGAGGGGGCCGCGCTGTAGTAGCCCTGGCGATTGAGGTAGGCGCCGACCCAACCGGACAGGTACCAGTCGATATATTCGTAGGCCGCATCCAGTTCCAGCCCGGACAGGTGTTTGGCCAGGCCAATGCCGCCGCCCCAGGCGCGATAGCCTTCCTCGAGTGGCTGGTATTTGCACGCAATGCCCTTGGCCCGCACTGCCGCCACGGCGGGCGACCACATGGACTGAATCACCACCTCGCCGGAGGACATCAGGTTGACCGATTCGTCGAAGCTCTTCCAGAACGCGCGGAACTGCCCCTGGGCCTTGGCGGCCTTGAGGATTTCAATAGTCTTGTCGAGCTCATCGCGGGTCATGTTGCCCTTGTCGCCGTAGCGAATCTCGCCCATGGACTCGCAGATCATTGCGGCATCCATGATGCCAATCGAGGGTATGTTGAGGATCGATGTCTTGCCCTTGAACGCGGGATCCATGATGTCACGCCAGTGGGTGATCGGGCGGCCTACCAGGTCGGGGCGAATGCCCAGGGTGTCGGCGTTGTAAATGGTCGGCACCAGGGTCATCCACTGGGTGGGTTCGGTGGCGAACCGGGTGGAATCCTTGCCCTCGGTGAAGCCTACGGTATGGGGCGCAGTACCCTGGGCAATCTCGGCACCCTCGTCCAGCTTGCCGTTGATGAACAGCGGCGAGATCTTGTCGAAGTTCTTCAGTCGTTTGGTATCCATCGGCTGCATTACGCCGGCCGGGAATACCTTTTTGCAGATCCAGTACTCGATGTCGGCGATATCGTAGGAGCGCGGTTGTGTGACGGCACGCTGGGCGACGGCATCGGAATCGAGCGCCGTGAGTTCCAGCGTAATGCCCAGGTCCTCTTTTGCCTTCTGGGCGATATCATTCAGGTTGGAGACACCGGTACCGAACTGGCGCAGCTTGATATTCTTGATGTTCTGCGCCCAGATCATTGGAAAACCCGTGATGGCACCGGAGCCGATGGCAGCACCACCCAGGGCGCCGGCCGCCTTGATCAGGCTGCGGCGGCTCAGGCCACCGGAGGACTTGCCGGACGTGGCCGGGGTTTCGGTGTCGGTTTGCGGGTCGTTTTTTTCGTCAAAGCTCATTGCACAGTCTCCTGTTTCCAATCGGAAGTGACGCGGGTGAGTGACACGGGTGGATTAGACTCGCGGGCCGGGTTGCTGCAGCGGATTGAGGTCGTCCGGCCGCCAGCCAACATAGGCCTGGTCGCCAGGGTGCAGCGGGGCTTGCAGGTATTCGGTATCGGGCTGGTGGATCGACAGTTGCAATCCATCCTCTGCGCGGGTGCGCACATGTACATAGCTGCCCTGGTATTCAACCGATTCAACCTGCAGTGGCAAGGGTTGGGCAGCGTCAAAGGGGCTTGGGCTGACGCGGATATGATCGCAGCGCAGGGATACCTGTACCTGCTCGATGTTGGCAGGGGCATGCGGCGATGCCGGCAGCGTCAGCGTGCGGTCGTCGCTGATCTGCAGCCCGTCAGCCGTCAGGCGGCCTTCGAGAATGTTATGCCCACCGATAAAGCCGGCGACAAAGGCGGTTCGCGGGGTTCGGAATATGCCCTGGGGATTATCGATCTGTTCGATGGAGCCGTTGTTCATGACCACCACCGAGTCGGCCAGTGCAAAGGCTTCTTCCTGTGAGTGGGTGACATGGATAAAGGTGATGCCCAGCTGCTGCTGGATCCGTTTCAGTTCGGCGCGCATGCGGGTACGCAGAAAAGGGTCGAGCGCGGAGAGGGGTTCGTCGAGCAGAATGACCTCGGGCTGGTTGATCAGCGCCCGGGCCAGCGCGACACGCTGTTGCTGGCCACCGGACAGCTGTTCGGGAAAGGCATCGGCATAGGATTCCATATTGACCAGCTGCAGCATTTCCAGCGCTCGCGCTCGACGCCTGGCCTTATCGACGCCGGCAATCTTCAGGCTGAAGGCGACGTTGTCGAGGCTGCTGAGGTGCGGAAACAGGGCGTAGTTCTGAAACATCATCGCAGTACCGCGTTTGCGTGGCGGCAGATCGGTGACATTGCGGTTATTGAGCAGGATATCGCCCTCGCTGACCGCTTCATGGCCTGCGATCATGCGTAGCGTGGTCGATTTTCCGCACCCGCTGGGACCCAGGAGGCAGCAGTAAGAGCCGCCCGCGATGGCCAGGTTGATTTCGCTGACTGCCAGGTTGTCGCCATAGCGTTTAACGACACCGACCAGTTCGACAGAACCCTTGTTCATTCGGTTATCCTGCTTTATTGATAACATAGTTGTTAACGATTAATGCAGGTGCTGTGCCATGTTTGATTCATTAATTTTTGTTCATTGATTAATATGGATATTTTGAGAGTGTTTGGAGATTGTGGGGGCGGTTGTGCGAGGTAATCGGGAACGCTGAGTGCACTACAAGAGAGCACTCTGCCTGTTCAGGGGGCAATCAGGCGGGCTTGAGTCATAATCAGAACGGCCTGTTACGGCACTTGTTTCGAGAATGATATCGTTAACAATCTAGTGCGGGGCATCGCGTCGGCGTGCTCGGGCGTTTGGTGCTGGTAATGGCCTGGTACGTTTTCGGTCAGGTGATTGCATGCGACTCAGCCGGCCGGCAGAGGCTGCGCCCAGTGCTGTAATTGTTGCACCGTTGCGGTAACGCCGCCGCATACGATAACCAGTATCGAGTGGTAGGACAGCAGCAGCTCGGCGTGATCGTAAATCGCGGCCAGTGACGCACCGCAGGCGGGTTCGACCACCAGGCGATGGTCGTCCATAAAGCGCAGGCAGGCGTCGACGGCGGCCTGATCCGATACCACCAGGTTTTGAATGGGGTGACGTGACGTCCAGTCAAAGGCCTGGTCGCATACCTGGCGAGCGCCCAGCGACGTGGCGATGCTGCTGATTGAGGGCAGCTCCACCGGTGCGCCGGCCTTGACTGCCGCCGCGAGGGACGCGGCGCCTTCGGTCTCGACCGCCAGCACCGGCACATCCTGCCAGCCATGGCGGTGCAGCCCCTCCAGCACGCCACATAACAGGCCGCCGCCGCCCACCGACAGCACCACGAGCTCCGGTTTCAAACCGGTGCGGGCGACCTCGTCGATCATGGATGCATGGCCCTGCCATAGCAGCGGGTCGTCGAAGGGGTGCAGCATGGCGTCTGTCTCGCCGATCAGTGATAGTGCCAGGGCATTGGCCTCCTGCCAGGAGGCCCCATGTACCCGCACCTCGGCGTCCTGCTGGCGGATCAGTTCGATGGCCCGCGCGCTGGTGGTTTCCGGTACCACGACCAGCACCGGCACCTGCAGGTGGCGTCCGGCATAGGCGACGGCGATGCCGGCATTGCCGCCGGAGGAGGAAACCAGACGCTTGGCGCCGCGGCGCACATACTCGGTACAGGCATGCCCTATGCCGCGGATCTTGAACGATCCTGGTGGCTGCAGGGCCTCCAGTTTCAGCCAGATCGGGCGTTTGGCACCCAGGCTCAGGGCGCGGGACTCAAGCAACGGAGTTTCGATATGCAGTGGCATCGTGGTCGTCTTTGGTTGCGGTTGCCGGGGCTTGTCATACTCAAGCCGGTGCAGGTTGTACCTTAATTGACCATAAGCGGGGCGCCTTGGGCAACTCCCGCCAGGGTCTTTTTGCAGGCTGCAGAAAGCGTGGCTGCTGCAGCTTTGCCGCTATCACATGCGCTCCACGCGGGTGGACGCCTTCGGCGGGTCGTACTGCACGCTATTGCCGCGATGTCATCGGGGTGTCACGCAGGCACACTAGATTAACGTCCACTTATATGCTTAGCGGAGTAATTCTGATGTCCGAGCGACGTTTCACGCGGGCGACCCTGGCCCTGCTGGTAGCAGCTGCCGCCAGTACGGCGCAGGCGCAGTCTTTCAACCGAATTGCCAGCTTCCCGGTGGCTCAGAACATGACTGCCAGCCAGGATCCCGCCGGCAAAACCTCGGCTGAAATCATTGCCGCGTCGGCTGACGGCCTGACGCTGGTGTACTCGGACAGCCCGCGTGGCGGTCTGGGGTTCGTGGATATTAGTGACGCTGCCAAGCCCCGCGCGGCGGGCTTTGTCGATATGGGGGGTGAACCGACATCGGTGGCCACCATCGCCAACCTGGTGCTGGCAGGCGTGAATACATCATCCAGCTTTACGGCGCCATCGGGCTTCCTGGCGGCGGTCTCGCTGCGGGACCAGACCGAAAAGGGGCGTTGTGACCTGGGTGGGCAGCCGGACTCGGTGGCCATCTCCAAAGACGGACGCTTTGCCGCCGTGGCGATCGAAAATGAGCGGGACGAAGACCTGGGGGACGGTGCTCCCGGCCAGCTGCCGGCCGGTTTTCTGGTGATACTGCCACTGCAGGACGGCATACCACAGTGCGACGCGCTGCGCAGGGTCGAGCTGACCGGGCTGGCGGAGATCGCCAGCGAGGATCCGGAGCCTGAGTTTGTAGACTTCAATGATCGCAACGAGGTCGTGGTCACGCTGCAGGAGAACAATCACCTGGCGATCGTGGCCGCCGAAACGGGCGAGATTGTGCATCACTTCAGCGCAGGTTCAGTGGATTTGGCCGGTATCGATATCGCCAAGGACGGTCAGCTCGATTTCACGGGCAGCCGGCCTGGCGTGCTGCGTGAGCCGGATGCCGTGAAGTGGCTCGATGACGAACGCTTCGTTATCGCCAACGAAGGTGATTACCAGGGCGGCGCCCGTGGCTTTACGATCTTCCACAGGGACGGCCGGGTATTGTTTGAATCCGGTGCCGACTTTGAGCATCGCATCGTGCAGGCTGGCCACTACCCGGAAAAACGGTCCGGCAAAAAGGGCGCCGAGCCTGAAGGCGTGGCGGTCGGTGTCTTTGGCGAGCAGCGCTATATCTTCGTGCTGTCCGAGCGGGCGTCCGTTATTGGTGTCTACCGTGACACCGGCGCGGCACCTGAGTTTGTGCAGCTGTTGCCTTCGGGCATCGCGCCGGAGTCGGCAGTGGTGATTCCGGCCCGCGGCCTGCTGGCCAGCGCCAACGAAAAGGACCTGCTGGAAGATGGCGGTGCCCGCTCCCATGTCATGCTGTATCGTTTGGGTGAGGCGGCGCCTGCCTACCCGCAACTGGTCTCCGGCTCTGATGCCAGCGGCATGCCCGTGGGCTGGGGCGCACTGTCGGGACTGGCGGCGGACCCAGGCAAACCTGGCCTGCTGTATGCCGTGAATGACAGCTTTTACAGCCAGCAGCCAACCATTTTCACGATCGATGCCAGCCGCACGCCGGCCCTTATTACCGCGGCGACGCCCGTGACACTAAACGGCAAGGTGGCCGAGAAGCTGGATCTGGAAGGCATCGTCGCCGATGGTCAGGGCGGCTTTTGGCTGGCGTCCGAGGGGCGTACCGACAAGGACATTCCCCACGCCATTTACCACAGCAACGCCGCGGGCGAGATTGACCGCACGCTGAACTTTCCGCCTGAACTGCTGCAGCATGAAAAACGTTTTGGCGCCGAGGGCATCACCCTCATCGGCGACCGGCTCTGGATTGCCATTCAGCGTTCATGGAAGGATGATCCGGAGAATACCGTCAAGCTGGTGTCCTATGACCTGAAAACCGATCAGTGGGGCGCTGTGCGCTATCCGACGGAGACGGCCCGCCAGGGCTGGGTAGGGCTGTCCGAGATCAGCCGTGCAGAGGATGGCGTCTATATTATCGAGCGTGATAACCAGATCGGCGAGCAGGCCGCCATCAAGCGCCTTTACCGCGTGGCGCTCAGCGAGTTGACTCCGGCGCCGCTGGGATCCGATCTGCCGCTGGTAAACAAGCAGCTGCTGCGCGATTTTATTCCCGATCTGAAAGCGCTGAATGGTTTTGTCGTCGACAAGATCGAGGGCTTCACAGTGGATGCGGCGGGCAATGGCTTTGCCGTGACCGATAACGACGGCGTGGATGACAGCTCCGGCGAGACCTATTTCTTCCCGACCGGCAAGCTTTAGGAAGCTGTCCGACTGAACACCAAGCTGCAATGCCCCTGGCAATGACCTGCTCAGCCCGACTGGCCGCTAGCCCGCAGAGCGTCCGGCACTGAGGCCGCAGGTAAACAGATAACAGGCTGAGTCCGCTCCGCAGCACCCTGGGTGCTGCGGATTTTTTGCGTTAAGCGCCGGCGCTGAATTTGGCCGGCCGATCCTGCCAGGCCAGGCTTATGCGCTGTATGATGCGATGTAACGGGGCCCATTGGCCGCCGAGGCTTGTTGCATCTGGCGTGCCAGTGCAGTATTGGTATTAGGATTGATTATTAATACGCTGGGTTAATACTCGAAACGGGATGCTGCATGTTTGGGCCATCTTCTGCTGGGAACGGCCCATGGCGAGCACTCGAAAAGCCAGCAGATCCGTGCATCTGTGCCCACTCTTTCAGGTTCAAGAGTCGCTGGCGTGGCCGGAAAACCGCCAAACAAAGTGTTTGCGAGCCTTTCCGACTTTACCGATAATGAATCAACTGTATAAGGATATCAGGTCGCACTTATGTATTTTCTGCGCTCTGTCGTAATGTGCTGCCTGTTATCGGCGATGGGCATCCAGACGATGGCCGGTAGCCTGCCGCAGCCGTCCGGCCGCGTGATCCTTACCGTGGAAGGCGCCCTGAGCAATACCAACGGCGACGGGGTTGCCCGCTTCGACCGCGAGATGCTGGAAGACCTGTCCATGCACCTGACCCGCACCGATACCCCCTGGACCGAGGGTGTGATCGCGTTTGAAGGGCCGTTGGGACGCCGCCTGCTCGATTATGTGGGGGCCCGGGGGCAAACCCTGATTGTCACGGCGCTGAACGATTACAGCACTGAGGTGCCGCTGGCCGATTTCTATGAATATGATGTAATCTTGGCGCTGAAGATGGATGGTGATTACATCCGGATTCGTGACAAGGGACCGATCTTCATTGTCTATCCGTTTGCGGATAATCCCGCATTGCATACAGAAGTCATTCATAATCGGTCGGTCTGGCAGCTTAAGAGCATTCGAATAAAGTAACGAATGCGCCAAGGGCGGCGGAGGATACAGTTTGCGATTCCCAGTGCCCAAGTGGCCCCCTTCCAAGTCCAGGCGTGGCTCCGTTTATTTTCTGTTTTTTGTTTCCCTTGTCTGTCTGCTGGCCTCGCTTGCGCTGTTCAATACGCTGGTGAAGCGTCAGCAAGTGCTGTTCGAGGTGGCTACCGAAGAAGCGCTCTGGTCTGCCTACCAGGTTGACCGCGAGAGCCTGAAACTCAAAAACGCCATTAGCCGTTACGCCACGGGTCACAGCAATGAGTTGCTGGATGATGTCGAGGTGCGCTTCGAAATTCTATACAGCCGCATTGGTCTGCTTGAGCAGGGGGAGTTGGCTGCCGTTTATCAGCGCGAGCCTAAACTGGCCCAGCAGGTAGCACACATTCGTACCGCGCTGGGTGTCATGGAGGCTGAGCTGCCCCTGTTGCGTCGGCAGGGACCGACGGCGTCTTCCTCACTTCTCAATATCGCAACCGAGATTAACAACAGCGCCGAGGCGCTGATCTTCAAGGTCCTGCAAGTACGCGCCGAACAGAAAACCGCCAGTCGTAATGATTTCTTTCAGCTGCTGGGCTACCTCGGCAGCATGGGCGTTCTGTTGCTGTTTGGTATCGGCGGCATCATGACGCTGTTGTTCCGACAAATGATGCTGGAGCAGCGCGCACGTGAACAGGCGGAACAGCTCAGCGAACAGCTCAGGCTCAGTGCAGCCCAGGCCGATACGGCGAACCAGGCCAAATCCGAGTTTCTGGCGACGATGAGCCACGAAATTCGCACGCCCCTGAACGGCGTGATCGGCATGAGCAGTCTGCTGCTCGATACCCCGTTGGCGCCACAGCAGCGCCACTATGCCCGCACCATCGGCGAATCCGCTGAAGCGCTGCTGAAAATTCTCAACGATGTGCTGGATATTTCCAAGATGGAAGCGGGCCGGCTGGAACTGGATCTGAGCGAGTTTGACCTGCAGACGCTGCTCGCGGGCAGTGTGGAGCTGCTCTCCGTGCGGCTCGATGACAAGCAGGTCAGCCTGAGTCTTGAAATTGATGCATCCGTGCGCGGCTATTACCGGGGGGATGCCGGGCGACTGCGCCAGGTGCTACTGAATCTGCTGGGCAACGCGGTCAAATTTACCGAACGTGGCCAGGTGCGGCTGCGGGTCAGTCCGGTACCGGGAGCTGAACCTGGCTGGCAGAAGCTGCTGTTTGAAGTTGAGGACACGGGCATCGGCATTTCACCAGAGGCGCAGCCCCGGCTGTTTGCGATGTTTGTGCAGGGAGATGCGCGCACTGCCAGGCGCTATGGGGGAACGGGGCTGGGGCTTGCAATCTGCAAGCGCATTGTCGAGCAGATGCACGGCCGGATTGGCTTTGACAGCGAGGCGGGCAAGGGCAGCCGGTTCTGGTTCCGCCTGGCGCTGGAGCGGTGCGAGGGCAGCACTCTGCCGGCGGATGGCACGGATGACGCGGCCGATGTAGCGCGACTCAGGGAGCGCCCCATGCAGGTGCTCATAGTCGAGGATAACCCGGTCAATCAGCAGGTCGCCCAGGGTATTCTGGCGTTCCTGGGCCAGCAGGTAATACTGGCTGAAAACGGTGTACAGGCGCTGCAGTGCCTTGAAAACAGTCACATCGATCTGATTCTCATGGATGTGCAGATGCCCGTCATGGATGGGCTGGAGGCCACCCGGGCGATTCGCGCCATGCCGGCACCGCTGAACCGGGTGCCGATTATCGGTATGACCGCCAATGTCATGCAGCAGGATCAGCGTGCCTGTCTGGAGGCCGGTATGGATGCGTGCCTGGGCAAGCCGGTCAGGCGCCAAAGCCTGGCGGCCATGCTGCGCCGCTTTAATGAACAGATGCCCGAGGCAGCAGAGTCCTGCGCTCAAAGCCTGGCAGGGCCCAGCATCACGAGCCCGGTCGAGCCTGCCGTCCATGCGTTCAGCCAGGTACTGCAAAGTCCCACGGACGTGCAGGCGTTGCTGGACTCGAGTCGGCTGGATACGGCGTTGCTCGGCTCTTTGGCGGACACGATCGGGACCGACAACTGTCTGGGGTTGCTGGCAGATTTTCGCGCCAGCCTGGCCGATTGCCGCGCGCGTTTGACCGACGCGCTGGCCCAGGCCGATCAGGTCGAAATGAAACGGCTGTGCCACGGCGCGCGCGGCTCTGCCCTTAATCTGGGCTTCACCCAGCTGAGCGGTCAGCTGGCGGCGGTGGAGGCCGCCATCACCCAGGGGGCAGAGCTTGAGGGTCCCCTGGCGCAGCTACACCTGGGTTTCGAGGCCGCCGAGACCATCATGGCGCCAACCATTTTGCGTCAGGTACTGGATGCCACCGATGTATGAGGTTCGGCGCCGGGCGCGGATTGGTTTATCATGTGCGCCTGTCAGCCTTATGTTTACCCGGAGCGGCTAAATGAGCCTTAGTGGAACCCTGTACATTATTTCGGCCCCGTCGGGCGCCGGCAAAACCAGTCTCGTGCGTCAGCTGCTGTCCCGGGACAGTCAGGTACGGGTCTCGGTTTCCCATACCACACGCGCCATGCGTCCCGGCGAAGTGAATGGTTCAGACTACAATTTCGTCAGCCTGGATCAGTTCAACGACATGATCGACAAGGGCCAGTTCCTTGAGTTCGCCGAGGTGTTCGACAACAAGTACGGCACCTCCCAGGCCTGGGTGCAGGAGCAGTTGAATCAGGGCATCGATGTGATTCTGGAAATTGACTGGCAGGGTGCGCAGCAGGTGCGCCGACTGATGCCAGATGCGGTTTCCATCTTTATTCTGCCGCCCTCGTGTGAGGCGCTGCGCGCACGGCTTACCGGGCGGGGGCAGGATGACGCCAGCGTGATCGAGCGGCGCATGAAAGATGCGGTGAACGAAATGAGCCATTACGCCGAATACGACTATCTGGTGATCAACGATCAGTTCGAGCAGGCGCTGGGTGAACTGCAGGCGGTTCTGGTCGCGCGCCGGTTACGGCAGTCGGTACAGCAGCAACGCCAGCAGGCGCTGATAACGGCTCTCTTGTCAGAGTAAGCGCACTCGAGTAGAATCCCCCGTCTTTTTGTTTGCAGTTTACTGCCTTTTCGAGGTTCAAGATGGCACGAGTAACAGTTGAAGATTGCCTGGAAAACGTTGATAACCGTTTCGAACTCGTTATGGTTGCAGCAAAACGTGCGCGTCAGCTGGCCACCGGTGGCAAAGAAGCCAAGGTCGACTGGGAAAACGACAAGGTTACCGTTGTTGCTTTGCGTGAAATTGCCGAAGGTTTTACCGATAAGCGCGTATTGGACGATCAGGAAGAAGACTGATCTTCCAGAAAGCTTCGTGATACGGCATCATTTCAGGTAACACTCGAGGGCATAGCCGACGCTAGCCCCGTACTGCCGGAGTCTCGATGCCAACAATAGACGCACTTTGCCAGCGACTGACCGAATATCTCGAGCAGGACCAGATCCGCAAAGTGCGGCGCGCTTACTATTTTGCCGAGCAGGCGCACGACGGGCAGCGGCGTAAAAGCGGCGAGCCCTATGTGACCCACCCCCTGGCGGCGGCTGGCATCCTTGCCGGCATGCACATGGACCATCAGAGCCTGATGGCGGCCATGTTGCACGACGTCATCGAAGATACCGAAATTAACTATGACTCTATCGAGTCACAGTTCGGCAGTGCCGTGGCGGATATCGTCGACGGTGTATCCAAGCTGACCCATCTGGAGTTCGAAACCAAGGCGGAGGCCCAGGCGGAGAATTTCCAGAAAATGGTGCTGGCCATGGCCGAGGATATTCGGGTCATCCTGGTGAAACTTGCCGACCGGCTGCACAACATGCGCACCCTGGGTGCCATGCCTGCGGTCAAGCAGCGACGCATTGCGCGTGAAACCCTCGATATCTACGCGCCCATTGCCGCCCGTCTGGGCATGCGCGACCTGCAGGTCGAGCTCGAAGACCTGGCATTTCAGTCCTACTACCCGATGCGGGCCCGCTATATCCGCCGTGCGGTGGTCAAGGCGCGCGGGCAGCGGCGGGACATCATCACCGAAATCCAGCAGACCATCCAGCGCAGGCTGGATGAGGAAGGCCTCAAGGGCGTGGTCACCGGGCGGGAAAAACATCTGTACAGCATCTATCGCAAGATGCGCCAGCAGCGCAAATCCTTCGCCGAAATCATGGACATGTTCGCGTTTCGCATCGTGACTGACAAGGTGGACGACTGCTACCGCATCCTGGGTGCCGTGCATAACCTCTACAAGCCGGTACCGGGCCGCTTCAAGGACTATATCGCCATTCCCAAGGCCAATGGCTACCAGTCGTTGCACACCGACCTGTTTGGTACTCGGGACATCGCGCTCGAGGTGCAGATCCGCACGCGCGAAATGGATGCCGTCGCCAGCCAGGGCATTGCTGAACACAGCCATTACAAGGCCTACGGCGGCTCCGACAGTGCCGTGGGGTCCTATAACCGGGCCCGCAAGTGGGTGCAGGGGCTGCTGGAGATGCAGCGCAATGCCGGTGACTCGATGGAGTTCATCGAGCACGTAAAGAAAGACCTGTTTCCCGACGAGGTTTACGTGTTCACGCCCAAGGGGCGGATTCTCGAGCTGCCCCGCGGTGCCACGCCGGTGGACTTTGCCTATGCGGTACACACCGATATCGGCAACTCGTGCGTGTCCTGTCGCATTAACCGTCGCCTGGCGCCGCTGTCGGAGCCGCTGTTCAGTGGCGCCACGGTCGAGATCATCACCACGCCCAGCGCCCAGCCCAACATGGCCTGGCTCAACTTTGTCGTCACCGGCAAGGCGCGCGCCAGTATCCGTCATTTCCTCAAGAATCAGCAGCGCCACGAGTCGGTGGAGCTGGGGCGGCGCCTGCTGAATCAGTTTCTGGGTAACTATGGCAGTAGCCTGGACAAGGTCAAGCGCAGCCGGCTCAGCGCCGTGCTCAAAGATGCGGAGCTGTCCTCCCTGGACGACCTGCTGGAAGATGTCGGCATGGGTAACCGCATGGCGTATGTGGTGGCGCGGCGCCTGAAGCCGGAAGCACCGGTGGAGGAAGACGAGCTTGCCGCAGCGCGGCGCGGTAACAAGCCGCTGGCGATCCAGGGTACCGAGGGCATGGTGCTGAATTATGCCAAATGCTGCCATCCGATTCCCGGCGATACCATCGTGGCGCACATCAGCACCGGGCGCGGCCTGGTCATCCATCGTACCGACTGCCCCAATATCGGCTATTTGCGGGATGACCCCGAGAAATGCATTTATCTTGAGTGGTCCAAGAGCATTGAAGACGAGTTTCGCGTCAGCCTGAAGCTTGAGGTCATGTCACAACGCGGAATTATTGCAAACCTGGCCACTACCGTGGCGACGGCCGGTGCTAATATCATTAAGATCGACAGCGGCGAGAAGGACGGGCAACTGAGCCAGGTACAGCTGGATATATCGGTCCAGAACCGGGTTCATTTGGCGTCGGTGATGAAAAAACTGCGAGTAATCAAGGCTGTGACCCATATCCAGCGTCACTAGGAGGCTGTCCGAGAATGCTGGCCGTAGCGAGAGCCGGCTGATTTGAGTTGGTTTTTGCGGTGTTTTAAGGCGAATAGTGGTTCTATTTAACACTTGGAACGAAGTGGAAAGAACCGCTTTAGCGGGGTCGCAGACCGAGGAGCCTGCGACGAGTAATAAACAGCACAAAAAACAGCCAAACTCAGATGGTTCGCAGTAGGTTGCGTGTTCTAGGACAGCCTCCTAGGAGGCTGTGGTTCTGGTGGTAATAGCCTGCGTGCCAGCCGATCCGGTTCTGGCCGGATAATCGAAGGGAGAAACGATTTGGCAATTGGTGTACGTTCCCTGGAAGGTGACGCCCAGTACGACGGTGTGGCCCGTATTCTGTTGATGCATGACGGTGATGGCAAAGTGCTCGTTCTGCTGCCCTGGGAAGGGCTGCTGAACCTGGAGGCCATCTGGAAAGGCTCAGGCCGACAGCTGCAGCCGGCCCGCAGTGACGATGCGCGGCGCTTTTTCAGCCAGCCCGGGCTTAATCAGGACGCCGGTTTGCGCAAGTTGCTGTCCCTGCCGCTTTATATTGATCTGTCGCTCCAGTCCCGTCCCGACCTGCATGTCTATGAGCCGCATTCTGACCGCACCTTTGTCGTGCAGGGGCACTGGCTCAGCGAAGATCACATACAGGCACATCCGCTGGCGCTGACCCGCGCCGACATCGATGCGGGCCAGCCCGGTGGCGATGATCGAGCCGTGATTACGCGGGCGGTGGAGAAATTCACCGCGTTGCGCATTCGTCAGCGTCTCGAAGATACCCTGGGACTGCCGTCACTCTCACCCACCATGCAGAAAATACTCATGATGCGCTGTGACCCGGAGGCGGGCGTGGATTCGCTGGTGCCGGTGGTGCGGCTGGACCCGAGTCTGTCGGCCCAAGTCATGAGCTGGGCATCATCGTCTTACTATGCAGCACCTGGCAAGGTGCACTCGCTGGAAGACGCTATTATCCGTGTGCTGGGGTTTGACCTGGTGGTTAATCTGGCACTGGGGGTCGCGCTAGGGAAAACACTGCAGATACCCCATGACACGCCCCGTGGAGCCACCGATTACTGGCAGCAGGCCGTCTATACAGCCACGCTGGCCGAAGGGCTGTGTCGCAAGATGTCCATGGCGGAACGCTTGCGGCCGGGACTGGCCTATCTGGCCGGGTTGCTGCACAATTTTGGCTATCTTGTGCTGGCGCACCTCTTTCCACCACATTTCTCGCTGCTGTCTCGTTATATCGAGGCCAATCCGCATATCAGTACCGAATATATCGAGAAGCAGGTGCTTAACGTAACGCGTGAGCAGGTGGGCAGCTGGCTGCTTGAAAGCTGGTCAGTGCCGGCGGAGGTGTGTGTCGCGGTGCGGCGGCAGAATGATACGGACTATGACGGCGAGTACTGCGGCTATGCGCAGCTGGTGCATCTGAGCAATCGTCTGTTGCGCGAGCAAGGCTTGAGCGATGGCCCCATCGAGACGATCCCGGCGGGGCTGACTGAGTCGCTTGGCTTGAGTCGTACCCAAATCAGCGAAGCCATGCAGTATGTGCTCGATTCAAAGAGCAGGTTGGGTGAGGTAACCGAGGCGTTCATCACCCATGGAAGGCACGCGGGTTAGGGCGTTAGCGGCCCTATTCGCCCGCGTCCAGGCTTTGCTCCAGTGCCTCCAGGGCTTCCTGCTGCTCCAGCCAGCTGGTTTCAATCTGCTGTGACTTGCGTGTCAGGTCGGCTTGCTGGCCCAGCAGTGTTCTGAGCCTGTCCTTGTTGGCATCCTGGTAAATGTCGCTGTCACCGAGCTGGGATTCAACGTCGCTCAGTTGCGTGCTGCAAAGCTCCAGCTGCTGTTCCAGTTTTTCT
Source organism: Marinobacterium rhizophilum DSM 18822 (assembly GCF_000378045.1). Classification (GTDB taxonomy): domain Bacteria; phylum Pseudomonadota; class Gammaproteobacteria; order Pseudomonadales; family Balneatricaceae; genus Marinobacterium_A; species Marinobacterium_A rhizophilum. The sequence continues at coordinate 64,650 of NZ_KB899103.1, forward strand.
ATCATCTGGCGCAGGGGCCGCAGTTTGGCCCGATTCTGCGCTTGCAGGCGCTTTTGCTCCTTGCGATCGGCCGCGCTATTGCCGCGGCTGCCGTCCTGCTTCTCGACTTCGACGGGCGTCTGGCGACGACGTTCGCTCAACCAGGCATGGTAGTCCTCGAGATCGCCGTCGAACGGGCGTGCCTGGCCGTCGGCCACGAGCAGGAACTCGTCAACGGTATTACGCAGCAGGTGCCTGTCGTGGGATACCAGAATCAGTGCGCCTTCGAAGGTCTGCAGCGCCACGGTGAGGGCATGGCGAACTTCCAGATCCAGGTGGTTGGTCGGTTCGTCCATCAGCAGCAGGTTGGGTCTTTCCCAGGCGATGAGCGCCAGCGCGACGCGGGCCTTTTCACCGCCGGAAAATCGCTTGACCGGCTCCAGCGCATCGTCGCCGATAAAACCGAAACTGCCGAGAAAGTCACGAATCTGCTGCTCGCTCGTTTTCGGCGAACGGCGTTTGATGTGTAGCAGCGGTGACGCCTCAAGATCCAGTGCTTCCAGCTGATGCTGGGCAAAATAGCCGACCTTGAGGTGCTCTCCTGCGCGTATCTCGCCGCCGAGCAGGGGCAGGTCGCCGACCAGGGTTTTGATCAGCGTCGACTTGCCGGCGCCGTTGGGGCCCAGCAGGCCAATCCGGGCACCGGGTGCCAGGGACAGGTTGAGCTGCTGCATGATCGGTTTGCCGGCATAGCCGCAGTCGGCTTTGTGCAGTGTCAGCAGCGGGTTGGATACCTTGTCGGCCGGGGTGAAACGGAAGCTGAACGGGCTGTCGACATGGGCCGGTGCGATCAGCTCCATGCGCTCAAGTTCCTTGAGGCGGCTCTGCGCCTGTTTGGCCTTGGTGGCCTTGGCGCGGAAGCGGCGCACAAAGTTTTCGATCTCGGATACACGCTGCTGTTGCTTCTGGAACTGGGCGTCCTGCTGTGCCAGGCGCTCGGCGCGCATGCGTTCAAAGGCGCTGTAGTTGCCCTTGTACAGATCGAGTTGCTCGTGGTGCATATGCACGATGTGACTGACGACATTATCGATAAAGTCCCGGTCATGGGACACCAGCAGCAGGGTGCCGGGATATTGGCGTAGCCATTGCTCCAGCCAGAGCGTTGCATCCAGATCCAGGTGGTTGGTGGGCTCGTCCAGCAGCAGTATGTCGGAGCGGCACATCAGCGCCTGGGCCAGGTTGAGGCGGATACGCCAACCACCGGACAGGTCTCCTACCGGCCGGTTGGCGTCGCCCGGCAGAAAGCCCAGCCCATTCAGCAACAGATGGGCCCGGGCCTCGGCGGTGTAGCCATCGATACTGTCCAGCCGGGCGTGGAGTTCGCCCAGGTGGTGATGTTGCTGGTCGGCTTCCGCTGCAGCAATTTGCTGCTGAACCTGACGCAGCTGGGCATCGCCATCGAGTACATAGTCGAGTACCCGCCTTTCAACCGAGGTGACCTCCTGCGCCATGTGTGAGATGGTCAGGTTGCCGGCGATCTGCAGATCACCCGAATCGGGTTGCAGCTCGCCCAGAATCAGTTTGAACAGGCTGGACTTGCCGACGCCATTGGCGCCAATGATGCCCACTTTCCACCCGTGGTGAATGGTCAGGTTGGCCTGGTGCAGCAGGCGCTGGATGCCGCGTTGTAGGTTAAGCTGGGATATCTGGATCATGGTGGCGAATTTTAACAACCTGTCGAGGTGAAGACTATTTCAATGGCGCTGTTTATCAACTTGCTGCCGTGCACCCGTCGCAATTCGGCTTGGCGGCGCTCAACCGCGTGGAAGGCGCTCGATGAAACTGCATAACGAACTCTGGGATTATGCCGCGCAACTCTACGCTCAGCCGGGCGTTGAAGCGGCTTGCCTGCAGTTGCAGCAGGAATGGTCGCTCAGCGTCAACCGTGTGCTGTTCTGCTGCTGGTTGGCGGCCGAGGGCCGGGGCTTGCAGGTTGAACAGCTGGGTGCCTCGCAGGCGTCGCAGTGGCAGAACAGTACCACAGTGCCGCTGCGCGCGCTGCGCTACCAGGTGCGGGAACAGCGCCAGCAGGAACCGGCACTGGAACACTGCTACCAGGCGCTACGCCGCGCTGAGTTGGTCGCCGAGCAGGTCGAGCTGGGCTGGCTTTTTGCGCTGGGCCGAGACTGGCCTGTCGTGGCAACTGTCGGGTGCCCTGACCTGCTGCTGCAGAACATCGTACAGTATCTGCGGTTTGAAGGTCTCGTGCCGGAATCACGACTGCTGGCCGTATTGCAGGTTCTGGTGCAAGCGGCAGCAGGACCACTGCCCGCCCGGCGGGTACCGCAATTGCAGTGGTAATGGCGTGAACTTTAGAGTTAAATCGGTCACTAAACAACGACATTCAGCATTATCAGTAGGGAATTTGTAATGAAGAAAACGTTTCTGGCAGTAGCCATGGCCTCTCTGGTCGCAGTGACATCGGCCGTTCAGGCTGACGCGCTGGATACCGAAGACAAGAAGCTCAGCTACAGCCTCGGTCTGATCCTTGGCGACAAGCTCAAGCAGGATCTCGATACGCTGGACATCGAGTCGTTCCGCCAGGGTATTGAGGCCATCTACAAAGGCGAGGAGCCGCTGCTCAACAAGGACCAGGTCGGTGAGGTCATGCAGGCCTTCCAGATGAAGAAGATGGAAGAGCAGCGTCAAGAGTTTGCCAAGATCGCTCAGGACAACCTCGACAAGGGCACGGCTTACCAGGCCGATAACGGCAAGAACGAGGCGGTTACGACCACTGAGTCCGGTTTGCAGTACGAAGAACTGACCGCCGGTAGCGGCAAGAACCCCGTTGCGGCCGATACGGTCAAGGTACATTACAAGGGCCAGCTGATCGACGGGACCGAGTTCGACAGTTCATATTCCCGTGGCGAGCCGGTTTCTTTCCCGCTTAACGGCGTGATTCCGGGCTGGACCGAGGGTCTGCAGCTGATGAAGGAAGGTGGCAAGGCGCGTCTGGTTATTCCGGCTGACCTGGCCTACGGCCCGGGCGGCATGGGCAATGCGATCGGCCCCAACGAGACGCTGGTGTTCGAGGTTGAGCTGTTGGAAATCAATCCCAAGGCGGACGACGCTCAGGCAGAGGCTGCGGCCGAGAAATAATCCGGCGCCGGTCTAGTCTGGCAACCCAATGGGTGTTCCCGCCTGTTGGGTTGTTCCATGCAGGATGTGCTATATCCGCTAACCCGCAGTGTTGTGCTGCGGGTTTTTTCGTTTGGGGCAGAGCAGGGTGCTGCGGTATCGGTCGGCGTGACTTAACGCAGCAGATTGATAATGCCGTTGGAGCCGATGGCGTAGTAGCCATCGCTGGCGAACGCCACGGCGTAAGCTGCGGTGCTGGTGGGGCCGTAGGGGGCACGTTGGTGGATTTTCCAGCGCCGCAGTTCCTGGCCGCTGGTGATATCCCAGAGCTGGACCACGCCTGCGGCACTGCCGGTGAGTAACTGTTCGCCACTGGCAGAAAAACGCGCGCTGAGAAAGCTCATGCGGCGTTGAAACAGGCTGCCGAAGTTGGACAGGGTATGCAGTACTTCGCCGCTGGCAGTATCCCAGATGAGGGCCTTGTCGAGGCTGCCGGCACTAAAAGCCAGACGACCGTCAGGGGACAGCGTCACGGTATCAACCACGTTGCCAAACTCCAGCGTCTGCAGCAGAGTGCCGGATTGCAGGTCCCAGAGTTTGGCCTTGTAGGCGTCTGAACCGGTCAGGGCCAGACGGCCGTCCTGGCTAAGGTCTACGGCCCGCACCCGCGCATCGTGGCGCAGGCTGAGTTTTATGCCGCCGTTCTTGATATCGAAATAGACCGCTTCGTGGTTGGCGAGCCCCAGCAGGGCATAGTCGGCACCGCGGCTCAGCTTCAGGGCCAGAATTTCGGCCGGCGAACTCCAGAACCATACTGCCTGACCGCTGACCAGGCTCCACAACACCAGATCCTGTTGACCTGCGGTGGCGGCAAAACTTTCGTCGGGCGACAGAGCCGTGGTCGCGATGATGGAGTATTGGCCCGGCTGATGGTTCCAGTTGAACAGGCGAGCATTACGGGTGTTATCCCATAGACTGGCGCCATGCTGAATAGAACCGATTACGGTGAAGCGTCCCTGGCTGGACAGGCTGGCGGAGTACGCACCCTGCATGGCGTATTCGTGCCAGGAAACAGGAGCTTCATTGCGGCTGCAGCCTGTCAGCAGCAATGCCAGAGTGGCCACCGTGCCGGCGGCCAGGGCGGTGCGCATGCCTTATTCCCTGTTTTCGGCCAGCATCAGATCGCGGTGTGAGTTGTGCAGAATTTCGATCATGCGATCTTCAAGTTCAAAGCGTTCTTCAAGCAATTCGCCCAGGCGTGACAACTGATCAGAAAAATCACGTACCTTGCGCAGCGTGAGTTCAGACAGGCGGCTGGCGCAGTTGTCATTGAAATCTAGGGCGAAGTCGGTGCTCAGCTGAATCAGTGGGAATAGTTTTTGCGCCTTTTCGAGACTGCCGTCATCAAACTCGCTGCCTTCGCGCAGCAGTTGTTCGTAGACTTCGAAATGACCGGAGGACAGATAGTCCATTAGCAGATCGCAAAAGGCTTCGGTCCGGGGCTTGAAATCTTCGTTCAGCGCGAGGGTGGGAAGCGCGACGAAACGACTGATAAGCAGCTGCCGCTCTTCCAGCAAGTGATCAATGATGTCACTGACACCGCCCCAGCGTTCTTTTGCAGTGCGACATTTTTCCAGCATCGCTTGGCTCCTTCTTTCAGTCAGACCCAATACTAATCCCAACGCGAAGGCAGGCGCAATAGACCCCGGCCGATGGTCTGAATGCGGCTTGTGTTATTACGCAAGATGCCTTAACCCTGCTGCGACCCCGGGCTATACTGGCCCGTCTGCCAGGGTCATGAAAACGAAAGGGACGGGAACAGGATGCTTCGAACATTGCTTCTGGGGTTGATACTGGGGTTCTTGCTGCAGCCGGCGTGGGCCGATGAAGGGCAATCAGAGTCCTCCGGTTACATCGGCTATGTCGAGCTCAAGCCGTTTGTGGCCAATTTCGGAGGGCAGGGGGCGCTAAGGTTTGTAAAGTGCGAGATCACGCTTCAGGTCGACAGCGAGGATGGACACCATGCGGTGAACTATCACCTGCCCAGTATCCGCAATGACATCGTGTTTCTGCTCAGTGCCCAGGAGGAGGGCGAGTTGTCTAGCGTAGAGGCGCAGGCGGCGTTGGCCAAAGAGGCGTTGGCGCAGGTGCAGGCAACGCTGCAGGCGGAAGAGGGCGAGTCCTTTGTGACGGATCTGTTTTTTACCAGCCTGGTCATTCAGTAGCCCATTCGCACACCCGTCTAGCAGACGGCGTAGCGCCTTACGGTCGCTTCACTCAGGTGCGCCAGCGCCCGGGGGCGTTGGCGGCACTTGAGCAGGGCAGCGGGTGCTACTGGGCCAGATAACTGGCCAAATATTGATCGAAGTCAAGTTGGTCTTCGGTTTCGATACGGGTCTGGTCTTTGACCGATTTGTGTACCAGTTCGTTAAAGTAGGCTTGGCGTTCCTCGCTCAGGGGTGCCTGCAGCAGGGTTTCACGGTGTGCCCGGCTTTGTGCAAGGCTGAATGCGCAATGGCTGAGCTTGTACTCTCGCAGCTGCGCCAGTATCTGTGCCGAGGGTGTCAGGTCCGGGTTGTCCAGCTTCTGGCGCTGCGCCGTCGCGGCCTGGGTATATACATTTCCATGTTCATTTCTATCCAGCACAGCGGCAGTCTGGCTGACCATGTCGAGAATTTCCGCTCCCCACTGTGCAAGTGAACGTTCGCCCTCGCCGAACTGCAGCATCAGTCCCGGTTCACGGCCGCGCGTAACGATCCGCTTGAGGTTTTCGGTGATGCGTTCGCATTCGTCATCATCGATCAGCGCATCTTCGGCCAGCAGGCAGCTGATCAGGAAGGCGTCCATAAAATCGGCCTGTTGCTGATCGATGCCCAGCGGTAGCAGCGGGTTGATATCTGTGTTGCGAATTTCGACATATTCGACCCCCCTGGTTTGCAGGGCGTGCAGCGGCTTTTCGCCGGAATGGGCGACTCGCTTGGGGCGGATGTCGCTGTAATATTCGTTCTCGATCTGCAGTACGCTGGTGTTGAGCTGGCGGTATTCGCCATCCACTTTCAGGCCAATGGCTGCGTAGCGTGCATAGGGCGTGTGAATAGCCTGGTGCAGTGAGGCGGTGTAGGTATCCAGGTGGTTAAAACAGATGCCCAGCGACGATTGTGCCTTGTTGGAATAGCCCAGGTCGCTCATGCGCAGCGAGGTGGCATAGGGCAGGTAAAGTGTATCTTCATTCAGCGTTTCAAGCTGGTGGCTGCGCCCTTTGAGAAAGGAACTGCACAGCGCCGGCGATGCGCCAAACAGGTACAGCAGTATCCAGCCGTGGCGGCGGAAATTGCGGATCAGGCGAAAGTATTGTGCCGATTTGAAGTCCCGCAGGCTGTCTTTGTTTTGCTGCAGTTCCTGCAACGCCGGCCACAAGGCTTCAGGCAAAGAAAAGTTGTAGTGGATTCCGGCGATGGTCTGCATCATCTTGCCGTAGCGATATTTGAGTCCGGTGCGGTAGACATGCTTGAGCTGGCCCACATTGGAGCTGCCGTAGCGGGCGATCGGGATGTCTTCTTCATTCGGAATATCGCACGGCATGCTGGTACACCAGAGCAGTTCGTCACCGAGTGCGCCGTAGCCAAAGCGATGCAGGTCCGCGAGGAACTCCAGCGCGTCTTCCGAGCGCTTGAATACCGGCGTGATGTACTCCAGCAGGGCTTCGGAATAGTCCGTCGTGATATAGCTGTGGGTCAGCGCCGCACCCAGCCCACTGGGGTGTTCCGTCTGGGACAGCTGGCCCTGTGCGTCAACACGCAGGCCTTCTTTTTCGATGCCGTGCAGGATGCCCTTGAGCAACGCTGCCTGACCATTGCGGACCAACTGGTCCAGCTGCTTTTGAAGTGCTGCAGACAAGATCCTGCCCCTATAGCGTGAGAAACGGCGGCTATTATAAACCAACCGGTCAATAATTAAGACGGAGAAAGCGTGGGGCTGTTTCCGTCCGGTCTGTTGTGCTGATTACCGCTTGCTGAGCCCGGCGGCCCGCAGTTTGGCTGCCAGTGTGCCTTCGGCCTGGGCTGCGGGCCTGGCCGCAGTTTTGGCCGAGGGACTGGAGACCGCTTTGGGGGCTGGTTTCACCGCAGCCTCCCCGGCGGCGCTCTTGTCGGGCGTTTTCATGCTCAGGGCAATGCGCTTGCGCCTGGCATCCACCGTGAGTACACGTACCTTTACAATTTGGCCGGTATTGACCAGATCATGCGGATCCTTCACAAAGTGGTCGGCCAGCTCCGATATGTGTACCAGTCCATCCTGGTGTACGCCAATATCCACAAAGGCCCCGAAGTTGGTGATATTGGTAATAACGCCCTCAAGCTGAAGGCCGGTTGTCAGGTCTTCAATGTTGGTGATGGCGTCATCAAAGCGGGCGCTGTGGAATTCGGGGCGGGGATCGCGGCCCGGCTTTTCCAGTTCACGCACGATGTCGGTCAGAGTGTAGTCGCCAAAACGGTCGCTGCGCAGGGCTTCGAGGTTGAGTTTGGCCAGCCTGGCCGGGTCGCCGATCAGCTGTGGCAGGGAGCAGCCCAGCTGTGCCGCCATGCGTTCGACCAGCGGATAGGCTTCCGGGTGGACAGCCGAATTGTCCAGCGCCTGGTCGCCGTTGCGAATGCGCAGAAATCCCGCGCACTGTTCGTAGGCCTTGGGACCCAGGCGCGGCACTTTTAGCAGTTGCTGGCGTCGCTTGAAGGCGCCTTGCTGGTTGCGATGCTCGACAATGTTGCTGGCGACGCTGCGGCTCAGGCCCGCAATCTGGCTGAGCAGCTCAACGGAAGCGGTGTTGAGGTCAACACCGACATGGTTGACGCAATCCTCGATAACCGTGTCCAGCATGCCGGCCAGTTCTTTCTGGTCGACATCGTGCTGATACTGACCCACCCCAATGGCCTTGGCTTCTATCTTGACCAGTTCGGCCAGCGGGTCCTGCAAGCGTCTGGCGATGGATACCGCGCCGCGTATGGTGACATCGAGGTCGGGAAATTCCTTCGCGGCGAGTTCGGAGGCTGAATAGACCGAGGCACCGGCCTCGCTGACCACAACCGGCACCAGAGACAGCGAGGGTTCTTTCTGGGCCAGTTCGCGCGCCAGCTGTTCTGTTTCGCGGGATGCCGTGCCGTTGCCGATGGCGATTAACTCCACCTTGTGTGTGCGACAAAGCTTTGCCAGCGTCGCCAGTGACTGGTCCCAGCGCTTGTGTGGTGCATGGGGGTACAGGGTTTCATGGGCCAGCAGCTTGCCGGTGGCATCGACGACAGCCGCCTTGACGCCACTGCGCAGACCCGGGTCCAGCCCCAGCGTGGCACGTTGCCCTGCCGGGGCGGCCAGCAGAAGATCACGCAGATTGCGGGCAAATACCTGGATGGCTTCAGCCTCGGCGGCACCGCGCAGCTGGCGCACAAGGTCACTTTCAATGCCGGGGAGCAGCTTTTGTGACCAGCACTGCTGCAGGGTTTCATCGAGCCAGGGCTGTGATTTGCCGTTGCCGGGGCGCAATTGCCAGTGCCGGGCGATGCGCAGGGGGCCTTCCTGCTCCTGGCCTTCGGGTGGCTGCAGGCTGTAGCGCAGCACGCCTTCCTGATGACCGCGCAGAATCGCCAGCGCCCGATGTGAGGGAATGCGGGCGCAGCGTTCCCGGTAGTCGAAATAATTGCTGAATTTCTGCCCTTCGATTTCCTTGCTCTTGACGACGGTGACAACCAGTTCGCCCTGCTGCCATAGCCAGGCGCGCACTGATGCGAGCAGGTCGGCGTTTTCCGCCAGGCGTTCGATCAGGATATGGCGGGCGCCGTCCAGTGCCTGGTCTGGCGTTTCAATGCCCCCTTGCGGATTTACGAAGGCTTGAGCCAGTTGCTGTGGTGATCCCTGGCCCTTGCCGCTCAACAGTGCCTCGCTGAGGGGTTCGAGGCCGGCTTCCCGGGCCTTCTGAGCACGGGTGCGACGTTTGGGGCGGTAGGGCAGGTAAAGGTCTTCGAGCCGGTTTTTCGTATCGGCGGCCAAAATCTGCTGCTCCAGCTCGGCACTGAGCTTGCCCTGGCTGCGGATGCTGTCCAGCACGCTGCTGCGCCGCTCTGCCAGTTCGCGCAGATAGCCCAGGCGCTGCTCAAGGGTGCGCAGCTGAGTATCGTCCAGGGCACCGGTTACCTCCTTGCGGTAACGGGCAATAAAGGGCACTGAAGCGCCTTCGTCCAGTAGCTGTACGGCGGCAATAACCTGTTCGTGGCGAGCATTCAGCTCGCTGGCAATCAGCTTTTCTATCTGCATGGCGAATCTCTTGCCAGTTTGCCTGGCCTCGGTGGGCGCAGGGAGCTGGAGTTGAACGGTCGGGCAGTGCGGTGCCGCACCCTGGATAATATCGTTAAGCACGGCGAGTCGGCGGAACTCTGGCACACAGTAAGGGCGCGGTGATGCTATTTCAAGTTCATGCATGCCGGCGCATAATGAGACCTGACTATGAATAATACTCAACGTGCCCCCCAGACATCGAATTTACCTGTGCGGACGCACCGTCCGGTTGCGGTAATACTGCTGTTGCTGCTGTTCCTGTTTCTGATGGCGCAGGTGTCTGTACTGGTACGTCAGCAGGCGATGCAGGACGTCAGGCTGCGCAGTGCTGCAGACATGAACCGCTATACCCTGAGCCTGCAGCAGACGCTGGATCGATACAAGGACCTGCCGCAGTTGCTGGCATCGCATTCCGAGCTGCTCAATGCGCTATTGCATCAGGGCGACGCCGATGCGCGCATGCGTGCCAACCTGTATCTGGAAAAGGTCAACACCATTATCGGCACCACTGATGCCTATCTGATGAACGCTGCGGGCGACACCATTGCGGCAAGCAACTGGTTTAAGGAACGGACCTTTATTGGCCAGAATTTTTCTTTCAGACCCTATTATCAGCAGGCCATGGCGGGACACGCCGGCCGCTATTTTGCGCTGGGTACCACGTCGAACAAGCGGGGGTACTTCTATTCCTACCCGGTGAAAATTGCCGGCAAGGTGGCGGGGGTCATTGTCGTCAAGATTGACCTCAATGATATAGAAGGCGACTGGAACGACCCCTTGCTGGACATACTGGTGACCGATGAAGACGGCATCATCGTTATATCCACCCGGCCGGACTGGAAATTTCGCACGCTAAAGCCGCTGTCCCAGCCGGACCTGTACCGTATCGTCGACAGTCTGCGCTACGGTGGTCAGGAGCTGAGTACGCTGGATATACTGTGGCGCGACAAAGGCCCGGATGGCAGCCAGCTGATTACGCTGGTGGAAGGTTCACGGCTGGATAATCCGAGCCTTGACGGGGTGCGCACACGGCACTATCTGTTGCAGAGCAACCCGGTGCCCAACAGCGGGCTCAGCGTTGCAGTGCTGGCCAGCATGAAGCCTGTTGAACAGCGGGTCTTCCGCGCCCTGCTGCTGACGGCGGTCATCTATTTTGCGCTGCTGCTATTGGTTCTTTTTATGCTGGCGCGTAACCGCATCAAGCAGGAGCGTGCGCAATTTCGTGAGCGTGAGCTGCATGCGCTGGAAGAGAACGACGCCCGTATACGGGCGATTATCGATAATACTCAGGCCGGCCTGATGACCCTGGATGCTCAGGGGCGCATCGAATCCTGCAATCCTACGGCACAAAAGCTGTTCCACTACCGGGAAGAAGACATTCGTGGTGAGTATTTCAGCAAGCTACTGGCTTATCCGGACAGGCCTGTTTGCTGGCAGCACATTACCGCAGCGCCGGGCGATAGCGCGCAGGAACTGCATATCGAGGCAAAGGCCAGGCGCGCGGACCATTCTCTCTTTCCAATCGAACTGACGATCGGGCGCATGGCCGCCAATGACGAGCGTCACTTTATCGTGACCATTCAGGATATCACCGAGCGCAAGCAACAGGAGTCACAGCTGCAGCGGGCGCAGCAGCAGCTCGAAAGCCGGGTGGAGCAGCGCACCCAGGATCTCACCCTGGCCAACGCGCGCCTGCAGCAGGAAATGACCCAGCACCAGCAAACCCAGAATGAGCTGATTCAGACGGCCAAGCTGGCCGTGCTCGGGCAGATGTCTGCCGGGATCAATCATGAGTTGAATCAGCCACTGACTGCCATTCGCAGTTATGCCGACAATGGCCGCGTATTTCTGCAGCGGGGCCGGCCGGAACGTGCCGAGGCTAACCTTGAGGAGATTTCCCGGCTGACCGAACGCATGGCGAAGATCATCCATCCTCTGAAGGAGTTTGCCCGTGTCAGCAGCGGGTCGCCGGAACCGGTCTGTCTGAAATCGGTTCGCGATGGTGCCATGTCCATCCTTTACGGCCGTCTGGATCGTCAGTCAGTCAGTGTTCACTGGCCAGGGGGGCTTGAGCATGTCTATGTACTGGGTGATATCCTGCGCCTGGAACAGGTGCTGGTTAATCTCATTGGCAACGCCATGCAGGCGCTGGAAGGTCAGTCCGAGGGGCGGATCGATATAGGCCTGCAGTGCAGTAATGCTGCCGTACAGCTGAGCGTACGGGACAATGGGCCAGGCATCTCCCCCGAATACCTGGAGCACCTGTTCGAGCCCTTCTTTACCACCAAGAAAGCCGGTCAGGGGCTGGGGCTCGGCCTGTCGATTTCCCACCGCATTGTGGAAAGCCTGGGTGGGCGTCTGCTGGCCAGCAACCATCCTGCCGGCGGTGCCTGCTTTACGCTGGTGCTGCAGCCTGTACGGCAGCCCTTTACCACCGGCCAGCCCTGATTATTAGCGGATCAATTTGCCTATGCCCATGAACAAGAATGCACAGGATCGCCCCATTATTCTGGTGGATGACGAGAAGCACATACGCCTGGCGGCCGGTCAGACGCTGGAGCTGGCGGGTTACGATGTGACGACCCTGGAACGGGGCGAGCGGGTTCTGGAGCTGCTCAGCGATGACTGGAACGGGGTGCTGATATCCGATATCAACATGCCCGGGATGGATGGGCTTGAGTTGCTGGAGCGGGTCCGTGCCATCGACGCGGATCTGCCGATGATTCTGATTACCGGTCACGGTGATATTTCGATGGCGGTGTCCGCCATGCGCGCCGGCGCCTACGATTTTATCGAGAAGCCCTTTGCGGCAGACCTGTTGCTGGATGTGGTTCGCCGGGCCATGGAGAAGCGTGCCCTGACCATCGAGAATCGGCGCCTGACACTGGAGCTTGAAGCCCAGAGTGCGCCCGGGCCGCGCCTGCTGGGCAATGCACCGGCGATGACCCAGCTGCGACGCTTGCTGCACAGCATCGCCGACGCCCCGGCCGATATCATGATTCAGGCCGAAACCGGTGCGGGCAAGGATTTGATGGCGCGCTATATCCACGAACACAGCGGCCGGCGTGACCACAACTTTGTCGCCATTAACTGCGGCGCCGTGCCGGAAAACCTGATTGAGTCAGAGCTGTTTGGGCATGAGAAGGGCGCCTTTACCGATGCGCGTACTCGGCGCATCGGCAAGTTCGAGCACGCCAATGGCGGCACCCTGTTCCTCGACGAGATCGAGAGCATGCCACTGGCGCTGCAGATCAAGCTGCTGCGGGTGCTGGAAGAACGCGCGATTGAACGCCTGGGCTCCAATGAAGTGATCGGCCTGGACCTGCGCGTGATTGCGGCCACTAAAACCGATCTCAAAGCGCTGGCAGCACAGGGGGCGTTTCGCGAGGACCTGTATTACCGGCTCAATGTCGTGCGGCTGGATATACCGCCGTTACGCGAGCGACGCGAGGATATCGGCCTGCTGTTTCAGCATTTTGCGCTGGTAGCCTCGGCGCAGTACAACCGCGAGATACCCACGCTCTCAGCCGAGCGCATGCACAGCCTTATGCTTTATGACTGGCCTGGCAATGTCCGCGAGCTGCGCAATATTGCCGAACGCTACGTTCTGCTCGGGGAATCCGGCACCTTTGACTTCGACAACCGGCTGATTACCGACGGCGCTGGCGGGGCTGCACAGTCGCTGCCGGATCAGGTGGAGCGGTTCGAAAAAATGCTGATTCAGGCGGCGCTGTCGCGCACCGGCGGTTCGATTCGGGACACCCTGGAATTCCTTGGGCTGCCGCGCAAGACGCTCTACGACAAGATGAAAAAATACGCCCTGGACAAGAGCGACTTCAAGTAAGCATGCAGCCTCGCGCGGACTGGGTGGATATCCGCCAGCCCACCGAAAGCCGCCTGTGCGAAGTCGCCTGGGTGGACAGAATAGACGGGCCTCAGGGGCCGCGATGGCTGCCTTGAGGGTGATTTAAAGCGTATCAGGGGTGTTTTTGAGTGCGCTTGGGGGCACTTCCGCTGCATAACTGCAAATGGGTGGTTATCCGCACATTCGTGTTGTTTGTATGGGTGGTTTTCCGTCTTTTTCCGCTGTTTTTTCATTTCGCTGCTACCCTAAGTAGAACTTATGAGCGCGGCATGCCTTGCTTCTACAGGGTTTTTTATGTGTTGGCACGCCATGTGCTTATTTGACTGTGTTGTAAGTCCCGGTGGGCGAATCTGGCCGTTGGCTGGCCGCCCCCAAGTACACACCTCAATGGAGACACAATAATGAAAAAACTCACTCTGGCACTGTCCGCTCTTGCACTGTCCATCTCTGCCTCAACGGCGTTCGCCTCCTGCGAGAGCGGCGAGATTGTTGCCAAACTGAGCCATGTGACTGGTGGAACAACACATCCGAAGGTGGTTGCGGCCAATCAATTCGCCGAACGTGTTAATACCGAAATGAACGGTGTGATGTGCGTTGAGGTATTCCCGAATTCGACATTGTTTGGTGACAGCAAGGAGCTTGAAGCATTGCTGCTGGGTGATGTGCAGATTCTGGCACCGTCGCTGTCCAAGTTTGGCTCCTACAGCCCCAAGTATGGTGTTTTCGACCTGCCGTTCATCTTCAAGGACATGGACGCCGCCATTCGCTTCGCCAATTCCGAAGCCGGCAAGGGCCTGCTGAACGAAATGCAGGATGTTGGCTTTGTCGGTCTGGGGTACTGGATGTCCGGCATGAAGTATTTCTCGGCCAACAAGCCGCTGATTGAACCGTCCGATGCCAATGGCATGAAGTTCCGCGTGCAGACCTCCGATGTGGCCAAGGCCATGATCGAAGCCATGGGTGCGTCGCCGCAGCCGATGGCCTTTGCCGAAGTTTACGGTGCGCTGCAGACCGGCGTGGTGGACGGCCAGGAGAACACCTGGTCCAACATCTACACCAAAAAGTTCTTCGAAGTGCAGGACAGCGTGACTGAAACCAACCATCAGTTGCTGGCCTACCTGTTCATGACCTCGTCCGAGTTCCTCGATGGCCTGGAGCCCGAAGTGCGTGAGCAGTTTCTGAAGATTGCCGATGAAGTCACTCAGCAGGCCAACGAACAAGTGAAGGCCGCAGAAGCTGAAAACCGCGCCAACATTCTGGAGGCCGGTGGCAAGATCAACACCCTGACAGACGAACAGCGTCAGAAGTGGGTTGATACCATGAAACCGGTTTGGAAACAGTTCGAAGGCGAAATCGGGGCCGACCTGATCGAAGCTGCCGCAGGTTCCTGATCGCAGTGTCCGGTACCGGGGGCCGAGGCTTCCGGTACCGGTTCCTGTCTTTGGCGGGATCCAGCCCCTATCCGGGTTGCCGCAACACCGACAACCCATCCAATGCTGTTCCCTTTAATCCGCTCCAGGCTGGCCACGGCCTGATCCTTAATGGTGTCTCCTATGGACTACTGGCCGCACTTATATCTACTGGTTTTCATTGTCATCCTCTGGATTCTGGAAAAACTGTTTCCAGTGGCGATGGCCAAGGCTGAAGAAAATCTGCTGGTCATCATTATCAGCTCAATCATGCTGGTGTCGTTTGGGCAGGTTATTGCACGCTATGGCTTCAATTCCGGCTGGTCTGCTGCGCTGGAATTTAACACCCTGGCGTTTTCCTGGCTGATCCTGCTGGGCATGAGTTATGGCATCAAGACCGGCATTCACCTGGGCGTGGATATAGTGTTGAACGCAGTGCCGCACAAGGTGTGCAAGGCGCTGTCACTGTTTGGTGCCTTTGCGACCCTGATGTACGGCCTGATCCTGCTCGACTCCACCTGGCTGGCGATGCTGGGTGTGGACGTGCGCGGTGGCGCCATCGAGTACTGGGCCAAGATGTACAAGATAGGCATTGGCGTGGAAGAACTGCGTTACCCCGAATTCATGCAGGAAGCCTTCGGCATACAGCCACGCGTTCACCGCTGGCTGGTACTGGTTATCCTGCCGATCAGCCTGGCGCTGCTGGTTTACCGTTCATTGCAGGCGTTCATCGATATCTGGCGGGACAAACGCCCCATGCTCATCAGCGGGCATGAAGCGAAAGACCTGGTGGAAGACAACCTGAACGTTTTGAAAGACTGATAGCGAGGAGTCTGACGTGGATGCAATGATTCTGTTTGTGATGGTGATGGTCCTGCTGTTCCTGGGCCTGCCCGTCGGTATTTCTCTGGGGTTGTCATCAATCCTGTTTATCAGTTTCTTTTCGAGTGATTCGCTGTCCTCGGTGGCCATATCGCTGTTCGGTGCCGGTCAGCACTACACGTTGCTGGCGATACCGTTCTTTATTCTGGCATCGGCCTTCATGTCCACCGGCGGTGTGGCCAAGCGTCTGATCAACTTCGCCATCGCCAGTGTCGGACACTTTCGTGGCGGACTGGCCATGGCTTCCGTGCTGGCGTGCATGATGTTTGCGGCCCTGTCCGGCTCCTCGCCGGCCACGGTGGTCGCCATCGGTACCATCGCCATCGCAGGTATGCGTCAGGTTGGTTACTCCAAGGAGTTCGCCTCTGGCATCATCGCCAACGCCGGTACCCTGGGTATCCTGATCCCGCCGTCCATCGTGATGGTGGTGTACGCCGCCGCCACCGATGTCTCTGTGGGGCGCATGTTCCTGGCCGGCGTCATTCCGGGCCTGATGGCCGGTTTCATGCTGATGCTTGCGATCTATGTGGTGGCGCGTATCAAGAACCTGCCGGCTGAACCCTGGAAGGGCTTTGGCGAAATTGTCCGCGGCGGCAAGGAAGCGGGCTGGGGCCTGTTCCTGATCGTGATCATCATGGGTGGTATTTACGGGGGTGTCTTTACACCGACGGAAGCCGCCGTGGTGGCAGCCGTTTATGCCATGCTGATTGCGCTCTTCGTTTACCGCGACATGGGGCCGCTCAAGGGCATGCCCTGGGTCGCGGATAGTGATTCCGATGTTGCACGAGTCGGCTTTAACGGCAGTGTTTACGGCGTTTCCTTCTTTCTGGTCTGGATGATCATGTCGTTCTTTGCCACTGCTCAGAGTGGAACGACCACCGTTGGTGAGCGCGCGGTCTGGGGACTGGGCATGAGCCTGGTGATTGCCCTGTTCTACATTTTCAAGCGTGGCAAGCATGTGGACGCGTCCCTGATGCGCTGCCTCGTATCGGCTCTGCCGATCTGGCGTCGCAACCTGGTGGCGGTCGGGCGCAGCTTTTTCCCGGCTATCCTGGGGGGCGAAAGCCGCAAGGTGATTCTGGAAGGCACCAAGACGACGGTCATGCTGATGTTCATCATCGCGAATGCGCTGCTGTTTGCCCACACGCTGTCCTCGGAACGGATTCCGCAGATGGTGACCGAGTGGATGCTGGATGCGGGCTTCAACTGGTTTACCTTCCTGATTGCGGTCAACGTGCTGCTGCTGATCGGCGGGCAGTTCATGGAACCGTCCGGTCTGCTGGTGATCGTGGCGCCGGTGGTGTTCCCCATTGCCATGGCGCTGGGTGTGGATCCCATTCACCTGGGCATCATCATGGTGGTTAACATGGAAATCGGCATGATTACGCCACCGATCGGGCTGAACCTGTTCGTCACCTCGGGCATTACCGGCATGAGTCTGGCGCGCGTCGTCAAGGCCGCGATGCCGTTTGTGGCGGTGCTGTTTGTGTTCCTGATTCTGGTGACCTACATCCCTGTGCTGTCCACCTGGCTGCCCTACAGCATCATGGGACCGGAGATCATCACCAAGTAGCTTCTCGCCTGCCGATAAGCGTCCGGTTGACCGAAAGCCACCTGCCTGTGCAGGTGGCTTTTTCGTTGTGGGCTGTTTGCTGTACGTGCAGCGCACAAGGATGTCCAACGGCTGGCAGAAGGCTATAATAGCGTCCTCTTTGAGTCAGTCAGGGCAAGGCAGTGTTGGGTTCTCTTGCGGCAATTTGGGGTTTCAGCGGCATTGTGCTGCTGTTTGGCGGTGCCATTTATCGTCTGAGTCAGATCAGCTGGCAGATGTTCAGTCAGCCGTTGAGCGTCTATCACTGGGCCGCCCTGATGTTCAGTCTTGTTTTCATGGGCTTTTCCGAGGGCTATCGTGGTTTCCAGTGTGGCTTTTCGCCCCGGGTCGCTGCGCGCATTCATTACCTGTCACGCCATGTTACGCCGTTGCGGTTTTTGTTGGCGCCGCTGTTCTGCATGGGTTTTTTCCATATTCAGCGTAAACGCCAGATCATCACCATCTGCCTGACTCTGGGCATCATCGGGCTGGTGCAGCTGGTGCACCAGTTGGCTCAGCCCTGGCGCGGGATTGTCGATGCTGGCGTCGTGCTGGGCCTGGTGTGGGGTATCGTATCGCTGGGCTTCTTTACACTGCAGGCGTTTTTCAGCACTGATTTCCACCATTCGCCTGAAACGCCCTGAGGGGCAAATTTCGCGATGTGTGTGGTGTCCTGTGCGGTTTCATCAAACGGCAAAGACTTGATGGCAGGCTGTAAAAGGCAGCGAGGGCAGGCTGGAGGATATTTTTGTGCACTGCACAAAAAAAGACTTGATCCTGCCCGCATTCGCCTTATAATGGATTCAATTGTGCGGTGCACAACAACTTAGGAGAGTAGAGCAATGACCATGTCCGTAGATTTCCAGAAGCCTTTTGAAGCCATGCAGAACCTGATGAACATCCAGGTTGCCGCTATCACCAAATCTGTTGAACAGCAGAAAAAAACTGGCGAAGAGCTGGCTGCTTTCTTCAAGAGCGAAGTTGAAAAAGCCAAAGAACTGAAATCACCTGAAGACGTGATCAAGTTCAATGTTGACACCAACAAGGCACTGTTCGAACTGCTGAAAGGCCAGGGCGAAGCGTTCACCGCTATTGCCAACGAAGCCCGCGAATCTGCTACTTCCGAGTTCAGCAAGCTGTCCAAGTAAGCTGCTTTCGGCAAGTCGCCTGGTTGTGATCTGATACTGCACGGCAGTATTGTTGAACGACAGATTCAGGTGACAAGCAAAAAAAGCCCCGTAGACGAAAGTTTGCGGGGCTTTTTTGCGTGTGTCCTTCAGGTGTTGTGGGACAGCCAGCAGGCAGGTTCGTCAGACCGTGCGCTCGGGGCGGCTGTTCGGTGTGGGTGTGGTATAGCCTGGCGGCCAGCGGTCGTAAAAATTTATTGTGCACTGCACAAATTTATTGCCAGGCGCGGCTGGATGGGTATAATCATTGTTATTGTGCAGTGCACAATTAACTAATAGAGGAACGATATCATGAGTGCCAACGCGACTATCAAGACAGCTTTTGAAACCGTGCAGTCTCTGGTTGAACTCCAGACCAGCACCATCAGCGAGTCCATTGAACTGCAGAAGAAAAACGGTGAAGAACTGGCCGCTTTCTTCAAAGCCAATGCCGACAAGGCTCAGACGCTGAAAACGCCGCAGGAGCTGGTTTCGTTTAACCTGGACTCCAGCAAGGCGCTGTTTGAGATGCTCAAGGCCCAGGGCGAAGCCTTTAGCGGTCTGGCGACCAAGGCAAGCGAAGCAGCGACCGCGGATTTCTCCAAACTGGTCAAATAAGGGCGCTTAACTCGCCCAAGAAAAAGCCCCGACGGTGCAGACCGTCGGGGCTTTTTGCTTTCAGGCGGCCAGGGGAGGGGTATTACGCCTGACCCAGAAACAGACGGTAGGCCGTATTATCGGTTTCATCCCAGTAGTTGTAGCCGATTTCACCCAGGAACGCCTTGACCTGCTCGTGCTCGCTGGCGGGTACCTGCATGCCGACCAGTACGCGACCGTAGGCCGCGCCGTGGTTACGGTAATGGAACATGGAGATGTTCCAGCGCCCGCCCAGCTTGCTGAGGAACTTCATCAGCGCGCCCGGGCGTTCCGGGAATTCGAAACGGAATACTACCTCGTTGCTCACGGTTGCCGGGGCGTGTCCGCCCACCATGTAACGGATGTGCAGCTTGGCCATCTCGTTGTCGGTCAGGTCGATGACCTCTTCGAGGTGCTCCTGTAACTCGGTCAGCAGGGCGGCGCGGCCGGGGCCTTCGCTGCTGGTCTGGATGCCGGCAAAGACGATGGCTTCATTGTCATCGCTGTAGCGGTAGTTGAATTCGGTGATGTTGCGCTTGCCCAGCGCGGCACAGAACTTGCGAAAGCTGCCGGGGCGTTCCGGTATGCGGGCGGCGATGATGGCTTCGCGTTTTTCGCCGACTTCGGAACGTTCGGCGATATGTCGCAGGCGGTCGAAGTTGACGTTGGCGCCGGAGTCGATAGCAATCAGGGTGCGTTCGCTGCATTGCTCACGCGCAACGTATTTTTTCAGACCGGCAACGCCCAGGGCGCCGGACGGCTCACAGATCGAGCGGGTGTCGTCAAAGATGTCCTTGATGGCGGCGCAGATTTCGTCAGTGGTCACTTTTATGACCTCATCGACATACTGGCGTGCCAGGTCAAAGGTATGTTCGCCGATCTGGGCCACGGCCACGCCTTCGGCGAAGATGCCCACCTGTGACAGTTTTACGCGCGCATCGGCTGCCAGCGCAGCGTGCAGGCAGGCGGAGTCTTCGGACTCGACGCCGATGATCTTGACGTCCGGCCGCAGGTATTTGATATAGACAGCAATACCGGCGATCAGTCCGCCACCACCCACCGGGACAAAGACAGCCTCGATGGGGCCGCTTTCCTGGTGCAGCAGCTCCATGCCAATGGTGCCCTGACCGGCAATGACATCGGGGTCATCGTAGGGTGGTACATAGACAAGCCCTTTCTCGTCGACCAGGCGCTCTGCATGGGCCTTGGCTTCCTCAAAGGTATCGCCGTGCAACACGACCTTGCCGCCCATTGCCTTGACGTTGCTGACCTTGATGTCCGGCGTGGTCTTGGGCATGACGATGGTGGCTTTGACATTCATGTGGCGCGCCGAGTAGGCCAGCCCCTGGGCATGGTTGCCGGCTGAAGCCGTAACCACGCCTTTGGCTTTTTCGTCGGCGCTCAGCTGAGCCATTTTGTTATAGGCGCCACGGAGCTTGAACGAAAACACCGGTTGCAGGTCTTCGCGCTTCAGGAGTACCCGGTTATCCAGCCGTTCGGACAAGCTGCGGGCATAATCCAGCGGGGTCTCGATGGCAACGTCATAGACACGTGCCTCCAGAATCTTCTTGATATATCGATGAGCCATGGGAATGCTGTGCCATAAGTTAGGTCTGGCGGCGCCAGTGCAGCCGCAAATAGCAGGAAATGGTATAAGCTGACACCGCTTGCGTCTACAAGCGCGCCGGCACAGTGCGTATAATTTATCGCCTTACTAGCATACGGGTTTAAGTGTGATGACGCAGGATGAAATGAAGCGGGCTGTTGCGCGGGCGGCTCTGGACTATATCAAGGGCGGCTTGCAGAGCGATTCCATCATCGGTGTCGGCACCGGTTCCACGGCCAACTTCTTTATTGATGAGCTGGCCGGCATCAAGCATTTGTTTGAGGCTGCGGTGGCGAGTTCCGAGGCGACCGCCGAGCGGCTGCGTGGGCACGGCATCCCGGTCTATGACCTGAATGCTGTAACGGGGCTGGATACCTATGTTGATGGGGCTGACGAGTTTGATGCCGATCTGAACCTGATCAAGGGCGGCGGCGGCGCTCTGACCCGGGAAAAAATCGTTGCAGCGGCAGCAAAGGAATTTGTCTGTATCGTCGATGCATCCAAGCAGGTTGAGTGCCTGGGGGCTTTTCCGCTGCCGGTGGAAGTGATTCCAATGGCGCGTTCACTGGTGGCCCGTGAACTGGTGCGCCTTGGCGGTCAGCCGGAGCTGCGCGAAGGGTTTGTCACCGATAACGGCAATCTGATTCTTGATGTTTATAATCTGAAAATCCGGGACCCCAAGGCTTTTGAGGCCGAACTGAACAACATTGTTGGTGTTGTTACCAACGGGCTGTTTGCGCGCCGTGCGGCGGATGTCGTGCTGATGGGCACCACCGGCGGCGTTGAAACCATCAAGCCGTAACCGACATTCCCTGCGGTTTCCCGGCGTCTGCCTCTGGGAGCCGCTGCCGGAGTGCTGTTTGACCTGCGTCGATCCTGCCGTGTTAGCGAGCTGCCGCAGGTCCTGAATTTCATACAGTACAGCTGCGAGCGACTTTCAGCGCCGGGTAAAGTGCGGTCGTTCCAGGCTGTGTTCGTTGTGGCAGCGGTCGCCTGAGGGCAGGCGGCCGGGGGGACTGATCAGGCCGAGGCGTTCGAGATATCGAATGATTTCAGCGCTCAGGCCCGATCCATTGGCGATATCGCCGATGCGCAGCGCGGGCGTGTCAAATGGCCAGCTGCAGGTGGAGCCTTACCACTGCACGACCTTTATCAGCGCGATGCTGACCGGCATCGTGATCCAGAGCAACGCCAGCAGATTAATGACAATCCAGCCGTAGCCAGCATTATCACGGAAGTTTTCGTCGTGATGTGCCATGTCGTATTCCCGTTTAATTAAGGTTTGAGATTAATTGCGGCGATTCTACCAATAAAACATGGGCCTTTATAGTTGCCTGCGCGGTTTGCGTATTCAGGCACATGCGGGCTTACCCTGCTGCCCGTTGCCGTTGAACCTGTGGTGACGGCCCTGTCTTGAGGCTGTTTCGGGGCCGGCCATGGTTATAATGAAGCTCTGTTTTGTCGAGTCACGGGCGGGGAGCTGCATGAAAGGGATGAAGTGGGCGTGTGGAGTACTGGTGGGGTTTTTACTGCTCTTCCATACGCTGCCCTATGTTTTGAGGGATCAGGCGGTCATCTGGTTGCAAAAGCAGGGGGCCGAGGATGTGGGTCTTAGAGCGCTCAAGCTGAACTGGCAGCAGGGCCGTATCGAAGTCGATGCGCTTCACGCCCGTGCACCTGGCCGCCTGCCACTTAACGTGGGGCAGCTGGTGCTGGATATTGATATTCCCCACCTGTTTGAGCAGCAGCTGCTGGTGAGTGAACTTGCACTGGCGGATATCGAATCCGGGGTTCGCCTCAGGGATGGGGAGCTTTGGCTGGGTCCTGTGAACCTCAGCGCATTGCAGAATGACCAAGAGCCACGGGATACCACTCAGGAGCAAGACGAGCCTTCGTCCTGGCGCGTCGGTGTCGACCGTATCCGTATTGACCGCTTTAACTGGCGAACCGAGCTTCCTGATCAGGAGCACAGTCTCGAGCTGGCCGTCGGTGAGTTGGACGAACTTTATCAGTGGCGTGAAAACGAGCAGAGCCGGTTGCGCCTTGACGGGCGCCTCAATGGTGCTCCGTTCCATATCGATACTGAGGCTGTACCGCTGCCGACCGAAAAGACATCGAACATGAGGCTGTCGCTGCAGGGGTTCCCGCTTGAGTCTGTCACAGCGGCTTTTGTGCCTGGTTTGAGCGCGAATCTGTCCTTCGACCTGGCCCTGTCTGCGTCCCTGGCGGGTAGTGATGGGCTGCTGCAACCCACGGGTCGCCTCAGCCTGGAAAGCCTGAACTACAACAGCAACGACCTGAGTCTGGTGAATCAGCAGATCCGCTGGGAAGGGGAGCTCAGCATTGAGCTTAAGAGCCTGTTGCCGAGCCGTGTCGCGATGAAGGCGGCAATAGAGCTGATGCAGCCATCTTCGAAACAGCCCTCAGGGCTGGAAGCGACCCTCGAAACCCTGAGCTGGAACGGTGACCTGGGGCTTGAGTTCGACAGTAGCGCTCAGCCCAGCCGTCTGGACATGCAAGCTGCGATTGAGTTGTTGCAGCCATCGGCGAGAGACGCCGCAGGACTGGAGGCGGGGCTCGAAAGCCTGAGCTGGAACGGTGACCTGGGGCTTGAGTTCGACAGTAGCGCTGATCCCAGCCGTCTGGACATGCAAGCTGCGATTGAGTTGTTGCAGCCATCGGCGAGAGACGCCGCAGGACTGGAGGCGGGGCTCGAAAGCCTGAGCTGGAACGGTGACCTGGGGCTTGAGTTCGCGAGCGGCGCCCCGGGTAGCCTGGTACTGGACGGGGATCTCAAGCTGGCCGGTAATCGCGCGCAGTTGCCGGGTACGCTGAACGGTTCTCTGGCGGGGCTGGACTGGCAGGGGCGCGTGGATCTGGCACTGGCGCAAGGTGCTCCTGCCAACCTGACCGCGAAGGGGGTATTGGGGCTCGGTGAGACCCGTTTGCAGCTGCCCGACACGGGCAGCATCGGATTGCAAAAGGGCCGTTGGGACGGCAGCCTGCAGCTCGGTTTTGCAAGCGGGCAGCCACAGGATCTGACGCTGACCGGAGACCTGCTGCTCGACAGTCACCAGTTGAACCTGCTGAACCAGCAAATGGACGCCAGTCTTGGCATGCTGGGCTGGTCGGGAAATATAAATGTTCGTCTGCCGAAAGCGACTCGCCAGGTCGAGGTGGACGGTGCCTTGAATGCAACACAGGGGGCGGTCAGCGCACCTCAGTTCAGTGCATCGCTGGGCGAGCTGAACTGGCAGGGCGGTACCCGCCTGGTGCAGCAGAGTCTGAACGTGGATGGCGAAATCGGCGTCTCTGTACTGGCTTTCAAGCAACCGCAACGACTGAATGCGCAGCTGGATTCGCTTAATGGCCGTGTGCAACTCAGTAGTGCGGACCTGGCCGCATTCGCCGTGCAGGTGCCGGCACTCAGTGTCAGCAAGGTCAATGTCAGCGCCGGTCAGCAGGACTATCCGCTGGCGACTCTGGACGCGCTGGCGCTGGAGGCCATGAGCCTGCAGGAGTCAATGGACCTGGACCTCAGGGAATTGCGCCTGAACGGGCTGAACGTGGCCAGGGCGGGAGGCAAGCCACTGACGGCCGTGGGGCAGGTGCAGATGAATGGTCTGACATACCAGAATGGCCGGCAGGCGGTCCTGTCCAGGCTGTCGGTCCATGACAGCAGCACCCGGATTCGACTCGACAAGGATGGGCAGCCTGCCGACATTGTTGCGCTGCAGATGGCACTGGATGAAATGTCCGGGGTCTCTTCAGCCTCCAGTGGTGATAAGACCGGTGTCGCCAGCTCAGGCAGTGCCGGCGGTGAAGCGCTTGCCTGGAAACTCGACCGGCTCGAACTGGGTGGAAGCAATCATGTGCTGTTCGACGATGCCTCGTCGGAACCTGCCTTTACGGCTGATGTTGATATCAAGCGCTTTCAGGTACTTGAATTGGGCAGCCTGCACAGAGCACCCAGCCCGTTCGAACTCAAGGCAAGCATCAATCAGTTCGCTCAACTCGATGCCAATGGCGCGGTTAACCTGATCGGTGGCGTTAGTGACGGTGAGTGGCAGGCGACGCTGTCGGGAGTCGAACTGCCTGCTCTGAGTCCCTATAGCATTCGTTATACGGGCTATTACCTGAACAGCGGTCAGCTGAACATCAAGACAGAGGGAACACTGACGGCTCGCAAAATCGATGGCAACAACAATGTGCGCCTTAACCGGGTTGCGGTTGACCGCGTTGATGCCGACCAGAGTGCCGAGCTGAGCCAGCAGCTGGCCATGCCGCTGGAAACTGCATTGGCATTACTGCAGGACGATGACCAGAATATCGAACTCGACGTGCCGATCAGTGGCTCACTCGACAGTCCCGATTTCGGTTACCAGAGCGTGATAAACATTATTGCCGAGAAAGGGCTCAAGTCGGCGGCGATGGGCTTTCTGACCTCCGCGCTGCAACCCTACGGTGCACTGATTACCCTGGCCGGAATGGCGGCCGATGCGAGCAAGACCGGCAGCGCCATTGAACTGGCCCCCGTCGAGTTCGCGCCCGGCATCGCAGAGCTGGATCCGGGCAGTCACGATTATCTCGATAAGATTACCGACATGCTGAACGCGCGTGAGGGCCTTAGGCTCAACCTCTGTGGCCAGGCGGTCTTGCAGGACCGGGCCGTGTTGCAGCCGGCTCTGGTCGAGGAGCAGGGCTCGCGCGAGGTACCGCTGGATGAGGTCGGGCTCGCAGCGGAGCTGAAAAAGCGCCTGCAAAGCCTGGCCGATCGCCGAGCCGCGTCGGTCAAAAGTTATCTGGGCAGCCGCGTCGAGGGCGATCGGCTGTTCCTCTGCTACTCCCAACTGGAGCTGGCAGAGGCCGAGGCCAAGCCGGTCGTCTTCCTCGGTCTGTAAGCAGCCGCCCGTGTCAGGAGGCTTTCAGCAGACTGTAACAGCGGGCCTGGTCCAGCGGCTTGCGGATCATTGCGCCTATGCCGGTAAACAGCAGGGCAGACAGCACGGGCAGTAGCAGCCAGCTCAGTGGGTGCAGTGTCAGCGGAATCTCCAGTACGTAAGCATGGATCAGCCAGAGTATGGCTTCGCTTGCCACGGCTGCGAGCGCACCGCAAATCAGGCCGAGCCAGAGCAGTTCGAGCAGGTCGAGCTGCCGGCTCTGCCCTGGCGTGGCCCCGAGCGTCTGCAGCAGGGCGTTTTCATAGCGGCGCCGTTCCAGCTCTTGCATCAGTGTGACCACCAGTAACAGCAGTCCTGCCAGTAGCGTCAGCAGCAGAATCATGCTGGAACTGTCTACAAGCTTTTCGATGAGTGCCTGGGCCTGATTGAGCAGCTGATCGATGTCGATCAGGGTCAGGGTGGGAAACTGTTTGAGCAGTGTGCGCGCCAGCTGGCGCTGCTCACCGTCCAGGCGCAGGGCCGTGATGAAGGTTGCCGGCAGGTTCTCCAGCGCGCCAGGTGAGAATATTACGTAGAAGTTTGGCCTGAACGACTCCCACTGTACCGCGCGTATGTTGCTGACCCGCGCTTGCAGCACTTGGCTGCCGACCTGAAAGCCGACCCTGTCTCCGTTGCTGACGCCCAGTGCCTCGGCAAGATCCTGCTCCACCGATATCAGGGGCTCGGATGGCGTACCCTCCCACCAGCTGCCGCTAAGCAGCGTGTTATTGTCCGGCATTTGTGCAGCCCAGGTCAGATTCAGCTCTCGCCTCAGGGCATTGTGCCGGCGCTGCTCCGCGCTGAGGGGCGCCTCGGCCAGCGGCGTGTCGTTGAGGCTGCTGATGCGCCCGCGAATCATGGGATACAGGGCCGGACTCAGGCCCTCGTCGGCAAACAGCTGGTCCAGCGGCGCCTTTTCCCAGGGCTGTATGTTGATCAGGAAGTAGTTAGGCGTTTCGGGCGGAAACTGCGTGCGCCATTGCTGCAGCATATCGCCGCGGGCAATGATCAGGGTCGTCAGCAGGGTTAGCAGCAACGTCATGGTGGCCGCCTGCAGGCGGTGCCACTTGCGTTGCTGGCGAATGCGCAGAATCAGCAGGCTGCCAAGGCGCATGCGGTAACGCAAGGCCTGAGCCAGGCGCTGCAGCAGTGCCTGGGCCAGCAGCCCGACGGCCAGGCCGCTCAGAGTCAGGGCGCCCAGCAGCAGCAAGGCCAGCGTCAGCGACTCGATGTAGATGCTCATCAAGGCTGCCAGCATACCGAGGCCAAGCAGTTGAAACAGTCGTAGCCGCACGCCGGATGGCAGGCTCGTTTCCCGGAACAGGGCGACTACCGAGACCTGGCTCAGGCGGTAGAATGCCGGCAGCCCCAGGGTGGTTAACAGCAGCAGGCCTATCAGGGCACCGCTGGCCATGGCGGCGACGCTGGCCTGTGGGACAGGCTGCGGCAACAGGTTGCCGAGTAGCTGCACCAGCAGCTGCTGCAGCCCAAAGCCCAATGCGGTGCCCAGCAGGGCGCAGATGAGCCAGCCGAACAGCAGCTGGTAGCCGTAGAGCAGCAACAACTGGCGACTTTCCAGCCCCAGGCTCAACAGCAGGGCGGCGCGCGAATGCTGCGCGGCATTGTAGCGTCGCAGGCTCAGGGTGATCGTCAGGGCCCCCAGCAGCAGCGCAAACAGAGCACTCAGGCGAAGATACAACTCTGCGTTGCGAAGGGCCCGGCCGGTCATCGGCTGCTCGGCCCGCAGGGAATAGAGTCGCTCGTCCGGCCCCAGGTTTGCCCGCAGCTGCTCTTCCAGCGTCGCGATGGCGTCGGTGGGCCCGGCAAACAGCTGACGGTACTGGACCCGGCTGCCTGGCGCGATGACGCCGGTGGCCTCCAGTGCATCGGACCTGATGATGAGGCCCGGACTGAAGCTTCGAAAGCCGCTGCCGCGGTCCGGCGAGCTGATCAGGCGGTGGCTCAGGCGAAACTGGCTGTAACCCAGCTGCACTGTGTCGCCGGGTTCCAGCTGCAGCATTTCAAAAACTCGCGGCTCAGCCCAGGCGGTGCCCGGCTCCGGGGTGTCCGGGTGCAGCGCGGGCTCCGTGACGATGGTGCCGCGCAGTGGGTAGGGGGCGGTCACGGCCCGTACCGAGACCAGCATCATCTCGTCGCCGGCCTCGATCATGGTGGGGAATTGCGCCACCTGGCTGCTGCGGATTCCGTTCTGGGCGGCGAGCGCAACCGGCTCCTCGGCGCGTAGTACCAGGTCGGCCCCCAGCAATTCAGCGGTCCGCCGGTTGAGGCTTTGTTCCAGTCGGTCGCCGAGCTGGGTCAGCAGCGATATCAGACTGATCGCCACTATCAGCGCTGCCAGCAGGGCACGCCACTCAGGACTGCGCAGGCTGCTGATGGCCTGTTGTCTGGCGAGTCGCGGTACGGTCCTGTTCATGCATGGGCCTCAAGCAACTGTCCCTGGCGTAACTGCAGGCGGCGGGAGCAGCGATTGGCCAGCTGGCTGTCGTGGGTAATCAGGATCAGGGTAGTGTGCTGCTGCGCATTCAGTGAGAACAGCTGATCAACAATGCTTGCACCGGTTTCGCTATCCAGGTTGCCGGTGGGTTCATCGGCGAACAGGATGTCGGGCCGGGTGGCGAAGGCCCGCGCTATCGCGACACGCTGCTGTTCACCACCGGACAGCTGTCCTGGCAGATGTCCGGCCCGGCTGGCCAGGCCCACCTGGGATAACCACTGTTGCGCCTGTTGCTCGCTGTTGGCTTCGCCACGGATCTCCAGCGGCAGACGTACGTTGTCCAGTGCGCTCAGTTCCGGCAGCAGATGGAAGGACTGAAACACAAAGCTGACCGATCGCGCCCGCAGGCGGGCGCGATCGGTCTCGTCGAGTTCGGCCAAATTCTTGTCTGCGAGCCGGATCATGCCGGCTGTCGGTTGATCGAGTCCTGCCAGCAGACTCAGCAGGGTTGACTTGCCAGCCCCGGAAGGGCCAATAATGGCAACACTTTCGCCGCGATGGACCTCTAGGTTCAGGTCCTCGAACAGTTGCAATTCACCGGCCTGGGTCTGGAACTTTTTGCTGACCCCGTGGGCCGAAACGACAACTTTATCTGGTTTTGGAGAGTCCATGTTCCGCCTGCTGCTGTTTATCTGCGTGTTGTTGATACCGGGTGTTGGGGCTGCTCAATCCATTCTGGTCCTGGGGGACAGCTTGTCCGCAGCCTACGGCATGCCGGTTGAGCAGGGCTGGGTAGCACTGATGCGCAAGCGCATCGAGCAGCAGTCTGCCGATACGGTGGTCGTCAACGCCAGTATCAGCGGTGAAACGACCCAGGGCGGCATTACGCGCCTGCCGGCTTTGCTTGATGAGCATAATCCGGACATTCTTATTCTGGAACTGGGTGCCAATGACGGTCTGCGTGGTACGCCGTTGCCGGTTATACGCCAGAACCTGAGCCACCTGATCAGTCTGGGCCAGTCGAAAGGTGCCCGCGTGCTGCTGGTGGGCATCCGTCTGCCGCCCAACTATGGACCGCGCTACAGCGACGGTTTCTATTCTATCTTCGCAGAGTTGTCTGAGTCGCAACAGGTGGCGAGAGTTCCTTTTCTGATGGACGGTGTTGCGCTGGATCGGGCGCTGATGCAGAGCGACGGTCTGCATCCCAACAGCGAGGCTCAGCCGCGCTTGCTGGAAAATGTCTGGGAGCCTTTGCAGCAGCTGCTAATGGCCAGGCCTGCGAGGGCGGTAACGGAAGCGGGTTGAAGTGCGAGTGCGTATTGCCAGGACTATAAAAAAGGCACCCGAGGGTGCCTTTTTTAGAACCGGATTTGCTTAGCCCGCCAGGTTGGCGTTAGCGAAGTCCCAGTTGGCCAGAGCCCAGAAACCTTTCAGGTATTCCGGGCGCAGGTTGCGGTAGTCAATGTAGTAGGCGTGTTCCCACAGGTCGACAGTCAGCAGTGCGGTCTGGCCGGAAGTCATCGGCGTGCCGGCGTTGCTGGTGTTGACGATCTCCAGGGAACCATCGGCATTTTTCACCAGCCAGGTCCAGGAAGAACCAAAGTTGTTAACGGCCTTGTCATTGAACTCGGCCTGGAAGGCTTCAAAAGAGCCCCACTTGGCGTTGATGGCATCAGCGATGGCACCGCTGGGTGCGCCGCCGCCGTTCGGAGACAGGCTGTTCCAGTAGAAAGTGTGGTTCCAGATCTGGGCGGCATTGTTGAAAACAGGGCCAGCCGGTGCGGCCATGATGACCTCTTCCAGTGTCTTGCCTTCGTATTCAGTGCCCGGTACCAGGCCGTTCAGCTTGACCACGTAAGTGTTGTGGTGTTTACCGTGGTGGTAGTCCAGCGTTTCTTCAGAGATGTGCGGAACCAGTGCGTCTTTGGCGTAAGGCAGCGGCGGTAATTCAAAGCTCATGAGATTTCCCTTTTTTCTTGATCGACAGGTTCAGTATACAACTCAGTTTGCCGAGTCTGTGTGTTCGACAGAGCACAGACTATAGCACCGTTGTTGTGGCTTTTCATGGCACAAAATGTAGTGGCTTTCACGTCGTAAGCGGCCCTAGCACGCGTCAATCAACGCGGGATAAACGGCCGCCTGACAAGCCCGCGTCAGTGGCTAATCTGCGTTGAGCGCTCCCGTGTGTTGCTGATACGGGCTAACGCTCACTGAGTCGGCGCGGTCAGCAGGATTTTTGTTCAAGGAAGGTTCTGGCCATGTAAAGTGCCGCGATGGCTCGCCCTTCGCTGAAGTCTTCCCGCTGTACCAGCGTTTCCAGTTCGGACAGTGGCCAGTGCACGGGCTCCAATGGCTCAGGTTCATCCCCTTCAAGGCTGCTTGGGTACAAATCCCGGGCCAGCAAAACCGTCATGCGGTGTCCCATATAGTTGGGGGCGCTGGTCATCTCTTTCAAGCGCTCAAGCTGCCGGCTGCCATAACCGGCTTCTTCCTGCAGTTCACGCTGGGCGGCCTGTTCGGGGTTCTCTCCCGGGTCGATCAGCCCCTTTGGCAGCGTAAGGGTGTATTCGTCGAGGCCCGCGGCGTACTCGCGAATAAGCACCACGTCGCCGTTGGGCAGAATTGGCACGATCATGACGGCACCGCGGCTTCGCGTGGCAAGACGCTCGTAGCTTCGCTCAACGCCATTGGAGAAGCGCAGTTCCAGCGCTTCGACATGAAACAGCCGGCTGCGTGCAACGCAGGTTACCTTCAATATCTGTGGTTTTACGGGCATACTGATTGCGTACCTGAGACTGAATTCTGACCTGACCCCGGACGATAAAATGCTGGACTGGCGTGCCGTCGATACTGTGTTGCTCGATATGGATGGAACACTGCTGGATCTCCATTTCGATTCCTATTTCTGGCTGGAACACCTGCCCATTCGCTATGCACAGCTGCACAGGCTGGCGCCTGAAGACGCCCGGGAGTGGTTGCATCAGCGTATCATACAGGAGCAGGGCACGCTCAACTGGTATTGCCTGGACTACTGGTCCGAGCAGCTGGGTGTCGACATTCCTGCGCTGAAACGGGAGGTGGTCGATCGCATCGGCTTTCGGCCCCAGGTGCAGCACTTCCTGCAGCGCCTGCGTCAACGGGACATGCGTTCCGTTATCGTAACGAACGCACACCGCGACAGCCTCAGTCTTAAGTTGCAGGTGACCGGTCTCGATACCCTGGTCGATGCAATCATCTGCTCCCATGACTTCAAACTGCCCAAGGAAGACGTACGGTTCTGGTCGTTGCTGCAGGAAGTTGAGCCCTTTAATCCGGACCGGACTCTGCTGGTGGATGACAGCCTGGCGGTGCTGCGTTCTGCCGAGCGTTATGGTATTGCACACCTTTTGTCCATTTCCCGGCCTGACAGCCAGGCGCCGGCGCGCAGCACTGATGACTTCCGCGCTGTCGACCAGTTTGATGAATTGTTTAAGGATGGTGATCACCACGATGAATGATGCCCACGCAGACAAGGTGCGGCTGGACAAATGGCTCTGGGCGGCGCGTTTCTACCGCACGCGGGCTATTGCCAAGGACATGATTGAAGGCGGCAAGGTGCATTACAATGGACAGCGTAGCAAGTGCAGCAAACTCGTAGAGGTGGGGGCCATGTTGCAGATTCGACAGGGGCTGGATGAAAAGGAAGTCGAAATCCTGCAGCTGTCCGATCAGCGTCGCGGTGCCCCCGAGGCCCAGCTGCTTTACCGCGAAACACCCGAGAGCATTGCGAAGCGTGAAAAGAAGGCGGCGGAGCGCAAGCTCAATGGCGGCAGCAGTCTGAATCCGCGCCACCGGCTTAACAAGAAGGACCGGCGGCAGATTCGCAGCTTCAAAGATCGGCAGGTGGAGTAATCCCCGGTGCCGATCTGCGATATCAGTTCCGTCAGTTGATACAGCGCCTTTGGCTTTGCGGCAACGTGCCGGTACATAATATGCGGGACGATCAGACGCGGGCGCGTCGAGAATCCTGGGCAATGCAGATCTCACCGGACATGCTGGGATCCTATTCGGTTGTGATAAAATACACGAAAATGGTAACAGCGCGGCCTTTGGTCACTTTAGCCGGCCGCTTTGAATTGGCCGTCAGCAAGGCGCCCCGATGTTGCTACACCTGATTATCCGCGCACCGCTACTCCATGCAAGGTCTGGCGCGCGGCGCCTGTTGTGAGATAAAACACCGATGAGCAATTCCGATCAGATACAGCCTGTGCTGTTCGACAAACTTGATATCCGTGGCGTTCTGGTGGGGCTGGAGGCCAGCTATCAGCAGGTGCTGGAACTGCACGACTATCCGCCTTTGTTGCAGCGTGTGCTGGGAGAGATGATGGCAGCGGTGAGCCTGTTGAGTGCTACGCTGAAATTTGAGGGCCGGTTGATCCTGCAGGCAGCGGGCGAAGGCGCGGTGCAGTTGCTGATGGCGGAATGCAATCACCAGCAGGATTTGCGGGCTATTGCGCGTTACGAGGGAGACATTCCGCAGGACCTGGCGTTCAATGAATTGCTGGTCAACGGCCGTCTTGCGATTACCATCGAACCCGCTCAGGGACGTCGCTACCAGGGTGTCGTGCCGCTGGAAGGCGAGACCCTGGCGCGCTGTATCGAAAACTATTTCAGTCAGTCCGAGCAGCTGCCCACCCAGGTACATCTGGTGGCGGATGGCCAGCGCGCAGCGGGTTTCCTGCTGCAGGTCATGCCCGCGGCGGGAACCGCTGAGCAGGACTGGTCCCATATCAGCCAGCTGGGAGCCACGCTGAAATCCGAAGAGTTGCTTACGCTGGATAATGAAACGCTGTTGTACCGGCTGTTTCACGAGGAGGAATGTCGCCTGTTCGAGCCGCGTACGCTACGTTTTCATTGTGACTGCAGTCGAGAGCGCTGCGGCAATGCATTGCAGTTTATGACCCGTGAAGAGTTGCTGGCCATTGTGGAGGAAGAGGGGTCTGTGGGCGTGAGCTGTCAGTTCTGCAATGAGCACCACAGCTTTGATGAAACGGATATTCTGAGCATGTTCTCCGACAGTGCAAATGTTCCCCGATCGGATCTGTTGCATTGAGGCGCACGCGGTACGTCTGTGCCGTTCATAGAATAGTCAATGTGTTATTTTTTGTGCGATAATGCGCCTCCCCAAATAAGTACTATAACCGCGATAGGGGCGCGATTGGGTCTTTCATCTGCACGACAGCATCTGCCAGACAGGTAGCGTTATTGGCGCCTATGCCAAGGGAATCCAGTAATGACCATAGAAACTGAGAATACCGTACACACCAATCTGAGCCGCGCTCAGTTGGTTGAAAAAGCGATCGAGCGTGGTGAAGGTCAGCTGGCCGACACCGGTGCGCTGGTCGTTACCACAGGCAAGCGCACCGGTCGCTCGCCGCTGGATCGTTTCATCGTTCAAGAAGCCAGTACAAGCGATGAAATCGACTGGGGTAACATCAACCGTCCGTTCGATGCGGACAAGTTTGATGCGCTCTGGGAGCGGGTTGAAGCCTATCTGGCCGATCGGGAACAATTTGTCTCGATGGTTCACGTCGGCGCCGACCAGAGTCACTACCTGCCGGTAAAAATGACTACGCAAACTGCCTGGCAGAATTTGTTCGGTCAAAACCTGTTTATCCTGCCTGAAGAGTATAACCCCAAGGGCAAGGAAGAGTGGCAGATCCTCAACGTTGCAGGTTTCCGTTGTGAACCTGAGCGCGATGGCACCAATACTGACGGTTGTGTGATTCTTAACTTTGCCAAGCGCAAGGTGCTGATCGCCGGCATGCAGTACGCAGGTGAAATGAAGAAAGCGATGTTCTCGGTGCAGAACTTCCTGCTGCCTGAAAAAGACGTGCTGCCGATGCACTGCTCGGCCAACGTTGGCGACGATGGCAGCACCACGCTGTTCTTTGGCCTTTCTGGCACCGGCAAGACCACCCTTTCCGCTGATCCCGAACGCTACCTGATCGGCGACGACGAGCACGGCTGGGGCAAGGGTGTCGTATTCAACATAGAAGGTGGTTGCTACGCCAAGACCATCAACCTGAGCAAGAAAAACGAACCGATCATCTGGGACGCCATTCGCTTTGGCGCCATCGTTGAGAACGTTGTGCTGAACGAGTCCCGCACAGCGGACTACAACGATACCAGCCTGACTGAAAACGGTCGTTGCGCCTACCCGCTTGAGCACGTTGAGAAACGTACCGAGCATAACCTGGGTGGTGAGCCTCAGGCGATCATCTTCCTGACCTGCGACCTGACCGGTGTTCTGCCGCCGGTATCTATCCTGAGCAAGGAAGCGGCGGCTTATCACTTCCTGTCGGGTTATACCGCGCTGGTGGGCTCAACCGAAATGGGTTCAGGCGGCGGTATCAAATCGACTTTCTCGACCTGCTTTGGTGCACCTTTCTTCCCGCGTCCTGCGCGTGAATATGCCGACCTGCTGATCAAGCGTATTGAAGAGTTCGGCTCCAAGGTCTACCTGGTCAACACGGGCTGGACCGGTGGCTCTTTCGGTACCGGTGAGCGCTTCAGCATTCCGACGACCCGCAGCATCATCGCGGCGATTCAGAGCGGCGCTCTGGTGGATGTTGAGACCGAGTATCTGCCGGGCCTTAACCTGTCGGTTCCCAAGGCTGTACCGGGCGTCGAGACCAACCTGCTTAACCCGCGTAACACTTGGGCGGACAAGGGTGCGTTTGATGCCACCGCCAAGGACCTGGCCGGACAGTTTGTTGAGAACTTCCGCAAGTTCAGCGGTATCGATGAAAGCATCGTAGCGGCAGGTCCGAGTCTGTAAGCACAGACTCACTGCAGCTTAAAAACCCGCCGTGGGGATTCTCCACGGCGGGTTTTTTGTGGCTCAAACTTTAATTTGTTTCACGCGCTCTAGCTAATTCACCTGCAGCTTCAGTCCCAGCGCCTTGAGGAATTCGGCTTCCTGCTCCAGGTCCGCCTGTGTCAGGGGGTGCTGTGCGAGCCAGCCTTTCGGAAAGCTGAGCTGCAGTTCTTTGCCGTCGACCTGTAGCTGCATGGATGGAAGCTTGATGCGGCTGCGATTGCGGTGCAGCAGGCTCGCCAGGCGCAGCAGTATCGCCAGGCGGCGGCAGGCCTGCTGGCGGCTCTCGGGCAGCTGCTTGAAGTCTTCCTTGGGGAATTTGCGGCGATGGCTGCGGGCCAGCAGTGCCAGCTGCTGGCGGTCCAGATTGGTAAAGCCGGAGATATCCGAGTTCTGCAACAGGTAGGCACTGTGCTTGTGGTACTGAGCGTGGGATATTGCCCGGCCGATCTCATGAGTGTGTGCCGCCCAGCGCAGCATTTGCGTGTGCTGAGGGTCGTCCAGTCCCCAGCTGTCACGCAGCTGTGCCAGGGCATGCAGGGCGCTACGCTCGACGCGTTCGGCCTGGTGGCGGTCTACATGGTATTGCCGCATCAGCTTGCTGATGCTGTGCTCTCTAATATCTTCATGTTGCAGGCGGCCGGCCATCTCGAACAGGAGGCCCTCGCGGAGTGCGCCATCGGAGCAGGCCATCACGCGAATACCCAGCGAGTCAAAGGCGGCGCTGAGAATGGCAAGTCCGGCCGGCAGGACTGCTCGACGCTCGGCTTTAACCTCGGTGATCTCATCGACATGGCCATAACTTAGTATCCTCTGGCGTAGCTGATCCAGTGCCCGTGCCGTGATGTGCTCTTCGGTGAGGCCGAGACTGATGCAGGCGTTGCGGATAGCCTTGATGGTGCCGGACGAGCCGACGCAGTTGCTCCAGCCGATACGCCGGTAGCGTTTCTGGATCGACATCAGTTCGCGCAGTGCTGCATAGACCGCTTTCTGGAAGGATGCCTTGGTGATCTTGCCGTCGGGGAAGTAGCGCTGGGTGAAGCTGACGCAGCCCATTTCAAGACTTTCGAGCGCCCGGGGCTGAAATTTCTCGCCCAGTACCAGTTCGGTGCTGCCGCCGCCAATGTCGATTACCAGTCGCAGGCCGTCTTCCGGAGGCCGGGTCTGGCATACGCCCAGATAAATCAGCCGGGCCTCTTCGCGTCCTGGAATAATCTCCAGTGGTGTGTGCAGGATGGCTTCGGCTCGCTTGAGAAATTCGCGACTGTTGACGGCTTCGCGCAGTGCATTGGTGCCAACAATGCGGATAGAGCGACGCGGCAGGTCAGATACGCGCTGTGCGAAACGGGCCAGGCACTCCAGGCCGCGCTGCTGGGCTTCTTCGCTCAGCACTTTGTCTGCGTTCAGGCCGGCGGCAAGCTGTACCTTTTCGGACATGACATCCTGCAGCTTGACTTCACCGTCAACGAGTTGGGCGACGACCATGTGAAAACTGTTGGAGCCGAGGTCGATAGCCGCCAGCAGGGAGGGGCTTGCCGCGGCCGTGGCGGAGGGTCTCGTATCGTTCATCTTTCTGGTGCATTCCATGCCACTGGATCAGAACGCATAAGGGTATCAGAATAATGTGTCAGTCGATGTTTTTATCCCGGCCCAAAAGTCGACTTTACAGAGGCTGAAAGCGTCCTGATCCTCGCTTAGTGTTCACATTTTTTTTTGTGCAATGGTATCATCGGCAGCAGTTGAGGATATCCCAGCATATTTGTCCTGTCTTACCGGGGGGATCTCGGCTTGGAAATTCCGAAAAGCAATAATATGAACACTTCGCGTGTTTGGAGAATGGATCCTATGAGCGAAAACATCGTTAACGTCACCGATGCATCATTCGAAGAAGAAGTGCTCAAAGCAGAGCGCGCGGTGCTGGTGGATTACTGGGCTGAATGGTGCGGTCCCTGCAAGATGATTGCACCGGTCCTGGAAGAGATTGCCAAGGACTACGAAGGCAAGCTGAAGGTTTGCAAGCTCAACATCGATGAAAACAACGAAACACCGCCGAAATTCGGTATTCGTGGCATCCCGACCCTGATGCTGTTCAAGGGTGGTAATGTCGAAGCGACCAAGGTCGGCGCGCTTTCCAAGTCTCAGCTGGCTGCCTTTATCGACGCCAATCTCTGATTTGTGAATTGGAGGGCAGAAATCTCGAGTCGGCGTCGTCGATTTATATTTCTTGCTCTCCAGTCTGGACAGCCGCGGTCCAAGCCTTTATATTGACTGCGACTGCTGGGTACTTGTCGCCCCCTTTGACAAGCTTCAGACTCCCAGTCACTAGTATCGACCTCTGATTTTCTCCTGTTTTCCACCCTAACTTGGTCACTCGTGGCCCTTCTCCAAAGCATATGAATCTAACCGAGCTGAAAACAAAAAGCGTTCCGGAGCTTCTGGAAATCGCGCAAGAAATGGGAATGGACAACCTTGCCCGTTCTCGCAAACAGGATGTGATCTTCGCAATTCTGAAGAAACACTCCAAAAGCGGCGAAGATATCTCTGGTGACGGTGTACTCGAGATATTGCAGGACGGCTTCGGCTTCCTTCGCTCCGCTGATTCATCCTACCTGGCTGGTCCTGACGATATTTACGTTTCACCGAGTCAGATCCGCCGTTTTAACCTTCGCACTGGCGATACCATTACCGGCAAGATCCGACCGCCGAAAGATGGCGAGCGTTACTTTGCGCTGCTGAAAGTTGACGAGATCAACTACGACAAGCCGGAAAACGCCAAGAACAAGATTCTGTTCGAGAACCTGACGCCGCTGTTCCCACAGGAACGCCTGCGCATGGAGATCGGCAACGGCAGCACCGAAGACATCACGGCCCGCGTTATCGACCTGGTCTGCCCGATGGGCAAGGGCCAGCGTGCCCTGATCGTGTCTCCGCCCAAAGCCGGTAAAACGCTGATGCTGCAGAACATTGCCAGCAGCATTACGCGCAATAGCCCGGATTGCCACCTGATCGTACTGCTGATCGACGAGCGGCCTGAAGAAGTGACCGAAATGCAGCGCACCGTGCGCGGCGAAGTGGTTGCTTCCACCTTCGATGAGCCGCCCTCACGTCACGTGCAGGTCGCCGAAATGGTGCTTGAAAAGGCCAAGCGCCTGACCGAGCATAAGAAGGACGTGGTCATCCTGCTGGACTCCATTACCCGTCTGGCCCGTGCCTACAACACCGTCATCCCGTCTTCGGGCAAGGTGCTGACCGGTGGTGTCGACGCTCATGCACTGGAACGCCCCAAGCGTTTCTTCGGTGCGGCGCGTAACATCGAGGAAGGCGGCAGTCTCACCATTATCGCGACTGCACTGGTTGATACCGGCTCGAAGATGGACGAAGTCATCTACGAGGAGTTCAAGGGTACTGGTAACTCCGAAGTACACCTGGACCGCAAGGCGGCAGAACGTCGCATGTTCCCGGCGATCAATATCCGCCGCTCGGGTACTCGCCGTGAAGACCTGTTGACCACCGAAGATGAAATGCAGCGAATGTGGATTCTGCGTCGTTTGCTGGATCCGATGGAAGACACTGCTGCTACGGAGTTTGTCATCGACAAGCTGAAGGACTTCAAGACCAACAATGAGTTCTTCCTGTCGATGAAACGTCAGTAAGCGTTGTTTTGAACTGGAAAAGGGTAAGCCTGTGCTTACCCTTTTTTGTACATGGAAGTACCAATCCTGCGAGTATGGTGACGTACAGGAGCAGGATTTATGTTCGGAATGACCAGTCACCCAATTAGGCTCCTGCACGCTGGATTTACGCCCTGAGGGGTGCCCATGCATGCTGCAGGTGTACTGTAACGACTGAAGTTTATCGATTATGTCCTCACCCAAATACAAAGACCTGCGTGATTTCATGGCGATGCTGGAAGCGCGCGGCGAGCTCAAACGCATTTCCCAGCCGATTGATCCAAAGCTTGAAATGACCGAGATTTGCGACCGAACGCTGCGCGCAGGCGGACCGGCTTTGCTGTTCGAGAACCCCAAGGGCTATGACTATCCGGTACTTGCAAATCTGTTCGGTACACCGGAGCGTGTGGCACTGGGTATGGGCGAGGAAACGGTTGAGGCACTGCGCGAAGTTGGCAAGGTGCTGGCGCAGCTGAAAGAGCCGGAGCCGCCCAAAGGCATGCGCGACGCCTGGGAGAAGTTACCGATCTTCAGGCAGGTGCTGAACATGGGGCCCAAGGTCGTGAAGTCGGCCCCCTGCCAGACCCATGTGCTCGAAGGTGATGATGTCGACCTGTACCGGTTGCCGATCCAGACCTGCTGGCCGGGGGATGCGGGTCCGCTGGTCACCTGGCCGCTGGTTATTACCCGTGGCCCGAACAAGGCGCGCCAGAACCTGGGAATATACCGTCAGCAGCTGATCGGGCGCAACAAGCTGATCATGCGCTGGCTGGCGCATCGTGGCGGCGCACTGGATTTCCGCGAATGGAAGGAGCAGCACCCGGGCGAACCTTTCCCTGTCGCGGTGGCGCTCGGTGCCGATCCTGCGACCATCCTGGGGGCGGTCACGCCGGTGCCCGATACGCTGTCCGAATATGCCTTTGCCGGTCTGTTGCGCGGTGGCAAGACCGAGGTGATCAGCTGTCTTGGCAATGACCTCCAGGTGCCCGCGAGCGCGGAATTTATCCTGGAAGGTTACATTCACCCCGACGAGATGGCGGACGAAGGCCCCTTTGGCGATCATACCGGCTACTATAATGAGGTAGACAGCTTTCCTGTCTTCACCGTCGAGCGCATCACGCACCGTAACCGGCCCATCTATCACAGTACCTATACGGGTCGGCCGCCTGATGAACCGGCGATTCTGGGCGTGGCACTGAACGAGGTATTTGTACCGATCCTGCAAAAGCAGTTTCCGGAGATCGTTGACTTCTACCTGCCGCCGGAGGGCTGTTCGTACCGCATGGCGGTTGTGACGATGAAGAAGCAGTATCCGGGTCATGCCAAGCGCGTGATGCTGGGTGTCTGGTCCTTCCTGCGACAGTTTATGTACACCAAGTTCGTGATTGTCTGTGACGACGACGTCAATGCACGGGACTGGAACGATGTGATATGGGCCATTACCACCCGCATGGACCCGACGCGTGATACGGTGCTGATCGACAACACGCCGATCGATTATCTGGACTTTGCCTCGCCCGTGTCGGGGTTGGGGTCCAAGATGGGATTGGACGCAACCAACAAGTGGGAAGGCGAAACCCAGCGCGAGTGGGGTGTACCGATCCGCATGGACGATGACGTTAAGGCCCGTGTCGATGCCATCTGGGATGAGCTGGGCATCTTTAATGGCTGAGCAGCCCCGCCGGGTGTTGCTGGACGGGCTGGATCGGGTGATTGAGACGGTCCCCGG
Organism: Marinobacterium rhizophilum DSM 18822; assembly: GCF_000378045.1. Classification (GTDB taxonomy): domain Bacteria; phylum Pseudomonadota; class Gammaproteobacteria; order Pseudomonadales; family Balneatricaceae; genus Marinobacterium_A; species Marinobacterium_A rhizophilum. The sequence goes on from NZ_KB899103.1 coordinate 104,897, forward strand.
TGAAACCCTGCTGCAGGCTTTGGAGCGGCTGGGCTATGGCATGCGGCGCAGTTGTCGCAATGGTGTCTGTGAAATCTGTGAGGTCAGCTTGCTGCAGGGAGAGTTGCAGCAGCGTTATCCGAACCGTCATCTGTGCGCCCCGCCAGCAGGCGCAGTGTCTGCCAGTACCGTCGCACTGGCCTGTACCAGTGTGCCGCTGACCGATGTTAGAGTAGAGATAAAGGGATTGAAGCTCCCTGGAGAAGTATTTGTGAAAAAGCTGAACTGTGACATTACCTCGGTCGAAGTGCTTAACCGGGACGTGTATCGAGTCTTCCTGCGCTTGCCGGCCACCGCATCACTGGCGCTGGATTTCCGTGCCGGACAGTATCTGGATATTTGTCTGCCCAATGGCCGCAAGGCCTCGTTCTCCATTGCATCTGCGCCGGAGCTCGAGCGTGCGGTTGAGCTCCATATTCGACTGCTGCCAGACAGCGAGATGTCCTGTGCCGTGATGGCGCATTTGCAGAACGAAAAAACGGTGCAGATCGAAGCACCCAAGGGTCTTTGCTGCCTGGATGCCGTATCTCTCGATGCGAACGATCGTCTGGTGTTCGCCGCGGCGAGTACCGGTTTTTCCCAGATCAAGAGCATGGTTGAGCATCTGCTGGCCCGGCAGGTCAAAAATCAGATCCGAATTTACTGGGGCGCCCGGGACGCCGCAGATCTGTACCAGCTGGCACTGCCCGAGCAGTGGGCCCGGGAATATGCCAATGTGCACTTCGTGCCGGTGGTCAGCGAGCCGGAGTTGTCGCCGGACTGGATCGGGCGTACCGGAGTATTGCCGCAGGCGATCCTCGAAGACCTGGATCATTTTGGAGATACCCACGTCTATGCCAGCGGTTCACCAGCCATGGTTTACGCGCTGCTCGATGCCTGCGAAGCGCACGGTATGGAAACATCCCAGCTGCACTCCGACGTTTTCGCCTACGCGCCCCGTCCCGCAAAAGCCTGATCCCGAACATGCAGAAGCCGCCCATGGGCGGTTTCTGCGACGGGGATATATCTGGGGCCTCATGCCCGAGCCGGTCAAAAACAGTCTGAACGGACGATTCCGGGCGTTACTGCAACATTTTCATAATCTGGTCCTTCAGCTGCACCCGGCGTAATTTCATCTGCTCAAAGTTTTCATCCGTCGTGGGAACATTGCGCATCTCGAGACCGCGTACGCTGTGGTCCAGCTTGTGGTATTCACTGGCAAGTCGGGCGAAGGTTTCATTTTCCTGCTTCAGTTGCCGGATGCGCTCGGCATACTGCGGAAAGTCGTTATAGAGACTATGGTTGAGGTCGGACATAGAGCGCACTCCATCGGCTTGGTTAACCCGGATTGTGCTGCAGCGAGGCCTGCTGAGCGTTCCTGCTTTTTTAGTCTAGCCAGCTTGCCGTAGCCTTGCCATGACCCCTTCCAAATAATGAATTGATTAGGGCTTTATAACTTAACGTTCTTTAGCGGTGGCTCTTGTGTCGACCGCTGTTGCCCTAAGCTTTAGGGAGCCTGCGAACAAGTCCCAATGAGTCGCTGGAAACCGCCGCAGGGCGGGCCCTTAAGTACGCATTTGCTTTGACAGGAGCTAATCAAAGTCCCCGTAAATTCGGGTACTGTGCTCTTCAGGGAATTGCCTGCGCGGTGCGTCGGTATGCAGCATCCAGTGGCAGCGGCGCGTTTCTCGGGCCGCAGAGGCCAACTGGGTCTTGTTCATAGGCCCTTACGCTGAAAAAGGTGGCAGGAGCAGCAACATGGACACGCGACACTTCGATCCGGACAAAATCCGTAATATTGGCATCATTGCCCATATCGATGCGGGCAAAACCACGGCCACCGAACGGATGCTGTTCTACAGTGGCTTTGCTCACAAGCTGGGTTCAGTGGACGATGGCACCACCATTACCGACTGGATGGACCAGGAGCGCGAGCGGGGCATTACAATCGTTTCGGCCGCCATCACCACTCAATGGCGTGACCACCAGATAAATATCATCGACACCCCGGGCCACATCGACTTTACCGCGGAGGTGCAGCGCGCACTGAGGGTGCTGGATGGCGGAGTGGTGGTGTTCGATGGTGTCCACGGCGTTGAGTCCCAGAGCGAAACCGTCTGGCGCCAGGCGGAACGCTACAAGGTGCCGCGTATCTGCTTCATCAACAAGATGGACCGCACCGGCGCCGATTTTGAACACGCACTGCAGACCATCCGCCAGCGACTGCACGTGGAGCCCGTGCCGGTGAATATTCCCATTGGCGTCGAACATGACTTCACCGGCGTTATCGACCTGTTGAACATGGAGGCTGTCCACTGGAGTGACGAGCTCGGTGCCAATCCGGAACGCGGACCGATTCCCGAGGCATTACGTGAATCGGCGGACGCGGCGCGGCGGCAGATGCTCGAAGCCGTGTGTGAAACCGATGATGCGCTGCTTGAGCGGTACCTCGGCGAGGAGCCGGTGGAGGCTGCCGAGTGGCGTGCCGCGTTGCGCCGGGCGACGCTGGAGAATCGCCTCTATCCAGTCTTGTGCGGTGCTGCACTGCGCAATGTAGGCATTCAGTCACTGCTCGACGCGGTGGTCGACTACCTGCCCTCGCCGGAGGATCGCAAGGAGGTGGTCGGTCATCATCCGCAGACCGGGGAGGAAGAGCATTGGCCGCTGCGCCTCGAAGAGCCGCTGTGCGCGCTAGTGTTCAAGACGGTGACCGATCCCTACGCCGGGCAGATGGCCTATGTTCGGGTCTACTCGGGGCTGTTGAAAAGCGGCGATCAGGTGTTCAACCCGCGCACGGGACGCAAGTTGCGCATCGGCCGGCTGGTACGGGTTTTCGCCGACCGTCGTGAGGACGTCGACAGCATACCGGCCGGCGAAATTGATGCGGTGATCGGGCTCAAGGCAGCCCATACCGGCGATACCCTCTGTGCGCTGGATCATCCGCTGGTGCTCGAGTCGATTCAGTTTCCGGAGCCGGTCATTAATATCGCCATTGAGCCCATCGCGACCCGCGACCGGGACGAGCTTGACCGCGCCCTGCACCAGCTGATGGAAGAAGACCCAACGTTCCATGTCCACGTCGACGAATACAGCGGCCAGACCATTCTGGCGGGCATGGGCGAACTGCATCTTGAGATCCTGATAAACCGGATCGAGCGCGAGCACCAGGTCAAGGTGCGCAGCGGTGCCCCGCGTGTAACCTACAAGGAAACGGTGTCACAGCCGGTCAGCCGGGTCGAGGGACGTTACGTGCATCAGAGTGGCGGCCATGGCCAGTACGGCCACGTATACATTGACCTGCGGCCTGGCGAGCCGGGGTCAGGCATCGTGTTTTCGCAACAGATCAAGGGGGGCGTCATTCCGGCGGCCTTTATACCGGCGGTCAGGAAAGGGGTCGAGGAGGCAGCTCAATCCGGACTGCTTGGCGGCCAGGAGATCACAGATGTAGAGGTCGTGCTGGTCGACGGCTCGACACACCCGGTGGACTCCAGCGAGTTGGCCTTCAAGAACGCGGGCGTGCAGGCGTTTCGCGACGCGGCGCAGCAAGCGGGGCTGAAGTTGCTTGAGCCGGTCTGCAAGATTCAGGTGATAGCGCCCGAGGAGAACCTCGGAGACGTGTTGGGGCAGCTTAATGCAAGGCGCTGCGAAGTACGCAGCACCGAGCCGCGCTCCGACGGTACCCACGATATCCAGGGTATGGTGCCATTGGCGGAGATGTTCGGCTATGCCACCGATCTGCGCTCGGTGACCCAGGGTCGGGCGCTTTTTACGATGGAGTTCGATCATTACAGCCCGGTACCGGACAAGGTGCTCGATAAGCTCCAGCTAAGATCCTGAACGCAAAAACGGACCCTGCAGGGTCCGTTTTTGTGTGACGCATCAAGTGTCCGGCATCAGTCGTTAAGTGCCGCCATTTTTTCCGGCATCGGCAGGTTGGGGAGGCCGGCACCGGTGGTGCTGAGTCCTTCCTGCAGCCGTGTGGCCAGCTTGTCGTGTTCGCCCAAATGCTGCAGCAGGCGACACAGTTCGGCGTAGGCTTCGGCGCTCGGTTGCAGTGCGATACTCTGTTCGAAAAAGCCGATGGCCTTGCCCCAGTGCTCGTTGCGCATCGACAGGCGACCCAGGGTCAGCAGCAGAGCGGCGCTGTTGGGGTGATCCTTCTCCCACTTGCGGGCGATTTCAAGCTGCTTGTGGGTGTTTTCACCCTTCAGGCGGCCGTATATGCGCACCAGCGTTTCGTTCCAGTTGCGCTTGATCTGGTCGCGCAGGAATATCTCGGCGCGAGCATCTTCACCCAGGGTGGTCAGCTGGGATACATAGTCGCACACCAGACTTTCATCGCTCGTCAGCTTGGTCGGCAGGTTCTGCCAGGCGCGGTTCAGCGCCTGTACCCGGGTCTCGTGCTCCGTTTCCGGCGGCAGCTGCGCCAGGGTGTGGCCGAGCATTTCGCGGTAGCAGCGCAGCTCAAGCGCCTGCAGGGATTCTTCCGGCAGTATCTTATTCTGGCGCAGGCTGGGTATGAGGCTGGCCAGGCCTTGCCAATCGCCCAGCTGGGTCAGGGTGCTGTGCAGCAGGCGGAGCACCTGGCTGTGTTTTGGCAGCTTGGCCTGCAGCGCCGACAGTGTCGCAAGGCACTCCTCAAACTGACCGCGGTCGAATTGCAGCTGCGCCTGGGCAATATCTACCGCCGTGGCGCTTTGGGGGCTGCGCTGACGCGCCTGCTGCAGGAAGGTATCGGCGGCCTTGTCGTCACCCTGCTCCTGGGCGGCCCGGGCGGCGACCAGGTAATTGACCAGTGGCAGTTCGGCACGCGGCGCTGCCTGGCCCAGAAAACGCTGTGCCTTCCACCAGCTGCCGTCGGCGAAGGCCTGCAGCCCCTTGAGGGTTCTGCGGTGGGCATTGCGCAGTGCCCGGCGTTCGCTCCAGTGACGCAGTTCGGAGGTGGGAATACGGGCCTTGGACAGCAGACGCAGCAGTAAATGGGCCAGCAGGAAACTCACCAGGCCGATTACGAGCAGGACCCAGAGGCTGGTTTCGATGGTGGTGCGGTCGTAGGAGATCAGGACATAGCCCGGATCTTGCACCATCTTTTCGCCCAGCCAGGCGCCAGCAAAGAGAATGATCAGTAAAAGCAGGAGTCCTCGTTTCATATCACGCGGCTCCTTCCTGCTTCAGTTTGGTCATGTGCTCCAGATAGGCCTTGAGCGTATTGAGGGAGCCGGAGATGTCCGGTATCTCGGGCGCAACCTGCAGCTGCTTGAGTTCGGCGATACCGCGCAACAGAGCGTTGGTGGTGGAATCCTGCGGGTCAAAGTAGGTATCGATCCAGTTTTCCGACTTGCTCAGAGCGCTGTCATAGGCGTTCTGTTTGCGCTGTAGCAGTGCAAGCTGGGCCTGTTCCAGCATCAGGTGCAGGTTTTGCTGCAGGAAAAAGTGCTGCTCGGGGGAGAGCAGTGGCTCGACCGGCTCGTCGCGATGCTGGATAACGATGAGCTGCTCAAACTTGTCGATGGCGTCGCTCCAGGAGGCCTTCAGGCCCTGGGTCCAGGACTGGGAGACACTGTCCGGCGTTATCTGCTCAAGCAGGGCTGGCAACTCACGCTTGTTGGTGATCGGTATGAGGCTCAGACGGTCGACCTGGGTGTTCAGCGCGCCAAGTTGCAGGAAGGCACCTTCGGTGTCGAGACGGGGCACGGCCTCCAGTGCGGCGATGTCTGCGGCCAGCGCCTTGCGCACTTCGTAGATTGATACATCGTCTGTTTCTTTCAGAATCAGGTCGGCGGACTTGAGCAGTTTCAGCGCGCCATCGGCAGTCTGTTCCATCAGCACGCGCTGATTGGCGAGTCGTAGCAGGTATTCAACTTCTGCCAATAGCCAGTCCTTACGCGTGCTCTGCTGGCGTGACATGACCTGCTGAATGCTCTGGGTCAGACGTTCCTGCAGGGCATCAATGCCACTTTTGTCGGTCTGGGCCTGGGATTGTAATGCGGCCATCTGCTGCTGCAGGCTGTCGAGCTCCTGTGTCAGCTGAGCCTGGCTTTCGGTTTGTATGCTTTGGGCCTGTTCACCGATCTGTTGCAAAGCCTGGACATTGCTCTGCTGCCACTGCCAGCCCTGCCAGCCCAGAAAGGCGACAAGTACCAACGCGACCAGTGACAGCAGCAGTGCGGCTAGTGCGGGCCAGCGGGCACCTGATGTAGCTTTTTTGGGGGTATCCTTATCGGAAGGCGGTGGACTCTGTGTGGGTATCTCGGACACCTCGGCGTCGATGATTTCAGGCGTCCGGTTTTCTTTGTTTCTATTCCCTGCGTCGCTCATCAGTCTTTTTCCGCGTCGATTTTAGTCAACAGCGCCCCGATCATGTTTTGGTCATCGGGGCCGCTAGCAAGAATAACCTGTTTAAACCCGGCTCCATAGGCCAGAGTCGCGATACGCTGGCTTGGAACCACCAGTGGGCACTGTTGCAGATGTGCCATTCCCTCGGGGTTTCCCATCTGCTTTGCCAGTGCGACAAGGTTACTCAGGCTTTCGCCACTGGTGATCAGGATAGCGGATAAGGGGGGAGCATAAATAGCACTTTCGATGCAGGCCCGCTCCAGTACAGGGCGAGAGCGCCGGTAAAGCACGGCCTGATCGACCCGGGCGCCGCGTGCCTGCAACTCGCTGGCAAGTGTTTCACGGCCGCTGTCACCGCGCAGGATCAGGATGCGCTTGTCGTCAACCTGCTGCAACGCGGGCGCCTGCAGCAGCGCTTCGGAGTCGTAGCCGTTGCTACTGTGGTAGGCCTCTATGCCGTAGTCGCGCAGGCAGGCAGCCGTGCTGGCGCCGATCGCCATCCAGTGCACGCCCAGCGGCAGTTGTGGCCAGTAGTCATCGACCAGATCAATCCCCAGGCGTGCGGCATTGGCGCTGACCACAATGACGGCGTGGTACAGATCCAGATCCAGTACACACTGCTTGGCGTGCATGAATTGAGCATCGGTTTCGGCCAGCGGCTCTATGGTCAGTAGCGGCAGCAGCACGGGTTCGGCGCCCTGGGCGCGCAGCAGGGCGGCCTGTTGCTGAGCCTGGTGGCTGGGCCGGGTGACGAGTATGCGCTGGCCGCTAAGCGGACCTGTCGTGCGCTGCTCAGTCGGCATTCTGGTCGTACACTGCGGCGAGGATGCGATCGGCACCGGCGGCCAGCAGACGTTCAGCCAGCTCGATGCCCAGTGCCGGGCCTTGTTCCGGTGTGCCCCGAATATCGTCGGTCAGCACTTGGGTGCCGTCGGGGCTGGCGACCAGGCCACGCAGCCAGAGTGAGTCCTTGGCGTCGTTCAGGGTGGCGAAGCAGGCAATGGGAACCTGGCAGCCGCCCTCGAGGCGTCTGTTCATGGCGCGCTCGGCTTCGACGCACCAGGCGCTTGGCTGGTGGTGCAGTGGCGCAAGCAGGTCGCGGGTGCGCTTGTCATTGAGGCGGCATTCGATGCCCACGGCGCCCTGGCCACCGGCTGGCAGGCTTTCTTCGGCGGGAATGGCGACACGGATTCGATCCTGCAGCTTCAGGCGAATCAGTCCGGCGCTGGCCAGAATGATCGCGTCGAACTCGCCTTCGTCCAGTTTGCGCAGCCGTGTCTGAACATTGCCTCGCAGGCTGCGAATAACAAGGTCCGGGCGCCGGGCGCGCAGCTGGGATTCGCGACGCAGCGACGACGTGCCAACCACGGCGCCAGCGGGCAGGTCATCCAAACAGGCATAGGTGTTGGAGACAAAGGCATCGGTCGGGTCTTCCCGTGGGCAGATCACCGCCAGGCCCAGGCCTTCGGGGAACTCCATGGGTACGTCCTTCATGGAGTGAACGGCGATGTCGGCGTCGCCGTCGAGCATGGCGTTTTCCAGTTCCTTGACGAACAGGCCCTTGCCGCCCACTTTTGCCAGCGGGGTGTCGAGAATCTTGTCACCACGGGTGGTAAAGCCAATGAGTTCAATTTCGATGCCCGGGTGGTGGCGTTCCAGTTCGGCTTTGACGTACTCGGCCTGCCAGAGTGCCAGCAGGCTTTTGCGGGTGGCGATGCGTATTTTATCGGTATTCATCAGGCTCTCGTTTTGACTGTCCCGGGCCAAGCGCCGGGTCCTGAACGGGGTTGCAGTGATTGTAACAGATCACCTGAGTACTCTGGACCCGTGCAGTGAAAAGCGGAATGTTGCTGCTCCGGTTTTGCGTGTTAAAGATGGTATAATTCGCCTCCAGTTTCTTCAGCTGCCGGAGGCCCGGTGGTCACTCCAGTCAGAGGTTTTCCTGATGAGCAACAAAACCAATCAGCAATGGGGCGGTCGTTTCAGCGAGCCGACCGATGCCTTCGTCGCCCGTTTTACCGCATCCGTTGAATTTGATCAGCGCATGTACCTGCAGGATATTCAGGGTTCTATCGCCCATGCAAAGATGCTTGCCGTTGCCGGGGTTCTGACCGAAGCCGAGCGCGACGACATTATTCGCGGCCTGGGCGAGATCCGCGTTGAAGTTGAGCGGGGCAGCTTTGAGTGGTCCATCGCACTGGAAGACGTGCACATGAACATCGAAGCGGCGTTGACCCAGAAGATCGGCATTACCGGTAAAAAACTGCATACCGGCCGTTCACGCAATGACCAGGTCGCAACCGATATACGGCTCTACGTGCGGGACGAGATCGACCGCATTCTGGCCGAGATCACGCGTCTGCAGCAGGGCATGCTGAGTCTTTCCGAGCGCGAAGCCGATACCATTATGCCGGGCTTCACTCACCTGCAGACAGCCCAGCCGGTGACCTTCGGTCACCACGTCATGGCCTGGTTTGAAATGCTGAGCCGTGACTACGAGCGTTTTGTTGACTGCCGCAAGCGCGTCAACATCATGCCGCTGGGCGCAGCAGCACTGGCCGGCACGACCTATCCCATTGACCGCAGCATGACCTGCAAGCTCCTGGGCTTCTCGGCCCCGGCGGGTAATTCACTCGATGCCGTATCGGATCGGGATTTCGCCATCGAGTTCTGTGCTGCTTCCAGTGTGTTGCTGATGCACATGAGCCGAATGTCTGAGGAGCTGGTGCTTTGGGCGTCGGCGCAGTTCAACTTCGTCAACCTGCCGGACCGTTTCTGCACCGGTTCTTCGATCATGCCGCAAAAGAAAAACCCGGATGTGCCCGAGCTGGTGCGTGGCAAGAGCGGGCGAGTCTATGGTCACCTGATGTCTCTGCTGACGCTGATGAAGTCCCAGCCGCTGGCCTATAACAAGGACAACCAGGAAGACAAGGAGCCGCTGTTCGACACCATCGATACGGTCAAGGGCTGCCTGCGTGCTTTTGCTGACATGGTGCCGGCGCTGGAGTCCAAGAAGGACAACATGCGTGAAGCTGCCATGCGTGGCTTCTCTACCGCAACGGATCTTGCCGACTACCTGGTACGCAAGGGTGTAGCGTTCCGTGATGCCCACGAAATCGTTGGCAAGTCGGTCGCGTTCGGCATCGCAGAGGAGCGTGACCTGAGCGAAATGACACTGGCTGAACTGCAGCAGTTCTCCGATGTGATTGGAGCGGACGTGTTCGACGTATTGACGCTGGAAGGTTCGGTGGCGGCGCGCGATCATATCGGTGGCACAGCACCCAACCAGGTGCGTGCAGCCATCGTGCGCGGCACTGAACTGCTGGCAGCCCGCGACGACGACTAGGAGGCTGTCCGACAATACTCAACCTACTGCGAACCACCTGAGCTTGGCTGTTTTTTGTGCTGTTTTTCGTTAAATAGAACCACTATTCGCCTTAAGACACCGCAAAAACCAGCTCAAGTCAGCTGGCTCTCGCTATGGCTAGCATTCGCGGACAGCCTCCTAGGCACAAAGCGTCTTGGCGGATCCCGTCACGCACTGCCCCTGCAAGGCTGCTCAGCTTGCAGGGGCAGTGCGTTTGGGACCTGGAGACGTCTTGTATGCGGACTCAAGTGAAGGCAAGCAGGCCATGGCTTTGATGCTTGAGCGCATTCCTGCGAGGTTGTTTACTTCAGTGTAATGTCTACCATCAGATCGCTGGCGATGGCTTCAAGTGCCTGCTGCAGCTCGTCGAGATCCAGATCCTGTGGTGCCAGCAGACTGGCCTCGGCCTTGAACAGCTGTTCGCCGGACATGGATCCGGAGGTCAGCGCGGTGTCCAGGCTTTCTACGTTGATGTGACGTGCGGCCAGCGCCTGGGCAATCTCGCGCACAATGCCGGGTTTGTCATGGCCTACCAGTTCCAGCAGTATCGGGCTGCGGCTGGTGTCACTACCGGTTTCTTCACTACGTTCGATTGTGACCTTGAGCCCCTGGCCCTGCAGCTCGCCCAGCGCCTGCTCCAGAGCATTTGCGTCGTCCGTGGGTACACTGACGATCAGAATGCCGGCAAACTTGCCGCCCAGGCGCGACATGCCCGACTCAAGCCAGTTGCCATTGTGACGGGCAATGGTCTGGGACAGAATTTCCACCAGGCCGGGTTTGTCCGGGCCGATGACGGTCAATACCAGGGATGTCATCATGTTACGCTCCTGTATACAGTTAACCCGGCGCGCGGGCTTCGGGGCCGGCATGCGCAAATAGTGCGTGCTGACCCTCGCCGGGGTGTTTTTATAGGGCCGCGCCGGCACCCAGTCATGAGTGTGTCCGGTTTGTGCCTGGGTCGCAAGAAAAAGGCTGCACCCTGCCTGGCGTGGTGTTAATCCGGGGGGAATGGATGAAACAGGAGGGTGACGCATGGAGCCTTCCTTCAGGACGAGATAGTCCATAGCGCGTGCCATCCATGTCGGCCGGGCTGTGCAGTTGCGCCGGTTGTTTTGGCGTGACCGCTTAAATGGATGCGCTGCAGGGAGCTAACGTAAATGTTCGATATGCTTATTATGCTGTGGCCGGTATTCGCGCTGTTGATGCTCGGTGTGCTGGCGCGTCGATTTGACTTCCCGGGTGAAGGGTTCTGGCCGCTGGCGGAGAAGGCCACGTACTTCGTGCTTTTTCCCGTGCTGCTGGTGGCGCGCCTGAGCCAGGCGGATATCGGCGGTGTATCCATTGGCGGTATCGCGCTGGCGGTTTTGTTGCTGCTGCTTGGCGGTTCGCTGTTGTGTTATCTGCTGCGCCCACTGCTGAAACTGGACGGTGGTGAATTTACGTCTTTTTATCAGGGCGGTGTGCGGTTTAATACCTATGTGGGGCTGGCGTCGGTGGCCGCACTCTACGGCGAAGCGGGGCTGGCGGTATCCGCGGTGATCATCGCTTTCATGATTCCGCTGCTGAACGTTTTCTGCGTGCTGGTCTTTACGTTGCATGCCGGCGGATCCTCAGGTCTGCGTCCGGTGCTGCGCAATCTGATACGCAATCCGCTGATTCTGGCATCAGTGTTTGGTATGCTGCTCAATTACAGCGGTATCGGTATGCCGCCGCCGGCACGTCCAGTGGTCGAATTGCTGGGGCAGATGGCCTTGCCGCTGGGGTTGCTGGCAGTGGGTGCCGGGTTGAGTCTCAAGGCGTTGCGTGCGGTAGGGCCGGCGCTGCTGGGGGCGTCGGTGATCAAGCTGGTGCTGTTTCCGGTATTGGCGCTGGCGCTGGGGCAGTGGCTTTCATTGGGGGAGCAGGCCAGGAATCTGCTTGTTCTGTTTGCAGCGCTGCCCACGGCGAGCTCAGCTTATATCCTGGCCCGTCAGCTGGGTGGGGACGCCCCGATGATGGCGGCGATTATTACCGGTCAGACCCTTTTGTCCGCAATAACAATTCCGCTCATGTTGGGCTGGTTGATTTGACACGATAATGATCTTTTCAGGGTTTGGAGCAGGTGGAGTTGACGCCAATTTGCTCTTTGATGGACGTTGCTTGGGGTTACCTTTGTCGCAAAATGGAGAAAAAAACCGTTACTGCGGAGCAATAGTAGTGTTTTTTCGCGCTTTTCCGGCCAGGTTATTAAATAACTTGGCCGACTGGCCGATTAACTAAAAAAAGTAAGGTCAAATTGTTGCAATATTGCTTCAGTGTGGAACACTACACGGCATTCTGATTAACAGGGTAGCCGCATAAAGTTATTACAGGGCTGCCCTTCTTTACATAATAAGAGGATAAATGCGGCGTATGAAAAAAGGTCCGGATCTGATAATGGTGATCGTTCTGGTCTTTCTCATCGGTTCAATCATGACCGGTGTTTCGCAAAGCGACATTCAGTTCGCTGCGCTGGTCCAACAGGTCTTCAGCAACAGTTGAGTTGCTGTGGCTACAGTCCGTAGCCACGACAATCTGTCACGATGCCCGCAAGCGGAATGTCCCAGCTTGCAACGGGTAGCTCGTCCACCCTCTGAAATTCATGCGCCAGACCGATCAGCTTGGGTCCCTGCGGACCTTTACGCTGTTTAAAGCTGAACGTTCGGTCGTAATAGCCCCCCCCCATGCCCATGCGGGCGCCACTGGCATCAAATGCGACCAGCGGAAGCAATACCAGATCAAGTGCCTGCGCCGGGCGTCGTGGTGCTCCTTGGAGTTTGGGTTCCAGTATGCGGTAGATATTACGCTGCATCGGTGTTGAGCGTGTATAGGGGACAAACCAGAGTCGGTTGTGTCGAATGGGGTGCAGCACCGGCAGGTAGGTTTGTTTGCCCAGTTTCCAGCACTGCTCGATGACCACGGTAGGGTCAATTTCGCCATCGTTGGGCAGGTACAGGGCAATATGTCGGGCGCGATGAAAGGCCGGCAGTCGAGACAGGTTGGCCAGCAGTTTGCGCGCAGCTTCACGCTGCTCTCGAGCGCTCAGGGCGCGGCGACGGGTGCGCATTAGGCGCCTCAGTTGCTGGCGTTGATCAGGTGTTGCTAAGGACATGGGCAATAATCTGAAAGGGCTCCCCGGAAGTGCCGGTAACGATCGTGGCCCTGAACCCTAAGGTTCAAGGTGGCGGCCTTCGAATGCATCAGGCTTTCCGTTAAACGGACATGCTCACCAGCATTAACAGAAGACCTCCAGAGGTGTGCTTATCGGCTCGAGGGACTTGACCGCCTGTCGAACACCCCAGGGAGTGATTACTATTATACGCGTCTGCAATTGTATGTCAGGACTTGAAATTTAATTCAATTTAGCTAAGCGCGCATTCATTTGGTTGATAATTAAACAGTTTTTTCCGCATGAAGAATTTTCAGCCACCGGATTCACGTTCTTCGGACATTGATCGGCTCAGCGACTGGTCGATCTTGCTGCCCAAGTGACGGATCTGCTCTTCGATGTGCTGTCTGTTATCGGCGTGGCTCTTGAGCAGTTCGTGGGCGATGTTCAGCGCCGCCATGACGGCCACCCGTTCAAGCCCTACGGTTTTACCGTTGCCCCGAATGTCACGCATTTTCTGATCAAGGTAGTCGGCTGAGGTCAGCAATTCGGCCTCGGCCCCTTCGGGGCAGGCGATGATGTATTCCTTGTCGAGCAGCTTGATCGTGACCTTGTGTGCGTCGGTTTTGCTCATGCGTTTTGCTCCAGTGCCTTGAGTCGCTGAATCATGGATTCGACTTTGCTGCGGGTCTGGTCGTTGAGTAGCAGCAGACGGGCACGTTCATCCTTTAATTGTGTCTCCTGGGAGCGCAGCCGCTGGTTTTCCTGTTCCAGTCGGTGACAGTGATCGAGCAACTGATCGATTTTTCGTTCCAGGGCGTCGAAGTAGTGGTCGTTCATGCTCAGTCCCTGCAGTGTGATCAAGTGCGAAATATAAACAGCGCTCGGTTCAGGGTCAATGAAAGGCACCGTAAGGCGTCGTTGTGAGGCTCCGCCACAATAGTGTTCAGCCGGTCAGGCTGCTAGGATAACGGCAACAGTAAACCCTTGTTCGTGCCCCGCTGATTGTGTCCCGGGGCACGCCTGCAGGAATTGAGCGAAGACCGATGACAGTAGATACCGATAACCACCCGGCCCCGGCTGAATTTGATGACATAGCCAATGTGCTGGTAGGCGAAGGTGTGCAGGAAATATCCCCCGCCGAGCTACACGGCCTGCTCAGTGGCGCCCTGGTGGCTGGCGCAAGGCCTGACCCCGCTGCCTGGCTGCAGTTGGCGGCGACCTTTCTTGAGATCGGCGATTTCACCCAGGAAACCTCCAAGGTGCGCCTGCTGGAAATGTTTCAGCATGCGCTGACGCAGCTCGAAGGCACTGAGCTTGATTTCGATCTCATGCTGCCGGACGACGATGAGTTGCTGTCGTTGCGTGCGGCCTGTCTGGGGCAATGGTGTCAGGGCTTCCTGAGCGGGTTTGGCCAGTACGGCAAACAGACAGATGACAGCCTGTCGAAGGAATCCCGGGAAGTGTTGACGGATCTGAGTGAGATCGCCCAGATCGTAGCTGATGACGACGACGGTGAAGAGGGCGAGTCCAACCTGATGGAAGTGGAAGAGTATGTCAGGATGGCGGCGCTGATGCTGTTTGCCGAATGCAACAAAACGCCGGAAGACAGTGCGACTGCTCCGGCCACGCCTCAGACACTGCACTGATGATGAAATCCAGCCTGCCCCTGGGCGAATTTGCTGCCCGCCGTGCCCGCCTGATGGCGCAACTGCCGGCCGGCGGCCTGGCCATTGTGCCCGGCGCGAGCATGCGTCATCGCAATCGGGATGTTGAATATCCGTTCCGCCAGGACAGCGACTTTTATTACCTCACCGGCTTCAACGAGCCGGATGCCGTGCTGGTGCTGTTGCCGGGGCGCAGTGACGGTGAAACCGTACTGTTCTGTCAGGGGCGGGATCCGGAGATGGAAATCTGGAATGGGTACCGCACCGGGCCCGAGGGGGCGATGCAGCATTATGGCCTCGACGCGGCACACCCGGTTGATGAGATCGACAAGCGTCTGCCAGAACTGATCGATGGGCGCCGAAGCATCTGTTACTCCATCGGTAGCGACGAGGCCCTTGATAATCGCGTTCGGCAGTGGCTCAAGGCCGTGCGCTCCCGCGCTCGCCAGGGCGCCGTGGCGCCCACGGAACTGGTGATGCTTGACCCGCTGCTGCATGAGCTGCGGCTGTTCAAGTCAGAGGCTGAGATTGGGTTGATGCGCGAGGCCGGTCGTATTTCAGCCCAGGCGCACGTGCGGGCCATGCAGCAGTGTCGGCCAGGATTGTTTGAGTATCAGCTTGAGGCCGAAATCAGTCATCACTTCGCCATGAATGGTTGTCATCTGCCGGCCTATTCGTCAATTGTTGGCGGTGGTGCCAACGGCTGCATACTGCACTATACCGAAAACCGCGATGCGCTCTGTGCCGGTGACCTGGTACTGATCGATGCCGGTTGTGAGCTGGAGTACTACGCCGGTGACATCACCCGTACCTTTCCGGTGGATGGGCATTTCAGCCCTGAGCAAAAGCAGTTGTATGAACTGGTGCTGCGAACCCAGCTGGCCTGTATCGAACGGGTCAAGCCCGGCGTGCTCTGGAATGAAGTGCATGACCTGTCGGTGCATATGCTGACCGAAGGCCTGGTAGCGCTTGGTTTGCTGGAGGGTGATGTTGATACGCTGATCGAGACCGGCGCCTACCGTGAATTTTACATGCATCGGCTGGGGCACTGGCTGGGCATGGATGTGCATGATGTGGGTGACTATCGCGTCGAGGGCGAGTGGCGTCCGCTGCAACCCGGCATGGTGATGACCGTTGAACCCGGGCTCTATGTCTCGCCGCATAATGAAGGGGTTGAGCCACGCTGGCGTGGTATAGGTATTCGCATTGAAGACGATGTTCTGGTGACCGAAACGGGCGGCGAAGTGCTTAGTGCCGCAGCGCCCAAGTCGGTTGCCGAGATCGAGCAACTGATGGCAAAGGCCCGGCAGTCCAGATGAAGCAGCACTATGACCTGATCATTGTTGGCGGTGGCATGGTCGGCGCAAGCCTTGCCTGTGCCCTTGTCCCCGCCGCAGAAGCGCTGGGGCTGGACATCGCCATTGTCGAGCCGGTTCCTTTGCGCCGCGACGGGCTGTCCTACCAGCCCAGTTATGATGCCCGTGCCACGGCGCTGGCTTATGGCAGTCGCAGTGCCTATGAGCGCATGGGCATCTGGCAAACGCTGACACAGCACATTACACCCATCGGTGAAATCCATGTGTCTGATCGCGGCCATTTTGGTGCCTCGCGCCTTAGCGCGGCGCAGCAGCAGGTACCCGCGTTAGGCTATGTCATCGAGAATCACTGGCTCGGCCAGGTATTGCTGAACCGGCTGCAGGCGCCCGAGTGTGGGCGTATTGACTATCTGTGCCCGGCTGAAGTGGCGGAAGTGATCCCCGGTGACGGTCAGATGAGCGTGACGATTAGCCGGGATGGTTGCACGTCAGCGTTAACCTGTGAGCTGGTGGTCATGGCCGATGGCGGACGTTCCGAGCTGCGTCAGCGGCTGGGGATCGGTTATCGCTACAGCGCTTACGAGCAGCATGCGCTGATCGCCAATGTCAGTCCTGATCGACCGCACCGGGGTATCGCCTATGAGCGATTCACCGATCAGGGCCCCATGGCCTTGTTGCCACTGCAGGAGCAGGACGGGCAGCACCGCTGTGCGCTGGTCTGGACACTGTCGGACGATGACACCCAGACGCTGATGGATATGGATGATGCCGGCTTTCTGGCACAGCTGCAGCAGCGGTTTGGTTATCGCGCCGGGCGCTTTGTTCAGGTGGGTGAGCGTCATGCCTATCCGCTGCAACTGGTGCTGGCGGAAGAGCAGGTCCGTGCCGGCCTGGTGGTGCTGGGCAATGCGGCCCATGCACTGCATCCGATCGCAGGGCAGGGCTACAACCTTGCGCTGCGCGGGGTGGTCAGCCTGGCCGATCAACTGATTGATGCACGCAGGCAGGGGCGTTCGCTCGGTGACCTTGCGGTGTTGCAGGCCTACCACGAACGCATGCGCAGCGATCAGCAGCGCACCATTGGATTTAGCGACGGCACGATGAAGCTCTTTACCAGCCGCAATCCGCTGCTGACCCTGGGACGGAACCTGGGACTGCAGGCGCTGGATGTCTGCCCGACGGCTAAAACTCTGTTTGCGCGCAGCGCCATGGGGCTCGATACGCCGGCCCCGGTACTGCAGCAGTGGGAGGGGCGGTCATGAGCGAGCTTCTGGATGCCGATCTGATTATTGTCGGTGCCGGCATGGTGGGCTTGACGGCCGCCCTTGCGCTGCGCGACGCGGGACTCAATATTCTGCTCCTGGAGAGCCGGCCGGCGCAGCCGCAAAGTCTGCTGCAGCGGGTACAGGATGCCACGCACGAGGGGTTCGACCCGCGGGTGAGCGCCCTGACCTGTGCCTCGGAGCAGATACTGCGTTCTGTTGATGCCTGGCCGGTGATGGCGTCGCTGCGCCTGAGTCCGTATACCGATATGGAGGTCTGGGATGGCGAAGGGACCGGACGCACGCACTTCAGCGCGGCCGATTTGCACGAACCCTGTCTGGGCCACATCGTGGAGAACAGGGTCATTCTGGCCGGGCTGCGCAGTGCCCTGGCCGAGCAGCCGCATATTCGGCTGCTGGAAGGCGTTGAGGTTCGTGCGCTGTCGGAGCCCCGCACGTCGACCCAGGGGCTTTGGCGCCAGCTGTCGTTATCGGATGGGCAGGAACTGCGCGCCCGGCTGGTGATCGCGGCGGACGGTGCGCTGTCACGTACCCGCCAGCTGGCGGCGTTGCCGACCTGGGAGTGGGACTACGGTCATCATGCCCTTGTAACCACGGTGCGTACCGAGCGCTCCAATGGCGCGACGGCCTGGCAGCGGTTTACCGATGATGGCCCCCTGGCGTTCCTGCCATTGCGCGATGGCGCCGACGATCATTTGAGTTCGATAGTCTGGTCGACATCACCGGAGCATGTTCGTGAGCTGACCGGCCTGGATGATGCCGAGTTCTGCACGGCGCTGGAGCGGGCGTTCGAGGGGCGCCTGGGGCGCGTCGAGTGGGCGGACCAACGGCAAAGTTTCCCGCTGCGCCAGCGCCATGCCAAGCGCTATGTGCAGGAAGCCTTTGCTGCCATCGGCGATGCCGCACACACCATTCATCCGCTGGCGGGGCAGGGCGTGAATCTGGGCCTGCTGGATGCGGCGGTGCTGGCGGAAGTGATTGAAGCGGCAGCGGCGCGGGGCGATGACATCGGCGCGCTACGCATTCTGAGGCGTTACCAGCGCAGGCGACAGGGTGAAAACCTGCAGATGGCCGCCGGCATGGAAGGTTTCAAGCGCCTGTTCGACACACGGCAGCCCCTGCTCGTGCTGGGACGCAATATGGGCATGCAGTGCTTTGACCGCCTTGGTGTCGTCAAGAATCATCTGGCACTGGCGGCGATGGGGCTGTCGGGCGAGTTGCCGGCGCGGGCCCGGCGCCACTGCAGCGATTGATCTGCTGCGGGATAGCCTATACATTGGCGTCCGGTTCGTCGGGACAGTCGTGTATGGCGTCTATACTGGTGCGCCATAAGCCGTGTTTGTCAGTTGGCTGGTTCTTATCCGGCAGTGGCGGCATGATGTTCTAGAATTCAGTGTCGACGGCTGTCAGCCGGTTGGCCCAGCTCGCGCGGTCATGTGCGTGTGCCAGTTATTAAGCCAGGTACTGTCTGGTGCCGGATTAATAGAACTCGTAATCCTGAGAAGGGTAGGAAACGGAAATGAGTGAAATTCCAACTGAATTGAAATACGTCGCCAGTCACGAATGGGTTCGTGTCGAGGATGACGGTACCGTGACCGTCGGTGTAACCCATCATGCCCAGGATCTGCTGGGGGATGTGGTGTTCGTCGAGCTGCCGGATGTCGGGGCACAGCTGGCTGCGGGTGATGACGCCGGTGTGGTTGAGTCGGTCAAGGCGGCATCGGATATCTATTCGCCGCTGTCAGGTGAAGTTGTCGCGATCAACGAAGACCTCGAGGACTCTCCGGAACTGGTGAACAGTGACCCCTTCGGCGACGGCTGGTTTTTCCGCCTGAAATTGTCCGACACGGTGGAACTGGATGAACTGCTCGACGCCGATGGCTATAGCGAGCTGTGCGAATCCGAAGCCTGATTCAGGGCGGCTGATCCCGGTGGCACTCGCTGCCACCTGACTGTCCCGGCCACTGGCCGGGACAGTCATTTTCAAAATCAAGCGCGGTGCCGGTCGAAGGACCCAGGGTGCCGACACGACCTCAGGAAATGTAATCATAGATATGTCACTGAAACGCTTATGCCTAAAAACGGGTGCCGAGAAACGCCTGCGCGGTGGTCATCTCTGGATCTACAGCAACGAGGTCGATAATCAGAAAACCCCACTCAAGGGCTTCGCTGCGGGCGAGCAGGTGGTGGTCGAGTCTGATCGCGGCAAGGCATTGGGTATCGCGTACGTTAACCCAAACACGCTGATCTGCGGCCGTCTGGTCAGTCGTGATCTTGATTACAAGCTGGACCGCTCGCTGTTGGTACACCGCCTGAATGTGGCTCTGTCGCTGCGCGAGATGAACTTTAGTGAACCCTGCTATCGACTGGTCTACGGTGACTCCGATGGTCTGCCGGGACTGGTGATTGACCGCTTTCACGAAATCTTTGTCATACAGGTTTCCACCGCCGGCATGGAGGCGGTGATTGATGAGGTGGTCGCGGCACTGAA
This sequence comes from Marinobacterium rhizophilum DSM 18822, assembly GCF_000378045.1. Classification (GTDB taxonomy): domain Bacteria; phylum Pseudomonadota; class Gammaproteobacteria; order Pseudomonadales; family Balneatricaceae; genus Marinobacterium_A; species Marinobacterium_A rhizophilum. The sequence goes on from NZ_KB899103.1 coordinate 124,502, forward strand.
CAAGGTGTTCAAGCCCGAGGCCATTTTGCTGCGCAATGACGGCAAGATGCGCGAAATGGAAGGGCTCGAAACCTACGTTGAGGTGGTGCAGGGCGATATTGCGGAGCTCTGTCCGCTGACTGAAAACGGCGTTCAGCTGCTGGCACCGTTGCAGCGTGGCCAGAAAACGGGCTGGTTCTACGATCACCGTGCTAACCGCGCCCGCATGCAGCAGCTGGTCAAGGGCAAGCGTGTGCTGGACCTGTTCAGTTATGTGGGTGGCTGGGGCGTGCAGGCGCTGGCGGCCGGTGCCGAAATGGTCAGCTGCGTGGATGCGTCACACTTTGCACTGGATGTGGCGCGCGAGAACGCCCGTCTCAATGGCAAGGAAGACCGCTTTGACCCGCTTCACGGCGATGCCTTTGATATCTGCAAGGCGCTGGTGGCCGAGAAGGAACGCTACGATGTGGTCATTGTGGACCCACCGGCCTTTATTCAGAAGAAGAAGGATATTCGCAACGGTGAGCGTGCTTATGCCCGCATCAACAACTTGGCCATGCGTCTGCTGAACCGCGAGGGCGTGCTGGTGTCCGCCTCCTGCTCCATGCATCTGCAGCGCGAGAGCCTGGTGGATATCATTCGCAGTAACAGCCGTGAGCTGGATCGTAATTCGCAGATATTCGATCAGGGGCACCAGGGCGCGGATCATCCGCTGCACCCGGCGATTCCGGAAACGGATTATCTGAAAGCCTTTTTTGTTCGAGTCCTGCCGGTCAGCTAAGACCGGCGGGCGCGCCTTTTGCCAGAAGACCGGTAGCCTGATTCAGGGAGAGATACGGATGCAGTATAAAATGCTTGGCGGCAGCGACCTGAAAGTCAGTCGCATCGCTCTGGGAACCATGACCTTCGGTAGTCAGAACACCGAGGCCGAAGCCTGGGAGCAGCTGGATTACGCTGCCGCGAACGGGGTCAATTTCCTCGATACCGCGGAAATGTATCCGGTGCCGACATCACCCGATTACCAGGGCGACAGTGAAGCGATCATTGGCCGCTGGATGAAGGCGCGTGGCAACCGCGAGCAATTGATTCTGGCCACCAAGGTGACCGGCCCCGGCGATATGTGCAGCTATATCCGTCCGGGCGTGGGGCTGAGCCGAGCCAGCATTCGGGAGGCCATCGACGACAGCCTGCGTCGCCTGCAGACCGACTACGTCGATCTGTACCAGCTGCACTGGCCCGAGCGGAAAACCAATTTTTTTGGTCAGCTGGGCTATGTGCCGGGCGACTCCGCCGATGACGGTGTGGAGATCGAGGAGACCCTGCGGGCGCTGAAGGAGTTGGTGGATGATGGGCGGGTGCGTTATGTCGGGCTGTCGAATGAAACAGCCTGGGGTACCCTGGAGTTTTTGCGTCTGGCGGAAAAGCTGGACCTGCCGCGCGTGGTGTCGGTGCAGAACCCCTATAGCTTGCTGAACCGCAGCCTGGAAGTGGGGCTGGCCGAGGTGATGCTGCGTGAGCATGTTGACCTGCTGGCTTATTCGCCACTGGCCTTTGGCGTGCTCAGTGGCAAATACATCGATGGCGCCCGGCCGGAAGGCTCTCGCCTCAAGCTGTATCCCAATTTTCAGCGATACCTGTCCGAGCAGGGTCAGGCGGCGACGAAGGCTTACGTGGATCTGGCACTGGAGGCGGGGCTCGACCCGTCACAGATGGCGCTGGCGTATGTGAATAGCCGGCCATTCCTGGGCAGCAACATTATTGGTGCGTCCAAAATGGATCAACTGCGCAGCAATATCGCGTCGGTCGATCTCGACCTGAGTGACGACGTGCTGGCGCGGATCGAAGCTATCCATGCCCGTTTCACCTATCCCTGCCCATAGTACGAAGTTCGACGCAGGCGTGCGTTGCGCCTGCCGGTACCAGACGGGCTACCGGCCGTCGCTGATGACCGATGGATTGCAGGCTGGGTTAGCGACGCCAAGGCGTCAGTCCTAATGTTTTCTTGCGTTATCCTGGCATCGCGCCCCGCCATGGGTTGCAGCGATCCATGGCGGGTATCGAAGGGTTATGCGGCGTCCGGTTGCGGCGATGAATCCTAGGCTGCTGGCCAGGGCGCGCAGTCCGGTCAGTCCCGCAAGCTGATTACCGGCCAGCCGCGTTCGCGGGCGGTGCGGTGCAGAATCTCGTCCGGATCCACTGCAACTGGATGCTCCACCCGTTCGAGCAGCGGCAGGTCATTGTGCGAGTCGCTGTAGAAATGGCTGCCCTCCAGGGTATGGTCGCTCTGTTGCAGCCACTGGTTAAGGCGCTCGACCTTGCCTTCGCGAAAGCAGGGTGTCCCCGCCACCCTGCCGGTGTAACGTCCGGCTTCGAACTCCGGATTGGTGGCCAGCAGGGCATCTACGCCAAGTTGGTGGGCGATGGGCGAGGTCACAAAATGGTTGGTGGCCGTGATGATGAGCAGAAAGTCGCCGCGGGCACGGTGCTCGGCCAGCAGTTGCAGTGCCTTGGGCAGCATCATGGGCTGAACGCACTGTTGCATGAACTGGCGCTGCCACGCCTGCAATTGTTGCTGCGGGTGCTGTGCCAGCGGGTGCAGGGCAAACTCCAGAAACTCGACGATGTTCAGGGTGCCGGTCTGGTACTGCTGGTAAAAACGGTCATTGGCGCGTTTGTACTCTACTGGGTCGACAATGCCCTGGGTGCAGAGAAACTCTCCCCAGGCATGATCGCTGTCGCCATTGAGCAGGGTATTGTCCAGATCGAAAATGGCCAGACTCAAGGTTGTACTCCCCCTGGATGGAAAATGCCGAGCATAGAGCGTCCGCAGCAGCCATTCAAACATGGGCAGGCGGTGTAAATTGCTGTTGTGAGTGGAGTTTGCGGAATTCGTGAAGTGTGGAACAATAGCAACGAACTATATCAGGATATAAACAGTGATTGATTCAGACGGGTTCAGACCGAATGTCGGCATCATTCTGGCGAACTCGCTGGGTCAGGTCCTTTGGGCTAGACGGATAGGACAGGACGCCTGGCAGTTTCCTCAGGGTGGGATTCAGGATGATGAATCCCCGGATGAAGCGATGTTCCGCGAGCTTCATGAGGAAATCGGACTGCGGGCGAGTGACGTTGAGATCGTTGCTGTCACACGTGGCTGGCTGCGCTACCGTCTACCCAAACGAATGATCCGGCGCAATTCCCATCCGGTCTGTGTCGGCCAGAAACAGAAATGGTTTCTGTTGCGCATGCTTAGCGAAGACCAGGCGGTGACGATCGACCACACCAGTTCGCCGGAATTTGATGGCTGGCGCTGGGTGAGTTATTGGTATCCACTGGGGCAGGTGGTTTCATTTAAGCGCGAAGTATACCGAAAGGCGATGAGGGAGCTGTCGCCCAAGCTGGCGCGAGTTGTCGCCCAGCAACGAAAATAACAACATGGGGTGGGTCAATGCTAGAGATACTGCGCAAGATCGTGCAGGAGGTCAGCGCAGCACCGGATCTTGATTCGGTGCTTGATCTCATCGTGCGCAGAATTCAGCGTGCCATGCGGACACAGATGTGCTCTGTGTATCTTTTCAATGCCAAAAAGCAGCGCTATATCCTGATGGCCACTCAGGGCCTGAACCAGAATGCCGTTGGTGCGGTAAGCCTGTCGGCCTCCGAGGGGATTGTCGGACTGGTGGGGCAGCGCGCCGAACCGATCAATCTTGAGGATGCGGCCAAGCATCCTGCCTTCATTTATCTGCAGGGTACCGGCGAAGAGCGTTTTCATTCCTTTCTGGGCGTGCCCATCATTCACCAGCGGGATGTGCTGGGCGTGCTGGTGGTGCAGCAAAAGGAACGCCGGCGTTTCGATGAAAATGAAGAAGCCTTCCTCGTAACCGTCTCTGCCCAGCTGGCGGGTGTTATCGCACATGCCGAGGCGACCGGCTCGATTCAGGATGTCAGTGGTGGCCCCGGCGGTGCGGTGATTGAGAGCCGTTTCGAAGGCGTGTCGGCCGCGCCCGGTGTTGCCATTGGCCCTGCGGTGGTGATCGCACCACCGGCGGATCTGAATGCCGTACCGGATAAGCCTGCCGCCGATATCGAGGTTGAGATCCAGCTGTTTGCCCGTGCCCTCGAATCTGTTCGACACGATATCCGCGTGGTGGGGCGTACGCTGTCCAAGCGATTGCGCACAGGTGAACAGGCACTGTTTGATGTTTATCTGCGCATGCTCGATGACAATGCGCTGGCCGGCGAAGTGGTGGAAAAAATTCGCCTGGGCAACTGGGCCCAGGGCTCCCTGCGGGATGTGGTCAAGGCGCATATCCGTGAGTTCGATGCCATGGAAGACCCCTACCTGCGCGAGCGTGCGTCCGATATTCGTGATCTGGGGCGGCGTGTGCTGGCCTATATGCAGGAAGCGGCGCCCGCGCAAATCGACTACCCGGATAATACGATTCTGGTTGCCGATGAGCTGACACCGGCGATGCTGGGGGAAGTGCCCACCGAAAAGCTGGCCGGGCTGGTGTCGGTGCATGGCTCCGGCAACTCGCATGCGGCCATCCTGGCGCGCTCTCTGGGGATCCCCACGGCCATGGGAGTGCTGGATCTGCCCTATACCCAGATCGAGACTCGCACGCTCATTCTGGATGGCTACTCCGGGCGGGTTTATGTGAACGCCTCGGACGAGATTCTGCAGGTGTACCGTGAAATTATGCGTGAAGACAGGGAGGTGGCCGCCGGTCTTGAGCAGTTGCGCGGCAAGTCTGCCGAGACCTCCGATGGCTATCGCATGCCGTTGTGGGCCAACACCGGCCTCGATATCGATGTCTCCAGAGCGCTGGACCGTGGCGCCGAGGGCATCGGGCTGTATCGCACCGAGATTCCGTTCATGATCCGGGAGTTTTTCCCCAGCGAACAGGAGCAGATTCAGACTTACCGCCTTCAGCTGGAGGCCTTTGCCCCGCGCCCCGTCACCATGCGTACGCTGGATATAGGGGGGGACAAGGCGCTGCCTTACTTCCCTATCAAGGAAGAGAACCCCTTCCTGGGCTGGCGCGGCATTCGTGTGACGCTGGACCATCCGGAGATCTTTCTGGTTCAGGTGCGGGCTATGCTGCGCGCCTCTGAGGGGCTCGGCAATCTGCGCATTATGCTGCCCATGGTGACCAGTGTGCACGAGGTGGACGAGGCCAATCGCATGATCGACCGGGCGGTGAACGAACTGCGTGAAGAAGGCCATATTACCGAGCGCCCACCCGTGGGGGTGATGGTCGAAGTGCCGGCGGCCGTGTATCAGGTGCGCCGTTTCGCGCGTCGGGTGGACTTCATCTCTGTGGGCTCCAACGACCTGACCCAGTACCTGTTGGCGGTGGATCGTAACAACCCTCGTGTTGCAGGCCTCTACGCGCCTTATCACCCGGCGGTTTTACGGGCGCTGGAGTATATTGCAGAGGAAGCGCACAAGGAGAGTGTACCGGTCTCCATCTGCGGTGAAATGGCGTCGGATCCCTGTGGTGCCATCCTGCTGATGGCCATGGGGTATGACGTGCTGTCGATGAACTCAACCAATATTCCCCGGGTAAAATCGGCCATTCGCGGTATTACCCATGTGCGCGCTCTTGAGCTGCTTCTTCAGGTGCGCAGCATGGATGACGCCGAGGAAATCCACCTGTTGTTGCGTACCACCTTGCAGGAACTTGGGCTGGGCCAGCTATCGCGGCCGATGATACCCGAGTAATAGCGCGGATTGGCGCCGCGGGTGTCGCTTCACTTGGCCGTGTGAGGCATCCAAGTGTGCGTCGCCGCTGACTGCTCAGTTCTGGCGCTGGTATGCGGGCGCTATCTTTGGGGGCGGGCGCCGATCAGCGGCATCTGCAGCTCGAAGCAGCGTGCCAGTGTCGGCCCCTTCGCATCAAAGCTTTGTTCGTAAAAACAGCTATTGCCCTGGTAATCCTGCAGCACTACCGACGTGGCCCGCGTGCCGTATTGCGCCAGCTGAATGAAGCAGGATGACAGGCTGCGTTCGAGTTCGAGGCCAATGCCTGTATCGGGCAGCTGCTGGTCCGGTGCCCGGTCGCGTGCCGCCAGCACCTCCGTGAGTTGTGCTGCAAGCTGGGGCATGTTCTGGCTGGCGGTGATACTTCCCAGCGCCGCGTTGAGTGCATTGCGAGCCTGTTGCAGTTTTGGCCAGGGACTGTTGAGCAATGCGTTGCTAAGGCCATAGATGCCCGGGTCGAGACGTTCGGTGTTCCGGCCCCGGTTTGACAGGTAGTACAGCCCTTCCTCGTCTCCCAGCAGCAGATTAAAGCCACCATACAGAGCGCCGTGCTCGGTGTAGTGCTGGCCCATGGCGGCGGCTGATTCGTTTGCGAGCAGAAAGTCCCGCGTCAAATGCCCCCGTGAACGCAGCGCCGGGTTCGCAGTGGCGCGACCGTCGCGATAGTTGGTGACAGCGGCGAGCCGGCCTGCACGATGCAGACCGAGCCAGGTACCGCCCTGTTCCAGGTCTTGCCCTGCAACCAGGCCGCTGTCCTGTGGCCAGGGTGTTGCATCGAGGGTAGCGCGGCCATAGGTCTCGTCCCGGTTGGCAATGAGAATCAGGTTGTAGTCGGCATGGGCCTTGTAGGCGAAGGTGATCAGGCACATTGAATCTGGTCTCTTTGACGGTGCAGGGCTGGACTCTGACGCGAGCCCCTGCGCCCCATGTTCACTGGGAGTTAGGCTGTTTTCATGGTCGAGGTCGGCTTGCCAGCAACGCCTTATAAGCTACTATAGGCGACTTTATCATGACTTCTGCAGGGATGTTCCATCATGCTGTTGACCCTATGTATGTATCTGGCGCTTGGCGCGGCCGCGGGTGTGACAGCCGGATTGTTTGGCATTGGCGGCGGTTTGCTGATCGTGCCCGTGCTGGTCTTTTCCTTTGGTGTGCAGGGTATATCCCCCGAGGTTCTGACCCATATGGCGGTGGCGACATCGCTGGCGACTATCGTGGTAACGTCGGTCAGTTCAATTCTTGCCCATCACAAACGCGGCGCGGTGCGCTGGGACCTGTTCCGGCCCCTGGGTCTTGGCATAATGCTCGGAGCCTTTCTGGGGGTGAAAACTGCAGGCCAGCTGCCGGGTGACGTATTGCAGATGCTGATCGGAAGCTTTGTGTTGCTGGTCGCCGTGCAGATGGCCTTCGGCGCCAAGCCTTCGAACAGCCCCGGTGCAGCGCCAAAGGCTGGCGGGCTTGCTGCAGCCGGCGGGGTGATTGGATGGGCATCGGCCCTTTTTGGGATTGGTGGTGGCACGCTGACAGTGCCTTACCTGAGCTGGCGCCATATAGGCATACAGCAGGCCGTGGCAACGTCGGCGGCCTGTGGTTTGCCGATCGCCCTGATGGGGGCCTTTAGCAATGTGTTCGAAGGCTGGGGGCATGATGCGCTGGTGGACTGGAGCCTGGGGTATGTGTACCTTCCTGCCTTTGCCGGAATCGTCCTGACCAGTCCTTTCTTTGCGCGCCTGGGCGCGCGCTGGGCGCACAGTCTGCCGGCGCCGGTGCTGCGGCGTATATTTGCGGTCTTTCTCGCCCTGGTGGGCTTACGGTTTCTGCTTGGCAATTTGCTCTGAACAAGGATTACGTTATGTGGGTGCATGATATCAACCCGATCGCTCTGGATCTGGGCTTCCTGCAGATACACTGGTATGGCTTGATGTATCTGGTGGCGTTCGCATCCGCCTGGTGGCTGGGTGTGTACCGGGCCCGGCGTGCGGGTTCCGGCTGGACCGAGCAGCAGGTCTCCGATCTGATTTTCTGGGGTGCCGTCGGTGTGGTACTGGGTGGGCGTGCCGGCTACGTGCTGTTCTATCAGTTCGACTACTTTCTGGAGCACCCCCTGTGGCTGTTTCACGTATGGGAAGGCGGCATGTCGTTCCATGGCGGCCTGATCGGGGTGCTGGTGGCGCTCTGGCTGTTCGGGCGCAAGCAGGGCAAGACTTTCTTTGAAATGGGGGACTTTACCGCTCCGCTGATCCCGATCGGCCTCGGCGCCGGTCGAGTCGGCAATTTTATCGGCGGCGAGCTCTGGGGGCGGGCGACTGACCTGCCCTGGGGCGTGATTTTTCCCCGTGCCGGCGACGGCGTGCCGCGCCATCCGTCGCAGCTGTACGAGTTTGCGCTGGAAGGTGTGCTGATGTTTGTGCTGCTCTGGTGGTTTTCCTCCAGGCCACGTCCGCGCATGGCGGTATCCGGGCTCTTCCTGCTTTTATATGGCTGCTTCCGTTCCCTGATCGAGCTGGTGCGTGAGCCGGACGATCATCTGGGCTTCCTGGCGTTTGAGTGGTTAACCATGGGGCAGTTGCTGTCCGTGCCAATGGTGCTGGCAGGGGCTTTGTTGATGCTGCTGGCCTACCGGCGTAAAGTTAGCGCCTGAGCGGCGGCCCGCAGCCCCTGGCTGGCGGGCGGCTCGCATGTTTACGGTTTTGATTTGGAGTGGTAATGCAGCAGTATCTGGACCTGATGCGCGATATTATTGCCGTCGGCTGTGACAAGGGTGATCGCACCGGCACAGGCACGCGGTCTGTTTTTGGTCGTCAGTTACGCTTTGACCTGGCGCAGGGCTTTCCGCTGCTGACCACCAAGCGGGTACATATCAAGTCGGTGGTGTATGAGCTGCTGTGGTTTCTGGCCGGCAATACCGACAATAACTGGCTCAAAGAACGAGGCGTCAGCATCTGGAACGAATGGGCACTGGAGAGCGGCGACCTGGGGCCGATTTACGGCAAGCAGTGGCGCTCCTGGGCCTGCCCGGACGGGCGTACTGTCGACCAGATCAGCGACCTGGTTGAGCAGATACGCCGTAACCCCAATTCGCGCCGGCTGATCGTCAGTGGCTGGAACCCGGCGGATCTGCCAGATGAGGGCGTGAGCCCCCAGCAGAATGTGGAGCAGGGCAAGGCCGCGCTACCGCCCTGTCATACCCTGTTCCAGTTCTACGTCGCCAATGGCAAGCTCAGCTGCCAGCTGTATCAGCGCAGTGCCGACTACTTTCTCGGTGTGCCGTTCAATATCGCCTCCTATGCGTTGCTGACCCATATGCTGGCGCAACAGTGCGATCTTGAAGTGGGCGACTTCGTGCATACCTTCGGTGATGTGCACCTTTATCAGAATCATCTGAACGACCCCTCGATCGTCGAAGAGCAGTTGTCGCGTACGCCGCGTGCACTGCCGAGCTTGCGCCTTCGTCGCAAGCCGGCATCACTGTTCGAGTATGAATTCGAAGACTTCGAGTTCGCCGGGTATGATCCCTATCCGGGCATAAAAGCTCCAATTGCAGTCTGAGGACGCGAGATGAAACTGGCAATTATCGTGGCCCAGGCCCGCAACGGCGTCATTGGTGTCGATAACAAGCTGCCCTGGCATTTGCCGGCGGATCTGAAGTATTTCAAACAGGTTACCTTTGGCAAGCCGGTCATCATGGGGCGGCTGACTTTTGAGTCTATCGGCCGGCCTCTGCCTGGACGTGCCAACATTGTGGTTACTCGAAATGCCGCCTGGAACCATGCGGGCGTGCAGACAGCTGCATCGCTGGATGAGGCGATCGAACTGGCGCAGGCGCATTGCGAGATTGGCGGTTGTGACGAGGCAATGGTGATCGGTGGGGCGCAAATTTATGCCCAGGCGCTGGATCAGGCGCAGCGTATCTACCTGACCGAGGTGCAGGCTGACATTGAGGGCGATGCGCATTTCCCGGTGTTGTCGCAGGAGCAGTGGCAGGAGGTCCAGCGGGCCGACTTCGGCGCTGAAGGACCCAATCCCTATGACTACAGTATTCGCGTGCTGGAGCGCGCCTGAACGACGCTGCTCGGGCTCGGCGTAGTCCGGTTTAATCTGAATAAATAAGGACAAGCCTTATGACGACCCGATCGTTGTTGTCTATCCTGGCCGACGGCCTGTTCCACTCCGGGCAGGAGCTGGGCGAGCAGCTGAACGTCAGTCGTAGTGCGATCTGGAAGCAGATGCGCAAGCTCGAAGAGCTTGGTATCGAGATCTACAGTGTGAAGGGGCGTGGCTATCGCCTGCCCGGGGGGCTGGACCTGCTGGATGCCGAGGTCTTTGCTGCGGCACTGAATGCCGATGTGGCCGCAAGGCTCGGGGGCATGCAGTTCGACCTGTCTATTCCGTCCACCAACCTGCTGGCCATGCAACAGCTGCAGCAGCAGTCGGGGCACGGTCGTCTCTATGTTGCCGAGCAGCAGACGGCGGGGCGTGGTCGGCGGGGACGTACCTGGATTAGTCCCTTTGCGCGCAATCTGTACTTTTCGCTGGTATGGCGCTTCCCGCAAGGGGCGGCGTCTCTCGAGGGGTTGAGCCTTGCGGTTGGCCTGGGGCTGGCCCGGGGGCTGGCGCGCCTGGGGCTGGAGGGTGTTGAGCTTAAATGGCCCAACGACCTGCTGTGGCAGGGGCGCAAGCTGGCAGGCGTGCTGCTGGAAGTCAGTGGCGAAGCCTCAGGCGACTGTCAGGTGGTTACCGGAGTGGGGCTGAACATCGCAATGCCCGAAGACCTGGCCGTAGACATTGACCAGCCCTGGGTGGACCTGCAGCAGATTTGCGGTGCCGTCCCCTCCCGTACCCAGGTGCTGGCGGCGCTGGTGAACGAGCTGGTGCCGGTGCTGGGCGCCTTTGCCGAATCCGGTTTTGAACCGCTGGTGAATGAGTGGCAGGCGCTGGATGCCTGTCGCGATCAGCGGGTGTCGCTGAACTTCGGTCTCAATGCCGTGGAGGGGATCTGTCGCGGTGTGTCGGGCAGTGGTGCGCTGATACTTGAAACGGCCGCCGGACTGGAGAGTTTCCATGGGGGTGAAGTCAGTCTCAGGCGTCTGTCATGATGCTTGAAATTGATATCGGCAACACCTTTCTCAAGTGGCGCTATGCCGGTGAGGGGCAGGGCTGGGTGCGTGGGCGCCTGCTGACGGCAGAGCTTGATGACGGCCAGTTCAGTTGCTGGCCGGATGCGGTCTCCCGGGTGCGCGTGGCCTGTGTGGCCGGCCCGGAGGTCGCGGCCCTGATCAGGCACTACTGTCAGGCGCGCTGGTCGCTGGTGCCGGAGTTCGCTCAGGTGCGGGATCAGGCGGCGGGCGTAAGTAACAGCTATGCCGATCCGTCGCGTATGGGTGTCGATCGGTGGGTAGCCATGCTGGCGGCTTACAATCAGGTGGGTGGCAGCGTGTGTGTTGTGGATTGTGGGAGCGCCATTACCATCGATTTTGTCGGGCCCGACGGCGTGCACCTTGGCGGCTACATCGTGCCGGGCGTTCGCCTGATGGCGTTTAGCTTGCTTTGCAATACTGCCCAGGTCTTTGCCGACCCAAGTGCTGAGCCGTTTGATATGACCCCTGGCACCCAAACCTCGACGGCCGTGCATCACGGCATCAACTTTGTGTTTGACGCCATCGCGCAGCGTCTGCTGGGGCAGCTTGAGTCTGACTATCCCTCGATGCAGCTGCTGATAACCGGCGGTGATGGTGAGCTGTTCGCGCGTCAGGCGGGGCAGGGCGAGTATCGTCCGGACCTGGTTCTGGACGGCCTGCGCTGGGCGTTGAGCTAACATGCTGCGCTGGCTGTTTTTGCTGCTGCTGCTCGCCAATGCCGTGGTGCTGTTGTGGGCTGCGATGTTGCAGCGTGAACCCCGGGATGTTGTGCCCGAAGTCGTCGAGCAGGGCGTGTCGGTGCGGCTGCTGTCCGAGGTGGAGCCCGGTCAGTTGCGCGAGCTTGTCCAGCCCGATGCGGCCCAGGCGCTCTGTGTATCCTATGTCGGGCTGCGCACCCGGTTGGATGCCAATCAGGTGTCCGAGCTGATGCGGCGTTATGGCTTGCTGCCCGTTATCGAGCACGAGAGTATTCGGCGGGTGGCGGGTTTTGAGCTGGTACTGAATGTGCCTGAGGATCCGCAGGAGCGCATTGCCCTGATCGAGCGTCTGCAGTCGGTGGATGTGGTGCCCGAGAGCAGTCCCCAGGGTGCGCAGTTGCTGCTGGGGCGTTACGCGACAGAGGCCGAGGCCGATGTGGCGCTGCTACGTTTTCGCGATACCGGCCTTGCGCCTGAATTACATGTGCTCGATCGTGTGGATGAGCTGTACTCGGTGGTGATTCCGGTCGAATCTGATCGAAATTTGTTCAATAAAATCAATCAGGTGCTGGAAAAATCGTATCCTGATATAAAAATAGAGAAAAAACTTTGCAAAGGGGTTGCAACGCCCTGAGTCGATCAGTACTATACGCCCCACTTCGACGCTGAGCCGGTATAGCTCAGTTGGTAGAGCAACTGACTTGTAATCAGTAGGTCCGGGGTTCGACTCCTCGTGCCGGCACCATGTTAGCGGCGAAGTGGGTAGTAAGGTGAGGTTCCCGAGTGGCCAAAGGGATCAGACTGTAAATCTGACGCGCGAGCTTCGGTGGTTCGAATCCACCCCTCACCACCATCTACTACCAGATTTTGCCGGCAGGCGGGTATGGTATAGTGGCTATTACCTCAGCCTTCCAAGCTGAAGAGGCGGGTTCGATTCCCGCTACCCGCTCCAGCAGTTGTGCTCATGTAGCTCAGGGGTAGAGCACACCCTTGGTAAGGGTGAGGTCGGCGGTTCAATTCCGCCCATGAGCTCCAGAATTGAAATGAAGGGTAGATATAGAAATATGTCTGCCCTTTGTTGTATTTGTCGTTCCAGAATCTCACTCAACGTTATCAGGAATATGGCTGATGGCTAAGCAAGCATTTGAACGTAACAAGCCGCACGTTAACGTCGGCACCATCGGTCACGTCGACCACGGTAAAACCACTCTGACAGCTGCGCTGACGCGTGTTTGTTCTGAAGTATGGGGCGGCGCAGCCGTTGCCTTCGACGGTATCGACAATGCTCCTGAAGAGCGTGAGCGCGGTATCACCATCGCGACTTCTCACGTTGAGTACGAGTCTCCGACCCGTCACTACGCGCACGTTGACTGCCCGGGACACGCCGACTACGTCAAGAACATGATCACCGGTGCTGCTCAGATGGACGGCGCTATCCTGGTATGTGGCGCAACTGACGGCCCGATGCCGCAGACTCGCGAGCACATCCTGCTGTCCCGTCAGGTTGGTGTTCCGTACATCGTTGTCTTCCTGAACAAGGCTGACCTGCTGGCTGAAGATTGCG
>NZ_KB899104.1 GCF_000378045.1 Marinobacterium rhizophilum DSM 18822
ATAAAAAGGTAGCGGGAGTGTTCGATAACCTTCGACAAGACGAAAGGACCCAGCCGTTCCTGAGTCAGATCCTGCAGCACTGAGTCAGACCGCAAAGAACCACCCGTTAAATGTCGCCGCAACGGCGCATTTAACGGGCCCCTCCCGCCCGGAACATCGCCTTCCCTTCGGCCCCAAACAGCCTGCAGCGGCCGAAGCCAGCCGGCACCTTTGTTGCCCGTTTTGCTTTACGACACAAGGTGCAGGTGTTAGAAAGCCTGTTTGCCAACGTACGGAGCTTCAACGATGGATCTGGATTCATTTCTCGCCGGGATCGGACAAGACGACAGCCTGGATTTCAAACACACCATGGAGGTCATCCAGCAGTATTACGATTACCAGCCCAGCGGGTTCACCAATGGCGAGGTACGTAATGAAGCGGGTCAGAATGAGGGCAGCTGCAAGATTTTTGCATTCGCCCGGCTCAATGGTCTGAACGAAGCCCAGACACTGGCTTGTTTTGGGGGCTTTTATCGCGATGTGTTGAAGGCCCCCCAGGGCACCGACCATGGCAACATTCGTGCTTTCATGGCCAGCGGCTGGGACGGCATTGCCTTTGATGCCGAGGCACTGACCCGCAAGGGCTGATCGGACGATACACGCCTGCAGGATCCTGGGAACGTTCCTTAGAAGAGCGTCAGCTGATCGGGCTGCGGGCCTTCTCGATGCTCACTCAGGCGATAGCCGACACCAATCAGCCGTACGGGCCGGCTGCCACGGCTGAATGCTTCGCGCATCAGTTGCTCATATAACACCCTATTCGGCAGCAGGCCGGCCTGAACACGGGTCGCCTGTTCAACCGTGGTCTGACTGAAATCATGGAACTTCAGTTTGATAACCGCGCCGGCGACATCCGCCGGGCGCGACAGCCTGGCATAACGGACGGCTAACGCCTCCAGCATTGGCGGCAACGCCTGCAGGCAGGCCGCGAGGTCAGGCAGATCCTCGGCGTAGGTGTGCTCCACGCTCACCGACTTGCGCTCCCGGCTGATGCGTACCGGCCGTTCATCCTGCCCCCAGGCCAGCTCCCACAGTCGCTGACCAAAACGACCGAAACGGCTGTTTAGCGCCGCCGCCCCCTGCGCCCGAAGATCCGCACAGCTGTGCACACCCATGCGTTCCAGCTTCTGGGCGGTCTTGGCCCCTACACCATGCAGACGCTTCACTGGCAGCGCCTGTACAAAGGCTTCCACCTGCTCAGGACGCAACACAAAAAGACCATCCGGCTTGTTCCAGTCACTGGCGATTTTAGCCAGGAACTTGTTAGGTGCCACACCGGCCGATACGCGGATTCCGACTTCCTCAAACACCCGCCGGCGGATTTCCTCGGCCATCAGGGTCGCACTCCCCTGGCACCGCCGCACACCGGTAACATCCAGGTAGGCCTCATCCAGCGACAGCGGCTCAATCACCTGCGTATAGTCCGCGTAAATCGCCATGATCCTTGCAGACACCTCGCGATACTTTTCCATATTGCCGCGCACAACCCGAAGATCGGGACAAAGCGCCAGGGCGCGGGCCGTGGACATGGCCGAATGCACACCATAGGCACGGGCCTCGTAATTACAGGTGGCAACCACGCCGCGCTGATCGGCACGCCCGCCAACCGCCAACGGAATGCCGCGCAAGTCCGGATTGTCGCGCATTTCGACCGCCGCATAAAAACAGTCACAGTCGCAATGAATGATTTTTCGATCCACGTGAAGGTCTCTGCTGACGTCGGTGCCCAGGGGTCGCTGAAAATGACTAATGCAATATCATGCCTGACTGCTAATCTTAACCTGAATACGCATGCATCATCCCGGTGATGGAGCCACACAATGACGGATGAAAACAAGAACAACTGGAATGGTAGCGAAAGGCGCTCGGGTAACGACCGGCGCCAACAAAAAGACCGCCGCGAAGAGGTGAGGTTTGAACCCGGTAAACCGGATCGACGCAAAAATCGCGGGCGCCGTGGACCCGACCAGGACCCCTGGAGTAAAGGTTCAGTCTGAACCACCCCATTAACTGCCCAGGGGGCTTCGCGCCCCCTCCCCCTCCTCTTTTTGCCCTATGCCCGGCGCACGACGCACGAGCACGGACTGTCACATTCCTGTCACCGTACATTCAAACCGTGGTCACAGTCCGGCCATAGAGTGTGAGTCCTCCGATAGAGGACACCCCTGATGCAACTTAATGTCGAACAGGTCGTCACCCAGAAGTTTCCCGCTTTTATCGCCAAACCTGCGCCGGTAAAGCGCTCCACCCTTTTTTGCCTGCGCCATCTGGTGCGCGAGCGGGAAATTAACCAGTTCCTGGCCGAAAACAACACCAGCACCGGTTTCGGGTTTATTGACAAGGTGCTGGACTACTTCAATTTCAGTTACGCGTTGAGCCATCAGCACCGCATGAACATTCCGGCCACCGGACGCGTACTGATTGTCGCCAATCACCCGCTGGGCGCACTCGACGGCCTTGCCCTGCTGAAACTGGTGGGTGAAATACGCCGCGATGTGCGCATCGTCGCCAATGACGTACTCTCCAGCTTCGATCCGCTGGAACCGCTGCTGCTGCCCGTGGACAACCTGGGCAAGGCCACTCGCAAACGGGATATCACCCGTATCACCCAGGCACTGCAGGATGATCAGGCGGTCATCGTATTCCCCGCCGGCGAAGTGTCCCGCGCGGGGCTGACCGGCATCCGCGACGGCAAATGGAACAGCGGCTTCCTGCACTTTGCCCGCAAGGCCAATGCGCCCATACTGCCTGTCTTCGTGGGGGGCAAGAACTCGTCACTGTTTTACAGCATATCCGCGCTGAATCGCTCTTTCTCGACCTTGCTGCTGGCACGGGAGATGTTCAACAAGCAGTCGGTCACCATCGCGGTACGCATTGGTGAACCCATTGCCTTCAGCCAGATTGATGCACTGCCCGTTTCGACCCGCGAAAAAGCGCGCATTCTGAAAAAGCACCTGTACCGTATTGCCCGCAATAAGTCCCCGCTGTTCATCACCGAGAAAACCATCGACCATCCACAGGATCGCAGCAGCCTGAAACAGGAACTCAAAGCCTCCGAGCTACTGGGGGAAACCGGTGATGGAAAGAAAATTTACCTGTTCGACGACCATCCGGACTCGGCGGTAATGCGCGAAGTCGGGCGCTTGCGCGAAATCGCCTTTCGCAGTGTCGGCGAGGGTACCGGTGAAAAGCGGGACCTGGACCGCTATGACCACAACTACCGTCACCTGATCCTGTGGGACGAGGAGGATCTCGAAATTGCCGGCGCCTACCGGTTGGCGGAAACGGCCAGCCTGGCCAATAACGACAGCAGTCTCTACAGTGCCAGTCTGTTTCACTACAACGATGCCATGGCACCGGTGCTTGCCCGTGGCATCGAACTTGGCCGCAGCTTCGTCCAGCCGCGCTACTGGGGACGGCGCAGCCTGGACTATCTCTGGTATGGCATCGGCGCCTACCTGCGCTGCCACCCCGAGATTCGCTATCTGTTCGGCCCCGTGAGCCTCAGCAACAGCTACCCCAAGGCCGCACGTGACCTGATCGTCTGGTTCTACAGCCACTACTTCCCGGATAATGACAACCTGGCCCGTTCGTTGAGCCCCTTCAAAATCGACGCCGCCAGCCGGGAACATCTCACCCAGTTGTTCAGTGGCACCGATTACACCGCCGACTTTCGCGTGCTCAAGGAGCAGCTGGAATTCATGGGCGTATCCGTTCCCACACTCTACAAACAGTACAGTGATGTCTGCGAAGCGGGCGGCGTCCGCTTTCTGGACTTCGGTATTGATGCGGACTTCAACTACTGTGTGGATGGCCTGGTACTGGTCGACCTAGACTACCTGAAACCCCGCAAGCGCGAGCGCTACCTGGGCGTGGCACAGCCCCCGCAACTGCCCCGATCCGGTACCGCTTGAGACGATAAAACGCGCCCGCGCCAACTTTTTCCTGCCTGCGCACTCCAACGCTGTATTCTCCTATACTGAGCGAAAAAGGAGTGCGCCATGGGCGATGATCGAAAATCCCTCAGCCAACGCTCCAGTCACCAGGAAATCGACCAGTTCCTGCGGCGGCTGGCCAAAACGCCATCCAGCGGTACCGGGCGACTGGTGTTCGCCCTGGATGCCACCGCCAGCAGGGAACCCACCTGGGACCATGCCTGCCAGCTGCAGAGCGAAATGTTCGAACAGACCCGAAACCTAGGCGGGCTGTCGGTGCAGCTATGCTACTATCGTGGCTACGGCGAGTTTCATGCAACAGACTGGCTGTGCGATACCGATCACCTGATGCGTCAGATGAATGCGGTGCGCTGCCTCGGCGGCCATACGCAGATTGCGCGGCTGCTGACCCATGTTCGCCGCGAAACCCGTTTGAAGAAGATCCAGGCCGTGATCTTTATCGGCGACTGCGTGGAAGAACCCGTGGACGATCTGTGCGAGCTTGCGGGCGAACTTGGCCTGTTGCGAGTGCCGCTGTTCATTTTCCACGAAGGTCACGATTGCACGGCAACCCGGGCCTTCAAGCACATCAGCGAGCTTTCGGGCGGTGCCTATTGCCAGTTTGACCAGCACAGCCCCCAGCTCATGCGCGAATTGCTGGGCGCTGTTGCTGTTTATGCGTCAGGCGGACACAAGGCCCTGGAGGATTTCAGCCAGGGCAAGAGCGCAGCATTGCTGCGTCTCACCCGCCAGCTTAGAAATTGAAACCAAATCGAATACACACGAGGTAAGCGTTGAACCCTTTTGGCCTGATCATTCTCAGTGCAGTTGCCCTGGCAGGCATCATGTGGATCCAGTCACGGCCACCCCAGTTGCGCGAACGCGCCAAGTGGCAGCTGGTCATTATACTGTGCGCTCTGTTCCTGCTGTACCTCAGCGTCACCGGTCGCCTGCACTGGCTCGGTGCGGTCTTGGCCGTACTGCTGCCGTTCAGTCGAAGGCTGATACCGCTGTTGCGCTACCTGCCGTTCCTGCAGCAGCTCTACAAACAGCGCCAGCAGCAACAGCCGGGGAGCAGTAACAACCGTTCCCGCGTGCAGAGCGCCATTCTGGAAATGAGCCTCGAGCACGACACCGGTGCCATGCACGGCACCGTGCTGCAGGGGCCACTGAGCGGCAAGACACTGGGCAGCCTGAGTGAAACCCAGTTTATTGAATTACTGCAGTACTGCCGGGAGCATGATCAGGAGTCAACCCAGCTGCTGGAAGCCTACCTCGACAAGCGTTTTGGTGACAGCTGGCGTCAGGATGACCCTGGTGCCGGCAAAGACAGCCACACCAACCAGGCCGGGCCGCTGAGTGAAGCAGAGGCCTACGACATCCTGGGCCTCGAACCCGGCGCCAGTGAAAGCGACATTATCAACGCCCACCGCCGGCTGATTCAGAAGCTGCACCCGGACCGCGGCGGCAGCAACTACCTGGCAGCCCGTATCAACGAGGCAAAAGACCGCCTGCTCGGCTGACTTTATTACCTTCATGCCCACCCAATTCAGCGACTTTCTGCTATGATCGCCGATTCAAATTCTGTGCTGCGGGCAATGCTCTTCTGCTATGAAAAGGCTTTCATTTCTTCTGCTCCAGGGACCGGCAACGCCCTTCTTTGCCCGCCTGGCCGACACCCTGCTCGCCCAGGGACATCGGGTATGCAAAGTCAATTTCTGCGCTGGCGATGCCCTGTTTCGCACCCGTGCCCAAACCCTGACCTTCAATCGCCCGCTGGACGAATGGGACAGCTTCCTTGACAACGCGCTGCAACAGCATGGCATCGACCGGGTGCTGCTGTTTGGCGACTGCCGGCCACAGCACATGCAGGCGATCATTCGCCTGAAGCAGCAATCAATTCCTTATTTCGTCTACGAGGAAGGCTACTTTCGCCCGAACTGGATTACGCTGGAAGCAGGCGGCACCAATGCATTCTCAAGCCTGCCCCGGGACCCGAGCTGGTACCTGGCCCAGGCAAAAGAGATTAGCAAATATGGCGATGGCCACAGTGTCGGCGGATCTCTGAAGGTTCGCGCGCTGCAGGACATGGCTTACCATCTGGCCAATCTCGCCAATCCACTGTGTTTTGCGCACTATAAAACCCATCGCCCCCATGGCAGCCATATCGAGTACCTGGGTTGGGCACGGCGCTTCCCACAACTGCCGTGGCGCGGACGCCAGGCACAACAGGCCATTGACCGGATTCAGGCCAACAGCCGACGTTTCTATCTGTTCCCGCTGCAGCTGGACGCCGATTACCAGGTCAAGGTGCACTCCCGTTTTGATGGCATCTGCCAGGCGATCGACGAGGTCATGACCTCGTTCGCCGCCAGAGCACCGCGCAACTGTGTTTTAGTGATAAAGAACCATCCGCTGGATACCGGCCTGATCGATTATCGAACGCACATCCAGCGTCTGAGCGCGCAACTTGGCCTCGGCAAGCGGGTACTTTACATTGACGGCGGGCACCTGCCGACATTACTGCACCACTGCAGCGGCGTCATCACGATTAACAGTACCGTCGGACTCTCGGCGCTCTACCATGGTCGACCCACAATCGCACTGGGGCAGTCGATATACAACCTGCAGGGGCTCTGCTTCCAGGGTCCGCTGGATAACTTCTGGAAACAGAAGCAGAAGCCAGACAAGACCTTGTTCCATGCATTTCGCAATACCGTGATTCACCGCACCCAGCTCAACGGCGGTTTTTACAATGCCCGCGGTATCGAGCTGGCGATTGCAGGCTCAATACGGCGCCTCACTCAAAGCGACCCACTGCCGGTGCATCAGCCGGGCTACATGGGGGAGCCTTCGTGGGAAGGCTGAGCCAGCCCAGGCATGTGCTGATTACCGGTGCCAGTGGCGGTATTGGTGCCGCGCTGGCACACGCCTATGCCGGCACCGCTGAGCGCCTCAGTCTCTGTGCCCGCAATGAGGCCAGACTGCAAAGCGTCGCTGACGCCTGCCGCGCGCGTGGCACGCGGGTCGATATCAGGCCGCTGGATGTGACCGACGTTGACGCTCTGCAAGCATGGGTCAGTTCCTGTGATGCCCGCCAGCCGATAGACCTGGTCATTGCCAACGCCGGCAAAACCCTGAACGTGGGCCCACAGGGCGAAGCAGAAAGCTGGGCCGATACAAAGTCACTGCTGGCCACCAATATCGACAGCGCGCTGGCCACCGTCATTCCGCTGATAGGCCCGATGCGTCAGCGCGGCCATGGACAGATCGCCCTGGTAAGCTCACTGGCAGCCTATCGTGGCATGGCGATCACACCGGCGTACTGCGCCAGCAAAGCGGCGCTAAAAGCCTATGGTGAAGCCTTGCGCGGCCTGCTGGGCCCGGATGGCGTCGGTGTATCGGTGATCTGCCCGGGATTTGTGGAATCCGACATGAGCCGGGAATTTCCGGGCAAAAAACCCTTTATGGTCAGTGCCGACCAGGCCGCCACGATCATCCGTAAAGGCCTGATGCGCAACCGGCCTCGTATCTCATTCCCGTTCCCGCTGAATCTTGGCACCTGGCTGCTGGCCATGCTCCCGGCTGCGATGGCGGATTTCATCCTGCAACATATCAGCTACGGCCGCAGTCGCTGATTACTCAACTGCCTGTCCTGCCCATGACCCTGACCCAACTCTGCTTTCTGGCCCTCACCGCACTGTTTTCCGTTAATTTGGAGCGGTTTCGCAAGCCCGGGTATGAGGGTCTTGGCGCCCCGGCGCTGCACCTGTTGATTATTGCGACGCTGTTCCTGACAGCCTATGGACTGACACGGCGTTTCTATTTTGCCTTGCTCGCGGCACTGTGCGCCCAACTGGTCGTCCTCATCGTCAACAATGCCAAGTACCGGTTTCTGCGTGAGGCCCTCGTTTTCGCTGATTTGGCGCTGTACTCGCAGGCCATCCGCTTTCCTCGCCTTTATCTGCCCTTTATCGGTGTAGTGCCTGCCGTGCTGGGCTCGGTGGCCATCGGCGCGAGCATCAGCACTGCCACGCTGTATGAAGCCCCCAGCTCGCTGTTCGCGGCCTCTGCCTGGCTGGATAGCCTGAGCGCCCTCGCGCTGGCCGCACTGCTGATTGCACTGATCGCCAGACTCGCCGCCCGCCACTCTGTGACGCTCGATGCCAACCGCGACACGGCACGGTATGGCCTGCTACCGACACTGGCGATCTATGGCAGCCAGGCCAGAGAAGCGCCAGAGCTTGAGCCGCAAAGCTTTCCGGCGCTCGAAACCCGTCCCAACCTGATCGCTGTGCAAAGTGAGTCTTTTTTCGACGCAAGGCGCCTGGATGACCGTATCCGTCCTGAGGTGCTGCAGCACTTTGACCGCATCTGTGGCCAGTCGCAGGCACATGGCAAGCTTCAGGTACCCGCCTGGGGCGCCTATACCATGCGCAGCGAATTCGCCTTTCTCACCGGCCAGGCGAACAGTGGCCTGGGCTTCGGCCGGTTCGATCCGCTACGTTATTTTCAGCGCCGGGTGGCAAGCAGCGGCGTCGGCTCTTTTGCCGCCAGCCTGAAACAGCAGGGCTACCGCTGTATCTGCATCCATCCTTACCCGGTGGAGTTTTTCGCCCGTCACCGCATTTACCCGGAACTGGGCTTTGACGAATTCATTGATATTCGCAGTTTTAGCGGCAACGACCGCTTTGGTCCCTATACCTCTGATTCCGCCGTCTGTGAGCGCATCATCAACGAGCTGTCACAAAGCACCCAGCCCCTGTTTATCTTTGCCATCACCATGGAAAACCATGGCCCGCTTCACCTGGAATCCATTGAGCCGGCCGAGCGCAACGCCTTTTTTGATGCACCCACGCCGGATGCAGACAACAACCTGGCCATCTACTTGCGCCATCTTAAAAATGCCGATTGCATGCTGGACCGTCTGACCCGACACCTTGCCGAGCAGGACCCGACTGCGATACTGGCCTGGTACGGTGATCATGTCCCGGGCATGCCGGACATCTATCAGTCCCGCAATTATGCCGACGCCTGCACCGACTACCTGGTCTGGTCGGCCGCCAGTGCCGGCCTCACGCCCTCCAAACCCAACGAGACAAGCGTCGAGACCCTGCCGGGCTTAATGCTCGACGCCACCTTTGCCTCCACAAGCTGATTACGATTGGATCGTCAGACAGGCCGTGTCGACCACTGCATTTGAATGTGTGTGAGGGAATACGGGCAATGTGTGTGGTGAAGGGGTCGCACACCGGTGATCGTCCCGATGGAGCCGCCGCCCGCATAGAACCGGGTTGCCAGTTTCGCTAGGCGGCTAGCGTCGAATCAGGCCCAGACTCTGGCCAAGCCCCAGCAGACCCGACACCCGTGCGGCGTCGCGCGCGGCGGGCCAGCCGTCATAATTCCCCTCGCCCTGCTGAGCGAACCCGCTGTGACGGTCATCCATGCTGGTAATACTTTCGATGGCAAGCGTTGCCCCCAGCGAAAACAGCCGGGCGTACGCAGCCATCAGGCTTTCGGTGTGATCCAGAGTACAGTGTTGCTGCGCCAGCACAGGGCCGGTATCCAGCCGGGCATCGAGTCGATGCACCGTCACGCCGCCGGTCGTCTCGCCCCGCAGGCGGGCATGAAACAGAGGGTCAACACCCCGGTTATGGGGCAAAAAGGAGGGGTGGATATTAATGCAGCCCAGCGGTGGCAGGCTCAGTATCGGCTCATGCACCACCTGGTTGAAATAGGCCGACAGACAAAGATCCGGTGCGAGATAACGCACAAAATCAATCCCTTCGGCGGCGTTGATATCCTGAGTATCAAGCACCGGGACACCCAGTGCCCTGGCGCGAACATGGAGCCGTCGGCGCGGGGCCAGCAGCTCAAACCCCGATGTTGCCAGTAGCAAATGCAACGCATAGCGCAGGCCAGAGCGCTGCAGCAGACGGCGAATATCCGCAACCGCCGAACCGCCGCGGGACAGTATTCGAGTGGAATTGACGACACCAACCACCTCGACCCCGGGCGCCTGCAGCAGCGCGTCCAGCACCAGGCTCGAGTAAAGGCTCGAATGGGTGCACAGGATCAGCCGGCGCTTCATGCGTGCGCTGCGCGCATCACAGCTGTTTCAGGGCGTCGGCAATGGCAGCGACGGTCGCGTCTATCTGGGCTTCGGTATGGGCACAGCTAATGAAAAAACGTAACCGCGCCAGCTTTTCCTCCACCGCCGGATAGACAATCGGCTGCACGTTGATGCCCTTCTCCAGCAACAGATTCGACAGCCGCACCGCCTTGATCGAGCTGCCACAGAGCACCGGCACCACCGAATATCCGCGGCTCAGGCCGGTATCCAGCCCCTGCTCCCTGGCGCGCGCCAGAAAATAGCGACTGCGCTCGCACAGCTGTCGTACCCGCTGCGGCTCCTCCTGCATCACGCGGATCGCCTCGAGAGAGGCTGCCGCCATGGGCGCCGGCATACCCACACTGTACAGAAACCCCGGTGCTGAAAATTTCAGGTGATCGATCAGAGCCTGTTCGCCGGCGATATAACCGCCGCAACCGGCCATTGTCTTGCTCAGCGTCCCCATCCAGATATCGACCGCACCGCCGGCAACGCCGTAATGCTCGGCAATACCATGCCCGCGCTCGCCCATGACACCGATCGAATGGGCTTCATCAACCATCAGAAACGCGCGGTGGCGACGCTTGAGCTCAATAAACTTTGGCAGATCCGGATGATCGCCGTCCATGCTGTATATACCTTCCACCACGATCAGCACCCGCTCGAACTCATGGCGACGCTGCTCCAGCATGCGCTCGAGCGCCTGCCAGTCATTGTGTGGAAACGATAGCCGGAATGCACCGGACAACTGGATGCCCTGCAGAACACTGTTGTGAATCAGCGCATCGTGCAGCACCAGGTCCCTGGGACCAAACAGATAGCCGATACTTGTCACGTTGGTGGCATGCCCGCTGACAAAGACCACTGCATCCTCGGTACCGTGCAAAGCCGCCAATGCCTGCTCCAGCTCCTGCTGCACCGGACGCTCTCCGGAAACCGGCCGACTCGCCGACACCGAGGTGCCGTACTGATCGATGGCATCCTTGGCCGCCTGCGAAACCCGCGGGTGGCCACTCAACTCGAGGTAGTTGTAGCTGGAAAAGTTGATGCATTCGCGCCCGTCGATCACCGAGGTCGCGGATGCAGTACCTTCATGCAGACGAAAAAACGGGTTGCTGATATTAAGCTGATCCGCCGCCAGCCGCTGCACCATCAAGTCCTTGTAACCCGGCAGCTTATCAAAACGACAGAGATCATCGGACACCGGCACCCGGGCGCCCGAGGGTGCCCGGCGCGCCGTGTCGGCTTCCGCCTGCGCATCACGCGCACTGCGCTTTTCGATGGCTTTTTGAATCAGACTTTCCTTGGCCTTGCCGGTCAGTCCGAACAATCCCTTGTTGATCTTGTTCATTTCAACAGCCTCACAGTCGTCGAATCACTTTCCAGCACCGCCGCTATGCGTTGCGTTTCTTCTGCGGAAAGTGAATCGGCGTGACGGGCTGCGACCTGGGCCACCTGATTGGCCGCCTGCTGGGCAGCCCCGTTATCGCCACTCTCCTCGTGACAGAGCTGCGCGACAATACGTTCGGTCAGGCGGGTAATGGTGGGGCCCTGAGACAACGCCATCGCCGGCATGCTGACGCCAAAGCGGCCTTCGATCGCCAGCGCCAGTTCGACCCCCATCAGGGAGTCCATACCCAGTTCCAGCACCGACTGGTTCTGGTCGATTTTCTCCGCCGGCAGACGCAGGATCTGCGCAATTTCATCACACAGCATGCCACTCACCAGTTCGGCCACCTCGGCCGGCTCCATCCCCTGAATCAGGCTGCGAATATCATCGCTGTCTTCTTCATCGCCACCGTGGCGCGCATCCAGCCGACGCAGAAGATCAAACTTGGGAGAACGTGCAGACGGCATGAGACGCTGCATATCGCGCCAGCTGAAGTCCATGACCGAGGCGCCGGCGCAATCGCGTGTCAGCAGCAGCTGCAGCATTTTCAGCGCCTGGGCCGAGGTCAGCGCTTCGCTGCCCATGCGGCTTTGCAGCGCCTCCTTGATATCTTCGTTACGTGCCAGGAATCCAACGTCATCGATGGCACCCCAGGCGACGTAAAGCCCGGGCAACCCTGCAGCCCGGCGCTTGCGGGCCAGCGCTTCAAGATAAGCATTGGCCGCAACGTAGTTGCCCTGTCCCGGGTTGCCAAAGAAGGTGGTGACCGAGGAGTAGAGCACGAAGAAATCGAGTGCGAGGCCTTCGCTCAGCTCGTGCAGGTTGGCAGCACCAAGCAGCTTGGGCGCCAGCACCTTGTCCAGGCTGGACCGGCTCATATTGCGCATCAGGCCATCGTCAAATACCACCGCCGCGTGAATCACCCCTTTAAGTTCCGGCAGCCGGGTGCCAAAACCTGCGAACAGCGACTTAAGGTCATTGCGATCCGTGACATCAACCGACTCGGCCGTGACCTGCACACCCTCGGCTTCGAGCTGGGCGATCGCCGTACGGGCCTCATCGGTCTGTACGCCACTGCGGCTGATCAACACCAGGTGACGGGCGCCCTGCTCCGCCAGCCAGCGCGCACTGCGCAGACCAAACCCGCTGAGGCCTCCGGTGACCAGGTAGCAGCCCTGCGCATCCAGATTCAGCGGCGCGACCAGAGTCTGCGCCTGCTCAGAGGCAACAGGACGCTGTTCAAACCCGATGACAACCTTGCCGATCTGCTTCGACTGCTGCATGTAGCGGAACGCATCGCTGGCCCGGGAGGCCGGGAATACGCGGTGCGGCAAGGTGCGCAGCGCACCTTCGGAGAACCGCTCCATCACCTCATGGAACAGCCGGGCACTGAGCTCCGGACGTTCGACCATGAGCTGGTCAGCATCAATGCCGTAATAGGTAATGTTGTTGCGAAACGGTCGCAGGCCAATCTTGCTGTTCTCGTAGAAGTCGCGTTTGCCCAACTCCATGAAGCGACCGAACGGACGCAGAATCGCCAGGTTCTTGGTGATCGCCTCACCGGCCAGGGAATTCAGCACCACATCGATGCCTTCACCGCCGGTCAGCTGCATGATCTGGTCGGCATACGCCAGGCTGCGCGAATCCAGAATATGGTCAACGCCCATCAGGCGCAGGAAGTCGCGCTTCTCATCGGACCCCGCCGTGGCGAACACCTCGGCCCCCAGGTAACGGGCAATCTGAATCGCCGCGATGCCAACCCCACCGGCGGCACCATGAATAAGCACACGTTCACCCGGCTGCAGACGCGCCAGGTAATCCAGTGCGTACCAGGCAGTTACAAATACCGTCGGCACGGTGGCCGCCTCGGCACAGCTCCAGCCCGATGGCACCGCTGCCACGGCCGACGCCTGCGTCAGTACCCGGGACGAGAAACAGGATGGCGCAAAACCCATCACCTGATCACCGGCCCGGAACGCGGTGACACCTTCGCCAACCTCGATCACTTCACCGGCAAACTCCATGCCCAGCGTCGGGCCCGAGAAGCCATTTTCCACCGCCTCATCCGACAGAAGCCCCATGGCGTACATCACATCCCTGAAATTCAGGCCGCTGGCAATCGGCCGTACCGCCACCTCACCAGGTCCTGGTGTGCGCTGCGCCATGGGCATCCACTTCAGGTTTTTCAGCGGGCCCGGTTCAATGAAATCGAGCTTCACTTCGGCATCGCCGCCGCTTTGCGACGGTGCCAGAGCCAGTGACAGCGGCTCCAGGCGCAGGCTGTAGGCGGCATTCCCTGTGAGCAACAGCTCATCCTCCGGGCTTTCGGACAGCAAGGCTTCAGCCAATGCCGGCACCAGGCTGGCGGGATCCGCCTCGGCCAAATCAATTAGCCTTGCATTGAGTTCCGGATGCTCGTTCATCAGCACACGGCCCAGCCCCCACAAAGGCGCCTGGGATGGCACAACCTGCAGGCGACCCTGATGCAAGTTCGAGCACAAGGCGGCCCCGGACGTTACCAGCGACAGCTGCGGTGACTGTGTCCACACCAGCCGCTCCAGCGCCTGAATCAGGCACAGAACCGGCAAGCATCGCAGGTCCTGTTGCGCCAGCAAGCGGCTGCCCTGCGTATCAACCGGATCCAGCCCCATGAGCTGTACCACCTGATCGCAGCCGCCTGTCACGGCAATGGTATCGAGCAGCTGCTCAACACTGTCCACCGAGAACGGATCCACCTGCAATTCGCCGTCTGCAAGCGCAGCACCCTGAGCCCTGCGTGCCAGCACCACCTGCTGGCCGGATGCTTGCAACGCCTGCGCGAGCAGATCCGCCAAACCGTTGTCGTCTGCCAGCAATAACCACCGCTGCTGCGGCTGTGACGGCACCAATTGCGCTTCAGGCTCAGGCGCCTTGGCGGCCAGCACCACGTAACCGCCCTCGGCCTTGTCCGCTGCCGGCTCGTGCAGGGTTTCGAATCGAGAAAAACCACTTTCGCCCAGCAGCTCAACCCAGTGCTCGGCGGGCCTCAGCCGGGACAACGGGCGCGCCGCATCGGACGCATCCCACCAACCCGGCGTCAGACCCTGCGTCAGATCACTGAAGCGATCCTGGTTGCGCTCCGCCAGCAGCAGCACCCCGTCTTCAACCAGCAACGGGCTCAGTTGCGCCAGCGCGGTGACGGGGTTATCCAGCTGGTGCAGTCCATCACCGGCCAGCACCAGATCGAAGCGACGACCCGCGACTGCATCGGCTGTATTTGACACGTCGTTGGGATCAAAACAGGCAAAATCCACATACGGATGGGCCGCGAGCTCAACCTCCGCACTGGCCAGCAGCGCCTCATCGGCTTCGGTAAACAGATAGTCCGTACGGTCCTGTGGCAACAGCGCCATCAGGCGACGGGCCAGCGCGCCGGCACCGCCGTTCAGATGCAGAATGCGCACACGGCGGTTCTCGGGCCAGGCTGCGACCAGCTGTGCCAGCACTTCATGCACAGCCTGGTATATGCCGGCGCTGGACTGCGCCGAATCGGCCAGATGCTCCTGCAAACTGCTTTTGGCAGGGTTTAGCAATTTGGCTGCAGCGCAGGTGCCACTGAATACATCCGTCAGGTGCATGCCACAGCGACCGGCCAGCAGCAGTTCGGGCAGGTACGCCGGGTAGTCGCCCTGCAATGCCAGCCAGAGTTGCCGCGCCGCAGGCCACTCGTCGCTCTGCAACAGCACGAATTGATCACCTTCACAGGACACCAGGCCGTCTTCAGCGAGGATCTGAAGATAACGCACCAGGGCTGGACGGAACTCGTCGCCAAACCCGGCTCGGGTCATCAGCGTATCAATGGCAAAAGGCTCATCAAAACCAACCTGGCCCTGCAGCGCCTCATAAATAAATCCGCTGACCATCATGCCGATCAGCGGCTCGACCTCGGCGAAATGACGTGAACGCGCAGGCGCATGCGCTTCGAGATGGCGCCGGGCGACAGTCGCCACCGACGCCAGTTCGGGCAGCGGACTGGCGCCAATCGGCCCCTGCAAGCGGGGGCTGTAATGGTAGGTCGCCGGCAGGCCCTGCTCATGGGCAAAGTTTACGCCACGGAAGCGACACGACTGCGCCTCGGCGAGCACGCGGCCGTTATCATCGGTGAGCCTGAAATTCGCCAGCACCGAGCGCGGACTCTGCTTGCTGATGTGGGCACTGAAATGTGTGATGTCATGGCAGTTACCGTAGACTCGCAACCGGTCTATACGAACCGGTATCAGCGCCGCATGCTGACGTTCACCGCTGTTAGCGGTAAAGATTCCCACCAGCACCTGGAAGCAGGCATCCAGTACGCCGGGATGCAACACATGGCGTGGCAACTCGGCGGCAACGGATTCAGGCAGTTCCAGTTTGGCCAGGGCGCTCAGCCCATCGGTCCAGACAACTGCGACACCCTGAAACGCCGGGCCGTATTCCAGCGCCACGTCGCGGGCCAGCTGGTAATGCTGCTCACCGCTGAGGCGACCCTCAGCCTGCGTCTTGAGCTGGGCAAGATCCAGCTGCTGCTGTGCATCAAAGGCCGGCGCACCGGTCAGGCGTCCCACGGCATGCAATACCCAGGGATCGTCACTCAGGCGAACCCGGCTCTCGATCGTGAAACTGCCGTCCTTGGGATAAAAGGCAAATCGCAGGTTTTTGAGGTGATCCTGTTCGAACACCAGGGGCGCACGTATTTCCAGCCCCTCGATCTCGAAGCGCTCGGCCGGCGCCTCTTCAGTGCCAAACCAGGAACGCCCCGCCGCCAGTGCCATTTCCGCGTAGCCGGCTGCCGCCATCACCGCGGCGCCCCCCACGACGTGATCGGCCAGGTAAGGCACCAGATTCACATCCAGCACATTCTCCCACACAGGTTCGCCCGGCTTGATGCGGTATCCCAACAGCGGATGCTCCAACCGGCGATTAACCAGGTCATACCCCTCAGAGGTCAGCTCGTACCAGTGGCGCTCACGCTGCCAGGGGTAAGCCAAAGGACGCACCACGTTGCCTGGCTGCGGGAAGTGCCGCGACAAATCAACTTGAGCACCGCCGAGCCAGGCACTGAATACGGCGGCCTTTACGTCCTGCACATCATTTGAATTACGCTTGAGCGTAGATATGACCCCACCGCTGAGATCATGCGTTTTAAGACAGTCGCCAATATAGGCGCGCATAATCGGATGGGGGCCGACATCAATAAAGAGGCGCACGCCCCGGTTTATCGCCGTCTCGATTGCAGCACCGAACTGCACCGGTTGACGAATGTTGTCCCACCAGTAGGCAGCACCCAGTTCCGTACCCGCAAGTTCAGTGCCGCTGACCGTCGAAATATAGGGAATACCGGTATCAGACGGCGCGAGATCCGCCAGCTGCTCCAGCACCCGGCCGTGCACCGGGTCCATCAGGCTGCTGTGAAAGGCATAGTCCAGATCCAGAATGCGGAAGAAGCGACCCTGCGGCTCCAATGCGGAGCCTATCGCCTCAAGCGCTTCAAGCTTTCCTGCCAGGGTGACAGCAACGGGACTGTTGATGCCGGCGATTTCAACCTGATCACCAAGTTTCAGCTCGGCGATCAATGCTGCTGCTTCATCGGCCGACAATGAGGCCGCCGCCATGCGCCCCTGTCCGCGCGTGCTGCCCTGGGCCGCACTGCGCTCAAAGATGACTCTGACTGCCTGCGCCAGACTCAGGGCGCCGCTCACCCAGGCCGCAGCAATCTCACCGACGCTATGCCCGAGCACTGCACTGGCCTGAATGCCCTGCGCCTGAAGGCAGCGGACAAGGCCAACCTGCAACGCAAAAAGCGCAGGCTGCGCGACTTCGGTACGCTCGTAATCCGCGGCCTCATCGCACAGGAATATCTGGCGAATCGACAGGTCGGTGTATTCACTCAGCAGTGCATCCACTTCGTCGACTGCCTGGCTAAACAGCGGCTCGGCCTCCATGAGCTGACGTCCCATGCCAGCCCACTGCGAACCGTTACCGGAAAAGACCAGTGCGACGTCCAGATCCAGTCCCAGGTTTTCACCGGTAAATACTGCCGAGGGCTTTTCTGCGGCCGCAAACTGCTGCAGCGCATTGCGAATCTCTTCGACACTCTGCCCCTGCACGGCCAGTCCCCGAGGCAGCGACTGGCGGCGGGTAGCCTGAGTCCATGCAATGTCGTAATAGGCACCGGCGGAGTCTTCCAGTTGCGCGGCCATCTGCAGGGCCTGTGCTGCCAGCGCCGCGTCATTGCGCCCGCTCAGCAGCAAAGGAGGCAACATGCCCGCCTCAGCAACAGTAGCGTTATGGCTGCCTGAAGTCTTGCCCTGATACTCGGCCAGTACCGCATGGGCATTGGCGCCGCCGAAACCAAAGGAATTGATCCCCATGATCAGGCGCTGATCACCACCGATCTCGGTGTATTCGGTGACCGGCTTCAGATTCCAGCCGTCAAAATCAATGTTGGGGTTGAGCGTTTTAAGGTGGACGGTACCTGGCAAGGCACGTTGTTGCAGGCAGTTGATCACTTTGACCATGCCCGCCATGCCCGATGCCGTTTCAAGATGACCGACATTGCTCTTGACGGAGCCGATCAGCAGCGGATTACCCTCTCCACGCTGTTTGGCCAGCGCCTGCGACAGCGCTCTCGTTTCCAGCGGGTCGCCCACCGCGGTACCCGTGCCGTGCGCCTCAAGATAAGCCAGGTCCAGCGGGGACAGATCAATCTCGGCGTACACTCGACGCAGCAACTCGGCCTGGGCTTCAGCACTGGGTACGGTGATCCCGTTGGTACGACCGTCAGAATTCACACCGGTGTTAAGAATCACCGCATGAATCGGGTCACCATCACGCTCGGCGGCACTGAGCGGCTTCAGATAGAAAACCGCGCTGCCCTCTGAGCGCACATAGCCATTCCCGCTGGCATCGAACGTCTTGCAACGGCCATCGACAGACAGCATTGATGCCCTGGAAAAACCGATAAACGGGAAAGGATGCAGCAGCATGTTGACGCCGCCGACCAGCGCACTGGAGGCCTCACCGTCCCACAGCGATCGACAGGCCTGATGCAGTGCCACCAGCGATGAAGAGCAGGCCGTATCAACCGACATGCTGGGGCCATGGAAGTCGAACACATAGGAGATACGGTTCGAGGCGATGCTGGCGGTGCTGCCCGTCATGGTATAGGAATCGGCGTTGGACGGATCGTCGATACGCCGGTGGGAATAGTCCGTTCCCGCAATACCGACATAGACAGCGCAGTGGCTGCCGGCCAGGCGCGCAGGATTCTGGGCACCATTTTCCAGCGCCTCCCAGGACAACTCCAGCAACAGGCGTTGCTGCGGGTCCATCTGGCACGCTTCACGCGGCGAAATGCCAAAGAATTCGGCGTCGAACTCATCGATACGCGACAATACGCCGGCGGCCCAGGTATAGCTTTTCCCGGCCTCGGACTTGCGGGGGTGATAGTGGGTATCCTTGCCCCAGCGGCTATCATCGATCTCGCCGACAAGGTCTTTGCCATCTTTAAGTGCTTGCCAGAACTCATCCGATTTGGACTGGTCACCGGGAAGACGGAATGCCATGCCAACGATGGCTATATTTTCCTTACTTCGACGCAAAATAAATTTACCTAACTATACTAAGCCAAATCCTGCACCGGACCTGCGGGCACTCATGCCAGCGCACTAACGATGGGCAGACCAAAGCGGCTATGGTATCAATTTAACCGTCGTCAAGGAACGCAGTCGTGCAGACTTGATTCTGCAGATGCGTCCCTCGAACAAAGCCAGGCTCTCAGCGGCGCAAAAGCGCCAGAATCGCGTCAGTTTTTTCCTGCATTAGCGCCTGATCGCCCCGGCTCTCCACATTCAGTCGCACCACCGGTTCGGTATTGGAGCTGCGCAGATTGAAGCGCCACTGGGCACACTCAATGCTGATACCGTCAGTCTCATCCACCGACAGCGCGTCGGGCTCGTAGGCCGCGCGCACACGCGCAATGGCCGCCACCGGGTCCGCCAGCTTGCTGTTGATTTCACCCGAGCTTGGAAAGGCCGCGATGCGCTCTGCGACCAGCTCGGACAGCGGCTGTTGCTTGTTACTCAGCAGTTCCGCCACCAGCAGCCAGGGAATCATGCCGCTATCGCAGTAGGCGAAATCACGGAAGTAGTGATGCGCGCTCATCTCGCCGCCATAGACGGCATCCTCCAGACGCATGCGCTCCTTGATGAAGGCATGCCCGGTTTTGGAAAGTACCGGTACACCGCCGGCCGCTTCTACCAGGTCGATCGTATTCCAGGTCAGGCGCGGATCATGAATGACCCGGGCACCGGACTGCTTGTGCAAAAACGCTTCGGCCAGCAAACCAACGATGTAATAGCCCTCGATAAACTGGCCGTTCTCGTCGAACAGGAAACAGCGATCGAAATCGCCATCCCAGGCGATACCCATGTCGGCACCCTGTGCGATAACGACATCGGCAGTCTGGGCCCGGTTTTCGGGCAGAAGCGGGTTAGGGATGCCGTTAGGGAAACTGGCATCCGGCTCATGGTGCACCTTGATAAACTCGATCGGCGCGCCAAGCGCCTGCAACTGGCGCTCGATCGCATCCAGCGCGGGCCCGGCGGCACCATTGCCGGCGTTGACCACCAGCTTCAGTGGTTTCAGTGCGCCCGCATCGATATACGACAGCATTTTCTGTGCATAGACATCCTTGAGGTCCTGCTGGCTGTAACTGCCACGCGGCTCGCATGCAGCAGGCCACGCCTGCTCCTCGGCAATGCGCTGCATGTCCTTGAGCCCGGTATCACCCGATATCGGCCGGCTGCCTTCACGCACCAGCTTGAGTCCGTTGTAATCGATAGGGTTATGGGACGCGGTCACTTCCACGCCGCCGTCCAGCCCCAGGTGCACCGTAGCGAAATAGATTTCTTCGGTGCCCACCATGCCGATATCGACAACATCGACGCCGCCATCCTGCAGCCCGCGCGACAGCGCCATTTTCAGCGCCTCGGAGGTTTCCCGAATATCGCCGCCCACGACCACCGAGCGCGGCGAAAATTGCTGGGCGAAAGCACGCCCGATGCGATAGACCACATCTTCATTCAACTCATCGCCAAGGCGACCGCGAATATCATAGGCCTTGAAACAGGTCAGTTTTGTCACGTTTAGAATCCGATTCCGTTTTAAAGATTTGACAGCGGCGAAGGCGCGATCGTGGGAGCCCGGTCTCCGGGCGAACGGCCAAACCGGCTCATTCGCCTACAGAGCGGGCTCCCACAATCATTCAGAGACGGCCAATGCCGTAGTAAGTGAAACCCTGAGCCCGCAACAGGGCCGGATCATAGACATTGCGCCCATCCACAACTACCTTGGCGCGCAGGCTTTGCGCCAGGCGCTCAAAGTCCGGCGACCAGTATTCCGGCCACTCGGTCAACAGCAGTAATGCATCAGCCGCTTGAGCCGCTTCGTACTTATCAGCGCAGTAGCACACACTGGCATGATTTCCGTAGTGCTCACGCACCTCGGGCAGCGCCTCGGGATCATGCAGCCGAACCCGGGCGCCCTGAGCCAGCAGCGCATCGATGATGCGCAGCGCCGGGGCATTGTCGATACTCGCAACCCCAGGCTTGAATGCCACCCCCCACAGCGCCACCGTCTTGCCACTGAGGTCACACTCGTAGTGCTGCCAGAGCTTGCGAAACGGCAGTTCCATCTGACGCTGATTTTCGGCCAATACGGTGTCCAGCAGGGTCGATCTGCGCTTCTCGCTGAACAACCCCGCCAGCCCCTCGATGTACTGGGTGAAATGCTGACCGCCAAAACCGCAGCCCGGCGCCAGATAGTGCGGGCCGATACGCTCATCCGAGCCCATCCCCTGACGCACGACATCTATGTCGACAGCCAGCAGATCCGCCAGGTTGGCCAGCTCATTGATGTAACCCAGACGCAGCGCCAGCATGCCGGTAATGGCGAACTTGGTAAATTCGGCTTCCCGGCGGGTCATCAGCTGCAAGCTCTGCAGCGCCCCGGTAAATGGCCGCAAGATGGCCTGCAGCGATTGCAACGCGGTTGCATCCTCGCAACCGACGAGCAGCGTCTTTGGCTGTGCAAACTGGCTCAGCGCCCGCCCCTGCTGCAGCGTATCGGGCAAGCAGATCACCGCCTGCCCGGCGTCACTGTTGAGCAGTGCCTGCAATCGGTCGCTGGCACCGATGCCAAAGTTGCTCTGATTAATCACCAGCAGCGAACCGTCTGCACGCTGCGCCAGGCGCTGCACCAGTGCGATGGCCTTGTCTTCTTCATCCGGCGCCATGGCCAGCCAGTGTACAACGACCTCTTCACACTCATCCGTCGCCAATGCGCTGAGCTGTCCTTTGATCACACCTGCCTGAATCAACTCCATCAGGCCAGGCTCTGCGCGCACGCTGCTCTGGGAAGGTCTGATCTCAGTTGTTCCGGCCGCAGCCTGCGGCACCCGTACATCATTGCCGTAGGCAGCAAGCTGTGCCACGGCAACCCACGAGGCCAGTTCATCACCCCACACTGCTATTTTCATCGGTCCGCTTCCATTTTCTGTCCTGCCTGGCTCCATGCAACAACCACGGTTTTAATCCGCATCGGGGTTGCTCATGCGTCGCGCCTCAATCGCGGCCAACAAGCCGTTCGTCGCGTGATCGAAAGACGCCACCGGGTGCTGGCCGCTATCAAGAACATCAAGCAGCTGCGTCGCCATGGTCTTGCCAAGCTCCACGCCCCACTGGTCAAACGGGTTGATGCCCCAAATCACCGACTGCACAAACACCTTGTGCTCGTAGAGCGCAATGAGCGCTCCTACTGAGCGCGGGGTTAATTCGTCCAGCAGAATCACCGTGCTGGGCTGATTGCCCCGATAACGCTGCCACGGCTTGGCGTTATCCTGAGCACTGCCCAATGCCGCATCTCCCAACGCCAGCACGCGCGCCTGCGCCAGGCAATTGGCCAGCGCCAGCTGATGCTGGCGCTGCAATGTTTCATGCTCGGAGGCATAGCGCCGCGCCGAGACGATGAAATCGCACATCACCGACTCGGTACCCTGGTGCAGCAGCTGATAAAACGCATGCTGCGCATTGGGGCCCACCTCACCCCACAGCACCGGGCAGGTACGATGTGCACTGGCACTGCCATCGCGACACACGCTCTTGCCGTTGCTTTCCATCTCCAGCTGCTCGAGATAGGCCGGCAAATGCGCCAGCCGTCCGTCATAGGGCAGAATGGCATGGGCATGAATGTCCAGGAAATTGATATTCCAGATCCCGGTCATCGCCAGTAAAACAGGCAGGTTTTCGCTTAAGGGAGCACTGCGAAAATGCTGGTCCAGGTCATGCGCGCCTGCCAGCATCTGGTGAAATCCGGACATGCCAATCTTGAGCGCAATGGGCAGGCCGATGGTGGACCACAGCGAATAGCGCCCGCCGGTCCAGTCCCAGAAATGCAGCTGGTTGGATTCGGGAATGCCCCACTGCAGCGCCTTTTCCGGCGATGCGGTCACCGCGACGAAATGGCGATTGACCAGCACCTCATCCCGCACGTCACTGGCATCCTGCAGCCAGCGCCGTGCCGTCGCCGCGTTGGCCAGGGTATCGATGGTGGTAAAGGACTTGGACGAGACGATAAAGAGGGTGGTGGCCGGATTCGACTGCTCGAGCAGATCCACCAGCTGACTGCCATCCATGGAGGACACGAAATGGATCTTCAGATGGGCAGCTTCATCGGGAACGAAGTCATTCAGCGCCCGGCAAGCCATCATGGGCCCAAGATCCGAACCACCGACACCCACGTTAACCACGGTATCGATGGGCTCACCGGTGTAGCCCCGCCACTGCCGATTGTGCAGCAGTTCAACCATGCCGGCCATGCGCTCAAGGTTGGCGTGCACCTTGGGCACCACGTCTTCACCGGCAACCCGCAAGGTCGAACCGGCCGGCAGACGCAGCGCCGTGTGCAGCGCCGGGCGCTGTTCGGTGTTGTTCACTGCCTCGCCCTGAAACAGCGCCTCGATCCAGCCCTGCAGATCACTGGCCTGTGCCAGGTCGACCAGCTTGTCCAGCGTCTGCGGCAGCAGCCGCTGGCGGGACAGATCCAGTAGCATTCCCTCGTGGCGGAAACTCAACTCGCCAAAGCGCCCGTCCTGCGACAACAGGTCTTTCAGGTGTTGTTGCTTCAACGCATCAGCGTGGACGCCCAGCGCCTGCCAACAGCTCTCAATAGTCAATTGCATACTCCCACAAGCCATATTCATGCGCGGCCCCTATATACGTGCTAAAAACGCCTTCAGCGCGTCAGCAGTCTCGGGGTGTTTAAGCCCAAATGCGACATTGGCCTGCAACAGACCGGCCTTGTTTCCGCAATCATACAGATTACCGGTCATGCTGTAGGCCTCGAGCGTCGCTTCCTGGGTCAGGTGCACCAGGGCATCGGTTAACTGAATCTCACCGCCGGCGCCCGGCTGGGTGTCCTGCAACAGCGACATGACCCGTGCTGGCAGTATATAGCGGCCGACGATCGCCAGGTTGGAAGGCGCATCTTCCCGGGCCGGTTTTTCAATCATGCCCTGCACCTTGGCGCCACCGCCCGCCTCGACCACGGCACCGCCGCAATCGACGATACCGTAGCGTTCGACCTGATCCTGCGGTACCGCTTCAACCATGATCTGGCCACAGCCGCCGGTACGGTAGCGCTCAACCATGGCGACCATATCAGTGCCAGTAGCATCGCTTTCGATCAGCATGTCGGGAAGCATCACCGCAAAATCCTCGTCACCGGTCACCGCCGCGGCGCAGAGCACGGCGTGCCCCAGCCCTTTGGCAAATGGCTGGCGCACCGAAATCACCTCGACACCCTCGGGCAGAATTTCCCGCACAGACGACAGCAGCGCGACCTTGCCTTTGCGATCAAGCTCAGCTTCGAGTTCGTAGTGGCTGTCGAAATGGTCCTCAATGGCGGACTTGCCGCTGCGGGTGACCAGTATGATCTGCGTGAAACCGGCCGCGATGGCCTCTTCGACCACGTGCTGGATAACCGGCTTGTCGACCACCGACAGCATCTCCTTGGGAATCGCCTTGCTGGCGGGCAGAACGCGGGTACCGAGACCGGCAACGGGAATCACAACTTTTGACAACATGTTCATAAACCTTTTTCTGATCCATAGAATTTCGCTACTTACCCCCGGAGCCAGCCGGGGAACTGCTGTTTCAAACGCCATGCGCTAACGGCAATGGCTTCGCGGTCTGAATAGCGGGGGATCCATACCCCAGCAGTCGGTCACCTCCTGCTTCATCTCAATCAGATTAATGGCATCACTTCCCGAACCGCTACCGGGACTTCAGTGGCTCATTCCACCTTCAGGAGCACGTATCGCTAGATACACAACTGCCCATGACGGCCAAATGCTGGCTGTAGCCACTCAGTATCCTCAGCACCAGTTCGGGTGCCGTTATGCGGGTTATTACCCCGCGGGTTTCATTACATTTCCCAATTCACAAAGGTGCCTGTTTCTTCCATATTTCAAAGAAACACTGCATGCAGATGCGCGCTTTGGTCTGCGCATCTGCGGCATTAAAGTAACGTAACGCAGCTGAATGCAGGCCGTATGCCAAATCGCAATCCCGCGACATTGACTCGCCCCCCGTGGCTCATTGTTCGATACCCGTTCTCGACCAAACAAACGGTCGGTATGCCCTGCTGTCGGGCTATTCAGAGCCGTGGCCGATGACCCGAACGCGGCAACGTATTGACTACACGCGACACGGTAAAGCCCCGCCGCCGACAAATAAAGACCTATTTTTGCGCCAGCGCCGCCCAGTCCTGTGAACTAATCCCGTGCACGACAAAGAAGGGATTCAGGATGTGCGCGGTATTGGCATAGCTCAGCGGGGTACCGTCCAACTGGATCACCGCTCCGCCGGCCTGCTCGACCACCGCCTGGGCGGCCGCGGTATCCCACAGTGACGTAGGGCCAAGGCGCGGATAGACATCGGCCGCCCCTTCGGCGACCAGGCAGAGCTTGAGCGAGCTGCCCATGGCGACCATCTCGTGCTGACCCAGCTTTTCCAGCCAGGCCGTTGTTTCAGCGCCAGCATGGGAGCGGCTGCCCACCACCCGCCAGCAATCGCCCTGCACATGTTCGCTGACACGAATCGGCTGTCGTCCCTCGGCATCCACCTTGAACGCCCCCAGTCCCTTGAGCCCCAGATAGGCAACATCCAGCACCGGGGCATAGACAACACCGAGCACCGCCACACCGTTTTCGATCAAGGCCACATTGACGGTGAATTCGCCATTTCGCTTGATGAACTCCTTGGTACCATCAAGCGGATCCACCAGCCAGTAGCGGCCGCTGGCATCGGCCCCCGTGAAGGCCGCTGTATCCTCTTCCGACAGTATCGGCATGTCCGGCGTCAGCGCAGCCAGGCGTGCCACGATCAGCTCGTGGGCCGCCGCATCGGCTTCCGTGAGCGGCGACTTGTCGGCTTTTTCTTCCACACTGAACTCACGGCCGTAGATCGCCATGATGGCCTCGCCCGCTTCGCGCGCTATCCGCTCCACGCTATCGAGCAGCGTCTGATCAATCGCTGTCATTGTTCTCTCCCTATGCAAATTGGTTAAACCCATCGTCGACCTTTGTGGGAGCCCGTTCCTCCGGGCGAATTGAATAGGCACCGAGGCCGTTCGCCCACCGAGTGGGCCCCCACAACAGGTGAAAGTATCCTGGGAGCCAGACCGTCCGGGCGAATGGGGTATCAACCCACCAGCATGGCGCGCTCGTCCAGCATGGCGACGATCATCTCGGCCGCCTGCTCCGGCGTCTGCCGCGTGGTATCAATATGAATCTCGGGATTCTCCGGTGCTTCGTAGGCGGAATCGATACCGGTGAAGTTTTTCAGCTCGCCGCGACGCGCCTTCTTGTACAGGCCCTTCGGATCGCGGTCCTCGGCGACACTTAGCGGTGTGTCGATAAAGACTTCGATAAACTCACCCTCGGCCACCAGATCCCGCGCCATGTCCCGCTCGGAACGGAACGGCGAAATAAAGGCCGCCAGCACAATCAGGCCGGCGTCCACCATCAGGCTGCCGACCTCGGCCACACGGCGAATGTTCTCGACCCTGTCAGCATCAGTAAAGCCCAAGTCCCGGTTCAGGCCATGGCGCACGTTATCGCCATCCAGCAGGTAGGTATGGTGGCCGCGGGCATGGAGTTTCTTTTCCACCAGGTTGGCGATGGTCGACTTGCCGGCGCCGGACAGACCGGTCAGCCACAGCAGGCAGGGCTTCTGGGACTTGGTGGCACTGCGTACAGCCTTGTCGACATCGACGTGCTGCATGTGGATGTTCTGGCTGCGACGCAGCGCGAACTTCAGCATGCCGGCACCGACGGTGCTGTTGGTCATGCGATCGATCAGGATCAGACCACCGGTATCCTGATTGATTTCGTAGGGATCAAAGGCGATGGCACGATCAAGAGTCAGGTTGCAGATACCGATGGCGTTGAGTTCCAGCTTCTTCGCCGCCGTGTGCTCAAGGGTGTTGACGTTGACCTGGTACTTGATCTCGCTGACCTGGGCGGTCACCGTGCGGGTGCCGATTTTCAGCAGATAAGAGCGCCCTGGCAGCAACGGCGCCTCGTGCATCCACACAATGGTCGCCTCGAACTGGTCCGCCGTTCCGGCCGGCGCTGCGATATCGGAAATCACGTCACCGCGGGAAATATCGATCTCATCGGCCAGTGTCAGCGTAATGGACTGCCCGGCCACCGCCTGCTCCAGATCGCCATCATAGGTGACGATGCGGGCAATGGTGCTCTCCTTGCCGGAGGGCTGCACGCGGATGCGATCACCCGGGCGCACCACGCCGCTGGCGATGGAGCCTGCAAAGCCGCGGAAATCCAGGTTCGGGCGATTGACCCACTGCACCGGCATGCGGAATGCACCCTGCTGCAGGCGTTCCTCATCAAGTTCGACCGTTTCGAGGTATCCCATCAGGGTGGTGCCATGGAACCAGGGCATGCGCTCGCTGTGGCTGGTGATATTGTCACCCTTGAACGCCGACATCGGTATAAAGGTCACGTTCTCGATGCCGACGTGGCGTGCGAATTCGCGGTATTCCTCGACGATCCGGTTGTAAGTCTTCTCCGAGTAATCGACCAGGTCCATCTTGTTGATTGCCACGACGATATGGCGGATGCCGATCAGCGACATCAGGTAACTGTGGCGGCGGGTCTGGGTCAGGATGCCCTTGCGTGCATCGACCATCAGGATGGCCGCATCGGCAGTCGAAGCGCCGGTCACCATGTTGCGGGTGTACTGCTCGTGCCCCGGGGTATCGGCGACGATGAACTTGCGCCGGTCCGTGGAGAAGAAGCGGTAGGCCACATCGATAGTAATGCCCTGCTCACGCTCGGCGGCCAGACCGTCCAC
The DNA here is from genome assembly GCF_000378045.1 of Marinobacterium rhizophilum DSM 18822. Classification (GTDB taxonomy): domain Bacteria; phylum Pseudomonadota; class Gammaproteobacteria; order Pseudomonadales; family Balneatricaceae; genus Marinobacterium_A; species Marinobacterium_A rhizophilum. The sequence continues at coordinate 27,928 of NZ_KB899104.1, forward strand.
CAGCAGCGCGAAGTCGATTTCGTCACCCTGGGTACCGAACTTCTTTGAGTCTGCCTCGATCGCCGCCAGTTGGTCTTCAAACAGCATCTTGGATTCAAACAACAGGCGGCCAATCAGGGTGCTTTTGCCATCATCGACACTGCCGCAGGTGATAAAACGTAGCAGCCCCTTGCGCTCGTGCGCCTTGAGGTACTGCTCAATATCCGTTGAAATCAGATCCGATACATGTGCCATCAGAAATAGCCCTCCTGCTTCTTCTTCTCCATCGATGCCGCCGAATCGTGATCGATCACGCGCCCTTGCCGCTCGGAGGTCTTGGTCAACAACATTTCCTGAATGATCGCCGGCAACGTATCGGCCTCAGACTCAACCGCACCGGTCAGCGGGTAGCAGCCCAGGGTACGGAAACGCACCTTGCGCATCATTGGTACTTCACCCGGCTGCAGCGGCATGCGCTCGTCATCCACCATGATGAGCGCGCCGTCACGCTCGACCACCGGACGCTCGGCAGAATAGTAGAGGGGCACAATGGGGATGCCTTCCAGGTAGATGTACTGCCAGATATCCAGCTCGGTCCAGTTAGAGAGCGGGAAGACACGAATGCTTTCCCCCTTGTGCTTGCGCGAATTGTAGAGCTTCCAAAGTTCCGGACGCTGATCCTTGGGGTCCCAGCGATGCTGGGCGCTGCGGAACGAAAAGATCCGTTCCTTGGCACGGGATTTCTCCTCGTCTCGGCGTGCACCGCCGAAGGCCGCATCGAAACCGTACTTGCCCAGCGCCTGCTTGAGGCCTTCGGTTTTCATGATATCGGTATGGATCGCCGAACCGTGGGTGAACGGATTGACGTCCTTCTCGATGCCCTCAGGGTTGGTATGGACCAACAGGTCCATGCCCAGGTCCTGCACCATCTTGTCGCGGAAGCTGTACATCTCGCGGAACTTCCAGCGGGTATCCACATGCAGCAGCGGGAACGGCGGCACCGAGGGTGCGAATGCCTTCATCGCCAGATGCAGCATCACCGCACTGTCCTTGCCGATTGAATAAAGCATGACCGGGTTTTCGGCCTCGGCCACCACCTCGCGCATGATGTGGATACTTTCGGCTTCCAGCCGTTGCAAATGTGTCAGTGCCATCATTGCCCTCGACGTGTCTGTGTTTGCGATGCGCGAACCCGGGGCTACCGGGGAGGCGTGTGTAGCGTGCGTTGAACTCTTTCGGCTGGCTGGCGGGGATTGCGCCGGCATTGCCAGAAGCCTGAATGATGTGGCATGGCGGGTTAACCAGTCTTGAACATTCGGCTCGTGATTGAACTGTGCGCCATGAAAAACCAGTCCAACCGGACCATCAAAAGCCGCCAGCAAGCGTTCAAAAAACGCCTGATAGAGGCCAGAGAGCGGAGGCTGCTCGCTCAGCAGCCAGAACTGTCGCGCCCGCCCAGCATGCACGTACAGCTGGTAACAGGATTTGCCGTCAAGCGGATTAACGATACGACGCAAGCCACCCCAAAGCAGGGCACCGCCCTGCTTTCGAAGGCTTGCCTCCAGCGGCTTGAGCTGGTCCTTGCTCCAGCGCTGCATTGCCACACTCAACGGACCGGTGGTCTGCGTGGCCTTGAGCTCCGGCGCAACCAACTGCCACTGCTGCAGCAGGCGCGTGAGGCTGCGGGCAGTCAACTGGACGCCGAGCTGTTCCTGCACCCAGTCGAGAATGTCGTCGGCCTGCCAGAGTTCATAGCCGCCTGGGCAGGCTTGCGCCGATGCCGCAAACAGATGGTGCAGCAGCGCCTGCTCGCGATCGGGATCCAGACTTCGACCGGAGCCCGCCTTGCGACCGCGCGGCTTCACGTCGACCGCGGCCCAGCCGCCGGCAACAAATGCCTTGTACGCCGCAATCACGGTGGGCGCGCTAAGACCGGCCTGCTTGGCGGCTTGTGCCACCGTCGCACCGTCAATCCGCTGCTGAACGGCCAGGTGTCGACGCTTGTTTAATTCTTCAGGCGCTAAATGTTTTACCATTCAATTCACATTAACTCATTGAATTTTAATAAAAATTATTAAAACATCAGCATATTAGGCCTGATAACTATCGACAGTGTATAAAACATACTCCTACAATGACAACTCGTTTATGCGTGAGGCATGAGGCGTAACATGCACCCTAGTCCGGTGAATGTGGGAGCCCACTCTGTGGGCGAAAAATGATATTCGCCCGGAGACCGGGCTCCCACAACGCATAATCACTTAGCGAGCAGTGGCGGCAAATCAAGCCCTCAAAGGGATCAGAAAGGAAAACGAACCATCCATGGAAAGCTGGAGCGTACTGATATCGGTTGTCGTGCTGCTGGGACTGCTGACCAGTGGCCGCGTGCCGCCGGCCGTTCTCTTCACCGGCTGGGCCGGCGGCTTTGCGCTGCTCGGGGTCGTCGACAGTAGTGATATGCTGGCCAGTCTGGCCAACCCCGCGCTGGCCACCCTGGTGCTGCTGATGCTGGTATCGCTCGCACTGGAGCGCTCCCACCGTCTTGACCAGCTGTCTGAACGCTTGCTGCGTGGCAGCGAAAGCACCGCACTGCTGCGCCTGATGGGCACAAGTGCGTTGCTGTCGGCGTTTCTCAACAACACAGCGGTAGTCGCCTCCTTCCTTGGCGCCATCAGTCGCCAGCGAAAAATCACGTCGTCCCGGCTGCTGATCCCGCTCTCGTTCGCGTCGATACTGGGCGGCATTACCACGCTGATTGGCACCTCGACCAACCTGGTGGTCAGCTCGTTTGCGGTCAATGCGGGGCTGCCGGCGCTCGATATGTTCCAGTTCAGCCTGGTGGGCGTGCCGGTGGCACTGCTCTGCATGCTGGTACTTCTGTTCAGCGCAAAGCAATTACCCAAACACAACAACGGTGAACAGGAATCGAGCCAGGAATACTTTCTGGCCGCGCAGGTTCTGCACGACTCACCGCTGATCGGCAAGAGCATCGAAGAAAACAGACTGAGGAAACTGGACGGGCTTTTTCTGCTGGAGATCGAACGGGAGGGTCATCTGATCAGCCCGGTCGGGCCCGAGGAGATCATTCATGCCGGTGACATACTGGCATTCACCGGGGAGGTGCAAAAAGTTCAGACGCTGCAGCGCTTTCAGGGGCTGGAACTGTTTGGTAGTCGGGCCGACGACCTGCTGACCACCAACTTGGTGGAGGTGGTGATCTCGAACGAATCTGAGCTGGCCAACCGCACGCTGCAGGAAGTGGATTTTCGAACCATGTTCAATGCCGGCGTGGTGGGCATCAGGCGGGGGGAGAAACGCATAAAGGAGCAGCTGGGCCGAATCCCGTTGCGGGTAGGCGACAGCCTGCTGCTGGCGGTGGGGGCTGACTTTCGGCAGCACCGCAATCTGGATCGCAACTTCCATGTCCTGAGCGGCTCGCTGCAGCGCCCCAAACTCAGCGATGCCCAAAGCACCCTGGCGCTGTCCGGTTTTGCCGCGGTAATCGTCGCAGCCACCCTCGGCCTGATGCCGCTGTTCAATGGCCTGCTGCTGCTGCTCGGTGCGCTGCTGGCAAGCCGTGTCCTGACCATCAGCGAAATGCGCCGGCGCTTTCCGTTCGAGCTGCTGCTGCTGATCGGCTCGGCGCTCACCATTGCCCGGGGCCTGGAAGCGTCCGGCGGCGCGCAGCTGGTCGCCAACTTTATTCAGAACTATGCCAACGGCTTCGGCGTCATGGGTGCCTTTGTCGGCATTTACCTGCTTACCCTGCTGCTCACCGAAACCGTGACCAACAATGCCGCAGCCGCCCTGGCATTTCCAATTGCCCTGTCGACCGCCCAGGCTTTCGACGCCGACCCGCTCCCTTCATCATGGCTGTCGCCTATGGCGCCAGCGCCTGCTTCCTGATTCCCTTCGGCTACCAGACCCACCTGATGGTCTATTCGCCAGGACGATATCGCCTGCAGGACTATGTTAAAACCGGCCTTCCGGTAAGCCTGGCCTATTCGGCCGGCGTTCTCATACTGGTGCCGCTGGTGTTTCCGTTTTGATTTAGCGTGTTGATTTATCGTTTCAGGAAGCGGTTTCTGACCAATCGGTAGGCCCTGGTCTTGAAACTGTCCGGCTTGGTTGTGGAGCGCTGGATCGCGAGCAAGGCTATCGCGGTTTCCGCATTGATCTGGTCGCCCATCTTCGGATCAACATAGACCGGATACAGAATCAACGTGCCGGCGACCAACTGCTCCAGGCTCAGGCGCCGCGTACGCCGCGAGCACTGCAGGCGATCTTCGGTCAGCCCCCAGCCGGCATAAAACGGCATTCCGTAGGTCACGACTTTCACGCCGCGAAGCAGGGCTTCAAACCCGCTGAGGGATGAGAGCGTGTGCACTTCATCAACCCGATCGAGAAGATCGGTAATGGCAACATCCCGTATCTCCAGGTCGCAGAGACGCGCCGCATTGATGTCACCATAACGCCCTCCTCCCACCACATCCGGATGCGGCTTATAGATAATAAAGGCGTCTGGATTGGTCTCGCGCACCGCCTCGAGCAGCCCGTGATTCGTTTTGATAACCGGTGAGCCTTTTGCAATCGACGCATCAGTTTCCACCTGCCCCGGCACAAGGATCAACCGCCGGTCGCGCGGCAAATCAAGTGGTGCCGATGTGCCGACGTTGTATTTCGACACGCGAAGCGAAACGAGCTTTTCACGCAGGAGGCTCGCACGCTCCAGCATATCGGGCGTAAAGTCCGTTTCCTGCAGCAGGACCTCAAGGTCGCTTGGCGCGGTAGCATCGTAATAAATTCCCCGCGAATCAAGCACCAGCGACAATGGCCGCACCAGATCGGCGCCCAATCCCACCGAACGCACAAACCCGTCCTCCATACGCCACAGCGCGACTCCAGCAATGGAACAGGCAGAGACAAACTCAGGTGCGAGCGCACTGGCCCAGCTGAGGACAGCCGTCTTCGAGCCAACACGCTGCAGCAATTCTGGATGACGGTGACCAAAGCGCAGCGTCGCAGCCGATCCAAGAAATGCAGGCACAAACGAGCGCTTCCAGCGCGAAAAGCCAACGCCCAGCCAGTCGCCACGCAGACACTCCCGCACGCGCTTCTGGTCGGCGATCAGCGCGATGGTGTCTTCCAGCTCACAGCGCTCCCCGGTATAGGGATTGATGTATCGGCAATACCGCAGATAAGCCGCGGCAAATACCTGCTCAAGCGAACGCTGTACGCCCCTTCGCTCACACTTCTGGCGATCCCGGGTAAGACCCCAGCCAGCATAGAACGGCATGCCGAAACAATACACCTCCTTGCCCGCCATCAGCGCGTCGAAGCCAAGCTGGCTCGTCACCACGTAGACCTTGTCAACGGCATCCAGCAACGCCCAGGGCGACAAATCTTCCCCGATCAGCCTGCAGTTGCGCGCCAGTGCCAGTTCGAGCAGATAGCCCTTCTTCTTGCCGCAGATCACATCGGGGTGAACCTTGACCAGCACCTCCGCACCCGGATTCTGCGCTATCGCAGCCTCAAGCATTTGCGTGAAGGTACTTTCTTCTGCCAGTCCGTAACCAATCGATGGATCGCCGAATGTCTGGTCAACGACCAGTACCCGTGGCACCCATTCGTTGGCGCCGCGCACCCCAGCAAACTCCTTCGCGGCGAACAACTCTGGCTCGGTACTGGTTCCAACGGGGGAGGTGTCCTTTGGGTACATCGCTCCTGCGCTGTACGGTGCCACCTCGTTGTAGGAGCCGCGCCTCGCGGCGAACAACTCTGATCCCAGCGGCACATCAGGCGCATGATTGTATTTGGAGAGGCGATAGCAACGCAGCAGTTCCATACACGCCTGGGCACGCGCAAGCTCTGCGGCCGAGAAATTCGCCGCGACGATTAGTTGCTCAAGATCACTCGGGCGGGTGGCATCGTAGTAAATGCCAGTCGCATCAACAATCAGGCTATGCAGCGGTGCGCCAGCAACGCCGAGGCCCAAGGAGCGCAGAAAGCCATCCTCAAGCGACAGATAGGGTAGGCCCTTTTTAGCGGCATAGCGGCGCGCCCTGTCCGCGGTAGGCTTCAGCCCCCAGCCCACGACCTGGCTGATTGCCGTGCGCGGGGTATTCCAGCCAATACGCCGGCTGGGCGACTGCAGCAATTCATCCAGAAAGGGTATACGTGCAATTCCCGGTGAGAAATAACCGATCATAACGAGTTACGCGCACCTTGCAGCAGACGGGCCCGATAGACCTCGTCCCCCGCCAGCTGCAGAATGGCCTCAACCCAGGCCGCTTTGTCCATCGGTACCAACAACCCATTGTCACCGTGCGTGACAATACGTTCATATATGGTTCCCGGGGCATAGATACCCACGGCACCCGCCTGGGTGATATCAAAAAACTTGGTATGCGAACGCGCGCGATTGAAAGGTGAATCGAGCAAAGGGGCAAGACCAACCGTGCGCCCAGGCCTCTGCAGCAACGCCTGATACGCAGGCCAGTTCATCGAATGTAGCACATGGACCCGCGGCACATTTGCAAACAGTTTACGCACCTTTTGATTACCAATAATTTCGAACGTAAGTTCGGGCGCACGCTCCAGCACTTCTGCAACAACGGGGTACAGCCACTCGATCTCGTCATAATGTGAAGCCGACCCATGGTAAAACAGGGTCGTGACCGCCGGAGTCGATAGATGCGGTGATTGCGGATACAACAGTTGCGGCTGCCACTCCTGGTACTTTTCCAGCAGCCAGGGCGTCGACACCCAGAGTTCCACGCCAAACGCCTTCAACCAGCGCTGGTGGCGCCATATTAGCTGCAAGAGCTTCCAACGATAACGCCAAGGCAGGCCGGAGTGAGCCTTCAGGTCCAGCAGGTCGTCGTCCATGAAGAGCACAACCTTTCCCAAACTCGCTTTGTTCCGTTCCACCCAGCGCCGCCACTGTGGCGTGATATAACGTACGAAAATGACACGGTCGATCTCCCCCCCGTCGTCCGGTGGACCATCGTACAAAAGGAGCCGTTCACAGCGGAAATCACCGTTTTCCAGCTTCGGCAGGATGAAAAAATCCGTCGACGGATTGGCAGCCTGCTCGACTATCAGCGCTCTGGTCATGGATAACGAGTCGATAGCTGGCGCATGCAATCATCACTCACTCTAAGAGAAAAATCTTCATGCACGAGCGTCAAATTCGGATTATAAGCGGGGTCGCGGTCGAGTAGGTGACCCCAGGTACGGTGCATATAAGCGGCCTCATTCTGTGCACGCACACGCTTGCTTGGGCTCCGATCTGTCCCACGAGATACCGACTCATGGTGAATTAACTCGGCAAAGGGAGTCCACAGGTTTCGGTACCCCAGAGCCTGGATTTTCAAGCACAGATCCACATCGTTATAATTCACGGCCAATTGTAGCTCGTTCATACCTCCGACACGGTCAAACAAGTCTTTGCGTACAGCCAGGCAGGCAGCAGTGACAGCCGATATATTTTGTACCCGTAACAAACGTTGTTTGTAACCGGTACTGTTACCCACAGCAAAGCGATCAACATGCCCGGCAACGCCACCAACCCCCAAGACAACGCCCGAGTGTTGAATACGACCATTCGGATAATAGAGTTTAGCACCGACACAACCAATATCGGGGCGACAGGCCTGGCTTACCATTTCAGTCAGCCAGTCGGAATTTAATGGTTCGATATCATTATTCACCAACGCCAAAATGCTACCATTCGCGTGCCGTGCGCCAAAATTGTTTATCGCTGCGAAATTAAATGGATTGTCCCAGCGCAGTACTCTGACCCGGCTATCACGCAAACATGCCTCTTTTAGATAAGCAAGCGTCTGAGGGCAGTTGCTCTGATTATCCAGGATTATTACTTCAAAGCTGGGATAGTCCGTACGTTGCAATACTGACTCGATGCAGGGCTGAAGAATCTCAACATGATCGCGGGTGGGGACCAGCAAAGAGACCATGGGCTCTGGCGCTCGAACTTCCCATCTTACGCGTACGGAACGACCGGAGACTGGGGTCGCCTCAGCGCTGTATTGCCTGGTTTCCAGCCAGGAATTAACCACCTTAGCTTTGAAAACGGCAGAATGCTGATCAGCAGATTCAGCGACATGCAGAAGAACAACCGGAAGATTCCGACTCGAAGCTGACAGATCAACATGGGCACTTAGCTTCAACATTAACCCGTATAGTAAAGCATCTAGCGGCAGCTCTCCCTCCATACCAAGCGCAAAACCGCCCGCCTGCTGGAGCAAGCTGGCCTTGATTAGTACCGCACGCCCGGTACCAGTGCCCGATAAAAAAGCATCCAGATTCCAGGCAGTCTTGAAGCAGGGCTTGATACGACGACCGTCAACAGTCAGACGATCTTCGTCCGCTACTATTACCGAACAGTCCGGAGCTTGTTGCACCGTCCGAGATAGCCACTCAACACACTCAGACGCTACCCGGTCACCCAGCAGCAGTGGAAACACCCAAGATTCAGGAGCCTGTATGACCTGCAGCTCCAGGCCTGTGTTGAGTATCTCGCCCAGCGCCCCCTCAGCGACGAGCAGCAGGTCGACCTGTTGCGATAGCACCACGGATGAAACCAGCAATGAACGAATTTTCTGTTCATCTTCTCCGGTCTCATCGCCCTTACGGGCAAGCAGCAATATACAACGCCAATTATCAGACGATAGTTGTTCCAGACTAGTTAAGGTTTTCCGCAACCCATCAAGGCAACTTCCCGACGCTAATGGCAGCAAAAAATACACCTTGGCCGACAAGGTTGTATTCTCGACTCCTGGCTGGTTCGCTCGCCTACGCTTTTGCAAAGCCGGCTCCTGCTCCTCTATCCAACGGCTATAGTCTTTCACCTGCGTGTAGTGACTCCAAGTCGTTTCATACAGTTGCAGCGCCGCAGTGCTGGGCAGGCACTTTAGATTAACAGCACGCCCAGCTACCTTAACCAAAAAAAACGGGAATGAAACCTCGCGCCACTCTGGCAATAGATTACGCACTCGAAGCCAGAGACGATACCAGCCATCAGCCACAGAGATGTGTTGCAGGCTGCAGCACAGCTGGTTATCTGGCAGCGAAGCTTTGTCATTCGCGGTTCTCAAACTCAAGCGATAGCTCGTGTTAGCAAGGAGATATACCACTCTCTGCGCTTCGCGCCCCGGCCTGATCAACAGACTGAAACTGGCAATGCCCGTGCTGTCCTGTTGCGACATCACAATTGATTCCACGGCCTCAAGTGCCATGCTGCATTTTAGAAGATACCAGCCTGTTTTCGATACCGTTGTAATATCGCTCACAGTCTAGCCCGGCGCAGCCATTGTCTTATGCGCTGGCTGATGCGCGCACTTTGAACACGGTACTCGCCAAGCTTACGGTTTATAAAGGGACCCTGTGGCCTGATTTGCGAGGCAAGTTCCATCAGTCTGGTGGCCAAAGGCAGGTCGTTCGCCTCGACTTGAAGTGCCATATCACGGAGATAATTGGCACAAGGGTCCAGTATCAACACGCTCTCGCACTCCGTTGCAGTCAGATACTGAATGATCTTTCCAACCAGAATCTGCTGCTCGGTATTCAACAGCTTGATGGTCGGCGGCCGGCACTCTGCTGCCTTTACGGGTGCAAACAGAAACTCGCGTTCAGGAAACCATTGCTTACACACCGTCACATTGCTTTGATCAAAGGCAGCTTGTATCTCAGTTGCCAGTTCAACATCCAGCCGCTCACCTGACCCCGCAAATTGCTGGCGCAACTCCAGTGCAAACTCCTCGATATCGCCGTTGGGCTCCAAACGTCTAGCGCATTTAACCGACGCATTCAAGCCCCTGAGCAATACCTGCCCAAACGGTGTCAGTGATTCATTGTATCGCTTGTATTCTGCTACAGCGGACAGCATACAAGCAGACAGATCCGTTGCGTGCAGAAAATCCGCGGTTATATCGCCGTTGAGCAACTCCGCAGGGCTGAACAGGCGCGGCGTGATATTGTGCTCACCAAAGGTTTCTGACCATAACGACAGCAAAGCCTGATAATTGAAGTAATGGTTTCCCGGCCTGCACCCATGGCGCACTGCTTGTTCAAGGGTTCGAACGCCACCATTTTTCAGCTCTGTAGAGTAGTAGGATGCAGCCATATCGACTTGCCGGCGTAAATAGACAATGACCTGTATTTCGCGACTATAGGGCTCCAGCAAAGACTTTAACCACCTAAGGTGTTCTGGCTGGCGCAAGCGGGAATGCAAGTGTTCGCTTGATATTATGACGGTATGAACCGAACCAGGCAGTAGCTCAAGTGTTGCGGCAAAATGTCGCTCCACTTCCTTACGAAACGCCTGCCGCTCTTCAGGCGTATTCATACCCTTTCTCAGCAGGTAGTCGTCTCCGACCTTATCCCCCACCGCAGCTGCGGCTAGGGTGCGGGACTCTACACGTTCAGGAGATGTGAAGTAGTGAAGGCCCTGCTCCTGTAACGACCGTTGGTTATGATACAACTGGTGCTGGAGTGTCGTTGTCCCGGTCTTCTCGGTACCAATATGCAATATAAATCGAAATTGACGTTTCATCGTTTCGACAACGCACCCATACAGCCTGCAAGCAGCTGCTCTACAGCACCGGCGGTTGCGGCCTCGCAGTAACATCGCAGCTCCGGCGCATTACCCGACGGACGCAGATGCACGACGCAACCGTCTGCCAATGTAGCACGCAGCCCATCGGTCGTATCGAGCCGTTCGACCGGACTGTTCAATGCCAATGCCGCTTGCATCTCGGTTGGCGCCGACTGCCAGCCCGCGATTAACGCATGACTACGATCGGTCGCGAAGTTCTTGATACGATCACTGGCGGTATGGCGAGCGGGCAGCCCCTCGAGTAACTTCGACAGGGCTTGCTTGCGGCTCGCCGCTTCGGCCAGCACCACAAGTGCTGGTAACAACGCATCACGGGTTGGCAGGGCAGCCATGACAGTGCCTTCCCGCTCAATGGCGCTACCCAGCAGAAAACCGCCGTTGGCCTCAAACCCGGCGACACGGTCAAAGCACTGCACCAGCTGCGCCATACCGTCGATCACATAGGGCGACCCGATACGGGTACGTAAAACCTCATTAAAATAACCGCACGCATCGATGGCAGTGTTACAACTGACGGGCACAGCAAGCGCCTCAATATCCAGGAAACGCGCGCACAGCAGGCCCAATATATCCCCACGCAACCACTCACCCCGCTCATCGGCCAGCAACGGACGGTCGCCATCACCATCCGTCGATAGGATCGCATCAAGTTTGTGCTTTTGCGACCAGGCCCCGCCACGGTCCCGATCTTCCTGCGATACGGCCTCAGTGTCGATGGGTACAAAAGCCTCGGAGCGGCCCAACGAAACCACTTCAGCGCCAAGTTTTTCAAGTACTTCGATACAAATGTCACGGCCCGCCGCGGAGTGCTCATAGAGTCCGATACGCATGCCTTGGAGCATCTGCGATGGGAATAGATCAAAATACCGCTTCACATAATATTCTTTCGCTTTGCTGGAAGCGGGAGGTAGACCCGGCGCCAGTTCCGGTAGTTCCGGTAGTTCCAGCTCAGCCTGCAAAATCGCATGCTCATCAACCTTGTCGATCTCGCCATCCGGACGATAAAACTTGAGCCCGTTACGATCGAAGGGGATGTGACTGCCGGTTATCATGACCGCCGGAACGCCCTCTGACATGGCGTGCAGTGCCAAGGCGGGGGTGGGTAGAATGCCATAATTGACCACCTGGATACCAATAGCCCGAGCCGCTGCGCCACAGGCAGCCGCTATATCAGGGCTACTGGGGCGGCGGTCCATGCCAATGGCGACCTGAGAGACCTCACCTTGTTCGCGCATCACGGTCAGAAAGGCTACCGTAAAGGCTGCACATACCTCGTCAGTAAATTGCTCCACCAGGCCACGGGCGCCGCTGGTACCGAAGACGATGCCGCTTTGGCCGATTACGTCTTTACAGGATGCTTTAGCGTCCTCGAGATTATTTCTTGTGAGCATAAAATTGGGCCAATTATCCGCTAAGTGCTGCTTCCAGCATATTTTCCAGAGTGGTATCTAGATCGTATTGAGGCTCCCAACCTGTCAACTGCTTTAGCCGCTGATTAGAACCACAAAGACGTGGTATTTCGTTGTCTCTGACAAAGGCAGGATTAACCTGAACCGCTATCTTATACCCAGCTAAAACGCTGACCTTTTCAATAATGGTGCGCAGCGCGGTATCGGTACCCGAGCTGATATTGACCACGGTACCTGTAACCTCGCTATTGAGCAGTGCCATATATGCGTTCACCACATCCCTGACGTCCGAGAAATCACGGCTGACATCAATGTTCCCCAGTTCAATCGTGGAAGACCTGCTTGCAAAGTGATCGACAATCTTAGGTACGAGAAAACGGGTATGTTGGTGAGGGCCTGTGTAGTTGAAAGGACGAGTAATAACTATAGGCAGGCGTTCAAACCAGTTAGCCACCATGTGTTCCATCGCCAGTTTGCTACAAGCGTAATGATTCACTGGCGCTGGGCATACTCCTTCGTCGATCTCGCCAATATCCGGAGTACCGTATACGTTGGCACTACTGGCCACTAGTATTCGATCAGGGGGCGTTTCAAGTTCGGCTAAGGTCTGCAGCAGGTTGAGCGTGCCAAACACATTCACATCATAGAAAGCCCTCTGATTTTCATGACCTACAAAAGATAATGCCGCCAGGTGGATTACCCAGTTCGGTTTAACACGCTCAACGCAGGCTTTAACTGCTGATGCATCGGTTAGATCACACGCCAGAGATTGATCAGCGGTGGTGGGATGGTTACCCAACCCCACCACCTGAAACCCCTGACTTTTGAGCGCCTCGACCATGTACTGGCCGGTAAATCCAGATGCACCTGTCACTAACGCGATGGGCATTTGTTTGGCTCCTTTGGATAGAGGTGATTAGTTAAAATGAAAAGCCCTTGTCATTACGACGCAAGTCAGATTCGACCATCATTCGGCACAACTCTTCAAGACTTGTTTTTGGCTCCCAACCCAGCTCGTCTTTCGCTTTCTGAGGATTGCCAATCAGTAGCTCCACCTCAGCAGGGCGGTAAAACTTGGGATTAACACGAACCAAAACCTTGCCCGTGGAAACATCAATGCCCTGCTCATTCTCACCTTCGCCTTCCCAGCGCAGTTCAATTTCAACTGCCTTGAACGCTAGTGACACAAAGTCACGCACCGTTTCGGTACGGTTCGTGGCCAGCACATAGGTATTCGGCTTATCTGCCTGCAGCATACGCCACATACCTTCTACATACTCTTTGGCATAACCCCAGTCGCGCTTGGCATCCATGTTACCCAGCTCAAGCACATCCAACTTGCCCAGCTTGATCTTAGCCACTGAGTCTGTGATTTTCCTCGTTACAAACTCTCGGCCACGTAACGGCGACTCGTGGTTAAACAGAATGCCACTGCAGCCGAAAATGCCGTAAGACTCTCGGTAGTTGATGGTCATCCAGTGCGCGTAAAGCTTGGCAACTCCATAAGGACTTCTTGGATAGAAAGGCGTACTCTCAATCTGGGGAATCGCTTGCACCTTGCCAAACATCTCGGACGTCGAGGCCTGGTAAAAACGTATCTTGGGATTGACGATACGAATGGCTTCCAATAGGTTAACCGCGCCAGCGCCGGTAATATCCAGTGTAGTGAGCGGTTGCTCGAAAGATACACCTACAAAGCTCTGTGCAGCCAAGTTATACACTTCGGTGGCTTCGGTAGTTTGTAGTAGACGTATACTCGAAGATAAATCTGTCAGATCGTATTCAACTAGATTTAAGTTAGGGTGAATATGGATACCAAGCTCTTCGATTCGCCAAAAATTAACCGAACTCGTGCGACGGTATGTACCAAATACCGTGTAGCCTTTCTGAATCAATAGTTCGGCCAAATAAGCGCCGTCTTGTCCGGTAATACCTGTTATGATTGCTTTTTTCACTTATATTCTCCAGTAAAAATTCCTGAAAACCAAGTTAGCTTGGTTCAATTTGATCCAAAAATATCGAGCGTATAGACCTTGTCGCTTACATCAGTTAATTATTACGCCATCCGGTTGGTGAGAATCACATCCGCATATAATTTAAAGCTCTCCAAGTTACGTATTACCTTAAAACCAATGAAGGTTGCTTCTTTCAATACTGGTTCATAGACAATGACTTCAACTCCTTTAGCCTTGATACGCTTCATCTCACCTGTATAGCTGAAACACGAAAGTTATCTGCACCATCCTTCATAACAAGCCGATAAATGCTTACAACTTCAAGGCCACGTCGGAGCACCAAATCGATGCTAAAGTCCTTTCGGGTACAATTAGCGTCGACGACAATCGCAAATTAGATTGTTAGGTACGTCCTGGTCATTTTCACGTTATTGTTTTGTCTCTATGGACAGACCGCAGCCTCCATAACCGAAGTTGGGATTATTGTAGTTGTTTCCAATACGTCGAACCATCCCTACACTTTCGATAATTTTACGAGTATTTACGCGATGGATTCGGCGAAAGTATCCAACTCATTTAAGTACATATATTTCCGAGCAAGAAAGGCAGAAATATCTTTATCTTCAATAGGTGATACGCCCAAACTTAATAAAGCAACCATTTTCTTAACGACATCCACTGCCCTTACCGGCTGATGTTGGACCAAAAAGCGTGTGTTGAAAACCCAAAATAGCGAGTACCGGTTATCGAACTTTTAAAATTTATACCGCTCCCATAATCGCCGATTAATTAATACTTATAAAATTTTCTATACCAATTGACAAGATTGTTGACACCTTCAATGACGTCTACTTTTGGTAGATAACCTGTAGCTTCAAAAAATGCATTAGTATCCGCCCATGTCTGAGGTACATCGCCTGGCTGCATGGGTTGAAAGTCACACTTGGCTTTAAAACCAGTAGCTTGTTCAATAGCATGAATAAAGTCCATTAGCGCTACTGGAGTACCATGACCAATATTATAAAGCGCCCACGGAGCTGTACTTGTATCTGGAAATTTGGAATGTTCACCTTCTTTTGGGATTATATTCAAAATATTCGCAATACCTTCTACAATATCGTCGATATACGTAAAATCCCGAAACATCTCACCATTGTTAAACACTTGAATAGGACGGCCTTCTAAGATGGAACGAGTAAACTTAATAGGCGCCATGTCTGGACGTCCCCATGGTCCATATACGGTAAAAAATCGTAATCCGGTAGCAGGCAAACGATACAAATGCGAATAACTGTGGCTCATCAGTTCATTAGCTTTTTTTGTAGCAGCATAAAGACTCACTGGATGATCGACAGCATCAGTAGTTTTGAAAGGAACTTGTTCATTCATACCGTACACTGAGCTGGATGAAGCGAATACTAGATGTTCAATGGCATGACGTCGGCAACCTTCTAACACGTTAAGATGTCCAACTAGATTGCTATCAGCATAAGCATGGGGGTTTTCTATCGAGTAACGCACCCCTGCCTGTGCTGCAAGATGGATAACACGATTAAAACCATGTTTGATGAATAGCGACTCCATGCCATGCCGGTCGGAAATATCCAGCCGTTCGAAGTTCACATCCGAATATTTTTCAAGATCTTCTAATCGTGCATACTTAAGTGCCACATCATAGTAATCATTTAAGTTATCAATGCCTATTATTTCGTACCCATGCCCACTTAAGCGAGAAGCTACCGCATGCCCTATAAAACCAGCGACACCAGTTATCAAAATTTTCAAAGCGACACCTATTCAAAAAAATTAATTACTAATTCATTCTACGCTACGGATAAAATCTTGAATACTAGCCGATTCATCATACAGACGTAAAAGTTTTTTATAATCATCTTCATTTGGCTTTCGATTAAGCCTTACTATTGATGTTATCTCAATCAATCTTTGCTTATTTTTTTCTTGTAACTCTTCAAAAGACCCTGAAAAAAGATCTTCTAAAGCAGATACATTAATGACTTTTTCAGACTCTTTTTCTTTGTCACTCAGCCTATTCTCACACATATAACTAAGAGAGTTTTCGTCAACTACAATTGATCTAACCATCACACCGAGACTTCTATCGTCAGGAGAGCCCTTTAATTCTTTTGGATTAAGAAGCCTATCTACCTCGATATCAATGATTAATTCTGACCCTTTTAGATCTTCACTATTCGATATAAAATCACTCAACGCAAAGTCAAGCGTTAATACCCCGTTCTTAATATCACTCGTATTTAAACAAAGAGCCATATTGCCATTCAAAGAAACACTAACTCTTTGATTATTAATCTTACTTCCTATAGAAAGAAATGAAACGTTAATCTTCAATTTAGCCTTATCAATTCTTCCAAGATAATAAAATGAAATAGTTGAATTTAGTTGAGTTGACCAAACACCACTAGACTCAATATGAGACCAGCCTCTATTTAAAGACTTTTGCGCAGAAAGATTTCCTAAAGATCGTTCAAAAGTTAAACTCTTGCTTGGCAACAAAACAGGGGGAGAAAAACCATCAAATGGAAGTTTATCAAGATGACAGACAATATCTTTAATTGACCGTTCCCATTCATAGATTTTGAATCTTTTTCTTATTAAATCTTCTCTTGTACGTAATAGATCACGATTTTCAAGATAAATTCGAGCGCAATCAAGCCACGCCTTGAAATCATATGGATCTAACAACTCAGTCAAGTAAGGGGAAATTTCAGCTGTTGAACTAGTATTACTTGTAAGACATAGCTTATTATAGGCGAGACTTTCTGAAACAGGCAGTCCCCATCCTTCATACAAAGATGGAAAAACTGTAAACAAACAATTTTTATATAACCAATCCAAACCTGAATCATCTACATCAGATAAATGGTGTATATAACCGGCCAACTCATCATTCCTACTTAATATATCTACTACAGGATCATTCGGCCACATTACTCTACCAACAAATATTAATATTGGCGTTCTATCACCTCTTTCTTTTATAAGCCTTTCCCAAACATTTAAGAGTAAAGAGTGATTTTTTCTCTTATCAAACGAGCTTACAAATATTACAAACTCTTTTTCTGAATACTTATCGACCAAATCAGAAACATATTCACCTGCTCTATCGGTTACTGAAGTCCAGTCTCCTAATTTAGCGGGCAATATTTTTTTCTCATCAAAATCATTATCTTTTATAAAATCAACTAAGTCATCAGATGTTGACTTAGAATATGTAATAAAATGATCCACATGGGAAAATATATTTAGAGCATTTTTTTCAAACTTATCTGCAACTTCTTTTGGGTATAAATGAGATAATTTATAACGAACCAAGTCATGAACCATTAAGATAAACTTAGATCTTGTTGCATACTTGATTCGCTTCAAGCCTTGACAGTAACCATCATGCCCGGTCCACGCCCCGCCAAAACTTAATAGAAAATTATCATTATTATTTCCAACAAATCCAGTTTCACATAGGTTATTTTTATTTTTTATATTTAAAGACTCGATATTTTCTATAATATCATTATTTTCAACTTCATCTGACTCAAGCATAATAAAACTATTATCTGTTCGCCTCCAGCAAATAAAATTAGCACGGTCAGAAAATGACCTTTTAAATATTTGATATGATTTTTCAACAACTCTCGGAACACCAGATGGTTTTCCCTTAGCATAAACATAATCAGTTATATCAAAGTATATTTTTCTTTCATTACTCTTCTCGTTTAACGTAAAAACATTTACTTTCTCGTCTCTAACGTTCAGAGCTCTGTATATGCTCGCAGTTTCTTTTGCATGCTTAGTCCAATTAAAATTGATATCTATATATTCTTTTTGAGCACCGCTACGACCTCTACCAATAGACTTCTCCAACTTTTCACATAATCCATTTAAATCACTAGGTCGTACATAGTCAGCAAATTTTCCGAAATATTCTTCTTCGGATGAGCGGTCACTCAGGACTAAAGGGACACCAGTAGACGCAGCTTCCAACGCAGCCAGCGGTGCTCCTTCCGACCAACTAGGCAAAGTAAATACTGATGCTCCAGTAAATGCCGAACCAAGCAAGGGATCTTGAGGGTCTATTCTGGGAATAAATACGCCATAATCTCCAGCGTATTTTTTTACCAATCTCGCATAGTTTGGATTACCTTCATGTCCAATAAAGACAACTTTCTTACCTAATCTTTTGGCTGCTTCAGCTACCATTAACTGATTTTTTCGCGGTTCAATACGTCCCACACAAAGAATATATTCATCAATATTATATTTTGACTTAAACAAATCAGCATCAGCTCTATCAAACCGATTAGAATCAACTGGATTTTCAACTACGCTATAATTTTTTGGTAAAGCCCCAATGTGCTTCAAGCATTTAACTTCATATTTACTTAAGCAGACTACATGGTCAGCAAGATTCGTACAAGCTGCAACCTGACTGTGGTATCCAGGAAATATCTCTCGTATTGGAAGATTAGGCTCGTAGCGTATTCTTTCATCAGCATATTTTAGATTTTTATCCAAATCACTGTAATTTTGAAAAAAACCAGGAAGCTCTTGAGAGAAAAAAGCATGATTGGAAAGATTGAGAAAGATAGGTGAAAAAACAACTTTTTTTCCTGATGCCTTAGATGAATACATTTTTTCAACACAGCTATCAGGATGCCAAATATTAAATATATGAGCTATTTTAGAGTCACTGAAAGATATTTTATTATTCTTAACATATTCTCCTTTAATACCCTGATTAAAAAGGGCCTTAGCTGTAGCCGGAACACGCACTGACGGACCGCCTAAACTTTTCTTTTCGCTTCCGTGGGTAATTAAAAGAACTTTTCCTTTTGTTTTTGAAATATCTTTTGAAGACTTATATTCACTTAACAATTTATCAAATAGAATTATATGTTTTTCTGCCCAATTATCCCATGAGTAATCTAAAGCACTCTTCCTTAGCTCACGCCGTTCATGTACCAGTTTTTCCAAAACCACTCTAAGAGAATCAGGATTACCATTCTCAAACTCAATATGAGGAAAGTTTCTAACCCAACCCACATCTGATGAAATTATTGGTATTCCGCAAGCAAGCCCTTCTACTACAGACATAGGGCCTCCTTCGTAAAGAGCGGGAACTAACACATAGTCAAGATCATTATAAAATTCCGGCATCTTTTCATCAGGAACATTATATGCTTCACCTGGCCATCCAGAGCCTGTAAAGCGCCACTCTATTCCAGGTATATCCATAACGCGTGAAATAATAGACTCACCTTTTCTCCCCGTATGGTACGTTCGCCCTACTATTCCAATCTTAATATTTGGCTTAAACTTCATTAGGTCAACCCCCGGGGGTATAACCACTACATTCTCGACTCCTTCGTTTTGAAGTTCTTTTTTGTACATACTAGACATACAAATACACTGATCGACTTCTTTAGCATTACGAATGAAACGATTTCTAGCACTTTCATCTTTTTCAGAATGTGTAAAAAATCCAACCTCTATAGGTACTACTCGCTTTTTTCTCGCAGAATAATTTACATAATATTGAAGCGTGGCATTTGGATCATCTTCAAGTCCATAAGTAATTTTGCTATCAAGCTTAATTATCTCGCTCGCACACTTCTCTAATATCCAGCCACTGTCTGCAATCTTAATATGTATCTTACTCATAAGGCATATCTCTAAAAACTAAAATTAAATATTTAAAAACTTGATAACAGAATTAAATCCAAGGCACTCTGTCTAATAAACCTATCAATGCCAGCTCATATAATGCAATTATTCGATAATTCCCATCGATTTTTCAAGACCAGCAAATGATATGCCATACTCAATATCCCATATTTCCGCTAAATGTAAGTCACTATTATATTTAGCAGCAATTACGGCATAATCCGGACTTATACCTTTTAGAAAATATATAAATTCAAACTTAGCTTTATATTTCAATTCCGTATTTTCTTGTAACCTTAGAACCTTTACCTTTTTATATCCATAATACTCACAAACAAAAGCAAGCAAAGGTGGGGGCAAAGGATTACGGTGGGTCGGATCCATATAAAAATTACAGGTGCCCACTGTATAATTTTCAGGATTTGGTGTTTCCATAATCAGGATCCCTTCGGGGACCAGTATCCGTTTGGCCTGCTCAACTATCGTACGTAACGTCTCGAAAGCAATATGCTCCACCACATGAATCAAACTGATGCAGATACGACTAGCGTCCGGTAGCTTTTCCAAATACTCTGCTACATCACCTTCCATCACGTTTAGCCCCCGTTCTCGACATGCACTTAACATGCCTAAGTCACGGTCTACACCCTCAGCATCGATGCCGTGCTCCTGCAGAAGTTCAAGCCACTCACCGCGGCCACAACCTAGATCAAGCGCCGGTAATTCCGGGTATTTATCAGAAATTGGCGCTACAAAGGATAAATAAACAGCCACTCGTTTTTTGATTTTTTCACGTGTACCACGAAACTTATCCTCAAATGCACGATAAAAATTATCATAATGGGCCTTTTCCTTTTCTGCCGTATACGTACCCCGCAGATTCTTAGTAGCAAGCTCTCTCTGAACTCTGAATTTTGCCAACCGCCTTCTAAGTAAATTGCATTCCTTTTCCAGTTTTACTACTTTGGCCTGCTCAGCCATCAGAGCATCAATATTCAAATCGTACTGAAGCAGCACATTTTCATTTTGCTCCAGCAACTGCGCATTTTCCGCTTCCAGTTCCTCCCGCTGCCTATTTAGCTCAGCAAGCACGTGCTGCTGTATCTGTTGATGTTGCGTCACAGCCGCCAGCTTCTTCGTCAACTGTAAGTTATCTTCAGCCAGGGGATGCAAAGTAAACACTTGCGCGTGAGGTGACAGGCTATCCGCTAGCGATCTGAGCAACACATTATCCTCCACCACACTAACTGGCGGTTTCAGGGAATGAGAGCTATGTCTGGACTGAATAACCACTACTGCTGAAAACTGCAGTAGCTGGCCACTGCCTTCCAACTTATCTAATAGTGGCTGCATCTCTTCGCCCAGATCAATCACTAGAAGATTTTGCGTATTTCTTTCACCAAGTAACTCCGCAACCAACGTGCAGATATCGCTAGTTAACTGTTCGCATTTTCTTAGGCAGCTCAGCCCAGGATAAAGCGCTTTAAGTTCGACACTGACTGGGTGTATGCCATTGGCCCAAGGCAGGTTGTAGACATTAAAAGTTGCCAAGCGTTTTTCCGTGTCTACCAGAGCCTGCCGTATGCCTAACTGCAGGCAAGATTTATGCTCTCCTTGAAGCCCTTCCACCACCTCTTGATCTGCGTCAATCAACCACAGGTGTTCTGCCACCTTCTGTAAAGCCGCTAGAGGTGGATGGGAACCGCAGCCTAAGAAAATAAGCGTGCTGTAGAGGGGGGGAATTTGCGTCATGGCTTGTATCCACTCCGGGTTCAGCGTTTTTTACGGCTCTCTATTTTTTTACTTTTGCTTGGTGAATGCATTGTACATCTGCTGCTAACTTCTGCCAGTCGGACCAGTTGCGCCCCAGCTGCCAATCACTCTGCTGCAGCTTGCTAAGTATCTTCGGCAATTGCTGTATCAGCTCAGTGATTAGCTGTTGATCCTGCGAATTCAGTTTTTTCCAAACTGTCATGTCCATGGCGTTGGGCGTAGCAAAACGAAGCTCCAGCTTGCTACCATACTCGTCCCGATTTTCTTCAAACCAGTTGGCAAACATGCCTGCTCCCTGTTGAGGGAACTCCAATTTCGGCTCGTTGCCAAACTGGCCGGGGCTCACATTGGCGCAGGAAAGGCGGAACTGCCAGTCATCTTGGTATTGGACGCCAAAGCTGAGAGATTTAAGGCTTATCCAAAGATGCTCGTAGTCTGAATTTACCTTAGCTCTATGCAGGCGGACTTGCTCATATTTCAGTTTCGGCGACTGCGTTTTATTTTTCCCAAACAGCAGTCTAGACAAGGAGGTGATCGTTGGCGCCTGGACCTGGTTTTCTGCCTGATGTAACTGCTGCTTCAGCTTCTGTACCTGCGGGATTAGCTCGCTGTTCTGCTTCGCCAGATTCTGCTGTTCTAAGAAGCAGTGTTCCAGTTCCCTCTGTACCTGATGCAGTTGCACCAGAAGCAACTCGTTTTTCTCTAGAGTTTCCGATTGATAATGCTGCGGGGTTTGCTGCTTGACCGGTGAGGCTTCTAATTGCTGTACTCTTGCTTCCTCCAGCTGTTGCTGTAACTTTTGCTTGCTAAGGAATGTACTCTCTAGTTCCTCTTGCACTTGATACAGCCGCTGTAGCAACAACTCGTTTTCTACCTGATTTTCCTGTTTCGCCTGTTTTACTGCTTCCTGCTGTTGCTCGATGGTATCTTGATAGAGCGTCACCAATTTTTGTTTCTGATCAAGCTGTCCGCGTAGCTTACGGTAATCAGTAAACAGGTTCGTTATTATGTTAGTATTCAAGTCTTTTTTAAGCCACTCCATTAGACGATTTCTGGCCGGCGTGTCATTTTTCGCCGCCGGAAAGGGATATTGGGCTGCTTGCAGTTCAGAATAAAGCCCTGTTATATCTTTTGTACTAGCCTTGATCAATTCACAAATAATTAAGCTAGCAATGCTATCCGGCTGCGGTACAATATTCTCCGCAACTGATTTTCTACTGTTTTCTAATACTCTGCTGGCATCCAGTGGCAATTGCCACTGCTCGTGAGCAATGGCCAACTGACCACCCAGTTGCTGCAGAGCATCGTTGGCGTCAATTAGCAGGCAGCGCTCAGAATGATTTAAGTAAAATTGCAACATTTTCTGGTGCTGGGCATACCATGTATCCAGCCAAGCGCTGGGGTTTTCCTCAGCAGTACTACCTTCCTTCTGTGTCAGACGTATAGCCAACTCCTGCTCCGGGCGGGTGCACACCAGCAAAAAGTGGATACTGGGTTCCAGCTCCGCCCAGAACTCTAAAGCATCCACGCTATGCGCTTCATACCAGCCCCAGCAATCGCTGTCGATATTGGCAAGAAGCAAATCCACTGCGAGATTTTCCCACAACCGGCCAATCGGGCGCTCATTGACCAAGCTTGAGATAACCTTCTGGTGCCAGAGGGAAAAATCCAAGGAGCGGTCACGCATTAGTGTTTTCGGTTTGGCCATTCCAGCACGGTAAAAAGGTGCTGCAATCTCGGCTAAAGTAGAATTATCTGCCCCGGTTATACAAAGAGTTTTCATTTGGTTCTTCCATATCCGTCTTCAAAACGCACGATATCATCTTCACCCAGATAACTACCCGACTGCACTTCAATTAAGTGCAATGGGACCTTACCCGGATTTTCTAGGCGGTGTGTATCCCCGATTGGGATGTAAGTGGACTCGTTTTCGCGCAGCAGAAAGCTTTTTTCACCAGCGGTAACCAACGCTGTTCCACTGACGACTATCCAGTGCTCTGCACGATGATGGTGCATTTGTAGCGACAGTTTCTCTCCTGGATTAACGGTAATGCGCTTCACCTGGTAGCGTTCGCCTAGGTCAATACCTCGATAAGATCCCCAGGGTCGATGCACTTTGGTATGCAGATTATGCTCATAGCGCCCGTCAGCCTTTAATTTGTCCACAAGCTTTTTAACATCCTGGGCGTTATTCTTGTTAACCACCAAGACCGCATCATCAGTTGCAACGACAATGACATCATCCAGACCCGAAACAGCTACCAGAGCATGATCAGCGTGAACGTAACTGTTACGGGTGTTATGCAGTACTACGTCACCGTGCTGAGCGTTTCCAGCTTCATCCTTATCTTCGATCTCCCACAGCGCAGACCAGGCCCCTAGGTCACTCCAGCTCATATCCACGGGTATAACCGCTGCGCGCTCTGTCTTTTCCATCACTGCATAGTCAATAGAGTCAGAAGGAGACGCCGCAAACGCCTTGGCATTCAGGCGGCAGAAATTCAGATCCTGCTCTGCCAAGCTCAGAGCCTTATCACAGGCCTCTACCATTTCCGGGTTAAACTCCATCAGTTCATTCAAATACTGGCGAGCGCTGAACAGAAAAATGCCGCTGTTCCACAAGTATTCTCCCGAAGCGAGGTACTCCTCCGCTGTTGGCAGGTCAGGCTTCTCCACGAAACGTGCAACCTGATGAACACCTTCGGCGCTATCAAGCATTGAGCCTTTCTCTATGTAGCCGTAGCCAGTTTCAGGCTTGTTCGGAGCAATACCGAAAGTAACAAACATACCTGCCTTCGCAGCCTTGCTTGCTTTTTCAACGGCCTGATGAAATGCCTGCGGTTTCAAGATGACGTGATCGGAGGGCAATACCAGCATCAGGGCATCTTCATGTACGTGTAACAGGCTCATGGCTGCTATTGCCACGGCTGGCGCCGTATTTCGCCCAACCGGCTCAAGAATAATCTTGGTTGGATTAATACCTGCGCTACGCAGTTGCTCTGCTACGATAAAACGGTGCTCTTCGTTACAGATCATCAATGGCGCACTGAACTGAGCTGATGACACCCGTGCAGCGGTGTCCTGAAGCATAGTGTTATCACCCGTTAAGGATAAAAACTGCTTCGGGTAGCCGGCACGAGACAGCGGCCAGAGACGACTGCCGGAGCCGCCGGAGAGAATAACGGGATGTATGAGATTAGGGCTCATATACTGTCCTTTCCTGTTCAGTATTAAATTGTGCGATCTGATCCAAACGCTGTTTGAATACGCGACCACAGTACGCCGGTGAAAATTGCACTGTGTCATATTCGATAGGCTGTTTCCGGCGCCCTTGTCGCTGGCACTGCTGCATCAGTTGTGCGGCATGGTCGATATCCGGTTCGGCCCATTGCTGGCCATCTCCATAGAAATAATCGCCCGTGGCCAAAGGTTTGAGTCTATATTTCACTTGCAAAGTGGGCGGGGTGCGGCAGAACTCCATGTTGCCCGAATAGCCGGTTGCGATCAGTCGCATCCCCAGCAGCTGCGCTTCTGCCAGACCGCGGCCAAAACCTTCACTGCGGTGCAGTGACACATAACAATCGCAGTTACGGTAAAGCGCGAGCACCTCGGGACGGCGTAACTCGCTGCTGATCAGGTGGATACGGCTGTCGCCCTGGATCAGCTTTTCGAGCTGTTTCCACTGGGGTTTATCCCGCTTGAGATGGCTGATCTTCAGTACCAGGCCAACTTCGTTGGCACTTTTAACCTCAAAGGCCTTCTTGAACGCTTCGATAACACCTGCTGGATATTTACGGGTCGGCGTAGAGTTCATGTCGAACGAAAACACAAACAGGTAGGCCGCCCCCGGCAACTGCCAATGCTCTCGCTGGTAGTCACCCACGTCACCGATCACCACAGGAAGCGGTATTGGCGTAACAGGCACCGGTGCTTTGGCATAGGCATCGGCCGTATACTGACTGATACCCCAGAGTTCATCTACAAGACTCCATGCATGGTGCCAGGCTTCGGGCCACTCTGGCAGCTCCCAGGGCCAAAGACCGATGTTGTAACGACCAGCCAGAACGCCTGCACCCCGTTCCGTGATGTAACGCGTCATCTCAATGCCGGTCATACAAAAGATGTTGGTCGCATATTGGGGCTCAGCCGCAATCCAGGAATCGGCACTTGCATCCGCCTGGCTCACATCATTGCCAAGCTCGATATTGATGATGCAAAAGGGAATACCTACAGCTTGCAGTGCCAGAGCCAGCATTCGGACATCTTCACCGATACCGAGTTCGCCCTTGGCATAGCCATAGAGGTTGACGCCAAAGGCGTTGGATTCAAAACTAGCTGATCGACTCCTTGCAGGGGCTTTATTGTTTACACCGAGCAAACGTGCAATCCGGGTTTGCTCGTCAGTTGTTGGTCTACCATGCCTGCCACGCGTGAGCGCCAGCAGTTCATTAACTTTAACCGGTAGAACGCGCGCCAGCATTCGACTCAGCCAGTTGCCGGTATCGACGGTTTGCGATGTTACGAGTTCCCGCAGCGCTGTTTCATGCCAGTTGCTGATAAGGTCAATGTTATTATTCATGACCATCGCGCGCTCGGTCTTTTGATCCCTGGGCAGAGTGATCGCCTCAAGCAACTGCTCAGGAGTATTGAAACCGGCTACCAGAGCGTTGTGCTGCCATTGTGGTATATCATCAAGTCCTATCAGTTGCCGCCCTTCCCGGAAAAACCAGCGCGCCGTTCGATGGCGCAGTGTCTTACTGGCGCTAATCTGGCCCTGCCAGTATTTGGCACGGTGCAGCCCGGCCAAGTACATACCGCAGCTGTATACCTCCTGCCAAGGGTCGCCTTTTATTTCGGGCAAGTTAATAGGCTGTCGCAACTCGTCGTTCCAAGCTTCGATTTCTGTCAACAGAACGCACTCACGGCGGCCTATAGCAGCGCACCAGGCCAGAAAACGCAGATAGTCCTCGCGCCTACTTTTGTGCAGTGGAAAGCGCTGTTGCAGGTTGGGCTTAAGTAGCCAGATAACGAGCATTCCTCCGTAAATACGGGTCGGGAGCCGGAATGGAAGATCTACAGGTTGATGGTACGGATGCATGTAACCTTCATATTTTTAGCCAATTAGAATCATAGCCATTTAAATCTAAAACTCATTTCTGTTTATTAGATATAAAAATTTTTATCAACCTGCGTGCATATAGGTTCACCTTTGTCCACTAACTTTCGGGAACAAGGCACCTATACTTCAGCGGCTCGCGGTGTCTCTATTACGGCCTGTGGGGGCACGCTCCACCGGTGAATAAAGCAGAGCAATCCTCCGAACAGACCGAAGTCCAGACTCCTACAGCTTCGTAATATCATTCTGTCTGACGATGTGTTTTTCAGCCAGAATGATAAGCACTTCTACAGACACCGAAACTTATAATTATCATCTATCAAATGAGTCAAAAATAAATCAGTCGCGGTGATCCTTAATGATCAATACCAGCATGTGCAGAATCAGGCCGAGAAATAGCGCAATGATGGCAAAAACCACCGAGTTGTATAGTCTGCGAGGTTCAACCGAATACTCAGGCAGTGTCGGACTTTGCAAAACCGATACCTGTTTTAGTTTTCGTGCTGCTTCAATTCGAGTACTTTCCAGTGCCGCCAGAGCGCCGGAGTAACTATCCTGTGCAAATTGAGCCTGCAACTCCAATGTTTGGTATTCGGATGACATGACATTCAGCGCCCCGCCCGACTGCTGCGCCATGCGCGCACGCTCCTGTGCTATCTGTTGATTAAGTGCTTTTATTTCGCTTGCAACTCGTAATACATCTGGCGAGCGAGTGCTCTGGTAGCTGGCCAACACTGTGCGCTTCGCTTTCAGATTAGCGAGCTGCGCTTCAAGGTTTGCCACGACCATACTCAGGCTTTCTACCGTACCGGTAGGTGACACCAGTCCGTTCTTGTTCTGATAATCAAGCAAAGACTGACGGGTCGCATTGAAGTTGTCACTCAATTGGCTAACCTGGCCCTCGAGAAAACGCACCTGCTCTTCCGCCAATCGTTGTCCCATGGCGTTCATATGATCTTCACCCGCGCTCAACAATAACGACGCAATAGCATGTGCCATTTCTGGGCTGAAAGCTTGAACCCTGATACGCAGTATTTGAGCATAATCATCAAGTTCAACGGAGACGCGGTTCAGATAATATTCATGCAAGTCCTCGATAGGGGCGCGCTCATCGAAGAGGCGAGAAAATATATCGAATTTCGAGCTGGCGTAGTGCTCGCGAAAGCCCACTTCACTATCGACCTTTCGCAGCATATCCACTGAAAGCAGGTAATCACGCAGCAATAGCATATCGCCACTTGCTCCCCCGGCACCGCTTAGCAAAGAAGAAAAGCTAAGAGTTGGCGCCGCAATCTGCGGGCTCTCCAGTACCACGTTACTTTCGGAAACATAACGATCGCTTGCCCAGAGACTCCAGTAGCCCGTCACCAGTACAATGGATACAAAACATAAAAACCAATAAGGGTATTGTCGGAACAGGTGCTTCATTTTTACGTTACTACCTTAAGCGCTGCTATCGTCTGCTGCTAAGTTCTGTGGTTTATGCTGAGGTGCCCGGAGCCGGAAAGGGTGACTTTTGAGCATTTTTTGATTGAGGACGCGTAATACCAGCACTTTGGTGGTAAGCCTCTATTGCCTCATTGATATTATCGAACCAGATCGCCTGCCCCTGGTGTAACCAGACTCCTGCCTGGCACAGCTCCCTGAGTATGCCTTCACTGTGCGAAACCATAATAATACTCGCCCTGCCTATTCTATCTTTAAAAGCCTGTGAAGCCTTTTTTCGAAACACCTGATCACCCACGGCAGTAGCTTCATCAGATAGGTAGACATCGAAATCAAAAGCCAAGGATAATCCAAACGCCAACCGGGCGCGCATGCCGGACGAGTAGGTTTTTACCGGCTCATCAAAGGCTTCACCAATTTCGGCAAAATCTTCGACCCGGCGCATCAATTCGCCAAGATTATTGTCACCATTATGATGGATGCGGGCTACGAATTTGACGTTTTGTCGCCCGGTCATTGAAGCCTGAAAACCGCCGGTCAAGCCAATAGGCCAGGATACGCGGCAGTCACGAACGATTTCGCCCCTGTCGGGACTGTCCATTCCACCGATCAGGCGCAACAAGGTAGATTTACCAGCGCCATTTCGGCCAACGAGCCCGACGCTGACATTGGTCGGAATTTCCAGGTTGATGTCACGTAATACCCAGTCGCTGCCGTGGTGGTTGTGATAACGCTTGTACAGGTTCTGAATTCGGATCATTGTGCCTTCAGCCTCATTGCAAACCGCAAATGCAGTATCAAACCAAGGGTAATCAGGCTCAGCGCCCAGAACCAAAGATAGGTTAAATCAATACCATTAAGGGAACGGTATGCTGGAAAAAAGCTCAGGCGCAAACTTTCAATCCCATGAACGATTGGATTCCAAAGCACATAGACTTGCAGGTCATGCGGTATGAAATTTAACGGAATAATAACACCAGAAATAATCAGTAATGGAAGCGATATGATACGCGCGACACGCCCTGTTTCTGGTACCAGAGCATCGAGTGCCGAGAGCGTTAGGCCTGTTCCTACCCCAAGCATCCAAAGCGATAGCCAATCAAAAAAAGCTCCAAGAGGATCAGCCGGCATCAAGCCAATATCCAGCAGAAGACCGGCAAAAATAAACAGCATGAAAATAAACGTTTTAAGCATCCCTTCCAAAAAGCAGCGAATCAGCACGGGATCAACGGTTTTAACCTGGCGGTACGCAAAAAGCCCTTTATTAGCACCAACGGCCCCCAAGGAGCGCATCATGTTCTCGCGAAACAGATAGAAGCCGAACAAGCCTATAATAATCCACGGCACGAATTCGGCCCCGGAAATACGGCTATATCCTCCCGCCGCCAGAGTACGAATGGCGGTCATGATCACAATCATCGCGATAGGCTCAGCCAGCATCCAAAACCAGGCAAAACGATCTGCCGTAGTGCGCGCCAACGCTTCACGCATGAGCATGGCATACCAGACCGACCGGGTAACCTGCCAGGGTGTACGGGTTTTCAAAACAATAAAACTCCACCTAAAAATAACGCGGGCTTATTAGCCCGCGTGTCATTATCAGTCTGCAACATCAATCCAGTGCGACTTTGGCGGCAATGGCGATCTGGTAGATGATCTGCGAAATACTGGTGGCCAACTGCAGGTTTTTGGTGGGTACAGCCGGCAGTACCAGGATCTCGTCACCCGCACGCAGATCGACATCGCTGGCATCGCGGACTTCGCCATTCTGGCGCACGACCAGAATACGCTCGTCATCCGCGTGCTGGGTATAGCCGCCAGAGGCCTCGATGTAGTCATTAACCGAGAGACCCTGCGTGAAGACCACCGACTGCGGCACCAGCACCTCGCCGCTGATCAGCAGGGAATCGCTGAATTCGGGCAGGGTTATCACGTCGCCATCCTGCAGGCGGATATCGGTGATGCTGTCATTGTGGGCTACCACCAGCCGACCACTGGGCTCGACCTGTGATGCGCGTGCAACAAACTGGCTGATCAGCTCGGCTTCCTGCACTCGCACCTGCGCTTCCTGCGGCGTCGCAGACGGCGCCCCTAGGTAGGTGGTTTCCAGGCGACGCAGGCTTTCGTGCAGCGCCTGTTTTTGCTGCTCGGCCACACTTAAGCGGCGCATGGATATGCTGTGCACGGCGGTCAGTTCGCGGGGCACGGCAACGCTATCGAGCAATTCGTGCAGGCGGGCATTCTTGGGTAGCGCATAGCGCGAGGGGCCATAGTAGCTGCCTTCCAGCTGCACCACGATGGTTTCGTCACGCCGGTCAGCACTGAACAGCACTTCATCCCCGTCGTTCAGTGTCTGTTGTGGAAACTCTGCCAGTGAGTAGTACAGAGAGATGGGCCCGTCTGTGCGGCCACCGCGCAGCAGCACATGGGAGACATCCGATTTCAGTCGCGCCAGATCCAGCAACGCGGCGCCGTTCATGCTGCTGCTCGCCAGCTCGTAACGATAGCTGCGCTCAACATCACCGGTGACCGTTACCGCCGGCCCCCGTTCGGCCACGACGACGGTATCGCCATCCTGGAACTGTGGGCGCGCCATATCGCCGTTGAGCAGGAAGTCATACAGGTCGGCATGGGCGATAACCTTGTTATCACGCAGTACCGTCACCTGCCGATAGCTGCCCAACTGGTCGTCGATACCGCCAGCCTGGTCGAGGAAGTACAGCAAGGAGTCACTGGGTGTGCCAGCATAACGGCCAGGGTTGGTTACGTAGCCGGTCACGAACACGGCCACCGGCTGCACGCCCTGCAGGTTGGTGTAGACCTGCACATTCTCCGGGTACACGGAACGCACTGCGCCGGTAACACGGCTGTTGAGCTCACTGTTGGTCAGCCCCTGCACTTTCACAGGGCCAATGGCTGGCAGGAAGATATTGCCCTGCGCATCCACCGGCAACACACGTTCAAATTCAATTGCACCCCACACGCGCAAGGTGATTTGATCACCCGGCACCAGCTTATAGGTCGGATTCAGGCCGTCAGAGCGCACACCACGAAAGCCGCCACTGAACAAATGAGCGCCAAAGGGGCGAACCTCAGCGGGGTCGGTCATTTGCGGCGGCAGTGGTGCTGGCGAAGCGTAGGTACCGGAGCGCCAGTTGGTGGTCACCTGATCATCAACCTTTTCCGGTATGACCTGGGCCTGCTGGCTCTCGGGAAGTATTGACGCCTCAAAACCATTGGCGCTGGCCAGCGACGATACCGTACTCAAAAGGGCAGCAAACACGAACGGCGAAATGATTTTAGGATTAACAACAGATTTCATGGCAAGAGTTCCATTCGCTGTACTGAGTGGCTATACGCCTGTTTGCAGATCACTGAGAAGACACAGGGTAACTAAGCGGGCGCACGGCGGCCCATTGGCCGTTTGATGTTTCACAGGCAAGCCAGCGGCCTGACCGGGCACCGGTCGGCGTATTGATTGTCACTTCACGACAATAGCGGCCACTGGCAGCAAAGTAGCGCTCGCTGGCCGTCACATCCACACTCTCGCCCCAGTACGTATTCGAGAAAGCGCGCGTTGAGTACTCGGCGCTTTGCGCCAGAAACGCAGAAACCTCGGCGGACAACGCCTGCCCCTTGGGGGCCTGGGAGACAGCCCCTGCGTAACCGGATCCGTTACCGCCATTAAATGCGCTGCAACCCGCCATCGCGGTTACCGCAACCACCCCGATCGACAGTTTGGCGAAGTTCGCTATATTTCGATACATCTGCTACAGAAACCTCTTTTATATATACCGAATTCGTCGGCGTATTCAGCTTGGCTGACTATCTGTAAAGGTGTAGGTGATAGTGCAGTCCAACAGCCAGGACACTGCCTGGCCCTACAGAACAAGAACAATCGAGTCTTTTACGTATCACACAACACAGGGTGCAATCTCTGCACGGCCACAACGGAACCTAGCAGCCTGTCGGACTTGACCGGTCGTAGCGAGGGAATGGCCGTTTTGAGGCAGTTTTTGGGCTCTTTTGAGGCAAATAGTGGTTCTATTCAACGAAAAAGAGTACATAAAATGACCAAAATCGGCGTTTCCGCAGTAGATCAGTGTTAAGTCCGACAGGCTGCTAGACACGGCTACGGCGCGACGCCAAGGATACTACTATCCCGTAGGGGGCAGCCACAAGGTTGCAGCGTAAAGCGCACCGCGACACAAGAGGCTGATTTGCTGGGTCCAATCGGCGACAGTTGCATGTTGCATGACGACATCCCGCGGCGTCGTTGAACGACCCTAAGCCGTTATGCGCCAGACACGCTACCGCCCAAAGGTTGTATGTCGGGCAATCCTCAACGCCCCCCTCTCTGCTCAATTTGTTGCGCTGGTCATCATGTTCTTCGCCGCGAGTCGCGACTCCTACGGAAGAGCCGCTGGCTATCATGTCCTTCGTCGCGAGACGCGACTCCTACAGATGAACCGCTGACTATCCTGCCCTTCGCCGCGAGGCGCGGCTCCTACAATTGAGCCGCTGGCTATCATGTCCTTCGCCGCGAGTCGCGACTCCTACAGATGAGCCGCTGGCTATCATACCCTTCGCCGCGAGGCGCGACTCCTACGAATGAGCCGCTGGCCAGCATGCCCGCGAGCGGTTAACCCGCGCACAGAGCAGGTGCACAAAAACAGCCGGGCATCATTCCAGACTTTTGGCCGACTGGCTATAAGCATTTGTCGTAAATCAACCTAATCCGTTGATTTCATGCACTAAACGCCGGCCACAACATAACCCACCAACGGCCGAGACCGAATGCCAATTAGAACAGCTGTTTTCAGGAACCACAGCCGCACCAAAATGAAAAGTTAAAGCAAAAACTGCACCAGATCTTACCGACCGCTACAAAGCGCCGAAGCTTCTCCCAGACACTGAACCCCGAAAGCAGAATCCTGCGTCTGTATTATTTCTTTCGCGTATTTTATTCCGGTGACAATCGCAGCCCAGCCATACCGTAATCAACTTCACCACCTTCCAGCACCAGCGTTCCATCGCGATGACGACGGAACAACCGAACCTGTTGCTCGGCCTGACCGTCACGCAGCAGTAAATGCAGCATCAGCTTTCCTGTCGGCAGCAAGCGCCAACTCCCCTGTCGAACAGTAACGCCCCCGCCGTCGTGATGGTTCTCCGTCAACTCAGCCGTACCATCGCGCGACACCCGCAGCGCGATGGTACGCAGCGGGCCCGCCTCACCGACCAACTCACTACGATACACACCTGGCAATGACCGATTGGCCAGGTCGCCGTACCGCGCACAACCTTTGTGGCTGCGCCCGTTTAGATTCATGACGGCTTTGAGGCCATACCAGACACCAACACTATCGATACAACCGACTTCACGCAAACTAAGCTCAACCTTGAACTGCTCACCGGCCGGCGTCTTCAGACTGCCATGCCATTCGCGCCCCCCGCCAGTGCGGACAGGCGATTCCTCGACGCGAAAAATCAGCCGCATGAGCCGACTCTGATCGCGCACTTCCAGTCGGTTACCCGACAAGTCCGCTGCCCAATCAGGATCGGCTCCGGCCGCACGTAACTCAACCCCATTGAGCTCGGCGGCACAGGTTCGACTGCCTCCGCCGGCCACCAGCACCTGACGCACAGCACCGGATTCTGTCGCTTTCAGTTCCATGTATAGGGGCAACCCCGTCAGTACAGCCTGCTCTCCATAACGCAACCTCACCACACCCTCGGGATCTGTCAGAACGCGATGCTGACGTGAATAACAACGCTGCAGACTCCAGCTGTCGCCAACAGGCGACAGCTGGCCGCGATAGAATTGTAAACTTTCTGCAACCTGATTCGACCCAGTGGATACGCAGCCCTGCAGTATCGCCAGCGCGATCAACATGCCCGCTGATCGCAGATTTAACATATCCATAGTGTTTGTTACTGACAGCTCGAACGGATAAAGAAGTGGCCGATAATAGCCCTATTCCGGCCAATGAACATAGCCGGGATCATTCCGACTTGCGCGATAGACCTTCAAAGCCGACCCATTCAGACAAGGCTGCGGCAATCGATAGATACATCTAACGCCACACTGCAGACGCCTAACTTGCAGCGCAATCTGCAGCCATGCAGACTGGGCCGAAGCATACGCGAGAGTTGCGACTTTCGAGTACAGATCACCAAACGTATCAACAACCAACCGGGCATGGACTTAACTTAATGCGCTTGATTACCTTTGAATTCCAGGGCCGGCGATCCGCAGGCGCCCTGATCGACGACCGAATTATTGATGCCGCCGCAGACCCCCAGCTGCCCACCGACATGCTCGCGCTGCTGGCAGCGGGCAAACCCGCACTGGAGCGCCTGCAACGCCTCGCCGCGCGCCCCGAAGCCGCCATCCCCCTGCACCAGGCCACTCTGCTGGCACCGGTGCCCAGGCCCGGCAAGTTTCTTGGCGTCGGACTTAACTACGCCGACCATATTGCCGAGACGGGCCTTGCCACACCGGAATTTCCAACCATTTTCAACAAGCAGACCACCTGCGTTATCGGCCCCGGCGAGGCGATTCATCGGCCACAGGTCTCCGCCAAGCTCGACTACGAGGGTGAACTGGCCATCGTGATCGGCCGGCGCTGCCGCCATGTCCCCCTGGACAAGGCACCGGGCGTGATCGCCGGTTACACCATCGCCAACGATGTCTCTGTGCGTGACTGGCAGGTGAAGTCCCCCACCTGGACGCTCGGCAAATCCTTCGACACCCACGGCCCCATCGGCCCCTGGATCGTCACCGCAGACGAACTTGAAGACCCCCACAACCTGGAACTGCGCACCTGGGTCAACGATGAGCTGCGCCAGCACAGCAATACGCGACACCTGATTTTCGATTGTTATCAGCTGGTCTCAACCCTTTCCACGGTCTGCACGCTTGAGCCTGGCGACATCATCGCCACCGGCACCAGTTCTGGTGTCGGGGTGGCCATGAAGCCCCGCGGATATATGAAACCCGGCGACCGCGTACGGGTGGAAATCGAGGGAATCGGCGAATTATGCAACCCTGTCATCGAAGAACCGGACACCCACTGCTATTAATTAAGGACAGCCGCCCACGGGGGCGGCCTCCACTAGCGAGGGTTTCACCATGTCTGAACATGTCTACAAACTGATAGAAGTCGCGGGCTCATCCACCGCCAGCTATGACGATGCGATCCAGAAGGCGGTCAGCAAGGCCGCCGCATCACTGGAAAATCTCGACTGGTTCGAAGTGAAGGAAATGCGCGGCCACATACAGGACGGCAAGGTTGCGCACTTCCAGGTCGTGATAAAAATAGGCTTCAGACTGGACTGATCCAGCACAGCCCCAGCCGCACTTAGCCACCATGTGCCGGGAACACCCGGCACCCTTGCATTCCCGCCTCCAATCGCGACATTCACGTGGCGCGGCAAAGCAGACCCGCCCTCTTTATAAAAATCCTCTACCCTCCCGTCGCTCACAAGTAACTTATAACACATTGTTTTTGTTGAAATTTTATAACACGACAAAAAACCGTAGCCGAAAGGTGACAGTTTTATATGGAACTAGACTCCCGTTTCCACATAAAGTGCTCAGAACTCAAAAAAATATAATTAAACCATTGATTTTAATAAAAATTAAATAGTTGGCACGTAAATTGATGAGGATGTTTGCTGATAGTAGATATGCAGATGAGGGCGAGACCAGCCCTGCCGTATCTGACAAGGAGTGAAAGCATGAGAAAGTCAGTCCTGCTGCTGTGCGGCATTATCGTTGCCGCAGCAACGCTGGGAGCCGCCAATGAAGCCCTGAAACCAGGTCCTGTTCAACCCGTGGATATTGAATCCAGGATTCCAGCACCCCAACTGCACGATCAACCCAATACCCTTTTTGTAAACCCCGAGCAGACGCCAGAGCAATAAGGTGATTCGTATTTTCAATACGAAGCAAATTGTATCCATAAAGAGACAATATAACTCATTGATATAATTATATATTTTTGACATAAGCCAGCTAAAGTCTGCAAATAGAGACACTGTTAGGGAAATGTTACTCCTATTGTGGCGAAAATCATGGAAACCGCGCCACAAAACGAACTTAATTCATTGTTTTTAAAAAGATTTATTAACATACGGCATGTATATTGTATTACCTTGTAAATTCAATCCACTGACAGGGAGAGCCTGAATGAAAGTCACAACCACCCTCGGCGCTTGCACCCTGACACTGCTGGCTATCTGGCTACCTCTAAACCCAGCCGTAGCCACTGATTCCTTGCCTATGGGGCTACCGCAAATTTCGACACCGGTGTTCCATCAACTCGATGGCAATGCCGACGGTAAACTCAGCTTTCTCGAAGCACGCCAGGACAAAACCCTGGGTCTGGAGTTTTACAACATGGATATTGATAGGGATGGTTATTTGAGTCCGCAGGAACTGGGTACGGTAAGTGCGTAAGCACCATTGTCTATACAGACCGATGCCAAACCGTCTGCCATTAGCGACGTATTCCGATTGGTAGACAATACTAAAGTCACATCCAGTTTTCGGTCCAGTTCCATGACCCCGACACACCGTTGGCGAGCCGGTTCCCTAAGGCAACTGATATTGCTGGCGTTTCTGCTGGTGGTTACGCCCTTGGGGATCCTCTTGATACAAGCCAGTAACGAGCTGGTCGAGCAGGCACGCCAGGCACGGGAGGAAGCACGCCTGTCGCTGGATATCAGCCAGCGTAATCTGCAGCTTGATGTGCTCGCCGAAGATATACTGCGCTCGGCACGTCAGTACGCCATATTGCAGCGCAGCGAAATTCGCGTGCGCCAGCAAGAACAGATAGGCGATTACCGCGACCAGCTGGATATTCAGAGCTTCCTGCTCAACGACAATCCGGTTATACCCAAGCTGCACGACACGCTACGCTTGATTGAAAAGGCTCAGGAGGGTGAGATCGGCCTGCCATTGCTGGAGCAGCTGGTCCTGCTGACAGGCGAGCTGATCGATGAGAGCAATCGCCAGCTTGAACAGCGACTTGCTGACCTGGATAACCAGGCACGCAATACACAACAGGCACTCTGGCTGCTCGCGGCGATTCTGATCGCACTTTCCGCTGTACTGATGCTGTACTTCAGCTTGCACATCAGCCGGCCGGTCAGCCTGCTGATAAGCCGCATTCGCGCCCTTGGCCACGGCCAGCAGCAAGACAACACTCCGCTACGCGGCCCACGCGAACTGGTTGACCTGAATGCTCAGCTCGACTGGCTGGGCGATCACCTCAATGAACTCGAAGAAGAAAAACAGCGCTTTCTGCGTCATATTTCACACGAGCTGAAAACGCCACTGACCACACTGCGTGAAGGATCGGACCTGATGGCCGAAGAGGTCGCAGGCCCTCTCACGGATAACCAGCGCGAAATCATTGAACTGATTCAACGTAACAGCTTCGAATTGCAAACCTTGATTGAACAGTTACTGGATTACAACCGCCTGCAGCAACCGGGGCCGCTGGACATACGCAACGTCAGCCTGGACAGCTGCCTCAACGCAGCGCTGCATCCCCATAAATTGCTGCTTGAACAAAAGCATATTAAGTTGCAACGCCCGACAAAAGACGCCCACTGGCCAACTGACCGGGCCATGTTGCATCGAATTCTCAGCAATCTGATATCAAATGCGATTTACTACGGTGATGAGCAGGGTGAACTAAGTGTCTGCTATCAGATACAGGGTGGCCAAATGCACATTGACATAGGCAACATTGGCCCAACAATTCCACCCGGTGAGATCGAACAGATCTTCAAACCGTTTTTCCAGGGCGAGAACAGGCGCAGAGGGCCGTTAAAAGGCTCCGGCATCGGCCTGAGCGTCGCGCAGGACGCCGCCGTCGCACTGGGTGCCAGTCTAACGCTTGCCCAAAATAGCAATCATAAAGTGGTGTTCAGAATCACGTTACCTCCGGTGAATGATAACCATGCCCCGTAATCTGTTGCTCGTACCCATTGTGTTTAGCCTTCTTGGCTGTCAGGTATCGACCGTGATGCAGTCTGTGCCCAGCGGCTACGGCCCGGCCTGTTATGTCGGTAATGCTGCACTGTCCGATCTGCTGAAACAGCAGCAGCGCTACCTTGGCAGTAGCAGCTCGGCACGCAGTCAGCAACTGGCGCAAGCCGTGAAAAACAATGACAAGGCTCTGGAGGCGTTGCTGCTCACCAGCCCCAAAGCAAGCGCCAAGCAGTTCGCCCAGGGCAGCAAATTGCTCGCCAGCCTGCCGCTGTACCCCGAAGCCGACTGCACGGCAGATCGCTACCTGCGCCTGCATCTGAGCCAACTGGAACTGCGCCAGCAACAAGAGCATCAGATACAGCAACTGGACAATCAGCTGCAGCAGCAACATGCACAAATCGCTGAATTGAAACAAAAGATAGAAGCGCTCACGGATCTGGAACAAGAGATCACGCGACAACGCAAGGATTTATGATCATGAACAGAATGCCACACCTTCTCCTTGTCGACGACGACACTGCACTGCTCAAGCTGCTCAAGATGCGCCTGCAGGCACAGGAATACCGGATCAGCTGCGCAGAAAGCGGCCAGGAGGCCCTGCAAATGCTGTCCGGCGATACCATTGACCTGATCATTACCGATCTGCGCATGGATCACATGGACGGCATGGCTCTGTTTGAACAGGTGCAGCGGCGGCGGCCGGATCTTCCCGTCGTCATCATGACGGCCCATGGGTCAATTCCCGAAGCCGTATCGGCCACCCAACGCGGCGTCTACGCCTTTCTCACCAAGCCAATCGACCGTGACCAGTTGCTGGATACGGTGCGGGCAGCCCTGAAGTCCAGCGCCCGGCGCCAAGATCAGGAATGGCGCGCCGGCATTATCGGTACCAGCCCGGCCATCGAATCCTTGCTACTGCAAGCCCAGCGCGTAGCCGAATCCGACGTCAGCCTGCTGATCACCGGTGCCAGCGGCAGCGGCAAGGAATGCTTTGCCAAGGCAATCCACAAGGCCAGCCGGCGCGCCAACAAGGCCTTCGTCGCCATCAACTGCGGCGCCCTGCCCGAGCAATTGCTGGAATCCGAGTTATTTGGCCACAACAAGGGAGCCTTTACCGGCGCGATTACGCAGCACCGGGGGCTGTTTCAGGCAGCGCACGGCGGCACTCTGTTTCTGGATGAAATCGGCGACATGCCGCTGCCGCTGCAGGTAAAGCTGCTACGCGCGCTGCAAGAACGCACGGTCCGCGCCGTGGGCTCAACCGAAGATGTGCCCATCGATGTACGCATTATTTCGGCAACCCACCGCAACCTGGAACAGGCAATCGAGGCACAGGAGTTCAGGGAAGACCTTTATTATCGCCTCAACGTCGTCAATCTCGATTTGCCTCCCCTGCGCGAACGGCCCGAAGACATACCGTTACTGGCCCGACACTTTCTCAGCAAGGCATCGGATCGGCACAACCCCAAGGTACGGGGCATTTCACCCGGTGCCATTCACCTGCTGGCCCAGGCGGCCTGGCCTGGCAATGTGCGCCAGCTCGAAAACGTGCTCGAGCAGGTCGTCGCCCTGAGCAACAGCCCGATCATATCTGAAGGCCTGGTGTCCCAGGCGCTGGCCAATCAGGAGCGTGTCGTACCGTCGTTCAATGAGGCCCGGGCCGACTTCGAGCGCCGTTACCTCATCAAGGTCCTGCGCATTACCGAGGGCAACGTGACCCATGCGGCACGTATTGCGCAGCGCAACCGCACCGATTTCTACAAGCTGCTGAACCGCCATAGCCTTGAAGCCAGTGACTTCAAGCCCGGCGATAACAGCAAGAAGGCGGACCCAAGAGAGACTCAGCGCCCGGCCACGCGCCGAATCAGCTAGCAGAAACGGGGCATTCCCGACCGATAGATGCCGTGACCGCACCGGTCAGGGCGATCAGGTCGGCAGCTGCCATTTCGATTTCAAGTCCGCGCCGGCCTGCACTCATATAAATGCTGGGAAAAGTTAAAGCACTGCTGTCGAGCACAGTCGGCAGGCGCTTTTTCTGTCCCAGCGGGCTGATCCCTCCCACCAGATACCCTGTCGTGCGTTCCGCATCCGGCGCAGCGGCCATACTGACCTTTTTACTGCCCAGCGCCGTTGCCACCGCCTTCAGATCCAGCTGGCCGGATACCGGTACCATCGCCACCGCCAGCCGGCGGCTATCACCGTTAAGTGCCACCAGCAATGTCTTGAACACCCGCCGTGGCGACTGCTCCAGGGCATCCGCCGCCTCCTGGCCATAGGATGGAGCGACCGGATCATGCACATACTCATGAATCTGAAAACTGATTTTGGCCTTTTTCGCCGCATTGATTGCCGGTGTCATGACGTTTTCCGCCGCTAGCGTCCACTACAAAAAGGAACAGACTGGGACTCGAAAGGCCGCCTTCAGCGAATCAATAAATCCGCGATATCAATCACATCCAGCACAGTGCCCTGCCCCGTGGCAATGCGCACAACCCGATCTTCCAGCAACAGCAATTCGGTGCCGGCACTATAGCCCTGCAAACCAAGGTTTAAATCCGCGGGCAAGCGGTGCGCGCGTCGCATCAGATCGGGCTCCAGCACCTCGCCCCGTGCAACCTTGTCCTGCCATCCAGGCGGCAAGTCACCACCGCGTTCGAGCTTTTTCTGCAGCCCAGGCGGCAGTGACTTAGCGCCGCCATGTGCCGTGTCTGACACCCCGCCACCAGCGCTGCCCAGATAGTGTCGAATGTAGTCACGATCCGTCCCCGCGAGTGGCGCAAGCAACACAGATTCTGCCGTCCTGTTACTGTGAGAGCCAGCCTCATGCTTTTCGTTGAACTGGACTTCCTGTTTGGGTGCCTGCGTGTGCGCGTCCTTTTTATCGTGCTTGTGTTCTGGCTTATCCGCCATCGCAGCCACTGAGAATGCCGTCAGCAGCAGCGCAACCGGTAACGCGTTTCGAGTCATTCGCATCATTTATCCATCCTTGTAAATTTTGAGCCTTCCAGAGTGAGGTTATACATCAACCCCTTGTTGGAAAAGATAAAACCGATAATCGGCGCCTGCAGGGTATTGGAGTCAATGGTGCCGCCAACCCCCATATCGGCGATTGCCACGCTGCCATCGACGCCCGCTTCCCAGCCGTCACTGCGGCGAAAGCGGCTCAGCGCCTCGGGTGTCATGAACAGTATAATCTGGCTTTTGATCTGGGCACCCAGCTGAAAGCCGATCGATGCGGCCGCCGTACTGTAATAATCCACCGTAGTACCGCCGATGCGTAGCGCCCCCTCGCCGTACTCACCACCAATGCCAACACCTGCCTTGTACACTTCCGGGAAAATCAGCACCCCGGCGGCGCGTTGTGCCAGTTCCTTGCCAGCACTGCTGTGCTGATAAAAACGCTGCAGCGCCTCCGTGGCCTTGGCATCGATTTCCTGGCGCGATGCTGCCTCGGCAGGCAGTACCAGCAACGCACAGAGTAGCGCGGTCAACAGGTATTTGAGTTTCATGGTCTTCTCCGTTGGTCTGGCTTTCGCAAGGGCTCGAGTACGTCCTCCAGACCGTTGAGTTTGACTTCATAGAGCACCCGCAGGAGCTTGCCGATCTCCCCCTCGGGAAAGCCTTTTCGGGCAAACCACACCAGATAGGGCTCCGGCAGATCAAGCAGAACCCGATCCTTGTATTTGCCGAACGGCATGCGCAGGTTGGCAATTTTTACCAGCTGTTGCGGGTCAAGATCCATATAGCTCCCGTTGGTCTGTGAATTTGTATGCATTAATTTGTATGCATTATAGTAGCGCCATTGTCTGTCGTGCCCGAGGGTACGCCGCGGCGTTGCCGCCAAAAACCTGCCAAGGAAGTCCCATGCCCATTCTGTCCGACCTGCATATCTATCCCGTCAAGTCCACCGCGGGCCTGCGCCTGGAGCGCGCCTTCGTCGAACAGGCGGGTATCGCCTTTGATCGGCGCTTTGTGGTTGCCGACAGCCAGGGGCACTTTCTCACCGCGCGCAAGTATCCGTCGCTGTTGCGGGTGCAGGCAACCCCTACGAGTGACGGCCTGATCCTCGGCGCTGCCGGCGAAGTGAATATTCAACTGCGGTACAGTGAATTTTCACCGGACTATCGACAGGTCCGCATCTGGGAAGATGAAGTACAGGGGCAGCCCTGCTCCCCGGCGGCGAATCGCTGGCTTAGCGACTACCTGGGAGTAGAGTGCCAGCTACTGTACTTCGGCCCGGCCTCCAGCCGCTTCACGGCCCTGAGCCCCGAAGCCCCCGTGACTTTTGCCGACGGCTACCCGCTGCTGCTGATCAGCCAGGGCTCGCTGGATGATCTGGCCGAAAGGACACCGGCTCCGATCCGCATGAGCCAGTTTCGGCCCAACCTGGTCATCACCGGTTGCGAACCCTATGCCGAAGACGGTTGGAAACGCATTCGTATTGGCAAGCTGGAACTGGCCCTGGTCAAGCCCTGCTCCCGCTGCGTGATGGTCAACCTGGATCCGAATACCGCAGACCGCCATCCGCAGCAGGAGCCCCTGAGAACCCTGGCGACCTATCGCCGGGGTGACAACGGTCAGGTGTATTTCGGCCAGAATCTGGTGCCGCTGAACGACGCGGTGCTGGAGGTGGGCATGCCCGTGGAAGTACTCGCGTAGGCGCAACGCCCCGTTGTAAACCGCCCCGTGCGCCCAAAACATTTGCTGTCCGGCGCCGGGGACACTCGCCCGCGAAGCAGGCTCCCAAAACAGGGTGCCCGTTCAGCCTTCAGGGCGAGGCGCCGGAATGGCAGCGGATTTGCGTGTAACCTGCGCCGGCACTGAGGGGCGACTCCAGATGTAGCACAGCGCGCCCAGCACGCTGACACCGGCCAGTACCTTCAGGCGCCAGTCAAAGTCGCGGAACACAAGCGGGTAACTGATCAGCAACAGCATCATGCTGGTGGACAACAGCTTGATGCGCAGAGAAATCACCCCGTAGGCTTCCCAGTCACGCAACAGTGGCCCGAACAGGCGCTGATTCAGCAGCCACTGGTGCAGCGGCTCCGAACTACGGGAAAAGCAAAAGGCCGCCAGTATGACGAAGGGTGTGGTAGGCAGCAGTGGCAGGACGACACCGATAGCCGCCAGCACCAGCGCCAGCCCCCCCGCAACCATGTACACGGCACGCAACCAGCCCGCTCTCATCAGCAGCCTCCTGACAGGCCGTGAGGGGGCAACTTCCCTAGCTGCTCCATGATCAACATGTGTTCGATAAGCTGCGTCACGGTTGGGCCTCATCCTGACAACGTCCGTCCATGATGCCTATTGAAGACGCCCGGAGCAACTGACCGGCACTGAGCCTGAGGCTGCGCACCAGTGCCCGGCGTCCGCCGTCACTGTGCAGGGCTATATCCTCCCAGCGTCGGCGCTGCAGCAGCTTCCATACCAACAGGCGCTGTGCCGCCGGCGCCAGGCCCGCCTGCTGCCAGCATTCGGGCCCGCCGCTGCACAGTTTCCAGAGTGTCGCTTCGCAGCTTTCAAAAGCCCGGTTATGCCGGGCAAACATCTCCAGCTCCAGCCGCTCGCTGTGTTGCAGTTCAACTGGCGCACTGGGCAGCAGGCCCAGCACCAGATCCGCCTCCAGCTCCGCCAGCTGCGCCGCCAACTGATGCAGCATAATCGTGCGCAGGCGCTGTCGTGCCGCCGCCACCAGCCCGGCGCCTGCCGGGCTCAGCGCACAGGCCAGGATACCGGCAAAGGTTCCCCCCACCGGATCGCGCACCGTGCCCAGGCGCATGGATTCATAACCATTGCGGCGCCAGAACGCCAGCAGATCCGAAGTCATGCCAAAGCAGGTGCCCAGGTAGTCCACCCTCTGCTGCCGGGCCCAGCCAGCCAGTTCCGTCAGCAGGCGGCTGGCAATGCCATGACGCTCCAGCGCCGGGTGGGTGGCAATGCGCATGACTCGCAGGCAACGCAGCCCGGCCGCCTCCAGCAGGCCATCCTGGCCGATCAGCGCCTGGGGAATCAG
Organism: Marinobacterium rhizophilum DSM 18822; assembly: GCF_000378045.1. GTDB lineage: Bacteria > Pseudomonadota > Gammaproteobacteria > Pseudomonadales > Balneatricaceae > Marinobacterium_A > Marinobacterium_A rhizophilum. Next base: position 71,958 of record NZ_KB899104.1, read on the forward strand.
GTGACCCGGCGGACGGCGGCGACCCTCATATATCGCCTGGGTCAAATCCGCCGGCAGGCCACCCTCCTCCACCACCAGCAGCGCGCCCACCAGCTGTTGCTGCCCGCAGGCGACCCAGACCGACAGGTTCGGGCTGTCCAGCAGTATACGCAGGTCACCGGGAGTGGTGCGGTAATGGGCCAGCACCAGCAATCCGAACAGCTGCTCAAGCAACGTCGGCTGTTGCAGCAACTGCTCGCGATCGAGGCGCTGATAGCTCAGCTGCGGTACCGGGATGCTGCGCACGACGGCCGCGAGGGCCGGCTCGGCATCCAGCAGCAGCAGGCGAAACGACAACTGTTCCAGCGGATCATTGGCACACCAGCGCACCGGCTGCGACATCTCAAAGGAACGCCAGGCCGGTGCACGGCGCTGCAACTCGCGGCGAAAGCGCACGGCAAAGCCTCGCCCCGTGCCTTCGTAGCCGTGCAGAGTCGAGGCGAAAAGAATGCGCGAAAAACGGGCCAGCAGGCGACTCAGTACCGGGGCCGGAATGGCGGCGGCTTCATCCACCAGCAGCAGCTCACCGTCGCCGTCACCGTGCACCAGTCGATCAGGCGTCAGGTAGCGCACGCTGCCACGGGGGTGAGTGAAGATACCGGCACTCAGCTGTCCATCGGGCAGGCTGGCCTGCAGGCGCTCGAACAGGGCATCCAGCGCATCCAGCCCGGGGGCCGTGACCAGCACCTGCCCATCGTGATGCTCGAGCCAGCGCGCGGCCGCCAGCCCCAGGGCCGCGCTCTTGCCGCGCCCGCGGTCCGCCGTCAGCACCAGCGGCGTGGCATCCTCCAGCGCCTGCAGGACAGCGGCAACGGCGCGCTGCTGATCCAGGCTGCGATAGGGCGCCTTCCAGTCTGTAACGGCGGATTCAACCGGCAGCGGCGACCCTCTCTGCGGGGATTGAAAATAAGATTCGAATTGGGATTCGATATGGGCGTCAAATTGAAAAGCAGAACCCGATTGCAGCACCGGAATGACATCGGCATCGGCACTCAGTGTGCGTACCAGATGGCGCACAAAACGGTGACCGACATCGGCGGGCGCATAGGGCAGCACCGCCAGGCGGTGATGTTCGGGGTCGGCATAGCAGCACCAGTCCGCGGCCTTGGGCGTCAGCAGGAACATCAGCCCGCCGCCGCGAATCGTGCCGACACTCTGGCCAAAGGCATTGGGGTTGAAACCGGCGAAGGCATCGAACACCACCGCATCGGTTTCGGACCCCAGCCGCCGCTGCACCTCAGCGGCCTTGACCGGCTCGTAAGGCGACGGTGCCTCGGCCCCGACCCACAGCAGTTGCTGCCAGCCGGTAGCCGCGAGCATTGCCGCCGCCTGCTGCCGGGCCCAGTCGGCATCGCCCTGCAGCCACACCAGCTGGCGCCGGCGGGCCCGAGCGTTGGCGTCAAGCAGGGATGGCAGCATGTCTGGCATAAACGACTCCGGCAAAGACAGAACTGAACAGCCAAGGCCGTTCGCCGGACATTGTACCGCCTTTGTCCCGGCCCGCCATCTCGACCCGGCAAGCACGGGTGAACGCTTTCTTAAAAGGCTGTTAAATCCCGGCGCGCAGGCGCCTGGCGGCGGCCACCATGTTTTCAAGACTCGGCCCGACCTCGTCCCAGCCGCGTGTTTTCAAGCCGCAGTCGGGGTTGACCCACAAACGCTCAGCGGGAAGACGCTCGGCAGCCTTGCGCATCAGGGCTTCCATCTGTGCGACCTGGGGCACGTTGGGGCTGTGGATATCGTAGACACCCGGGCCAATCTCGTTGGGATACTCGAAATCGATAAAGGCATCGAGCAGCGTCATGTTGGATCGGCTGGTTTCAATGGTAATCACATCGGCGTCCATGGCCGCGATGGCCTCGATGATGCCATTGAATTCCGAGTAGCACATGTGGGTGTGAATCTGGGTTTCGGGCGCCACACCGCTGGCCGAAACACGAAAGGCATACACAGCCCAGTCGAGGTAGTGATCCCATTCGCTGCGCTTGAGCGGCAGGCCCTCGCGAATGGCCGGCTCGTCGATCTGAATCGCGGCAATGCCGGCGGACTCCAGCTCGCAGACCTCGTCGCGCAGGGCCAGTGCCACCTGCAGGCAGGTTTGCTGGCGCGGCTGATCATCTCGCACAAAGGCCCATTGCAGCATGGTGACAGGCCCCGTGAGCATGCCTTTCACCGGCTTGGCGGTCAGCGACTGGGCATAGCGGCTCCATTGCACCGTCATGGCCTCATCGCGATAGACATCGCCGTAAATAACCGGGGGTTTGACACAGCGTGAGCCATAGGACTGCACCCAGCCATTGCGACTCACCGCATAGCCCTGCAGCAGCTCCCCGAAGTATTCCACCATGTCGTTGCGCTCGGCTTCGCCGTGCACCAGCATGTCCAGTCCGCAGGCTTCCTGGCGGGCGATGCAGTCAGCAATCTCGCTCTGCATGCGCTCCACATACTGAGGCTCGCTCAGCTCGCCGCGCCGATAGCGCCCACGGGTCTGGCGGATCTCGGGAGTTTGCGGAAAAGAGCCAATGGTGGTGGTGGGAAAGTCGGGGAGCTGCAGGCGGGCCCGCTGCAGTCGCGCCCGCTGCGTGTAAGCCAGGCCCCGCTCACCATCCCTGGGCGACAGCCGCTGGCAGCGCTGCTTGACGCTCTCGCGATGCACCCGATCAGAACTGCGACGCCCCGCCAGTGCCAGCGCATTGTCGGCCAGGGCCGCGGCGACATTGCCGCCGTTCAGCGCATCACCCAGCAGCTGCAGCTCCTGCTGCTTCTGCACCGCGTAGGCCATCCAGCCACGCAGCTGCACATCGAAGGCGGATTCATGCTCCAAATCCACCGGCACATGCTGCAGTGAACAGGAGCTGGCGAGCCAAAGACGATCGCCCAGCAGCTTGGATACGCTCTGCAGCTCGTTCAGCCGTGCCGACAGGTCGGTTTTCCAGATATTGCGGCCATCCACCACACCCAGCGACAGCACTTGGTTGGCTCCCAGTTCCGCCAGCACACGGCGATATTCTTCACCGCCACGCACCGTATCAAGGTGAAAACCATCGACGGGCAGGGACAGCGCCAGGCTCAGATTATCGCCCAGAGTGCCAAAATAGGTGGTCAGCAGCAGCCGCAGGTCAGACCCCGCCAGCGCCTGGTAGGCATCCGCCAGCGCCTGCTGCCAGCAGGGTTCCAGCTCCTGCACCAGGATCGGCTCATCGATCTGCAGCCAGTCCACACCCTGGCGCTGCAGGAGTTGAAACAGCTCGCCATAGGCCTGCAGCAGCGCCGGCAGCAGCTGCAGGCGATCGAACGGCTCGGCGGCGGACTTGGCAAGCCAGAGGTAGGTGACAGGCCCGATCAGCACCGGCTTGACCGCGTGCCCGGCCGCCTGTGCCTCGGCGATTTCAGCCAGCAGCTTGTCCGGCGCCAGGCTAAAGTCCTGCTGCGGGTCCAGTTCCGGTACCAGGTAGTGATAGTTGGTGTCGAACCATTTGGTCATCTCGCAGGCTCGCTGAGGCGTGCCGGACGGTGCCCGGCCGCGGGCCATGCGAAAGCCGGTATCCAGGGCATCGCTGGAACCATCCTGAAAGCGGCGGGGAATAACCCCCAGCAGGCAGGAATGATCCAGCACCTGGTCGTAGAGCGAAAAGTCGTTGACGGACACGCGTGGCTGACCTGAACGCTGCTGCAGCGCCCAGTTGTCCTGGCGGATCTGTGCGGCGACCTGCAGCAGATCCTCGCGACGGCTGTCACCGTTCCAGTAGGCTTCAAGTGCGAATTTCAGCTCCCGCTGCGCACCGATGCGCGGAAAGCCCAATGTATGAGTGGTTGCCATGGTATTCATCCCTTAAATGCAGCCGTTGATGTGGGATGCATTATGATGAATACGAACTATTAGTTAAATTGATGTATTTTCGTTTTATATTGAAATTAATTCATTATTATTTCAACTCCAGTGCCTGCACTACCGTCGTACCCAGGCTAGCAGCCTACTGCCCCCAGCGCCGGTGTGGCTGATTGAGGTAGGCCAGTTCCTGAGCCGTCGAGGCTCGACCCAACGCGTCGTTGCGGTGCGGAAAGCGGCCGAAGCGCATGATTAAATCGCGGTGCTGATGGGCAAAACCCAGTGCATTCTCAACCAGGCCACGCTGCGCACCATTGAGGCCCTGGCGCAAAGACTCAAGCTGAGCGATATGAAGGTTTTGTGCCTCCAGCGACTCGGCGTGTTCCAATGGCATGTAGAAAAACAGTCTTTCGGCGGTTTCCAGCGCCAGGTCATGACCCAGGTCGATTCCCTGGCGGCAGCGCTCCAGCGCCTGCTCGTCGCCGCCAAACGCATCGGCCGTCCCCCGGTAGATACTGCGACTGAACTGATCCAGTAACAGAATCAGCGCCAGTCGCCCCCGCGGGCTGCTGGCCCAGGCTTGCAGCTCGCCACGCACCGCTCGGCGTACCAGGTTGCCGAAAAGTTCATCCAGCTGGCGGTCATCTTCCTCCCGCCCCTCCCACCAGAGCCGCTGTTTCGATTCACAGGCAACGCCGTTGTGCAGCGGACCGAACCAGAACAACAGCACCTCTTCGATTTTCTCTGTCATGACATACTACGCCTGAAAGGCTCCTCCGCAGGACAGTGGTTTGACACAGGACACAGGCATGCCTCCTCACTCAAGACCAATGCGCTAAAGGTCAATGCGAACGCCACAATGGCCGGCATGTCCGCGCACAGTGCCCCGTTTATATGGCGTAACGGACAACAAGGCGAGGACCCGCCGGGTGAATCGCATACCCACTCTGTTCGATTTTCCAGTATAGCGGGACGCTGGCGCCCTGCGAGCCGAGTTTCAGCCCCGCTTCTGATGCCTTTCCCAGTTATCCTGACGCTGGGCTTCGTTCTTGCGCAGCATGATATAGAGCGCGCCCAGACCGCCGTGCTGCGATGGCGCGGAATGAAACGCCAGTACCTCATCGAACAATGGCAGCCACTGATTGAGTGCACTGCGCATCACACTGGCGGCATCATCAGGCCGGCGGCCGCGTCCATGACTGACAACACAGGTACGGATGCCATGCACAAGGCATTCCGGTACAAAACTGCGCAACTCGTCCCGCGCCTGCGCCAGGGACTTTCGCGTCAGGTCCAGCCGCGCATCCGCACGGTACCGGCCCAGACGCAGATTACGGTATACGCCCTCCTGCACGCCATCACGCTTCCAGGCCAGCGGATCATGAGGATCGACGGACTTTATGATTTCCAGCCCCATGCCGTCGGGGTCTCCAAGCGCTGCACGGCGCCTGGCGGTCATGACAGCAGGAGGCAGCGGCGCCCGACCGACGTCGGCCCGCGGATTGCGGCGAATGGGGGCTACACCGTCTCGTTGCATCAACTGGTCGAAGTCGCTGTTCGGGTCTGAACCGGTCATCGTCATTCCTCCACGGTTGCAACAGCCCATGCGGGCCACAGGATATGCCAGTATAACAACGACTGTGCCTGTGATTTCCAGCCCCGCAGCGACTCTTTCACGCCGCGGCAATCTGTTTTACAGTGGTTGCGGTGACCTGCAGGCACAGGGATCAACAGGACAGGGTCGTCATCATCTGCCAGCAAGAAGGGGATTTACACCGATGCAACGACTGCTACTGATCGTGACCGTAGCGCTGGCCATGACCGCAGCCTGGCTGTTCCTCGCTCCACAGGATATCTCCGATGTGACCAAGGCTGTGATTAGCGATCAGGATCGACAGCAGGCCCAGTCCCATATCCAGCAGCTCACGGCCGATGCGGACCAGCCGATTGAGATCGGCCGGGCCAACAATTTTGTCAGTGCCAACCAGTTGCTGTTGCTGCCAGAAGCCCAGGTGTTATCGGAAAACATCCAGCTGGAGATCGCCCACGGCCCCGAACTGATCGATGCCGCCGCCGCCACCGCCTATGCCGTGGATGCTCGCCCGTCCATTACCCGAAACGGCGCCCAAAGCCGGGAGCAGGCCATTTCCAGTGGCACCCTGCCACAGAGTGCAGGACAAATTACGCTGCAGGAGCTGCTCAGCAACCCGGAGCAAGCCAACGGCAAGATTTTTTACATTCATGCGGTCAACGAATTCGACAAGGAGGGACTCTGGGGCATTCTCAACAGCGGCCTGATCAACTCCTTTGCAGAGGGTCTGGACCTGCCCCAGGCGGGCGGTTCTATCCGCGTTGCGATCCCCGAGGATGCCGATGAGCGACTGCTCGATCGCAGCAGCTCCTTCCTCGGCAAGGTGCTGGATGACAAGGTTCGTGAAACCTATATCTACAACTATCAGCAAGGCTTACTGGGGCAGAACCCGGATCTTATCCGCCCAGGGCAGCAACTGGTGGTGGTCACCTTTTCAGAAGAAGAGCTGGTGCAGATCTACCATCACTTTATGTCACAGCGTGACCGCTGAGCTGCGCACCAGGGGTGCAAGCGGCAACCCCCAGGCGTGACGGCAGTGGCCCGGCGAGGCCGCTGCCGTCACAGCGATCGACGCCTTGGCGAATCAGTGTCCCCTAACAAACGCAATAAGCGCGTCGATTGAGCCGATCTCGCCACGCTGCATGATCATTGCACGTCCCAGGCTCAGCACTCGGCTCTCTGCCTGCGCGCGCCGCTGCGGATCTTCAATCGACTCCAGATCAGCGACATGCGCAAGCCCCAGTGTACGGCGAATCATCTCGGTACCCGCATAGCCGATGGTATCGGCCAGTATGTCTGCCAGATAGGCCTCGCGATACAGCGCCAGATTCAACGACGGATCCTGCGTCTTCGCCTCCATCAGCTCGGCGAAGCGCCCGGCAAAGGTATTCCAGAAGCCGGCGACAGTTTCCAGAAGCCAGTCCTGATAAGCACCACGTTCTGCCTCTGTGCCCGGCAACTGCGCCTGCCCGGCGTAGTTCAGCAACAGGTTACCCAGCACGCTGCCAACATCGAAGCCGATAGGGCCAAAGTACGCGAACTCGGGATCGATTACCTTGGTACCTTCTGCACAGGCAAACACGGAGCCCGAGTGAAGATCACCGTGCAGCAGTGCTTCAGCGCAGGTCAGGAAGCGGTATTTGAGACGTGCCACTTCCAGCTTCAGCGGCTCATCCTGCCACAGGGCTTCGGCCTCGTCCCATAGCAACGGGTTGATGTTATTGCGTTCGTGGTCGCAGTAGGGGTCCAGGAAAAACAGGTCTTCGGTAATCTTGCACAGATCAGGATTAATGAAGCGCCCTACCAGTTCCTTTTTGCGATGCGCATCCAGGTAGAGGTCTGATGTATGGAACAGCGTGTCTGCAGCAAAACGCCCCAGATGCTCGGCCAGCAGAGGCAAACGGGCTCTCGCAATCAGCGCATGGCGCAGGTTTTCGTAGGCACCGATATCTTCCATTACGATGGCAGAGCGCGCCGCATCAAAATGATACACGCGGGGTACGAGATCCGGGCAATACGCGGCTTCCTGCTGCAATGCCTCTGCTTCGATGCGGATACGGTCCTGCGACAACGGCCAGCCTTCACCGATGATACGAATATAATGCAGCGCCTGCTTGATAATCACGCTGGTGCCGTCGTCGGAAAACACGCGGTAAACAAAATTGATATTGCCGTCTCCGATCTCTTCGACGCCGAGATGCGCTCCCGCTGGAAAAACTCCGGAATGGTCCCGCGCGAAGGCAATTACCTCGGCGTCATTGGCAAACTTGCAGTCGGTCATGGTTTCTGCCCGTCAAATACGCTGTAAAAGCGCCTATTCTGGCAAAAACGCCGGCGCTTTGCTTATAGCAATTTCATCTATTTTCATCGCAGCCACTTTGCTATCGTATCGCCTTCTTCAACACAGCCAGTTGTGACACGCCATGAAAGACCTTGTCTCCACCAGCCTGAAATACCAGCACGGCCAGCTTCTGGTGCTGGACCAGCACCAGCTGCCCGACCAGGAGTGCTGGCTGGAATGCACGTCAGTCGAAGCCATGGTGGACATGATCCGCAAGTTGCAGATCCGCGGCGCCCCGTTGATCGGCATTGGCGCCAGCCTGCTGCTGGCGCTGCTGGCAGAACAGGGCAGCACGACGGCAGCCCTGGAACAGGCCGCGGCAACACTGCGCGATGCGCGCCCGACGGCGGTGAACCTGATGAACTGCATGGACCGAATGCTTGCCACTTTGCACCAGCAAGGGCCGGCAGGACTCAGCGACTGTGCCGAACGCATCTTCGATGAAGATATCCAACTGTGTCTGAATATGGCACGCAATGGCGCGGCACTGATCGAGCAAGGCGCCCGCATCCTGACCCATTGCAATACGGGCAGCCTGGCCACGGCCGGCGTCGGTACCGCCATCGGCGTGATCGCACAGGCGCACCGCCAAGGCAAGGGCATTCATGTGTACGTGGATGAAACAAGGCCGCTGCTGCAGGGCGGCCGGCTGACCTGCTGGGAAATGCGCCGACTGGAGGTTCCCTACACCCTGATATGCGACAGTATGGCTGCCATGCTCATGGCACAGGGCAAGATCGACTGCATCCTGGTCGGCTCGGACCGTATCGCGGCCAACGGCGACTTCGCCAACAAGGTCGGCACATATTCACTGGCGGTCAATGCCCATTACCACCAGGTTCCGTTCTATGTCGTGGCCCCCTACACCACAGTGGACCCACAATGTCCCGATGGCAGCCGAATACCCATTGAGCAGCGTGCAGCAGCGGAAGTTCAGGGCGTCAGTGGCAGCTTTGGCAATGTGCGCTGGAGCCCAGAGGATGCACCGGTGTACAACCCCGCCTTCGATGTGACGCCGGCCAAGCTTGTGACCGGCTGGATTCTGGATACCGCGGTACTGACACCCGAACAGGTACAGGCCGGAGCCCTCAGCCAACTCTAGGAGGCTGTCGTTTTAATCAGAACCTGGCTCGAGCCGATCGCGAGTCAGGTTCTTGAATGGCGCCTAAATATAAGCGCGTACCGTACCGGTACCCCGGGGCTGTAGCTTTGCGTCGCCGCAAAGATACAGCCTAACCTGTTGAAATAAATAAACATTTAAAAACCAATACAGGGACTGTCAGCAAAAGGAAACAACCCGCACCACCGCGCCCGAGTGAGAAGCCGGAATGTTCCCGCATCCCTGCCACAAATAAAAAATAAGCCACTGTTTTAAAAGGTTTTATCTTTTGTGGCACGCATATCGCTTACATCATGCCGAGACTTGTCAAAAGGAAAGGAGATGTCCATGCGAACCATGACCATGACCCTCGGCGCCGCGCTTATCGCCGTTTCCGCCACGCTGCACGCAGACCCGGTAGCAGACCCGGTAGAGGAACTGTTTAACGAACTGGATGCGGACAACGATGGCAAGCTCAGCTGGCAGGAATCAAGCTCCTATGCGAACCTGAAGAACTATTTCACTTCTCTGGATGCGAATCAGGACGGCTATCTGACACCGTTCGAATTCGGCGTGTCACCGCGGGCACACAGCTAAGCCCGGCAGACTGCTGGTGTACTGTTGCACTCTTGGTGATGCTTTGGAACGCGCTCATTTTTTTGCCAGCCAAGGCGTGAGGCGGAGTCATAGCGGTACTATGGCGACAACGAACAACACTGGATGGCGGAAAAAGGAGCCGTTATAAGCTTCATATAGCGTACAACAGTGCACTAGGAGGCTGTCCGAGAATGCTGGCCGTAGCGAGAGCCGGCTGATTTGAGTTGGTTTTTGCGGTGTTTTAAGGCGAATAGTGGTTCTATTTAACGAAAAACAGCACAAAAAACAGCCAAACTCAGATGGTTCGCAGTAGGTTGCGTGTTCTCGGACAGCCTCCTAGAGCTCAGAAGTCGATGGAATCCACCCAGCGCTGCTCGTCAGGATCCAGGTAGAGCTGCTCGTGCAGTTGCATGGCCCAGTCTTCGCGGCCGATAAACGTATCCAGCATGGCAATGGCCAAAACGCGCGCGGCCGGTATCGGGCTCCACACGGCGGTGGTAAGGCAGCGCCAGTGATGCGGGTCTCGTCTTTTGGGGTGGAGTATCTGACGCTTGCAGCTTTCGCAGATCATGACGCAGTGTTCGAAATCCGCTTCAGCCGCCACGGGGGGGACTTCGAACACATTGAGGCTGCCCCCATGACTGTCACACAGCTCGCAATGGGCACCGCAGCGACGCACCAGATCCTTGCCGAACATCGACAGGCCATGATGTCGTTCGCGATACCGCTCCTGCATGCGGGCCATGACTGCACTACCCTTGCTTGAAATGTCTGCCTCTATCATAGTCCAGCCAGAAACGAGCTGCCTCCCCCGCGACAATAAAACTCCGTCAGACCGGGACCTCGGCAGCCCGTGCTGCTACGCGCTAAAAGCCCTTGGCAGACGAGGTGCTGCGCCTTGGATCGGCACCGCCGTAAAAAGTGCCATCCTCGGCAACCATGATGCTCTGGATGGCGCCCATGGCGGCCTTTTGTGACACTGTATGCCCCATCCCCTCAAGCAACTTGACGGTATCCGGGCTGATGCCTTCCTCCACTCGAATTTCATCGGGCAGCCACTGATGATGAATGCGCGGCGCATTCACGGCTGCCTGAATGTTGAGGTGATGATCAATCACGTTCATCAGTACCTGCAAGGTGGTGGTAATGATGCGTGAACCACCGGGGCTGCCGGTCACCAGGAAGTTCTTGCCATCCTTTTGCACAATGGTGGGTGACATGGAGCTCAGCATGCGCTTGCCGGGTTCAATCTTGTTCGCCTCTCCGCCGATCAGGCCATAGGCGTTGGGCACGCCGGGTTTCGCGCTGAAGTCGTCCATCTCGTTATTGAGCAGAAAACCGGCCCCGTCAACCACGATATGCGAGCCGTAACTGAAGTTGATGGTATAAGTGTTCGACACCGCATTGCCAAACTTGTCGACCACCGAGAAATGTGTGGTCTCGTTACTCTCATAGGGCACCGGGTTGCCAGGCTTGAGGCTGGCACTGACAGTGGCCTTGGCTGGATCAATAGTAGCGCGCAGCTCTGCGGCATATTCCTTGGACGTAAGCCCGGCCACCGGCACCTTGACGAAATCCGTGTCACCCAGATATTCAGAACGGTCTGCATAGGCACGCTTCATGGCTTCAGCCATCAGGTGAATGGTCTGGGCCGAGTTGTGCCCGCTTTCCTCGATGGGATAGCCTTCCAGCATATTCAGAATCTGTACCACATGGGTTCCGCCGGAGCTGGGCGGGCTCATGGAGTAAACGTCATAGCCGCGGTAGTTGCCGTGCACCGGCTTGCGAATGGCCGGGGCGTAGTTTTTCAAGTCCTCGAGACTGATCAGCCCACCGCCGCGCTGCATCTGCGCCACAATCAGGTCCGCGGTTTCGCCCTCATAAAATCCCTTTACGCCCTGCTCCGCGATGCGCTTGAGCGTGGCCGCAAGGTCCTTCTGTACAAACAGTTCACCCGCCTCATAGAAACTGCCATCGGGCTTGAAAAACACCTTGGCGCTGGATTCAAACTGGCCCAGCTTTTCGGCACTTGCCTTTATACCGTCACTGAATCGCGACGGTATAACAAAGCCTTCGTCCGCCAGCCGGATCGCCGGCGCAAGCGCATCCGCCAATGACAGGGTGCCGTATTTTTCCAGCGCCAGCGCAAGGCCCGCCACGGTTCCAGGCACCCCGGCCGCCTTGTGAGAATAGCGGCTGATGTCGCTGTCCACGTTGCCGTCCTTATCCAGGAACATGTCCCGCGTGGCGCCAGCAGGTGCCTTTTCACGGTAATCGATCGCCACCACCTCGTTGGCAGTCTCCGAGGAGACCAGCATAAAGCCACCGCCGCCGATATTGCCCGAGCGCGGCTGCGTGACCGCCAGCGCAAACGCCGCGGTGACTGCGGCATCGATGGCGTTACCACCCTTTTCGAGCACCTTGAGAGCTTCGTCGGTCGCCAGGTAATGGCTTGTCACCACCATGCCGTTGCGGGCATCGACCGGCACACTGCGATCGCCCTCCAGAATAGGCTGGGCCTGAACGCCTGCCAGCGGCGAAAGACATAAGGAAACACCGAGCAGCAACGAAGCGACGCCGGCACGGCTTGAGATAACGGGAAATGACAGTGTTAATCTGAAGGGAAACTGCATCTTCACATCCTTGATTGGCCATTGTTCTATCAGGTCCGCATCCGCGGACAGCTAACAGTGTAGGCACAATCACAGGGAAATGGCCGCAATGGCGACGAGAAAGAACGCGCCAACCAGGATAGGGCACCACTCAGTGCCGGAACCCAGGCAGGTGAAAAGAGCGGACCCGAATGATTCGGGCCGCACCATCGGCAGCGCAATCGAAAGAACTAAAAGTACGGAGGGCCCGGAGTCAGGCCCGTTGCACGCCCGTCTCATTCAAACAGCGGAAATTCCCGGGCAATGGCAGATCCGGTAAAGTTGGCCACCCAGCCGGCCGGGTCGTTGAACAGGCGAATGGCAGAAAAGCGCGGCGCCGGGCCCATATCAAACCAGTGCGTCGTATTCGCGGGCACCGAAATCAGATCATCCTTGCAGCACAATACCTGATACACCTTGCCGCCCACGTGCAGATAAAACATGCCCTCACCGGCCACGAAAAAGCGTACTTCGTCCTCGGAGTGGGTATGCTCGGCGAGAAATTTCTGCCGGAACTCATCCTTTTGCGGGTGATCCGGCGACATGTTGACCACATCCACGGTGACATAACCGCCGCTGCGCTTGAGACGGTCGATGTCCTGCGCATAGGCGGCAATAATCTCGTCACCGCTCATCTGCGCAGTAACCTCGGTTGCCGCCTGCCAGCGCTCAAAATTAACCCCGATGCCGGCCAGCACTTCGGTGATCCGGTCGCCCTCTTCGCTGTGCAGAAGCACCTGCTGCGGGTTGTCGTCTGCATAGACTGTAATGGCACTCATGGTGTTCTCCTTACCGCTGTTTACAGAGAAATGTCATCAAAGCAGGTCACCTGCCTATGCCCAGGCGTCGCCGCCTGCTCGCCACGGGCGACCAGGCAGGTATTGAGGCCGGCCGCACGCGCGGCATCCAGTTCCTGCTCGATATCAGACAGGAACAGCACCTCATCGGCGCTGCAGCCAATGCTTTCGACAATGGCGCTATAGGACCGCGCTTCACGCTTGGGTCCTGTGGTGGTATCGAAATAACCGCTGAACAACGGCCTTAGATCACCGTATTCGCTGTATCCGAAAATCAGCTGCTGGGCCTTGACCGACCCCGATGAGAATACATAGAGCGCAATCCCCTGTTTGTGCCACTGCTGCAACAAACGGTGCGCATCCTCGTACAGATGACCTTTAAAATCGCCCTGCTGATAGCCCTGTACCCAGATCAGCCCCTGCAGCGACTTGAGCGGCGTAATTTTCAGGTCCTGCTCGATCCAGTGACGAAATGCGCCGATCAGGGTTTCGAGGTCCGCATGCGGATCTTTCAGCTCCATGCGCGCCTGCTCCAGAAGGGTCTGCACCGCACTTTCACCGGCATGGGCACGCAGGTAATCGCCCAGGTGATCATAGGCGTAGGGGAACAGCACTCGATGCACGAATTCTATATCCGTGGTGGTACCTTCGATGTCCGTCAGTATCGCCTTGATGGTCATGACCGGGCTCCCTCGACTGCCGGCTTGACGCCCAGGCGCCTGAGCTCCAGCTGACAGGCGAAAAGGAACTCCAGCCCTTCGAGATGGCGCCGGGCTTCCGGCATGTCACGTCCCCAGGCGTAGAGCCCATGGCCGCGTACCAGCAGCCCCCAGGACAGCGCCCCCTGCTGCCAGCGTTGCGCGACGTCCTGAGCCAGCGCCTGCATGTCCTGAGTGTTGTCAAAAATGGCAATGCGAATGGCGGCATCATGGGTCTGGTTGCCACTCAGGGACTTCTGCATTTCAAGCTGCTCAATCTGCAGCCAGTCGCCAGGCGTGGTCAGCGACAGCACGGTGGCGTTCACTGAATGCGTGTGCAACACGGCACCCATCTGGTCATCAAGCTGATATAGCCGGGTATGCAACAGGGTTTCCGCCGAAGGCTTGAGATCAGAATCAAGCACATGCCCCGCCAGGTCGACCTGCAGCAAATCAGTGTCTTGCAGATGCCCCTTATGCCGTCCGGAGGCGGTAATCAGCACTTCCTGCGCACCTGTGCGCCGCGAAAAATTGCCGCCGGTCGCCGGGCACCAGCCCTGTGCGTCGATCCAGCGACCGGCATCAATAATACTCTGAGTGTGGCTCTTGCTCATTGCTGACCCGTTGTTAAAAATTGGACATGGCGAGATAAGGCGCATCTGCGCAAGGCATGCAGCATCCCGCCTGACAGGCCCGCTAGTGTAAGGGATTTGAACGATGGAACGAAGCCTGAATAAAACACCGTGGCGTAACTACCCGAGGCGCCATGGCGTGACCCAATGAGGAAAGGGGCAGCCTCTCGGCATGCCCCTTCGAGCCGGAACAATGCCGGCAAAAGGCCCATAATGGGCAAAGGTATTCGGCTAGACTGGCGCGCCGGAGAACTGGACTGGCAACAATCCGGCCCGCGCAACGGCCATAAACTTGAACTCAGTATAGCGCCACCGGCACAGTTGCTCGTGAAACCTTTTCAAGCAGCTGTTTAAATGACCTAACCCACCTCAGCCCAAGGCCGCCTACAGACCGGTAAGCTCAAACGCGTCGGCATCCTGCCAGGCCGGAAAGGCCTCACGAAAGTGCTGCAGCGCAGACGCGCTCAGTGTCGATGTTTGTACAAAGGGCACACCGGCGGGCTGATCCAGCATCGCCTGCCCCTTGAAATCCACCAGCATCGAATCACCACTGTAATCAAATCCTTTGCCGTCCTGGCCAACCCGGTTAACACCGGCCACATAGCAGAGGTTTTCAATGGCGCGGGCCTGCAGCAAGACCCGCCAGGGGTGCCGCCGCGTCGCCGGCCAGTTGGCCACACAAATCAGCAGGTCATAGTCACTGCGATTGCGCAGAAACACCGGAAAGCGCAAGTCGTAACAGACGGTGGGCAGAATCCGCCAGCCACGGTAGTCGAACACCGCCCTGCAGCTACCGGCTTCATAGTGCTGGTGCTCATTGGCCATGCGGAACAGGTGCCGCTTGTCGTAATGCTGCACGGTGCTGTCCGGTGTCACAAACAACAGTCGATTCACAAAACCATGGGGCGCTTTCGTCACCAGGCTTGCGCACAGCGCCGCCCCCAGCAGCGCAGCCTGTTGGCGCATCCAGTCCAGTGTCGGCCCCTGCTCGGGCTCCGCCAGTCCTTCCGGCGCCATGGTAAAGCCGGTGGTAAACATCTCCGGCAGCACCACCAGGTCGGTTGTGCCGGCCAAAGGCGCCAGCAACCGCTCAAACATTTGCCGGTTGGCTGCCGGATCCTGCCAGTGCAGTTCAGTTTGAACCAGGCTGATACGCAGGTCCTGTACGGTGTTCATATTTTGCATAGCCGCGCCGCCGCCTCCCGCAGAGTTTCTTCACCCTTGGCGAAACAGAACCGCACCAGCTTGCGCTGCAGCGGCTGCTGACAGAATACCGATACCGGTATCGTCGCCACGCCCGCTTCACGGGTCAGCCATTTGGCAAATTCGGTATCGCGCAGATCGCTGATCGCACTGTAGTCGGCCAGCTGAAAGTAGGTGCCCGGAGCCGCCGTCAACGCGAACCGGCTTGGCACCATCAGATCGCGGAACAGATCGCGCTTGGCCTGATAGAACGCCGGCAGCTCCAGATAGTGCTCTGGCGCGGCGTTGATAAAATCCGCCAGGCCGAGCTGTGCCGGCGTCATCGTGCTGAATGTGAGGTATTGGTGCACCTTGCGAAACTCGGCACTGAGGGGCGCGGGCGCGATGCAGTACCCGATCTTCCAGCCGGTGGCATGGTAGGTTTTGCCGAATGACGACACCACGAAACTGCGCCGCGCCAGCTCCGCGTGACACAACAGGCTCTGGTGCGCGCCCCCATCGAATACGATGTGTTCATACACTTCGTCGCCAATCAGCAGGATATCGGTATCACGCACCAGCGCAGCGAGGCGCTGCAGGTCGTCCGCGCTCAGCACGCTGCCGGTGGGGTTGTGCGGCGTGTTGATCACAATCATGCGGGTGCGCGGACTGATCGCATCCGCCAGGCGGTTCCAGTCAATGCTGAAATCCTGCTCATCAAGCGCCAGGTGCACAGCCCTGCCGCCATTGAGTTCAATGGCCGGCTCATAGCTGTCGTAGCAGGGATCAAACAGGATGACTTCATCATCGCGCCGCACCACCGCGCTGATGGCGGCAAACAGGGCTTCGGTGGCACCGGAGGTCACCGTCACCTCGGTATCCATGCAGGGCTTGTGACCATACAGCCGCTCACACTTCAGTGCGATAGCCTCGCGCAATGCCGGCACGCCGGTCATGGGTGCATACTGGTTGGCGCCACTGTTTATATAGTGCGCCACCCGCTCGCGCAGCCCGGCAGGCGCATCAAAATCGGGAAAGCCCTGGGACAGGTTGATGGCCCCTGTGGCATTCGCCAGCTGGGACATTTCGGTAAAGATGGTGGTTCCGACCTTGGGCAGCTTGGTCTCGGGATACCGCATGGTTCAGGCTCTTGTGACAATGGAAATTGCAGCAAAGTGTACCCCAGCCGTCCCAACAGCGACCAGCTCAGCACACGAGACACCCAACATCAGAATATCAGCAGGTGCAAAATGCCCCGCAGGAACATTCCAGCCAGCGCACCCCAAACGGCCGCCCGCGCTACGCGCCCGACACGCTTGCCCGCCGCCGCCATGATTGCCACACCGGCCAGGTCCAGCGGATTGGTGACAAACCCCGCCATACGGTTTAGATCGGCGGAGCTGATCAGCCCCTGATTCATCAGGTCCAGCACCACCCCCATAAAGGCCGTGCCGCCGGCAATGAACTTCGTCACGATGGGCAGGACTGCCGCTTCCGGCAACCCCAGCAACGTCAGCAACGGCGCCAGCGCCGCACTGATCAGCGTAATGGCACCACTGGCCTCCAGCGTATTTACAAAGCACAGCGCCAGAATCAGGATGGGCAAAGAGGCCAGGGCTATTTTCATGCCCTCCTGCCCACCTTCTGACAGAATTTCCATGGTGCCACGCCGCTCGCCCGGCACAGTCACCGGCACTTCCACCGCAGCCCCGGTTTCCGAGCCCCGCGCCAGCACATAGTAGGTAATACTGGCTGCAAACAGACCGCCAACGACCGAGGTCGCCATGATCACCGGCAGATTCAACCCGACCGCCAGCATGGGAAACACCACATTGGCCTGGGACATGGTCAGCACCATGGCCAGGGTCGCGGCGATATGACGCGCCGATGTACCGTTTCGGTCCATCAGCGCCAGGGTCGCAACGGGTGCTGAAAAACTCACCAGCAGCAGCTTTACCATGGCAAAGATCCCCAGCCCCGGCAGGCCGAAGATGCGCAGCACCGGCGCCAGCGCATTGGCGACCCAGGCCAGCACGCCGCGGGCTTCGAGCAGCTTCATCAGCGCCAGCATCACCACCATAATGGGCAGCAGAACATAAAGCGCAAGCTCGATGCCGGTGCGGCCGGCTTGCAGAATCACGCTGATAATGGATTCCATCGTTCGTCCCTGATCAATAGCGATGACAATTCTTTACACGGTACAGGGGGCTATTCGGTATAGGGCTCTATGCGGTAGGCCTCTATGCTGTAACCGGAGGCTGCCACTTCATGACTGAAGCTTTCAACCTTCAAGGTGCCGGTAATCCAGACCGCATCAAACAGGCCTTCCAGTTTGGTCCCGGGCTCGAAGCGCGTCAGGATGATCTGGTTGGAGGGCGGTGGCGGCGTATGAATACAGGCACCGAAGTAAGGCACCAGAAAAAACTCGGTAACCTTCTGCCCCTCCCCATCCAGCGGAACCACAAAGCCTGGAATACGCACCATCTTGCCGTCCAGTTCAGGCACCACGGGTGCCGACTGCAGTGCCTGCATCATCTCATCGAGCTTCTGCTGCGCCCGCGGATCGAAATCTTCCAGGTCGCCGAAATCCTGATTACCGTACACCTGCTCAAAGCTGAAATCGGGCGGCATCAACGCATCCCACTCCAGCGCCTCGACTGTCTGGCCATTAACGGAATCCAGCGCCCAAAGCGACGGACTCAGGCTCAGCAGCAACGCCAACAGAACCGAAACAAAACTTTTCATAGCGAGCCTTTCAGATGCGAATACAGATACCATCGGCAAGCGAATAACGATATGCACGCCAGCCCGGAATAAGGCCTGTGAGTATACCGGCTCCCTGTACCAGCGCGAGAAAAATCCATTGCCGCGTGCTCGGCAACGCCACTTCAAGCCCGAGCCCCACCCACTGCTCAAACAGCGGCTGACCAAGCACAATAGCGATATACAGCAACGCCATACCCAGCGCGGAACCCAGCAAGGTCAGCAGAGCGGCTTCAAAAGTCAGCAGCGCCAGTAGCTGCCAGGGACGCGCGCCCAGGGAGCGCAGAATCGCGATCTCGCGCCTGCGCGCATTCAGACCACTGAGCAATACGGTCAGCAGACCGGCCAGCCCACTGAACACAACCGCCGCGGACACCACCAGCAGCGCCTGTTCGGCCACCCTCATCAGGCTCCAGAGTTCGGCCAGCGCCACCCCTGGCAAGATCGCCTGCAGTGGCTCCTTGCGGTAGTTGTTGATCGCCCGCTGCAGCGCAAAAGTCGACCGTCTGGACTTCAGACCCACCATAAAGGCCGTCAGCTGAGTCGGCGTCAGGTCCTGCTGGCGGGCATCCTCGGCGGACACCACCTGCCCCGGCAGCTGCACGCCGGCCTGGAAGTCCAGGTGAATGGCCTGTATTGCCTCGGGACTGACCATCAGCGTGCGGTCTACCGGTGTACCGGTGGGCGCCAGAATGCCGACAATGCGAAACGGCTTGTCATCATGACGTGAAAAACTGGTGCTGCCCATGCCATGGGCCACCACAACCTGCTGACCGATCTGATAGTTGAGCTCCCGCGCCACCTGAGCCCCGATTACCACGTCGAACAGGTCGTCAAACGGCTGGCCGGCACTGAAGGCGAGCGCGCGTGCACGGGCGTAGCGGTAGTGACGGAAGAAATCAGCACTGGTGCCAAGCACACGAAAACCGCGGTGCGAATCACCCAGCAGCAGCGGTATGGTCCACTCGACCTGCGGATGCGCGGCAATCGCGCGGTAGCTGTCCCAGCCGACATTGTTGCTGGCATGGCCAATGTGAAACACCGAATACAGCAGCAACTGCGTCTGTCCGGTACGCGCCCCCACGATCAGGTCGGTACCGGACACTGTATTGGCAAAGCTGGTACGGGCCTCGGTACGCACCTGCTCAACGCCGAGCAGCAGCATGACGCTGATAGCGATGGTCAGTACGGTCAGGGTTGCGCTGCCGGCGCGATTCTTAAGGCTTTTAACCGCCAGGGACCACATCGCCATCAGAGCACCTCCAGCACCAGCGTGCGATCAAAGTGTGACGCCAGGGCCGCATCATGGCTAACAAACAGCAGCGTCGTACCCTGCAAGGCACACTCCTGCAACAGCAGTTCGATGAACGCATCACGGCTCTGGGCATCCAGCGCCGATGTCGGCTCGTCGGCGATAATGATTTCCGGCCCGCCCATCAGGGCCCGCGCCGCCGCCACACGCTGCTGCTGCCCAACCGACAGCTGCGATACGCTGCGCCGCCACAGCTCGGGGTCTGGCAGTTCAAGGCGCTCCAGCAGGCGTATCGCTTCGGCATCGAGCGACGGGGCCCGCGCCAGCACACGCTGCCTGCGCTGCGCTGAAAAATGGCACGGCAACAGCACGTTTTCCAGCACCGACAGATAAGGCAACAAGTTGAACAACTGGAAAATAACCCCCAGATGGTCGGCGCGAAACCGGTCGCGGGCCGCACCGCCAAGCGCCTGCAGGGGCGTACCGAGCAGCCGGACCTGCCCGCGGGTCGGCAGCACTATGCCACCGATCAGGTTCAGCAGCGTACTCTTGCCACTGCCCGAGCGCCCCTGTACGAACAGCCTTTCGCCACGGGCCACCACTAACTCGGCTATATCGAGTACATCCTCGCCCGGGCGCCAGGCAAAGCCAAGGCCGTCTATTTCTATTGCAGGCTCAATCGCAGGTTGAATCTTGGATGATGACACTAGCGCAGTCCGATCTCGGTATGGTGGGAATCCAGTGTCAGCGCCCGCTGAACGTGCGGCGTGATCAGACGTACATCGAGGGTTTCAAAGCCGGGAAAGTGGGTAAAAAGTGTCACGCTGATGCTGTCCAGCTTTTCCGCCGCCGTGCAGTAATACTCGTAGCTGACGTCAACATCGGCATGGGACCTGACAGCCTCTGCGTCAGGCCTGTGATTTGTCTGCGCCTCATGCTCATGCTCGTGCTCGTGCTCGTGCTCGTGCTCGTGCTCGTGCTCGTGCTCAGCCACGATAGCCGGCCCCGCCACAGGCGCCAGCAGCGCCTGCTCCACCTCAACCGATTGCAGCGTACAACCGGCAACAGCGGCAATATCAATTATCTTATCGGGCTGCTGCAGCAGCCTGACCATCGCTTTAACCGCGCTCAGCTCAGCCTCGCTTCGCGCCCGATGTTCGAAGCCCAGCAGGTTGATGGCCGGCGAGCGCAGCTGCAATAGCAGCGAAGACCGATCCAGCACCAGGTCCAGCTGCGCCACCCCATGGGCATGACTGCCATACTGCTGCTCAAAACCCTGCGCACCCTGTGCAACGCTCGCCATTGTCGCCAGCCACACCGCCATCAGCGTCCATTTTTTCATGCCCAGTCCCAATTCTGCCACTGCCCATTTCTGCAACTGGGCGGCCTGCGCGGCCACCCGCCAATTACAAGTCCGATACTAAAAATGTCACCAAGAACGATATGTTACGATATAACAAAACGACATGCCATCCGTAGCGCACCGTTACCCCACTGCTGTACCAATAGCGCCCCCGGTGGCAGTATTAGGTTCCAGCGACACAGACCCCGTCCACACAGCCCAGGAAACCGCTATCACCATGCCCAATGCCTTTATTCGCCGCACACGCATGCAGGGCGATCAGCTGACCCGCAACGCCGGCATTCAGCTGGACCGGCTGCGTGACCGGCGCCTGTGCATTGGAATTACCGGCCTTAGCCGCAGCGGCAAGTCCACTTTTATCACCAGCCTGATCAACCAGCTGCTGCAACACAAAAAGGCCAGCCTGCCAGGATTTTCGCCGGTTCTGAGTGGCCAGCTGATCGATGTACGCCTGCACCCGCTGGAAACGCCCGGCCTCGCAACCTTTGCGTACCAGCAGGCCTGGGACCGGCTCTGCAGCCAACCACCGGCCTGGCCAGAACCGACCCGCGATATCAGCGGCTGCCTGCTGGAGCTGCGCCTGAAACGCAAGCCCGGGCGCCTGAACCCCTTCGCCCGGGATCATTTTTCCCTGTGGCTCGAAATACGCGACTATCCCGGTGAATGGCTGCTGGATCTGCCATTGCGCGAACTGAGCTTTCGCGAATGGAGTCTGGAATGCGCGCACCTCTATGCACAAGCCCCCCGCGCCGAACTGGCACCGGACTTTCTCGCCCAGCTGTCGCAACTGAACCCACTGTCCGAGGCGAACCCCGCACAACTTGAACAGCTGCAGGCGGACTTTTGCGCCTTTCTGACCCGTTGCAAGGATCAGGGACTGAGCCAGCTCCAGCCGGGGCGTTTTCTGCTGCCTGGGCGCAACGACGACCCCGCGCTTCTGGCATTCGTGCCACTGCCAAACCTGGCAGGCATTACGGAGGAGCAACTGCACAGTGCCAGCGAAAACAGCTGGTATTGCGTTCTGCAAACATGCTACCTGCGCTATATCAAAGAACTGGTGGAACCCTTTTTTAGGAATTTTTTCAGCCGTATCGACCGCCAGGTGGTGCTCGTCGACGTGGTGCAGGCGCTCAACGGCGGGCCCGCGCATATCGACGATATGCGCGCCGCCCTGACCCGTATCACCGACAGTTTTCATTACGGCCACCAAAGCCGTCTGCTGCAGCTGTTTCGCCCCCGCATCGACCGAGTGCTGTACGCTGCAACCAAGATCGACCAGGTCATTTCCGATGATCACGAAGCGGTACGCAGCTTTCTTGCAAGCCTGGTCAGCGATGCTTATCGCCACGCCGAATATGAGGGCATCGCCCCGGCCTGCGAGGCGACATCAGCGGTCCGCTGCTCGCGTGAAGTCGACGCCGATGGCGATCGCGCCATTTCCGGCCTGGATGCCCAAGGTCAGCCCATTGGCTATGTTCACCCCCGCTTTCCAGCCCGCCTGCCAGAGCCTGATCACTGGCAACAGCTGATGGACTGGAAAATTCCCGCGCTGCAGCCACCCACCGGCTTGTCAGCGCGTAACGGCGACGCCATTCCCCATATCCGTCTCGATACGGTGCTTAACCTGTTATTGGGAGACAAATGCCTGTGAGCCAGAATCCGGACAACACTGAAGAACGCTCTGCCCGGGTGTTTGAACCCGAGCCAGCACCCGAGGCGCCCGAGGCGCCGCCCAGACGCGCCCGGCAGTTTATACCCGATGCCGAGGCTCAGCTGAACGCTGTCCCCCCCCCCATCACCGCGACCGAGCCGCGTGACGGCGCGCCTGATTTTTCACAACTGAAACTTGAACGTATTCCGGTACGCGGCTTGCGTGCCCTGGGACTTGGCCTGCTGGCGCTGGTACTGGTGATTGCCGGTGCCGAGCTGGTACAGCTCTTCAGTGCCGCCCGCGAGACACACTGGCTTGTCGCTGCGGCCCTGGGCACCCTGATAGGTGGCGTAGGACTGCTCGCGGTGCGCTCTCTGGCTTCGTTTCTGGGGGCGCGCAAGAGCCTGGATCAACTCATTGGTCTGCGTCATCTGGCCGATCGAATGTCGGGACGCCGCACGACTGCGCGGCGCAAAACACTCCTGCAGACCATACAGAAATTCTACAGAGCCAAACCGCAGGCTGCCGTGCTGGACAAGGCGCTGGAAACACTGCCTGACTACAGCGATGACGCGGAAACGCTGCAACACCTCGACCAGCACTTTGTCATGCAACTCGACCGGACGGCCATGCAGATTGTCTCCCGCTATAGCGCCCAAACCGGCGCCGCGGTCGCAATCAGCCCCTGGGCCGCGATGGACATGCTGCTGGCGCTGTGGCGCAGCATCAGCATGATCGACGCCATTGCCCAGGTCTATGGCGTGGCGCCCTCCTACCCGACCCGGCTCAAACTGCTGCGCCAGGTACTGCAACAGCTGACCTTTGTCGGCGCAAGCGAAGTAACCATCGATCAATTGTCCGAAGATCTGGGTGGCGCCGCCCTGGCCGGTGTGGTCAGTGCGCGGGCGGGTCAGGGACTCGGCGCGGGGATACTGTCCGCCCGGCTGGGCCTGGCCGCCATGCGGGCACTGCGGCCACTGCCGTTCGGCGAAGGCCGGCAGCCCGGCATCCGCGCCCTGCTGCGCCCGCTGATCGACAGACTCAAGCAGCGTTTTTCCGGCACGACCCGCGCTCCAAAGACGCGACAGAACGACGAACCGGCGTGATCCAGCCAGGCTGCACACCTGCGCTGGAGACGTGCGTGGATCGCCAGGTTGTTCAACCGGCGATCAGTGCAAGCTTGCGTTTGCGCGGCATGCGCTTGATCTGCCACTCACGTCGCTGCGCCTCGGCGCGCCCGTCAAGCTGCTCGTGCCAGAGCAGCGACACCGGGCGACGTGCGCGGGTATAGCGCGCGCCAAGGCGGTTGTCACTGTTGTGCTCCTGCAGGCGCCGTTGCGGATCGGTGGTCACACCGGTGTATAGGCTGCCATCGGCACAGGCCAGGATGTAAACAAACCAGCGCGACTCGCTCAAGACGCTATCCCCTTGATTGGTAACGGCCATTGTTGTCAAATCGGCGGCAGTATTCAAGCACGGCGCCTGCCCAGGCGGGCACGAATACATTATGATGCACGCTATCCAACGAAACCCGTACAGGACACCCATGGCCCGCCGTCGCAATAGCTATTTCCAGTGCCGCGAGTTTCGTATCGAGCAGGCCCATTGTGCGATGAAAGTGACCACCGATGCCAGCCTGCTGGGCGCCTGGGCACCGGTGGAGCAGGCACGCCGAGTGCTGGATATCGGCACCGGCACGGGACTGCTGGCCCTGTTCGCGGCGCAGCGCTGCCAGGCGCAGATCGATGCAGTAGAGCTGGATCCTGCTGCTGCAGCAGAGGCACGGGGCAACTTCGATGCCTCGCCCTGGGCTGAGCGCTTCACGCTGATAGAAGGCGATATCCGTAGCTTGCCCACAACCAGGAACTACGATGCCATCCTGTGCAACCCTCCGTTTTTCAGCGACTCAACCCCCAGCCGCTGCGAGCGTCTGGCCCAGGCACGGCACAATGATGCCCTGCCCCTGAATCACCTGGTGCAGGCGATCGAAGGGCTGCTCAGCGCCGACGGCCGCGCCTGGCTGTTGCTGCCGCTGCCGGAGTGCGAGCAAATGATCCAGGCATTGCCCGCCACCCTGCACGCACGGCACAAGCTGTGGGTCAGTTCCTGCCGCGGGGATAGTGCACACCGCATCATACTGCAGCTCGAAAAGCAGCCCGGCCCCTGTAGCGACGCATATCTGACCCTCTATACAGAGCACCCGCTGCACAGCCCCGAGGCGGCCCGACTTTTCGAGCCCTATTACACCCACCTTCGGCGTGCAGACGCAGTCCCCGAGAGTTACAGAAAAGACTAACAAAAGACTAACTTTTATTTAATTCGTGCATTAAATTGAAGAAGCCTGCACAATTTCACCGCAGCTGCGACTAAACACCGAGGCTCAGTCACTGTCGCCGAGCATCCGCCCGGGCCCTCATAAACGCGCTGGCAGCACAGAGTTGTGGAGACCCCATGTCATTGCACAGGCTTGATCGCACAGACCGAAGAATTCTGGAATTGCTGCAGCAGGACGCGCGACTTTCGGTGGCTGACATCGCAGAGCGGGTCGGCCTGTCGGCAACCCCCTGCAGCCGGCGTATAAAACGCCTTGAAGACAGCGGTTACGTTGCACGCCAGGTCGTTATCCTGGATCCGGCCAAAATTGGCCTGCCCATGACCGTACTGGTGCACATATCACTGGAAGCCCAGACGCAGGAGAAGCTGAGAAACTTTGAAGCCACCATCAGCGAATTGCCCGAAGTCATGGAGTGCTACCTGATTACCGGCAGCACTGCAGACTATGTCCTCAAGGTGGTGGTCCCCGACCTGGACCACTATCAGCAGTTATTGTTGAACCAGCTCACAGCCATTGCGGGTGTAAGATCGATCATTTCAAACTTCGTGCTACGCCAGCCGGTTGACCGCACGGCCTATTCGCTCGACCATCTTGCCCACCCCTGAAGTCGCAACCTCTGCTCCATCATGTGCCGGGCGCTGTATCAGAGCTCGTCGATTTGACGCTTCAGGTCCTCGATCTTGCGCGACACAACCTTTTCCAGGTGATCCAGCTCTTCGAGCAGCAGTTCCTTGCGATTCAGCGTCGATTTTTCCTGGGCAACCAGTTGATCCAGCTCGGCAACAGCGCGCAAAAAATAGGGCGAAGATTCGGTTATAGCGCGGTACGGTACTCGACCTGCGTCGACCTTTACATTCTTGTGCAGACGCTGAATCTTGAATTTTTTGCTCTTGGCAAACCATTCGCCGTGATGACGGCGAAAGTAGATTTTCAGGATGTCCACGTCGCCTTCAATGCGGGTGCTGTATTGCTCTATATCATGAACGTTTTCAATACCCATGGCTGTCAGCGTATCAAAATTATTCTCGCTCATACCGTCTGTGGCCCCTTCCCGAGTCGCTTAAAAAGTGACTTCAGTATAACGCCTTTAATGCGCGTGATCCGCGTGCGCGCAGCGTTTTAGCCACCGCTTTTCACTTCAGGCAGCAGTGCCGATATCGACTATACTTTGCTCAGCCACGCGGGGATATTTCATTTCATTGCGCAACAGAATATTCAGTCCATTTTCCCGCTTGCTCTGAGCCCCTCACCCCGGGCACCGACTGACTTTTCCAGCTGCTATCTCTTGCACAGGATACCGATACAAAACACGACCGGGGCCGTGCGCGGTCCCCACATCACATCGCCGGGCAATCCCGGCTTACACAATTCGTTCACAGGGCCTCGTCATGGACTGCAAAATTTCCGGACTTACCGCCGCAACCATTCTGCGTACACTGGATTCATATCCGGGCGCTGAATGGGTGACAATTCCCTACCACTCTCCCTTTGAGGGCGCAACAACCGGCCTTCCCCTGATTTCCGATCGCATGGCCGAACGTATTCGCTTTGACCTGCCTTTTGCCGCCAGCACACTCGAGATACGCGTTCTGGCGGCTCTGTGCGGTGGCAAGCTGTTTCATGACGACCTGGTCATGCTGCTCGGGGGAGACGAGGAAGACACCGAAGAAGCCATTGAATCGCTGCATCAGCGCGGCCTCATTGCACGGTGCGAAATCCACCATGTTTGCCACTGGTTACTGACCATGCCTGAATTCAGGCAGCAGCTGCAGCAGCTGCTGGATCGAGCTTGATGCAAAGACTCAATACCTCACAGCCTGCCAAGGGAAAAACGCTCACCACGACTGTAGACTACGAGTTCTTCGCCCCCGTCGGCGGCGGGTTCTGGCACCGCTATATCGACCAACTGATAAAAAAGGGTGCGCCCGATGCGTCCCCACATTCCAAAGCGAACCTCAAGCTGCGGCGCAGGTTCTTCGCTGCCCGCGCCCTGAAGCACACGCAACGGGTGGTCGGGACCGGCCACGACATGATCGCCGGTTTTGCTGGTGAAGTGCAGCTCCGGCCCGGCATCCGTCTGGACCTGTTCGAGATTCACAAGCTGAAACGGCAAGTCATCCACCTGAATACCCACCTTTTCGACCGGCGTTTTCAGGTAATAGCGGCCGTCCTCTAACCAGAGTACGCGGGAAAACAGCCGCACCATGGGTGCCCGGCCAATCGGTGTGCCCATGTAATACCAGGTGCCGTCACGCCCAATACGCATGTCGATATCGCCACAGAACGCGGGATTCCACTGTTCCAGCGGCCCAATACCCTCTCCATGCTGCTGCAGCGATCGATGGGCTTCGTTAAGATCAAATCCAGTCATAGTCGGGGGTCTCCGCGGTTTTTAGGAGCTAAAAACAAGCCAGATGGAGCTGCGGATTAAAATCCTTCAACTTCAGTGTAAAACATTTCACCTTATAACCTAATTACATGAAATTCACTCACTGTTAGACTTGTCCGCACTTAACTGACAGAACATACGGCCCAACGCGCTATGAGCATATCGTTACAACAGAAATTCTCCGATCCCAGCCGAGGCGTCTATTTCGTCGGCACCACGCCACCAAGAGACAACACGGAGCCTGAGAAAGTAATCGATATCGCCGACAAGCTGCTGGCCCGTCTGCGCCAGATCGATTATGACGGCCTGATCATTTACGACATTCAAGATGAAAGCAGCCGCATTAGCAAACCGCGCCCGTTTCCCTACATGCGGACACTGGATCCGCGCGAATATTCACAACTGCTGCGCAAACATTCCAGCCACGCTGTGATTACCTACAAGAGTGTCGCTCAGCGCGATCGTGCCGACTTCGAACACTGGCTGGAAGAGTCCCGCACAAGGTACGACGTGCAGAACCTGGTGCTGGTCGGCAGCCCCTCGTCCGACGGCGATATCCAGCTGACTCTGCCCAACGCCTATAAGGCGCTACAAGAACACCCACTGGACTTTCACCTGGGCGGCGTCACTATCGCTGAACGCCACGCCAGCAAGGGCAATGAACACCTGCGCCTGCTGACCAAGACTGAACAGGGTTGCCAGTTTTTCATTACCCAGGCCGTTTACAATGCCCAGGCCACCATCGACCTGCTCAGCAGTTATGCGCGCGAATGCCACAACCGTGGTGTGGCCCCGCAGCGCATTATCCTGACATTTACACCCTGTGGCAGTGCCAAGACGCTTGAATTCATGGAATGGCTGGGCATTTCGGTGCCCGATGCGACCCGTTGGCGTATTCTGGATTCCGCCCACCCGCTGGCTGAGTCGATTCGAGTATGTCGCAGTAACCTGGACCTGATCCTGGATTCGGTGGCCAACCTGGGTATTCCGCTGGGGTTGAACATCGAAAGCCTGACCAATCGCAAGGACGAGATTGACGCTTCGATCCGTTTGTTCAAGTTGCTTAAGGCTACGCTGGATCTGAAACTGGCCGAACAGCAGCTCTGAGTGATTACTTCTCCGACGCTGGCGCCGCCGAATTGCCGGCGGTTTCAGCGTCGAGACTGAGCAGCAGCGTCTGCAGCTCCTCATAACGGTCAGGCTCCCACAGGATCAGCTGGCGCTTGTAATCGATGCGATAACGCACGTTCATCAGGAAATCCATGCCCAGCAGACCATCCGCGCCCACGGCAGGGCCCTGATGTTCAATCACCATGGCTCGCACATTGGTGGGTCGATAAGGCCCGATTTCAATGCGGTCAAAGCTCACCAGTTCGGTATTTATGCTGCCTCCACCGGCCACCCGTGCCCGACCACCGGGTTGCGCGGCATAGTTCAACGCCGCCAGCGCATCCTTGTGGAACACCGTATTGGTTGCGCCCGTATCCAGCACCATCTCGGTTTTGGCCTTGCGCCCGCCATAGACCACCGTCACCGGCACGAGCACCCGGTTCCTGCCCACCTTGACCGGCGTTTCACTCTCACGCAGCAGCTTTTCAAGCTTTCTGCGCTGGCTGGCAAGGTCCGCCGCTCGTTCGCGTTCGACCCGTGCAGCGGCCTGCTCTGCTGCATCCAACGGATCCGGTAATAGCGTCTCCTGACGTTTTTCCAACTGATCAGCAAACTGTGGCGGAACCTTGGCGAGGCTATCAACGAAGACCTGGCGCCCACGCTCGTCCACATATTTGAAGATTTCAGCCCGCACCGGCATCGACGGTAGTACCGTCAGCAGCAGAACAACGCTCAATAGCTGGCGTTGGCAGGCCCAATACCCCAGTCTGGGAACGCACATGCTACAGCCCTCCAGCCCCGGTTTCCGGGTGTTTAGCAAGCCGCTAAAACGACCTGCGTTGCTATCGCGGCGTTAAAAAATCGGCTCACAGGCCTTGGGGAACTTATGAATTAGTCCCAATGGGTCTCAGGACCTGCTGAGAACTGCGGGACTTGCTTACAGGTTGCTTAACCACCCGCCAGCTTGACCCGAAAGCCATCCTGCTCCAGCGCCAGCTTGAGGCGTTCGCGATGATCGCCCTGAATTTCGATGACGCCATCCTTGCAGGCACCGCCCGTACCACAGAGTTTTTTCAGCTTCTTGCCCAACTGTTTGAGTTCAGCTTCCGGCAGCGGTACGCCGGTCACCGTGGTAACCCCCTTGCCCTTGCGTCCCGACGTTTCCCGACGAATACGCACGATGCCATCCAGTGCCGCCAGCCTGTCTGCATCTTCCAGCTGGGCGCAAATACAGTCAGCGACCGGTTGGCGACAGCCCGGACAGCTGTCGCCATGTTCGGTTGAATACACCAGTCCGCTAAGCTGGTCGCGCAGTGAAGCCATGAACAGATCCTCTTATGGATTCAGACCGCCCACCTGACGGGCGAGATAAGTAGCATAATTGTCGGTCATACCGCCGATGAAATCGAGCGCTCGGCGATACGCCTCATAAAGTGGCAATTGGGGCGACGGAGCATGGATACCCATCAGGCTGATGATTTTCTCACTGCGATAGCCAAGCCCGCCTGGCCCCTTGAGATGCTGATCATGCACCGCACGGCAGAAAGCCTCGAGCAAAATGCCCAAACTGCTATAAGCCCCCACTTCCAGTTCAGTCTTGCGCGTGTCGGGGAAGACCCGTGATTTCGCCAGCTGTTTGGCCCGTGCCAGCCCCTCGCGCACACCGGCGTCACCGTCGGCCAGCAACTCGCCACGGTAGTCACCGGTCATAATCGCGGCATAATGACTCCTGAACGCCGACAGCGCCGATTCGATCATGTTTTCCATGGCCGTACCGCGCAGCGCGGATATCTTGCGTCGTGCCGAAGCCTGGGTCGCAAACAGCGTATCGTCGTAGTCCAGATCACCGCACAGCTGCAGCAGGATCGGCTTGACGTCATCAAAGCTGAGGATATTCAGCTCAATCGCATCCTCCAGATCAAGAATGGCATAGCAGATGTCGTCCGCCGCCTCCATAAGCCAGGTTAGCGGATGGCGACTCCACCAGTGATCCCCCAGGGGCGTCAGTCCCAGCGTCTGGCCCAGTTTGTCGAGGATATCGCGCTCGCTCTGAAAGCTGCCGAACTTGCCCTTTTCGCTGGCACGCTCCACGGTCCAGGGATACTTGAGCAGCGTTCCAAGCGTGGGGTAGGTCAACCGCAAGCCGCCGTCGAGCAGGTGATTCTCAATTCGGGTCACGACCCGAAAACCTTGCGCATTGCCCTCGAAGGTTTCCAGGTCGGCCCGCTCGCGGGTTGAAAGTGACTGGGTAAGCTCACGGCTGGCATGGCTTCTAAACCAGTCCCGAATGGCATATTCACCGGCATGGCCAAACGGCGGATTACCGATATCATGAGCCAGGCAAGCCGACTGCACGATGGTACCCAGGTCATGGGGACTGACCCAGGGGGGTAACTGATCGGCGATCAGCTCACCGACGCGAATGCCTAAGGTTCGGCCCAGACTGCCGACCTCAATGGAATGTGTCAGGCGGGTATGTATATGGTCGTTCAGCGCCAGTGGATGCACCTGTGTTTTACGACCCAGGCGACGAAAGGCACTGCAAAAGACAATACGGTCATTGTCCTTGTGA
The DNA here is from genome assembly GCF_000378045.1 of Marinobacterium rhizophilum DSM 18822. Lineage (GTDB taxonomy): Bacteria > Pseudomonadota > Gammaproteobacteria > Pseudomonadales > Balneatricaceae > Marinobacterium_A > Marinobacterium_A rhizophilum. Next base: position 102,849 of record NZ_KB899104.1, read on the forward strand.
AAGTGACTGCGACCGATTTCCCGCGGGCTAACCTGTTCATGGCCATAACGCTGTGCCGTCAAAAGCCTTTCCCATTGCATTGTCATTCACACGGCTCCCGCTGCTCTATACTGAAAAGCTACATGATAAAAAGCCATGGTTAAAAGCGTCATGACAGAATCATCCTTGGTTCTAGTGTACTGCTTCGCCCTGACAGGTACTTAGAGCACCCTGTCGAACTGTCCTGGCCCGGCTTGGGCTAGCCAGGCCCCAAGCAGGCCGACATAACAGGGAGTATACAGCGATACCTTTTGCGTCGCCCGGATTGGCCATCTGCAGTGTTACACGGAACTTATTTCAAACGGGAGTTTCAAAAAGCTGAACCTGAGATAAACGCAAGCTGACCGAAAAGCCTGGCCACTATCGACCGGGTTTTAGTCGTACGCCCAAATTCGGCATTTGCAAGGAGGCATGGAGAAACCCGTATTTAGAGCCGCAGCTTCCCGATGGACGGCCCCACAGCGCAGGGACAACACTATTATGTGTGAGAAGATCCACTGGAGTCTTGCCGGCACTGGAGTAGGCCTTAAAAGTTGCCACGTTGATGACATCATCAACGCCGGCGACGGAATTCGCTGGGTCGAAATCCTGCTTGAGCAGCATTTATTTAATGGTGGTGCGGCACTCCACGACCTCGAACGCCTGCGTTGCAACTACCCTGTAACGCTGCACGGCACCGGCCTCGCTCTGGGCTCTTTCGCGCCACTGGACATGGACTACCTCGCCCGCTTGAAACAAATGGCCAACAACCTGGAAGTCAGCTGGCTGTCCGACCATGTCAGCTTCGGTTCGCTGGGCCAATTTTTCAGCCATGAGCTGCTGCCCCTGCCCTACACAGAGGAAGCGCTGGACCACATCACGGCGCGCATTAGTCAAGTACAGGATTATCTCGGCCGGCGCATTCTGCTTGAAAACCCGGCCTGTTACCTTGGCTTTAACCACTCAACGATCAGTGAAGGCGAGTTTCTTGCCGAAATGGCACAGCGAGCCGACTGCTACCTGCTGCTGGACCTGAACAACTGCTATGTCACCCAGTACAACCTGGGAATTGATGCACAGCACACCCTCGCGCAGCTGCCCGCCAGACGGGTGCGCGAGATTCACCTGGCAGGATTCGATGACCACGACACCTATCTGCTGGATGGCCACAACACCCCGGTTCACGAGCCCGTCTGGACCCTGTATGAACAGGCGCAACAACAGTTTACAGCGACACCAACACTGATCGAATGGGAACATGACATTCCGCCACTGTCCGTTATTCTGGGCGAAGTCAGCCGCGCCCAGCACATAATGCAGCAAGCCATAAAAACCCGAAGGCCCTACTAATGCACCTTGCTGACTTGCAGACAGCACTGAGGGCTGAATTGGATGGCCACCCCAATGCCGAATTGCGCCAGCTCATCACCAGCGCAAGCCTCGCACCAGAGCAATGCCTGCAGCTGTACCGGGATTTGCTGGCAAAGACCAGGACGCGCGCGCTGGCCCAGCTTTATCCTGTCACCGCGCAACTGCTTGGCCCCCAGCTGTTTCATGCCCTGAGTCAGCAGTATGGTCACCATCTTGTGGATACGGGTACCGTCGAGCCTTTCGGTACTGGCCTTGCATCGTTGCTGAAGCACTGCACAGACTCGCAAAGCACGCTGCAAAACCTGCAATTTTTGCCGGAACTCGCATCACTGGAATGGGCTCGGAACCTGGCGTGGACCGCCGAGGAGGATCCGCCGCAGGATTTCGACTCACTGATCTACGTACCTGAATCCGAACAGTACCGGTTACGACTGGTAGCCAGCCAGGCGCTACAACTGTTGCGCTGTCACTGGCCGGTGCTGGATATATGGAACAACTATCAGCACGACCACCCAGGCAAACTGCATCTACGATATCGGGCACACTGGCTATGCGTGTACCGTCACCTGGACAGCCCCCGGGCCGAGACGCTGAGCGACTCCCTGGGCCGCCTACTGAAGGGGATTCTGCAGGGGCATACGCTGTACCAGCTCAGCCGGGAAGTACCGGACCTGAACCAGCACCTCACCCTACTGATATCCCGTCGCTGGATCACCCACGTTGAACTGCCACCGGATTCATCCAGCTGAGTGCAAACACAACGCCCAGCGCAGGCATTCAAGACAGGCAATGAAGCCACTGCCGCTAATTTACCCTGCGTCCTTGTAACCTGTCAGTGCCGCTTCCCGCGCAGCGCGATAGTCAATGACCGGTTGTATTCCGCGCACCGCACTGCTGGCCTGCGGGTCCTGCCGCTGCCGCGCAGGCATCGGTGACAGTTCCGGTAGCCAGTGGCAGACAAACTCATCCTGGGGGTCGAATCGCTCGGCCTGACGCTGCGGACTGAAAATACGAAAGTACGGTGCCGCATCCGCCCCCACCGAGGCACTCCACTGCCAGCCGCCGAGATTAGAGGCGAAATCGCCATCGATCAGCTGCTGCATGAAAAACGCAGCCCCCAGACGCCAGTCCACGCCCAGCAACTTGGTCAGAAAAGATGCCACCACCATGCGCAGGCGGTTATGCATCCAGCCAGTGGCGAGTAACTGTCGCATGGCGGCATCCACAATCGGAAAACCGGTCTCGCCCCGGCACCAGGCCTCAAAATACTCGGGCCGGTCGTGCCACTGAATGCGCGCCTCGACCTCGGGCCTGAACGGCGCTTCGCGATTAAGGTCGGTAAAGGCCACCAGCAGGTGACGATAAAACTCGCGCCATATCAGTTCTGTCACCCACTGGCTTTCCAGCCAGTGCTCGCCAAGGCTGTGCCGGGCCACATTCAGACACTGGCGCACCGACACCTGGCCGGTATTCAGATAAGCCGACAGCGACGAGGTCGCCTGCAACGCCGGAAAATCCCGCCGCTCTGCGTAACGGGCCAGGTCCTTCGCAGCGAAATCATAAAGGCGCTGCGCGGCAACCTGCTCTCCCACCGGCCAGAGTTGCCGGTCATAGGGCTCGCCCAGCGGCGGTACCCGATCAGACTCCATCGGTTCCCCCGAATGATCCGCCAACGCCGCCTGACGCTCAGGAGCCGGCAGACCATCAAGACTGCGCATCAGCATTTGCCGGCGCCACACTCGGCTGAAGGGCGTAAACACGCGAAAAGGTTCGCCCTTGGCACTTTGCACAGTCCCGGGTTCAAGCAGCAGATCTGCATGACAGCCCTCACAACGCAGGCCCGCACCACGCAACACGCGCTTTACCTGAACATCGCGCCGGCGCTCATTAAGCGGATACTCGTAATTGAAATAAAGCCCCTGCGCCTTTAACGTCTGGCACAGCTCCAGCAGGGCCGCAGCACAGCCGTCATAGTCTGACGTATGCAGTACGCGCAGTGGAATATTGAGCCGGGCGAGATCGCCTTGAAGGCATTGCAGCGCATCACGCCAGAATGCGAGTTTTCGTGGTGCGTCCCCGTGCCGTTGCCATTGCAAGGGGGTCAGCACGACCACCGCAACCAGGGGCTGGCCCAGGGCCGCGGCAGCATGCAGCGCCGGGTTGTCCGTCAGGCGCAGATCATTGCGGAACCAGATCAGATTCATATGTAGTTCCGCAGACCCAGTTTGTACGGATGTGGATCCAGGTAGGACTGCTGCTTGATATAGTCTGAGCCGTGGCGCTTGAGGTAGTGGCGCAACAGCGTCAGCGGCACCACCAGATGGACCTCGCCCCGGTGGTACTCGGCCACACTGTCCAGAATTTCCTGCTTGCACTGGCTGTCGATCGCCTTTTTCAGGTAACCGAACACATGCATCAGCACATTCACGTGGCTGTTGCGTGTGGCGCAGTGACTCATGTGCTCCATGAAACCCCTGATATAGGTCTGCATCGCGACCTCAATTGGCTCACTGTGGGCTTCGGCCAGGTAACGCCCCAGTGTGCGGTAGCCTTCGTAGCTGTGCGCCATCAGCAGGTACTTGCTCTGGCTGTGGAACTGGAGCAACGCATGGTAACTCGGCTCAGCCTCCACCTGCTGTTTCCAGCGATGCAACGCAAACACCCGGGCGATGAAGTTTTCCCTGAGCACCGGGTCATTCAGGCGGCCCTCCTCCTCTACCGGCAGCAACGGATTGGCGTGCATCAGCGCATTGATGAAGAGCCCGCGCCCGGCACCGTTGGGCATGCCATTGGGGTGGTATACCTTGACCCGTTCCATGCCACAGCTGGGTGAACCCTTTATCACAATATAACCACACAAATCAGGCAGGGCAGCAGCCACGGCCCGACCCTGCGCGGCCAACGGCTCGGTAACATCAATCGACGGATCCCTGGTACCAAGCGCCCTGGGGCTTGCGGCGTCGCCCACCAGGCGAATGGGCTCGCGCGGTACACCCAGACCGACAGCAAGCTCGGGGCAAAACGGCTTGAAATTGAAGCATTCAGACAGCACGTCCAGGCAATATGACGACCGCTTGTGACCACCGTTGTAACGCACCTTTTCACCCATCAGGCAGGCGCTTATACCGACCGGAATGGGCTGAGCCGGCGTTTCCACTGCAAGTTCACTCATATATCACCCCCCTCTCCCTTCACCCATTTCAAAGGCCAATAAACGGCTGAACCAGACGACCCATCAAGCCGCTGAACCGCAGTGGCGCATCCGTCGCAATCAGGCAAATGCAATCCTCGCCACTGTCACTTATCGGCTGATGAGAAATCTGCTCATCCAGGTCCGCGACATCCCCGGCCTGAAAGCGGCCCAGCTCGTCGCTGTAAGACCCGCGCAGAATCAGCGTCATCTCGTTTCCCCGATGACCATGATGGGGAACGGACAGGCCGGGGGCTATGCGCAGCAGGCGCGTGGCTCCGGGGCCGCCGAGGCGCAGGTCAAACTGCCGCACACCCGGTACCAGCGTGCGCCAGTCCAGCTCATCGAGCGACTTTTTCAGGTAGGGGGCCAGCGGCGCCGGTATATCGGCATACTGCACGGGTGCCGGTGCGGCGGGCCTCGCTTCGGGCTTTCCTGCATCCGTATCCAGCAGCGCCAGTACCTGCTCCAGAGCCCCTGGCGCCAGCGCCACTGGCGCCAGCTCCTCAAGCAATGCACCGCCTACGGCTTCGGCCTGCTGCAACCGCGTCTGGCAGTCAGTGCAACGGTCTATATGACTGGCAACCAGCAGCGACATGCCTTCGGACAGCGAGCCCGCCGCAAACGCCAGCAGGGTTGCATCATCAAGATGGTGACGTATGTTCACGATGACTCTCCCCATAGCTGTTTAAGTTTGTCGAACCCGAGGCGCAGCCGGCTCTTGACACTGCCCAGCGGAATCCCGATCGCCTGCGCAATTTCCGAGTGACTGCGCCCCTCGTAATAGGACAGATAAAGTACCTGAGCCTGCGCCTCCGGAAGGGCCCGAATGGACTCGGCCATGCGCGTTGCAAGAATGGCCTGCTCGCCGCCATGACGCTCATCCGGATCAGGCGCGTCGTAATCGATGTCGATGTCATAGAACTGAAGTTTCTCGCGCCGCATGCGGTCGATGCACAGGTTGCGTGCCAGCCGGAAGATCCAGGTACTGGCATTGGCCTTGGCCGGATCAAACATGTGCGCCTTGCGCCACACCGAGAGCAATGCTTCCTGCGCCAGTTCATCGGCATTAGCAGGCGTCATCCCAAGGCGAACAAGGTAAGCTTTAACCCGCGGCGCGAAGTGCTCGAAGAGCCGGGCATAGTCGGCCCGATCCCGGGTCTGGCCCAGTGCAGCAAGACAGGCACTCCACTCCTCTTTCACAGGGGGGGCCTTGCGGAATAAAGGAATGACTGTTGCCACATCGCCTCCGGACAGTTTTGTTTTTTCATTACTCTGCTCTACGTAAGTGCGGCGTGGATGGATCAGTGCGAAAAAATCACTTATCAGCCGACGGACGCTGATCTGATTACAGGGCCATCTTCGTACAGGGATCTCAAAGATGCAAAGGAAGCCGCCATGAACATTCAGGCAATACGTCCGCTTAAAATTGCAGTCATCGGCTCGGGCATTTCAGGCCTGTCGAGTGCCTGGTTACTGAGCCAGCAACACCAGGTCACGCTGTTCGAAAAGGACGACCGACTCGGCGGGCACTCCAATACCGTTGATGTATGCCATGGCGCCGGCAATTTAGCCGTCGACACGGGCTTTATCGTTTACAACCCGGTTAACTACCCCAACCTGGTGAATTTTTTCGCCACGCTAGGGGTACAGAGCCGCGAAACCGACATGTCCTTCGGTGTGTCACTGGACCAGGGGCGGCTGGAATACAGCGGCACCAGCCTGCAAGGACTGCTGGCGCAAAAACGCAACCTGGCGCGGCCACGCTTCTGGTCCATGCTGCTGGACCTGTCTCGCTTTTACCGCGAAGCACCGCGCTACTGCCTGGATGCTGCCACCGCCACGCTGACACTGGGTGAATTGCTGCAGCGCGAGCGCTATGGCGATGCCTTCATACAGGATCACTTGCTGCCCATGGGCGCAGCGATCTGGTCGACGCCGGTGGACCTGATGCTGGAATACCCGGCACTGGCCTTCCTGCGGTTTTGCCAGAACCATGGCCTGGTTCAGCTGAACAACCGTCCTCAGTGGCGCACCGTCACCGGCGGCAGTCGCAGCTATGTTGAAAAAGTCGAGGCCTGCCTGCGTCAGCGCGGTGAGGTGCGGCTCAACAGCCGTATCCACCGCATTGTGCGCACTTCAGGCGGTATTGAACTTGAGTTTCTGCACGGCGGACGTGAGTCCTTTGATCATGTCGTTCTGGCCTGTCATGCCAATCAGGCACTGCAGCTGCTACAGGCCCCCAGCGTGACAGAACAAAAACTGCTCGGCGCGTTCAGCTATCAGCGCAACCGGGCCGTATTGCATTCGGATTCCAGCCTCATGCCCCGCAACAAGGCCGCATGGGCCAGCTGGAATTACCTGGCAGCACAGCGGCAAAGCGGTCAGCGGGAAGTCTCAGTCAGCTATTGGATGAACCGGCTACAGCACCTGCCCAACGCATTGCCGCTTTTCGTGACACTCAATCCACTGCGCGAGCCTGCACCTGACACCGTACATCGGAGTTTTCTGTACGACCACCCTACCTTTTCCCTGGCGGCGCTGGCAGCGCAGCATCAGCTGTGGGACCTGCAGGGCCGGCACAATACCTGGTACTGCGGTGCCTACTTTGGTTATGGCTTCCATGAAGACGGGCTGCAATCTGGCCTTGCGGTAGCGGAAGAGCTGGGCGGGTTCAAGCGCCCCTGGGCGCTGGACACGCCCAATAGCCGTATCCACGTAAGCCACAAGCACAGACTCGAGGTGCCGGCATGAACCGGTCAGCAGTCTATTTTGGGCACGTATTCCACCACCGGTTGCGTCCTCGCGTGCACCGTTTCCGCTACCGGGTTATGTCGTTACTGCTGGATTTGGATGATCTTGGCGAACTGAACCAGCGGCTGCATTTTTTCTCACACAACCGTTTTAACCTGTACGCATTCTACGAACGCGATCATGGCACCGGTGCGCCTTCGGGCCTTAAGCAGGACATACAGCGACAACTCGAGCAGCATGGCATCAACCTCGACGCAGGAAAAATACTGCTGCTGTGCTATCCACGCATACTGGGTTTCGTTTTCAACCCCCTCAGTGTCTATTACTGCTACGCCAGCGATGCAACACTCAAAGCCATTTTGTACGAGGTCAGCAACACCTTTGGCGAACGGCACAGTTACCTGTTGCCGGTGAGCAACGACACACCGATACGCCAAGCCGTCGACAAGTGTTTTTATGTGTCGCCCTTCATGCCGCAGGATTGCCGCTACCACTTCAGGATGCAGCCGCCGGAGCGGCGCATCGGCGTGCATATCGAGCAAAGTCACGCCAACGAACCCATGTTTCGTGCCAGCTTTACTGGAGTGCGCCGCCCCCTGACTGACCGCATCCTGCTACAGGCCTGCCTGCGCTATCCGCTGATGACACTGAAAGTGTTCGCAGGCATTCACTGGGAGGCGTTGCGCCTGTGGTTCAAAGGCATGCGCATTCAGCCCAAACCTGCGCCGCCCGCCCTGACAGTGACCTGCACCCCCACTCCCGATTCGACCGTAACGGACACCGACCCTACGCGCACGCATTCATACGGAGAGCATACCTATGAAACCCACTGAATATCTTCCGGCATCAGAATTGCCGGATCTGGCCGACTCCCTTCGTCGCGGCTGGTTCAACCGGTTTTGTGTGCACGCCCTGGCGCGCTGGCTTAAACGCATGGAATACGGCCACCTTGAGCTGATTCTGCCCGATGGCCAGCGCCTGCAGGCGGGCAGCGCAGAGCACTCGGACGTGCGCGCCCAGGTGCAATTGCACAGCCTGCGGCCGTTTCGTCGACTGCTTCGGTCCGGTCTGCTGGGCTGGGCTGAAGGCTACATGGCCAACGAGTGGCACAGCCCGGACATCAGCGCCCTGGTGCGCTGGGCGCTGGGTAACGAGCATGCTTTCGGACGGCTGGCCCAAGGCGGCAAGCTGAACACGACACTGCACCGGTTGTTCCACCGTTCACGCCGCAACAGCCGACGCGGCAGCCGACGCAACATTGCCTTTCACTATGACCTGGGCAACGACTTTTACCGCCACTGGCTCGACCCCAGCATGACCTATTCCAGCGCCCTGTTCGAACACCCCGGACAAAGCCTGGAACTTGCGCAGCAAGCCAAGTACCACCGTATCTGCGAACTGTTGCAGCTGAAAGCGGGTCAACAGGTACTGGAAATCGGCTGCGGCTGGGGCGGCTTCGCCGAGACCGCCGCGCAGAAGTATGGCGCCCAGGTCACTGGCATCACCCTGTCGCGGGAACAGCTGGCCTGGTCCCGGGCCCGCGCCGCCGCGCGTGGCCTCGAAGCGCAGTGTTCCTTCTCCCTGACCGACTATCGGGATCTCGATACGCCGGTCGATCGGATTGCCTCCATAGAGATGTTCGAGGCGGTGGGCGAAGAAAACTGGCCGCTCTATTTCAAGCAGCTGCGCCGCTGCCTCAAGCCCGGTGGAATCGCCGTGTTACAGGTCATCAGCATCGCCGACGAACGCTTCGAGGAATACCGCCGCAGCACTGACTTTATCCAGCGCTATATATTCCCCGGCGGCATGCTGCCAAGCCCTGGCCGGCTGACCGCCGAGATCGAGCACGCCGGTTTGCAACTGACCCACAGCGAGACGTTTGGCGCCGACTATGCCCGTACCCTGCAGCACTGGCGCCAGGCCTTCCTGGAGCATTGGCCGCAGATCGAAGCCCAGGGGTTTGACGCCCGTTTCCGCCGCCTGTGGCTCTATTACCTGGGCTACTGCGAAGGCGGCTTTCGCTACGGCGCCATCGATGTCGGGCTCTATGTTGTGCAAGCCCCCTGAGCGGATGAGCGCAATGCCCCCGGCCCCGCCACTCGATACGGGCAACCTCTGGCGCTATGCCGCCCTGGGGTTGCCCCTGGCGCTACCCACGGTTGCGGTCTACGTGCTGCTTCCAACCTGGTACTTCGAGACATTCGGGCTGCCGCTGACGCTGATCGGGGCGATACTGCTGTTAACACGGCTACTTGATGTCCTGACCGATCCACTGATCGGAATATTCATAGACCGCTTTCCCGGCATCAAACCGGCCCGCTTGATATTCGGTGCAGGCCTGATTTGCGCGCCATCGCTGCTGCTGCTGGTTAATCCCTGGCAGCAAAACGCCAGCCTCTCGCTCCTTCTGGGGCTGCTGTTTTTATACCTTGGCTGGACCCTGATCCAGATTCCCTATTTAGCCTGGCTGCCACGGCTGCATGGCGACAGCCACCAGCGCAACCGGGCCGCCAGCGCCCGCGAGACGATGACGATTGCAGGTCTGGTCATATCGGCCGCACTTCCCCTCGGGGCAACCCTGGCAGGGCTGAACCTGCAGCAAGGCCTCAACCTGCTGGTTGGCATTACGGTGCTGGCGGGGCTCGTCGCGATTCGGGCACTCTGGGGACTGCCCTATGCCGCGGCGACCGGGCAAAAGGCAACACCGTACGCCTCCAGCTGGCGCCTGTTCCAGCACAACCGACTGGCCCTGAGGCTATTGAGCGCCTGGTTCCTCAACGGCCTGGCAAATGGTTTTCCAGCGGTTCTGTTCCCGTTATTCGTGTCGGCCTGGCTGGGTGGCTCCGAACAGACGCGCGCACTCTATATTCTGCTCTACTTCGGCGCCGCAATCCTGTCGTTGCCGCTTTGGCTGTTTATGTCGCGATACATCACCAGGGCGCGTCTCTGGTGCCTGGCGATGATCGCCGCCATCAGCGCCTTTGCCCTGGCGCCGTTACTGTCGCCCGCCACGGCCCTGGGCTTTGTGCCCATCTGCCTGGTCACAGGCGCCGCACTGGGCGCCGACCTGACGCTGCCCCACGTGCTGCAAGCTGAAGTATCGGACTGGGATCGTTACCGTTTCGGGCAGGAGCGCAACGGTATTCTTTTTGCCTGCTGGAACATGGCCACAAAACTGGCGCTGGCCCTGTCTGCGGGTTTTGCCTTCGTCCTGCTCGGGGCCAGCGGCTTTGAAAGCGACAACGCCGAACCGCTTTGGCTGCTTGGACTGATCTATGCCGGGCTGCCTTGCGTATTCAAGGGCGTGGCGGTCTTGCTGCTGTGGAACTTCCCGCTGCAGTCAGGACACCACCGGGCCATTCGTCACCGCCTGGCCCGCCGCCTCAGGAGTTTACATGCCCATGAACCGGATTCTGCCGTTACTGCTGATCAGCCTTTGCCTTGCCGGATGCACCGACATGAGAATTAAGCAATTCCACGATGCGACCCCCCGACTCAAACTCGAATCCTATTTTGAGGGTCGAGTGCTGGCCTGGGGTTCGTTCGAAGACCGTTTCGGTACGGTACGCCGACAGTTCTTTGTCGAGATCGAGGGCCGCTGGGACGGAACAGAACTGGTCCTGCACGAAGATTTCAGCTACAGCGATGGTGAACAGCAGACACGTATCTGGAGCATTCGGCCGAATGGCGCCGATGGCTATATCGGCAGGGCCGACGACGTCATTGGCGTTGCCCGCGGCCAGGTTGCCGGCAATGCGCTGAACTGGCAGTACGATATGGAGCTGCCTGTTGGTGACCGACAGTGGCGTGTGCATTTCGATGACTGGATGCTGCTTCAGCCCGGTGGCGTGATGCTTAATCGTGCTCAGGTCAGCAAATGGGGCCTGCGCATCGGTGAGGTCAGGCTGTTTTTTATCAAGCCAGAGACAGCGCCTGAAGAGTTAAGCCGGCTGCGCAAGCCCAAGAACGGGGCCCTTAGCCCCCTGCCGGGCGCCGTTTCAGGCGGGGCCTGAAGAAGCGTTTTAACAGTACAACCAGGCTGGCGGTCAGTAACGCCCCGGCGGCAATCGCCAGAATGTAGCCCGGCCAGTTCCGCACCAGGGGAATCACGAAGACCCCACCGTGGGGCGCCAGCAGCTGGCACTGAAACAGCATGGACAAGCATCCAGCCAACATTGACCCCAGAATACAGGCGGGAATGACACGCAACGGATCCGCCACCGCATAGGGTATGGCCCCTTCGGTAATAAAGGAGGCGCCCATGATCAGGCAGGCGCGCCCCGACTGGCGCTCCAGTTTGGTGAATACGGCGGGAAACAACAGGGTAGCCAGCCCCAGCCCAAGCGGCGGCACCATGCCGCCGGCCATCACGGCAGCCTGGGGAAAATAGTTGCCCGCCTCGATTGCCGCGATGCCAAAGGTATAGGCGGCCTTGTTCACGGGCCCGCCCATATCGACCGCCATCAGGCCCGCCAGCAGTCCGCCAAGCACGATTCGGTTGCCGATGTTAAGGCCGTTAAGCCAATCAACCAGGTGTGCATTGAGCGTAGACATGGGCTCGACCAGCCAGAGCATAAGGCTGCCGCACAACAACAACCCGAGTACCGGGTAGATCAGAATGGTACGGATTGCATCGAGAGAATCGGGCAGCACACGGCACAGACGCTGCAACAGCAACACACCGTAACCGCCAATCAGGCCCGCCACCATACCGCCCAGGAAGCCAGCACCGGCCTGGGCAGCAATATAGCCACCCACCATCGCCGGCATCAGGCCGGGCCGGTCGGCGATGCTCCGGCCGATAAAGGCGGCAAGTACCGGCACCATGAGCCCGAAAGCGCCCATCGGCCCGCCGAGCTGAAGCAGCAATTTCGCCAACGGGTTGAAGTCGGGTGATGCGGGATCCGCAGCATCGATACCGAACAGCAGCGATAGCGTGATAAGGATGCCGCCACCCACCACGAATGGCAGCATACTCGAGACGCCCGTCATCAAATGCCGATAGAAACCCCAGTGGTCGATTTCCGATGATGTGGCAGGCCCGACGACCTCGCCTGTTCCGGGGGCGCCGAGTGCAGGCTGGCGCAGTGCCCGCAGCAACAGCCGCTTCGGATGCCGAATCGCATCGGTGACCGGAACCTGCAGCAACGGTTTGCCGGCAAAGCGCTGCAAACCGATATTGCGGTCGACTGCCAGAAGGACTGCATCGGCCCGATGTATATCGTCCACTGACAGGGCACCGCGCACACCGGCCGAACCATGGGTCTCGACGAGAAGGTCCAGATGCAGCTCCCGGGCCGCCTGTTGCAGCCGCTCGGCCGCCATATAAGTATGGGCGATACCTGCCGGGCAGGAGGTCACAGCAACCAGGTGGGCTTCCGCCTGCACCTCAAGCTGCGGCAGTTCAATCCCCTCGGCCTCGGCAAAGAGCTGCAATATTTCCGTCTCGGATTTGGCCAGCATCAGCCGCTCGCGAAAAGCCGGATCAATCAGGTGGCAGGAGGCGGCCGCCAGCACATCAAGGTGCTGACTGTCGGCGTCGGCGGGCTCGGCGATCATCAGGAATAGCTGCGACGGCTTGCCATCGAGGGCACCGAACTCGATACCCTCTCTGGCAATGGCAAAGGCCAGTGCCGGCTCGCGTACACTTTGGGAACGGGCATGGGGCATCGCTATGCCCTGCTCCAAACCCGTACTGCCCGTGGCCTCGCGCGCCAGCACGGCGTCAAGAAAGGCCTCGGGATCCTCCAGTTTGCCAGCATCGTCGAGCATCGCCACCATCTCAGCCAGCACATCCTCCTTGCTGCGCCCTTTAAGATCGAGCGCGATGCGATCGGTGGACAGAAGTTGCGTTAACGCCATGGCAGGACTCCGCCTACTAAGGGTATATCTACACCATAGTCCGCTTTGCCGAAGGCGGCCCGCCAGGCTTTCAGACTTTACAGGCCAGGCGCCGCCGTACCCCCCGCACCAGAGCCCCGAGCAGCGGAATCCGCGCGTAGACACAACTGGCATCCCAGTGATCGAGGTGCTCGGCAATACGTCCACCCTCGGCGAATGCAAGCGTCGAGACTCCCTCGACGTGCCACTGGCCGAGCAGCGGTACACGGGCACTGAACAGCCAACGGATATAGCCGTCGTGCCCGTCGACCGTCCAGTGCAGCACCTTGAAACGGGGCGAATCGGTGCGCTCAAACATGTCCTCCAGCACCCGCTGTAGCGCCGTCACACCCCGCACATCGTTAAAGGGGTCGCGAAAATGCACATTGTCCGTCACTAGCGGCAGCAGCTCACCGAGCCGTTCCGGTGTCAGGTTTTCAAATAACTCAACGTAACGGGCACAGCTTTGGCGGGGCGTCATGCGCGTGTAATCCTTCGAACAAGCGGAAAATAAAGCCAGTATGGCAGTAGACGAAACAGCTTGAGCCCCAGCACGAAGCGCCATGGAAAGGCAATTTCAAACCGGTGCCGCTGCAGGCCGCGAATGATGCGCGCAGCAGCATCTTCGGGCTCAAGCAGGAAGGGCATTGAAAAGCGATTGCGATCGGTCAGCGGCGTGCGCACGAAACCCGGATTGATCAGGCTGACAACGATGCCGGTATCGGCGAGATCCAGCTTCAGTGCCTCGGCAAAATTGATCAACGCCGCCTTGCTGGCGCCATAGCCACTGGCCGTTGGCAGGCCCCGGTACCCCGCCACCGAGGCCGTAATCGCCAGCTGACCGCCGCCCACAGAGCGCATACGCGCGAGTAACGGTACGGCGGCATTCACCACCCCCATATAATTGAGCTGCATGAGGGCTTCAAACGCCGCAACCTCGAAGGTCTCTGGCGTCAGTGCCCGGTGAGTGCCGGCATTGAGGATGGCAAGCTCGACAGCACCGTGCTCAGCCTCGATCCTGTCCAGCGTTGCAGAGCAGGCCGCGGCATCGGTCACATCCAGTGGATAGGGCCAAAGCTCGCCGCGCAAGCCCTGGGCCTGGCATGCCAGATCACCGAGATCGGGGGCACTGCGGGCGCTGATCGCGACACCGCATCCCCTGCGAGCCAGCGCGAGCGCGAGCGCAGCACCAATGCCCGTAGAGGCTCCCGTTATCCAGACAACGCGCCACTGAGGCTTTTGCATACGGAGTTCCTGTTCCAGGGAGAATCGGTGGAGGGCTCGGTCAATACATTGGCAATGTCTCGCGGGTGCAGCCGTACCACTGACCCGTCCCGAGCCGAAAATTCCAGCCCGCGCCAGCGCCCCTGGCGATCATACCAAACCCTTGTGTCGGACAGATCACCGCCGAGGCGGAAACGGTCTGCATCAATTTCGGTACCTGCGACCACAAGGCTATCACTGCCCTCGCGGCTGATTTCCAGCTCACTGGTTGTGCCTGTCAGCGTGTTCAGTACTGCTGACTCCTGCAGGATCGCTACATTCCAGTGGTTACTGGGCAACAGATCGCGAGTCAAACGCAGCAACCCGCGTGGCCCGTCAACCTCGAGCCGGCCGTCGCGGGTCTGACCATGAATACGCACCGGATTCCCACCATCCTGAATCTGTACCCGCAGCGCATCGAGCCTGCCGGACTGCCACCACTCCGTCGCCTTGTAGCGATAGTGGTAGTCAAACCAGAGCGCAACAGGTACCTGCAGCTCCATCATGACATCCACCCGTAACCGGCTGTTTTCTCGTGTAAAGGCCACGCAGTGGGTTCCCACCGGCACACCGTTGCGCTGTACCTCGAACGCCAGCGGATTCTGTGCACCCGCGGGTACCTGCAATGTCTCAGCCGTCTGCGCCTGGACGCTCCCCCAAAACAATGCCGCTGCAGCTGCCAGCCCCCGCCCTGCGAGGCGTATCCAATGCACTGCAAAACCTGCCATAACACTCTCCACTCAGGGATCCGTGGTTAGGCATACGCAAAACAGCCGCAGACGGATTCATGCCAGCACGACTTCGTACGCCAAAGGTACGCTTGACGTTGCACTGCAGCACAGGCTTCAATACTGATGTTTCTAATGCCGCGTGTTAAACGCTGAGCATGCAACCCATAACCGGACAGCAGCCACGCCGCTGCAATCCCGGGCAACGGACATACAACGACCATGACACAGATACTGCGCCGTGCAGCCTTGAGCTGCAGCCTGATTTTCGGCCTCAGTGCCTTGCCTCTGCAAGCCGGGCCGCTGGTACAGATGCAAACCAGTGCCGGCAACCTGGAGATCGAACTTTTTGACGAACAGGCGCCCAAGACCGTGGCCAACTTCCTGCACTATGCGCAACAGGGTTACTACGAGGGCACCATCTTTCACCGCGTGATTCCCGGCTTCATGATTCAGGGCGGCGGTTTCACCCAGGCCATGCAGAAAAAGCCAACCGACGCCCCGATCGAAAACGAATCAGGCAATGGCCTGAGCAACCGCGCCGGCACACTGTCCATGGCCCGCACCAATGATCCAAACAGCGCCACCACGCAGTTTTTTATCAACAGCGTCGACAACCCCAGGCTTGATGCAAGGGGCAATCAGCCGGGTTACGCTGTGTTTGGCCGCGTCATCAAGGGCATGGATGTGGTAAACGAGATCAGCAACACCCCCACCACTGTGCGCCCGCCACACCGCGATGTGCCCCAGACACCGATTGTTATCCTGGCGGTAAAACCCATCGAGGCCGCAGCGCCAGACGTGCCCCCGCAGTAAGATGGCTATTGGTCTGTCAGATTAAAAGTAACAACCTCTACGCCTGGATGTTGACGCCCGTCAGTATTGCGTTGCGATGAAAGTGGCTAGACTCTAGGCCCTGTTGACGTTTTACAGAAAAAACAGGACATATCCTGCCGGAACCAATGACACCCAAAAGCCAGGCTGAGGAGGCATCATGTTGGAGGAGATGAAGGACAGGAGAGTGTTGCCGCTGACACCTGATCGCGGGGTTTCCCGACGCTCGGCAACATTGCCGAGCCCCTTCAGCCCGCTGGATGACGAGAGCCCCCTGTCTTACCGTTCTTTCGGCACCCGGGCGCTGGACCATGCCTTTCGCGCCAATCTGGCACGCTTCAGTCTGGGCCTGAGTCCCGCCGGCCTGACGGCGTTGTACGTCGACTGGCTTGCACACCTGGCAACTTCACCCGGCAAACAACTGGCATTGATCGAGAAAGCCGGACGCAAGTCGACGCGACTGCTGAATTATATGGTGCAGCAAACCGCCAACCCACAAAGCGACTGCTGTATCCAGCCCCTGCCCCAGGACAAGCGTTTCTCAGGCGACGCCTGGCAACAGTGGCCCTACAACCTGATACACCAGGCCTTTCTGCTGCATCAGCAATGGTGGCATAACGCCACCACCGAGATCGACGGCCTGTCGCCCCAGCGCCAGCAGGTACTGTCTTTCGTCGTTCGCCAGTTGCTGGACCACTATGCACCGTCGAACTTTCCCTGGAGCAACCCCGAGATCCTCAAGGCGACGCTGGCCGAAGGCGGCATGAACCTGGTGCGAGGCGTGCAGAACTTCAGCGAGGACATGCAGCGCCTCGCCTCGGGACACAAACCGGTCGGTGCCGAAAACTTTGTAGTCGGCGAAAACCTCGCAGTAACCCCGGGTCAGGTGGTGTTTCGCAACCACCTGTTCGAGCTGATCCAGTACAGTCCCAGCACCGAAAAGGTACATCCGCAACCGATCCTGATCGTACCCGCCTGGATCATGAAGTATTACATTCTCGACCTCTCGCCTCGTAACTCACTGGTCAAGTACCTCGTCGACAAGGGACACACGGTGTTCATGATATCCTGGCGCAATCCGACCTCGGACGATCGCGATCTTGGCATGGATGAATACCGCCGGCTCGGGGTGATGGCAGCCATTGATGCCGTCTCGGCGATCGTACCGGACCAGGCCATTCACGGGATGGGCTACTGCCTGGGAGGCACCCTGCTGTCGATCGCCGCCACCACCATGGCTCGCGATGGCGACAACCGGCTGGCGACACTGAGCACCCTGGCCACCCAGCTCGACTTCACCGAAGCCGGCGAGCTGAGTCTGTTTATCGGCGAGAGCGAGGTGGCTTTTCTTGAGAGCATGATGTGGGACCAGGGCTACCTCGACGGCTACCAGATGGCCGGCGCCTTTCAGCTGCTGCGCTCCAACGACCTGATATGGTCACGCATGGTGCGCGACTACTTCCTCGGCGAACGCCAGCCACTGAACGACCTGATGGCCTGGAACGCCGACCTGACCCGAATGCCCTATCGAATGCATTCCGAGTACCTGCGCGGACTCTTCCTCAACAACGACCTGGCCAGCGGGCGTTATATCGTCGAGGGTCGTCCGATCAACCTGGCCGACCTGCGCACGCCGATTTTTGCCGTCGGCACCATCAGCGATCATGTTGCGCCCTGGCAGTCGGTCTACAAGATCACCACACATCCCGCGATCGACGTCACCTTTCTGCTGACCAACGGCGGCCACAATGCCGGCATTGTCAGTCCGCCCGAGCGTGATCATCGCCGCTACCAGATCTCGACAAAAAAAGCCGGCGAACGCTACATCGACCCGCAAACCTGGCGCACGATCACCGAGCTGCACGAAGGCTCCTGGTGGCCTCAATGGCAACACTGGCTTAAGGGCAAATCCGGCGAGCCACAAAACCCGCCGCCGATGGGAGCGCCGCAGCAGGGCTATCCCCCACTGATGAATGCACCTGGCCTCTATGTAATGCAGCCCTGAGCACCTGAGCGTTAACCGGCTTTAACCGTCAGCCGGTTAGCGCTGCTCACTGACAAGGCAGGCAACAACACGGGAAAGAATGCAGCGCGAAGACGCCTTCAGCTGTGGCGTGAAGCGCCAGGTTCAGACGGGGTCGTATCAGCGACATCACGCAGCAGGGCAACATAGCGGCCACGCATGCGCATCGCCACGCGCTCGCCCTGACGCAGCTCAACGTTCAACTCCAGCCGCGACTTGCGCCTGGTTCGCAGCCGCTCGAGAAATGAATCGACCCTCGGCTGATCCGGTAATCGGCAGCGGGCGACAAAATCCGCATCGACCGGCGACAGGTACTCCAGATGACTGTCCGCAATGACCAGATCGCAGTCCAGCCCCTGCTTGCGCAGCAGTAGAGTGACAAGAGACCAGCCGCAAATCGTGGCCAGCGTGGCCTGGGAGCCGCCAAAGCCTGTGCCCTTGTCATTCACATTGGGTCCCAGCGCCGCGGGAATCGCAAGGCACTGCCCATCATAGTCAAAGGGGCCCAGGCCCATGTGGTTCAGCAGCGGTATCTGGCCCAGCAGCCAGCGCTGAAAATCAGCAATGTCTGCCGTGCCAGCCATCTCAGGCGCCATCCCAGCGGCTGACGAAGTCGCTTGGTTCCAGCGCAGGCGACGTGCGCTGGCGGCCTGGCGTGCCCAGATAGATGAAGCCTACCAGCGATTCGTGATCCCCCAGCCCCAATCCCTTCAGTACCTGTGGATCATAGGCCGGATCACCGGTGCGCCACATGGCACCGACACCCATAGCGTGGGCTGCGATGACGATGTTATTGGCAGCGCAGCCAGCGGATATCTGCTGCTCAATCTTCGGCACCTTCGGGTGCTCACGCGTTGAGGCGATCACCACCAACACCAGGGGGGCGCGGCGCGGGGCTTTGAGCAGTTTTTCGCAACGCTCCGGTGCAAGGTCCGGATCCTTTGCCTTGGCAGACGCCAGGAACAGCTCTCCCAGGCGGTCCAGACCTTCGCCCTCAATCACCAGGAAGCGCCAGGGGTGTATCCCCCCATGATCGGGAGCCCGCAGGGCCGCGCGAAACATCTGCTCCAGCTGATCGCGACTCGGGCCCGGCGCCTCCAGCAGCGGAATTGATACGCGGTTGGTCAAGGCATCCAGTGCATCCATGGAATAGGGTCTCCTGTCAGGGGCAATAAAAGTGAGCGGCAGATTATTACTGCCGTCCCAGTCTCAGATTGGGCGCAGGCTCCGCCCGGCTGCTGCGATAGGGGTTGATGTCCAGCCCGCCGCGGCGTACATAGCGGGCATAGACACTCAGCGACGCGGGACGGCACTGCTGCCAGATATCCATAAAGATATTTTCGACACACTGTTCATGGAAGTCGCCATGTTCGCGGTACGAAATCAGGTAGCGCAGCAATCCTTCGCGTTCGATACGCGGCCCCGTGTAACGAATCTGGATACTGGCCCAGTCCGGCTGGCCCGTCACCGGGCAATTGGACTTGAGCAAATGACTGTAAAGGCTTTCCTCGACGACATCACCCTCTGCGCCGAGCAGCTCGGGCGCAGGCTGATAGTGCTCGATGTCCACATCCAGTTCATCAAGGCAGCTACCCTCAAAGGCGCCAATCGGGGCACTGGCATCGGGGGCGATGAGCTGTACCGCAACCTTGGCGCCGGCAGCGGCAGACAGATCCCGCACCATCAGTGCCACAACCTCGGCTTCAGTGTCGAACCGGCTCAGGTTGAAGGAGTTGAGGTACAGCTTGAACGACTTGGACTCAATGATATGGCTGGAACTGGCCGGTATGCGGAACTCCGCCAGGCGCACCACGGGCTTGCCGCGGCTGTTGAGCCAGGACACCTCGTAGGCATTCCAGATATCTTCGCCAGCGAATGGCAGGCTGCTGCGCTCAATACCGCGCTTCTCCCAGTTGAGATCGCGCGCAATCGGGTAAAGCTGACTGGCATCGTAGGTATTGACGTATGCGGTGCCCTGCCCCAGTGGCGACTGGTGCAACACCTGATCTTCATGACTCAAGAACGGATCCCCTTGCCTTTTTGCAACAGGTACAAAGAATAACTGAACAGCACGGCGATCACCGCCAGCAGCATGCTGAAGGCAAACACAATGTTGATGTCACTGACACCCAGAATACCGTAACGGAAGGTGTTCACCATATACAGAATGGGATTCAGCATCGACACCCCCTGCCAGAACTCCGGTAGCAGCTGGATTGAATAAAACACGCCACCCAGGTAGGTCAACGGCGTCAGCACGAAGGTCGGCACGATGGAAATATCATCAAAGGAGTTGGCATAAATCGCATTGATGAAGCCCCCGAGTGAAAACAGTATCGATGTCATCAGCACAATACTGATGGTCACGAAAAGATGATGCACCTGCAGATCGGTAAAGAACAACGACAGCAGTGTGACGATCAGCCCCACACCAACGCCCCGGGCCACGCCGCCGACCACATAGCCACTCAGAATGACCCAGTTGGGAATGGGCGAAACCAGCAGTTCCTCGACATGGCGCTGAAACTTGGTGCCATAAAATGACGACACCACATTGCCATAGGAGTTCGTGATGACTGACATCATGATCAGGCCGGGAACGATATATTCCATGTAATCGAAGCCGCCCATCTCACCAATGCGACTGCCAATCAGATTGCCGAATATGATGAAATACAGCGTCATGGTAATAGCCGGTGGCAGCAATGTCTGCGGCCAGATACGCATGAATCGGCGTATTTCCTTGACGACTATCGTCCAGAAAGCAATAAATAGCTCCCGCGGTTTCATGCACTCTCCTGTTTTAAGGTAATCAGTTTGCTCGCCATCGGCGGGCGTTGCCTGGCGCATATTGTGCCTGAGCTGTCAGGACTCAGGGCACTATTATCCTGACAGACAAATAGGTTCCATGCCTCTTTGTCTGTCACCCCACAAAACCAGGCCAAGCGTGTGAACGTGCCGGTTTTTGTGGGGTTCGCGTTGCCCTGCGGGCAAGGATGAGGCATCCCTGCTTCAAGTATTAACCCGCCGGATTAATAGCAGGCGCTTGAATATCACTCAGGCGTTCTTCTCATCCGTGAGGTTCTTGTCCACCAGGCTGACAAAAAGCTCTTCGAGCCGGTTCGCCTTGTTTCGCATGCTTTGCACTTCAATGCGCTGTGAAGACAGCTCGGAAAAGAGCCTGCTCAGGCCCTGCGTTTTTTCCACGTCCACCACCAGCGTATGGTCATCTTCCAGCCGCGCCTGGTAACCGTTGAGCGCAGGCAGTGCCGCCTGGGGAGGGTTAATGTCCAGGATAAAGGTCTCGGTATTCAGCTGTTGCAACAATGCCTTGACGCTGGTGTCCTTGACGATGCGGCCATGGTCGATGATCGCAATGTTGCGGCACAGGCTCTCCGCCTCTTCCAGATAGTGCGTGGTCAGGATGATGGTGGTGCCGGCGCGGTTAATCTCCTGCAGGAAAGCCCACATGGAGCGGCGCAACTCGATATCCACCCCTGCAGTGGGCTCATCGAGAATAAGCACCCTGGGCTCATGCACCAGCGCCCTGGCAATCATCAAACGCCGCTTCATGCCACCGGACAGCATGCGGGATACCTGGTTGCGCTTGTCCCAGAGACCCAGCTTCTTCAAATAGTACTCAGCCCGCTCCCGCGCCAGGCGCGGTGGTATGCCGTAATAGCCGGCCTGGGTGGTGACGATATCCATCACCTTCTCGAACTGATTGAAGTTGAATTCCTGTGGCACCACCCCCAGACACATCTTCGCCTGCGCATGGGCGGTATCCAGGCTGTGACCAAAGACCTCCACATCGCCCGAGCTCTTGTTGACCAGGGACGATACGATCCCCAGGGTGGTGGACTTGCCGGCACCGTTGGGCCCAAGCAGTGCAAAAAAGTCCCCCTGTTGCACTTCCAGCGAGATGCCCTTGAGGGCTTCAAAGCCATTGCCGTAAGTTTTACGAAGATTGCGTATCGATAGCGCAGCGGTCATGTATTCATCCTGTCTGTTCGGCCCGCAGGAGCCACTGAATAGGTATTGCAGGCCCGC
Organism: Marinobacterium rhizophilum DSM 18822; assembly: GCF_000378045.1. Lineage (GTDB taxonomy): Bacteria > Pseudomonadota > Gammaproteobacteria > Pseudomonadales > Balneatricaceae > Marinobacterium_A > Marinobacterium_A rhizophilum. The sequence goes on from NZ_KB899104.1 coordinate 124,960, forward strand.
AGGAATGTATCCCCGGGGGATTGGCAGCTGCAAAGGCGACGGCGTCAGAGTCTGCCATATATGCGGCCAGAGGCATTCGATTTCAACCTAGGGGCACCAAGGCCCAAGCCTATCTACAAAATGGCGTCCTGCAACACTCGCTCCAGTGCCATCCTTTGCTAGAATAACGCCCCTTCCACCGAGGGTAGCCACCGATGATTGCAGACTATTACCAGTTTCATCTTAATTTACTCAAAGTTGCCAGCAACAACCTGCTGCGTCATGCCCCCTTCAACCAGGACGAACTACCTGAAAACGAGGCGGAATTTCAGCAACAGCTGATTCAGCTGGTCGCGGACATGGAGCACCAGCGCGGGGATTATATCGAATCCGGCCAGCAAATTCTGGCCCGACTGGTACGACATTACCCCGACCTGGTTCCGCTGGTACCCAGAGATCTGTTCTGGCTGTTCGGTGGCGAGCTGCTGCATTTCATGCCAGACGACGAAATTGACATCTTCCAGCGGCTGGACGAGATGCGCCATGAAGCCCAGGCGGCAGGTGAAAGCTTCAATTACGAGGAAGCTCGCGCACGACTGCTCGATCTGCATTAGAGGCTAATGAAGCCGACCGTCCCATGCCATCGCCGCCCCTGAGCATCAGCCGCAGTGTTGTGGCATCGCCAAATGCTTGGCTGCCCGTTGAAAAGCGGTAGCGGTGCGGTTCTCTACCTGCAGTCGGGCGGCGCGCCCTCATCGCACTTTCTGCACTCCAGCGCAGAGCCCAGCATGGCGGCCCGCCCCGTTGCGGTAACCACCCAGGGCCGGTTGACCCAGGGTGGCGTGTGGCGCACATGCTGAAAATGCCCACACGCCAGCTGCGCGACCCAGTCACCCGCCTCATCGCGGTGGTAGCCGGTAATGACCTGCCTCATGCTGACACCCATTCACATCACATAAAATGACCACGGCGGCGCACAGTCACATGGCTAGAGCGGCCAGACCCGCAGAATCAGCGGTACAGCCAGCAGTACAATCAATATTTCCAGTGGTAGCCCCATGCGCCAGTAATCCCCAAAGGCATACCCGCCGGGGCCCAGCACCAGCGTGTTGGACTGATGCCCGATAGGGGTCAGAAAGGCGCAGGATGCACCCACAGCCACTGCCATGAAGAACGGATCGGGACTGACCCCCAGTCCCATGGCAATGCCGTACGCCAGTGGCGCCATGATGACCGCCGTGGCGGCATTATTGATAATGTCCGACAGGAACATGGTCACCACCAGCACCAGGCCGACAATCAGATACACCGGAATGCCGTCGGTCAATGCCAGTACTTCGCCAGCCAGCAACTGCGTAAGACCCGTGCTCTGCAGCGCATTACCCACCGGTATCATGGCCGCGAGCAGGATAATCACGGGCCAGTCGATGGCATCGTAAAGATTACGCACCGGCAGAATGTCGAGCAGCAGGTAGACGATGACGGCCAGCGAAAACACGATGGCCAGCGGCAGCACCTTGGCGACTCCCAGCGCAATGGCCACGGCGAAGATGGTCAGTGCCACGGCCACTTTCTTAGGCTGCCCCAGGCTGAGATTGCGCTCGGCCAGCGGAATCATGCCCAGTTCGTTGAGCTGCTCATCGACATCATCGGCAGCGCCCTGCAGCAGCAGAATATCGCCGGCCTGAAACCGGGTACGCCGCAGACGGCGGCGCACCTGCTGCCCTTCTCGCGCCAGACCGACCAATGCCAGGGAACTGCGGCTGCGTCGGCGCAGAAACGGCACATCGCGTCCCTCGAGCACAGAGCCCTTTTTGATAACGCCTTCCACAAGCGCGAGGTCGCCATGGGTCAGTTCGGCGAATTTCTTGTCCGCACTGGTAATCAGTTCCAGATCATTCTTGTCCAGCAACGGCTGAATTTCCGACGGGTCGGCCTGCAGAATCAGGATATCGCCGGTCTCGAGTACCTGACCGGGCTTGAGTGACAACGTCCTGCCAAACCGGTGCGCCACACCGACAACCTCGATACTGCTGTCATCCAGACCCTCGATCTCAGCCACCGGCCTGCCGACCAGGGCCGAGTCGGCGGTTACGATGACCTCGGTGAGGTAGTCATCAATGGCGAACAGTTGCTCCGGCGAGCTGTGCTTCAGACGCGCCGCGGGAATCAGGCGCCAACCCAGCAGCGTAATAAAGAGCACGCCCACCACGGCGATGGCGACGCCAACGGGCGAAAAATCAAACATGCTGAAGGCCTCACCACTCACCTGCGCCCGCATCATGGTGATAATGATATTGGGCGGCGTACCGATGGCCGTAGTCATGCCCCCCAAAATACTGCCAAAGGCCAGTGGCATGAGGATCAGCGCCGGTGAGCGCTGATGCTTGCTGCAGGTTGCCAATGCTACGGGCAACATCAACGCCAGGGCGCCAACGTTGTTCATGAATGCCGACGCCAGGGTCACCACCGTCGTCAGAATCAGGATATGACTCAGCGGGTGCTCGGTATAAGGCAGGATTTTTTGTACGATCATGTCCACGACGCCGGAGCGGCGCAATGCATCGGAGATGACCAGTACCGCCGCGACGGTGACCACCGCAGGATGACCTAAGCCGGCAAACGCATCCTCAGATGCAACCAGGCCGCTGAGTACACAGAGACCCAGGGCAATCGCCGCCACCACATCATGGCGATACTTTCCCCAGACAAAGAGCGCCAGGGTCAGCAGCAGTACGCCAGTAATCAGCCATTGATCCGGATTCAACTACAGGCTCCCTGTATCCGTTGCACGGTCGCTAGAACCGGTTTACCCGTCAGGTTAACAATAGTAGAAAGCACTGGAAAGACGTTGAGGCCCGCCGCTCATGCGGGCTCATCGCCAGCCTTGTTTGGCGCAGAGTATCAGGAGGCGAGTTCGCGCCAGAGGCGCTCGTTTCTGAGGTGTTCCGCCGCCATCCGATCGACACCGATATCCTTCAGCGTACGTGGATCAGGTTGTTTGGGCATGCTGTCGCCGATCATGGTCTGGACATTACAAAGCACTAGTAACTGGCTGAATACACGTTTGAAAATACCCATTGCTCGATTCTCCACTCATTTGCCAGACGGGGCGCCAACACAGGCCCCGCCCGGCAACTGCATTTGATATCGGCTCAAAACGCCTGGGCCGGTGGCTCCCTGTCCATGGCGAGTGATCCGGTGAACAGATGCTGCCGCTTTTCCTGCAGCGGGTGAAAATGAGACGCCATGACATCGCGAAACAGGTTTTCGATGCCGTTGCCACGCAGAAAGCCCGGACCACCGCAGGCCTCCATCGCCTTGGCCACTGTCACCTTGCATGCATCGGCAACCAGGGTTTTGCGCTTCACGATCTCATTGACGGTGTTCAGGTCTGCCGTGAAATTGAATTCATCAACAATCTCAATCATGCTGTCCAGCAACACCTGCGCTGTCGTCAGCGCGTTTTCCATCTCGCCGAGCAAATAGGGCGTAACCGGGTCCTGGCTGGCCATGCACCGTGCACGGGCCCTGGCGGCGGCCTCCCGGGCGGCGCCGTAATACACCGACATGACCAGCGGCAGTGCCACCGGCAGCACGACGCACCACATCAGGTGGAAATCCCCACGGGGGCGTCGCACGGCCACACTGGCGTCCGGCACGAACACATTTTCCAGTTTGACGCTGTTAGAACCCGAACCGCGCATGCCCATGGGCGCCCAGTTATCCAGCACAGTCACACCCGGTGACGTCATCGGGACGGGGAAATGCAGCACCTGCCAGCCCGCGTCAGGGTCCTGATAGGGTGCAGACGTCACCAGCACATTACCGGCGGGCGAACCGCTGGCAAAGTGCTTGACTGCATTCAGGAGATAACCGCCTTCTGTGCGCTCCATCTCGCCATTGGATGCCAGCCAGTCACCGGCACCGGTGCTGATCAGCATCAGCTCGCCCGCGGCAACTTTTTCCAACAGCGCCTGCCCCGGCCGACCCTGGCGATGATTAAAGCAGTTTGCTGCAATGATATGCTGGTGCATGGAGCAGGAAAGCGCGGTCGAAGGATGATATGCCGCCAGTTCGCGAAGAAAGCCGCACATGTCCCGATAATTAAATCCGCCACCGCCAAATTCCTCTGGCACGAGCGCCGAATACACCTTTTCGGCCTTCAGCAGGGCGCAATTTTCATTTGAATAACAATCAGTTCTGTCGGCCTGCAGACCATTTTCTGCAATGCTTGGCCCTATTTTTCGCAGTACCTGCACGAGTCTGCTATCAAGTGTGAATGCTTCCATGGGTTAGCCCTCTTGTTATATTTTTTGATGCTCAATTACGAGAACGAATTAATTTTCACAGCCAGTAAAAAATGAGGCGAGATCACGCCGCCACTTTATTTTCACCGGCCAGGTTTCTGAATATCCCTTTGGAAAAAACGAGTGGCACTTCATCCGCATGCTGAAAATGCGTGATTTCGCCGACCAGCATCAGGTGATCCCCCAAAGGAACAAAGCGGTAGACGCTGCAACGTATCCAGGCACAGGCACCGGGAATCAATACACCGGCCTGGGTCTCGCCGGCGTCAAACCGGCCCGCGCATAGCCCGGCAAACTTGTCGGCCCCGCGAGTCGCGAAAAGCCGTGCCAGCTCGCTCTGATCCTCGCTCAGAATTGAGATGCTGAAGTTTTGGCACTGTGAAAAATCCGCAAAACTCGCGGCACGACGATCGACGCACCATCCGATCAATGGAGGTTCAAGCGAGATGGAGATCAGGCTGTTAATAGTCATGCCAATCGGCTGGCCATTAACACCAGGCGCAGTCACAATCGAAACACCCGTTGGATAATACCCGAGCGTTTTGCGCAGTTTAGTTATATCTATATTCTTTTTTCTGAGTTTGCACATTACCCCGCCCTCTTGTTTCATCTGTATCCGTCTGATTTACAGATTAAACAAAACAGACCCGTAGCATTACTTCAAAAACTGCACAATTCCACTATAGATTTTGTAGTAACTAACTACACTTGATACAGCTTTTAGTGGTCGATGGTTTAGGGGAGCGAGCTGAACTCCCCTTGCATCACATTTCCGCAGGGAGATAAACAATGGGCTATTACCAGTTTTGCCCCATCGCCAAGGCAATGGAGGTGCTCGGCGAGCGATGGACGCTACTGCTGGTCAGGGAACTGCTGATGGGATCGACAAGGTTCAGCGAGTTTCAACGCGGACTGAGCCAGATGTCACCCAGCCTGCTGACAAAGCGTCTTGTCAATCTCGAGGAAATGGGGCTGATCGTGCGCAAACGCATTCCCGGCCAGCGGGGCTTCGAATACTTCCCGACGCTGGCCTGCAAGGAACTGATGCCCGTGGTGGAGCAGGTGGGCCACTGGGGTATGCGCTGGGCACGGGAACAGTTGACCGAAGACGACTACGATCTGGAACTGCTCATGCTGTATCTGGAGCGCAGCATCGAACCTGGCAACCTGATCGGCAATGAAACCGTTATCCGCTTCAATTTCAACGACGTTAAGGAATACCCGAACTGGTGGATTGTCGTCAAGGGCGATGAGGTGGATGTCTGTGTGCATGATCCCGGCAAGGAAGTCGACGTATATTTCAATGTCTGCCTGAAGGTGATGTGCCAGCTCTGGATGGGTGATATCAGCTACCGCAAGGCGGTTGCCGACGGCAAACTGCAGCTGGTGGGCTTGTCTGAACTGACAAAAAATGTCGAACGCTGGCTCAAGCCAAGCTTCTTTGCAGGTATTCCCCCGGCCGGTGATATCGTGGAACCGACTTGAACCGCATATCGCGCCCGGGCGACCCATATCAGCTGCGGCTATGGCGATCGACGAACTGCCACAGCGCGTCCGGATCCAGCGGACGGCTGTAGTAAAAGCCCTGAATTCGGCTGCAGCCGTGCTTGAGCAGAAAGTCGAGCTGCTCGCGGGTTTCCACTCCCTCGGCAAGTACTCCAATCCCCAGACTGCGACACATCACGATGATGGCCTTGACGATAGACTCATCATCCCGGTCCTTGCCGATGTCGCGCACAAAGCTCTGATCAATTTTCAGGGTATTGACGGGCAACCGCTTCAGATAGCTGAGGGAGGAATAGCCGGTACCGAAATCATCCATCGACAGGCTGATACCCCGCTCGCGTAATTGCGTCAGTTTGCTGATGCTCAACTCGGGCTGGCGAATAATGAAACTCTCGGTGATTTCCAGGTCCAGCAGTGTCGCCGGCAAGCCGGAATCGGCCAGGGCGTCATCCACTTCCCGCAGCAGATTGTCATGGGCAATCTGCGGGCCGGCCAGGTTCACACCGACGCGTATCGGAATCATGCCGGCCTGCTGCCACCGCGCCATCTGTCGACAGGCCTCGTTCAAGACCCAGTGCCCCAGCGGCACGATCAGCCCCATTTCCTCGGCCAGCGGAATAAAGCGCCCGGGTGATACGGCGCCAAACTCGGGATGGTGCCAGCGCACCAGCGCCTCCATACCGCAGACAAGGCCGCTCAGCGCATCCATCTTGGGTTGATACTGCAAGGTGAAATCACCCTGATCGATTGCCCGGCGCAACTCGTTACCCAACGCAAAGCGTTCAACCCGCATACTGCCCTGCGCCGAGTGATAAACGCGGTAGCGACCCGTTCCCTGCTCCTTGGCCTCGATCATCGCCAGATCGGCACTCTTGACCAGGTCGATGGCGTCCTGGCCATGTTCCGGAAACACACTGATGCCAATACTGACAGTGCTGTAGATCTCATAACCATCCAGGTGAAAAGGCTCAATAAAAGCGCCAATCAGGCGCTGAGCCAGCGCCGTCGCCGCCGCCATAACGCCCTGCTCGCACTCCAGCATCAGCACAAACTCATCAGCCCCCAGGCGTGCCAGGTGGTGCTCTTCTCCACTAATTTCGCCAATACGCAGTGCTACGGCCTCCAGCAAATGATCGCCGACAAGATGCCCGAGGCTGTCATTCACGCTTTTGAAATCGTCAATATCACAGCACAGCATCGCCAGCTCCCGGCCCGATTGTGCTGCAGATTTTATTCGCTGCACCAGCGCTTCGAAAAACAGCTGACGGTTAGGCAAGCGGGTCAGCGGATCATGATTGGCAAGCCAGTAGAGGCGACCTTCAGCGTGACGTCGTTCGGTCATGTCCAGACCGATAGACAGGATATAGGCATCATCATCGCCGGTTTCCCGCAACCGCGAATGCTGCCACGACAGGTGCAGCTCGCGCCCGTCACGGGTCTCAAAGCGCGTATCGAGCTGCAGCCGCTTGCTCCTGCCCGCATAGAGCGACTGCAACTGCGACGATGCGTCATCTCCCTCTGCCTGCAGACCGATCGCATCGAAACGAAGGCCCGGCTGCAACGGCAAGGGGATTCCCAGAAGCCGGCCGCCATGTTGGTTAAGCGACAGAATAACCCCGTCCCGGTTTTGCGTCAGAATCACGGCTTGGGCGGTATCGAAAAGGCTGGTGACGAAGTCCCGCTCGCGCTGCAGCGCCGCACTGCGCCGCTCCAGGTTCAGGGTTCGATCGGCAACAGCATCCTCCAGCTGATCCAGCTTGCTGGCCAGTTCTGCCGCACTGTCTGCCAGCACATCCAGCTCGTCACAGAGAACCCTGGATCCCCTGCCAGACGGCCCCTGCAGCAATTCCTGCGCGCGCAGCCCACCAACCCTGGCCAGTTGCGGCAATTGCTCGGCCAGACGCCCCAGGTATCCCAGTGGACGGCGCAACATCAACGCCAGCAGCACGAGGGCCAGCACAATGCCACCAAGTGCAACCGTCATGTCAAACAAGCGCCGGCTGCGCATGGCCTCCAGCGGTGCCGTAATATCACTGATAATCAGCCAGTAGGCGCGGCTGTCCGACACATCCTGCTGCAAAGGCGAAAGCAGCAGTTCCAGTTCGCGCCCCTCAAATTCCTGGCCAAAGGCCACACCGGGCCTTCGCAGCCAGCTATCCAGATCCATAAAACCGGGCATGGATTCATAACGACCCCGGTTGGTCAGCGCCACCAGGCGCAGCTTCTGGCCTGTACCCGGCTCTGACGATGCCAGCAACAGCCCGATGTCGACGCTGCTCTGGCGGTGGTACTCCAGCACCACGTCATGCATGGGACTGCCGACCAACAGCACTGCGGTTTCTCCATCGCCAAGCATGACCGGAATGGCCACGTAGCGCAGGCAATCCTGCAGGCAGGTAATGTTGTACTGCGGCCGTTCACGCTCAAGCACCCGCCTCACAACCCCAGGCCCGAGCTCAAGCGCCACGCCCCAGCCGCGCTGCAAGTGGCCTTCATGGCTGTACAGCTGCACCAGATCGACCACGCCTTGCATCAGTGCGTCTGACGCGCGAGCGTCCAGGGCCTGGGCCAGCCGAAGCAGGCGACTATTGGAATCCACGTCCGGCTGCGCTTCACCCTGTGAGGGCGGCAAAAGAATTTGAGCGATGTCCAGCAGACGCCGGTAACTGGCCTCCACGGTGGCATTCAGCATTGCAAGATGGTACTGATTACGGGTACGGAGCTCGGTCGCCAGCTCTTGCTGCTGACGCGAATAAGACAACATCTGGGCCAGAACATGCACCAGGGAGAGCGTCATCAGCAGAATCAGCATCAACTTCCATTTCAGGCTGACAAAGGTACTGCCGCGCTTCCAGATGTTGTTCATCCCAGCCCCCTGACAGACCTGCGCATCCTGGCCCTTATCGCCCCCCCTGCGGTATACGCCTTCCCACGCGCGCGCGCAGCTGGAGCCACGGCATACACCGGGCAAACGGCATTTTTCGCACGGATTGGCACCGACAACATGCCCTGTACCGGCGACGCCACCCAACGCTTAAGCATCCGCCTAAAACCGGTAGGTAGCTTGCAAGGCGAACAGATTCCAGTTCCGCCGCAGTTGCGCAGTGTCCGGATTGTCCTGCCCCGGCAGCCAGAGCGTGCCCTGCACACGGTGCCATTCCGCCCGCAGCAGCCAGTTTGGCGCCGGCTGCCAGCCGATCCCAAGGGTCAGATCCTGTGCATAGCGCACCGCCGGCTGCGCAGCGATGCCCAGCTCGGCAAGCCGAGCCTGGAAGCCCCGGCCTCCCCTGTCGTCACGATCGAGATAAGCCTCGCCATAACGCAGGATGAGATCCCAGCGCGGCAGGAAATGATATTGTGCCTGCAGATAATACGCCTCCAGATACACCTCAGGTTTTAGTGCCACAACCCCGCCCAATTCGCTCCAGTCGATATGCTGCAGCATGTACTCCGCCGTGAAGGCCCAGCGCAGATACCGCATTTGCGCCGATAGCACGGCTATGTCCACATGCAGCCGACCATCGCCCGGTAACAGTGCGGGCACGGGGTCGTCGAACGCCTCGTAATCCAGATCAAAGCTCAGCAAGGACACACCCACTCGCCATCGCTCCAGCGGATCGGCGAGCATCAAGCGACCAATAGCGGCGATGCCGGACTCGAACTTCCCGGGCATATCCCCCCCCAGATAGGGATATTCCACCGCGGCATCGTGCTTGGGCACACCAACCACCATATCCAGATCCAGGTTGAGCCCCAAAGTTGTCCCCTGGCGATAGATACCCGCACCATCCACAGACAGCGCAATGTCACGCGACATGTCGTAATAGATTTCCTGAGGAAGCAGAATAGATGGCCGGGTAAAGGCAACATCCCGGGTATCGTTATAGAAGCCATAGGGCACCTTGAGCCGCCCCAAACGGATGCCGCTCTGCGTCTCCTGATCATCCTGCATGCGCCAGTCAAGCAGCAGATAATCAACCTGAGGCGATCCGTCATTCACATTGCCGGCACGACGGGACATCAGCTGGCCGGCCAGCAGCAGGTCTGACCTCGGGCGCCAGGATCCATTAACCGCCAGTTCGCGAAAATCAAGACTGCCGTCTTCACTGTTGCCATAAATATTGTTGTGATCAGACTGAAAGTAGCCCTGGGTAATAAAGCCGTTAACACGCAGGTTACCGTCGGATGTCATGTCTTCGGCCCGCACCGTCAGGGCCACGAAGAGCAGCGCGAGACTTACCAGATGGACAGGGCTATTTGATTTCAATGACGCGCACTCCCGGAACGTCGCCCATGGAAGAGTCAAGGTAGCCGATAGCACCTTCGGTAGCGCTCACCCAGTTAATCATCTGTTCGGCAGTCTCGACGGTCCTGGGTGCCTGCACGGCACCCGAGAAAATATACCGGTCCCAGATGCTGCGCAGCTGATACGGAAACACGCCCAGATCCTGCTTAACGAAATGAATATGCGCAGGATGCTCATCCTTGAACACAACGAGCGTAGCCGGCTGCCCTTGGGGCCAATGCCGTATACGCAGGGAAAAGAGCGCAAAAAGATAGGTCGGACTGAGAACGCCGGTCTGTACGCCGGGATGAGCGATGACCACCTGCGACCACAGGCTTTGCAGCGGCACCAAGCCAAGCGTTAAAACCAGCGCCCAATATCGCAGAAACTTTCTCACAATCCCTTGCTACCCCTGAAATGCCAATCAGTCGTGTGCAAGTATAGAAAAGAATGTGCCTGTAGCACGGTAAAACTGCAAATTAAAGAAAGCGTCCTATAGAAAATTCAACCTGTACTCGCACAGCGAAAAGGAAGCCCGTTTGGACTGTCAGAAGAGTGGACGGAGATACAATGGTATGAAGGTACGCAATGAGTCTTGACTACCCTCTGTGAGGGTTAGCACGGGAAACGAGACTCGATTCGGCCGGCGCTCCGGTGGCCGGCGTTCCGGCGCCCCGGTCGCGGGCCCGACAAATAAAAGGCGGGTCGCCTACTGGGTCGGCACTGTCTTTGATGTAACACGATAGGATGTATTGGAGCGGGAAACGAGACT
>NZ_KB899105.1 GCF_000378045.1 Marinobacterium rhizophilum DSM 18822
CATATTCTAGCGGCTCAGTGTTTTAAGTCAACCCTTTTTTTCAACTTTCGTGGCCGGAGCCGCGCGGAAAACAGGGTGACTCACAAGTCGATAACGCCGGTTAACTTTGCAATAAAATCAACCACTTACTTCCGACTTGCTCGCTCTGTTTGAGGGCCGTTAAAGCCGCTCTCCCTAAGCGAGGTGCGCATTCTACATTCCCCCAGCGGAGAGTCAACAGCCCTTTTGAAAATAATGCCCGGAAAGTGAAAAAAGGCCGAATCCGGGCCTGGAAAACGCCTGGACGCGCATAATCGGCTTAAATAACAAACAGTAGTTAACCATTAACACTCATGAGCCCGCCAAAGCCCCGTGAATAAAACCGGACCGAGCCGATAACAATCGCCAGCAGCTCCATATCAAAAGCCCCATAAAAACAAAGGGCGCCGAAAGGCACCCTTTGTACATTTGAGATAAAGAGCAACTAACCAGAGGTATAAGTGAGCGGAATAAAGGTTCCCCACAGAATAGCGGACGCAGCCAGTACACCCACCAGGACACAGAGTCCAACTGTCAGAATCGAAGACGAGAAGAAAAAAGCGCGGTCTTCAGGAATCTGCATGATCACAGGCACCCCGGTGTAAAGCAGGTACACGGTATAAGCAAGGGCGATCATTCCGATAATGACATCGAACCAGAGCATAGGATAGAGACCCGCCAGCCCGGAGAGAAAGAGCGGTGTGGCGGTGAAGGTCGTCAGGACAATACACTCATCCATCGTCACGTTTCCGCCGTAGGTTTTTTCCATCCAGTGGACCGCATAAGCGATAAAGCCAACGGCAACCCACATTGCGAAATAGAACGCGATCGCCACGGGTAACGCACTGGCAACTTCCAGCTTGACATAGTCACTGCCCGCGATGCTCCACCCCACCTGGGTCGTGCCAATAAACAGGGACACGGCGGGAATCGCCGCAAGAATGCTGATCTGAGATAAAAAGACGTGCAGTGTTGTGTAGTGCTCCTTACGAATCGAACCCCATTCTTCTTTAGGGTGATAAAGCATACCCATCATGTGTTGCAGGAACATATGGCACTCCCCTTTTCTTAGCCCTGGAGATCCTTCCCTGATATCTGAGGCTATTGCATGTGGGCGAACCCCAAGCCAATCTTGAGCAGCCCTTTTTCAAACCCACTGACAGTGTAGATCCTACTGCGGCAGTTTGTGACAGTATTTAACGTGTAAAAATGAAGTAATGGTCCAGCAGCAATAGGGCAAACAGCAACATGATGTAACTGATGCTGTAACGAAACATCTGCATGGGAATCTGCCGGTTATCTCCTGCGTACATGACCCGCCAGGCCCACTGCAGAAAGCGCAGGTTCAACAATGAAACCCCCACCAGATAGAGCACACCGCTCATGCCCGTAAGGAAAGGCAACGCAGTAGTGGCGATCATCAACAGCGTGTAGAGCATGATTTGCAGGCGCGTGAAGCTCTCGCCGTGGGTGACCGGAAGCATCGGGATTCCTGCTTTAATGTAATCCTCCTTGCGAGCAAGACAGAGCGCCCAGAAATGGGGCGGCGTCCAGGCAAAGATGATCAGCATCAACAGCAAGCCGTTGGGCTCAAGTGCACCGGACACTGCCGTCCAGCCAAGTAACGGCGGCGCGGCACCGGCAACACCGCCAATCACGATATTTTGCGGCGTCGCACGCTTCAGAAACATCGTGTAGATAAACGCATAGCCTATCAGGGAGAACAATGTGAGCCAGGCAGTCAGTGGATTCACCCAGAATGCCAGCACACCAATGCCGAAAACACCCATTGCAGCAGCGAACAGCAGAGCCTGCTGCGCACTCATTTTCCCACACGGCAGCGGGCGCCCCCGGGTTCGCGCCATGTTCTCGTCCAGGTGGCGATCCATCACGTGATTGACTGCAGCAGCCGAGCCAGCAGCCATCGCGACCCCCAGCAAGGTGAGTAGTATCAACTCAAGGGAAGGCAGCTCGGGTCGGGCCAGCCCCATGCCGACCAATACCGTCAGTAGCATCACCGCAACCACTCGAGGTTTGCACAGTTCGAGATAGTCGCGCCAGGTCACATGAGCATGAGCAGTCTCAACAGCTTTGCGTACGGGCATACACAATCTCCTTATCAACAACACGATCTTGCTGGGATAACCACACCAGACTGAGCAGTAGAACAACAGCCCCGCCGTGGTGCGCCATTGCCAGCGGGATAGGAACAGCATAGATGATATTGGCGACACCCAATGCAACCTGCAGCACCACAAGCCCCCCAACCAACATCAGGCTCCCCCTGGACCAACCTGCTCTACCCAGGCGCCAGATCATGGTTGCAATCAGCATCAAAACGACCACGGCACCGGCCCGGTGCGTCATCTGGACCGCTGCGCGCGCATCCCGCGGCATGTGCCCGCCCTGATAGTTGGGACCTGTATCGAGCGCCGGTGTAAAGCCCGTAACAAAATCGAGTGTCACGACACCGCCCTGTTCACATTGCAGCCAGTCGGTGCAGGCCCAACCGGCGTAGTTGGCGCTGGTCCAGCCACCCAATGCAATCTGGCCAAAGAGCGCAAAGGTAGCCAGCATAATCCAGCCTTTGCCTTGCTGCGCCCGCCCCGGCCAAGAAGACCGTGCGGCAGCTTGATGCCAGTGAAGAATGCGAAAACGCAATAGCACCAGCAATGACAGAATAACGAGCCCGCCGAGCAAATGCAGCGTCACTATGAGGGGAAGCAGTTTCAGCGTCACGGTCCACATACCAAAGGCGCCCTGCACGCAGACCAGTAAGAGCAACGCGATACTGAGCCCTGCTGGATACCGTCGGTCTGTGCGGCACTTCCAGCCCAGCCAGGCCAGCCATAACACCAGCAAACCCAGACTGCTGGCCGCGTAACGGTGCACCATTTCGAGCCATCCCTTGCCGGCCACCAGCGGCTGATCCGGATACAACGCCTGAGCCTGCGCCAGCGCCTCCTCAGACCCTGGTAACACGATATGACCATAACAGCCCGGCCAGTCAGGACATCCGAGACCCGCATCATTAATACGAGTCCACCCCCCCAACATCACCACCAGCAAGGCGAGTACCACAGCAAAATTGATCAGCACGACGGATGCGGCACGTTGCGGCATATTCAGCCTCCCGTTTCAGCCCAGTTTGGATAATTTCAGCAGTTTGCGCAGATCATCCAGCACCGCCTGTGGTGCCTCGGTCAGGTCATAACGCAGGACCAGATTCCCCAGAGGGTCAACAACCCAAACTGCCGCGCCCAGGCGAGAGATCTCGTCTGACACCAGCCCACCCTGAACAGCAGCAGAAGACACCTGGTGCCACTCAACCCGATCCCGTTCTTTGCCCAGCGCGGTATGCAGGTTGGGCATTTTTTCTACCCAGCTGTCACAGCCGCTGCAGCCTGGCGGCTGAGTGAGTATTAACTGCCAATGCTTGCTCATTTGCCATGGTTCTCCTGTGGCAGTCACCAGCGACCAATCATCCACAGTGCGTCCATCCGCAATGAGTTCGCCATGATGAGTGCGCCCTTGAGGAATACCCACGCCGGTAAAATACATGAACAAGGCCAGCAACATTGGCCCTGCACCCACAGCAAAAACCCACCAGACAGTACTCTTGCGCATCAATCATCCACTCCTTTATGTACCCCATTGCGCCAATGCCACCCCAGCAAAACGGCCAGCGCCAGCGCCATCGCGAACCACTGCACTGCGTAGCCCAGATGTCTTTCAGGCTTAAGTGCAGCCACAGGCCAGTCTGTGTTGAGACGCGTGTCCACCGGTTCGACAACCTCCAGTACCCAAGGCAGCACCGGCCGATGAACAAGTGACTGCAAACGCTCAACATCCAGCGTCTGGACTCTCAGAGGCCAGCCAGGGGTCCAGATGTCCTGCGCCAACACAAAAGAAGGCTGAACCCGATGCATTCGCCCGGAAAAATAATCAGGCAACTCGGGCAACTGAATCTCCGGCAGTTGAGATCGATCAGGAGAGGCCTTGAGCCAGCCCAGGTTGACAGGGAGTAGCGAGTGCTCTGTTGGCATTTGCAGAAAGCCGATCAGTTCATAGCCTGCATGTCCGCCACGGGTACGATTGTCCAGCAACAGCCACTTCCCTTGCAGAATGCCGCCCTCCAGCCTTGCCGGAAACAGGTTTTTGTCTGCCAGACTGTTCAGCTGCGAAAGGCTCGTAAGCAGGATGCTATCGTCATTCCAGGCCTTGAGCAGCTCCTCCTTTTGCACCGCCCGTTCCAGCTGCCAGTTGCCCAGATACAGCAGCAGCGGCAGAAGCAATGTCGCACTCAACACAAGAAGCCACTTGAAACCTGAACGTCTGTCACCTTTACTCATGGCATACTCTTTACGGATAACCTGAATGTTCCTCAAGCCTCTGATCGCCGTGCTGTTTCTCGCTATCCTGGTTAGCCTTTTCTGCGGGCTCTATTTTCTGCTTACAGACCGGGGACACTCCAACCGCACCGTCAACTCACTGTTTTTCCGAGTGGGTTTTAGCGTGCTGCTAATTCTTGTACTGCTTTATGGCTTTTACACCGGGGAGCTGGGTATGGGCGCTCATGCCCCCTGGCTGCACCGCTGAGCCCTTAGATGATATAAACAAATAGAAAGAGCCCTACCCAAACAACATCGACAAAATGCCAGTACCAGGTAACCGCCTCGAACCCGAAGTGATGCTCGGCGTCAAAGTGCCCCCGCAGCACCCGTAGCCAGATAATGATCAGCATCACACTACCCAGTGTGACGTGCAAACCATGAAATCCAGTCAGAATGAAGAAGGTGGCACCGTATACGCCGGCATTCAGTGTCAACCCCAGATCATGGTATGCCTCGACGTATTCATACGCCTGGAACACCAGAAACCCTGCTCCCAGCAGTACAGTAATTGCCAGCCAGAGTACGATACGGCTGCGCTGATCAACCTTCAGCGCCTTGTGCGCCACCGTAACCGTGAAACTTGACGAGACCAGCAGAATGGTATTGATCAGCGGCAGGTGCCAGGGATCGACTATTTGCTGCGGCCCCGGAAACGTTTCCATATCCGGTGTCGTCATCAGGGGCCACTGCGCCTGAAAACCCTCCCACAGCATGTTGGAGATACCCCTGTCGCCTTCCCCGCCCAGCCAGGGCACCGCAAGCGTGCGGATATAAAACAGGGCGCCGAAAAAGGCCGCGAAAAACATCACTTCAGAAAAGATGAACCAACTCATGCCCCAGCGGTAGGAACGGTCCATTTGTTCGTTATAGAGCCCGGACATGCTTTCGTTAATCACGTTACGAAACCAGGCAAACAGAATCGCCATCATCAGCACCGCCCCCACAAGCAGGAGCCAAACGCCGATACCGCCAGACACTTCCGCGCTTAAATCATTGATCAGATTACCGGCACCCAGGGCCATCAGAAACAGCGCAATGGACGCCAATATCGGCCAGTGGCTTTGCTTGGGTACGTAATACTCAGCAGAACTCATAGCGTCGACCTCTGTGTATCATCATTTGTTATTTGCCCGGCGGACAGGTCCGGAGTGATATCGAACAGGGTGTACGAAAGTGTGATGGTGTGGATATCGGCCGGAAGCTTCTTGTCAATGACAAACAACAGCGGCATTTCCATGTGCTCATCCGCATCCAGCGCCTGCTGATCGAAGCAGAAGCAACTGACCTTGTGCAAATACTGGGCTGCTTCCGACGGTGTCACGGATGGAATGGCCTGAGCCACCATGCGACGAGGGGTCGGGTTGCGGGCGAAAAAGGCCATTTGGCGCATTTCGCCGGGATTAACCGATACCGTATTCAGCAGCGGCCGGAACTCCCAAGGCATGCCTTCGTTGTTCACGCCGATAAATTGCACACGTACATCACGGCTGGTATCCGCAGCGGCGATGGCAACCGGGCCGGTATTGGTAATCTTGCCGTTCAGACCGGTCACACGACAGAACACATCGTATAGCGGTACCAGCGCAAAGCCGAATCCGAACATGAAGATGCCACCGAGCATCAGCTGCAATACCAGACGCCTGTTTCTGCGTCGAAGATTATCCATCAGCCGAGCCTCCCGCGGTTACTTGATCAACGGAGGCTTTGAAAATGTATGGTAGGGCGCCGGCGACGGCAGCGTCCATTCGAGCCCATGAGAGCCCTCCCAGACCTGATCCGTGGCTCGCTCTCCGCCACGAATGCAGCTGATGATGTTGTATACGAACACCAGCTGGGAGAAGCCAAAGATAAAGGCCCCAACACTGGCCACCGCATTAAAATCGGCGAACTGCAGCGCATAGTCCGGAATCCGTCGCGGCATGCCTGCCAAACCGACGAAGTGCATCGGGAAGAAGGTAATATTGACGCCGATAAAACTGAGCCAGAAGTGCGCCTTGCCGAGACGCTCGTTGAGCATGTGACCGGTCCACTTGGGTAGCCAGTAATACACGCCCGCCATGATTGAAAAGATGGCGCCCGGCACCAGCACATAGTGAAAATGCGCCACCACGAAATAGGTATCGTGGTACTGGAAATCGGCCGGGGCGATGGCCAGCATCAGGCCGGAGAATCCCCCAATGGTAAACAGCACGACAAAAGCCAGTGCAAACAGCATCGGGGTTTCAAAAGTCATAGAGCCATGGAACATTGTCGCGACCCAGTTAAACACCTTAACCCCGGTAGGTACGGCGATAAGCATGGTGGCGTACATAAAGAACAGTTCACCGGCCAGCGGCATACCAACAGCGAACATGTGATGCGCCCAGACCAGGAACGACAGCAGTGCAATCGACGACGTCGCGTATACCATTGAGGCATAGCCAAACAGCCGTTTGCGGGCGAAGGTCGGAATGATCTCGCTGATAATGCCGAAAGCCGGCAAAATCATGATGTAGACCTCCGGGTGGCCGAAGAACCAGAAGACATGCTGGAACAACACTGGATCACCGCCGCCTGCGGCATTAAAAAAGCTGGTACCGAAGTGGATATCCATCAGCATCATGGTCACCACGCCCGCCAGTACCGGCATGACCGCAATCAGCAGGAACGCTGTAATTAGCCAGGTCCAGACAAACAGCGGCAGTTTCATCATCGTCATGCCGGGAGCTCTGAGATTCAAAATGGTGGCGATAATATTTATCGCCCCCATGATCGAGCTAAAACCCATCATGTGAACTGCAAAGATAAAGAAGGTCACGCTCGGCGGAGCATAGGTGGTCGAGAGTGGCGCATAGAATGTCCAGCCGAAGTCGGGGCCGCCACCCTCCATAAAGAGGGTCGATATCATCAGCGTAAAGGCAAAGGGGAGAATCCAGAAACTCCAGTTATTCATCCGCGGCAACGCCATGTCCGGCGCGCCCACCATGATGGGAATCATCCAGTTAGCCAGTCCCACAAAGGCCGGCATCACGGCACCAAACACCATAATAAGGCCGTGCATGGTGGTCATCTGGTTGAAGAATTCAGGCTGTATCAGTTGCAGCCCCGGCTGGAACAGTTCAGCGCGTATCATCAGCGCCATACACCCGCCCGTGAGGAACATCAACAGGCTGAACCAGAGATAGAGAGACCCTATATCCTTGTGGTTGGTGGTAAACAACCAGCGCCCCAACCCTTTGGCAGGGCCATGACCGTGATCGGCAATTCCCGCAGTCTGACTGAGCGTAGTGTCCATGATCCCCTCCTACTGCTGCAGTTCGGTAATTCGCTGCGGACTGACACTGTCACCAGTATCGTTACCCCAGGCATTACGCTCGTAAGTGATAACCGCCGCCAGATCGACAGCATTCAACTGGGCGCCGAAAGCCTGCATGGCTGTCCCCGCCTTGCCGTGCAGAACTATATCGATATGCGCCCCGATATCGCCGGTAACCATCGGGCTACCCGCCAATGCAGGGAAAGCACCGGGGATACCCTGCCCGTTCGCCTGGTGACAGGCCGCACAGCTGGTGTTGTACACCTGCTCGCCGCGCTCCATCAGCTGCGCCAGCGTCCACTCCTGGGTAGCCGAGGCTTTCTGGGCGGCAGCTGCGCTACGAGTATCAGCCAGCCATTGATCAAACTCAGCCTGGGGTCTGACGTCGACCACAATGGGCATGAAACCGTGATCACGACCGCACAGTTCGGTGCATTGCCCACGGTAAATACCGGGTTCTTCAGGAATGGCCCAGGATTCATTGATAAAGCCGGGAATCGCGTCTTTTTTCACAGACAGGTCCGGCACCCACCAGGAATGGATGACATCGTTGGCGGTAAACAGAAAACGTACCTTCTTACCGACCGGCAGCACCAGGGGGTTGTCGACTTCGAGTAAATAGTGCTCGCCTTTGGGGGCTTCATTATTTATTTGCTCCCGGGAAGTCGCCAGTGACGAGAAAAAATCAATGTCCTCGCCGAGGTACTGATAGCGCCATTTCCATTGATACCCGGTCACCTGAATATCAATCTCGGCGTCCGTATTGTCGTACATTTTAATCAAAGTGGCGGTGGCAGGGACCGCCATGGCGATGAGTATGGCAAAGGGGATCAGCGTCCAGAGGATCTCTACCGCTGTATTCTCATGAAAATTGCGCGCCTCGGCGCCGCGAGATTTTCGATGATGAATAATGGACCAGAACATCACCCCGAAGACCACAACTCCGATGGCGACGCATATCCAGAAAATAATCATGTGCAGGTCATAAACTTCACGCGCGATCGCGGTTGACCCCGGTCTCATATTTACATCCCAAGCGGCTATAGCCGGCAGGGAAACAAGCCATCCTATCCATGGCAGGAGCCAGACTTTTCTTATCATTAGCGGGCCTCTCGCAGATCCGCAGAACCGCCCAAGTGTTGCGGTTATACGGAATTTTCCCTACCAGATCACTTGGTTAAGAGTGAGTATAGCAGCCCATCCGATAATGCAAGGTGAGATCAGGCTCCCGCCAGCATAAGCGCCAGACGCACCAGCAGAATCACGCCGACGACAAATAGTGCCGCCATTAGCACGCCCGTCAGTAAATAGCGCAACGGCGAGCCCGATGAAAAATCTTTTTGCCGATTGCGGTCCGATTGAACACCAAACATGGCTGCCAAAGCGCTCAATACGGCGGTGAGCAGCCCGTTTTTCTTTGGATCCGGCATTGTATGACGCCCCCTTTATAACCATCGCTGATGTTAAAGGTATAGCTGAACGCCCGCCGCTGTGCTGTCCAGCGCAGGATATGACGAGGCAAACGGAAAGAGCAATAACACATCGCTGACTTGATAGCGGCCCCTTGGCGCCATCCCGCTCAGCATGTAGCAGTGATTTGCGCGAAGGAAACCGGGACCGGTGGCAGGATAGATATTTTCAGTGAGCGAGCAGGGTTCAGCCACGTTTTCGCTTCGCTGAACGACGACGTATCCATAGCCGATACCCCAGCAACCAAGCCAGAATCAGGCCGTATAACAGCTGATCTTCAAACGAACTGCGGATTTGCCAGATGAAGTGCACCATGGCTAACACCGCGATGACATACACCAGACGATGTAATTTTACCCAGCGCGCGCCCAAACGACGCTGCATGCTTCGGGTTGAGGTTACTCCCAGTGGAATCAGCAGCAGCAGGGCCAGTGACCCTACGACGATATAAGGCCGTTCACTCAATTCACGTACTAGCAGATCCGGGCGCCACCCAAGAATAAAAGTGGCAAAGGCGAGCGCATGCACAACAGCATAAAACAGCGTGTAAAGGCCCAGCATGCGACGATAGCGCTGCAACCAGCCCCATTGAAAGATCCGTCGAAGCGGGGTCACGGCCAGGGTTATCCACAGCAGGCGCAGTGTCCATAGCCCGGTGAACTTGACGATCGCCTGGGCGGGATCGGCACCCAGGTTCATGTTCCAGGCCTGGTCGAACAGCCATGCCAGCGGCAGCAAGGGCAACAGGAACACCAGCCACCAGAGCGCATAGGGTTTCAGGGTGTTAGCCCTGACGCCGGTCAGAACCATTGCCGTAAATCCATGCCGCGATACAGGTCGGCGACTTCGTCGGCATAGCCGTTAAACAGCTGGGTATCGATGATATTGGGTGAAAACAGCGATGACGGAAGACGCCGCTCGGTCGCCTGGCTCCAGCGCGGGTGGTCGACCGCCGGATTTACGTTGGCGTAGAAGCCATACTCCCCCGGGGCCGTGCGATTCCAGGAGGTACCAGGCATCTCCTCCACCAGGCGAATCTTGACGATCGACTTGATACTCTTGAAGCCGTATTTCCAGGGCACCACCAGACGGAACGGAGCGCCGTTCTGCGGCGGCAATCCATTGCCATACAACCCCACCGCGAGCAGTGTGAGCGGGTGCATGGCTTCATCAATGCGCAGGCCCTCGACATAGGGCCAGTCCAGGGTTGAGAAGAACGAGCGCTGCCCCGGCATCTGCTCGGGATCCTGCAGCGTGGTGAACTCGACATATTTGGCCTTGGACGTGGGCTCAAAACGCTTGAGCAGATCGGCCAGCGGAAAACCCATCCAGGGAATAACCATGGACCAGGCCTCAACACAGCGCAACCGATAGATACGCTCTTCCAGGGCATGGGGCTTAAGCAGGTCTTCCAGGTTATAAATGCCGGGCTTGTTCACCTCACCGGCAATATCGACTTTCCAGGGGTCGGTTTTAAACTCCTGCGCCCTGCGTGAGGGATCCTGTTTGCCAAGACCGAACTCATAGAAATTGTTGTGGGTAATGATATTGCCGTAGGGCGCGGGCTTTTCATCGGTGGAAAAGGCCTCGTTACGCTCACTGGCACGCAATGCGCCCTGAAGCCAGTCGGGCCCCGGATACTGCGGCTGGTTTTTATCCAGGCTATAGGCCGGGATCGCCGACGCGCCTTCGGTTAATGCCAGCGCCGCAGTACCCGCCAACCCCTGCATGAACCGGCGTCGATTGACATAGACAGATTCAGGTGTGATTTCAGAGGACTTCAGCGGCGATCTTCGTTTAATCAACATGTTCCGTTCCCTGCGTGCAGTTCAGCGATTAACCGTGCCCAGACGGGCACTACGGTAAGTCAGCCCTGAGCCTAGAGCCCTTGGCTGAACCCACCCTGAAAAGCCGCTTTACTGCACGTCGGGAGAAGCCCTGCGCAACGCTGGTTCAGCGCGTCTTGCGCTTGCGCCATAACCAGAGCAGCGGGCCGGACAGCATGTAACACAGGAACAGCAGCCAGAGGAAAGTCGCCGGACTGATTGAGATAACCCCGATCACCAGGACAATGCCCGCCAGGATCATAAAGGGCACCTTGCCCTTGAAATCCACTTCCTTGAAACTGTAATACAGCACGTTGCTGACCATCAGCAAACCGCAACAGGCGACAAAGGCGGCGACAAGATAGGCCAGTGGCCCTGGTGCGACTTCAAACTCGGAGCAGGCCCAGACAAGACCCGCAACCGCCGCTGCCGCGGCGGGGCTTGGCAAGCCGATAAAGTATTTTTTGTCGACCGAGCCGATCTGGGTATTAAAGCGCGCCAGCCGCAACGCCGCACAGGCAACATAGATGAACGCGGCAAACCAGCCGATCTTGCCCACGCTGTCCAGCACCCAGGTGAACGCCACCAGCGCCGGCGCCACACCAAATGACACCATGTCCGAGAGCGAGTCATACTCCGCACCGAACTCACTGCTGGTATTGGTCATGCGGGCAACGCGACCATCAAGCCCATCAAGCACCATGGCGACAAAAATGGCGATAGCCGCATTAACGAAGTCGCCATTCATGCCTGCGATCACGGCATAAAAGCCCGAAAACAAGGCCCCCGTCGTGAACAGGTTAGGCAGCAAGTAAATCCCCCGGCTACGGGGTGTCTGCTCGTCGTCACAGGGTTGAGTATGTTCGTCCGTCATCATCTCTCTTCAGTGGTCGATTGAGTTGGGCTCATTCTACAGGTGCCGCCTCCCTGCTGTCACCGCCCCACAGGCGGGTTAGGAAACACGGCACTCTGCTCTTGCAGCAGTACTCGGTCCACAAATTTTCGCATCAGGCCATTGGATATCGGGGTCTCCTGCGCCGTCGCCAGTACCTGCTCCAGATGCTCCGCACCGTCGGTGTAATGGGCCCGGTAATGCGTGAGTCGCTCCACCAGCGTTGCCCTGTCCACTTCCGGATGAAACTGGAATGCCCAGAAAGGTTTTCCGCTGACCCTCAGCACATGTACGCACTGCTCGGTATAGGCCAGCAGTTCACAACCAGGGGGCACCTCGGCAGCATACTGCCGGTGGACCGATACGGCGGCGAAGCCATCCGGGCTATCGTGCAGCAACGGATCCTGGCGAGCGGCCTCAGCCAGGCGGATGGCCAGTGTGCCCATCTCAAAGTCCTGCTCCCGGTGTTCAATCCTGCCCCCCAGCGCCAGCACGGCCAGCTGAAAGCCAAAACAGGACGCGAAGGTTGGCTGCCCGGTTGTCACCACATGACGGAGCAGCTTTTCGCAGTTGTGCACAAAGGGATACCGCGAAGGCTCCAGTACATTGGCCTCGCTCGCCCCCCCCACCAGCAGGGCGTCATAGCCTTCGACGACATCAAGGGAAAAGGCCGGGGTATGGAAAACATTCAGCCGGTCGATCTGCTCAGGGTCCAGGCCGCTGTAACTGGCGAAACTGCGGTGCTCTTCATCGCAAACCCGGGCCTCGGTACGGATCTGCATTAACAGCAATCGGAGATCGGATCTTCTTTTCGAACATGGCTTCATGGGTAGTTCCAAAACAGTTTCCTTGCACGGCCTCCTCCGTTCGAAAGCGGCCTCAGTGGCGACGCCAAACGTCAGTTACGGCAACGGCCAGAGATGCTTTACAGAAAGAGTCCCAGATCGCAGCTGGATGCACGCCCGATACTTTGACCCTGCTGCGCCAGCCAGCGATGGGCCCGCACCCGTCCCCGGTCTCGCAGGTCTTCCAGAAAGTGTAGTCGGGTATCGTACTTGCTGGCCCGATCCAGACTGGCCAGCAGCTCATCGGTTTCGATCAGGTGCAAACGCAAACGGCGCACCCGACGCTCAAAGGCCCCAATGGAAAACGGTGTCTTGCGGATCTCAAACTGCATGTGACTGATGGCGCGCATTTCACGCAAGAACGTACTTTGAAAGCCGAATTCTGCCACTCGCTCGCGAATGGCAGACGCACTGACAGGCGTGCCGACACGCATCAGCGGCTGCAACAGAATGACCAGCACATCGTCACTGTCACAGTCAAAAATCAGTGGATAGATCGCCGGATTACCGCTGAAACCTCCGTCCCAGTAACTGTGCCCGTCAATCTCAATGGCTTTGTGCAGGGTCGGCAGACAGGCCGAGGCGAGCAGGTGGTCAGCACTGAGCTCAGTTTCACGAAACAGCCGCAGCTTGCCGCTTTGCACATGGGTCGCCACGATAAATAACGGTATGGGGGACGCTGTACGCAGTCGCTCGAAATCCACCATCCGCTCTACCAGTGAGCGTAACGGGTTAATATCCAGCGGGTTGAGGTCATAGGGCGACAGGTAATAACTCAGCATCAGCATCCAGTCGTTCACCGAGTCGCCCAAGCCCGCGGCAGGCACCCCCTGCGGCAGCTCCGGTAACGCATGCAACGACACCTCGTGCCAGAAACGCGCCAGCATCTCGCGGGCGCCCTCATGGCCGCCCTGCTGCAGGCCACTGGCCAGCATCACCGCATTCATGGCACCGGCACTGGTGCCACTGACGCCTTCAAACTGCAGTTCGGGTTCCTCCAAAAGACGGTCCAGCACACCCCAGGTAAAGGCCCCGTGGGCACCTCCCCCCTGCAGTGCAAGATTAAGTTTTCGCGCTCTCATAACAGCCTCCGGCCAATATTTGTGCACTGCACAAATCTGACATTTAGCCGCCACGAAGTCAAAAGAAACCCGGGTGACAATCGAGTGACACACAGGAACCGGGCTCAGTGAAAATCCCGTGAGCGCAGCGCCAGTGCCTGCCAGCACTGGGTGATATCCGTCAAACGACCGGCCACAACATGGATAACGCCCGCCTCTGACTCCAGCACCCCCGATACGCGCAACAGGCGTGCGCCCAGCAATGCCTGACGCTGTAGTGCAGCGGTAGTACGCCAGACCACCAGATTGACCTGTCCGGTTTCATCCTCCAGCGTGACAAAGGTAACCCCCGAGGCTGACCCCGGTCGCTGCCGGTTGGTCACGATTCCCGCGACCCTCACCAGCTGCCCGGGTCGACAGGTTTCGAGTTGCTGCGCACTCAGGCAGCCGTTGAGCTCACCGCCCTCACGCAGCAGCGCCACGGGATGACGCCCCAGCGTTAGCCCAAGATGGCGAAAATCCTCTTCCAGATCCGCCTGCTCATCCGGGGCCCTCAGCCTTACGACACCGCTGTCAGCCACCCGGGCCTCTCCCAGCGCCAGCGCCGGATCCTCGGCCAGCAATTCCCAGCGCGCCTGGTAACGGTGCTGCGCCAGCGCATTCAGAGCACCGGCCGCCGCCAGTACATCCCAGCTGCCACGGTCCAGCTTCATACGCCCCTGGGCATCGGCCACCGAAACAAAAGACCCCGCCTCCCGGGCCTGCAGCACAAGCTCAGCCGCCTTGCGGGACAGGCGTTTAACCATGCGAAAGCCAAGACGCAGCGCACCGTCTGGCTCCAGCGCAGAATCCCAGGCACTGCAATTCAGGTCGACCCCGCGTACGGTGACGCCCTGGCGCCGTGCGTCCTGAACCAGCTGCGCAGGCGAATAAAAGCCCATGGGCTGACTGTTCAGCAAACCACAGCAGAACGCCGCCGGCTCATGACATTTAAGCCAGGCCGACACGTACACCAGCAGCGCAAAGCTGGCGGCATGGGACTCAGGAAAACCATACTCGCCAAAGCCCTCGATCTGGCGGCAGATCCGTTGAGCAAACTCCTCGCTGTAGCCCCGCTCCAGCATCCCGGCCACCAGCTTCTGCTGATAGACAGCGATAGTACCGCTGCGCCGCCAAGCCGCCATGGCGCGGCGCAACTGATCCGCTTCGCCGGCGGAAAAACCTGCAGCCACCATGGCCAGGCTGATCACCTGCTCCTGAAAGATAGGTACGCCCAAGGTACGTTCCAGCACCCGGCGCACGGCGTCGCCGGGGTAGCTGACCGATTCAAGGCCCGCGCGCCGTTTGAGATAGGGATGCACCATGTCCCCCTGGATAGGCCCGGGGCGCACGATGGCCACCTGAATCACCAGATCGTAGTAGCAGCGCGGCTGCAGGCGCGGCAGCATATTCATCTGCGCCCTGGATTCCACCTGGAACACACCCACGCTCTGAGCCCGCGACAGCATGTCATACACTTGAGGATCTTCCCGGGGAATATCCTGCATGCGCAGCGCCTTGCCATCCCTGGCCGACAACAGCGCCAGTGTCTTGCGCACGGCACTGAGCATGCCCAGCGCCAGCACATCCACTTTCAGCAAACCAAGACTTTCCAGGTCATCCTTGTTCCACTGAATCAGGCTGCGATCTTTCATCGCGGCATTTTCCACCGGCACCAGTTCCGACAAGGGACCTGCCGAAATGACAAAGCCACCGACATGCTGCGACAAATGACGGGGAAAACCGATGATTTCGTCCACCAGCTCCAGCAGCAGGCGAAACTGCGCGGGCGGTTTGTCACCACCGAGTTCACGCAACTGTTCAAACCACTGGCCGGAGTCGGCACGCTGGTCCAGCCGGCTGCACAGCCAGCTCAGATAAGCGGCATCCAGCCCCAGCGCCTTGCCAACATCACGCAGTGCACTGCGCCGCCGGTAGCGGATAACCGTAGCCGCAATCCCCGCCCTCTCCCGACCGTAGCGCCGATAGATATACTGAATCACCTCTTCGCGCCGCTCATGTTCAAAGTCCACATCGATGTCCGGCGGCTCGTCACGTTCTCGCGAGATAAAGCGTTCAAACAGCATATTCACCTGGCGCGGGTCCACCTCGGTAATATGCAGGCAATAACACACCACCGAATTGGCCGCCGAGCCGCGCCCCTGGCACAGAATGCCCTGGTCACGCGCAAAGCGGACAATATCCTCGATGGTGAGAAAGTAATGTTCGTACTTCAGCTCGGCGATCAGTGCCAGCTCGTGATCAACCTGGCGTGCGATGGCCGCCGGCATGCCGTCCGGGAAGCGCAGCGCAGCCCCTTCATGCACCCGCTGGGCCAGCCACTGGCCAGCACTTTTGCCCCGGGGCACCAGCTCGGCCGGATATTCATACCGCAGCTCGCCAAGGTCAAAACGACATCGCCCGGCAATGCGCAAGGTTTCACTGAGCATGGAGGGCTCATAAAGGCGCTTGAGCTTGTTCAGTGAGCGCAGGTGCCGCTCGGCGTTGCTCGCCAGCCGAAACCCGGCCTGGCTGACCGGCATACCCAGGCGTATCGACGTCAGCACATCCTGCAACCGCTGCCGACCAGGCAGGTGCATCAGTACCGCACTGGCACAAACCATCGGCAACCCCAGCTGCTGAGCCAGCCACTGCTGCTGTGCATAACGTTCGGCATCCCCCGCCCCCAGCAATCGCTCGATCAGCATCCAGCAACGCCCGGCAAAGCGCTCGGACAATCCGCGTCCCCGCTCAGCGGCCTGCGGCAAATTCCCGCCCGGACGATACAGCAGCAAACAATCTGGCTGCGGCCCAAAGTCCGCCCATTCAATGCAATAACGTCCCTTAACTGCACGCCTGCGCGCCTTCGTGATCAGCGCACAGAGCTGTGCATAGCCCCGCCTGTTTTGAGCCAGCAACACCACGCGCTCATCCTGCAGCCGGAATTCGGACCCGATAATCAGCTGCAGACGACTGCCCCGGCAGGCCTCCCAGGCCCGTACGACACCGGCTACCGAGCACTCATCGGTCAGCGCCAGCGCGCGGTAACCCAACTCAATGGCCCGCTGCACCAGCTCTTCAGGGTGCGACGCCCCCCGCAGAAAGCTGAAACAGCTCAGACAGTGCAGTTCGGCGTACTCCAGCGTCATAAGATCAACCGCCACATGCCGATATCACCTCATCCGAACCAGCCATGCAGGTACCAGTCGCCACCGGGCTCGCAATACAACCAGCCCCGCCGCCCGTCTGGCCAGCAACCGATGTAATAGTCCCGGCGCACCGGTTGCTGATCCCACCAGCCGCTGACGATGCGCTCCGGCCCCTGCAGCAATTTAATAACACTCCCCACCGTGCTGCGAGCCAGCAACTCGGGGGACGCCAGCAGCCAGAGCGGCCGCACGGCCGGTGTATCAGGCAGGGCCGGCAAGGCGCCATCCAGAGGCGCCTCTTTCCAGCTTCGCTCCGGGCGGTAGTCTGCGCAGGGAGCCACCCGGTAAAGTGACTGCTCCCCCAAACGCATCTGCAACCGGCTCAGCAACTGTGTGGGCGCATCCTGCGCCACAGCCGTGCTGAACAAATCCTCCCGGCCCGCTTCCAGTTCCCGGAACTCCGTCACGCCAAGGCGCAGGCCAATGACAGGCCGGTCGAGCGTCACGCGCTCCAGGCGCAAACGACACAGTTCAAGCCAGGTATCCGCAGACTGTGCTCCCTGCGCATGCCCCACCACCAGCGACTGCTGCCCCTGCGCCTGGAGCAGGTCCAGTTGCAGGCGCAATGCGCGCCAGTAATGGGCTCGCAAAAAGCCTTCCAGCTGGGCCAGTAAGCGGCGCAGCCCAAACAGCAGCGCTTCGGTACGCTCAACTTCAAATGCCAGGGGAAGCTCGCGCAAAAAGACGGCAGGGATCTCAAAATAGGTGGGCGGGTCCGGTCTTTGCCCCGTCAGCCGCTCCAGCCAGGCCGTAAGACCCGGCCCAAACCGGTGCGCAAGTTCCACCGCCGGCAAGGCCAGCAATTCGCCCAGCCGGCTAAACCCCAGCCCCTGAAGCCGCTCGCGCTGCCGGGCTTCCAGCTCCAGGCGCCCGATGGGCACCGACTGCAAGCGCCGCAAGTGATCCGTCGCATCCGCTGCACAGAAACCGCCATCCAGGGCCAGTACACGGGCGGCAAGCGGTG
The DNA here is from genome assembly GCF_000378045.1 of Marinobacterium rhizophilum DSM 18822. Lineage (GTDB taxonomy): Bacteria > Pseudomonadota > Gammaproteobacteria > Pseudomonadales > Balneatricaceae > Marinobacterium_A > Marinobacterium_A rhizophilum. The sequence continues at coordinate 18,014 of NZ_KB899105.1, forward strand.
TGTGTCCCGTCGCACTCACGCAACTCAACTCCAGTGCCTGCAGCTGCGTCTGAATGTTTTCCCACAACAGATCCAGGCCGCGGAAATAACGCAGCATCGAGGCCAGTTCAAGCAGTACTCCACAGGGGGGCTGCAGACTGATCCGGGCACTGAATCGCCCGCTCCAGAGCGCAAGACCTTCCAGCTGTTGCGCCGCCTGCTTCACATCCCCCTGCAATAGACGCAGGTTCGGCACCATGCTCAGCGCCCGTGCCACCGCCATTCCGGGCTCAAGCCCCTGCGCCTGTGAAGCCGTGTTACAAAGCAGCAGCCTGGCTGCGCGTTCGTCCAGCAACGCCGCGGGTTCCCGAACGTCAGCCCGGCACTGCATTTCCAGCGGCAGCAACGGAAAATGCAGGTACAGCCAGAGCCCCTTCATCCACCCGCACGCACCTGCGCCGATGAAGCCCCTGGCGAGGATGCCAACAACGCAGTCTGCCGACCGCAGCCCTTACGGCGCAACGACAGCACCCGACGTGGCAGCGGCCAGCCCCCCCTGCGCTTCAACACGGAGACAGCCAGCGTATCAGGTGCCTGCTCAGGCTCCAGCAGCAAACGGTAGGACGCCGCCGAGCCTTGATGACGGCAGGTGGAAGACCTGAAAATGAATCCCAACCCGCCACCTTCGGCGGCGGCCAGCTGCAAGCGCCGCAATGCCGCTTGCGGAACCTCTCCCAGCCAGCCCAGCACTGCACTGCAACAACCGCTTTTCAGGGCCTGTTCAAGACACCAGAGCCGGTCACGGCGACTGTTGCTGCGAACGATCAAGAGGCGTTCCAGCGCCACCCCGGCGGCTTTCAGCGCAGGGGCATAGGGAATATGCGGCGGATCAATCCACAGTACCCAGCGGTCCGTGGACATCGCCAGTAATGGCAGTAGCAGACGCAACTCACCACAGCCCTCGGTCTCGTAAAGCACCTCAACCAGGCTGCCAGACTGCCACCCCTGGCCATGCAGCATCTGATCCAGCTCCGCATGCCCACAGGAGACCCCAGCCACACGGGGCTCGGTAGCAGTATCACTCGCCCGCCATACGGCGCCCCGTTCCAGTAACTGCTCCAGACTCATGATCCACCTCAATATACTGTATAGATATACAGTATATTGGTCGAAAAAAGTCATCCCGGCAAGCACCCACGGCAATTGCCCTGGCATACAGATTCAGCAGACAATGAATGGGTGAATCAAAAACACACAGCCATGGTCAGGCACAGCGACGCTGGGAAAAAGCCATCACCGGGTGTTTTCTAGTGCAAAGTCAGAGAGTTATATAAGGCTTATGCCAGCCAGATAAGACTGGCCATACGACCCGTTTCGCCGTCGCGGCGATAGGAATAAAAATTTTCTGCATCGCTCAGGGTGCAGAATTCACCGCCCGAAACCGATGCGACACCCGCAGCCTCAAGCCGCATGCGTGCCAGTGCATAAATATCGGCCAAGTACTTGCCAGGCGCCTCGGCTCGAGCCTGGAAAGCTCGCTCCGCGCCGGGCTGCGCCGCGCAGAATGCCGCCCGCACTTCGGCACCGACTTCAAAGGCCTTAGGCCCGATAGCGGGTCCCAGCCAGCAGTGCACCCGCTCAGGCTGATCGAACACCGCCAGTGTATTTTCCAGAATACCGGCCACCAGCCCACGCCAGCCCGCATGGGCCACCGCCACTTTTTCGCCATCACTGAAAAACACCGGCAGGCAGTCGGCGGTCATCACCACGCAGGCCAGGCCCGGTTGATCACTCCAGCAGGCATCCGCCTGGCGCACCCGCCCATCATCGGCGGCCTGCACGACATCAACGCCATGGACCTGCCGCAACCATTGTGCCGGACGCTCCAGCCCCAGTTGCTCGCACAGATGCGCACGATTGTACGCCACCGCCAGAGGATCATCACCGACGTGATCACCCAGGTTGAGCCCTTGAAAAACGCCACGGCTGCGCCCGCCTTGCCGAGTGCTGACACAGGCCTGCACCCGGTCAGGCACAGGCCACTGCGGACGAATCAGCTTCATAGCTCTTCGTTGCGCCTCTGGTCCTGTTGCAGGGCTTTAAGCAGCTGCTGGAAATCCTCCGGCAGATCCACTTCCCAGGACATCAGTTCACCGGTTGTCGGATGGAACAGCTCGAGCTTCTTGGCGTGCAGCGCCTGGCGGTTAAAACCACGCAACGTTTTAATCAGACCTTCACTGACGCCCTTGGGCAGGCGGAAGCGACCACCGTATACAGGGTCGCCCACCAGCGGGTAGTTGATATGCGACATGTGTACGCGGATCTGATGGGTACGCCCCGATTCCAGCTTGAGCCGAATATGGGAGTGCGCTCGAAAACGCTGCAACAGACGGTAATGGGTCAGGGCCGGTTTGCCCAGCATGACCACCGCCATCTTCTGACGATTGGTCTTGTGTCGACCCATCGGGGCGTCGACCTTGCCACCGCCGGTCATGACACCCTGCACCACGGCTTCATACTCGCGGCCCATAGAGCGCTCCTGCAGCTGCACCACCAGCTCGGTCTGAGCCTGAATGGTCTTGGCCACCACCATCAAGCCGGTGGTGTCCATATCCAGCCGATGCACGATGCCGGCCCGCGGAACCTGGGCGATTTCCGGCACATGATGCAGCAGCGCGTTCAGCAGAGTGCCGTCGGCATGGCCCGCCGCCGGGTGCACCACCAGGCCCGCAGGCTTGTTGATTACCAGGATATCGTCATCTTCATAGACGATATCCAGTGTCATTTCCTGCGGCTTGTGGTGTTCGATCAGTGCGAGCTCGGCTTCAACATTGATCAGCTCACCACCCTGTAGTTTGTCACGGGTACGCTTCAGCTCACCGTCCACGGTGACACAACCGTCCTTGATCCAGCCCTGCAGACGGGAGCGGGAGTACTCGGGAAACAGCTGCGCGATGGCCTGGTCGAGCCGCTTGCCGACCAGATCGTCAGGGACCCGCGCTTGTAATTGAACCTGTTCAGGTTTCTGTTCTGGCATCTGGGATACGTAATTCAGAAGGATGTTTTGGCTTGAGTTCCGGTTGTGTTTAAATATGCCGGACATTTGGATTAACTGGCCCAGTATAACCGAAACTGTCCTCGGTATCGCTGTAGGCAAGCGGGACTCATTAACATGCGCTTTGTAAAAGTCATCGGCATCCTGACTCTGGTCTCCCTGATGTCCGCCTGTTCGTTCTTTGGCGGCGAAAAGACAGAGGAACCGGATGTTCCAGAGCAGCAGCTCTACTCTGAGGCACTGGACGCCCTGGAGGCGCAGAATTACAGTCTTGCGGTCGAAAAACTGCAGCGGCTTGAAGCACGCTATCCCTTTGGGCGCTTCTCGGAACAGGCTCAGCTCGAACTGATTTATGCCTACTTCAAGAACTATGAGCCTGAAGCTGCCCGCGCTGCGGCGGACCGGTTCGTACGCCTGCACCCGAATCACGAGAACATCGACTACGCCTACTATCTCAAGGGCCTGACCTCCTTTGAAGAGGACCGTTCCCTGGTAGCGCGCTACCTGCCGATTGACGAAACCCAGCGCGACCCCGGGGCTGCACTGGAGTCTTTCGAGAGCTTCTCGACCCTCGCGACCCGCTACCCCAATAGCCAGTACGCACCGGATTCACTCAAGCGCATGCAGTACCTGAAAAACCGTCTGGCTCAGTACGAAGTTCATGTGGCGCAGTACTACATGAAACGCGGCGCCTGGGTTGCCGCCGCCAATCGCGGTCGCTATGTCGTGGAAAACCTGCAGGAAACGCCCGCGGTGCCCGAAGCGCTGGGCGTGATGGCCGAAGCCTACGAAGAACTGGGTCTCAACGACCAGGCCGCCAAGGCTGCCGAGGTCCTGCACACGAACTTCCCGAACTTCCGCTACGAATCCAGCAAGGAGCGCGACAAGTCTCTGCTGGAAACCGCAACCTTCGGCCTGCTGGGCAGCAATGACGAGCCTGCCGTCCAGCGCCCGAACTCCGTTGTGACAGAAGAACAGCAGGACGCTGAGCGCTCCTGGTTCAGCATCCTGACCTTTGGTGCCTTTGACAGTACCGATGAGGATGAGGACGAGGCCAAGCCGGCTCAGCCCTGAGTTATAACCTCAGGCACAAAAAAGGCGCCTACTGGCGCCTTTTTTGTTATGGATCAGACGGTTACCGGCAACCCCCTGCTAGTCTCCGGCTTTCCAGCCAGAGGTGATGGGGTAACGCCGGTCGCGCCCAAATCCCCGCTGGGTAATGCGCACCCCGACCGGGGCCTGACGCCGCTTGTACTCATTGATATCCACCAGCCGTATCACACGATGCACCACCTCGGGCTCAAAACCCTCGGCGATCAGGGCATGGGCGCTGTAGTCATGTTCGACGTAGAACTCCAGAATCCGGTCCAGCACATCGTAGTCGGGCAGGCTGTCCTGATCGGTCTGATCCGGCGCCAGCTCCGCCGAGGGTGGTCGGTCGATCACACGCTGCGGAATCGCCGGCGACAGGCCGTTACGATAGTCGGCAATACGGTAAACCAGCGTTTTGGGGACATCCTTCAGCACATCGAAGCCGCCGGCCATGTCACCGTAGAGCGTGGAATACCCCACCGCCATCTCACTCTTGTTGCCGGTGGTCAGTACCAGATAGCCCTTCTTGTTGGAAATCGCCATCAGCACCACACCCCGGCAGCGCGCCTGGAGGTTTTCTTCGGTGGTATCGGGCGCCAGGCCTTCAAATTCATCAGACAGCTGCGCCATAAAGGCGGTATACATGGGCTCAATCGAAATCGAGCTGTAGCGTACGCCCAGCATTCGCGCCTGCTCGCTGGCATCCTCCTGACTCATGGACGAGGTATAGCGAAACGGCATCATGACCGCTTCGACCCGATCCGCGCCCAGAGCATCGACGGCCACCGCCAGGGTAACGCCAGAGTCAATGCCGCCGGACAAGCCCAGCACCACGCCCTTGAAGCCATTCTTGTTGACGTAATCCCGTACACCCAGCACCAGGGCGTCATACACGCTTTGCTCCACGGATGGGAACGCCACCGAGCTTTCGCCTGCAACCGAGAGGCTCTGGTCGGCATCCCGGTATTCCACCACAAAGGTCATTTCTTCAAAGAAGCGTGCCTGGAAAACACGGCTGCCGTCCGTTGCGATCACCTTGGAGCCGCCATCAAAGACCAGCTCGTCCTGGCCGCCGACCTGGTTCAGATACAGAATCGGGCACCCTGCCTGGCGAGCACGCTCGCTCAGCAGTTTGACCCGCTGCTGTGACTTGTCGACATGGAACGGCGAGGCGTTGAGGTTCAGCATCAGACGCGCGCCCTGCTCGCGCACCTGCTCTGCGGGCCTGTTCTTCCACAAGTCCTCACAGATGGTCAGCGCCACCGGTACGCCCTTGAGGTCGAATACGCAGGACTTGTCACCGGCGGTGAAGTAGCGCATCTCGTCGAACACCTGGTAGTTCGGCAGGCACTGCTTGGCATATTCGGCCACCAGCTCGCCGTTGTAGATCACCCCCGCCATGTTGAAAAGCTCACCATCGCGGTGACGCGGATACCCCACAACCACATAAATGTCCCGCACCTCCTCCCGCAGACGCGTCAGCGCCGCTTCAATACGGGTTTGAATGCTCGGGCGCAGCAACAGGTCTTCCGGCGGGTAGCCCGACAGCGTCAGCTCCGGAAACAGCACCACATCGGCCTGCTGCCGATCCCGGGCCTCCAGGGCGATATCGACTACGCGCTGGGTATTGCCGGGGATATCCCCCACCAGCGTATTGATCTGGGCCATCAGGACCCGAATAGTATTACTCATCGACTATGTGATCTCGTATTCCGGATGCATGACGCACCCGCTATCAGGATGTTAACTCAGGATCAGGCCTCGAGCCTCAGCGATCAACCGACAGGCTGTAAGGCGCCGGATCGATAATGGGGCGACGCTGCAGCAACAGGTCCGCCATCAGGCGGGTCGAGGCCGGCGCCAGCACCAGGCCATTGCGGTACTGCCCGGCATTCACATGCAAGCCGCGAACACCCGGTACCTCGCCAATGTAAGGAATCCCCTCAGGTGAGCCCGGGCGCAAGCCAGCCCAGTGATGCTCAACCGGATAATCCTTCAGTGCCGGCATTATATCCAGTGCGCTGCGGTACAGGGACTCCCTGGCTTCTTCCGTGGTCTGCTTGTCGAAACCCACCCGCTCCAGCGTACTGCCCACCAGAATGCGGCCATCATTACGCGGAATCAGGTAACGCCCGCCCTGCAGCACCACACGATTAATAAGCCCAACCGGTGCCTTGAACAGCATCATCTGCCCTTTTACCGGCTCCACCGGCAGCTCAATGCCCAGCTGGGCCAGCAGGGTTGCCGTCCAAGCACCGGCCGCCAGCACGGTCTGCCCGGCGCGATACTCGCCTTGCTCGGTCCGTACACCGCAAACCCGTTCGGATTCGAGCAGCAAGCTGGCATTGCCCGCCTGCTCTATCAGTGTAACGCGAGGATTGAGTTCCAGAGCGCGCCGCAATGACTGCCCCAGACGAGGATTACGAATACTGGCCACTTCGGGCATCCAGAGAGCCCGCTCGTGTCCCGGGTGCAGATTCGGCTCCTTCCGATACAGGAAATCCGCATCCACCTGCTGCATCGGACGCTGATAGCGCCTGGCCCAGGCCAGCGCCTCGGCCTCATCGTCCACCGCCACCATGAACATGCCTTTCTGGCGCAGCTCCGGATCGATCCCGGTTTCCTCCAGCAGATCCTGCGCCAGATGCACGTAACTGCCCTGCGACCAGGTCGCCAGCTGTGTCACCGGCTCCTGGTAACGCCAGGGGTAAAGCGGGGACACGATGCCCCCACCGGCCCAGGTGGATTCACGCCCACAGACGCCACGTTCCACCAGTGTAACCGAAGCACCCGCCTGGGCCAGCTCACGCGCCGTGAGCATGCCCATCACGCCGCCACCCAAGATTAGAAAGTCCGACATTGCTCTACTTCCGATCGGCTTTGATTGTGGAGGTATTGTGAAGGGTTGGGGAGGAGGATGCCAGAGATTGTAGACTTCACTAAAGGTTAAGTATTTAAAAAACAGTAGCCAGACATGGAACAGCTGCATTAGAAGTTAGAGCAACTGTCCACATGCCAAAAAAGCTATTGACCTTTATCAATCACACTTTATATCGGCCCTTAGTTACACGGAGGCTTGGTAAAAGAAAAGTTCACATCCGACAGATTAGACTTTATATCTTGAAAGGCATAAAACGCCGTATCATCAAGCGGATCAGAATCCAAAGAGGCATTCCGGCTGTCTTTGATACCTGACAGATTCTCAATTTCAGAGAAAGCCGCGTAATTCGTGTAGCTTCCATAATCATCCGGTGCCGCACAAATACTTTGAGCACCACCAGCAGGCTGAGCGATAATAACCCCGGTCCATACCACGGGAATACCGCAATCGTATGGATACCTTATTCCAGAAGCCGTAACCTGGCTTGCTGAGCTGTCAATCGAGCAGGTTATCGAAATAGAAGGCACCGGGCTGCCAAGCAACACATAATCTGTAGGATCATCCGCCCCTCCCGGCATACCCGCCTCGATTTCAAACCACCCTGATATCTGAAAAGTACGCCCCACATAACCTAAAATCACAGTACCTTGGTCATTGTGGACATCGACAACCTCGCCCGGCAAAGGCTGCGGAATGACCGGATCGGGAAAACCGGCAACCTTACTATCAGAATAGACTGTTACGAGATCCGCACAATCGGATACCCCGCCGCCCGTTTTAGCTACGGTAAAACTCTGATAAGTAACGTCTCCGGACTGCATGTTCCCCCACGGAGTATAAGACGGTTCAGCCGGAGACTGCAGATTAGGATTATGCCAGAAATAGTCATTCCAGTTAACTTCCGAACCTGTCGCACCCGAAGAGACAAAACGAACCATCCCGGACTGCCCCACAACATTCAGGTCAGCAAAACTCGCCTCATTGAATGAAAATCCGTCAGGAACTTCGACAAGCTTATATTTGTAATCCCTACCTTCTCCGCCCGTAGGACACACTAAATGATTCTGATCCTCCAATGTTTTATTCGTATCAACCTCACGCTTAATGACATCGATAGTTCCATACCAACCCTCCAACATCAGGCACTTATAATCACCATAATCATAAGCAGGAGTAGCTCCTGAAGCAGGAGCTGTATCCGTATCGTAAAACACACAGTTCGCCCCCTGAGAAGCCAGCATATCAATAACATTGTCGCCCGCCAGACCGGAGGCTATCGGAAAGTCTGAACCCTCAACGGGATCTATCGCAACGCGACCTGCAATAGTAAAGATTTCATCCAGAGAAATATCACTACCATCATTAGCCTTGATCAGCTCGACGATTTTACCATCGACTGCAACTCCCGCTACCTTACCGCCGGAGGTTATGGACACCGTACCAGCAGAGGCTGTCGTAGTTTCGACAGCCTGTCGTTCGACAGCCTTTCCCCTGCCCCCGGGAAAACTTAATGCATTGACTCCACTACCACCACTATCGGCCTCATCGACTCTCAATCCGAGCAACGGATTCAACCAGGCAATATAAGACGAAAGACCAACTGAATCGACATTACCCTCTGAGTCATTCCAGCTGACTGCAATATCCGCATGGTATAAATCAGAAGCCTGAGAGGTGGCCATATCAGTAATACTATGTGTTACCGTAAACTGCGTTGCTGGCCCTGAAACAGTTGCCGCTGACACGGGACCCGCACCGACCATACTACGAATCAAGGTGTCAAACTGTGTGTCACTCGTATAATTTCTAAGATCTTCAATTCGCTGCTCGGCAAGTTTTACCGCATACGACTTTGCCTTTGAACTGCCACTTTCCTTGAGCAACACGCTATGAAAAAAGGCCGCGCCAACCATACCTATGGCCAGTATAAGAAATGCAATCAAGGCTTCTATTAATGTGAAACCTTTCTGCTGATATCGTGCAACGGTCATGTTTCCCATATCAGTTACCCCAGTCCTTCCAGCTGCTGTTAACTGCAGCTATCTCCTTCATCTCACCAAGCGAGACAAAAACACCCGTGTTGAAAATAACTGAAAAGTTACCCGCGCCAAAGTCCATATTACCGGTAGCGATAATGCCACCATTAATCACAGGTGTACCGACACCTTTAGTTAAATCCTCAGTTACAATTAATCCATAAAAATTTACATTGCCACCTATTTCAAGCTCGCCTTTAACCACAAGAATGACCGGATTACCTTCACTCCCCCAGTCTCCGCCATTAATAGCGACATCGCCATCAATATAAATAAGATTCCCACCAGCTTCGGATATTGGATCAGGAATCTCGGTCATCGTAGCACTGGCAGCCAGAGCATCCCAATCTCGCCCCAAAAAGTTTTCCAAAAGGCTATCGGGAGAGAGTCCCGCCAGGTTTTCATCGCCATCAATCACATCAGGCCCTTTGGTGTTTTTTGATGTACTGAGCTGATCGGGATTGCCATCGATTGTAATATAGGTGTTAGCGTCCCCCCACGACGTTGTCTTCGCCCCGGTCCAAATGGTTATATTCTCAGCATTATTTGTAACATCGATATTACCGGTCAGGTCCACGGAACCACGAGCAACAAGGGGCATGTCGGGGGGATTCGGAAGCAGAGGGATAGTACCAAAAGCCTGGGTTACAGTGCGCTGTACTGCACTGTCGTCACTGAAACCCTGCCCTTCTACCAGTAAAAGCCCCATCGTTCCGGCCAAGGACCCATCCGCCATAGAAGCGAGAAAACTGGCCTCACCAACTGCTACAGCCGTACTCGCAAGCCATTGATCTGCCGCCAGGTCACCGTTTTGATCAGGATCGACTCTTATATAGGCGATCCCATAGTCTATACCCGACTGGCCAGCCATTAGCGCCTGTTTGGCACGCAGCTCACCGGCTACAATCTGTTTTTCCGTAACGACGGCATTAGCCATAAAAAACGACATGCCCAAAACCGCAACCAGCAATACGAGTGTAACGATGAGTGTCGCTACACCGCGTTGTAAGTGCTTTCGATTAAAGGTTTCCATTTCGTCGCCTCATCATAAAGACCCACTAGAAGTCTTTAACGATATTGTTTCGTATACGAACCGAGTCATTCAATGTCGTTTTCCAGTCTGGATCGCGAATCACTTCAGCCGTTACGGAAATCATCAGATCGCGAATCTGCGCATAGTCATCACTGGTTACACCACACACGGCTGTAGATGAAACCGCCGGTCCCAATAGGCAGGTTGTCTGATCAGTGATGGAAAAGCCTGTCACATCCATGAATTCCTCATCTGAAACAGTTTCCCAGTCATCTCCTGTCGCTGCACAGTCTGACATAGAAAAAGACCCTCCAGATTTACGGAATTTTATAACCCCGACGCCATCCACTACTTCTCGCTTGAAACCCAAAAACTCACTCGTTTCACTATAATCTGCGTCACCATCCACATCATAACGATAAAGCACACAGTCTGTTCCAATAATGGCAATATCAATTTCCGAGCCATCCAGATATGGATTTGAATCATAAGGAGAAGTAGCGGAAGACGCGACCGATACATACCAGTGGCCACTACGACGGAGCTCTCCTGTCATAAGATCAAGAAGAGCAGATGTTTCTACATTCAGCCGAGTACTGTTGAGCACATCCTTACTGCTTGAATACGTCAGTAAGAAGGTATACAGCACACCAGAAAGGACAATCAATCCTACGACCAGCCCTATCATAAGTTCCACAAGTGTAACGCCCAGCTGACAATTTCGCTGACGCAGTTTGGATAATTTTTCTGTCCTTGTATTCATGTCAGCAGTCCGGATAGTTACTTAGAACATCTGAACAGATTCGAACACGCCCTATCGTACTAATAACTACCTCAGCTATGCCCAAACGGGCAGACGCAACCTGTAAGGTACCAGCATCCGCTGAGTTTCCCGGCATTCTGAACTCGCGTTCAAAAGATGTTGCTGCGGATGAAGCCTTATTTGTTACAATAATACCTTTAAAATCAGCACCATTACTGACCTTAGTGGCCATCCCGTTCACCTGGCAAGAACTCGTCACCTTACAGTTGCACCCTGCTGTATCCGATATCGCAGCACACCATGCAGATGTTGCAGTGGAGCCATATTTCACATAAATACCCTTGTTATTGGCAATTGCCATGGTACGCGCCAGTTGTGCCTGCTCAGCAATAGCTTGAGTTGCGCCGATCAACCTTTGCCGTTCGACATAGTCCCCCATATAAGGCGCAGCCAAAGCTGCCAAGACGCCGAAAACCAGCACGGTTATAAGCAGCTCGATCAAAGTAAAGCCCTTTGCAAGCTTCATAACCACATGATTGGTAGCAACCTTGGCCATCATCAGCGTTCCCAGCAATCCGCATCGGCATTTGTACCTGTGTAATCAGGTCCATTCCGATCGGCCGCAAAGGTACCACAATTATCACCTACCTGAGCTCCCTGCGGGGTGGCTGTTGCGGCAAAAGAAGAAGCCGTCGCTGCCGGAATTGCAATTGTGTAATAGCCTTCTGTCGACACGCTGAGCAACCCCAGACTAGACAAATTTGTAGTGAATGAGACGTTATTGGCCCGCCACTTCTCTTGCTCAATCCGCACGCTGGCAAGTGCGTTCATAGCATCGGACCTGCGGCTTTTGCGAACATAGTCCATGTACGACGGATAGGCTAAAGTCGTCAAGATAGCGACAACGACAACAACTATCATCAGTTCGATGAGGGTAAACCCTCCCTGCGCACGATCCTTCACTGCTTCCCTCTCCGTGTGAACGTTGCACTAAAATATAGCATTGAAACACACTTGGCCCACCAGATTATGGCCTCTTCTTAAGTACGAATGACACTACATAGTAGAATACTAAAGGTAAAAACAAAAAACGCTGCATCGGCAGCGTTTTTCATATTCACATCATTCGACCCGCAAAACTTTCACATCAAACAGTAGCGTCTTGCCCGCCAGCGGGTGGTTGAAGTCGATGTGCACCACCTGGTCATCAAAGGACTTGACCACACCGGGCAGTTCACCGCCGGGTTCCTGAAAGCTGACCACCAGCCCCGGTTCCAGCTCCATATCCTTGAACTGTGCCCGCGGCAGGCGCTGGATGTTGGCTGGGCTCGGCATGCCGAAGCCTTTTTCCGGCACGATGGTGAAGGTGGACTCGGCGCCTGCAGCCAGCCCCATCAGAGGCTCTTCAAAGCCCGGCAGCAGGTTGCCATCGCCCACCGTAAAGGTGGCAGGCTTGCTCTCAAAATTGGAATCCACCAGCTGGCCATCTTCCAGCTTGATGGCAAAATGCAGGGTCACGGTTTTGCCGGGCCCGATAATCTGATCACTCATGGATTTTTCTCAACTCGTTCAGTTATGGAGCCTATGAGCAAGTCCCAGTAGTCCTCTGCGGGTCCTGAAGCGTGCAGCTGCAAGGCGTGGTGCGAAGGGAATGACCGTAGCCCTTTCCAAGCGCCGCAACGCAGCAGATGTATGCTTCAGGGCCCGCCCTTTGGGGCTTGCAGCGCGAACCGGACTCTTTGTTGCAACTTCTCGACAGGCCCTGGCATGCCTTCGAAACTGCGCCGCGATTCCGGATCGCGCTGAAAGCCAGAGCCTCATTGGGACTTATTCATAGGCTCCTTAGGTGCCGGCGCTTCTCGAAAAACAGCGTATCGACCACCAGCAGCACGGCACCCAGGGTGATGGCGCTGTCGGCCAGGTTGAAAGCCGGAAAATAGTAGCCACCGTAATGCAGTGATATGAAGTCCACAACGTGCCCCAGTACCACCCGGTCATACAGATTGCCCAGTGCGCCGCCGAGCAGCAGCGCCAGGCCCATGCCAAGCCACCAGTGCACACGGGACGTGCGCTTCATCCAGATCACCAGCGCCACGCTGACCACCAGTGCGACCAGGGCAAAAAACCAGCGCTGCCAGCCGCCGGCATCCGCCAGAAAGCTGAAGGCAGCGCCCCGGTTGTACAGCAGCGTCAGGTCAAACACCGGCAGCAACGGATTGGGGACGCCATACTCCAGCATGGTCTCGGCCAGCCATTTGCTGCCCTGGTCCAGCACGACAACGAGCACCGACAACCAGAGCCAGACCAGTGAAGAGCCCGGCAGCGCCGGCTCTTCGATGCGTTCGCGACTGCGTTGCATGGTCATCAGGCGTAGTGACGCGTTTCGCCGGGGCCGTCGACGTTATCGACACAGCGCTCACACAGCTCCGGATGCGCCGCGTGATGACCGACGTCTTCACGGTGGTGCCAGCAGCGACCGCACTTGGCATGGGCCGAAGCGCCAACCGCCACTTTCAGTCCCTGGACCTCGGTAACGCGGGCGTCCGCGCCCTCCGCCAGTGGCGCCAGCGCCGCCTTGGAGGTCAACAGGACAAAACGCAGCTCGTCGCCCAGGCGCGCCAGATCCGCTTGCAGGCTCTCATCGACATAGAGCGTGACTTCCGCCGCCAGCGAGCCTTTCACCAGCTTCTCGTTGCGGGCGTCTTCCAGGCACTTGTTGACGGCATTCTTGACGCCCAGCACTCGACGCCAGAAATCCGCCCCGAAGGCATCATCGGCTGGCAGGGTAAACAACCCCTGGTACCAGGTCGTCAGGAAGACACTCTCCTCGCGCTCGCCCGGCAGTACTTCGTGAATTTCTTCAGCGGTAAAGCTCAGGATCGGCGCGATCCAGCGGGTCAGTGCTTCAGCGATATGGTAAAGCGCCGTCTGGCAGGAGCGGCGTGCCAGGCTATCAGCCTGGGTGGTGTACTGACGGTCCTTGATGATATCGAGGTAAAAACCGCCTAGCTCCTGCGCACAGAAGTGATGCACCTGCTGATACACATCCAGGAAACGGTAGCTTTCGTAGGCAGCGGTGATCTTCTGCTGCAGGCGGTAAGCGGCATCCACCGCCCAGCGGTCCAGCGCCAGCATGTCCTCCGGTGCCACGCTGTCACGGGCCGGCTCAAAGCCGTTCAGGTTGGCCAGCAGGAAGCGTGCAGTATTGCGAATGCGGCGATAGGCATCGGCCGTACGTTGCAGAATCTGCTTGGACACAGCCATTTCGCCGGAGTAATCCGTCGCAGACACCCACAGGCGCAGAATGTCGGCCCCCAGGGTGTCAGTGACCTCCTGCGGGGCAATCACGTTACCGAGGGACTTGGACATCTTGTAACCCTTCTCGTCCACCGTGAAGCCGTGGGTCAGCACCTGCTTGTAGGGGGCGCAGCCATTGATGGCGATCGAGGTCTTGAGGGACGACTGGAACCAGCCCCGGTGCTGGTCAGAGCCTTCGAGGTACAGGTCGGCCGGAAAGCGCAGCTCAGCACGCTCACGCAGCACCGCATGGTGCGTTACGCCGGAATCGAACCAGACATCCAGCGTATCGGTAACCTTGTCGTACTGCTCTGCATCAGCGCCCAGCAGGCTGGCGGCATCCAGCTCGAACCAGGCATCAATGCCGCCCTGCTCAATCGCCTTGGCAACCTGCTCGATCAGCTCGGCTGTATTGGGGTGCAGCTCGCCGGTCTGCTTGTGGGTAAACACCGTGATCGGTACGCCCCAGGTGCGCTGGCGTGACACACACCAGTCCGGGCTCTGCTCGACCATGGCCTCGATGCGGTTCTGACCCCACTCGGGGAACCAGCTGACGCCCTTGATGGCCTCGAGTGCCTGGGTCTTGAGACCCTTCTCTTCCATGGAAATAAACCACTGCGGCGTGGCGCGGTAGATCAGCGGCGTCTTGGTACGCCAGCAGTGCGGGTAGCTGTGCTCAAAGCGCTTCAGGTGTACGAGTTTACCTTCGCGCTCCAGCGCCTCCACGACCGGGCCATCGGCCTTATAGACATGCACGCCGGCAAACTCGCCCGCCGCATCGATGTAAGTGCCGTTAGCCTGCACCAGGTTCAGCGTGCCCAGGCCGTACTGCTGACCGACCACAAAGTCTTCCATACCGTGATCAGGCGCCGTGTGCACGGCACCGGTACCGGCATCGGTGGTGACGTGATCACCCAGGATCACCGGTACCTGCTTGTCGTAGAACGGGTGCTGCAGCTGCAGTAGCTCCAGCGCACTGCCGTTGCAGGTCGCCAGAGCCTGGTACTGCTGTACCCCCCAGCGCGCCATGATGTCTTCAACCATATCGGCGGCCAGCACCAGACGCTCTACACCCTGTTCGGCATGCACTTCGACCAGCGCATAGTCGAGGCTGCCATTCAGCGAGACCGCCTGGTTGGCGGGTATGGTCCAGGGGGTTGTGGTCCAGATAACCACGGACACAGGCCCCTCACCATCCGTGGTATCAAACAGCGCCAGCACCTTGTCCTGATCGGCAAAGGTGAAACGAATATCGACTGCAGTGGAGGTCTTGTTCTGGTATTCCACCTCGGCCTCGGCCAGGGCCGACTGACCGACCACACTCCAGTACACCGGCTTGTAACCCTTGACCAGATGACCATTCTCGATAATCTTGCCCAGCGCCCGCACGATATTGGCTTCGGTGTCGAAGTTCATCGTCAGGTAGGGATTTTCCCAGTCCCCCACCACACCCAGGCGGATAAAGTCGGCTTTCTGACCGGCCACCTGCTCGGCGGCATAGTCGCGGCATTTCTGGCGAAACTCGCTATAAGGCACCTTGTCACCGGCGCGACCGATCAGGGTTTCGACCTTGTGCTCGATCGGTAGACCATGGCAGTCCCAGCCCGGCACGTAGGGCGCATCAAAGCCCGACAGTGTCTTGGACTTGACGATCATGTCCTTGATCACCTTGTTGACCGCATGACCGATGTGAATATTGCCATTGGCGTAGGGCGGGCCATCATGCAGGATGAACTGCTCGCGCCCCTTGCCCGCTTCGCGCAGTTTGGCGTACAGATCGATCTCGGCCCAGCGCGCCAGGCGCGCCGGTTCACGCTGCGGCAGGTTGCCACGCATTGGGAAAGCCGAATCCGGCAGGTTCAATGTCGCTTTATAGTCGGTCATGTCGTGTCGCTTTGAGGTTATGGGTCTTAACAGGCCAATAGCGCCCGGGCCACATCAATATCGTTGAAAATCTGCTGTTTCAGCTGTTCAAGGCCATCGAACTTGCGCTCTTCGCGAATGAAGGCAGCAAACTCGACGCTCAGCAGCTGACCATAAAGATCGCCTTTAAAATCAAACAGGTGCGCTTCCAGTACCGGCTGGGTACCGTTAACGGTCGGACGCATACCGATATTGGCCACACCCGGAATCACTCGACCATCGTCCAGCTGTGCCCGGACCGCATAGACGCCCCGTAACGGCGCGGCAAAGCGATGCATACGCACATTCGCCGTCGGTACACCCAGCGTACGTCCGAGCTGCTGCCCCAGCATAACGCGCCCGCTGATGCGATAGCGCCGTCCCAGCAGCCGTTCTGCCAGGTCCAGGTCATTCACCGTTAACGCCTGACGTACACGGGTACTGCTGACTCGCTCGCCATCCACCAGACAGGTTGACGTACTCTCCACCGAGAAGCCATGGGTCGCGCCCACCTGGCACAACATGGCGTAGTCACCGGCCCGGTCGCAGCCAAAGCGAAAATCATCGCCCACCACAAAATGCCGTACCGCAAGCCCTTCGAGCAGCAGCGCTTCGATGAAGCCGGCCGCCGACATGTTGCGCAGGCGGTCATTAAAGGTCAGGCACAGCACCCGATCGAGCCCCTGTTCACGCAGCAGGCGTACTTTTTCATCAAACCGGGTCAGACGCGGTGGCGCATCCTTGCCTGCGAAAAATTCGCGCGGCTGCGGCTCAAAGATAATCGCCACTGTGGGCAAGCCAAGCTCTCGCCCCTTGGCCTTGACCTGCTCCAGCACCTTGACATGCCCGAGGTGCACGCCATCGAAATTGCCGATGGTCGCTACGCACACCCGATGCTTGTCGCGCAGATTGTGTAATCCCCGGATCAATTCCATCAAACGCTAGCCAAAGCCTGAAAATAAACCGCAGAATTATAACGCAGATGCAACGCAACGAGTACCGCAGCGCCACAAGAAGCCATAACATGAACAAGATACCGCCGCGGCAGCAGCGTCAGCACTGCCGCCGGGCCGCGACAATCAGGCCCGCAGATGGCGCAGACGCAAGCCCGTGAGCAGCAAGACAGCAGCATAGACGCCCGCCCCCAGCAGCACCAGCACGGTCATCTGCCAGACCCGGTCCATCAGCCCCCAGTCAAACCACTGCACCACCGCGGGGCTGAGGTAAACCAGCACAGCAACCATCGCTACATTCGCACTCCCCAGGCGCAACAGCCAGACAGCCCAGCCCGGCTGCCAGCGAAACACGCCCTCGCGCAGCAGGCCGCGCAGCAGGAGCCCAGCGTTGAGGAATGCCGACAGGCTCGTGGCCAGGGCCAAGCCGACATGGGCCAGCGGCCAGATCAATATAAGGTTCAGCACCATGTTGACCACCATCGCAATCACGGCAATACGTACCGGCGTACGCGTATCCTGTCGAGCAAAGAACCCCGGCGCCAACACCTTGACCAGCATAAAGGCCAGCACGCCGCAGCCATACGCCCGCAGGCTGCCTGCAGCCATGTCCACATCACGTTCGGTCAGAGCGCCATAGTGGAACAGGGTGATCAGCAGGGGCTTCGCCAGCAAGACCAGCGCCAGCGCCGCCGGCAGGCCAATCAGCAACACCATGCGCAAAGCCCAGTCCAGCGTGTGGGCGAACTGATCCAGTGACTGCTGCGCATGCTTGCGGGACAACGCTGGCAGGATCACCGTCGCAATCGCGATACCGAACACGCCCAGCGGCAACTCGGAGAGGCGATCCGAATAGTAAAGCCAGGATACGCTACCGGCTTGCAGAAAAGACGCCAGCACCGTATCCAGCAACAAATTGACCTGTGCCACCGAGACACCAAACAGCGCCGGCAGCATCAGCCGCATGACCTGTTTGACCCCCGGATGACTGAAGTCAATCACGGGCCCCGGCAACAAGCGGATGCGCCACAAGAAGGGCAGCTGAAATGCCAGCTGCACAAAACCCGCCACCAACACGCCCCACGCCAGCGCAAAAATAGGCCGCTCAAACCATTCGCTGAACAGCAGCGTTGCGCCAATCAGGCACAGGTTGAGCAACACCGGTGTAAAGGCCGGCACCGCAAAGCGCTCGTAACTATTGAGAATAGCACCGGCAAAGGCTGTCATGGAGATCAGCCCCAGGTACGGGAACGTAATGCGCAACATCTCGGAGGCGAGCTCATAGCGCTCGCTGTCATGCATATAGAAACCCGGCGCAAAAATCGCCGTCAGCACAGGCGCCGCCACCACCGACAGCACCGTGATGCAAATCAGCACCGAGCCCAGGCTGCCGGCCACCCGCGCCACCAGCACCTGCACGTCGAACAGCGTGCGCTGCGCACGGTACTCGGACAGTACCGGCACAAAGGCCTGCGAAAAGGCGCCTTCGGCAAACAGCCGGCGCAGAAAGTTGGGAATCTTGAACGCAACGAAAAAGGCATCCGCGCTGCCAGAGGCCCCAAAATGGCTCGCCACCACGACATCCCGCACCAGACCCAGAATGCGCGAGAGCAACGTCATCAACCCAACCAAACCACTGGAACGCAACAGGCCAGCGCTCTTCCTGATTTCTCTACCCTCGTCTGCCACGATCCCTATCCCCAAGCCGCAAGGCGCTGTACAATGCGCTGCATCTTACTGCGTCGCAGATAATAATTCCGCTACTTTATTGACAGTCTCTCGTCAAACAGGAATAATCTCGCGTCTTAATTTTCGGCGTTTACTGCCGATGATTTTCCAAATAACTTTGAAGGAGCCGGACTGTGGCAAATTCCGCAGGATCTCGTAAACGCGCTCGCCAGTCGGAGAAGCGTCGCCAGCATAACGCTAGCCTGCGCTCCATGGTGCGTACTTACATCAAGAAAGTCGTAAAAGCGATCGATAGTGGCGACAAAGCCGCTGCTGAAGGCGCGTTCAAAACCGCCCAGCCGATCATGGACGGCTCTGTAAACAAGGGTCTGTTCAACAAGAACCAGATCGCTCGCACCAAGAGCCGCCTGAACGCACGCATCAAGGCACTGGCTTAACCCCCAGCTGCACGATGACGCAGGGCCCACAAAGCCCTGCCATAAAAAAAACCGGCCCAAGCCGGTTTTTTTATGTCTAATGATCTAGACGATCTAGCCATCCACAACCCGGCCCGCCAGCCCGATCAGGCCAGCGCCAGGTTATCGCGATGCACCAACTCAACTTCACCCATATAGCCCAGCAACGACTCGATCATTGAGCTCGGCTTGCCAATCAGCTTGCGCGCATCCTTGGCACCGTAATTCGCAAGACCTCGACCGACAATACGCCCCTGCTCGTCCTGCAGCACCACCATTTCACCGCGTGAAAACTCTCCCGACAGGTCTCTCACCCCCGCCGGCAAAAGGCTCTTGCCACGCTCGCGCAATGCAGCCACAGCACCGGCATCCAGCACCAGAATACCGCGCGCCTGCAGATGACCGGCAATCCATTGCTTGCGTGCAGCCTCAGGACTGCGCTCCGGCACCAGCAGCGTCCCCACAGCCTCACCCGCCTTGAGCCGGAGCAGCACGTCCGCCTCTCGACCACTGGCAATCACCGTCACCGCACCACTGCGCGCAGCCAGCCTCGCGGCACGGACCTTGGTCGCCATGCCACCACGACCCAGCTTGCCACCACCACCGGCCATTGCGATCAGCGCATCATCCTCAGCACGCGCCTCAGAAACGAAGGCGGCATCCGGATTGGAACGCGGATCCGACTCAAACAACCCCAACTGGTCGGTCAGCAGAATCAGACCATCCGCCTCAACCAGGTTGGCCACCAAGGCCCCCAGGGTATCGTTATCGCCAAAGCGGATCTCGTCGGTGACGACCGTGTCATTCTCGTTCACTACCGGCACCACACCCAGGCGAATCAACTCACCCAGAGCTGCCCGCGCATTGAGATAGCGCTTGCGGTTGGACAAATCCTCATGTGTCAGCAGGATCTGCGCCGTGTGGGTACCATGGCGCTGAAAATTAGCCTCGTAGGCCTGCACCAGCCCCATCTGCCCGACAGCCGCAGCGGCCTGCAGACGGTACATCTCATGCGGACGCTTCGACCAACCCAGCCGCGTCACACCCTCGGCAACGGCGCCCGAAGAGACCAGCAGCACTTCCATTCCTTCGGCACGCAGCGCGGCAAGCTGATCAACCCAGCGAGAAATCGCCTCCTGATCAAGCCCCCGGCCATCATTGGTCAGCAAGGCACTGCCGATCTTAACGACCCAGCGCCGCGCTTTTTTCAGCCTGTTCCTACCCGTGGACACCCGTGAATCCTCTACCTAGCGAGCCCATTCGACATCAACGTCGAACTCGTCATCGTCGAAATCATCCCAGTCATCGTCATCACCCGTACGCCGCGCACGGATTGCCGCGCGCATGGTTTCGACGCACTCACGCGCTTCGGCATCAATCTGCAGACGCGTATCGCGCTCAACATCGAGCAGTTCCGGATTTTCCTGAATCTCCAGCACCCGCTGATCGAGAAACGTCTGGATATCCCTGACCAGCACCTGCACACCTTCCTTGTTCAGGGCAGAGATGCGATATACAGGTCCCTTCCAGTCCAGCGCATCAATCACAGCCTGACAGCGCTCTTCCTGCTCCTCTTCGGGCACCAGATCAAGCTTGTTCAGCACCAGCCAGCGCGGCTGAGCCTCCAGCGTAGGACTGAACTTTTTCAGCTCAGTCACCGCCACACAGGCAGACTGCGGCGCGGTCTGCTCATCCCAGGGCGCCATGTCCACCAGGTGCAGCAACAGGCGGTTACGCGCAAGGTGACGCAGAAAGCGAATACCCAACCCGGTACCTTCCGAAGCGCC
The DNA here is from genome assembly GCF_000378045.1 of Marinobacterium rhizophilum DSM 18822. Classification (GTDB taxonomy): domain Bacteria; phylum Pseudomonadota; class Gammaproteobacteria; order Pseudomonadales; family Balneatricaceae; genus Marinobacterium_A; species Marinobacterium_A rhizophilum. The sequence goes on from NZ_KB899105.1 coordinate 38,936, forward strand.
TTCGATGATGCCCGGTATATCGGCAATCACGAAACTGCGATGACTCTCCGTACGCACCACACCCAGATTCGGCACCAGCGTGGTAAACGGATAGTTTGCCACTTTCGGCTTGGCCGCAGACACGGAACGAATAAAGGTCGACTTGCCCGCATTTGGCAACCCCAGCAGACCCACATCCGCCAACACCTTGAGCTCCAGCTTAAGGTTACGCGCCTCACCGGGCGATCCGTTACTGGTCTGGCGCGGCGCGCGGTTAATGGAACTCTTGTAGCGAATATTGCCCAGGCCATGAAAGCCCGCCTGCGCCACTTTTTCCACCTGACCCTCAACGGTCAGATCCGCCAGCACTTCGCCGGTATCCTGATCGACCACCGTGGTACCCACCGGCAGTTTCAGCACCAGGTCTTCACCCTTGGCGCCGGTACACTGACGGGTCATGCCATTCTGGCCGTTCTGCGCCTTGTAGTGGCGCGTAAAACGATAATCGATCAGCGTATTCAGACCGCCATCCGCCTCGACGAAAACCGAGCCTCCATCACCGCCGTCACCTCCGTCGGGGCCACCTTTGGCGACGTATTTCTCGCGCCGAAAACTCATGCAGCCGTTACCACCCTTTCCGGCTTCCACCGAGATCAACGCTTCATCGACAAACTTCATCACAACCTCCCCGACGGGTCAGGATCCTGCACTGACTATAGCGCGATCCCGCTTCCCGAATAACATCACCCACACCACCCACTCACCACCGCAGGCCGCATCCAGTCCTGACGAGCAGACCAGCAGCCACAGCGCTCACGGGCGCCGCGAGTAACGCAACTGCCGTTTTGCACATGCAAAAACAGTAAACACAGCCCTATACGAAAAAAGCCCCGCACAGGCGGAGCTTTTTTCGAACATCAAAACGCGAATCAGGCAGGTACGATACTGATGTACTTGCGCTTGTTTTCGCCCTTGATTTCAAACTTTACTACGCCATCCGCTTTCGCGAACAGAGTGTGATCCTTGCCCAGACCAACATTGGTGCCGGCATGGAACTTGGTGCCACGCTGACGAACCAGGATGTTACCTGCAGCAACAACCTGACCACCGTAGCGTTTTACACCAAGGCGTTTCGATTCTGAGTCGCGACCGTTACGAGTCGAGCCACCCGCTTTCTTATGAGCCATTTTCTATCTCCTGATCGAGGTTGCGTTAAGCACTGATACCAGTGATCTTCACTTCAGTGAACGACTGACGATGACCCTGACGTTTCATGTGGTGCTTACGACGCTTGAACTTCAGGATGGTAACTTTCTTGCCGCGACCGTGCTCAACAACTTCAGCAGTCACTTTGGCACCATCAACAACCGGCGCACCGATTTTGATGTCATCACCGGCACCAACCAGCAGCACACGGTCAAACTCTACGCTGGAACCCAGCTCTGCCGGCAGCTTTTCAAGCCGTACAGTCTGTCCTTCCTGAACGCGGTACTGCTTACCACCGCTAACGATTACTGCGTACATTTCTTTCTCCAGGTAATGCTCATCCGGCTACTATGAATAACAACCTACTTCTAAGGGTTAAACCCTATGATAGGGAGCAAATTTGGATGAGCTCAGGGCGGGGGATTCTATAGCAAAGACAGCCCAAACTCAAGCCGAATGCCGGCGATTTATACAGCCTGCCGACAAAGCGCCATTTCCGACCCCGAACACCGACATCATGGGCCTTTAGACCGGCACTTTCTTGACACCCTTGCGGGCACCCCCTAGCATGCGCGCTTACCATTCGTACAGTCGACGACCCTCCCCACATGCAGCCACATCAGCTAAATCCGGCGATCGAGCCGCAGTTCGAAGCCGTTAATGACTACATTCTCAACCATTTGGGCTCCACCGTCCCGCTGGTCGAGAAGATTGGCCACTATATAGTTGAAAGTGGCGGCAAGCGCTTGCGTCCGCTGCTGGTATTACTGAGCGCCAACGCCTGTGGCTACAAGGGTGAACACCATATTCCACTGGCTGCAATCGTGGAATTTATCCATACCGCCACCCTGCTGCATGATGATGTGGTCGATAATTCAGACCTGCGTCGCGGCAAGGATACAGCCAACGCGCGCTGGGGCAATGCACCGAGCGTGCTGGTCGGTGACTTTCTTTACAGCCGTGCCTTTCAGGTGATGGTCGAAATAGGCAGCATGGACATCATGCATGTCATTTCCAATGCCACCAACGTCATCGCCGAAGGCGAAGTCCTGCAACTGCTTAACTGCAAGAACCCGGACACCACTGAAGACGCCTATATGCAGGTAATTATAGGCAAGACAGCAACCCTGTTTGAAGCCGCCACCGAGACCGGCGCCATTCTTGCCGATGCGACCGCCGCCGAGCGGGATGCACTGCGACTTTATGGTCGCCACCTGGGCATCGCCTTCCAGCTGGTCGATGACCTCATGGATTATCTCTCCAGCGCTGAAGAAATGGGCAAGAATGTCGGCGACGACCTGGCCGAAGGCAAACCGACGCTGCCACTGATCCAGGCCATGAAAGCCGGCACCGTCGAAGAGCGCCAACTGATTCGCCAGTGCATTCGAAAAGGCGGCCTGGACGACCTGCAGCCTATTCTGGATATAGTGCAACGCACCGGCGCCATCGACTACACCCGCGCTGCGGCACATCGCGCAGCTGCAAGCGCCTGCGAAGCACTCGAAGCGCTGCCTGCCAGCTCTTTCAAGAACACCTTGCAGCAACTGGCCGAGATGGCGGTCAACCGCACTCACTGATCATGCAAGCAGGGCCTGTGCTCCTGTCATACAGGAGCATCCCCGGCCCCGATAGCCGCCCATGCCGGAGCGAAATGCACCCACAATGGCGCCAGCCCGGCAGAAACAAGCCCCAAACAGTGCTTCAGGGCGCCCGACCCGCTATAATCTGCGGATATTTTTAGCTGAAACCTATAAGACTTCCCCTATGACAAAACCTTCTTCTTTCGATCGCGAAGACCTGCTGCGCTGCGGCCACGGCGAAATGTTCGGCCCGGGCAACGCCCAGCTGCCCGTCGACAACATGCTGATGATGGACCGGGTCGTTAACATCGCCTCCGAAGGCGGTCTCTATGGCAAGGGCGAAATCATTGCCGAGCTCGATATCAACCCCGACCTCTGGTTCTTTCAGTGCCACTTCCCCGGTGACCCTGTCATGCCGGGCTGCCTGGGCCTGGATGCCATGTGGCAGCTGGTCGGTTTCTACCTGGGCTGGCGCGGCAACAAGGGACGCGGGCGCGCCCTGGGCTCGGGCGAAGTCAAGTTCACCGGCCAGGTTCTGCCGACGGCGAAAAAAGTGACCTACCACATCCACCTCAAGCGTGTAATCGAACGCAAGCTCGTCATGGGCATCGCCGACGGGTCGGTGTTTGTTGATGGCCGCGAAATCTACACTGCCAAAGATCTGCGTGTCGGGCTTTTCACCACTACCGACAACTTCTAAGCAGCACCGGGGCGGCCGCCAGAAGGCCGCCGCCCCGCTCAATCCCGATAAAACCTAATTCAGGTAGCCTTCAGAGGCGCTTTATCGGACAATAGGCGGTCTAAATATCCGCAAAGAACATTACCTTAGTGAAACACAAGAGGCCTCACATGCGTCGTGTCGTTGTTACAGGTATGGGGATTGTGTCCTGTCTGGGCACCGACAAGGAATCCGTCCTCAGCGCCCTTCAGGAAGGCCGTTCCGGCATCAAATTCCAGGAAGAATACAAGGAACTCGGCTTTCGCAGCCAGGTTGCCGGCAGTATCGACCTGGATCTTGAATCCCTGATCGACCGTAAACTGTTGCGCTTTATGGGCAACGCTGCCGCCTACGCCTACCTGGCCATGGACCAGGCAGTCAAGGATTCCGGCCTGAGCGAAGATCAGGTATCCAACGTACGCACCGGCCTGATCGCCGGCTCCGGTGGCGCTTCATCCGCCGACATCGTTGAAACCGCTGATATTCTGCGTACCAAGGGCGTCCGTCGCGTGGGCCCTTACCGCGTAACCCGCACCATGGGCAGCACCGTATCCGCCTGTCTGGCTACGCCATTCAAGATCAAGGGCGTGAACTACTCCATCACCTCTGCCTGCGCCACCAGTGCACACTGCATCGGCAACGCCATGGAGCAGATTCAGCTGGGCAAGCAGGATGTGGTTTTTGCCGGCGGCGGCGAAGAGCTGCACTGGTCCCTGAGCGTCATGTTTGATGCCATGGGCGCACTGTCCAGCAAATACAACGACACGCCGGAAAAAGCCTCCCGCGCCTATGACGCCAACCGAGATGGCTTCGTCATCGCCGGCGGCGCCGGCATGCTGGTACTCGAAGATCTCGAGCACGCCAAGGCCCGCGGCGCCAAGATCTACGCCGAACTGGTCGGCTACGGCGCAACGTCCGACGGCTACGACATGGTCGCCCCCTCAGGTGAAGGCGCTCTGCGCTGCATGCAGCAGGCCATGGCCACCGTAGACGGCCCGATCGACTACATCAATTCCCACGGCACCTCCACCCCGGCCGGCGATATCCAGGAATTGAAGGCGATGAAGCAAACGTTCGGCGACAACATGCCGACCGTCAGCTCCACCAAGTCCCTGACTGGCCACTCGCTTGGCGCCACCGGCGCGCAGGAAGCAATTTACTGCCTGCTGATGCAACAGAACAACTTCGTCTGCGCCTCTGCCAACATCGAGCAGCTCGATCCGGAAGCCGAAGGCCTGCCGATCGCCACCTCGCGTATCGATAACGTCAACCTGGAACGCGTGATGTCCAACAGCTTCGGCTTTGGCGGCACGAACTCCACTCTGGTATTCCAGAAGTACACCGGCTGATAAATCCTTCCCGCGTACAGGTCTGCTCGCCAGACACAAAAAAGCCGCTTTGATAGCGGCTTTTTTGTGTCTGGCGCCTGGCTTCAAGCTAGCCAGACCGACGACAACCTGACTCAGGCACCGATTGCGCGCATCTCCTGCTCGATCCAGGTCACGGATTCCTGGTGAACTTCATCCACTTTGCGCTCCACGGTCTCCAGCGGCTTACCGATGCGCACCTGCACCGTACCCGGAAACTTCACAAAGCTTTTACCCGGCCAATAGAGACCCGCATTGTGCACGATAGGCACCACTGGCACCTGGCTGTCGACCGCCAGCATGGCGCCGCCCTTGTTGAAACGCCCCATTTCCCCCACCTTGACGCGGGTTCCCTGCGGAAAAATCAGCACCGGCACCTGCTGCGCCAGACGATCACGCCCCTGCGCCAGCAACTGCTTCAGCGCCCCACGGCGCTGACTGCGGTCCAGCGCAATGGGCTGCAGCATGGCGAGCGCCCAGCCGAAAAAGGGCAATTTGAGCAGCTCCTGCTTCAGCACTACCGCCTGGGGGCGAACCAGCGTTTGAAAATAAAGGGTTTCCCATTCGCTCTGATGATTTGCCACCACGACGTAGGCGCCGCTGCGCGGCAGATTTTCCAGCCCCGTGACTTCAAACTTCACGCCACAGCAGATGCGCAGCCAGAACATGTAGAAATAGTTCAGCACCGTAAACAGCTTGAAGCGGGGGCGGAACGGCAGCGCCCAGCCGACCAGCAGACAAAACGCCGAATACAGAATCGTCACCGGGTAGAAGCCGGCATAAAACAGGGTCGCCCGCAAATAATGCAGCGGTGTAGCTGTAGGCATTCTCAGCCTCCGGTAACCGGTGGGAAAAAGGCAACTTCATCGCCATCCGCCAGGGACGTCGACACGCCGACCATCTCCTGATTAACCGCGACCAGCAGATTCGGCGCCTTGAGCACCGACTGCCATCGCTCGCCGCGCTCAGACACCAGATAATCGATCAGCTCGTCGACCCGGGTCACTGCGGTGGGGCACTGCAGCGTCTCGGAATCCAGACCGAGCTGCTCCCGCACACGCGCAAAATAAACCAACTGCAATTTCATGCTATTCCTCTACTTTCCAGTGCCCGCTCTTGCCGCCTTTCTTTTCCATCACCCGCACACCCGAGATGACCATGCCGCGATCCACCGCCTTGCACATGTCATACAGCGTGAGCGCTGCAACGCTGGCAGCGGTCAGGGCTTCCATCTCCACCCCTGTTTGCCCTGCCAGCTTGCAGGTGGCGGTAATCTCGATGCGGTTTTGTTCAGGTACCGGCACCAGCTCCACCGCAACCTTGCTCAGCATCAGCGGGTGACACAACGGTATCAGCTCCCAGGTACGCTTGGCCGCCTGGATACCGGCAATACGCGCGACCGCCAGCACATCGCCTTTCTTGTGGCCACCTTCGATAATCAGCCGCAGCGTTTCTGGCAGCATCTCTATATCGGCCCGCGCCACCGCTTCCCGGTAGGTCACGTCCTTGGCGGACACATCCACCATATGGGCATGCCCCTGGTCATCCAGGTGAGTAAGCTTGCTCATGAAGCCTCCAGGTTGCGCTTGTTGATCAGCGGATTGGCATACATCTGGCGCATGATTTCCTGAGCACCGGGCTCCAGCCCCTCAAGACGCCGCTGAAATGCCTCACGCTGCTCGTCCGTCACCTCTGCGGCTTCGCCGGCGGCGACCCGGTTGGATGAATGCAGCTTGTAGTTGGCGATGATTTCCCGGTCAATCAGGGCAGCCAGCGTCTCCGGCGACTCAAACTCACCCTTGATTGGCGTGCCGAAGGCAACATGCACATTTCCCTTGAGGCCGGTTATACCCTTGACGATGCTGTCCAGGTCCTCGAACTGCCCCTTGGCATAACTGCCATCACTGGCCTTGGCATGCAGCTCCCGCGCCTTGGCCGCATCGCAGGGATCGTATTCATAGGAAATGGACACCGGCACCAGGTTAAGCCGGGTAATGGCCTCACTGAAGGAGCGCTGTTTTCGCTGCGACATGTAAAACATCTTCAGAATGGCGGGATCCGTGCGGTCATTCCCGTCCTTGGCCCGACCTTCCCGCTGGGCAATCCAGATCGAAGCGCCTTCGTTGATACTGTGATCGATATAGCTCGACAGCTGATTCAGCGCCGTCATCATTTCCCGCCCACGGGCTGAACGATTGACGATGAAACTCTTGTTCAGGCGCATCAGGTCAGACACATAGGGCTTGCGCAGCAGATTGTCCCCGATGGCAATGCGGGCCGTATCCATGCCGGCCTTGTACAACACCCAGTTCACGAACGCCGGATCCAGCGCGATATCGCGGTGGTTAGAGATGAACAGATAGGCTTCATCAGGATCGAGCTGCTCTATCCCCGAGCAGCTCAGATGGGTCGTGCTGCGGGCAATCATTTTCTCCATGTACTTGGCCACCCGCTCCTGGAAGCCACGGATGCTTTCGACGCCATCGACTTCCCGTGCCAGCGCCATGCGGACCAGCGGGCGCAACAACCAGCCAAAGGCACTGGCCATGCGCGGAAACTGGTAGCGGGTTACAACCCGGATAAATTCTTCGTTATACAACAACCGGTTGAGCACCTCTGCCACTTCGGTGTCGCGGTACGGTCGGATCTCTTTATATGGATCCTGCAGCGCGGAATTGTCGCTCATGGTGCTCTCTAATTATCGTGATTGGTTCAGCTGGGCGCTATTTTACCCGCTGAGGGGGGCTTTTGCAGCGCCCTCAGCCAAGTAGCTCCGAGAACGGAATAAAACCCACCAGATCACCTTCGGCAACCGGGGTATCGGGCGGCACAACCACCAGCCCCTGCGCCAGGCTGGCAGAAGACAGTACGCCCGAGCTCTGATTCGCAAAGGGACAGGCGCGTCCGGCGTCCAGCCGCGCCCGCAGATACTCCTGGCGCCCACCCGGACGGCTACGCGAAAAACCAGCCGGCACCTGCAGCATCAGCGGCGGCTCGACAGCAACGCCCTGCAGGCGCAACAGGTAAGGTCTGGCCAGCAGACAGAAGGTCACCAACGCCGAGGCCGGATTGCCGGGCAGCCCGAAAAAGGGCACAGACCCCACGCGCCCATAGGCCAGAGGCTTGCCGGGCTTGATGCGCAAGCGCCACAACCGCAGCTCGCCCAGCGACTCAACCGCCGCCTTGACGTGATCCTCATCTCCCACCGAAACGCCGCCGGTGCTGATAATGCAATCGGCCTGGCCCATCGCGCCCGCCAGCGCCGCGCGGGTAGCCTCGGCAGTGTCGGCGACCCGCCCAAGATCCAGCACCTCAATGCCAAGCTGCTGCAGCAACCCGCTCAGCAGGTAGCGGTTGGAGTTGTAAATCTGCCCGGGCTTGAGCGCGCTACCAGGATCCACCAGCTCATCGCCGGTGCAGAGCAACGCCACCCGAAGCGGCCGAATCACATCCACCTCGGCGACACCGGTGGATGCCAGCACCCCCAGATCTGCTGGCTGCAGCCGCGTTCCCGCCGCGGCCACCACGGCACCGGCGGCAATATCCTGGCCTCGCGGGCGCACATTGTCACCGGCATCAGGCCGGACACTGAAACACACCTGCCCGTCATTAACCGACGCCTGCTCCTGCATCACCACGCTGTCGGCCCCGGCCGGAATCTCAGCCCCGGTAAAGATACGTGCCACAGTTCCGGCTTCCAGGGGCGCAGGCGCAGCGCCGGCCGGAATGCGTTGGCTGATACGCAGCCCTGTCTTGCCGGCATCGCCATGAAAACAGGCATAGCCATCCATTGCGCTATTGTCCGCCGGCGGTACATCCACCGCCGCGACGACGTCATCGGCCAGTACCCGCCCGACCGCATCGATCAGCGGGCGTCGCTCGACACCCTCAACTGGCCGAGCATCGGCCAGCAGCGCGGCAATGGCCTCGTCTACCGGCATCAGGTCCGATTTTGCGCCAGGCCCAGCATCACGGCCCGCCATCCTTTATTCCTGCTCCTGTAAATGACGCATCAGCATGTCGACGAAATTGCACGGGCGGTGACGCTTGTCGAGCTGCTCGGCAATAATGCGATCCCAGCCGGTGCGACAGGCTCCAGTGGAACCCGGCAGACAGAAGATCAGCGTGCCATTGGCCAGACCCGCAACCGCACGGGACTGTATCGTCGAGGTGCCGATCTCGTCGTACGACAGACTGCGAAACAGCTCGCCAAAGCCCTCAATCTGCTTGTCGAACAGCGGCTCAAGCGCCTCCGGGGTGGAGTCCCGGTGCGAGAAGCCGGTACCGCCGGTACTGAGCACCACCTGCACCTGGGGATCGGCAATCCAGGCAGACACCTGGGCCCGCAACTGGTAAACATCATCCTTTACGATGCTACGCGCCTGCAGCTTGTGCCCGACAGCCTCCAACCGATCCACCAGCGCCTGTCCCGAGGTATCCGTCTCCAGCGTACGGGTATCGGATACGGTCAGCACAGCGATATTAAGCGCCACAAATTCTGCATCGTTGCTGCAACGTCCCATAAAACTCTCCTGAAAATTTACACAACTGAATACCACACTGTCGAAGCTTCGGACTGGTCAGGCGCGCCCTTGTGCGCAACAATGGCAGCGTGCCGCAGAGCTTCCACAAGCAGAGCCTAACGCCCTGATGCACAAAGCAAAACCCAGCCAGAGCAACCGAAAAGGAAAGAACCATACCGTCATGTATATGATCCTGAAACACCTGCACCTGACTGCAGTAACCCTGAGCATTTCTCTGTTTCTGCTGCGCGGCTACTGGATTCTGATCGGTTCAGGCTGGCTAAAAAAGCGACCAATCCGGATCATACCCCACCTGGTGGACACGATCCTGCTGCTCAGCGCCATCGGCCTTGCCGTTACGCTACAACAGTACCCGTTCGTCAATGACTGGCTCAGCGCCAAGCTGCTCGCCCTGGTGGTTTATATCGTGCTCGGCATCATCGCCCTTAAGCGCGGCCGGAGCAAGGGCACCCGTGCCCTGGCATTCGGCGCTGCATTGACAACCTTTGGTTATATCGTCTGGGTGGCACTCACGCGGGATCCAACGCCCTGGCATTAAAGCCGCAGGACACAGGCACTCAGGACAGCGTCAGAAGCGTTCGTACAGCTGGCGCACCAGCGACACCAGCTCGCCGCGCCAGGGACGCTGACGAATCCCAAAGGTGCTCAGCAGCTTGGTGCATTTGAGGATCGAGCTGGCGGGGCGCTCAGCCTCGGTGGGGAAGTTTTTGCTGGCCACCGGCATCAGCCGCTCCACCTTGAGCGCCTCGTACTGGCTGGCCGTGGCAATAATGGCTTCACTGAAAGCATAGCGGGTGGTGATCTCGGCACCACAGTAATGATAGGTGCCCCAGGCTTGCGCGCCGCATTTCAGCTGCTTGATGATAGCCAGTACCACCCGCGCCACATCGGCCGCCGCAGTCGGGCAGCCACGGCGATCATCCACCGAGGCCAGCTCGGTTTCGGTGCGCGCCTGCTCAAGAGTACGGATCAGGAAGTTGTGTCCGCCGCCACTGAAGACCCAGCTCACACGCAGAATGATGTGTTGGGCATGTGTGCGGCGCAGCAACTCCTCACCCAGCCACTTGCTTTCGCCATACACCCCCAGCGGTCGTACCGCATCGTTCTCACGGTATCCGCTGGCATAATGGCCATCAAAAACATAGTCCGTAGACAGGTGTACGAGGGGAATATCCAGCTCGGCGCAGACACTGGCCAGCTGCTGCACAGCATCTGCATTGAGGCGCATGCAATGCTCGCGCTGTTTCTGCGCAGCATCGGCCCGATTAAAGGCGGCACAATTGACAACGTAGTCAGGCTGATGCTGCTGCAGCTGCTGCCGGATCTGGTCGGTTTCGGTGATATCAAGCTGCCGGCGCGTCAGGCCGATAATATCAAAAAAAGCATCCGCGCCCGCCTGCCTAACCAGCTCTCGCCCGACTTGACCATTAGCTCCCGTAACCAGAATACGGGCCGGCCGGCTGAAATAATCACTGCCCATAATGCGATGTACAAACCTCCACAGGGAGCAGAAAATTCAGAAATACGCGAATGCGATGAATGATTTTCACCTTATCACAGAACCCTGCCGGACAATACTGCTGCAGTGCGGTACTTTCGCACTGTCAGCCAGGCCGTCTTGCACTACCAAACCCGCGCCAGCGACACGCCAGCAGACGCCACCTGCAAGCACGAATCGCAGCAGCCTGACCCCAATTCGCACCACCGCGGCTAAGCTTGAAAGAGACACTGGCCACCTCAAATATTTTCTGACTTTTGAGTCAGCTTTTAGTTGACTCCAAAGTCAGCTTTCGTCTAGAGTCAGTCCATAGGCTAATAACTGAACACACAGCAGGAGGTTTTCCTTGATCAGGTTCTTACTCAATCAGGAACTGCGGACAGAGAATGATCTCGATCCGAACGTCACGGTCCTCAATTATCTGCGGGAAAACCTCGGCAAGAGCGGCACCAAGGAAGGCTGCGCATCGGGTGATTGCGGTGCCTGCACCGTGGTTGTCGGCGAACTGGTGGAAGAGCGCATTCGTTATCGCACACTCAACGCCTGCCTGACCTTTGTGTCTGCCCTCGATGGCAAACAGCTGATTACCGTGGAAGGACTCAAGCACCAGGGCCAGATGCACAGCGTGCAGCAGGCCATGGTCGACTGCCACGGATCCCAATGCGGCTTCTGCACACCCGGCTTTGTCATGTCACTGTTTGCGCTGCAGAAAAACAGCCCCCAGCACGACAAGGCTGCCGCCGAAGAGGCCCTGGCCGGCAACCTGTGTCGCTGCACCGGCTACCGCCCGATTCTGGAAGCCGCTGCCAGCAGCTGCACCGCCGCCCCGCGGGACCAGTTTGACCAGCAGTACGAACAGACACTTGCAAGGCTGCGCGACATCCAGCCCAGCGGCACCAGCACGCTGAACTGCGCAGGCAACCAGAGCTTTGCGCCACTGACGGTGGCCGATCTTGCACAACTGTACCAGGACAACCCCGAGGCCCGACTGCTGGCTGGCGGCACCGACCTGGCACTGGAAGTCACCCAGATGCACCGTAGCCTGCCGGTCATGATCTATGTCGGCAACGTGGCCGAACTGAAACAGGTCGAGACGTTCGATGACCGTATCGAGATCGGCGCCGCCGTGCCGCTGACCGACTGCTATGACGTTCTGGCCCGCGAATATCCGGATTTCGGTGCCATGCTGCACCGCTTTGCATCACTGCAAATCCGCAACCAGGGTACCCTTGGCGGGAATATCGGCAATGCCTCACCGATCGGCGATTCGCCACCCGCCCTTCTTACACTCGATGCGCAGATCGTGCTGCGCCAGGGCAGCAGCACCCGCACCATCGCGCTGGCCGACTACTTCGTTGACTACCGCGTGACCGTGCGCCAGGAAGCCGAGTTCATCGAAAAAATTATCGTGCCGCGGGCACAGGGCCGGGACAGCTTTCGCGTCTACAAGATTTCCAAGCGCCTGGATGACGACATCTCCGCCGTCTGCGGCGCTTTCGATCTGCGCGTAGCAGACGGTCAGATCACCGATGCTCGTGTCGCCTTCGGCGGCATGGCCGCCATTCCCAAGCGCGCCAGCCGCTGTGAACAGGCGCTGATCGGCAAGCCGTGGAATCAGGCAACCATTGATGCCGCCGCCAAGGCCCTGGGGGAAGACTTCACCCCGCTCAGCGATTTTCGCGCCAGCAGGGAATACCGCGCGCTCATCGCCGCCAACCTGTTGCGCAAATACTTCCTGGAACTCAGCACGCCCCAGCTGGCTACACGGGTAACCGATTATGTCTAACCACAACAAGATCAGCAGAACGCAGGACGAAATGATGGCGCTGGTGCGCCAGGACCTGCAAACCGGCGTCGGCCGCAAGATTCCCCACGAAAGCGCGGCCAAGCATGTCAGCGGCGAAGCGGTATATATTGATGACCGGCTGGAATTTCCCAACCAGCTGCACGTCTATGCCCGTCTCAGCGACCGGCCGCACGCGCGCATTCTCAGCATCGACACTTCCCCCTGCTACGAAATTCCGGGCGTGCGCATTGCCATCACCAGCCAGGATGTGCCAGGTCAGCTCGACATCGGTGCCGTGGCACCGGGGGATCCGCTGCTGGCGGATGGCAAGGTCGAGTATGTCGGCCAGCCGGTCATTGCCGTGGCCGCCAACAGCCTGGAAAATGCCCGCCGTGCAGCCATGGCGGCTGTCATCGAATACGAAGACCTGGAGGCCGTGCTGAGCGTTGAAGAGGCGCTGAAGAAAAAACACTTCGTACTCGACAGCCACCAGCACAAGCGCGGTGATTCCGCCCGCGCGCTGGCTGCCGCCCCACACCGCCTGCAGGGCAAACTGCATATTGGTGGCCAGGAGCATTTCTACCTCGAAACCCAGATTTCGTCGGTCATTCCCACCGAAGACGACGGTATGATCGTCTACACCTCCAGCCAGAACCCCACCGAGGTACAAAAGCTGGTCGCCGAAGTGCTCGACGTACCGATGCACAAGGTGGTGATCGACATGCGTCGCATGGGCGGCGGCTTTGGCGGCAAGGAAACCCAGGCCGCAGGGCCCGCCTGCCTCTGCGCCGTCATCGCCCGCCTGACCGGCCAGCCGACCAAGATGCGCCTGCCCCGGGTCGACGACATGATGATGACCGGCAAGCGCCATCCGTTCTACGTGGAATACGATGTCGGCTATGACGACAATGGCCGGCTGCACGGTATCGATCTGGTATTGGCGGGTAACTGCGGCTATTCGCCGGACCTGTCGGGCTCGATCGTCGACCGCGCCATGTTCCATTCCGACAACGCCTATTACCTGGGCGATGCGACCGTGACCGGTCACCGCTGCAAGACCAATACGGCCTCCAACACCGCCTATCGCGGTTTCGGCGGCCCCCAGGGCATGGTGGCCATCGAATACATCATGGACGACATCGCCCGCACCCTGGGCAAGGACCCGCTGGACGTGCGCAAGCACAACTACTACGGCAAGGCCGAGCGCAACGTCACGCACTACTACCAGACCGTCGAGGACAACATGCTCGACGAAATGACGGCCGAGCTTGAAGCCAGCAGTGAATACCAGCAGCGGCGCCAGGCCATCACCGCCTTTAACCGCGCCAACAGCATTCTGAAAAAAGGCATCGCCCTGACACCGGTGAAGTTTGGCATTTCCTTTACCGCGACCTTCCTCAACCAGGCCGGCGCACTGGTGCATGTCTACACCGATGGCAGTATTCACCTCAACCACGGCGGCACCGAAATGGGCCAGGGCCTGAATACCAAGGTCGCCCAGATCGTGGCCGAGGAATTCCAGGTCGACATCGACCGCATCCAGATCACCGCGACCAATACCGACAAGGTGCCCAACACCTCACCCACGGCGGCTTCCAGTGGCACCGACCTGAACGGCAAGGCGGCGCAGAATGCAGCCCGCACCATCCGCGGCCGGCTGGTGACCTTCGCAGCCGCACACTTCAAGGTGTCCGAAGAAGATATCGAGTTCCGCAACGGCCATGTCCGCATCCGCGATAAGGTGATGCCGTTCGACGAGCTGATTCAGCTGGCCTATTTCAACCAGATTTCGCTCTCCAGCACCGGCTTTTACCGCACACCGAAAATCTATTACGACCGCGATCAGGCTCGCGGGCGTCCGTTCTACTATTACGCCTACGGCGCGGCCTGCTCCGAGGTCCTGCTCGATACCCTGACCGGCGAATACCGCATGCTGCGTACCGACATCCTGCATGACGTGGGTGCCTCCCTTAATCCGGCCATCGACATCGGCCAGGTTGAAGGCGGCTTCGTGCAGGGCATGGGCTGGCTCACCATGGAAGAACTCAACTGGAATGCCCAGGGCAAGCTGACCACCAACAGCCCCGCCAGCTACAAGATCCCGGCGGTGGCCGACATGCCGGCCGACCTGCGGGTACGCCTGGTTGAGAACCGCAAGAACCCGGAAGACACGGTGTTCCACTCCAAGGCCGTCGGCGAGCCGCCCTTCATGCTCGGTATCTCGGTGTGGTGTGCGCTGAAGGATGCCATCGCCAGCGTTGCGGACTACCGCTTCAGCCCGCATGTCGATGCGCCGGCCACCCCCGAGCGCGTGCTCTGGGGCGTAGAGCAGATGAAACAGGCCATGGCGCAGGCATCGGTAACAGAACAAATTTGACCGGTCGGCAGTGGCCCGTGCCACTGCCCGCCCCTGGATTTGAAGAGGACAGACTATGAACCGGGTTGACTGGATCAGCGTACTGAACAAGCTGCGGGACAAGGGCGAGTCCTGCGTGCTGGTGACCATACTGGACGAGCGCGGCTCCACGCCGCGCAACAACGGCACCAAGATGGTGGTCACGGCGCAACGCAGCTATGAAACCATCGGCGGCGGTCACCTGGAACACAAGGCCATGCAGATCGCCCACCAGATGCTGGCCGACGGCGATACCGAGGTGCGCCTGGAGAAGTTTTCGCTGGGCGCCAGCCTGGGTCAGTGCTGTGGCGGGGCGACCTCGCTGCTGTTCGAACCGGTGCTGCAGTCCGGTGTGCAGATCGCCCTCTTCGGGGCCGGTCATGTTGCCCGGGCGCTGGTGAACGTGCTGGCAACACTGCCATGCCGTGTGCGCTGGATCGATTCCCGTGACAACGAGTTCCCGACGCAGATTCCGGACAATGTAGAGAAAGTAGTCAGCGAGTTCCCCACCGATGAGGTCGCAGACCTGCCTGCCCACAGCTATTGCATCGTGCTGACCCATAACCATCAGCTCGACCTGGAGCTGAGCGAACGCATCCTGAAGCGCGGTGACTTCGACTATTTCGGCCTGATCGGCTCGCGCACCAAACGCAAACGCTTCGAGCACCGGCTGCGTGCCAAGGGCATGGATGACGCCCTGCTGGCCCGCATGATCTGCCCCATGGGCACCCCCGAGGTAAAAGGCAAGCTGCCGGCCGAGATCGCCATTGCCATTGCCGGCGAAGTGATTGCCCATTACAACGCCGACTTCGGGACACAAAAGAAACGCCCGGCCGAGCCAAAGGCGCTGAGCATCTGCCGACCCGCCTGAGACCTGGCCTTAACGACCCCTTTTAAAGCTTCAAGAGCGACGCACTCCCATGACTTCTGCACGCAAGGCTTACCGCGCATCCATTCTCCACAGCATCGGCGATCCGGCCGAAGTGGGCATCGAGGCGTCTTATGAATACTTTGAAGACGGCCTGCTGATCGTCAGCAATGGTCAGATCGAGGCCCTGGGCGAGGCGAAGACACTGCTCGCCACATTGCCGGCGGGCACCGAAGTCGTCGAATACGCCAACGGCCTGCTGATGCCGGGCTTTATCGACACCCACATCCACTACCCGCAAACCGGCATGATCGCCTCCTACGGCGAGCAGCTGCTGGACTGGCTCAACAACTACACTTTCCCGGCCGAGCGCGAGTTTGAAAACCCCGCACATGCCGCTGAAGTGGCCGATGTCTTCATTCGCGAACTGCTGCGCAACGGCACCACCAGCGCCCTGGTGTTCGGCACCGTGCACAAGGCGTCGGTCGATGCCTTCTTCAACGCCGCCGAGCAACGCAACCTGCGCATGATTGGCGGCAAGGTGCTGATGGACCGCAATGCACCCGATTACCTGACGGATACCGCCGAATCCGGCTACCGCGACAGCCGCGAGCTGATCGAGCGCTGGCACGGCAAGGGGCGCCTGCACTATGCCGTGACCCCGCGCTTCGCACCGACCAGCACCGACGAACAGCTCGCGGCCGCTGGACAGCTGCTGCAGGAATACGAAGGCCTTTACATGCACACCCACCTGTCAGAAAACCGCGACGAGGTGGAATGGGTCAAGTCGCTGTTCCCGCAGTGCAGCGGCTACCTTGACGTCTACGACCATTTCAACCTGCTGAGCGAGCGTTCGGTGTTTGCCCACGGCATTCACCTGTGTGACGACGAGTGCAAACGCCTGTCGGCAACAGGTTCAGCAATCGCCTTTTGCCCAACATCCAACCTGTTCCTGGGCAGCGGCCTGTTTAACCTGCCCAAGATGGAACAGCACGGCGTCAATGTCGGGCTGGGCACCGATGTCGGCGCCGGCACCAGTTTCTCGATCCTGCAAACGCTGAACGAAGCCTACAAGGTCATGCAGTTGCAGGGCGCCAAGCTGAGCCCGTTCAAGTCACTCTACCTGGCGACGCTGGGCGGCGCCCGCGCCTTGCGCCTGGATGACCGCATCGGCAGCTTTGCCGCGGGCAACGAGGCCGACTTCGTCGTACTCGATTACCACTGCACACCGCTGATGCAATACCGTATGCAGCAGGCGCGCAGCCTGGACGAAAGACTGTTTGTGCTGATGACCCTGGGCGACGACCGGGCCGTGCGCGCAACCTTCGCAGCCGGCCAGTGCGTGCACCAACGCGATTGATCCCGAGCCCTGAAGGCGCCGATACGATGATGGCACTCACACAAAAAAGCCCCCTGCCTTGCGGCGAGGGGGCTTCGAAAAGCAGATGGGCAAGGGGCTTAACTGGCGCCCTTCTTGCGATCCCTGATCAGGTGCGAGAACACCGCATGCAGGTCACCGGACGCGCCGTCATCCTGCAGGTTCAGCTTGTGATCAATATGATCCAGGTGATGCATCATCAGCTCTACCGCGCGGGCCTTGTCGCGCTGTTCAATGGCCTTGATCAGCTGGTTGTGTTCGTCGTAGGAACAATGCGAGCGATTACCGGTTTCATAGCGGGCAATGATCAGCGAGGTCTGGGAAACCAGACTGCGCTGGAAATTCAGCAGCGGTGCATTGTTGGCCATCAGCGCCAACTGCAGATGAAACTCACCCGACAGGCGAATGCCGGAACCGCGGTCACCCTTGTCGAAACAGGCCTGCTCTTCGCGCACCAGCCGTTTCATGTTGGCAATCTGTTCGCTGGTGGCATGATCAACCGCCAGCTCCGTAATCGCGCGCTCGACGATGCGCCGGGCAAAGGAAATCTGCCGTGCTTCCTCGAGGCTCGGCTCAGCCACCACGGCACCGCGATTGGGCCGCAACAGCACGACCTGCTCGTGGGCCAGACGCGACAGTGCGCGGCGAATGATGGTTCGGCTGACGCCAAAGATTTCACCCAGGGCTTCTTCGCTCAGTTTGGTGCCGGGCGCGAGGCGCTGCTCCAGGATGGCGTCGAATATATGCGCGTACACCATATCATCCTGAGTCCCGGTGCGGACCTCGCGCGGATTGCCGCTCTGGCCGATGATCTGCTGCAAACGATCGTTCATAAGTGTGTCCACGTTTTACTGCCTGGTACCTCGACACGGCGGCCACTGCGGGCATCATCGCGACGAAGTACACAAAGGAATTATTTGAGTGCCCAGAATAGTACACAGGAACCAGACAATTGTACACGCAATACGGGAACAATAGCCCCGTCAGAACCCCGACTGTTGGCGTGCCGCACAGACGCCCGGAGACAGCACCGGCATTTTTTGATCATCGGCCCCGAACCGTTTTGGAAAACAAAAAGACGAGACAAGACGGCCTCTTCAATCCATTTTCACGCGTTTACAACTTCATTTTGGAATTTACCCATTGACCGGAGAGCTCACTAACCATTGATATTTTTGTATACAATCTTAAAATACACCTGACTGCAGTTTCAGTCTGGTATTGCAATGCAGGGATAGCCAGTCCACTACAACGTCGAGCACGGCCCAAGGCCGAGCGCGTTCAATACCATAAAAGAAATGAGGAGCACGCGTCGTGGCGAGCATTGAACAAGAACAACATGCCGCTCATTCCCTGAATGAGCCACAGACCGCTGGATTTCTTGATCGCTTTTTCAAGCTGAGCGAACACAAAACCAACGTCCGCACTGAAGTGGTCGCAGGCCTGACAACCTTTGTCACCATGGCCTACATCATCTTCGTCAACCCCAACATCATGGCCGACGCTGGCGTCGACCATGGCGCCGCCTTTGTCGCCACCTGCATTGGTGCAGCGCTGGCCTGCTTCCTGATGGGCCTCTATGCCAACTGGCCGGTCGGCCTGGCTCCCGGCATGGGACTGAACGCCTTTTTCACCTATACCGTCGTCGGCGAAATGGGCTATGACTGGCAGATCGCGCTCGGCGCTGTCTTCCTGTCCGGTGTGATATTCGTGATCCTGAGTTTCTGGAAGATTCGCGAGTGGCTACTGAACAGCATTCCGATGAGTCTGCGCTTCGCCATGGGCGCCGGCGTCGGCCTGTTCCTCGGCCTGATCGGCCTCAAGACCGCCGGCATTGTGGTCGACAGCCCGGCGACACTGCTGACCCTGGGCTCCTTCACAGAGCCCTCGGCCCTGCTCGCCGCACTCTGCTTCCTGTTGATCGCCGTGCTGTCGCACCACCGCGTGTTTGGCGGCGTGCTGATCAGCATTCTGGCCGTGACCGCCATCGGCTGGGCGATGGGGCTGGTTGAGTACCACGGCATCGTCTCCATGCCCCCGAGCCTGGCACCAACCTTCCTGGCCATGGACATAGCCGGCGCCTTTGACGTCGCGATGATAAGCGTCATCCTCGCCTTCCTGTTCGTCAACATGTTCGATACCGCCGGCACACTGATGGCGGTCGCACACCGCGCCAACCTGATTCGCGAAGACGGTTATATCGAGAACATGAGCAAGGCGCTGAAAGCAGACAGCAGTTCCAGCGTCATCGGCGCCCTGGTCGGCTGCCCGCCGGTCACCAGCTATGTCGAGAGTGCCTCCGGCATCGCGGCCGGCGGCCGCACCGGACTGACAGCAGTGGTTTGCGGCCTTCTCTTTGCCGCCGCCGTATTCCTGGCCCCGCTGGCCGGCATGATTCCGGCCTACGCCACCGCCGGTGCGCTCATCTATGTGGCGATGCTGATGATGGGCGGAATGCAAAGCATCAACTGGAAGGATCAGACCGATATGATCCCGGCCGTCGTCACCGTGGTGATGATGCCGCTGACCTTTTCGATCGCCAATGGTATCGCCATGGGCTTTATCACCTACGCGGTCCTGAAGCTGCTAACCGGCAACGCCAACAAGGTCTCGCCCGCCATGTATGTGCTCTGCGCCATTTTCGTGGCCAAGTTCATCTTCCTGTAACGGCGACTCAAGGCATCTTTGCCTGATCAACCCGCCGGCACAACCGGCGGCACCTGGCAGAGACGCCCTAACCCGGCCAGACACTGTACCCCTTCAGCGTCTGGCACACCCGCAGCGGCCTTTCCAGGCCACTGCGGGTCTTTTTGCGTGAGGAGCAACGCATGCTGCTGGAAACCTGGCTACTTTATACCGCGTCGATATTTGTGGTGATTCTGATTCCCGGCCCGCTGTCACTACTGATGGTCAGCAACAGCCTGAATTACGGCATCCTGCGCACCACGCCTGCGTTTCTGGGTGGCGTCAGCGCCTCGGTAATGCTGCTCAGCGCCTCGGCCATGGGTTTGGGCGCACTGCTGATGGCATCGGAACAGCTGTTCAGCGCGCTGAAGATCGCAGGCGCTCTGTACCTGTTTTATCTGGCCTGGCGCAGCTGGCGTGAAGCCAGCCAGCTGAATGCCAGTGCCCTGGCAGAGAAACAGCAGATACCGGGCTTCAACGCCATGTTCTGGCAGGCTTTCGGTTTGGGCGCCAGCAACCCCAAGGACATCCTGTTTTTTGCCGCCCTGCTGCCTCAGTTCATCAGTGCCCAGAGCCCTCTGCTGTCCCAACTGCTCATCATGATTGTCACCTGGGCCTGTGCCGACCTGATCTGCAAACTGGGTTACGGACTTTGCGCCCGCGGTGCGGCAAGGTTCATGACCACGGCATCGAGCCGCGCCTGGTTCAGCCGCTTCACCGCCGGCATCTTCGCCAGCGCCGGCTCCGCAGCACTGCTGAGCCGATAATTCGCCCGCGCAGCGGGCGCCCACGAACCTTTCTAACACCGCAGGCGCTCGCTCTGCGAGCGAATGACCGCCAGGGAAGGTGGGAATCCTGCAAACGCAGGAGCAGTTTTCAGGAGACGCCAGGGAAGGTGGGAATCCTGCAAACGCAGGAGCAGTTTTCAGGAGACGCCAGGAAGGGTGGGAATCCTGCAAACGCAGGAGCGGTTTTCAGGAGACCTCCAGGGAGGCGCAAAAATATCGTTATTGCAGGCGCAGATAACGAGGAAGTACATCCATGTACAAGCCCTGCTCTTGCGCGTCCTTGCGCTCGCAGGATAAGTACATCCATGTACAAAAAAACCCGCAGGGCCGAGGCCGCTGCGGGTTTTTGTGCCACCGGGAAAACTGTGGCGGATCAGCTGCCGCGGTAGGTCGAGTAGCTGTACGGTGAAATCAGCAAGGGGACATGGTAATGATCGTCTTCAGCCGAAATGCCGAAGCGCAGTACGACCTGGTCAAGGAAAGCGGGTTCGGGCAGTTCCACGCCCAACGCACGGTAGTAATCCCCGGCATGAAACAGCAATTCATAGACACCGGCAACAAAAGCATCGCCTTCGAGCACAGGGCTGTCGCAGCGCCCGTCATCGTTGGTTACCGTCGTCAGAATCAGCTCGCGCTCCTGGCCCGTGATACGGTAGAGATCAATCCGGATTTCATTTCCCGGGCGGCCGTGGGCCGCATCCAGTACGTGCGTGGTCAAGTATCCCATCAGTTCAAGAGGCCTCCTGCAACGGCCACCAGATGACTGGTGCCATGCCGCTCTGCCTCTCCTCCTCTTCGATCAAGTCTGCTGGTGTTACACCTGTGCCGCGTCGGCTGCGACAAAGGCAGTTTCAGCAACAATATACACAGTTTTTAATTTTTTTGTACACAAAACTGGCGCCAATTTGCTATCTACCCCCATGAACAGCACCTCAAGACCACCACCCCCGCAGCCAGCGCGCCTGAGCGGAGAAACAAAGCTGCTTCTGCGGCAGTACGATGCTCATGAAACACACAAACAAATGGCAAATTTATTTACAATGAGTAATATTTTTTGTATACAATAAAACACATCAATGCTTCCACTTGGAAAACTGGAAGCTGAACATGAAGCCCTACACCGGAATCGAGATAAGGAGTCGCCCTGTGAGCAATGATTACCCACGCGACCTGATTGGCTATGGGGCCAATCCCCCGCACCCCCACTGGCCGGGCGACGCACGCATCGCAATCTCTTTCGTCCTCAACTATGAAGAAGGCGGCGAGCGCAGCATCCTGCATGGCGACAAGGAGTCCGAAGCCTTCCTGTCGGAGATGGTGGCAGCCCAGCCGCTGCAGGGCGAACGCAACATGAGCATGGAGTCGTTGTACGAATATGGCAGCCGTGTTGGCGTTTGGCGCCTGTTGCGCCTGTTCAAGAAACACGATATCCCGCTGACAATCTTTGCCGTTGCCATGGCCGCCGAGCGCCATCCCGAGGTGATTCAGGCCATGCACGCCGCCGGTCACGAAATCTGCAGCCACGGCTACCGCTGGATCGACTACCAGTACATGGATGAGTCCGAAGAGCGCGATCACATGCAACGCGCCATCGACATTCTGACCCGGATCACCGGCGAACGCCCGCTGGGCTGGTACACCGGCCGCACCGGTCCAAACACCCGTAACCTGGTGATGCAGGAAGGCGGCTTCCTTTACGACTCCGATACGTACGACGACGACCTGCCCTACTGGACCGACAACAATGGCAAGGGCCACCTGGTTATCCCCTACACTCTGGATACCAATGACATGCGCTTTACCCAGGTGCAGGGCTTCAACTGTGGCGAGCAGTTCTATCAGTATCTGAAGGACGCCTTTGACGTGCTCTATGCGGAAGGCGCCGATGCGCCCAAAATGCTCTCCATCGGCATGCACTGCCGTTTGCTGGGCCGCCCGGCGCGCATGGCGGCACTGGAGAAGTTTATCAAGTATGCCAGCAACCACGACAAGGTCTGGTTCACCCGCCGCGTTGATATCGCGCGTCACTGGCATGAAACCCACCCCTATGCGCCGGAGGGAAGCAAGTGACCCAGTTCCAGACCTGC
Source organism: Marinobacterium rhizophilum DSM 18822 (assembly GCF_000378045.1). Classification (GTDB taxonomy): domain Bacteria; phylum Pseudomonadota; class Gammaproteobacteria; order Pseudomonadales; family Balneatricaceae; genus Marinobacterium_A; species Marinobacterium_A rhizophilum. The sequence continues at coordinate 61,815 of NZ_KB899105.1, forward strand.
ACGCCCAGCGCCCTGGGCCGCGATGCCTTTATCGAAATGTTCGGCGACATTTACGAACACTCGGCCTGGGTTGCCGAACAGGCGTTCGATCAGGCACAGGCCGCCGGTAACCCATCTGCGCTCGACAATGTCGAAGCGCTGCACGCACTGATGGCCGCACAGCTCATGCAGGCCCCGCATGAGGCCCAGCTGGCGCTGATCAATGCTCACCCGGATCTCGCCGGCAAGGCCGCCGTGCGCGGCGAGCTGACTGCCGCCTCCACCTCCGAGCAGGCCGGCGCCGGCATCAGCGAATGCAACGCCGAGGAGTTCCAGCGCTTTACCGAGCTCAATGCGGCCTACAAGGACAAGTTCAGGTTCCCGTTTATCATGGCGGTCAAAGGCAGTAACCGGCACCAGATTCTGGCCGCGTTCGAGGAACGCATCCATAACAGCCCCGAACAGGAGTTCGCGCGGGCACTGGCCGAAATCAACAATATTGCGCTGTTTCGGTTACAGACCCTTTAAGGGCTGATCCGTCACGGGCAACATATACAAAGGAATAGAGAGACGATGAGCACACAGAATTTCGACAAGTACATTAACCTGGCTGACGCTCGCCTGGGCACCAAAGCCGTTTCCGTCACCGACGACTGGTTTGCCGATGTTAATCGCCTGTTCCAGGCGGAACCGGCCGTCTGGAAAGAAGGCGTGTTCGATGACAACGGCAAATGGATGGATGGCTGGGAATCCCGCCGCAAGCGCTTTGAAGGCTACGACTCTGCAGTGATCCGCCTCGGCGTACCCGGCACCATCAAGGGTTTCGACATCGATACCAGCTACTTTACCGGCAACTTCCCGCCGTCGGCATCCATCGATGCCTGCTTCTGTGCCGAAGGCGATCCCAACGAAGACACCCAGTGGGAAGAAATTCTTACCTCTGTCGAGCTGCAGGGCGACAGCCACCACCTGCACGCCATTAGCGATGACCGCGCCTGGACCCACCTGCGCTTTAACATCTATCCGGATGGCGGCGTGGCACGCCTGCGTGTCTACGGCGTACCGTACCGCGACTGGAGCGCGCAGAGCAGCGACGAACAAATCGACCTGGCTGCCGCCCTTAACGGCGGTCGCGCCCTGGCCTGCAGCGACGAGCACTTCGGCCGCATGAGCAACATCCTCAACCCGGGCCGAGGCATCAACATGGGTGATGGCTGGGAAACCGCCCGTCGCCGTACGCCGGGCAACGACTGGGTCATCGTCGCGCTGGGCCACCCGGGTGAAATCGAGCGTATCGTCGTCGATACGCTGCACTTCAAGGGTAACTACCCGGACAGCTGCTCCATCCAGGCAGCTTATGTAGAAGGCGGCACCGACTCCCAGATAGAGGCACGCAGCCTGTACTGGCGTGAACTGCTGCCATCCCAGAAACTGGAAATGCACCAGGAACACAGCTTCGAAGCCCAGATCAAGGATCTTGGCCCGGTTACCCATGTGCGCCTGAACATTTTCCCTGATGGTGGTGTGAGCCGGCTACGCCTGCTCGGCCGCATAGCCAAGAAAGCCTGAGGCAACACCGCCATGCAAAGGTTAAAGATTGAAGCGCTGAGCAAGGAAGCCTTCGCCCCTTTCGGGGATCTGATCGCCAGTGAAGGTCATGATTTTTTCATGATCAACAATGGCTCCACGCGCCGCTACCACCGCCTTGCGGAGGTCGAAACGGGCAGCGAAGGTACACCAATCATCAGCATTTTCCGGGCCCAGACGCTCCCCATGCCGCTACGGGTACGCATGATGGAACGTCACCCGCTGGGCAGCCAGGCCTTTATTCCGATGCGTGGCAACCCGTTCCTGATCCTGGTAGCGCCGCCGGGCGATGATCTGACATCATCCCAGCTGCGTGCCTTTTACAGTGACGGCTCCCAGGGCGTGAATTATCGCCCTGGCGTCTGGCACCATCCGATACTGGCGCTAACCGATCAGGACGAGTTTCTGGTGGTCGACCGCGCCGGGCCCGGCAATAACTGTGACGAATTTTTCTTTGCCGACAGCGAAGAAATAATGCTCGACCCTAAGCACTAAAAACCAACCCACAAACAATATTATTAGAAGCAATTTGGAGCCGGGAAGCAGTCGCGACAGAGCGTACTGAGCATATACCCAGGTTCAGTCACTGGCCCCGCGGGGCCGGTGCATCTGAGGAGCGAACTATGGATCCGCATATTACTGAATGGCTCAACCTGACCGCCCGCTGGGTACACATGATCGTAGGCATCGCCTGGATCGGAGCGTCTTTCTACTTCGTCTGGCTCGAAAACCATCTCGACCGCAGCAATCCCCGCGAAGGCCTGTCCGGCGACCTGTGGGCCATCCACGGTGGCGGTATTTACCACCTCGAGAAATACAAGCTGGCACCGCCGAAAATGCCGGAAGAGCTGCACTGGTTCAAATGGGAAGCCTATGCCACCTGGCTCAGTGGCATCGCACTGCTCACCATTGTGTTCTACCTCAATGCCGACCTCTACCTGGTTGCCCCCGGCTCTGACATGAGCCCGACCACCGCCATTGCCATTGGCGTGGGTGCGCTGATTGCCGGCTGGTTTATCTACGATTTCCTGTGCGACTCGCCCCTGGGCAAAAGGCCCGCCCTGCTGGGCGCCCTGCTGTTCGTGCTGCTGGTCGGAGCCGCCTGGGGCCTGAGCCAGGTATTCAGCGGCCGTGGTGCCTTTATCCATGTTGGCGCCATTATCGGCACCATGATGGTGGGTAACGTATTTCGCGTCATCATGCCGGGGCAGCGCGCTCTGGTCGGTGCCATCGAAGCCAGTCGCGAACCCGATCCAACCCTGCCGGCCAAGGCCCTGCTGCGCTCGCGTCACAACAACTACCTGACCCTGCCGGTGCTGTTCATCATGATCAGCAACCATTTCCCGAGCACCTATGGTAGCGCGTCCAACTGGATGATCCTGGCAGCCCTGGCCGTCCTGAGCGTGCTGGTGCGCCATTACTTCAATACCCGCCATGAAAGCCAGAAGCTGGCCTGGACCTTGCCGGTGGCTGCGCTGGGTATGGTTGCCCTGGCTTTTGTCACCAAGCCGGATACGGGCCCGAAAAGCGTGGTGAGTGATAACAACAGTCAGGCCGCTGCCGTCCAGAGTGTGAAGTTCGACGACGTCTACAATGTTATCCAGCAGCGCTGTACCAGCTGCCACTCCGCCACGCCCACCAGCCCTGCATTTACCACCGCGCCTGCGGGGGTGATCATGGATGAGCCCGACCAGATCAAGCAGCTGGCATCACGCATTAATGCGCAGGCGGTTGCCAGCAACATCATGCCACTGGGCAACATCACCAACATGACACAGGAAGAACGCAACCTGATTGGCAGCTGGATTGCCGCCGGCGCACCAACCGAGTAACACGACACCCTCGCTGGCCGCCTTTCCCCGCCGCCCCGACATTTGTTGGGGCGGCTTTTTGCGTTTCACGCCCCCGCCTGTCGGACTTAACCCCCATCTGCTCGGCAACGGCTCGAAGCACACTGCTGCTAAAATAAGCTCGCTGACCGGACGATCTGCCACCAATTGAGGACCTGCCTGCGCCCCGGGTTAACGAACAATCTGCCTAGCAGCCTGTCGGACTTACCACTGATCGACTGCGGAAAAGCCGAAATTGGTCAATTTATGTACTCTTTTTTGTTAAATAGAACCACTATTCGCCTCAAAAGAGCTCAAAAACTGCCGCAAATCGGTCTTTCCCTCGTTACGATCGGCCAAGCCCGACAGGCTGCTAACAGCGAACACCTGGGCAACAGTGAATACTGATACAGAAAGAATTGTGTACATAATTCAGAATTACTATGGACATTATTTTTGCCATTCCCTATATTGGTCATTACCTGACCAACTAGTCAGCATTGTCAGAACCCGGCACCCCGCGGCGGTTTAAACCCTCGCCCCAACCAGCTTTTCATAAAAATAACTAGGGTAGGCACTTACCATGACAGCGAAACATTCAGGGAGCCAGGCAGGCCCCAACACGAAGCATGATCTGATTTACGGGCTTGAGGACACACCGGCCGTTGGTGCTGCATTCTTTGCAGCTCTGCAACACGTGCTGGCCAGTTTTATCGGCATCATCACCCCGACCCTGATCGTCGGCGGCGTTCTGGGCCTGGGCAGCGAAGTGCCTTACCTGGTGAGCATGGCATTGGTCGTCTCCGGTGTCGGTACCTTTATACAGGCGCGCCGCATTGGCCCGATCGGCTCCGGCCTGCTCTGCGTACAGGGCACCAGTTTCGCCTTCCTCAGCACCATCCTGAGCGTCGGCTTTATCGTCAAGAATGCCGGCGGCGGACCCGATGAAATTCTGGCCACCATCTTCGGCGTCTGCTTTCTCGCCGCCTTTGTGGAAGTGTTCCTGAGTCGGTTCATTCACCGCCTGGGCCGTGTCATCACGCCCGTGGTGACCGGCACCGTCATCACCATTATTGGCCTGTCGCTGATCAAGGTGGGCATGACCGATCTGGCGGGCGGCTTTGGTGCCGAAGACTTTGGCTCCCTTGAAAACCTCGGCCTCGGCGGCCTAGTGCTCGCAACTATCATCATCATGAACCGCTTTCGCAATCCGATGATTCGCCTCAGCGCCGTTATCGTCGGCCTGCTGGTCGGTTTCTCCGTCGCCTGGGTACTGGGGCGCGTCGACTTCAGCGGTTTGGCAAACCTGCCACTGCTGACCGTGCCGCAACCGTTCAAGTACGGTTTCTCGTTTGATATCGCAGCCTTTATCTCCCTGGCTGTGATCTATGTGGTGACTGCGATCGAAACCACCGGCGACCTCACCGCCAACTCCATGGTGTCGAGCCAACCCGTGCAGGGCCCGGTCTACCTGAACCGCATCAAGTCCGGCGTACTGGCCGATGGCTTCAACTCCGCCATGGCCGCGGCGCTGAACAGCCTGCCTATGACCACCTTTAGCCAGAACAACGGTGTCATCCAGCTCACCGGTGTCGCCAGCCGCCGCGTGGCCTACTACATCGCAGGCATACTTGCCCTGCTCGGTCTGTTTCCTTACATCGGCGGCATTTTGCAGCAGATGCCAAAACCGGTACTCGGTGGCGCCACCCTCATCATGTTCGGCACGGTGGCAACCGCCGGTGTGAAAATACTCGCCCAGTGCGAACTGAACCGCCGCAACATGCTGATCGTTGCCGTCTCCATTGGCCTGGGCCTGGGTGTCGCTGCGGTACCCGAGGTTCTGCAGGCCCTACCCAAAACGGTACAGAACATCATCGGCTCGCCGGTCAGCATCGGTGCCTTCAGCGCCATCATCCTGAGCCTGTTCCTGCCGGAGGAGTCTGTCGTCGACGTCGAAGCGGATCTCACCGAAAGCAGCACGCTGGCTGCTGCCAACCAGCCACAGGTCGCGGATACCCCGCAGACCACAAGGACCGAGACATTCGAGGGCAGCAGCGGTGCCAAGCCCCTGGGCGGCACAGCGACCTGACCTGATGTCCTGAGACCACAGTGATCCCAGGCAACCGGGGGCGCGGCACCATGCAGCCCCCGGTCTTTTGTGTTGTGGACAATCTGCGTTACGACTCTGCTGTTTCAGCCCTGCGCCTGCCTTGAGCCGCCGGAGTACGCGGTGGTAAGATTCGCCTCCTGTCGCAGTGATGCCAAGCCCCTGCTGCGCGTAGATCAGCGGCTCACGCCTGGCCCGCAATACAGCAAGGAGCAGGCTTCAATGGCCAGCATTCGCGAACGCAACAAGCACCTGATAATCAAGACCGCCTGCCAGGTGTTTGCCGACAAGGGCTTTGCCGCCACCAAGACCAGCGACATCGCCGACAAGGCGGGTCTGCCCAAGGCCAACATCTACTACTACTTCAAATCGAAGGAAGCACTGTACCGTGCCGTGCTCGAAAGCATTATCGAGCCGCTGCTGCAGGCCTACTCGCCGTTTCATCGCGAAGAAGAACCTGAGCTGGCACTGCGCGCCTATATCAAGGCCAAGGTACGCATCTCGCGGGAACACGCCGATGCCTCCAAGGTCTTTGCCAGCGAGATCATGCACGGTGCGCCACACCTGTCCGCAGAAAGTCTGGAGCAGCTGAAAACAGAGGCCGAGCGCAGCATCGAACGGCTGCGCCAATGGATCGCCGATGGCCGCATGGCACCGGTTGACCCGCACCATCTGATGTTCACTATCTGGGCATCGACCCAAACCTACGCCGACTTCGACTGGCAAATACTCGAAGTCACCGGCCGCAAGAAGCTCCAGGCCAAAGACTACGATACGGCCGCAGAATTAATCACCCGGCTGGTACTCAAAGGCTGCGAGGTACAGCCCCAGGACAGCGCTACCCGCAACGCCTGAGCGATACTCGGTCCCGTAACGAAAACAGGCCCGCTGCCGGAGCAGCGGGCCTGTTGAGCAAGCGTTTAACGGGCTGATCAGAGCCCGTTATCGGCCCGCAGCCCACTCGCCTCGACGCCTGCCATGGCGCAGAGTTCATCGACATCCGAGGTATCACCACTGATACCCACGGCTCCCACGACCCCCCCATCAGCATTGCGTACCAGCACACCGCCCGCCACCGGTACGATGTTGCCCTGGGCCAGGGTATTTACTGCACCGATAAAGGCCGGACGCTGCTCGGCATCCGCCGCGATCAGACGCGAAGGCTTGCCCAGTGCCAGCGCTCCCCAGGCCTTGCCTGTCGCGATTTCGGGCCGCAGCAGGCTGGCCCCGTCTTCACGCTGCAGCGATACCAGGCGTCCAGCCTGATCGAGTACCGCGACGGTTAAGGGCGCCGCCCCAATCTCCCGCCCCTTGTGCAGGGCCGCCGTACAAATATTCAGTGCCGTTGCCAGATTGACTGTCGACATTCTACATCTCCTCAAGGATTACAAGGTTGAACAAAGTCGGTTGGCGTTGCAGGGCACTGAGCCCCCTGCCCGCCTGAATTCAAATGCTGTTATGCACCTATGGCGACCCCGCAGCGCCAGCGGCGTCCAGGCATCCCTGAACTGCGTCATGCTGCGCTGGAATCACGCCAGGCTGTACCAAAAAAAAAGCCTGAAAACCGGTCACAAGAAATAAACATGAATACAAACCGGCTTGAAACAGACTCCATCTATAGCCAAGAAAAACAACAAATCCAACACATTTGTTATATTTTTTTGTATACATATTTTAAATAGACCAATATATAAGAACATAAATAACTGTTTTATAAGCATTTATTTTTTATTGAATATTTTATACAGCCTCAACAGAGGACTTGACCTCAGACGGGGCTAATGCATAGAATCACTCATCGCTATTTTGTACACAATTAATAAACAATAAAGGGCACAATATAATGGCAAAAATGAGAGCGATTGAAGCCGCCATTGAAGTACTCAAGCGTGAAGGCATCGACACCGCCTTCGGCCTGCCGGGCGCCGCCATCAACCCGATGTACGCTGCCATGAAGAAAATCGGCGGTATCGACCACGTACTGGCACGCCATGTTGAAGGCGCCTCCCACATGGCGGAGGGTTACACCCGTACCCACCCCGGCAATATCGGCCTGTGCATTGGTACATCAGGCCCGGCCGGTACCGACATGATTACCGGTCTCTACTCCGCCTCAGCCGACTCCATTCCCATCCTGTGCATTACAGGTCAGGCACCCCGTGCACGCATGCACAAGGAAGACTTCCAGGCAGTCGACATCAGCAGCATCGCCGCCCCGGTCACCAAGTGGGCCACCACCGTACTGGAACCGGCACAGGTACCCTGGGTGTTCCAGAAGGCCTTCAACATCATGCGCTCCGGCCGCCCGGGCCCCGTGCTGATCGATCTGCCGTTCGACGTGCAGATGGCCGAGATCGAATTTGATATCGACACCTATGAGCCGCTGCCCCAGGCCAAGCCGGCCGCAACCCGCAAGCAGGTCGAAAAGGCGCTGAGCATGCTCAACGCCTCCGAGCGCCCGCTGCTGGTCGCCGGTGGCGGCATCATCAATGCCGATGCCTGTGAAAAGTTTGTTGAATTCGCCGAACTGACCGGTATCCCGGTTATACCGACCCTGATGGGCTGGGGCATCATCCCGGATGACCATCCGCAGATGGTCGGCATGGTCGGTCTGCAGACCTCGCACCGCTATGGCAATGCCACCATGCTGGCCTCCGACCTGGTTCTGGGCATTGGCAATCGCTGGGCCAACCGTCACACCGGTTCCGTTGAGGTCTACACCGAAAACCGCACCTTTATCCACGTCGATATCGAACCGACCCAGATTGGCCGCGTCTTCATGCCGGACCTGGGAATCGTGTCCGATGCAGGCGCCGCCCTGGATCGCTTCCTCGAAGTGGCCCGCGAGTGGAAAGCGGCCGGCAAGCTGGCCGATCGCAGCGCCTGGCTGGCCCAGTGCCAGGAACGCAAGCGCACCCTGCAGCGCAAGACGCACTTCGACAATGTGCCCGTCAAGCCACAGCGCGTGTACGAAGAAATGAACAAGGCCTTCGGCAAGGACACCTGCTACGTCAGCACCATCGGCCTGTCCCAGATTGCTGCGGCGCAGTTCCTGCACGTCTACAAACCGCGTCACTGGATCAACTGCGGCCAGGCCGGTCCGCTGGGCTGGACCATTCCGGCGGCGCTGGGTGTGGTCAAGGCGGACCCGGAACGCCAGGTTGTGGCGCTGTCCGGCGACTACGACTTCCAGTTCATGATCGAGGAGCTGGCGGTCGGCGCCCAGTTCAACCTGCCCTACATCCACGTTCTGGTGAACAACTCCTACCTGGGGCTGATTCGCCAGGCCCAGCGCGGCTTTGACATGGACTACTGCGTACAGCTGGCGTTCGAGAACCAGAACGCACCGGAACTCAACGGCTACGGTGTTGATCACGTCGCCGTGGTGGAAGGCCTGGGCTGCAAGGCCCTGCGCGTGACCGAACCGGATCAGATCCAGGCGACACTGCAGCAGGCCAAAGAGCTGATGTACAAGCACCGTGTACCGGTCGTGGTTGAAGTCATGCTGGAGCGTGTCACCAACATCGCGATGGGCACTGAAATCAACGCCGTCAACGAGTTCGAAGACCTGGCCGAACGCGGCGAAGACGCGCCAACCGCCATCTCGATGCTGGATTAAGGCGCGGCTCCTTGTGGGAGCCCACTGCGTGGGCGAATTGCCACCCTTTGGCAGCATTCGCCCGAAGACCGGGCTCCCACAAAACCCTGCCTTCGCCAAACACCGAACATTAAGGAGAGTGCCATGCCACGTTTTTGCGCCAACCTGTCGATGCTCTTCACCGAGCACGACTTCCTCGACCGCTTCGACGCCGCAGCAAAAGCCGGCTTTGCGGGCGTGGAGTACTTGTTCCCGTATGATTTCGACGCGGATGAAATCAAGGCGAAACTGGATGCCAACCAGCTAACCCAGGTGCTGTTCAACCTGCCGGCCGGTGACTGGAATGCCGGTGAGCGCGGTATCGCCTGCCACCCGGATCGCATCGAGGAGTTCCGTTCCGGCGTCGAGCAGGCGATCAAGTATGCCAGGGTACTGGGCAACACTCAGGTCAACTGCCTGGCCGGCATTCAACCCACCGGCGTCAGTGACGAACTGGCCGAAGCCACCCTGGTGGAAAACCTGCGCTATGCCGCCGACAAGCTGCAGCAGGCCGGCATTCGGCTGGTGATGGAAGCCATCAACACCCGCGACATTCCGGGTTTCTTCCTCAACAACACCCGCCAGGCACTGCGCATTCGCGACCTCGTCGGCAGCGACAACCTGAGCCTGCAGTACGACATCTACCACATGCAGATCATGGAGGGTGATATCTGCCCGACCCTGCAGGCCAACTTGAGCGCTATCCAGCATATTCAGCTGGCCGACAATCCCGGTCGCCACGAACCCGGCACCGGCGAACTGAACTACCCGTTCATTTTCAGTTTCATCGACCAGCTTGGCTACGACGGCTGGATCGGCTGCGAATACAAGCCGGCCACCAGCACCGAAGCGGGTCTTGGCTGGATGAAAGAGCACAACATTCTGTAACGATCACCCGTAGGAGCGGCGCCTCGCAGCGAACAGGCCTAGGTGCAATGTGTATTCACACCGGGGAAGTGCCCTTTGGGTACGGCGCTCCTACAAACAGACTCAGGAGACAAGCAATGGCAAAGATCGGATTTATCGGTACCGGTATCATGGGCAAGCCCATGGCGCAGAACCTGCAGAACGCTGGACACACCCTGTTCTTCTCGGAACACCACGACCCGGCCCCCGCCGACCTGCTGGGTGAGCGCGGCGTGGCCCTGGCCAACCCGAAAGAGGTGGCCCAGGAAGCCGAATTCATTATCCTGATGGTGCCCGATACCCCCCAGGTCGACGATGTCCTGTTCCGTGAAAACGGCGTTGCCAAAGGCGTTGGCAAAGGCAAGGTCGTCATCGACATGAGTTCCATTTCCCCCATCGCCACCAAGGATTTTGCCGCACGTATCAACGCCACCGGCGCCGAGTACCTGGATGCGCCGGTTTCCGGCGGTGAAGTGGGCGCCAAGGCCGCCAGCCTGACCATCATGGTGGGTGGCAGCGAAGCGGCCTTTGAGCGCGCCAAGCCGCTGTTCGATGTCATGGGCAAGAACATTACCCTGGTGGGTGGCAATGGCGACGGCCAGACGACCAAGGTCGCCAACCAGATCATCGTGGCGCTGAATATCCAGGCCGTATCCGAGGCCCTGCTGTTTGCCTCCAAGGCAGGCGCGGATCCTGCCAAGGTACGCGAAGCCCTGATGGGCGGCTTTGCCTCGTCCAAGATCCTGGAAGTGCACGGCGAGCGCATGGTCAAGGGCACCTTCGATCCGGGTTTCAAGATCTGCCTGCACCAGAAGGATCTCAACCTGGCGCTGGAAGGCGCCCGGGCACTCAAGCTGAACCTGCCCAACACCGCCAGCGCACAGCAGAACTTCAGCACCTGCGCGGCACTCGGCGGCGAGAACTGGGATCACTCCGCCATGATCAAGGCGCTGGAACACATGGCCAACCACTCGATTCGAGAGAAATAAGTCGATTCGCCCGCAGACCGGGCTCCTACATCCTGCGTAGGAGCTCACTCTGTGCGCGATACACAAAGATCGAGGCGCTGGAGCATATGGCCAACCATTCGATTCGCGAGAAATAAGTCGATTCGCCCGCAGACCGGGTTCCTGCATCCTGCGCAGGAGCTCACTCTGTGCGCGATACACACATAGTGTTCACGGCTGAAGGGTTCTATTCAGAGCCCTTCATCGACTTGGAATCAGGGCGGGGTCCGTTGCCAGCTTTATTCTGCGCCCTGATTCATTTTTTTATCGACACCGGCCAGAGCGCAGCGCGCAGTAGCCAACCCTATACTTTGAACACATCAGTGTTGCGGACTCTCGCCTGCTGCTCAGCCGGCCCGATTCCAGAGCATTGATGCAAGGCGGCGCCCGGCCGCCACATCACCGCCGTTGGAGGACACTGCATATGGCGCCCGACAAGAAAACCAAAATACTGGCGACGCTGGGGCCTGCCACCCGCAGCGCCGCGGATGTTCGTGCGCTGGTGGATGCCGGCGTAAACCTGTTCCGGCTCAACTTCAGCCACGGCGCCCACGCGGATCATGCCGAGCGTTACGGCTGGATTCGAGAGGTCGAAGCCCAGCTCGGCTACCCGCTGGGCATCCTGATGGATCTGCAAGGCCCCAAACTGCGCCTCGGTCAATTCGCCCAGGGCGCAGTGCAGCTGGCACAGGGCGATCGCATCTGGCTGGACCTGGACAGCACGCCCGGCGACGCCAAGCGCGTGAACCTGCCGCACCCCGAAATCATTCAGGCCCTGCAACCCGGCATGTCATTGCTCATCGACGATGGGCGCGTGCGCCTGCAGGTGATTGAAACCCGCGCTGATGCCGTGCTGGCACAAGCCTGCAATGCCGGCGAACTGTCGGACCGCAAGGGCGTCAACGTGCCCGAGGCCGTACTGGAATTGAGCCCGCTGACCGAAAAGGACCGACGGGATCTGGCCTATGGCCTGCAGCTGGGGGTCGACTGGGTAGCGCTGTCCTTTGTGCAGCGGCCCGAGGATATCACCGAAGCCCGCAGCCTGATCGGCGACAAGGCCTTCCTGATGGCCAAGATCGAAAAACCCTCCGCCGTCGAGCACATGCAGGCCATCGCCGAGCTATCCGATGCGATCATGATTGCCAGGGGCGACCTGGGGGTGGAAGTGCCGGCCGAAAACGTGCCGGGTATCCAGAAAAGCATTATCAAGTGCTGTCGCCAGCTGGGTCGCCCGGTGGTAGTGGCGACCCAGATGCTTGAATCCATGCGCTTCTCTCCGGCACCGACGCGCGCCGAGGTCACGGACGTGGCCAATGCCGTATCCGAAGGTGCCGATGCGGTCATGCTGTCGGCGGAAACCGCATCCGGCGACTATCCGCTCGAAGCCGTGGGCATGATGAGCAAGATTATTCGCCGCATGGAAACGGATCCTGACTACCAGGCCCAGCTCGATGTCAGTCGCCCGCAGCCCCAGGCCACCATTCCCGATGCGCTCAGCTGCGCCGTGCGTCGTATCAGTCGAATCCTGCCCGTTGCGGTCCTGGTGTGCTTTACCAACTCGGGCGCCACCAGCTTGCGGGCATCGCGTGAGCGGCCCGGCGCCTCGATTCTGACCCTTACGCCCCATCTGAAAACCGCTCGCCAGCTCACCGTTGCCTGGGGTGTCTATTCCCAGGTGAGCGAACGTTTCAACAGCGTTGATGAAATCGCCACCACGGCACTGGAAGAAGCCCGCCGGCGTGAGATGGCGGTGGCCGGAGATACCGTTGTCATTACCGCCGGCGCCCCCTTTGGCTCTTCCGGTTCCACCAACCTGCTGAGGATAGAAACAGCCTGACCCGCCAAGCATCCCCTTTGTGAATTGGCATAGCGCTTAAGGCCCTGGCAACAGGGCCTCTTTTTTCTGTTCCAGTACAGATCGCTCCCGCCCCGGGACCTGTTTTCATTGCGCCTGACAGGCTGTTTCGCGCGCCTGACGAACAAGCGCTGTTTCAGCCCAGGCTCACTAACCGGCACAGACAACTACGCCCCATTTGTCGGACATACCCCACGTGAATACACGAGATACTGCACGGTTCTGGCTGGATACGCTGCTGCACAGCTATAGCCAGGTTCTGTTCCAATGTCACCGTTTCTGCGGCTTGCTGATACTGCTCGCCATTGCCCTGGATGGGGCGACGGCACTGCTGGGCAGCCTGCTGGGCTGGAGTGGCGCCCTGCTGGGCGCTCGCCTGGTCAGGGCGGATGCAGCCCTGGTGCGGGCCGGCTACTACGGCTTCAATGGCGTTCTGGTGGGACTGGCACTGGGCCATTTTCTGGGAGGCTCCTGGTTCAGCGCCAGCGCTATCCTGCTATTTTCCGCCCTCGGCGCACCGCTGATTCATCTGCAGATACGGCGCTGGAGCATTGCGCCCTATACCAGCGCTTTTGTGCTGCTCGGCTGGTGTGCCTGGCTGCTGGCGACTGGCGCCGGTCTGCTGCCCGCAGCTCAGGCCACCCTCCCGGCAACCGACGGAACGGGTCTGCCCGGCTGGCTTGCGGGTCCGATCCAGGGCCTGGGCCAGGTGTTTTTCCTCGGTTCACTGCCGGCAGGGCTGCTGATTCTGGCGGCGCTGGCGGTCTCGGCACCGCGCAATGCCGCCTGGGGGCTGGGCGGTGCCCTGCTGGGCAGTCTTGTCGCTGCCCTGGTGAGCGTTCTGACTGACACGGCTCTCGTGTCGATGACCGCCATTGCGTCCGGGCTGTTTGGGTATAACGGTGCACTGGCCGCACTGGCGCTGGCGCAGCGCTTTACACGCCAGCCAGGCCTTATCGCCATTGGCGTGGTGATGTCCACCCTGCTGCAGCCCGGTTTTTCCCTGCTCGGGCTGCCCGCCCTGACCGCACCCTTTATCCTTGCCTGCTGGCTGGTGTGCATTCTGGCTGGTGCCCTGCAGCCCCGGCCCGGTGTGGCGCCTTAATAGCCCGCATCCACGTCATTTAAGACAGGCTGGACGAGGCGGGCCGAGTGACGCAGCAGGAGCAAGCTGACCGCCCCATACAGACCGATTACCACCAGTCCGATCCACTCGATCTTGAGCGGCGTGAACTGGAACAGCAGCACCAGCCCGTACATCAATAACCAGTTACCGATGATATAGGGGGAGAACCCAAATCGTTCAACGGTGAAATTGAGGTTGGTGGTGTAAAGACGGATCAGCGAGTCGAGGGAGTTAATCACGAAAATCACGCCGACCACCAGCATCGACAGTTTTAGCACGCCGCTGAGCACCAGCGCCTGCTCGAAATAGAAATAGAGCACCGAGAACCAGATGGCGATCGGAATCGACGGAATCACCAGCATGGCCAGGCACAGCTGCCACGCCGACAGCCCGCCCACAAAACGGGCAACAAACTGGCCAATCATGATGCTCCACGAGAACCACCAGAACAGGTAGAAGGCGTGGTAGTCACTCATTGGCGTAATAAAACGATGCAGATTGCCGAAGTAACCCGACAGATTCACCAGGCTGTTGGAGAACGCCGTCGCCCCCATGCCGGCATTCAGCGCCAGCAGTCCGATCAGGGCGAAAAACAGCCAGGTGGAACCGATACTGAGCCATTTGACATAGCGTACGTCCGAGCTGGAAAACACGGCCAGCAATACCACGGCGGCGGTGAGGCCATAACGCAGCGGTTCGGATATCCCCTGGGCGTAGTCCGGCAGGTAACTGAGAAAGAGAAAGCCGGTAAAGGCGCAGGTGCCGATGATGACCAGATTGTTGATGAACTTGATCGCCGGGATTTCGAACAGCTTCAGTCGCGGTTCGACAATGACGAAATAGAAGGTTGTGAGGAAATAGAACGCCCAGACCAGGAAACCCCAGAATCCGAACTCGATCGCCAGCGGGTTGGTAAAAGCATAGGCCGACTCTTCGGCATAGACCGGAAACTCGCCGAGCGGAAACATGATCAGCCCGACATCGAGCCCGGACGTAAAGAGAATGGCCGTAAAGGCGAACAGCGACGTGGGCATCGTCCCCTGACAGCGCAGCCGCCCCCAGCGCAACAGGATAATCACGACCATCAGCAAGGTGGCAACGATGGCGCAAGACAACAGAATATTCATGAGTGGATCCTCGGGATATTAAGGGATTTCGACACGACCAGGGAGCCAGAAGGCTTTGGCAATGGATGAGATCGGTCGCGCTTGTCCCTGAAAACATCCTTATTATTTTTAGTAAATTGAACGTTTAATTAAATTAAATATCCTCCCTAATCTGTAATCGAACATCTCTGCATACGGCCTGGGCCATTCCAATTACGACATGCCGCCTGGCGGTAAAACAGCGATGGAAATCCGCTTGCTCGATAATTTCCAAAAAAGTACCGAGCAGTGCACCGGTATGCACAGCCTCCCGTGTTGAAGCCGCTGCCAAAAACAACGATCATGTCCGCCCCAAGTGTTACTCGCCACCAGGAATCCCCATGCCCAAGGTTGGAATGCAGCCGATTCGGCGCAAGCAGCTGATTGAAGCCACCACTGCCGCCATTCATCAGTACGGCTACGCCAATACCACGGTCGCGAAGATCAGCAAGATCGCTGGGGTTTCCACCGGCATTATTCACCACTATTTCGACGGCAAGAATGACCTGCTGGCCGAAACCATGCGCCAGTTAATGCGCCAGCTGACCGATGAAATTTACCGCAGCTGGAGCCAGGCCAGCTCGCCACGAGCACGCATAGCCGCCATCATTGATGGCAACTTCTCAGACGAGCAGTTTGCTCCCGAAGTGGTGACCTGCTGGCTGGCGTTCTGGGCCGAGACGCCCCACGATGCGGCACTGCAACGGCTGTCCGGCATTCGGGGAGCCCGCATGCGCTCCAACCTGCTGTACAACTTTCGCGCACTGCTGCCCGCCGATGAAGCCCAGGATGCAGCCTTGCTGCTGGCGTCCCTCATCGACGGCCTGTGGATTAACTGCGCCCTGGCGAGCCCGACCGCGGATGCCGCCGTCGCCCGCCGACTGGCACACCAAACGCTGGCCCGCCTGCTGCACGAGGCGGTTTAAGCCGGCGGGTTCAGCCGCTGGCGTTCCTGCCACTGCGGATCGATCCATACGTCTACGCCGGCATTCGGCAATGGTGCTTTGCCCAGAATCAGATCGGCGGCCTTTTCCGCCACCATGATTGTCGGTGCATTGAGATTGCCATTGGTGATGGTCGGGAAAATGGATGAATCCACCACCCTCAGCGCCGCTATGCCACGTACCCGGCACTGCGCATCCAGCACCGCCATGGCATCATCGTCAGCCCCCATCTTGCACGTGCAGGAGGGGTGGTAGGCGCTCTCGACATTCTGCCGCACCCAGGCATCAATCTGCTCGTCGCTCTGAATATCCTTGCCCGGCTGGATCTCATCACCACGGTAGGCATCAAAGGCAGGCTGGGCGATGATCTCGCGGGTCAGGCGAATAACGGCACGCCAGTCGATGACATCCTGTTCGGCCTGCAGGTAATTGAACCGAATGCTCGGCGTATCCGTGGGATCGGCCGAGCGAATGCGAATATGGCCTCGACTCACCGGCTTGTTGGGCCCGACGTGTACCTGAAAACCATGCCCATCAAAGGCGGCCTGGCCATCGTAACGCATCGCCGCCGGCAGGAAGTGATACTGCACATCCGGCCATTTCAGCCCGGCACGCGAGCGGATAAAGGCACAGGATTCGAAATGATTGGTCGCGCCCAGGCCATTCTTGAACATCATCCAGCGGGTGCCGATCAGGCCCTTGCTGATCAGGCCCAGCTTGCCGTTAAGCGAGATCGGCTGCTTGCAGCGGTACTGGAAGTAGACCTCCAGATGATCCTGCAGGTTCTCGCCCACACCCGGCAGCTCATGCTTTACGGCCACCCCGGCCTGTTCGAGCACGGCACGCGGCCCGATGCCCGAAAGCTGCAGCAGCATCGGCGAGCCCACTGACCCCGCCGACAGGATGACCTCGGTACCCGCCATCGCCGTTCGCGTTTTACCACCGACGCTGTACTCCACACCCGTGGCACGCTTGCCCTGCAGCAGGACGCGATGCGTCGTCGCCTTTGAAACCAGGTGCAGGTTGGGCCGTTTCAGCGCGTCGCGCAGATAGGCGTTCGAGGTGGACGCCCGCACGCCGCCCTTGACGGTCATGTGCATGGGGCCAAAGCCCTCCTGGCGATAACCGTTGTAGTCGGCCGTATCCGGATAGCCGGCCTCGACACCGGCATCGATAAAGGTCTGATACAGCGGATTGAGACGCATCTCGTTGCCGTTACAGGTCGACAAGGGCCCGTTGCCACCGCGATAGTCATCGGCACCGCCCGCCCAGGTTTCAGCCCGCTTGAAGTACGGCAGGCACTGCTGATAGCCCCAGCCCGTCACGCCCTGCTCTTCCCACTGATTGAAATCACAGGCATGGCCGCGCACATAGACCATGCCGTTGATGGACGATGAGCCCCCCAGCACCTTGCCCCGCGGACAATGCAGGCGCCGGTTGTCGATACCGGGCTCCTCTTCTGACTCAAACGGCCAGCTGTATTTGGGCGAGTTCATCGGATAGGACAATGCTGTGGGCATCTGGATAAAGATGCTCTTGTCGCTGCCACCCGCCTCGATGAGCAGCACCTGGTGCTTGCCGCTCTCGGTCAGGCGGTTGGCCAGCACACAACCGGCCGAACCGGCACCGATGATGATGTAGTCGTAGCTCTGTTGCTGTGTCATGTGCTCTCCCATGGCCGGCGATAGCGTCTGAACGGGCCGAAGCCTTACTCGGTCACGCCCACCGCTGGCATCATTAATATGCAATGCCACCAACATAATCTATTTTAATTAAACGTTCAATCAACTTAAACTGAAAAGGCATCGCCAGATCATCGATGGCCCTGACTCCAAAAGCGAAAAAGCCCCGCAGTTGCGGGGCTTTTCCATCACATCCACTGGGCTCCCGTACAGGATGTCCACGGTGTTGCACTTGGTGACTTTGATATCAGCGGATCGGGTTATCGTGGCAGGCTCCTGCCACGATGGGGCAGGCGATTCTTGCGATTCAGGACACTAAATCGCGAGCGGCTGTCAGGCGCACATTCACTGCAGCAATACGCCGGCCTGCCAGATCATCCGCACAGAAAGCAATGTGAGAATCCAGTTAAAAATCCTGCCAAAATGATGATCAGGCAGTTTTTTCAGCACATGCAGCCCTATCCATGTGCCGATGGCACCACTCAGGATCATGGCCACCAGCAATGGCAGCCAGGGCCCTATTTCAAAACCGGTCTGATTGAATACCGCAATTTTGCAGATATGCTGCAAGCTCATGGCCGCAGCGAACGTGGCGACCGTCTTGAAGCGATCCTGAAAGATCTGTTTCAAAAAGGCCCCGATCAAGGGACCGGTAGCGCCGACGAACAGGGTAAGAAAGGTTGTCACGACGCCCACAATCGCAGGCCCCCAACGCCCCAGAACCAGCTTTGGCAACTTGGGGCCCCAGCACAGATAGAGGATGAACCCGGCGATACTCAGGTACATGACGGCAGGCGGCAAGGCCACCAGCACAAAGCTGCCCAGGAGCGAGCCAAGCAGGGCTCCCGGTAAAAAGGCAAGAATCAGCCGCCAGTCAATATGGTGAAAACTCATGCCGGCACGCCCCGCGTTGGACCCCAGCTGCACGACCCCATGCAGCGGAATGATCAGCTGAGGTGGCACCACCTGGGCCATGACTCCCAACAACATGATGCCCCCTCCGGCCCCCAGGCTCGCGGTCAGCAAGGAGGTCAGACCGGCCGTGCCCACCAGCAACAGGAATATGAATGGCGTAAGTCCATTCAGTATGTCTTCCAGCATTAAAGTACTCCGTCATCACCTGGCAGCCGGGCTACCGCACGCACTTTGCCTATATTTCCCGCTATAAACTGAAAAACCCCGCATCCGCGGGGTTTTGAATAATATCCAAGGTAAGGATTAAAACGGTAATTTACGCATAAATCACTAAACGACCACACTAAATTCATAAAAAATATAGTAAATACAATGATCTAAGGAACAACAAGCCGACAAAGACAACACCAAAATGTAGATTAAGGCCCATAAATCCCGATTTCGGGCCTTTTTATCAACATTTATAGATCAAGAGGCTCATCGGCTCTCCGCTCAAGCTGCCCCCCCTGTTTTAGGGCCAGCTAAAATTAGGGTTCCTCTGGTCATTATGTTGATCCAGGAAGGCCCAGGCGACACGTCGCCCAGTGACTCATGTGGCCTTCCGTCATTGTACTCTATGAGCAACTTCTCGGTAATTTCGCTTGACAGTATGCTGGCTGACCAGGATGTATATTCGCCACATTGACTCAGCTCATCCCCGCCGGCTTGGTCTTGGTCTTCTTGTAACTCCCGATCTTCCGTTTAAACGCTGCTAGATCGATATCGGCTGTACTGATCGAAATCTGGTTCCCACCATGGCTATGGGCAATTAGCTTGTCATAGGGTTCCTTGTAGGGAGCCTGAATGGTGGAACCACCGAACTCGCCAATGTTGGTGATTACGACATGCTGGTACATGTGGTACTGAAGCGCGGCGGCCATATTGTCGAAGGTGTTAACATCTCGGTTATGGGCGGCGATGACGAATAGATCGGTTTTCCCGCGCAGGTCTGCAACCAGATTAATGTCAGTCGCGTCGTAACAGATCGCCCCCGTTAGCGTGAACGGCCCTTCAGGATGACCTACCAGCTCGATAAGGTGCTGACAGGGGCGGTAACCGGTGATCCCCATACCTTTCTCCGGTTTTGTCATAAACTCTTTGCCTTGATCTCTGATGATCCACTGGCGTCCGGTGTCACGGTAGTCGGGGATAAACCAGCGCGCCTTGTTGATGCGCACACCCTGGTGGTCAGTAAAAACCAGTCCAGCAAAAACAATCGCCTGGGTCTTGTCGGCCAGCCGCTTTATGACATCCTGATCGTCCGGATGAACTGCCACTTCAGGGAATACGATGAGGTCCGCTTTAGGCTTTGGATCCTCTTTGTCCGCTTTCAATTTGGCTTCAAGCGTTTTCACAGTAAGTGCACACACGTCCAGCAGGTGAGCGCGATGCCGTGACCGCATTACAGGATTATTCAGTTCAGGATCGGCAAGGCTAAAATCGGCATAGCGGGGCAGCAGTTGCTGAACCGTGACCACGCGGAAACGATCATTTTCTTGCTTAGGCCGTTTCACTATTGTTGGTATGAGCGGCAGCTGCGACGATTTGCAGTAAAGCTCGTTGAGATATGTAAGCCTCGTGGCTAAACATTGCTTAAGTGTTTTTAGCCCCACAATCGCCTTGATGTCATCGTGGCGGATATGTGATGACTCAAACCCTGGCCACTGCAGGCAACGCATCAGTAGTTCAGAGGTCCAGGTGCTTAGGGTAGAGTACTCCCCGACCAGCGCCTCAGGGGCATGCATCATTCCCATCCGGCGCTTATACCAACTGGTCCGCAAGCCTTTGTAAGTAACCGTCTTGCCGGCCTTCCAGCGGCTGCCGGTGAAGTCGGCACCTCCGAGTGCCGCGGCCCTGAGAATTGAACCCAGCCAGTAGATCTTTTGGCACTGTGTATCCTCTAGATCAACAGCCAACCAGTCTGGCACCACAAAGCGCGGGTCGTCAGTCGGTCCGTTACCCGCAGTACAAACAATATTGGTTACTCCAGGCAGGTAAAGCTTGTCCCATGTAAACGGGGAATCAGGCTTCACATTGATTGCAGTGGGTGAGCGGCCTGATGTTGTTTTACCGTGCTCGATTAAGTCAATGAGCCCCAAGCCCAGCTTGATAAGCGCGCTCTCATGCTCGAAGCCGTTGCTCTCAGAGGCGATGACTTTTGCCAATCGCTGCAATCTGACCGCCGGTGAAGTACCGACCTGAGGCGTAGCCCACCTGAAAAGATCCAGTAACGGCTTATCCGCGCCGGGTTTTTTTAGCTGCTTCCATAACGAGAGCCAGAAGGGGCCGCCCCGCTTGGCAAACACTTCAAGCGCCGCATACTGTTTGCCATCGAGATCGGCGATATACGCCATGAAATCCGCTGCGTAAGTGTCAAAATTACCTGTAATCTGACCTGCAACTTCGAACAATGCTCTGAACTGTCTCTGGTATCTATCGGGCAAACTTCCCGCCAGGAGACGATGCAGGAATTGATGGTGCTGAAGTAATTCTTCGCTGCTCTTCTCCAAAACGGGCTTGTTAATGACCGCCAGCAACATCAGCGCCTGGCGTTTGACAAAGACCAGGGCTGTGCCGGATGCGATGACCTTCTGGGCGTACCGGCTGATTAACTCGATGACCGAGTGAGGTGTCAGACTCGATGGGTAATCAACCACCTGGAAGTAGCCGTTAAAGTCCGCAGCACAGCGAAACAGGTCGGCCAGCAGGTAGTCCATCATTGCGGCGGTATGCTCGTTATCAACCTCCTCTGAGAAGGAGCTGCGACGATAGATCGCCTTCAGTACCGGCTCGAACAGATCCGCGCAGGGGTAGATTTCAAGTGCTTTTCGCAAAACCAAACCCAGCGAGGGATCTCGCATCCACGCCAGAATCAGCTTCTTTGCCAGCAGCTCGCTTTCGTTATCGGTGTTTTCAAAGTTGGCACTGCCGTCGCCATCGATGCCCAGAGTCAGTTTTCGTTTGCTTCTGACAATGCTTTCCAGCCGGTTGGCCGCGAATCGCTTTAGGGTGTCGGGACGGATGTCGTGGTCAAAGCCCGTAATTTGCAGCAGAGGCTGGTCCACTATAACCGTCTTACTCGGTAGCTGGTCATCTTCGACCGTTAATAAGCTCTCCAGTATACCGGTAGCGGAATCCAGCATATCCCTGTCGGCCGGGCCACTCAGTTCGCTCTGAATCGTTTCGATCCGCTTGGCCATGCTGCCGCTGTTGTCGAGATCGGGTAACGGCGTAACCTTGGTCTTGTCCTCGTTTATCGCCAGTTCGTCGCCACCATACCGCTTGAGCAACTGAGTAGCGCAGGCGTTAACAAGATCGGCGATCTCTTCAGCACTGTGTTCATCGGTACTGACCACTAACCGCAGGTCATCCACATAGCGGCAATAGTCATGCAGCACCAGTTCCTTGGTTGAATCCAGGCTTGAGCCGATGAGTTCTCCAAATTTTCGATCAAAATCAACTAGGTAGGCATTGGCGAAAAAGCCTGCCGCAACCAACCCCTGAGGGAGCCCTTGCTCAATCGCGCCCATCTTGTGCTTCTCAGCCAGAGCCACATCATCGGCGCTCCACTGCCAATCGGTGATGCGCTCAAAGGCTTGCCAGAAGTCAGGACACACTTCCTGTTTGAAATTCTTGCTGATTTCTTGCAAACGCTGTGACAGGGTCTCGCGCTTAATAGTGTTATAGAACTTTGCCAGATCCAGGTTAACGATAAACACCGACTCTTCATCGGCCTGTTGCTCTGAGACGACACGGCCGGTGGTGATCGGGCGTTTAAGAAAGTTTTGATAGTCGGTGTAGAACTTGCGGTAGGTTTCGCTGTTGCCCCAACGAAACCAGGCTTTATCCGATGCTTTCCAATCACAGATCAGCCGATTGCCGTAGCTGTAAACACGCCGAGCTAATGCACCCTCGGCTCCATCCTTTTTATGGCTGCAATCACCCTGGGCGGACTCCACCGCATCCGCCAGGCACAGCATGGCTGCACTGGCCCAGGTTTGGTCACGGATCGTTAGATGCGCCAACGGCCGGAGCGGTATTTTCTCATCATCTCGCTTCGTGTCACTTTTCTCGCTTGGGTGCCAGCCCTCTGCATCAATGACCCAAGCCTCACTCTTCGCAGCAGGCACAAGCTCCAATGGATGTAGCGCTTTGCCATCTTTGAGAGATTTGGCCCAAATTTTGGCATTATCTTCGATGCCAAGAGCCGAGACATCCAGCGCCAAGGTATCGGCGTACCAGTTGAACGTGCGGATATAGCCGTGGGTCTTTTTCCACGCCTGCGCCATCACTACCTCGTCGGTGAGATAGTCGATGGTCGGTTTCAGTCGGCGATACTTCTCTTCAATGAGCTTCATTCTCGGTCCTTGAGCGGTTTATCCGACGGCTTTTTCCACCAAAGCATCGGCTAGGTGCAGCTGGGTCTGCTGGGCCTGTTGCAGGCGCTCTTTAAGCTGGTCGCAGAGGGTCATCAGCTGGTCGAGTTTGGCGACGATACGGTGCTGTTCACTAAGACTCATAACAGGAATTAAAGCCTCCAAAACCTTGGCAGGAGAAGTATGTCGAACAGTGGTGCCTGTACAAGTTCTCGCCAACTCAGACCTCAAAAACCGACAATTAAAAAACCAGTATACGAATTCAGGCGCTATAGCTTCGCTATAAGTTGTTAGTTTCCCAAGACGCTGGTTATGCAAATACACATTTTTATCTTTTGGTATGAAAGCTGCGCTTCCAAGCAGGCCAGGAGCCTGTTCTGTCATTGGTATGATTAAGTCTCCTGGTTCCAAAAAGAACTCACCGTTTAGCGGACCATCGTAGTACTTTGTTCTATTACCTCGATGCCTAAAGCCGCCTACTTCGTGGAAGTTACCAGGTGTTGTCAAGATATAGGGAGTTGCCTCCTCAACAAAATATTTACTCTTGAACGCATAGCCATGCTGAAGACTCAGGACATCACCAATTCTTGCCCACCCCAGCCCATTCGGCAGCGCAAACGGCTTCTCATCATCACCAATCGGCGGCAGTGGCTTCTGCTTCTTGATCTTCTTCTCTTTCACCAGCCGCGCCTTATCAGCGGCGATCTTTTCCAGCAGCACGGCCGCGGGTTCGTCGCTGGGGTCTTGGGGGACGAGTTTACCCATGAAAGCCAGTTGCAGAACGGTTTGTTTGAGCTGCTCGATGCTGTGGTCGGTAGTAAACAGGGTGTCGAAATGCGCCGCGATGCGGGTCCAATTCTGTTCCAGCTCGGCGGCATCGCCGCTGCCGGTCAGGGTCGCCAGCAGGGTTTCGACCAGCGTGGCGTGGACGTCGATACTGGCTTCGGTCTGCTGCTCCAACTGATCGCACAGTGCCATCAGCTCATCGACTTTGGCGACGATGCGGTGTTGTTCGGCAAGAGGAGGCAGTGGCAATACAACTGACGCCAAAGCTTTACCCGACATATTTGAAATTCCAACACCTTTACGATATTGGTCAATTTCTCCAGTAGCGCTTAGCTTTTCAAAGACTCTGAACATGTAGTACGGGCTAATGGCACCAAAGAACCTCGCGCGATGAATATGATTCTGAAAACATACGTCATGCTCGCGATTCCATACAGCGGCTCTACCAGCGTCACCACCCTCGCAGATTAATAAATCGCCTTTTGTGGCAGAGCATTTATCAAGCTCTTCATCTTTTATTAACATCTCCCGAACGCTGTCTAACTCAAAGCGCCCCCAGTAGAGGTTGGATGTTGTGAGGTAAGGCCTAGCGATGCCTGAGTTTCGTCCTTTGTCCAGCGTTTTACCCGAATTATGTTGAGCAATATCACCGAAACGCACCCACTCCCAGTTTTGAGGTAATGAAACACAAACCTCATTATCAGAGACCGCAGCCTGTGCCTTAGTTTTTTTTAACTTCTTCTCATTCACCAAATGTGCTTTTTCGGCTGTAATCCGTTTCAACAGCACCGTGGCCGGTTCATCATTCGGATCTTGCGGCACCAGTTTACCCCGCACCGCCAGTTCCAGGATCAGCTCACGCAGCTTCTTGATACCATACAGATCGAGTTTCTTACTGCTGCCCCGGCCCGCAGACGAACGGGTCTGAATTGCAGACGTCCAGATCTCGATATTGGAGGTGATCAAATCTTCAGGTGCATTAGCGGTAACGACCAGAGAGCTTGTTGCATCCATGACTACGCCCCCTTACCCAGCGCATCGCTCAGAATGGCTTTGAGCTGGTCACGCAGCTCACCGATCTGCTGCTGCTGCGCGGCATAGTCAGCCAGCAGCTCGTCGGGATCATGGCTGACCACGTCACCCACATGGGGGTTCTTGATATCGAGGTTGAAGTTGCGGCCGATGACTTCATCGATACCCACCTTCCAGGCCTGCTCGTTTTCGATCCGTGCGGCAAAGCCATCGGCCTCGTCGCCCCACCAGTCGATCTCGGTCTGGAACTCTTCAAAACGCATCGGTTTGGTCTTGTTGTAGTTCTTCACGCCCTCCGGGTAGGGATGCTCGTAGAACCATATTTCCCGGGTGGGTTGGCCCTTGGTGAAAAACAGGATGTTGGTCTTGATGCCGGTATAAGGGTTAAACACGCCGTTGGGCAGCCGCACGATGGTGTGCAGGTTGCACTCCTCGGTCAGCAGCTTCTTGATCTTGGTCTTCACGCCCTCGCCGAACAGGGTGCCGTCGGGCAGCACTACGGCGGCTCTCCCCTTTTGAGCCAGTACCTCAATGATCAGCTGCAGGAACAGGTCGGCGGTTTCGCGGGTCTGCAGCTCGGCGGGGAAGTTCTTCTCGATGCCGTCTTCCTCGGTCCCGCCAAAGGGCGGGTTGGTGACGATCACATCGATCTCTTCATCCCAGCTGGAAAGCGGCTTGTTCAGGGTATTGCCGTGTTTGATCTGTACCGGCACCTCAATACCATGCAGCAGCATGTTGGTGGTGCAGAGCAGGTGCGGCAGCTGCTTTTTCTCGACGCCGTGAATCTGCTGCTGCAGCGTCTGGTGGTCGGCGGCGGTTTTTACGTAGTTGGCTTTCACATGGTCAAACGAGCAGGCCAGGAAGCCGCCGGTACCGCAGGCCGGGTCCATGATGCTCTCGCCGAGCTTGGGGTCGATACGGTTGACCATAAAACGGGTGACGGCACGCGGGGTGTAGAACTCACCGGCGTTCCCGGCGCTTTGCAGGTCGCGCAGGATCTGCTCGTAGATATCGCCGAACATGTGCCGCTCTTGCGAATCGGTAAAGTCGATCTCGTTGAGCTTGTTGATTACCTGGCGCAGCAGGGTGCCGTTCTTCATGTAGTTGAAGGCATCGCTGAAGGCTTCTTTCACCACAAAGCCGCGCGGGTTCTTATCAATCGGCGCGGCCAGGCTTTTCAGGTCGCCGAACAGCTCGTCATTGACGAAATCCAGCAGCTCGTCACCGGTCATGCCCTGGTTGTCGGCCGCCCAGTTGCGCCACAGGTACTTTTCCGGAATCGGAAAGCGGTAGTCGTCCAGCTCCATCTCCAGCTCTTCTTCCTGGGCGTCGAACACCTTCAGGAACAGCAGCCAGGAAAGCTGACCCAGGCGCTGGGCATCGCCATCAACGCCGGCGTCTTTGCGCATGATGTCCTGGATGGATTTAACAACAGAGCTGATCGACATAGTTTTCTCTTTTACCGTTACAGGCCAGGCATCACCGCAAGGGTAAATTGCCGGGCCATAAAATAGGGATTACGCGGAGTGCGGCACGCGGCGGTAGATCTCGGCTTCCAGCTCGCTGACGGCATCCAGATAGCTTTGCTTGTCTCCAAAGCCTTTCTTCACGATTTCGATCGGCCGGCCCAGCTGATCGAAGGGTTTGACCTTGAGCACATGGATGTTCTCGATCTCCTGCACCCCGTCATCGGCATACTTATCCAGCAGGGTGCTGAGTACCGTCTGGGCAGTGCCGCTGTATCTGGCGAAGTAATTGCGCTTCTTGACGCTCTCAGCCCGCTCTTTGCGGGTCAGCGGCGGCTGATCATAAACCACATGGCAGATCAGGTCGAAGGGATCGAGATCCTTACCCACCTCCTGCGCCAGCACGTCCCACAAAATGCCTGCGTCCGCCAGCTCATCAATAATCACCTGCTTGCGCTCGGCCGCGTTCCACTTTTTGGTGAACTCATCAAGCGAGGCAAAATGCCCGGCCATCGATTTGCGGGTGTAGTCCTTAAACGACTCGGTCACCAGCTTGCCGTCGGTATCGTAATACTGCACCCGTTCGGCAATGGCTTTGACCGCCACACCGTTCACATGAAATTTCCTGACCCTGGGTTCGTCTTCGTCCCATTCGCCATCACCGAGAACGGGGTCACCATAGGCGCCGTGCTCATCTTCGATTCCACCATCGGGATGATCCGCGGGCTCATCCGCAACATCGGGATCAATACCGTTGATGATGTCATCGACCTCAGCGGTGCCATCGATGATGTCATCGGGGGCGACCGTGATCACCCGCTCAGGTGTACCGTCAAAGCGCTCGTCGGCAAAAAGTTCGGTGGCCTTTTTGAAGTCGAGGATGGTAAACCAGAGCTTGTTGTATTTGTCGTCAATACGGGTGCCCCGGCCGATGACCTGCTTGAACTTGGTCATCGACTGGATGGTTTGATCCAGCACCACCAGCTTGCAGGTCTTGGCATCCACGCCGGTGCTCATCAGCTCGGAGGTGGTGGCGATCACCGGATAGGGCTTTTTCGGGTTGATGAAGTTATCCAGCTGGGCCTTGCCCAGTGCATCATCGCCGGTGATCTTCATCACGTATTTTTCGTTCCGGGCAACCTGTTCCGGGTTCAGGTTGACCAGCGCACGGCGCATTCGGTCGGCGTGATCGATGTCATCGCAGAACACAATGGTCTTGGCCATGGGGTCGGTGCGCCCGAGGTAGCTGGTAATCGTCTGGGCCACCAGCTCGGTGCGTTCATCTACAACCAAGGTACGGTCGAAGTCCTTCTGGTTGTAGATGCGATCCTCGACTAGCTCGCCCTTTTTGTCGATCTGTCCTTTGGTAGGGCGCCAGCCCTGCAGATCGATATCGATATCCACCCGCACCACCTTGTAGGGCGCCAGGAAGCCATCTTCGATCCCCTGTTTCAGCGAGTAGGTGTACAGCGGGTCTCCGAAGTAGTCGGAGTTGGAAACGTCTTCGGTTTCCTTGGGTGTCGCGGTGAGGCCGACCTGGGCTGCACTGCTGAAGTACTCCAGAATCTCGCGCCAGGCGCTGTCTTCGGCGGCGCTGCCCCGATGGCACTCGTCGATAATAATCAGGTCGAAGAAGTCCCTATCAACCTGCTTGTACGCCTTCTGAGACTCTTCCGGGCCGGTGAGGGCTTGATAGAGCGCAAGATGAATCTCGTAGGCCGGATCCACGGTACGCCCGGTCACCTTGGTCATGGCCTGGCCAAAGGGCTGAAAGTCGTTGATCAGGGTCTGGTCGACCAGAACATTGCGATCAGCCAGAAACAGGATGCGTTTCTTTGCGCGCGCCTTCCACAGCCGCCAGATGATCTGGAACGCCGTGTAGGTCTTGCCGGTGCCGGTCGCCATGACCAGCAGGACCCGGTTCGAACCGAGCGATATCGCTTCGATGGTCTTGTTGATCGCCTGCAGCTGGTAGTAGCGGGGTGACTTGCCACTGCCATCGTCGTGGTAATCCTGGGTAATGATCGGCAACTGCGCGTCGGTAAACCCACGCCAGGTACAGAACCGCTGCCAGAGCTGCGCAGGCGTGGGGAAGTCTTGCAAAAGAATCTCGGTTTCCAGCGCGGCAGGATTAGTCTTGTCATGGAAGACGAAGCCATCACCATTGGTGGCAAAAATAAACGGGACTTCAAGCAGGCCAGCATAATCCAGCCCCTGCTGCATGCCCTTACCGATCTCGTGCTTGTTGGCCTTGGCTTCGATGACCGCCAGCGGCATGCCGGGCTTGTGGTAAAGCACGATATCCGCTGACTTGACCTTCTTGCGGGCAGCCGCCTGGCCACGCACCACTACCTTGCCATCGCGTAGCTTCACTTCCTGCCGGATCTGGGTCATGTCATCCCAGCCCGCATCTTTGACAGCCGGCAAGATGAACTTGCTGATGATGTCGGTTTCTGTGAGCTTTGCTTTGTTGATGCCTGCCATGGCTGCGCTTTCCGTAAATCCGAAGATGGCTGTCAGTTTCGCACAAAAAGCCGGAATTGTACGGGCTTATACAGTCACGTTCGGAACACTACTGAACAGCAGAGGAAACAGGAATTTTCAACAAATAACAGATAAAAAAAATCTCCACCCCATGTATTTCAACAGGATGGAGATTTTTCTCAACAAAGATAAGTTATGCGTTCATCAGAACGGGATATCGTCGTCGAAATCATCAAAGCCCGGTGCCGGCTGCTGCGGCTGTTGCGGGGCCTGCTGCGGACGGGACTGGGCCGGAGCCTGGTTGCCCTGGGGCTGCTGATAGTTCTGCTGCGGCGCCTGTTGCGGGCGCTGCTGACGCGGCTGTTGCGGCTGTTGTGAATAGCCACCGCCGGTATCCTGGTTGTAGTTGTCGCCACCACCTGAACCACCACGGCCGCCCAGCATCTGCATTTCGCTGGCGACGATTTCAGTGGTGTACTTGTCCTGGCCGCTCTGATCCTGCCACTTGCGGGTACGCAGTGCGCCCTCGACATAGACCTGGGAACCCTTGCGCAGGTATTCACCGGCAATCTCGGCCAGCTTGTTGAAAAACACCACCCGGTGCCATTCGGTGCGTTCCTGCATCTGCCCGGTGTTCTTGTCTTTCCAGCTCTCGCTGGTTGCCAGTGTCACGTTGGTCACTGCATTGCCGGAAGGCATGTAACGCACCTCCGGATCACCGCCCAGGTTGCCTACCAGGATTACTTTGTTAACGCCGCGTGCCATCGGTTTCTCCACTTCGTTCTGCAGGGCTTGCCGTCACCGCCGGCAAGCTTTCATATAGCCGTGAAGGATAACATACACCACAACATTTCGCTGCGCCTGCACATGATCAACAAGCCTGGTTTTCCGTCATCCCGGCCCGGCCGGACGAGGCGTCATCCTTGCCATCCCGCGACCCCGGCAACAGGAGCCCCTGACCACAGGTTATTTTTTCATATCGCCAGCGACCCGCAGATGCAGACGGTTAAGCAGAAACGCGGTAAGACAGATAGAGCGCACCCCTTTTACAGCGTCACGGTGTAACGCATCAGAGGGCTTTCACCGCCCCCCAATCGGCTTCTGATTCAACCTGCCAGCCATTCGAAGGGGTTTGCCAAAGACGCAAGCCGATAGTTCCAGCCTTGGCCCACCGGGTACGCACAGCCGCGAAGCCCGGCATCACGGTGCCACAATGAATTACGGGCTCGGCTGACAAGCAACACTGCCCGGTCGTATCAACGCCCAGTCATTGATATCAGCGCCACCTGCCTTGGTATTCTTATAAGGACCAAGTGGCAATCTGTGGAAACTTCAACAGCAGACCCAGCACAACCAGCTGTATCAGGATGAAAGGAACCAGCGCACCAAAAATGTCCTTGAGCGATATCTCCGCCGGCGCCACGCTCTTCAGATAAAATGCCGCAGGACCAAAGGGCGGGCTGATATAGGACACCTGCATGTTGATGGCAAACAGGATGCCGAACCACACAAGGTCAAAGCCCAGCTGGTGCACGATGGGCACGAAGATCGGCAGACAGAGCATGGCGATCCCGATCCAGTCCAGAAACATCCCCAACAACAGGAAAATCAGCATCATCACCAGAATGATCACCAGCGGGGCCACATCCAGGCCCATAATGGCGGAGGACACGAAGCGGTTACCGCCCATCAGGTTATAGACACCAACCAGGCAGGCAGCACCGATGCCAATCCAGACGATCATGCCGCAGGTTTCCAGCGTCTGGCTCAGGCTTTCCTTCAGCATCGACAGGCTGAATTCACCCCGCAGCTTGACGGCCAGCATAACGGCGGCGGCGCCCATCGAGGCCGCCTCAGTCACCGAGGCGATGCCGCCATAAATACTGCCAAGCACCAGGCCGGCAATCACCAGCGGATAGGCCATGCCCTGCACGGCTTCACGCCAGCTCAGTCTGGGTTGATCGTTATGTACCGCGCTATGCGCACCACCCATTTCAGGGTAACGCCAGCAGATAAAGATGACATAACACATGTAGGCAGCCATCAGCAGAATGGCGGGCACAAGCGCCGCCTTGAACAGATCGGCAATCGATACGCTGGAAATCAGGCCATAAATAATCAGCACGATCGACGGCGGGACCATGGTACCCAGCGAGCCGCCGGCACAGACCACACCAATCGCGATGCGCTTGTTATAGCCCAGGCGAAGCATTTGCGGCAGTGCGATCACGCCCAGCAGCACAATTTCACCGCCAATAATGCCGGAGATGGCTGCCAGAAAGAATGCCACTACCAGCGTCTGAACAGCGACACCACCTGGCAACCGGCCTGAAAAAACCCGCATGGAATTAAACAGGTCCCTGGCCATTCCCGAGCGATCCAGCAGACCGGCCATAAAGACAAACATGGGTACGGCTACCAGCGAGTACTCCGTAACAAAACCGAAAATGCGGCTTGCCACCAGCGGGATGGCACTCGTGCCAAACCAGCCCAGCGTGAATAGTACCGCCACCAGACCCGTAACAAAGGCCAGCGGCAGCCCCAGCACCAGCAAGCCGAATATAGAGGACACAAGCAGGTAGGTTGCGATTTCAATAGTCATGGAGCAGTACCCGTATCAGCGACTGGTTATTTCTTGTTCTTGAAGTACCCGCAGAAGCGGACGAGCAATTGCAGGGCCATCAGCACAACAGCCAGCAGGATGACAATCTTGGTAAATGCCGGCAGCGGGGAGTTCCAGGACGAACCTGACGTTTCCAGGCGCCAGTCACCGGTAGGCGCATGCGTGGCACCATAAGCCAGCACCCAGGCGGCATAGCCAATGGCAACACAAAAGCCGATACCCAGCAGCAGGTTAAGTAACTCCAGCCAGCGGCGTTTTTTCGCCGGCAACAGATCCAGTAGCACCCGAATCTGAATATGCCGGTTACGCGCCAGTGCATAGGGGCCACCCAGTGCAAAAATCGAGGCCACCAGGAAAATGGTGGTTTCATGCACCCAGGTGGTCGGTGCATTGAAGACGTAGCGCGAAATTACTTCGAATACACTGATCAGCATGGCAACCAGTACCAGCCAGGCAGCCAGCTTCCCGGCTTGCTCAACCCGTCGGTCCATGGCGGTAATCTCCTGCTCGGCAACCGGCAGGGCGGTATCCAGCTTGCCGGCGACATGCACGGCAGACTGCGTATGACTTTCGTCAGACGCGGTGGTGTTATCGTTCATGATGTAATTCCTGACTCAAGCCCCGCCGGCCAGCGGCGGGGCTGATATCGCGGGACAGGTCAGAGCAGACCTTTTTCTGTCAGGTACGCCTGGATGGAATCCACAGCGTCTTTGGTATCGGCGTTTTTGCTGCGCCAGGTGTCCCACTCGGAACGCGCAGCGTTACGGAACTGCACCAGCTCGGCCTCAGACAGCGTCGTGATTGTGACATCACCGGTTTCACGTGCCTTGGCCACCTGTTCCAGATCCTTCTGTTTCAGTTTGCTGATCAGATTATCGGTGAACTCATCCACCGAGTGCTCCAGCAACGTTTTCTGCTCCTGTGTCAGGCCATCCCAGATAGTCTTGTTTATCGAGATCGACTTCATCGGCAGCGAATGGAATCCGGGATAGGCCGCGAAGGGCGCGTACTTGTGGTAACCCTGGCTGTAGTTCGTCGAGAACACGGTGTAATCGGCCGCATCAATCACGCCCTTTTCCAGCGCCGTGAACACCTCTGAGCCCGGCAGGTTTACCGGTGCGGCTCCGACCAGTGAGAAAATGTTGGAGACCATGCCTTCAGGCGCACGAATCTTGAGCCCCTTGAAATCGCTCAGATGCTCGATCTTGCGCTTGCTGATCAGGGCCTCGGCGCCTACCGCACCGGCACGGATCAAATGCACATTGTAGGGCTCCACCAGCTTGTTATAGCGGGTTTCACCGCCGGCATTACGCATGTAGTCCAGAAACTGATAGGGATCAGACCAGGCGCCGACCATATTGCCATAAATGGCAAAGGCCGGATTCTTGCCAGAAAAGTACCCTGGATCACTGATATGCCCCTGCAGGATTCCAGCCCCGACGGCTTCCAGCGTTTCCCCATTGCCAACGATAGCGCCGCCCGGCAGGATCTCGATGTTGATCTCACCCTGGGTTTCGTCGGCCACCGAGCGCGCCCATTCCTGCGCGATGCCATACTCATCATCACCGGCATTGACATTGATTTGGAATGTCCAGTCTTGGGCGGCAGCAGCTGTCGAGCTCAGGAGACAAGCAGCTGTCAGGGCCAAAAATCCCGGGATCATGGGTGTATTGAGCAGTTTCATGCAATTCTCCGTTTGTTTTTGTTATGCACAATCACGCCAGTCTTCGTATGTCGCGACTACCAGTACACGGCAAGCGAATCAACGAGGAGCAAGTGGCTCAAGGCTAAACAGCTTCGATATACTTAACAAATACCAAATATCGGTATAAATATATTCATTTGAATATACATGGTATGCGTAACAGCGGAGATTCCCTTGAAGTCAGTGAACGCGAACTGGTTTATCCGGGCCAGATTGAAGCAGCGCCATCTGCTGGTATTGGCAGCCTTGGGTGACACCTGCAATCTGAAACACGCCGCCGACGGGCTGGGCATTTCCCAGCCGGCGATTTCCAAGCTTCTGAAAGAACTCGAAGATGCCCTGGATGTGCAGCTATTCGAACGTCAAGCCCGGGGTGTGATACCGACCCCCTACGGTGAAACCATGATTCGCCACGCGCGCCATC
This sequence comes from Marinobacterium rhizophilum DSM 18822, assembly GCF_000378045.1. Classification (GTDB taxonomy): domain Bacteria; phylum Pseudomonadota; class Gammaproteobacteria; order Pseudomonadales; family Balneatricaceae; genus Marinobacterium_A; species Marinobacterium_A rhizophilum. Next base: position 95,469 of record NZ_KB899105.1, read on the forward strand.
TGCTAAGCACCCTGGACGGCGCCTATGCAGAAATCAATGCCATGCGCCACGGACAAAGCGGACAAGTCCGTCTGGGCACGATACTGACGCCCTGTGCTGACCTGATTCCAGAAACGCTGAACAAGGTACGCAGATCCCATCCGGATCTGGAAATAAGCATTCAGACCGGCTCCAGTGAGCAGCTGCTGGCGGCACTCGATGACGGCGAGCTGGACATTCTGGTGGCGCGTTATATCGACAAGCAGAACCAATACAGTTTTCATTATGAACCCATGTACCAGGAGCCCATCAATGTGTGCGCGCGTGCAGGTCACCCGCTGATCCGTGCGGGTCGCCGCCTGTCACCTGCCGACCTGCAGCACGAAGACTGGGTACTGCCACCCGGCGGCAGTGTGATGCGGGCAGAATTCGAAGCCCTGTTCTACCGTGCCGCCATGTTGCCGCCAACGCGCATTGTGACCGCCGAGAACCTGCTGATAATCACCAATCTGCTGGAGCAGAACAATATGCTGACACTGCTGCCCGAGGGAGTCGTGCAACACTACATGCGGTATAAGCTGCTGACCCAGGTGCCGCTGGAAACCGACGTTCAAAAGGATCTGGACCGGAATCTGGCCCCTTACGGGCTTATCGTGCGCGACAAAACGGTACTCTCACCGGCAGGCAAGGCCGTGCTGGAGGCTCTGCGCCAAGGCAAGAACAACCGCTATCCGGGATAAGACAGCAGCCTGATACGCCGCCGTTTAAATGACCGGACGCTGGGGTCCTGGCGCGACACCAGGCCCTGCATCACCAGAGGCGTTGGCCGCTGCGCTAGGAAGGAACCTGGAGCCCCCCCAGAGGCGGCACCTGATGTGCGATCGTTCCGCTGGAGGTGCCATTCTGCTATCTTAGCTGCCTATTACCTACCCCACGGACACGGAGTCACCGTCGTGCAGACACCCGCCCCAGAGACGCTGTTCAATCCTGTTAGTGTCGACAGACCGGACCGGTTTGACCTGACGCTCTGGAACCTTCCGGATGTGCGTAACAATCTCCTGGCATTCTGGTCACCCAAGTCCTACCGTGCCCGCAGCCTGTCGTTCAAGCTGCTGAATCAGCCGTATTTTGTCTGTAACTCGCCCGATACCGTGCGGCGGGTATTTCTGGACCGGCATGATAATTACGATAAAAAGAGCCCCCAGATGCGCCATGCGCTTGAGCCTCTGCTCGGCGACGGACTTTTTGTCAATGATGGGGAGCTGTGGAAAAAGCGCCGTGCCGCCTGCTCGCCGCCTTTTGAAAGGGAGTTTCTGCCCGGCTTCGGCGAAATCATGTCGGCCTCGGCCACGGAAATGGCCGAAAGCTGGGCACAAAAGCCGGATGGGGCCACGATCGACGTGCTTAACGAGATGGCGCGCCTGACCGCGCAGATCATTGGCCGCACCGTTTTCGGCGATGACGTGTCCGATGCCGATGCCGCCCAGGTGGTCAGCGGCTTTACCGACTACCAGCATACGATTAACCAGCTCGACCTGGCGGACACCTTCGGCATTCCACTGCTGAAAAGATTCACCAATCCGTGGCGCCGCAAGAAGGCAGCCAAAGCCGCTGCCCAGGTCCATAAGGTCATCGACCAGATCATCGAACGCTATCAGCGCGGCGAAAAACCCGACCGGCTGACACTGCTGTCGGTACTGCTGGATGGCGATGTGGGCACCTCCGGCAAGGGTGGCTGCCCGCTGCATGCCGAGGCGGCCCGTAACGAGGCGATCGTCATGTTCATGGCCGGACACGAAACAACGGCCAATGCGCTCAGCTGGGCCTGGTACCTGCTGGATGGCTGCGAGCGATCCCGGGACAAGATGTATGCCGAAATTGACAGCGTGTTGCAGGGACGGGCTCCCGGCTTTGACGACGTGGCCAACCTGCCCTTTACCCGCGCGGTATTTGAAGAAGCCCTCAGGCTATACCCGCCGGTACCGCTGCTGAGCCGGCAGGCACGTGAAGAGGACGAAATACGCGGCAGAAAAATCAAGCCCGGCACCATCATGCTGGCGGTTCCCTGGCTGCTGCACCGCCATGAGCTGGAATGGGAGGCCCCTGAAGCCTTCTGGCCCGAACGCTTCCTGCCGGGCGCCCCGCGCCCGGACAAGTTTGTGTATATTCCTTTCAGTGTCGGCCCACGTGTCTGTCTTGGCCTGCGCTTCGGACTGACCGAAGGAGTGCTCTGCCTGGCAACGCTGGCACAGCGCTATCGCCTGCGGCTGCCAAAAGATCACAAAGTCGAAATCGAATGCCGCCTGACCCTCAGGCCCAAGGGCGGCCTGCCGATGGTGCTTGAGAAAAGAGGCTGACAGCTGCGCCCCAAGGCGCCTTCCTTTTAGTGTATCAGTGCGAATCAGGCTCGCTGTATCAGCCCGTCGACAGATAAAGACGCAGCAGGCAGGCGCATTAAAAAAATCCCGCAAAACCACCCGACTTGCACGGTACCTGATGGTAAGCGCAGGCACATCCCCAGATGTAGAGGTTAGATTTGTGACGCAAAACACGACCACTGACACCTTCAAGCACATCCTGCTGGTGACCATCGGCACGCTCGGCGATGTGCTGCCCTTTCTGGTCATTGGTCGTCACCTCCAGCAACAGGGGCTCAGCGTCACCATCGCCACTCACGAGCATTACCGGGACAAGGCCGTGGCCTACGGACTCGCGTTCGAAGCCATTGCCGACACCGATCTGCAGCAATTCTCGTCGCACGAACATGCGTGGCATCCGGAACTGGGCGTGAGCGTCGCCGTGGACAAACTGCTGCTGCCCATGCTGAAACCGGTATTCGAGCTCACTCAACGCCTGGCGCTGCAGCCCGATGTATTAACCCTCGCCCACCCCCATGCCCTGGGGGCCCGTATCGCACAGGATCTGCACGGCTTTCCGATGTGGACCCTGTATCCCAGCGCCTGGCTGTTCCAGAGTGTGCATGCACGCCAGGCGTATCCCCGCGTCAACATGAGCTCGACAAGCACGCCGGGCAACGTGCCCGTGCGGTATCGCCTGATGGACTGGCTGGCAGATCGTGTACTGGGCAAGGCGGAACTCAAGCCGGGCATACTGATAGGCAGGAAAAGGCCCCTGTGGGAACGACGTTTGGGGCGCTCCATGTTTAGGCGCGTCTCAGACGATATGCTCGCAAAGCCGGTCAATAATCTGCGTCAGCGGGTCGGGCTGCCCAAGATACAGGGCGTCCTGACGACCTGGTGCCACTCACCGCAAAAGGCGGTCGGGCTGTTCCCCTCCTGGTATGCCCAGCCCCAGATAGACTGGCCCCGGAATCACCTGCTGAGCGGCTTTGTCGAAGCCAGGTCCAGTGCAGCCTTGCCGGAAGACCTGCAGGCCTTCCTTGATGCCGGTGAGGCTCCCATCGTATTTACCTTTGGCTCGGAGAAGCTGGATAACAGTGCAGCCTTTAAGGCGGCGACGGATGCATGCCGGGGGCTGGGAATACGTGCCGTGTTTATCAGCGCGGATGACGCCGATGTGCCCGCAGAACAGAGCGGGGATATTTTCTTCGTTCGCTTTGCACCGTTCGACGCCCTGTTCCAGCACATCCGCTGCGTCGTCCACCATGGCGGCATGGGGACGGCCTCTGCCGCTCTGCGTGCCGGCATTCCGCAATTGCTGGTGCCTTACAGCTATGATCAGCCTGACAATGCCGTACGCCTGCGCGGCCTGGGCGTCGGTATCACCCTGGCACCGGGGCTGTTCGATACCGAGCACCTGGTCGCAACCATTCGCGAGCTGATCACCTGCGAAACGGTGCAGGAAAATTGCCGCCGCTACGCCCAGTGCATTCGCAACGATAATGCGCTTGAGGTCATCACCCGCGAAATATCGACCGCAACTGACGATCGCAACTGTCTATCGTAGAACGGCCGTCAGCATGACCGGATAAAGCGAGGTTCGGCCAAGCGATGCGGTCAGACCAATGGTTTCGATCTATTGCGGGCAGCCATCACAGCCTGACAGATACCCATTGTGCCGACCACAAGGCTCAGCAGTGTTTTACAGAACTTACCTCGCTGCATAAAAACTCCTTTTACTTTTGATTATTAACTTGGCGAACAAAGCCGATGAAGGTCCGAATAGACAACGGGCCGGAATTCATTTCATTGGCGCTGGCTGAATGGACTGAATGGGCCGAAAACAACAACGTTGCACTGGGGTTCATCGAGCCGGGCAAGCCGATACAGAATTCATATATCGAGCGCTGCAACCGAACCTGCCGCCATGAGGTGTGGGACTATTATATCTCCAGTACCCTGACCGAGGTGCGAGATATCACCGAGAAGTCGCTCATCGAATACAACCACGAAAGACGACATGAGTCACTGGGCGAATTGTCGCCATGAACCTTACTGGCTCAACATAACGACCGGATCAACTCTAATAATAACTGGTACTAAAACAGGGAGGTTTACAAAGCCTCTTTCTTCTCAAACTGTCAAAAATGGAACAGCCTCGAATAAAAATTCTGAAAAATATACCGCATAAAACCGTCTCTAGTTAGAGACAGATCTTCATCGTTCTGAGACCGACTTAATATTACTGAACTTTGAAATTTCATGTTAATTCGCTTTTATTACGGCCATAGGAAACAAATGAAATAATCCATTAACGCGCGACTATCATTGTCACCCCGCAAGTGTGACATAAACTTATTCGCTCTCACGAGCAGTCGACTAACTCTCCCCTCGAGCGGTAGTTGAACTGAAAATGGCAAAACCATCGAGAGGTGGTGACGCAAAGTTTCCGGTCTTACGGACTATTCCGACGATAGCGGGACCGCCAGTTATGAATACCGACACGTTTTCATCTTCGCGTTCTTGTATTGCCTGACGACAAACCGGCCCAGGCCCTCGGTCACATCTTAAGACTTACGCTACAAGAATCGAGCAGCCCTCGCCAAGGGCCGCCCAACTGTATTTTCAGACCCCAACGGAATCGCGAGTCCCCACCATGTTGCATGAGCCGATTCGACAGCTTTTGGCATCGCCTGCGTTTCCCCGCACCGTCAGCCTGCTGCTGGCGCTGCTGGCGCTGCTCGAAGGTGCCCAGATCGCCCGCGCTTTCTCGTCCGCCGCGTTACCGGTGACGGCATCGGCTGCATCCGGTCCGGAGAGCGCGACAGCCAAACGTATCGACCTGGACGCCATTCGCCAGGCCCGGCTCTTCGGGGCCGCCGGAACGCAAGCGGCCCAAACGGAGCCCAAACCGGCGGCCTCGCAGCGCAGGAGCCGCCTCGATATCCGGCTGCTCGGCGTGGTCAAGGCGCAACAGGGCACGGACTCCGTCGCTATCCTGGCTGAGTCCGGCCGTCAGCGCGCTTATACGACCGGCGAACGGCTGAAGGGGAACTCCGGCGCGGAACTGGTCGAAATCACGGCGAACCGGATCCTGCTCGACGTATCCGGCGAACGGCAGTTTATTGAACTGGAAAAAATGAAATGATCAGCCTCAATACACTCATGCGCCCGGTCATCATCCTGACGCTGGCGCTGATCGCGGCGGGCTGCGCGCCCTTCGCCCAGCTGAAGCCCAGCGGCGATGCCGTCGGGCCCAAGGCGCAGACCGCCCTGTACGACGAAAGCCTGGCCCTGATGGAAGCGGGCCAGCACGCCGCGGCGGCACAGCGCCTGGGCACGCTACTCGCGAGCGAGCCGCGCGGCGACGACCGCAGCCGGGCGTTGCTGGCGCTTGCGTATAGCCAGCTCAAGCTCGGCCAGCCTGAGCGCGCTGCACAGCTGGCCAGCCGTGTCATCGCACAAAACACCCAGAACAGCCCGCAGGATTACGCTCTCTACCTGCGGGCCAGCGCCCTGCTGGCCGAGCAGCCGGCTCCGACGCCGGGCCAGGCACGCCAGGCCGCACTTGATCTCGAAAACCTCGGCCGGCACTACCCGGACAGCCGCTACGCCACCGCCACCCGGGAAACGCTGGCCGGACTCCGGGAGCGCCTGGCCGCAACCGAACTCGAAACCGCCAGGCGGCAACTGCAGGACCGGGCCTACGTCGCGGCGTTGAACCGCTGCCGCTACCTCATCGAGCGATACCCCGGAACGCGGGCGGTTCCGGCCGCACTGGAGCTGATGGTGACCGCCTACCGGCAACTGGGACTGGATCAGCTGGCAGACAACACCCGCGCCATTCTGCAAGGCCGGACACCCTGACCCGACAATATTCTGCAGCCGTCCGCCGGAAGGCTGCGAACTTACACCATGAGACGGATGTAACCGTGCATAATTTCAAGTTCAACGAGCCAGTAGCAGTGTCTGTTCAACCGCCACGCCGGGCGGCCGCAAAGGGCACCGCAACCCGCACACGCACCGCGGCGGGGGCGTTCAGACGGCTGGCCGCCGGCACCCTGCTCGCGCTGCTGGCAGGCACCGCCTCCTGGACGGCCCAGGCCGCCGAACCGGACACCGACACCGGCGGCTACAGCCTGGACATGCGCGATACCGAAATATCGGAATTCATCGCCACCATCGGCAAACTCACCGGTAAAACCATCATCATCGACCCGCGGGTACGCGGCAAGGTCACCGTCAGCAGCCCGAAATCCATCACCCGCGAGGAGCTGTACGAGATTTTCCTGGTACAGCTGGGCGTGAACGGCTTTTCGGTCGTCGACGTGGGCGACAATATCCTCAAGGTGATTCCGCAGCAGGCGGTCAAACTCGAGGGCGTGGAAGTCCAGGGCGACAACAGCGCAGCCCCGAACAGCAGCGAGAACATCGTCACGCGCGTGGTGCAGGTGAACAACGTCGATGTGGACGCTCTGGTGCCGATCCTGCGACCACTGGTGGATAACCAAACCGGCATCATCGCGCCCTACCCCGCTTCCAACGTCATCCTGATCACCGACCGCGAATCCAACGTGCGGCGCCTGCTCGACATTATCGTGCGGGTCGACAAGGCGGACACCGAGGACACCGAGATCGTCCCGCTGAACAATGCCTCGGCGCAGGAGGTCAGCCAGACGCTGATGACGCTGTTGCGCGAGCGGAACAGGGGTGGCAAGAGCACGCAGGCCCCTCCCCAGGTCACGGCGGACAGCCGCACCAACAGCCTGCTGATTCGCGGTAACGAGTCCAGCCGCGACTACCTGCGCAAGATCGTCCGTCGCCTCGACGGCGAGGTCCGCACCGACAACAACACCCGGGTGCACTACCTCAAGTACGCCAAGGCGGCGGATCTCGCCACTGTGCTCGAGAGCGTCACCGGCACTCTGGTCAAGGATGAAAGCGGCAGCCGTGGCAATGACGAGGAAAGCCGCGCCAGCATCCATATCGAGGCCCACGAGGCCACCAACAGCATCGTGCTCTCCGGCAGCCCCAGGATCATCCGCAGCCTGACGCAGCTGATCGAGCAGCTCGACATACGCCGCGCCCAGGTGATGGTCGAAGCCATCATCGTCGAAATGTCCGAAACCCGGGCCAAGGAGCTCGGGGTGCAGTGGCTCCTGGCCGGACGCGACAACGGCGACAGCCTCACCTTCGCCGGCACCAACTACAACAACCTGGGCAACGGTCTCAACGGGATCGCCGCCGCATCCAACAATGCCGACGCCCAGGGCAATATCCTGTCCGGCATCGAGGGGCTTAGCGCAGGGGTGGGCAAGCTCGATGCCTCGGGTCTGAATTTCGGCGTGCTGCTCAAGGCGCTGCAGAACGACAACGAGTCCAACATTCTATCGACCCCGAGCCTGGTGACCATGGACAACGAGGAAGCCTCGATACTGGTGGGCAGTGAGGTACCGGTCGTCACCGGCCAGACCATCGGCGACAACAACAGCAACCCGTTCCAGACCATCGAACGCCAGGAGATCGGCATCAAGCTGCACATTACTCCACAGGTCAACGAAGGCAGCGCGGTGCAGCTGAAGATCGAGCAGGAAGTGTCGTCGCTGACCGGCGTGCGCGGAGCCGCCGACATCATTACCGACAAGCGCGAGATCAAGACGTCGGTGATGGTCGACGACGGCGCCACCATCGTGCTCGGCGGCCTGATCGACGACGACGTCCAGGAGCAGGCTTCGAAAGTCCCGCTGCTGGGAGACCTGCCGTTCATCGGTCGGCTGTTCCGCTCCGACAGCAGCCAGATCACGCGGCGCAACCTGATGGTATTCATCCGCCCCACCATTATCCGTGACCGCAACACCCTGACCGAGGTCAGCAGCGCCAAATACGGCTATATCCGCGCCCGCCAGATGCTGAGCGAGAACGCGGACGTGAACCTGTTCCCGGACGAGGCGCCACGGGTGCTGCCCGAGTGGACCGGCATGGGCCCGGCGTCACTCGAACTGCTGCCACCCGGAAAATAAACCATGGCCACGCTACCGAACAGCGACCGGAACACGCCGGTCGACGATGCTGGCACCGCGCTGCAGCTGCCTTTCGCCTTCGCGGACCGCTATCGCCTGGTGGTCGATGGCGAGGCCGGTGCACTGAGCTGCCACTATCTGCCGCAGACGCCGGTCGAGGCGATCCTCGAGGCCAGGCGCTTCCTGGATGCCGAGCTGACGCTGGTCCCAACCACGCCCGAGGAACTGGAACAGCGCCTCGGCCGCCTCTACCAGCACAGCGGCCAGGCTGACATGCAGCGAATGGAGCAGATCGGCGACGACGACGACCTCTTCGAGCTGATCGACGAACTGCCGGAAAGCGAAGACCTGCTGGCCGCCGACGGCGACGCACCGATCATCCGGCTGATCAACGCCCTGCTGAGCGAGGCGCTGCGCGAAGGCGCCTCCGATATCCACATCGAGCCCTACGAAAAAAACCTCTCGGTGCGGCTACGCATCGACGGCGTGATGCGCGAGATCCTCTCACCCAACTACAAACTGGCGACGCTGCTGTGCTCGCGCATCAAGGTCATGGCCAAGCTCGACATCGCCGAGAAGCGGCTGCCGCAGGACGGCCGCACGGCGCTGCGCATCGGCGGCCGTGCCCTGGATGTACGCGTCTCGACCCTGCCCTCCCGCCATGGCGAAAGGATCGTGATGCGCCTGCTCGACAAGCAGACGGCCCGCCTCGACCTGTCCGACCTCGGCATGCCCGAGGCGACACACCGGGCCTTCCGGCGCCTGCTGCTGCAGCCCAACGGCGTGATCCTGGTGACCGGCCCTACCGGCTCGGGCAAGACCACCACCCTCTACGCCGGACTCGGCCTGCTCAACAACCGTTCGCGCAATATCCTCACCGTGGAAGACCCGGTCGAGTACGCGATCGAGGGCGTCGGCCAGATCCAGGTCAACAGCCGCGCCGGCATGACCTTCGCCAAGGGCCTTCGCGCCATGCTGCGCCAGGACCCGGACGTGCTGATGATCGGCGAGATCCGCGACGTCGAGACCGCCGAGGTCTCGATCCAGGCGAGCCTCACCGGCCACCTGGTACTGTCGACCCTGCACACCAACAGCGCGGTCGGCGCCATCACCCGCCTGCGCGACATCGGCATTGATCCCTACCTGGTGGCCTCCAGCCTCAAGGGCGTGCTGGCGCAGCGCCTGCTGCGGCGCCTGTGCCCGCACTGCCGCACGCCGGCGCGCATCGACCAGGACGAAGCCTTGAGGCTGAACAGCCCCGCGTTCGAGGGCACCGATGCCTTCGCAAGCCAGGGCTGCGACGCCTGCAACCAGACCGGTTATCGCGGGCGCGTCGGCGTCTACGAACTGGTCGAGGTCGATGCCGACCTGGCGGTGCTGATCAACCAGGGCGCCGGCGAAGTCGAGATGCAGCGGCATCTGCAGAACCGCATGAACTCGCTGATGGACGAGGCGCGCGAGCTCGTTGCGCGCGGCGTCACCAGCGTCGACGAAGTCCTCCGAATCGTACGCAGTGACTGACAAGCATGGCCGCCTTTAACTACCGAGCCCTGACCGCCGACGGCGGCGCCCGCAAGGGACTGATCGAAGCCGACTCGCCGCGCCAGGCCCGCGCGCTGCTGCGCGAACAGGGCCTGATGCCGACGTCGGTGGAAACCGCCAGCGCGGCGAAACCGGCCCGCGCCGGCCGGCCCCGACTGGCGCGCGCGCTGCCGGCGCGCGACGTCGCGCTGCTGACGCGACAGCTCGCCACCCTGATCGACTCCGGTCTGCCGCTGGAGGAAGCCCTGCTGGCCGTCTCGCGCCACAGCAACGATGCGCGCCTCAAGTCGACGGTGCTGTCGGTGCGCGGCCGCATCCTTGAAGGTCACAGCCTCGCCTCAGCGCTGTCGGAATACCCACGCAGCTTCAGCGAGCTGTACCGCGCCATGATCACCGCCGGCGAAGAAACGGGACACCTCAGCGCCGTACTGCTGCGGCTGGCAGAGCACGGTGAACGGTTGCAGCAGATCCGCGGCAAGGTCCAGGTTGCGCTGATCTATCCAACCATGCTGACGCTGGTGGCCATCGGCGTTATTGGCCTGCTGATGACCTACGTCGTGCCCAAGGTGGTGGAACAGTTCACCCACACCCAGCAGACGCTGCCGTTCCTCACCCGGCAGCTGATCCTGATCAGCGATGGCCTGCAGCAGTACGGCCTGCACATCCTGGCGTCGATGGCGCTGCTGGCGCTGCTGGCACGCTGGTACCTGCACGACAGCGGCCGGCGCACCGGCTGGCACCGCATGCAGCTGCGCTTGCCGCTGCTCAATACCTTCGTGCTGGGCCAGCAGTCGCTGCAGTTTGCCCGCACCCTGGCGATCCTGGTGGGTAGCGGAGTCGATCTGCTGCACAGTCTCAAGGTCGCCGCCGGCCCCATGACCAACCTCTACCTCAGGGGCGCGGTGCTCGATTGCATGGAACGGGTCCGGGGCGGCAGCTCGCTGTCGCGCGCGCTGGAACAGTCCGGCCCCTTTCCGCCGCTGCTGGTATACATGATCGCCAACGGCGAGAGCAGCGGCGAACTGGAAAGGATGCTGGACAAGGCCGCGGAAAACCAGGAAGCGGAATTCGAGACCCGCGTCGCCTGGCTGCTGGGGCTGTTCGAACCGGCCCTGATACTGACCATGGGCGTGGTCGTGCTGGGCATCGTGCTGGCAATCCTGCTGCCCATCCTGGAACTCAACAATATCAGCTCGTATTAACGGAGACCGACAAGTGACGTCAAACATCAAGCAAACCGGACAACAGGGCTTCACACTGCTGGAGATCATGGTGGTTATCGTGATTCTGGGGTTGCTGGTGGCCATGGTGGCCCCCAATGTGCTGCAGAACCAGGACAAGGCCATGGTCGAAAAGGCCAGGGCCGACGTTGCCCTGCTGGAGCAGGCGCTGGACATGTACAAACTCGACAACTTCCAGTACCCGACCACCGATCAGGGGCTCGAGGCCCTGGTAACCAAGCCGACCACCGGACCGGCACCCAAGCGCTACAACCCCAACGGCTATATCAAGCGCCTGCCTACGGATCCCTGGGGTAACGCCTACCAGTACCTGCAGCCGGGCGTCACCCGGGCGTTCGATATCTATTCCCTGGGGGCGGACGGCGAATTGGGTGGTGAAGACCTTGCCAAAGATATCGGCAACTAGGGGTTTGTCGAACTTAATGCTGGTCTACTCGGCTCGGGCATCCTGCTTCGCTCTGCCTCCTGCATCCATGCAGTCGTGCGGAGAAGCCCGACAGGCTGCCAGGGGCTTCACCCTGCTGGAAATGATGGTGGTGATGGTCATCCTCGGGCTGCTGTCGGTCGCGGTATCGCTGGCACTGCCGGACAGCGCCCGGCAGCGCCTGGACACCGATGCGCAGCGGCTGCGGGGTCAGATCGGGCTGGCGATGGAACAGGCGATCTACCGCAACCGCGATTACGGCCTGGGTGTCGGCGAGCACGGCTACGGCTTCTTCGAGCGCGACGGCGAGACCTGGCTAGCGCTGGACGGGGACGCCCGGCTCGAGCCCTATCCGCTCGACGCCGACAGCCGCCTGCGTCTCAGCGTCTGGGGCGAGCCGGTACCCACAGAGGGCACCGGCCGCGAGCCGCAGATTCTGTTCCTCTCTGACGGCCAGGTCAGCGCCTTTGAGCTGTGGATCGACCACGACGGCGTGCCGACACACCGGCTGATCACCGCAAGTTTCGCCGGCGACCTGCGCCTGCTCGAACCGGAGCTGCCATGAAACCCTGCACTCAGCGCGGCTTCACCCTGCTGGAGCTGCTGGTGGCCCTGGCCATCTTCGCGCTCTCGGCCGGCGCCCTGCTCAAGACCCTGGGCGAACAGGGGCGCAATGCCGGCCAGCTGGAGGCTCGCTATTTCGCGCAGCTGGCCGCCCGCAACCAGCTGTCGCGGCTACACCTGCAGCCGGCCTGGCCCGACCTCGGCGAGCGCGATCACGACATCGAACTGGCCGGCCGCCGCTTTGCGCTGACACAGAGCGTGCGCAAAACGGACAGTCCCTCCATCCGCCGCGTCACGCTCAGCGTCAGCGGCAACGCTGGACAGATTCTGGCCGAGCTGGAAGCCTTCATGGGACCCCGGTCATGAGGCGTGCAGCCGGTTTCACCCTGCTGGAAGTGCTGGTGGCGGTCGCGCTGCTGGCGATGCTGGGGCTCGCGGCGGCGCTGACGCTCAACAGCGGACTGCGCAGCCAGCAGACACTCAGCGAGAACCTGAGCAGCCTGCAGCGTCTGCAACTGGCACAGCAGCTGATCCAGCGCGACCTGGAGCAGATCGTCGCGCGCAGGGGCCGCGGCGAACAGGGTGATTTCCGCGACCAGCCGCTGGCCGCGGGTGAAGACGGTACCCTGCTGGACTTCTACAAGACCGGCCGGCGTCAGCTGCAAAGCCGCATGCCGGGCTCCGACCTCGAACACCTGCGCTACCGCTTTGAAGACGGACACCTGGTGCGGGACGCCACCCCGCTGATCGACACCCCCCCGGACACACCCTGGCACAGCGTTACCCTGCTGGATCAGTTGAACGGGGTTGAACTGCGGTATTTCTACGACGGCGACTGGATAGACCAGTGGCCACCGGTGCGCGCCGCCACCTTCGGCGGGCATGTCAGCCGCCTGCCGCTGGCCCTGGAGCTGACGCTGAACACCGAGCGTTATGGAGCGGTAACGCAGATCATGCTGCTGCCGGATGCCTCCTGATGACCGCTCCCCCGAGTTCGAGACAGCAGAACGCCGGCGTCGCCCTGATGATCGTATTGCTGGTCGTGGCGATGATCAGCCTGGTCGCTGTCCAGATCGGGTCGCTGCTGCAACTGGGTATCCGCCAGGCCGGCAACCGCGAACAGTACCAGCAGGCGCAGTGGTTCGCCCTCGGCGGCGAACGCCTGGCGCGGTCGCTGATCGAATCGGCGTTCGAGCACGACAAGCGCATTCATCCGGGTCAGGCCTGGGCGATGCCCGGCCGCCGGTACCCGATCGACGGCGGCTCGATCCGGCTCGACATCCGCGACCAGGGCGCCTGCTTCAACCTGAATGCGCTCAGCGCCCTGACCACCGACCAGGACGGCAGCAAGCAGAAGCCGCCCCAGGCGGTGCGCCAGCTCGCCAGCCTGATACAGGCCCTGGGCGGCAGCGAGGCGGAAACGGCGCAACTGCTGGAACCGCTGCGTGACTGGCTCGACGAAGACAACCTGACCACCGGGCTCCGGGGCGCAGAGGATCTCTACTACACCGCGCGGCAGCCGCCGTACCTGCCGGCCAACGGCCCGCTGGCGTCCCTGTCGGAGCTCGGTTTCATCCGCGGGTTCCGCCGCGACGACGACTATGTGCCGCTGTCGGAAGAGCTGCGGCCCTGGCTCTGCGCGCCGCCCGACCGCGACCTGCTGCTGAACCTGAACAGCCTGGGCGCCAACAGGCTGGCACTGCTGTCGGCGCTGTTCGAGGGCAAAGTGCCGACCGACCGCCTGACGCAGGCTCTCAATGCAAGGCCTGCCGGCGGCTTTCGCAGCGCCGACGAGTTCTGGCAGCGACTGGCGGGCGACGAGTCCCTCGCCGGCCGGCTCGATGCCCAGGTGCGTCCGCAATTACGCGTGACCTCGGACTTTTTCCTGGCGCGCATCGAGGTGAACCTTCATGAGACGAATCTGGTGCTGTACAGCCGGATACAGGTGCGCAACGATCAGACGGCCGTCTACCAGCGCCACTACGGAGCTTTGAATGAGTGAATTTCTGCTGCTGCAGCTCGGGCGGCGGCCCGACGAGCCCATCGAATGGCTGATCTGGAACCCTGCTGAGTCCTGCCGTCTAGACGGCGGCGTGCTGGCCGGCGCCGACGAAATGTCGCAGCTCGACGCGGCCGCGGCCGGGCGGCCCTGTTACGCCCTGCTGCCCCAGGAACAGGTGCTGGTCACCGAGGTCCGACTGCCCAGGGCCGGGCGCGCAGCTCTGGCCGCCATTCCCTTCCAGCTCGAAGAGCAGCTGTGCGAGGATCCGGCAATGCTGCATTTCGCCGTTGGCCGCCCCGATGCGCAGCGCCGCTACCCGGTGGCCATCATCTCGCGGCTCCTGATCTCCGCCTGGCGCGACGCTCTGGCGGCGACCCCGCTCAGGATCCAGGGGCTGTACGCCGACGCCCAGAGCCTGAGGCCGGACCCCGGCCGGGTGCAGCTCCTGCGCCGGGGCTCGCGGCTGCTGATCAGCGGTCCCGGCGGCACGCTGGCCATCAACGCCGCCGAACTGGAGCACTGGCGCCCCCTGCTGGAGCGGCAGGAGGCGCTGGAATGGCCCCAACCCGATAACGTTGAATCCTCCCTGTCGCAACTGGCGGCGCGGCTGGCGCCGGAGCAGGCCATCAACCTGCTGCAGGGCGACTACCGATTGCAGGACCCCGACGCAAGCCGGCTGCGCCGCTGGCGCACCCCCGCGATCCTGGTCCTGGCGCTGCCGATCCTGGGCTTCGCTTCTTTGGGCCTGGACAACTACCGCCTCGTCCAGCAGAAATCGGCACTGGACCGGCAGGCAGCGGAACTGTTCCGGGAGGCCCTTCCCGATGTGCGCCGCATGGTCGACCCGCGGACCCAGATGTCGCAACGGCTCGACGAGCTGCGCCAACGCCAGCAGGGGCCGATGCTGCTGCGCCTGCTGGAAAGAACGCTGCCGGCCTTTCGCCGGCACACCAGCGTTCGGCTGACCGGTCTGGGTTTCACCGAGAACGGCCAGACGCTGACGCTCAGCCTCGAAGCCGCCGACCCCGACGCGCTCAAAAGCTTCGCCAAGGTGCTCGCGGACGAGGGTCTGCGGTTCCAGCCGGCACAGCCCCAAAACCGCCAGTCACACCGCAGCCTGCAAATTCGCATAGAGGGAATCGAACCATGATCCGGACCTGGTTAGAAGGGCTCGAAGGACGCGAAAAGCGCCTGCTGATCGTGGGTGGCCTGCTCGGGCTGGCCATGCTGCTGTTCCTGCTGTGGCGTCCCCTGGCGGCGGCACAGCAACGCCTGCAGACACAGGTGGATCAGAGGCAGGCGCTGGTCGACTGGATGACCCGGGCCACGGCGGAAATCAGGCAGTTGCAGCCCGGCGGCGGCGATACGACATCGTCAGAAGGCCCGCTGACGCAGCGGATCGAGGCCTGGAGCCGCCAGCTGGGGCTCCAGGCGAAAACCTTGCCCGGCAACGGCACCGAGATCAAGGTGACGCTCGACGGCGCCAGCTTCGACCGGGTGCTGGACTTTGTTGACCAGGCCGGACGGGCGGGCCTGCGGGTGAGTGGCGCCGAGATTCGCGCCCTGAAGACGCCCGGACAGGTGACGGCCAGCCTGACCCTGAGCCCCTGAGATTCCGTTAACCGCCTTGACGCCACCCCGCTCCAGTCCCGTTTCCCCGCGGGCGCCAGCTGGAAGCTCAAGGTGATCCTATTTCTGGGCGGATGCGCCTTGGTCTGTCCGCCCGGAACCTAGTGGCGCATTTCGCACCGCCGCTTTCGCGTGCCGTATCGGCCATAGAGCCCGCTCGGTGCGCATATGAGTCTCATCAGACATTCGATTCGCCCGCAGGCCATATCAAGGTGCCGCGGCAGCCTGCCGCCCGAAGTCGTATTATTGATGAAGCGGGTCTATAGATATCAGCGGTTGACAACATGCTGCCGCAATTAGCTGCAAAGGGTTCGCCGATGCAGATAAATATATCAGACTGATTACGGATTCATTAATAAACGAGCTCGTTAGTCTGCACATATTTAATACAAGTCCAATCAATATCCTTTGAATAAATCCTATTCCCCATGATGGATATCAATATTCGAATCTCTATAATTGAATTTTCAAGCCGTCTCCGATTAGGAACAAAAACATCTTAACTGTTTCTTAAATTAAGTTTTTCTACTAGATTAGCGATTTAATGTTCAATAATTACATCGCCGTGAAACACTTGAAATAATATGTTAATCGAAAATATTCACCCTCCACGTCTGTGAGGTGATTATTTAGATTCCTCACGGACAGTTGGCTAACTCTCCTTTCTGGTGGTAGCTAAACTGAAAAAGGCAAACCCACCGAAAGGTGGCGACGCAACGTCTCCGGTCTAACGGAATTTTCCTATGATAGCGGGACCGCCAGTTTTGAATGCCGGCACGTCTTACGTGTTCGCTTCTTGATATTACATTTTGACCCTGAATATTGATGCCGTGACATCATGCAACGCGGCGTTGTGACGTCCGTATTCTTGATGTAGCGGTAGGGGAAAAGGATTTCAGGCAAGGCTGCGGGCAACCGCCTTCTGGGAAATTGAAAAATATTATTCGATATGCAAAGGAATTATAATGCGTATTAAATGTAGTAAACCGGCACTCCCAATGCTGGGAATGCTCATGGGTGTAGCAACCGCCGCTGTCGCAGAACCCTATCTACAACCGGGTCCCGAGCCGACCCTTCACACACAGCAGGCCTTTGCACCGGAGAGCAACTTCACTGCGAAGTGGACTCGGGCGGACGCGCGCCAGATCAAGCGAATGTCTGACCCGACGGCCGGCTCACGTCAGAACTCGATGCCTGCGGAATACACCATGCCCGACGTCCCGCAGGACTTCCCCGACATGTCGAACGAACAGGTCTGGGTGTGGGACTCCTGGCCTCTGACCGACGCTGACGCGAAGCAGTACAGTGTCAACGGGCAGGAAATCATCTTCTCCCTCGTTGCCGACCGGAACCTCGGCTTCGACGAGCGCCACGTATTCGCAAAGATCGGCTACTTCTACCGTCCGGCCGGCATCCCCGCTGACCAGCGACCGGAGAACGGTGGCTGGACCTACGGCGGCCTCGTCTTTGACGAAGGCGTCACCGGCCAGATCTTCGAGGACCAGTCCTACAGCCACCAGACCCAGTGGTCAGGCTCGGCGCGCATCTTCCCGGGCGGCGAGATCAAGCTGTTCTTCACGGATGTCGCCTTCTATCGTGACCCCAATGGCGGCCCGGACATCAAGCCGTACGACCCGCGGATCGCGCTCAGCGTGGGCCATGTGCATGCCAACAAGAACGGCGTGAAGTTCACCGGCTTCGACAAGGTCATTTCGCTGCTCGAGGCAGACGGCACCTACTACCAGACCGCTGAGCAGAACCCGTACTTCAACTTCCGCGACCCATTCACCTTCGAGGACCCGGCTCACCCAGGTGAGACCTTTATGGTGTTCGAGGGCAACTCGGCCATGGATCGAGCAACTGCCCAGTGCGACGCGGATGACCTCGGCTACCGGGACGGCGACCCCTACGCCGAGACCGTAAGGCAGGTCAACGAGTCGGGTGCACCCTTCCAGATCGGCAACGTGGGTCTGGCTAAGGCATTGAACGACGACCTTACCGAGTGGGAATTCCTGCCGCCGATCCTGTCGGCAAACTGCGTAACCGACCAGACCGAACGGCCGCAGATCTACCAGCAAGACGGTAAATATTACCTCTTCACCATCAGCCACAGCACCACCTACGCGGCCGGCATTACAGGCCCCGAGGGCGTGTACGGCTTCGTGGGCAACGGTATCCGCAGCGATTACCAGCCGATGAACCAGGGATCCGGCCTGGTGCTGGGTAACCCGACGAACCTCAACTACTGGCCCGGGACCCCGTTCGATCCCGACTACAACCAGCACCCCGGCCAGTTCCAGTCGTACTCGCACTACGTGATGCCTGGTGGTTTGGTCCAGTCATTCATCGACACAATCGGCGTCAAGGACAACTTCCGTCGCGGCGGCACCCTGGCACCCACCGTGAAGATCAACATCAACGGTGACTCGTCGTCGGTTGATTATTCCTACGGCGTCAACGGCAATGGCCTGGGTGGCTGGGCCGATATCCCGGCTGAGATCAATGTGAACCCGGGCGGGCAGGTCAAGCCGCTGAAGTAACAGCGCCTCTGATTATATTTGCTCAAACTTAGGAGGGGTGGGATGCAGTGCCTATACAGGCCGGCGTATCCTTCCCCTCTCTTGTCTTATCAGGGCGACTGCAGCGCAATCTCGAAAAGCAGCCCCGTTTTCCTGCTGCACGGCAGGAAATCTAGGGCGCGCGGCGTCTACCTGTTTTTCAATTGATTTCGTGCTGACCAGCGACATCGAGGTGTTCTTTGAGTACCTTCGGTGAACCGTTTCTGGTCAACATTTCGATACGGAGGATTATGAGACACAATCTCATCCCAAGATCTGCAACGCGCCAGCGTGTAACGGTTTGCGCGCTTGTCGCGCTCTTCACTTCTAGCATCGCGGTAGCCGTCGTTTTCGGATCCAGTTCTGAAACTGCACCCGATGCCGCACGGTTGTCCCCGTTACCAACTGAAGCATCCCTGTTCTCGCGCCCGGCCGACTGGGCGCCTTATCGGCCCGCCGTGCACCTCACCCCCGCCAAGCACTGGATGAATGATCCCCAGCGCCCGATCCTGATCGACGGCGTCTGGCACTACTACTACCTCTACAATGCCGACTACCCCCAAGGGAACGGCACCGAGTGGTATCACGCGACCTCGACCGACCTGGTGCACTGGCAGGAACATGGCGTCGCGATCGACAAGTACAAAAACGGCCTCGGCGACATCGAGACCGGCAGCGCCGTGATCGACACAAATAACACCGCAGGCTTTGGCGCCGGCGCGGTGATCGCCATCATGACCCAGCAGCACGAAGGCGTGCAGCGCCAGTCTCTCTTCGTCTCGACCGACGGCGGTTATCGCTTTGAAGCCTACGACGGCAACCCTGTCATGGACAACCCGGGCGCCGATCACTGGCGTGACCCCAAGATCATCTGGGACGACGCCCGCGACGAATGGCTCATGGCACTCGCCGAGGGCCACAAGATCGGCTTTTACACCTCGCCCGACCTGAAGCGCTGGACGTACCAATCGGGCTTCGAGCGCGACGACCTGGGTATTCTCGAGTGTCCCGACCTGTTCCGCATGTCGGTCGACGGTGACCCGGCAAAAACGCGATGGGTGCTGGCGACAGGCGCGAACGGTTTCAAAAAAGGCAGGACCACGGGAACCGTATACTGGACCGGTGACTGGGACGGCGAACGCTTCACCGCGGACCAAGACGAACCGCGCTGGCTCGACTCGGGCGCCGACTTCTACGCCACCGTGACGTGGGACGACCCGCGCCAGAACGACGCCGAACGCCTCGCCTCCCGCTATGCCATCGGCTGGCTCAACAACTGGGCCTACGCCACCAGGCTCCCGACCGACGACTGGCATGGCGGCGCCAACTCGATCGTGCGGCGCATCGAGCTGCGGTTGGTCAACGGCAAGCCAGTGCTCGTCTCGCAGCCCGTAAACACAGTCGACCAGCTTGAGGGCAATGCCGAGGTGCGTTCCAAGGTACGGGTGACGGCTACCGCGAAGACAACACTCCCCCAGCCGGAATCCGATGCCTACCGACTCCGGGTCGAGCTTGACGCAGCCTCAGATGCCAATGAGGTCCGGTTCCGTCTCAAGGAAAAGGGGGAGCACTTTGCGATAGTCGGATACAACTTCGCGGATGACACTGTCTTTGTCATGCGTGACAGGGATGCGATAGCCAACTCGATGCCCGAGGTGTACCGCGAGGTTCGAAAGGCCCCCGCTCCGGCGCGCGATGGTGTTGTCACGCTGGACATCATTGTTGATACAACCTCGATCGAAGTCTTCGTGAATGACGGCGAAGTTGTACTCTCAAATCTCGTATTCGGAGCCCACGGTGCAAATAGTCTTTCGGTCGAGTCATTTGGAGGGGACACGGAATTGCGTCTATTCCAACTCTCGCCCCTCAAGGTTGCACCGATTAAGCGCTATGGCGGTGAACTCTAGGTGTTTAGTCCCGCAAAGTAATGGACTGGGCTGTCTTTGAAATACTGTGGTTCTTTATGCCACTGTTCCAGCATAGAACACGTTTGGAGTGCGACCGTTCAGCGCTCGTAAGGGAGGAGCGCTGCTATACGCCCCCAGATAGTCCTGATTAACCTAGCGTACAAATAGGTGCCCTACGTATTTGTACATCACGCTACAGAAACGGGCGCAGGTGCATGCTGGTTTCTGTGGCATTCGCAACGATAATGCGCTTGAGGTCATCGCCCGCGAAATTTCAACTGCACGGCAGCCACAGGACTCGAAGTAGTGGTGTGGTCGGCTCTGCCGGCCGCCCCACCCACTGGCTGCCATTCCCGAACCGAAGTTCGCGTACTGCGAGACGGTGCTTACCTGGAAGATGAGCGCTTTTACGCGCCTTCGGACTCGCCTGGACGCTAACGGGCTGCACTCCCAGAGCCCAGGCTTTGCATCTGCGCAGAAGAGGGTGTTACCGGCTGCGGCCCCTTTTGGCCGGTGTACGCGTCGTACGGCGCGGCTTGGCAGCGGCTTTCTTCACCGGTGCTTCCGGCTTGGCCTCGACCGTGGCGGCCGCAACGGTTTCAGCAGCTTGAGCTGCAACGACGGCTTCAGGTTCCTGGGCCGGAGCAGCAGGTTCTGCCACCGCCGCAACTTCAGGCTCCTCGGCCGGGGCAGCGGGTTCTGCCACAACCGCAACTTCAGGTTTCTGGGCCGGGGCAGCGGATTCTGCCACAACCGCAACTTCAGGCTCCACGGCCGGGGCAGCGGGTTCTGCCACAACCGCAACTTCAGGCTCCTCGGCAGGAACAGCAGGTTCTGCCACAACTGCGACTTCAGGCTCTTCGGCCGGGGCTGCGGGTTCTGCCACCGCCGCAACTTCAGGCTCTTCGACCGGGGCTGCGGATTCTGCCACAACTGCGACTTCAGGCTCCTCGGCCGGGGCGGACTTCGCGACTGGCGACGATGCTCTCAGCTGCGCACTGACCCGATCCAAATAGCGGGTCATAGCCTGATGCGTCAGGTTAGTCAGATCCAGTACCGTATCCTGCGTCACCTGCCCAAAGCCGCGAACATAGTCTGTCTGCGCGCAGAACAAGGCATCCGCCGCCTTGGCGCCCGAAAGCGCCTCGACGAATCCCTTGTTTACCTGCTCGATCTTGAGCACCGAATCCTGCACCGAAGCACCCATGGCTTTCACCAATGCGATGCCTTCCGCTACGCTCTGGCCCACCGTTTCGCTGGTCTCTTTGTTTGCAAACATATTGTTCTCCATTCTGCCGCGCGCGCGAATGCTGCACCGCACAAACACCATTCTAATACGGCCGATTAAGGAGTTAAACCTCTTCATCAGTTACGGTTACGGGCTGATTGACCGCGGTCACTTTTTCTTCATGCAAGCAGAATCCAGCGCAACATTCGGCGCCACATCGACCGGGCCATCGACCCGCAGAGCCGCTGAACTCTGTATTGATGCAGCTGGCCCGATTGCCAGGGCGCACGGCCCTGGTACGCCAAAGCATCCGCCTGTTTTCCCTGCGATCTGTTCGGGCCGAAAAAGGCAAAAGACCGCGACAGCCCATATGCCACGGTACCATTCCACCGACTGCTCGAATCCCGGGACAACCCGCCGGGTGAAATGAGCCTTCACACCGGTGTTGGCTCGGCGGTGAACGCTATATAATCAATGGCTTTGGTCTCTTCGTCGGGAAGGTATATGGACAAGATTCTGGTGCGCGGCGCTCGCACGCATAACCTGAAAAACATCGACCTGGATATTCCCCGTGACAAGCTGGTGGTCATCACCGGACTGTCCGGCTCCGGCAAGTCCTCGCTGGCTTTCGACACGCTCTATGCAGAGGGTCAGCGACGTTATGTGGAATCGTTGTCCACCTATGCGCGCCAGTTCCTGTCGGTGATGGAAAAGCCCGATGTCGATCATATCGAAGGGCTGTCGCCGGCCATCTCGATCGAGCAGAAGTCGACATCGCACAACCCCCGGTCGACAGTGGGCACCATTACCGAAATCTACGACTACCTGCGCCTGCTCTATGCCCGTGCCGGCGAGCCGCGCTGCCCCGACCATGACCTGCCGCTGGCCGCCCAGACCGTGAGCCAGATGGTGGATCAGGTGCTGGAACTTCCCGAAGGCAGCAAGCTGATGCTGCTGGCGCCGGTTATTCAGGGCCGCAAGGGTGAGCACCTGCATATTCTCAGCGAGCTGATCACCCAGGGATTTGTCCGTGCCCGCATCGACGGTATCGTCGTCGACCTGGACAGCCCGCCCGAACTGGACAAGAACCGAAAACACGATATCGAAGTGGTCATTGACCGCTTCAAGGTACGTGAAGACCTTAGCACCCGGCTGGCGGAATCCTTTGAAACCGCGCTGGCCCTCACTGACGGTCTGGCCAAGATCAGCTACATGGACGGCGATGGCGACGACCTGATCTTCTCCGCCCGCTTTGCCTGCCCGACCTGCGGCCACAGCATTCAGGAACTCGAACCCCGGCTGTTTTCGTTCAACAACCCCCATGGCGCCTGTCCCAGCTGTGATGGCCTGGGCGTGCGCCAGTACTTCGACCCGCACAAGGTGGTGCACGACAACAGCCTGACACTGTCCGAAGGCGCCATCCGCGGCTGGGATCGTCGCAGTCTTTACTATTACCAGCAGCTGCAGGCCGTGGCCTCGCACGCCGGCTTTGATATGGATACGCCCTTCAGCCAGCTGGACGAAAGACACCGCAGAATGATTCTCAACGGCAGCGGGCGCGACAGCATTCCATTCCGTTACGTCAACGACCGCGGCGACACCATTGAAAAGGCCCATCCGTTTGAGGGCGTGCTCAACAATCTGGAACGGCGCTACCGCGAAACCGAATCCGAAATGGTGCGCGAGGACCTGGCCAAGTACCTCAACATGCAGCCCTGCCCCTCATGCCACGGCAGCCGCCTGCGCCGTGAGGCACGGCACGTATTTATTGACGAACGCACCTTGCCTGAGATCACCCGCCTGCCCATCGGTGAATGCTGCAACTATTTTGATCAACTCGAGCTGAGCGGAAAACAGGGCGAGATCGCCGACAAGATTCTGAAGGAAATCCGCCTGCGCCTGTCCTTTCTGGTGAACGTGGGTCTCGACTATTTGTCGCTGGATCGTAATGCCGATACGTTGTCCGGTGGCGAAGCCCAGCGCATTCGCCTGGCCAGCCAGATTGGCGCGGGCCTGGTCGGGGTCATGTATATTCTCGATGAGCCCTCCATCGGCCTGCACCAGCGCGACAACGAACGCCTGCTGCTGACGCTGCGTCACCTGCGCGATCTCGGCAACACGGTGATCGTGGTGGAACATGACGAAGATGCCATCTTGCTGGCCGACTACGTCATCGACATCGGTCCCGGCGCCGGCGTGCACGGCGGCGAAGTCATCGCCAGCGGCACCCCCGCGCAGGTCATGGCCAACGAAGACTCCATTACCGGCCAGTATCTGAGCGGACGCCGCCGGATCGAAGTGCCTGGGGCACGGCTGCCGTTCAACCCGGAGAAACTGCTCAAGCTCAACGGCGCCCGTGGCAACAATCTGCAGGATGTTGACCTGGAAATACCGGTCGGCCTCTTTACCTGCATCACCGGCGTGTCAGGCTCGGGCAAGTCCACCCTGATCAATGCAACCCTTTACCCCATCGCCGCCACCGAACTGAACCACGCCACCACCCTGGATGCCGCCGAGCATCACAGCGTTGAAGGGCTGGACCAGTTCGACAAGGTGATCGATATCGACCAAAGCCCCATCGGCCGTACGCCGCGCTCCAACCCGGCGACCTACACCGGCATTTTTACTCCCATCCGCGAGCTGTTTTCCAGCACCCAGGAAGCCCGTTCACGCGGCTACAAGCCGGGCCGTTTCAGCTTCAACGTCAAGGGCGGGCGCTGCGAAGCCTGCCAGGGCGATGGTGTGATCAAGGTCGAGATGCACTTCCTGCCCGATATCTACGTGCCCTGCGATGTCTGCAAAGGCAAACGCTACAACCGTGAAACGCTGGAAGTGAAGTACAAGGGCAGCAACATTCATGAAGTGCTGGACATGACCGTCGAGGAAGGCCGCAAATTTTTCGATGCCATCCCTGCGCTGGCGCGCCGACTCCAGACCCTGATGGATGTGGGCCTGTCATACATCCGTCTCGGCCAGGCCGCCACGACACTGTCCGGTGGTGAAGCCCAGCGCGTCAAGCTGGCGAAGGAACTGTCCAAACGCGATACCGGCAAAACCCTGTATATCCTTGATGAGCCGACCACCGGTCTGCACTTCTATGATATCCAGCAGTTGCTGAACGTGCTGAATCGGCTGCGTGATCACGGCAACAGCATCGTGGTTATCGAACACAACCTGGATGTGATCAAGACCGCTGACTGGATCATCGACCTGGGGCCGGAGGGCGGTACCGGCGGCGGCCAAATCATCGCCAC
Source organism: Marinobacterium rhizophilum DSM 18822 (assembly GCF_000378045.1). Taxonomy (GTDB): domain Bacteria; phylum Pseudomonadota; class Gammaproteobacteria; order Pseudomonadales; family Balneatricaceae; genus Marinobacterium_A; species Marinobacterium_A rhizophilum. Next base: position 120,177 of record NZ_KB899105.1, read on the forward strand.
CGGCACGCCGGAGGAGGTCGCGGCCTGCGAACACTCCCATACCGGTCGCTTCCTCAAACCGCTGCTGGAAGCCCAAGCCCGGGCGCGAAGCGCGGCGGGTTAACCCGCCCCGTTTGCATACTATGTAGGGTGGAATGAGTGCCGAAGGCGCGAATTCCACCGGGTGGCGCTCCACCGGGTGGCGTTCCACCGGGTGGCGCTCCACCGGGTGGCGCTCCACTGCTGGTATCGGTTACCCGCGATGGTAATCGTGGAATAAGCTTTGGAATCGCCTGAAAGTCTCGCTGGAATTCGCATGCTCATTCCACCCTACAGGTTTCCTGTCCGCCGACGGTTCCTCGAGGCATAAAAAAACCCGGCCACTGGCCGGGTTTTGTATTTTGCGCAGCTGAAGATTTTAGTCTTCAGCAGACTCGTCGACTGCAGTCAGGCCAGCCGGACGGCCAACCAGTTCTACGTAAGCCATCGGAGCATTGTCACCAGGACGGAAGCCGCATTTCAGAATGCGAACGTAACCGCCCGGACGAGCGTTGTAGCGCGGACCCAGCTCGTTAAACAGCTTGCCTACGGCTTCTTTGCTGCGTGTACGAGAGAAAGCCAGGCGGCGGTTAGCCACGCTGTCAATCTTGGACAGGGTGATCAGCGGCTCAGCAAAGCGGCGAAGTTCTTTCGCCTTCGGCAGAGTAGTCTTGATCAGTTCGTGTTCGAACAAAGACACTGCCATGTTTTTAAACATCGCTTTGCGGTGCGCACTGGTACGATTAAAATGACGACCAGATTTACGATGACGCATTTGTTAAGTCCTTACCAACTTAAGTCAGTTCAACTCGCTGCCTTAGGACGCGACCTTATCGTCGTTCTTAAGGCTGGCAGGTGGCCAGTTCTCAAGACGCATACCCAGAGACAGACCTTTGGATGCCAGCACGTCCTTGATCTCGGTCAGCGACTTCTTGCCCAAGTTCGGAGTCTTCAGCAGCTCTACTTCGGTTCTCTGAATCAGGTCACCGATGTAATAGATCTGTTCTGCTTTCAGACAGTTGGCGGAACGTACAGTCAGCTCCAGGTCATCGACCGGGCGCAGCAGAACCGGATCAATTTCCGGTTCGGCCGGCTCGACCTTGGCCTGGTCCGCAGCATCTTCGAGATCCACGAATACCGCCAGCTGCTGCTGCAGAATAGTAGCAGCACGACGAATGCACTCTTCCGGATCAATTGTTCCGTTGGACTCGATGTCGATTACCAGCTTGTCCAGGTCTGTACGCTGCTCGACGCGCGCGCTTTCTACTACGTAGGAAACGCGACGTACCGGGCTGTAGGTAGCATCCAGTTGCAGGCGACCGATAGCACGAGTTTCATCCTCGTCACTGATACGAGTGTCAGCAGGAACGTAGCCGCGACCGCGGGTTACTTTCAGCTGCATGTTCAGGCTCGCACCTTCGTTCAGGTGAGCGATCACGTGTTCCGGGTTTGCGATTTCCACATCCTGGGTCAGCTGGATATCACCAGCTGTCACAGGACCCGGCTCGGACTTGCTCAGGGTCAGGGTAACTTCTTCACCATTGTAAAGTGCTACCGAAACGCCTTTCAGGTTCAGCAGGATCTCAATGACATCCTCCTGAACGCCCTCAATCGTGCTGTACTCGTGCAGCACGCCATCAATTTCTACTTCTGTGAAGGCAAAGCCCGGCATAGAAGACAGCAGAATGCGGCGTAGTGCATTACCCAGCGTGTGGCCAAAACCACGTTCCAGCGGCTCGAGAGTCACTTTCGCGCGAGTTTTGCTGATTTCCTGTACGTCAATGTGACGCGGGCTTAGAAACTCGTTTACAGAACGCTGCATAGTTCCACCAATAAAGAGTTCAAGAATTACTTGGAGTACAGCTCGACAATCAGGTGCTCGTTGATGTCGGCGGACAGATCGCTACGCTCAGGAACGGCTTTCAGAGTGCCTTCCATTTTGCCTGCGTCTACCTCAACCCACTCAACAGCTGCACGCTGAGAAGCCAGCTCCAGAGCGCTCTTGATACGCAGCTGGTTCTTCGACTTCTCTCGAACTGCGACCACGTCACCAGCTTTAACCTGGTACGATGCGATGTTCACAACCTGACCGTTTACAGTGATCTGGCGGTGAGACACGATCTGACGGGATTCCGCGCGAGTAGAGCCAAAGCCCATGCGGTACACCACGTTATCAAGACGGCCTTCCAGCAGCTGGAGCAGGTTTTCACCTGTGGAACCAGTGCGGCGAGCCGCTTCTTTGTAATAGTTGCGGAACTGACGTTCCAGCACGCCGTACATACGACGTACTTTTTGTTTCTCGCGCAGCTGCAGACCGTAGTCGGACAGACGTCCCCGGCGCGCGCCGTGCATACCCGGAACAGCTTCTGCTTTGCATTTGCTGTCGAGTGCACGAACGCCGCTTTTCAGGAACAGGTCTGTACCTTCACGGCGAGACAGCTTGCACTTAGGTCCAAGATATCGGGCCATTTTACCGTCTCCAGTTTATACGCGACGTTTCTTCGGAGGACGGCATCCGTTGTGCGGGATGGGCGTCACGTCCGTGATGTTTGCAATTTTGTAGCCACAAGCATTCAGTGCACGCACTGCAGACTCACGACCCGGTCCAGGACCTTTGACAAACACGTCGAGATTTTTCAAACCATACTCAAGAGCCGCCTGACCGGCGCGCTCTGCCGCTACCTGTGCAGCGAACGGCGTGCTTTTGCGCGAACCACGGAAGCCGGAGCCTCCAGAAGTTGCCCATGACAGCGCGTTACCCTGACGATCGGTAATGGTGATGATTGTATTATTGAAAGAGGCATGGATATGCGCGAAGCCATCCACTACCGTCTTTTTCACTTTCTTGCGTGTGCGATTACCTGGCTTAGCCATATCGGAAATTCCTATCGCTTACCACTTACTTACGGATCGGCTTGCGCGGACCTTTGCGCGTACGCGCGTTGGTCTTGCTGCGCTGACCACGTACCGGCAGATTGCGGCGGTGACGCAGGCCACGGAAGCACCCCAGGTCCATGAGACGTTTGATGCTCATGTTGACCTCACGGCGCAGATCACCCTCGACAGACAGCTTGGTAACTTCACCACGAACGTTATCCAGCTGCTCTTCTGTCAGATCTGCGATTTTAGTGCTGTGGGCGATACCAACAGCGTCGCAGATCATTTTCGAGGTTGTGCGGCCAATCCCGTAAATGTAAGTAAGAGAAATTACCGCATGCTTATTGTCAGGAATATTGACGCCAGCTATACGGGCCATTCAATTTACTCCGTCATAGGGCACTCACTAGACTTCTAGGTGAGCGCCATAATATTTCTAATACGTTCGTAGAAGGCGCGCAATAGTACACCCTGATCAAAATTAAATCAAGGCTGCTTGCCTTCTACGCCCTAATCGTCCGGGAATTAACCCTGACGCTGCTTGTGACGCGGTTCTACCTTGCAGATCACGCGCACGGAACCGTTGCGACGTACGATCTTGCAGTTACGGCAAATCTTTTTAACAGATGCGCGTACTTTCATGATCCACTCCAATTAGCAGTATCAACGCAGGAAGCCTGCGCCACCGCCTTTGAGGTTAGATTTCTTCATCAGGGACTCGTACTGGTGAGACATCAGGTGTGATTGCACCTGCGCCATGAAGTCCATGACCACAACTACCACGATCAACAATGAGGTACCGCCGAAGTAGAATGGAACATTCCATGCCACCACCAGGAACTGAGGCATCAGAGATACCGCGGTGATGTACAGAGCACCAAACAATGTCAGACGGCCCAGCACAGTATCGATATAGCGTGCGGACTGTTCACCAGGGCGAATCCCCGGGATAAATGCACCTGATTTTTTCAGGTTGTCTGCCACATCACGGGGATTAAAAACAATCGCCGTATAGAAGTAGCAGAAAAACACGATGCAGATCGCAAACAGCAGGATATAAAGCGGCTGACCCGGACCAAGCGCGAGCGCCATATCCTGCAACCATTCCATACCGTCAGTCTGTCCAAACCACTGACCGACCGACGCCGGGAACAGCAGGATGCTGGATGCAAAAATCGGCGGAATAACGCCTGCCATATTAACCTTCAACGGCAGGTGGCTCGACTGCGCTGCATAGACACGACGGCCCTGCTGGCGCTTCGCATAGTTGATGGTAATGCGGCGCTGGCCACGTTCCATAAACACAACAAAACCAACAGTCGCCACGGCCATGACCGCGATCGCCAGCAGCGCCAGGATGTTCAAATCACCCTGACGTGCCGCTTCAAAGGACTGACCGATTGCACTGGGCAGACCGGCCACGATACCCGCGAAGATCAGAATCGAAATACCGTTGCCGATACCACGTTCAGTTACCTGCTCGCCGAGCCACATCAGGAAGACTGCACCTGCAACCAGGGTAACGACAGCTACAAAATAGAAGCTGATGTCACCACTGAACGCCACACCCTGATTCGCCAGGCCAACTGCCATCCCGAACGACTGAATGGTCGCCAGGATCACCGTGCCGTAACGGGTATACTGATTGATTTTCCGACGACCCGCCTCACCCTCTTTCTTCAGCTGTTCGAGCTGGGGGCTCACGACCGTCATCAACTGCATAATGATAGATGCAGAGATGTACGGCATGATGCCCAGTGCGAGGATACTCATACGCTCCAACGCACCACCCGAGAACATGTTGAAGAGACTGAGAATAGTCCCCTGATTCTGTTCAAACAATGCGGCTAGACGATCCGGGTTGATACCAGGGACGGGGATATGAGCCCCGATCCGGTACACAATGATCGCCAGCAGCACAAAACGCAGGCGAGACCAGAGTTCGCCCAAACCGCTTTGTGTGCCCGCCGGTATCTGTCCTTGTTTAGCCATTTACGCCTCGACTTTGCCGCCAGCAGCCTCGATCGCAGCTTGTGCACCCTTGGTCACTTTCAGACCGGATACAGTCACTGCTTTGCCGATCTCACCAGACAGGATCACTTTAGCCACTTTGATATCGTGGTTAATGAGATCCGCCGCTTTCAGCGCGGCCAGATCGATTACGTCCGCTACTACTGCATTGAGTTCGTTCAGACGAATCTCAGCAACATAGCGGGCTTTACGGGAGCTAAAGCCGAACTTCGGCAGACGACGCTGCAGAGGCATCTGTCCGCCTTCAAAACCCGGCTTAACGGAACCGCCGGAGCGGGACTTCTGACCTTTGTGACCACGACCACCGGTTTTGCCAAGACCAGAACCGATACCGCGACCTACGCGTTTCGGAGCCTGTTTGGAACCAGCAGCGGGGCTCAGAGTGTTCAGACGCATGTGACGAACTCCTCTTACTCGCCTTCTACACTAACCATGTAGTTGACTTTGTTGATCATGCCACGGACCGAAGGGGTATCTTCCACCTCAACGGTATGACCGATACGACGCAGGCCGAGACCTTTTACACACAGCTTGTGCTTCGGCAGAATGCCGATCGGGCTGCGAACCAGAGTTACCTTCAAAGTATTAGCCATGTCGATTACCCCAGGATCTCTGCGACTGTCTTGCCACGCTTGGCCGCGATGTCGTCCGGTGCGTTCATGCTCTGCAGACCCTTGATGGTCGCACGCACAACGTTTACCGGATTAGTCGAGCCATAGCACTTGGCCAGGACGTTGTGGACACCAGCCAGTTCCAGAACAGAGCGCATTGCGCCACCGGCGATGATGCCGGTACCTTCAGATGCAGGCTGCATGTAGATTCTGGATGCGCCGTGACGAGCGTTGATAGCGTACTGCAAAGTACCGCCATTCAGCTCAACGCTGATCATGTTGCGACGAGCCTGTTCCATAGCTTTCTGGATCGCGACCGGCACTTCACGCGCCTTGCCACGACCGAAACCTACGCGGCCATTACCATCGCCAACAACACATAGAGCAGTAAAACCGAAGATTCGACCGCCTTTAACCACTTTCGCGACACGGTTGACCTGTACCAGTTTTTCCTGGAGATCGCCGTCTTTCTGTTCGTGATTTGCCATAATCGACCCCCTTAGAATTCCAGGCCGCTTTCACGGGCTGCGTCGGCCAGTGCTTGAACACGACCGTGGTATTTGAACCCGGAACGGTCGAATGCAACCTTGGTGATACCGGCTTCTTTAGCACGTTCAGCGATCAGCGCACCCACTTTCTGGGCCGCTTCAACATTACCTGTTGCGCCTTCACGCAGTACTTTCTCGACGGTTGAGGCAGAGGCCAGAACCTTGCCACCGTCTTCAGAAATAACCTGTGCGTAGATATGACGCGGAGTACGGTTGACGCACAGACGTACGGCGCCCAGTTCGCGCATTTTCAGACGCGAACGACGTGCACGACGGATACGAGCTTGTTTCTTAGCGTTCATAACCCTGCCTTACTTTTTCTTCGCTTCTTTACGGCGAACATATTCGTCAGCGTAGCGAACACCCTTGCCTTTATAAGGCTCAGGCGGACGGAAGCCACGCACCTCTGCGGCGACCTGACCGACACGCTGTTTATCAGCACCGCTGATAACAATCGTTGTCTGGTTCGGGCACTCTGCAGTAATACCTTCAGGCAGTTCGTACTCAACAGGATGGGAGAAGCCCAGCGTCAGGTTCAGTGCATTGCCCTTAAGCGCAACACGGTAACCAACACCCTGCAATTCCAGAGTCTTTTTAAAGCCTTCTGCAACACCGAAAACCATGTTGCTCACCAGGGAGCGCGTGGTTCCGGACAGAGCGTTAGCGAGCTTGCTCTTGTCACGGGGGGCGAACAGCAGGGTGTTCTCTTCCTGTTTAACTTCAACAGTCGGATGAACATCCAGGCTCAGAAGACCATTCTTGCCTTTGGCGGTGATGGTCAGGCCATCGACCTTCAGATCTACGCCTGCAGGTACAACAACGGGTTTTTTACCAACTCGAGACATTGTTAACCCCTTAGAATACCGTGCAGATCACTTCACCACCGACTCCAGCGGTACGCGCAGCGCGGTCCGTCATCACACCCTTGCTGGTGGAGACGATCGCGACACCCAGACCACCGGCCACTTTGGGCAGGTCGTTGGAAGCTTTGTAGATACGCAGGCCCGGACGGCTTACGCGCTTGATCTCTTCGATTACCGGCTTACCTTCGAAGTACTTCAGCTCAACGCTGAGGACCGGCTTAACATCACCTTCTACTGCGTAGCTGGCAATGTAACCTTCTTCCTTCAGCACTTCTGCAACTGATACTTTCAGCTTGGAAGACGGCATGGATACGGCCTGTTTCTGTGCCATATGGCCGTTGCGGATACGTGTGAACATATCCGCCAGTGTATCTTGCATGCTCATGCGTTTAACTTCCTCTCTTGTGCAGCGTGATGCGGTAGCAGAGCGTACTGCGCTCTGCCCTGCCCACCATGCTTACCGTAAAACCAGTGGTGAATTACCAGCTGGCCTTTTTAAGACCCGGCACATCGCCACGCATGGCAGCTTCACGCAGTTTGTTACGGCTCAGGCCGAACTTGCGGTAAACACCATGCGGACGACCGGTCAGCTGGCAGCGACGCTGCTGACGAGCCGGGCTAGCGTCACGCGGCAATTTCTGCAGCGCAACCAGTGCATCCCAACGCTCATCTTCAGAAGAAGACGGGCTGTTGATGATAGATTTCAGCTCTGCACGCTTAGTGGCGTACTTAGCTACAGTCGCGGCACGCTTGTCTTCACGTGCTTTCATCGATTGTTTAGCCATGATATCCCCCTATCACTTCTTGAACGGGAAGTTCAGGGCAGCCAGCAGGGCACGACCCTCTTCATTGGTCTGAGCAGTGGTGGTGATGGTGATATCCATTCCACGCAGTTTATCCACCTTGTCGTAATCGATTTCGGGGAAAATGATCTGCTCTTTGACACCCATGCTGTAGTTGCCGCGACCGTCGAACGATTTCGGGTTCAGACCACGGAAATCGCGAATACGCGGAATGGAAATGTCGACCAGACGATCGAGGAATTCCCACATTTGCTGACCACGCAGCGTGACTTTGCAACCAATCGGCCAGCCTTCACGTACCTTGAACGCCGCAATAGACTTGCGCGCCAGGGTTACGACCGGCTTCTGACCAGCGATGGCCTGCATATCGGCAACAGCGTTTTCGAGCTGTTTTTTGTCGCCCAGTGCTTCACCAACACCCATGTTCAGGGTGATTTTGGTAACGCGGGGAACAGCCATGATGTTCGGCGAGTTCAGCTCTTCTTTCAGCTGCTGGCGAACGGTTTCTTTGTAAAGCGCTTTCAGTCTAGACATGACAACAACCCCCTTATCCGCCAATGACTTCGCCGGTGGACTTGAAGATACGCACCTTGGTGCCGTCCTCAAGCAATTTGAAGCCGACGCGGTCGCCCTTGCCAGACTGCGGATTGAAGATCGCTACGTTGGAAACAGCCAGGGAGGCCTCTTTCTCAACGATGCCACCGGCCTTACCCTGCATGGGGTTAGGTTTGGTGTGCTTCTTCACCATGTTGATGCCAGTGACGATCAGACGATCGTTAGCCAGCACACGCAGCACAGTGCCACGCTTGCCCTTGTCTTTACCTGCGATGACGATGACTTCATCGTCGCGTCGAATCTTGCGCATGTTATACCTATGTCGTTTCCTGCAACCCTCTCATGCTCAAAAACGCCATACCCTCTCGGGAATGGCGTTTTCAAAGTACTCGGTCAAAAAGCAACCGGGTCTTAGAGCACTTCAGGCGCCAGGGAAATGATCTTCATGAACTTCTCAGAGCGAAGTTCACGCGTTACTGGGCCAAAGATACGTGTTCCGATCGGAGCGTCGTTCTGGTTCAGCAATACCGCAGAGTTAGTATCAAAGCGGATCAGTGAACCGTCGGGACGACGCACACCCTTACGGGTACGTACTACGACAGCCTTGAGAACCTGGCCTTTCTTCACCTTGCCACGCGGAATTGCTTCCTTGACGGTAACTTTAATAATGTCACCGACACCTGCGTAGCGACGGTGAGAACCGCCCAGGACCTTAATGCACTGCACTCGCTTGGCACCGCTGTTGTCAGCGACATCAAGCATTGATTCAGTCTGAATCATGGTCTACTCCAGAAATATATGGCCCTTCGCCCGCGCCGCACATGCTTTTGGATGCGCAGCTCAGGCGAATCGGCAAATGGAGCAAAGGCGCAATATATTACACCTTCGCTGCGCGCTCTTCAATACGAACCAGCGACCAAGTTTTGGTCTTGGACAGAGGACGGGTTTCCGCGATGGTCACCCAGTCACCAATCTGACACTCGTTCTTATCGTCATGAGCGTGCAGCTTGGTAGAACGCTTGAGATATTTACCGTAAATCGGGTGTTTCTCTTTGCGTTCAACCAGAACTGTGATGGTTTTGTCCATCTTGTCACTGATAACTTTACCGGTCACAGTGCGAGTACGTTTTTCAGCGCTCATACTTAGTCACCTGCCTTTTCGTTCAGTACAGTCTTAACACGAGCAATGTCGCGACGAACCTGGCTTAGCAGGTGATTCTGTGCCAGCTGACCAGTTGCTTTCTGCATACGCAGATTGAACTGATCCTTCAGCAGACCCAGGAGTTCCTGCTGAAGTTCATCTACGGATTTCTCCCGCAGTTCTTTAGCAATCATCACATCACCGTCCGCTTAACAATGGTTGTAGCCAAAGGCAACTTGGCAGCAGCAAGCGCGAACGCTTCAGTCGCCAGAGACTCAGGAACGCCGCTCATTTCGAACAGCACTTTACCCGGCTGGATTTGGGCAACCCAGTACTCAACGTTACCTTTACCCTTACCCATACGAACTTCAAGCGGCTTGGTAGTGATCGGCTTGTCAGGGAAGACACGAATCCAGATCTTACCACCACGCTTAACGTGACGAGTCATGGTACGACGTGCAGCTTCGATCTGACGAGCAGTGATGCGGCCACGGGCTGTGGCTTTGAGACCAAACTCGCCAAAGCTTACTTTACTGCCGCGCAGTGCCAGGCCGCGGTTGCGACCCTTCATCACCTTGCGGTATTTAAGACGTTTCGGTTGCAGCATTGACGTCTACCTCACTTAGCTTTCTTCTTCGGCGCATTCTTCTCAGCGCGCACCTGCTCGATGCCGCCAAGAACTTCGCCTTTGAAGATCCAGACTTTAATGCCGATCACACCGTAAGTGGTGTGCGCTTCGAAGGACGAGTAATCGATGTCCGCACGCAGAGTGTGCAACGGAACACGACCTTCGCGGTACCATTCGGTACGAGCGATCTCGGCACCACCCAGGCGGCCGCCCAGCTGAATCTTGATACCCTTGGCACCAATACGCATGGCGTTCTGCACCGCACGCTTCATAGCGCGACGGAACATCACACGACGTTCCAGCTGACCTGCAATGCTCTGGGCAACCAGAGTAGCGTCAAGTTCAGGCTTGCGTACTTCTTCGATGTTGATGTGAACTGGCACACCCATCATCTCGGAAACAGCGTTACGCAGTTTTTCGACGTCTTCGCCTTTCTTGCCAATTACGATACCCGGACGGGCAGTGTAAATGGTGATCTTTGCATTCTGCGCCGGGCGTTCGATTTCAACGCGGCTAACAGATGCATTGCTCAGCTTCTTCTCAAGGTACTCACGCACCTTCAGATCGTTGAGCAGCTTGCTGGCATACTCGCCCTTGTCTGCATACCAAGTAGAGGTATGGTCTTTTACGACGCCAAGGCGAATACCGGTCGGATGTACTTTCTGACCCATTTGAACTCTCCTAGCTCAGCGCTTAGTCTGCGACCTTGACGGTAATGTGACAGGTGCGCTTGATGATACGATCAGCACGACCTTTCGCACGCGGCTTAATACGTTTCATGCTCGGCGCTTCGTCAACGAAGGCCGTAGAAACGCGCAGATCATCGATGTCAGCACCTTCGTTATGCTCCGCATTCGCGATAGCAGACTCCAGTACCTTCTTGATGATCGCCGCACCCTTTTTCGGGCTGAACGCCAGGATGTTCAGAGCTTCGCCCACTGCCTTACCGCGGATCTGGTCTACGACCAAACGAGCTTTCTGGGCGGACAGGCTGGCGCCTTTCAATTTAGCGGCAACTTCCATCACTTATCCCCCATTACTTCTTCTTAGCCTTTTTATCGGCTGCATGTCCACGGTAGGTGCGCGTAGGAACAAACTCACCCAGTTTGTGACCAACCATGTCTTCGGTCACAAAGACCGGTACATGTTGGCGACCGTTATGAACCGCAATCGTCATGCCCACGAAATTCGGGAAGATGGTAGAGCGACGTGACCAGGTCTTCAAAGGACGACGGTCGTTGCTCTCGATTGCAGCTTCTACCTTTTTCAGCAGGTGAAGGTCGATAAAGGGACCTTTCTTCAGTGAACGTGGCACAGCTGTATCCTCAAGTTAGTTACTTGGCAGAACGACGGCGTACGATCAACTTATCGGTACGCTTGTTCTTACGGGTCTTATGACCTTTAGTCGGCACACCCCATGGAGTAACCGGGTGACGACCGCCAGATGTACGACCTTCACCACCACCATGCGGGTGATCTACCGGGTTCATTGCAACACCGCGTACGGTCGGACGAACACCGCGCCAGCGTTTGGCACCGGCTTTACCGAGCTGACGCAGGCTGTGTTCGCTGTTGCCAACTTCACCCAGAGTCGCACGACATTCGACCAGCACCTTGCGCATTTCGCCAGAGCGAAGACGTACGGTTGCATAAGTCCCTTCACGCGCTACGAGCTGCGCAGAAGCGCCCGCAGAACGTGCCAGCTGTGCACCTTTACCGGGCTTCAGTTCGATGCAGTGGATAGTAGAACCCACCGGGATGTTGCGCAGCTGCAGAGTATTACCGACTTTAATGTCAGCACTCACGCCGGAGAGCACAACCGAACCTTCTTTCAGACCCTTGGCCGCGATAATGTAACGACGCTCACCATCTGCATACTTCAGCAGGGCGATGTGCGCGGAACGGTTCGGGTCATATTCCAGACGCTCGACCGTTGCCGGGATACCGTCTTTGTTGCGACGGAAGTCGACCAGACGGTAATGAGCCTTGTGACCACCACCGATATGACGGGTAGTGATACGTCCGTTGTTGTTACGACCACCGGACTTGCTCTTCTTCTCAACCAGGGGTGCATAAGGCTTGCCTTTATGCAGGTCCTGATTAACAACCTTGACCAGATGACGACGTCCAGCAGAGGTCGGCTTAGTCTTGATAACTGCCATGATTCAACCCCTTTTATTCGCCAGCCAGGAAATCAATTTCGGAACCTTCCGCCAGGCATACATAAGCCTTGCGAACGTCGTTCCGCTTGCCAAGACCACGCGCGGTGCGCTTGGTTTTGCCCTTGATGTTAAGGATGTTGACGCCTTTAACTTTAACGTTAAAAAGTGCTTCAACAGCAGTTTTGACTTCCTGCTTGGTAGCAGTGTCTGCCACACGGAAAACGACCTGCTGAGAACCCTCAGCTACGATAGTCGCCTTCTCGGAAATGTGCGGCCCCATGAGCACCTGATAAATACGAGCCTGGTTCATGCCAGTACCTCCTCGATTTTCTTCAGAGCAGGCACAGTTACCAGAACCTTCTCGAAGCCAACCAGGCTGACAGGGTCGATGCCTGCAGCGTCACGCACGTCAACGTGCGGTACGTTACGAGAAGCCAGATACAGGTTCTGCTCAACGTCTTCAGTGATCAGCAACGCGTTGTTCAGTGACAACTCGTTCAGCTTGGCGATGAACTGCTTGGTTTTCGGAGATTCCATAGCGAAATCTTCAACCACAACCAGGCGGTCCTGACGAACCAGCTCAGAGAAGATGCAACGCAGTGCTGCGCGGTACATTTTCTTGTTTACTTTCTGAGCGTGATCACGTGTTTTAGCGGCGAAAGTTACGCCACCTGTGCGCCACAGCGGGCTACGAATGGTACCGGCACGAGCACGGCCTGTACCTTTCTGACGCCACGGTTTAGCACCACCGCCAGATACTTCTGAACGGGTTTTCTGGGCTTTGGTACCCTGACGACCACCGGCCAGGTACGCCGTAACGACCTGATGAACCAGCGATTCGTTGAATTCTTTACCAAAAGCCAGGTCGGATACTTCAACCGAACCGGCAGTTCCAGCTAGATTCAGATTCATGTCAACCTCCCCTTAGGCGCCAGCCTTGACAGCCGGTTTAACGATTACGTCACCGCCGGGAGCACCCGGCACGGCACCTTTGACCAACAGCAGGTTGCGTTCAGCGTCAACGCGAACGACTTCCAGAGTCTGAACGGTTACGCGCTCAGCACCCATGTGACCTGCCATTTTTTTGCCTTTCCAGACGCGGCCAGGAGTCTGACATTGTCCTATGGAACCCGGAGCACGGTGAGACAGAGAGTTACCGTGAGTGGCATCCTGCATGCTAAAGTTCCAGCGCTTGATAGCACCCTGGAAACCTTTACCTTTGGATTCACCAGTAACGTCTACTTTCTGACCTGCTTCGAAGCGCTCAACTGTCAGCGCATCGCCAACGTTGATTTCTTCGTCATCCGACAGGCGGAACTCCCACAAACCGCGGCCGGCTTCAACGCCAGCTTTAGCAAAGTGACCGGCTTCCGGCTTGCTCAGCCGGCTCGCCTTGCAGCCACCAGTGGTGATCTGCACAGCGGTGTAACCATCAGTATCAATGGTTTTCACCTGAGTCACGCGGTTCGGCTCGACCTCGATGACGGTGACTGGCACGGACACGCCATCTTCAGTGAAGACACGGGTCATACCCGCTTTACGTCCGATTAGACCTACAGTCATGTTTTTAACCTCTTGCCAGTTGTGTACGGGGCTGTTACCCACTACGGCTACCCTTTACAGGGCATTCCACAAACAGCGCTTCATGAATATAAATTAGAATGCGCAGTGCTGAATTAGCCGAGGCTGATCTGCACTTCAACGCCCGCAGCAAGGTCCAGTTTCATCAGTGCGTCGACTGTTTTTTCAGTCGGTTCAACGATGTCCAGAACACGCTTGTGGGTACGGATTTCATACTGGTCGCGGGCGTCTTTGTTGACGTGCGGAGAAATCAGTACTGTAAAGCGCTCTTTGCGGGTGGGAAGTGGGATCGGACCACGCACCTGAGCACCAGTCCGCTTTGCAGTCTCTACGATCTCCAAAGCGGAAGAGTCGATCAGGCGATGATCAAACGCCTTCAGACGAATTCGAATTTTCTGATTCTGCATTTTGATCACACTTAATCAAAGTTTTTGAACGGCCGAAGCCGGCATACCCTTCTAGGAAGGGACGCAAATTCTACTCAGGGGCGCAAGCAGCGTCAAGTGAAAGCGGTTATTAATTAAACAGCAACATTTGCGCCGCGCCCTAGGCAGAACTGCAGCCTTTCGGACTCGACCACGGTTGGGCATCCCGGCCCCATCATCCAACGCTCATCCCGAGCATAAAAAAAGACCCTCCGAAGAGGGCCTTTTCGTCACCTCAGATCAGCAAGCTGATCTTAGGCGATGATTCGAGCTACAACACCAGCACCAACGGTACGGCCGCCTTCGCGAATCGCGAAACGCAGGCCTTCTTCCATGGCGATCGGGTTGATCAGGGTAACAGACATCTGCACGTTGTCACCCGGCATTACCATCTCAACACCTTCCGGCAGTTCACAGGCACCAGTGATGTCTGTGGTACGGAAGTAGAACTGCGGACGGTAGCCTTTGAAGAACGGAGTGTGACGACCGCCTTCTTCTTTGCTCAGTACGTAGACTTCGCCTTCGAACTGGGTGTGCGGAGTGATGGAGCCCGGCTTGGCCAGGACCTGACCACGCTCAACGTCGTCACGCTTGGTGCCACGCAGCAGCGCACCAACGTTCTCGCCTGCACGACCTTCGTCCAGCAGCTTGCGGAACATT
>NZ_KB899106.1 GCF_000378045.1 Marinobacterium rhizophilum DSM 18822
CTTCGGCGGCCAGGTCAACGATAACGCTGCCCGGCTTCATGCTGGCAACCATGCGCTCGGTAATCAGTTCAGGGGCCGGCTTGCCCGGGATCAGTGCGGTGGTAATGATGATATCCACTTCGGCAGCCTGGGCCGCGAACAGATCCATCTCCGCCTTGATGAACTCGGGGCTCATGGTCTTGGCGTAACCGCCCTGACCGCTGCCGTCCTCATCCTTGAAGTCGAGCATCAGGAACTCGCCGTCCATGCTCTCGACCTGCTCCTTCACTTCCGGGCGGGTATCGAAGGCACGCACGATGGCGCCCATGCTCTTGGCCGCACCGATGGCCGCGAGACCCGCTACGCCGGCGCCGATCACCAGCACCTTGGCGGGCGGAATCTTGCCGGCCGCGGTGATCTGGCCGGTGAAGAAGCGGCCGAAATGCTGTGCCGCCTCAACCACGGCGCGGTAACCGGCAATGTTGGCCATGGAGCTCAGTGCATCCATTTTCTGGGCGCGGGAAATACGCGGTACGGAGTCCATCGACAGCGCCGTAACACCACGATCCGACAGTTCCTGCAGCATTTCCGGATTCTGCGCCGGGTAGAGGAAACTGATCAGGGTCTGGCCCTTGCCCAGCAACTCGATGCCGTAAAAACCCAGTTCCGGATGTGGGCTGGGCGGACGCACCTTCATGACGATATCGCACGAGTGCCACAGCTCCTTTGGATCTTCGACGATCTCGACCCCGGCGGCGCGGTATTGGTCGTCATCGAAACTCGCCTCCAGGCCGGCACCGGTCTCAATCGCCAGACTGAAGCCAAGCTTCTGCAACTGAACAGCGACTTCGGGGGTGAGCGCGACGCGCTTTTCCCCTTCGTCGATCTCCTTGGGCACACCTATTCGCATGGTAATTATTCTCCGTAATACAAATGGCTTTATTTAAAACTTATAACGAAGCCCGTCCTGGAGCTCCCCTGGAATTCCTAATGCAGCTCACCGACAGGCGTGCAAGGCGAATGCCGCGTGACTATGCCCTTTTGCTGGCACATGCACCTCACCAATAACGACACCTGGTTGTCTGTCGACGAGGCCATGCCGACGACTGCATGCCGACGACTGTCTGGCCAGTTCCTGCACTTAACTGCGCTTAATGTATTTGTTTCAATTGTTTCAGTCGAGGGGCGGAAGGTACATATTTTACATATTTTTGGTATTAAACCTATGGCTATAGTGAATTGCTTATGGATACGACAATGCACGCCTTTCTTCTCACCAGGTATTTTTCATTCTGCAGCCAGCTGGCCCGATTGATAGCGGCGTCGACACATTCGTTCATTGTGGGGGCGTTACATGACGTTATTTTTAATTGACCTTTCGATCAAGAAAAGTAATTAAAAGGGAGTGTGACTGTGATGTGTGCACATATTTTTTAACAAGGGACTACCCGTTACGAAATTACCCACCAGCGGCCAGATCAAGCCTCTGACCCTTTGCACTGCGATAACGCGATTGGCATCGCCGCATCCATGGCAAGCGACGCCGATCGGCGCACTGCACCACGGATAGTCGAAAATCTTCGATCCGTAGGCTTAACCATGAGTGTCGCGCCTATTATCTGAACTCCCGATAATCCGTGTCTTCTGTCCAGTGGGGTTCAGAGAAGTTGCCAAAAGCCGCTACCCTCTAGTAGACAACGTGCAGATTGCCTGGATACAGAAGGCGCCAGCATTGCGGCACCCAGACCACAAGTACAGCAATGAAGACCTGAACATATAGGCAGAGGTCCGTGCAATGAGGTTCTTGAAGAAAAGCCTGAAAGCCAGAATGACCGCCTATTTTCTGCTGGTATCGATGTCGGTCGTTATCGTTATGGCAGGTGCCACGTACCTGCTGTCGGCGAACAGGCTGGAAGCGATGGCGATCACCCGCTTCGAGGTCATCGCCGAATACAAGGAACAGGAAATCCAGAGCTTTATCACCGGCCAGGTCGAGACCGTTACCCAGATAGCCGCCCTCGAAGAGTTGCGCCAGGCGGGACTCTTGCTTGCTGAACAGCAGGCCGATACGCCGGAATATCAGAGTGCCTACCTGAACCTTGCAAATACCCTGTTCAATTCGACATATCGAGGTTCATGGGCCGTCATGGCCACGGACCTGATCGATATTCTGCTGCTCGATGTGACAACCGGTCGAGTGTTTTTTTCCACCAACCCGACCGACGAAAACAGCAACCGTAAAAATGTGGGTTATTTCCACTCGGGCCGCCAGGAAACCCATGTGCAGCCCGTATACCCGTCACCGGATACCGGCAAACCGACACTCACCGTAGCAGCACCTCTCTTGGATATGGAAGGAGACCCCTACGCGGTGCTCGCCGCCCATATTCGGCTTCCGATTCTGGTCGAGATCGTCAGCCGACGCACCGGCCTCGGCAGCACCGGCCAGTCTTATCTTGTCGACAGTCGCCATCAGCTCATCGCCGAGGCGCCCTTTACCAATATCGACGAGACCGGCGAAGTGCGAAGCCTGGGCATTGATAGCGCCGTTGCCGGCACCGCTGGCGCTGGGCTCTATCAAAGCTATACCGGAGAGCCTGTGATTGGCAGCTACCGCTGGTTACCCAACCTGCAACTGGCACTGCTGACGGAAATCAGCGTATCCGAGGCACTGGCACCGGCGACCCGCCTGGGCTGGTCGCTCGTCAGCCTGGGCATGCTTGCAGTACTCCTGCTCGCCATTGGCATCTATCTGATTACACGAACGATCACGCGACCTATTCTGGCGATATCATCGACAGCCCACGAGATCGCACTGGGCAACCTGACATTGCACGCGCCGGTACTGACCCGTGACGAGACCGGCGCCCTGGCAAGCAACTTCAATGAAATGATCGACCGGCTCAACGAAACCCTGAGCGCACTGTCGGACGAAAAACAAAAGTCCGAACAGCTTCTGCTGAATATTCTGCCCGCGCCGATCGCAGAACGGCTCAAACAGGGTGAAGGCACCATCGCCGACAGTTTTGCCAACGTGACCATTATGTTTGCCGATATCGTCAACTTTACGCCGCTGGCTTCGACGCTATCCCCGACCCAACTGGTCCGCTATCTAAACGAAATTTTCACCGAGTTTGATGAAATCTGCGAAATCAGGGGGCTGGAAAAGATCAAAACCATCGGTGACGCCTACATGGTGGTCGCCGGTTTGCCCACAGTGCGCGATAACCATGCAGAGGTCGTCGCGGATATGGCACTGGATATGCTGGCCGTCATTGTCGACTTTAACCACCGCCACCACATGGATCTGAAACTACGCATCGGCATCAACAGCGGTCCGGTCGTTGCCGGTGTGATTGGCGCCAAGAAGTTTATCTACGATATCTGGGGCGATGCCGTAAACATAGCATCGCGCATGGAATCCATGGGTCTGAGCGGGCGTATCCATGTTTCAGATGAGACTTATAAATACCTGCAACACGACTATACATTCGAGGACCGTGGCCTTATACGTGTGCGCGGCAAAGGCGAGATGCACACCTACCTGATGACGGGCAAAAGACCCAGAGCCCTGGTCAGTGCCTGAAAAGCCTTACTTGGACCACTGAGCCACCGGGGCACGTGCGCTGCCGGCACGTGCCATTGCGGCCAGGCTTCAGCTGCTGCGGGCTCAGCACGACGTGAGAGCCTTGCGCTTTGCTTTCGCCCGCTTCGAACGTGCAGCGAAGACAGAATAGCGGTGCATGTGCCCCATCTGCGCGCGAGATCCGTTATGCTCCATAGTTCTCGAGCATCGGCATCCGCTGCCAGTTACCCGCGTAATCCTGAAACTCCGACAATCAAGGGACTGAAGTTTGAAAACATCAAAGAAAACCGGAACTTTACCGAAACTGGCTGTTACCGCCGCGCTGGCGTTGGCGCTGAGCGGCTGTGTCTTGACCAAAATCGTGACGGTACCGATGCGCATCGGCGGCGCTGTGATTTCGATCGTGCCGGTGGTTGGCAATAGCGTCGATGAAGCCATCGATACGGCGGCGGATACCATTGACCTGGTGCCGATTTGATCAGGGGCGGCCCCTGCTGACTGGCTATCCTGCCGGAATAAGCGGTTTCGCGGCTATACTCTGAACGTTGCACTGCCGGTATCGCACAAGAACCACGTTTCAAGCTTTAGGAACCTGACCCAATAAAACGCCAATGAAACACCCAATGGAATCTCTAATGGAGCCTCCGATGGTAAGCAAAACGAAAATCGCCCTGCTGTGCCTGCTGGGTGCCGTTGGCGGCAACGGTGCAGGGGCAGAAGACGAAACCGAGGTGCCGCAGGTGGCGCAAGGCTGCGCCGCCTGCCACCAGCGGGAAGGCGTGCCCGCAATGCCCGGCTGGCCTTACCTGGCAGGCATGGAAAAAACGCGGCTTGTGGACATCCTGCGAGGTCACAGGGACAACCTGGTGCCGGGCAGTACCATGGACCAGGTGGCGACCATGCTGACAGACAGAGAAATCGATGCGGTGGCGGACTATTTCTCGAAACTCGACCGTACCGACCCGCCGCCATTTCCGGCTCTGCAGCCGGCACCGGAGTAAACAGAACCTGAATCGCACTGCGCTCTCCACGTACAGCCGCTAACTATCCAACCTCGAACGAAGTCACACCGAAAATCCGCTCCAGCGGCAGATCCGGCGCATCCCCCGTATACATTCGAGCGGTTTCGAACGATATGCTCATTCCATAGCGTTGCGCCATTGCCACCGCAGCAGGGTTCACTTCGGGCGTATCCAGATACACCTTTTCGACCGGCCCGACGCGGGATTTCAGCGCCACAAACAGTGACTCTGCCAGCTGCGGGGTGTCGGCAAACAGCGGGCCTATCTTGTAGCCGCTGCGACAGGGCCGGATAACACCGTATCCCACCAGCACGCCGGCATCGAGGATGCCGAGCGCATGGCAGTCAGGCTGTTTCACCCAGCCACGGATAAAACGGCCACGATCATCCGGGAAGAAGGGCCGGTCATAGGCCTCAAGCACATCCAGCGGCAACCGGGACAGGTTCACCACCGCCTCCGTGCCAATATCAGCCGCCGGCATGGCATCAGAAATCGCGCCGCCGATACCCTCAAAGCGAATATTACGATACGCCAGAGTAAACCCGGAGCGCCGGTAGTTGTCCTGCTGGTCCACCACGCCATCCAGACCAATATTGCGGTCCGCCAGGTAGTTCAGTCCCGCCCTCCAGATCTGGATGCCATAGCCCTGCCCCCGATACTCGGGATGAACGATATAAAATCCCAGGAAGCCGAATGTCTCGCCGTAGCGGATCACGGAGATGGCAGCGATGGGCGTGTCATCGAGCAACCCCACCAGGAAGCCATTTGGGTCGGCAGCGTAATAGCAGTCGGCATCGTGCAGGCCTGGATTCCAGCCCTCCTGCGCCGCCCAGTCGATGGCGATATCCACCTCGCTGCGGACCATGGTGCGAATGCTGTAATTGTGTGGCTGCATGGGAACCTCCGCCGAGTCTGTCTATGTATTGCCGAATTCACGGCTAGTTCGTCTGCTTGCTGGCCTGCCAGCGATCGAGAATGGCGCGGGCTTCATTGCGGGACGGGTCCATCGCCGTTGCGTGATCGGGCATTCGGGCCGCCAGTTCGATGACGTAACCGTTGGGGTCTCGAAGATAAATTGAATGAATAAAGCCATGATCGGTAATACCACGCACTTCGAGACCGGCCTTGCGGCCCTTTTCAAGCATGGGTTCAAGCTGTGCTTCATCCACCTCGAGCGCGAGATGCAGATCGAAGTCCCGCTGCGGACTGAAATCAAATGGCGTGGCGGGGTCTTCGAAAAAAGCGATATAGGAGCCGTCGTCGAGTTCGTAGAACGTATGCAGCACCGCTGTTTCGCGCCCGGTTTTGGTTTGTTGGATCCAGAGTGAACCGGCCAGCGGCAGGCCGAGGAAATCCTCGTAAAACCGTCGCGTTTGCTCAGAGTCACGGCAGCGATAAGCGCTGTGGTGAAGTTTTTGAATCACTGCTAGGTCTCCAGTACTTGCCTGCTAATTTAAGATCGACTCGAACCTTTCGTGCTGCAGCGACACGGCGAATCCATCGGTCATCTCGTACACTTCGGCTCCGTGCGCCAGCGATTTTATTCGGCTAGCCAGCACCGCATCATGGAACAATCCTCGCACCTGAAGTGTACCAGTTTCCGAAGAGCCGACATCTCAACCCACACGCAACTCGCGCATTGTCTTGTACGCAATCAGTCCCGGAAGAACATATCCGCGAACGTCCGCAGCCCCTGAGCAATAGATTCAAAAAAGAGAGGGCGGTGTCCAAAGACACCGCCCTTTCCTTAAACGGGAGCGAATGCTGCGAATATGCGGGTCCTTCCGGAGCTCGTTGCCTGCGACGAATGTTTCAGCGTCCCTGCTGTATGTATAAACCCGCCGGATTAAGAGCTTGCGGCGTGGTCATTTATTGAATCCTGTTTTTAAGATTCTTCACTTCAGTGATACAGGCCCCTGCTGTGCCTGGCTGGACTGCGCCAGGATGGTTTTTCGCATAGCGTGATCCCGCCTTAGTCCAAATTCCGGCAGTACGCCGCTCGCATGCGCCAGCACTGTTCCTGGCACTCCACCGGCACAGATCACTTCGTTTACCGTTGGTCGCCGTGACTACCTCACAACTGGCGCCGTAGCCCTTGCACAGGTTGGTGCTGGCGGCCCCGCAACTCAGGTTTGGTTTGGGTCTGCGACCCCCTTTGCCTGGATCAAAGACGGTACCGGTGTTGCCAGCTGGGCTTGGCGGAACTCTATTAACGCTGGCTTTTTTCAGGGTAAATGTATCGGCTATCGCGTTGAGTTCATTGCCGTGCATATCCCGAAGGTTGGACACTATGACTGCATATGACCTGACATTGCGTTTCCTTGTGTGGCTGTTGGCATCCCAATCGGCACCAGGACATGCAATTTCTGATTTGTTATCACCCACCAGATTGGCATCTGCGATTTTCTTAAAGCCCGGACCCGACAAGTTATTGGCGAACCAGCGCGGTTTCAAGCTGACACCGTTGCCAATACTTTGGCCAGAACCATCCAGCGGGTAAACCTTGATTGTTGGACCCTGGTAATTCGCCTGCCCACCAGCTGCCGGTGCAAGGCAGTTGCCCCCCGCGCATCGATCACTCAATGTACTGTCCATTGATACACCGAAACTGATGGAAACGCGGAGTTCTCCAGGCTTGATTGAACACTCGCTCGGTGCCGCAGGATAGGAAAACTTCACCGGAATGGCCCATACGGGATTGGTGATGCAGGCGGCGCCACTTTCCGCAGAACCCAAATCTCCCCGCAGCATCAAAGCGGATGGCGAATAATCCCGATGCTCGGTAATCCCCTGCATCATGTCTGGCGCCAGAGCAACATACTGGACCTGACCTCTGGGCCCTCCGTCCATGACCTTGGCGACGCTAGGCCCGTTTGAATAATGCGCAGACAACGTGAACTCAATATTGTCCGGCTGTCCATTGACGATAGGAATGTAGTCATTTCTGCCATCCCAAAGGGTGCTTAGCAGGGCATTCGAACCGCGGCTGATCAGCGCAGAGCCGCCACCGTCAAAATCCCCTTCACCGCCAATTCGGCCATCGGCGTTTTCCCAGGCACAAAGACCGTCATGCCATTGCGGATTTTCTGTATTCGAGTCAAATCGGCATTCGCTGTCCACGCTAAATTTGCAAATAGGTCCATCGGTAAGAATCGTATTACCTTCGCGATAGGCGCTGACGGAGGCACGCAACGCACTGACCGTTGTTATGGATCCGCCTCCCGGCCTGCTGTCATCTATTGCGACCTGGCTGCCGGTGCCGGCAAGCGCGACTTGCGCGGTACGCGTGCGACTTGCGTTGAATGCTCCTGTGGTGCGTTGCGGCTGCAGAAACCTTCCCTGTTTTTCGCCGCTTAAGGTGTAAGTGCGCACGCGGCCAAACGCGTTGCTTGACGCCGCAGCACTTTTCACGGATGCATTAAAATAGTCATAGATTTCAGCGACGGCGGTGCTTTCCAGGCTGGTGAGATAATTAAAATCGCCGTGGGCGTCTGTTCCCGCGCTCATGTAAAGCTTGCGAATAAACCTGGAATCGGGCTGTTGCTGGAAGTTATATTTCAGACCCTGTTTAAGAAACCCGACATATTCACCAACCGCGCCATTTACATCCTTGACCCAACTTGGGTTAGACACAAATCGCTGTGATGTTCCAGAGGGTGTAAATGGGTCGAAATGGTTAAGGTCACGCACCGCCAAATGACCGCCCAGCATTTCTGCGGTCGATTTGAAGTCATGTTTCTCATTCCAGACCTGTGATCCTTTAAATATAAAATCCCTGGCGTCTTTCTGCAGAATCCTGCTATTTTTTCCGCCAACGTTGTGATGGGGAGGCAAGCCGATTGCCTGTTCAAAGTACTGCTTGCTCCATCCGCTAGCAGAACTGAACGGGTGGGCGGCGTAGCCAAAGGCATCGGTATGGCTTAATCGTTCCAGAACGGGGATCAGTTCGTTCGGATTTTTAACACCGACCTGATCAGTCAGCGTTGTAAGGTCAAAACCAAGCCCTTCCGCATCCG
This sequence comes from Marinobacterium rhizophilum DSM 18822, assembly GCF_000378045.1. Lineage (GTDB taxonomy): Bacteria > Pseudomonadota > Gammaproteobacteria > Pseudomonadales > Balneatricaceae > Marinobacterium_A > Marinobacterium_A rhizophilum. The sequence goes on from NZ_KB899106.1 coordinate 8,604, forward strand.
GATCAGCCGTAAAGTGTCCGCCATGCCAGGGGCCCTCAAAGTGTGGGCCACCATACACCAAAAAGTGACTCCCTATGGCCTTCGTCATGTCTGAATGCACAGTCCGGCCTGTTCCGCGCAGCGTAACTTCCTCGCCACTTAATTCGCCAAAATGATCACGATACCATTTGAACTCATTGCCCTTGGTATTGGCCGTTGGACCGTATCCCGGAGAGGTTCCAGCATCATAGGGGTTGCGGGAGTAAAAGACGTTGTGATCGGTCGTTGCAAGCTGGTCACGAAAGGCTGTCCAATTGCCGTTTTTCAATCGTGTCTCTATGAGGCCAAGGGCATAGGCGCTCTCCGTGAGCATGGCCAGTGGCCCGCCATACGCTTTTGCCGCGGCATCTACGTTGGTCACGCCATGCCACCCCGTCTGCTCAGCGATGGTATGAACATGTGCGTCGTAGTAATGATCCGCAGAATCGAATCGTGGAAAGCCGTTGCTGCCTACCAGAACGCGCAAGACAGCATGCACATTATAATTGTGCGTTATGGACTTATCTTCGGTTTTAATAACCGTTGTCCAGTAAACACGCGCCAGCAGAAAATGCTCCCCCGCAACCCCCTTTCGGGATCCGACACCAATGCAATCAACCGGAACTTTGGCTATGTAGTGCCAGAAATCGACGATGGGCTCGTCAGTCCCAACCGTATCGCGGGCACGGCCCTCTGAATCAATGATTTCAATTTTCTTGCCGGCGCAGCTTGTCTGATCGACTCCATGAGGGACATCCTGAAAGATAAGATCCTTTTCAGCGCCGGACATTCTGTCGTAATTATGCAGCTCGATTTTCTGCAGGGTTCTTTTCTCGTTTCCTGTTTGTTCAAATTCAGGGATAAACACCAGAAAAGGCAAGTAATCCCGTATGGTTCGCCAGGGGGCATCCAGTATGATGTCCGTATCATCCGTGTCTGCATATTGCAGCCTGGCGGTGAGCTGAGGGTCCAAAGGGCTTTCTAGACCCGGTACTGTGTGGTTGATGATGGCGAGGCTTCGCTGCGTAACAGCCAGCCTTGGGTGTTGATCAATTGCTTGCGCCTGTTGACCCGCAATAACGGCTGCTGCAGGTGAACTCCCGCTCACACGGCGATAGCCCCCGCTGACATTGGCAACGTTGACGTCTTGACCCATTGCAAAGAGCGACCCGTTACCCGGGTTATTGCTGGCGTTAAGCAATTGTCCGTCTCGATCCAGTGCCGCCACCGCAATAACAGACGGAAAGGCGGCTGGATACAGTGGAGCTGCAAGCCCTTGAGTGCCCACCGGAGCGACAATGGTTACACCTGCCGCATGGGCGTTTTCGATCGCGCGCGTCAGGCTGTCATCCGTCTCGACGGCACCCGCACCAACGTAGATCAGCGACACGCCTTCCTGAACAGCGATATCAATGGCAGCAGCCACCTTGCCCAGATCGACGGTCATGCTGTCGGTTATCTTCAAGGGCATGATTTTGCAGTGGCCGCATGCTCCCGATAAATCTCCAGCAATCAGGCTCGCCATCGCCGTGCCATGACCCACTCTGTCGGCATTGGGATCGTTGCCATTCGTCAGATCGAAGCCAGGTACGAGCTTTCCCTTGAGGTCTCGATGGCCCGCATCCACCCCACTATCAACGACCGCGACAATGGTAGTGGATTGGTTCGTGGCATGTGCCTCGCCCATGTCGAGCATGAAGCTGCACGCGACCAAAACAGCCAGCGTCGTTGAGATTGCACAACGGAATTTATTGAGCACGCTGCCACCGCCTATGGTTTTGTTTTGGTGCAAACCGTTTCCGAGTAGTCGGAGACTTTCGACCGGTCAAACCCGATAAAAGCGCGCAGTCGATAACAGTAGTTGGTATTCGGGTTGAGATCGTAATCCTCGTCCGACCGTGTTCCTGTCCCCTTCACATTGGCGTCGACCCGCTCCTCGAACAGCCCGATAAATTCCCAGCTATTTGCCGGGTTACGGCGCGCTTCAACCGGATCCACCCGATACAACTCCACGCCATATTCCTGATCGGAGTTATCTATCCATGTGAGTGTCAATGTGGTTCGAGCCACGTTAGCCACTTTCAGACCCGATGGTGGAACCAAGCCTGATTCCCTGGTGCTGGGCGACTTGCCCGTTTTCAAGACATGAGGGTCACCATTCGCGACTTTACCGGGCGTCTTGCTACTGATGTTCTTAACCTCAGTGATACAGGCTCCAGCGTTTCCGGCAACGACCGCGCCGGGATGGCTTTTGGCGTACTTCGAATTTGCTGCTGTCCAAATCCCGCCAGTGCGCTTGCAGGCGTTCGCACTCGTTGTGGACGACCAGCGGCACACCTCAGTGTTTGCGCCATTTGCAGCCTTTATCACGTCACAGGTGGCACCATTTTTAGAACACATTGCTGTATTTCTGGCATCACAGCCTTGGGTTGGAATAACGACCAACTCGGACGTGAAAGAGCGCGGCCTGATTCCACTTGCCGGGGTCTGGCCGGATTGCGGAGCGAGCTCGGTGGGGGCGTCGTGGGCAACGTCGTCGTTGGTGATAGGTGTGAAGGTTGACGCTTTTTCGGTACAGACCGATGATGTCTTGGTCCCGGCGAGCCCGCCTTCCCCGCCGTCTTTGCACAGTGCCTGTTTGCAGTCGTAACAACTGTAGACCGATCCTCCGATCGTTTTGTCATACAGCGTGTCCTTGGTGCATTTTTCAGACACGCCTTTGCACGCTTCAGGCTTTGCACTAGCGATAACCGAGAATGTGAATAAAACGAATAGGATTAGGAGTTTGCTTAATTTTGATCGACAAAAGCCCATTTGAGATACCTGTTTTGTTATCGAAACGCCAGACGACATTAATGCAGGGCCAGTATGACTGCCGACTGGCTCTGAATTGCTATCCTCAAATGAATTGCCGTAATGCGACCTGGACACCGTATTGAATCCTGGTGTTGTCGCACACAGTTGTTATTTCTGTTGAGACTTGCACGCAAACGAACGTGCTGCGCGATTTCCGGCAAATTCCCATTTACCATGATGACCTCTACCGGTTACCGGTAATAATTTATCGCCGAATTAGCGCTTCACAATATTTACAGAATAAATAAAGCATAGAGTATAGGAGGCGTAAGCGCCCTTTGCCGGAAAATTAGAACCGATCACGCAGCGCGTAGGAGAGGGTCAGATTGCGTGTTTAAATAGTTCCGGCGTGTGCTGCAGGCCAGAGACGCATTGAGACTGACTAGTATCAGGCGGGTTAATACATGAAGCAGGGATGCTTCATGTATTAACCCGCAGGGCAATGCGAGCCCCACGAAAACCAGCACGTCACGCACTTGCGCCTGTTTTGTGGGGTGACGGACAATTAGATAGGGAACCTATTTGTCCACCAGGTTAATAAGTAGAGCGAATAAGCAGGTGCGAAGCGCCAGCAGCCTGGCGTGGCTGCTGCACGGACTTGCCTTCTGTGGCCAAAACTCCACTCAGTGATCGAGCACAGCAATGATGCAACGCCGCCTGGCACTCGGCGAGAATGGCAAGGGCGATGGTTTCCGGCAGCTCGCCACCGATGTCGAGCCCGGCGGGCCCCGCCAGCGGTACTCCCAGGGCACCGGGCGTCAGTCCCGCTTCAGCCAAAACCCGCTGCCGGCGGCTATCGGGCCCCAGCAGGGCCAGGTAGCCGAGGCGGCAGTCGTGCAGTGCCCTCAGCGCTTCGACATCCAGGCGAATATTGTGACTCATCAGCACCGCTGCATTCACACTCTCACTGTCGGCATAACGAGACAGCTCTGATGCGGCACCAGACAACAACATATCGGCGCTGGTAAAATACTCGCGCCGGCCATTGGCAGGACGAGGGTCCCAAATACTGATGCACCATCCCAATTGATGTCCAATCGATGCAACGGGACGTGCGTCATTTCCACCGCCCACGATCAGCAGGTGGGGCGGCGGCGTGACATGGGTATGCAGCCAGCGCTGGCCGCGTTGCGCGCATACGCTGGACGGTCTGCTCGGAGTGAACCCCGTCGAGGAAGCATCCTCCATGAAGCGTGCTGCCACCTGCCCTGCACTATCGGGCATCAACTGGTAGTAGTGGCGGTTGCCGGACTCACGCAGGGCATGCAAGACGCTTTCGAGCATCAGATAGTCATTGTCCCTGCCCACCGGCTGAAGCAGGATATGCACCGTACCGCCGCAGCCGATCCCGAGCTGATAGGAAATGTCGTCTTCATCGCTACCGTCATAGGTCAGGGTCAGGGCCTTGCGGCTGTGCATGACCCTGCGCGCATGACGGTGGATATCAGACTCCAGACAGCCCCCGCTCAACATGCCCAGTTGATGCCCTTGTGCGCTGAACAGCATCAGCGCCCCGGCCTTGCGATAGGACGGACCTTCGCTTTGGTAGACAGTCCCCAGCACCCAGTCAGTGTCATCCCGCAAAGGATGCCACTCACCCAGCAGGGCAATGAGCTGATTCGACATGCCGAGTCCTCACCGTTAAGTCTTGTCGTTCACCAGGAGCGATGGTGCTCACCACAGCATGCGCGTTAAAAAATAAATAAAATTTCAGACAAAAAAAAGCGCGGCAAGCCGCGCTAAAAACCTGAGAGTGAGAGCACTCGGTCAGGGGGGGTTGACTGACCCATAGGAAGAACCAGTCGATCTGCAAGGCAGCGTGGATGGGCCACGCTGCGGTAAAGGTCGATCCTGGCAGACTTAGAAGAAGCCCAGCGGGTTAACGTCGTAGCTCACCAGCAGGTTCTTGGTCTGCTGGTAATGATCCAGCATCATTTTATGGGTTTCGCGACCCACACCGGACTTCTTGTAGCCACCGAAAGCGGCATGTGCCGGGTACTGGTGGTAGCAGTTGGTCCAGACGCGGCCGGCTTCAATACCACGTCCCATGCGATAGGCAAGGTTCATGTCGCGGGTCCATACGCCGGCACCAAGGCCAAACTCGGTATCGTTGGCAATCGCCAGGGCTTCGGCTTCATCTTTGAAGGTCGTAACCGAGATGACCGGTCCGAAGATCTCTTCCTGGAAGACGCGCATCGTGTTGCTGCCCTTGAGCAGGGTCGGCTGAATGTAGTAGCCGGTGTTCAGGCCGCCTTCGAGTTTCTCGGAGTCACCGCCGATCAGCACTTGCGCACCCTCTTCACGGCCGATGTCAAAGTAGCTCATGATCTTGTTGTACTGCTGCTCGGATGCCTGTGCACCCACCATGGTGTCGGTATCGAGCGGGTTGCCACGCTTGATCTGGCGGGTACGCTCGATCACCATCGCAATGAACTCGTCGTAGATGCTTTCCTGCACCAGCAGACGCGACGGGCAGGTGCAGACTTCGCCCTGGTTGAAGAAAGCCAGCACGGTGCCCTCGACACACTTGCTCAGGAAGCTGTCTTCGTGGTTCATAACATCTGCAAAGTAGATGTTCGGCGACTTGCCGCCCAGCTCAACTGTCGACGGAATGATGTTGTCAGCCGCGCACTTGAGGATGTGCGCACCGACCGGCGTGGAACCGGTGAACGCGATCTTGGCGATGCGTTTGCTGGTTGCCAGGGCTTCACCGGCTTCCCTGCCAAAGCCGTTAACGATGTTCAGTACACCGGCGGGCAGCAGGTCGGAGATCAGCTCAGCCAAGATCAGAATGGACGCAGGCGTCTGCTCGGCGGGCTTGAGCACGACACAGTTGCCGGCAACCAGCGCAGGCGCCAGCTTCCATGCGGCCATCAGCAGCGGGAAGTTCCAGGGAATAATCTGACCAACAACACCCAGCGGCTCATGGAAATGATAGGCGACTGTGTTCTGATCGATCTCGCCAATGGAGCCTTCCTGAGCTCGGATACAACCGGCGTAGTAACGGAAGTGATCGACGCACAACGGCACGTCTGCGGCGAGTGTTTCACGCACGGCCTTGCCATTGTCCCAGGTCTCTGCCACTGCCAGCGTTTCGAGATTGGCTTCCAGGCGGTCGGCGATCTTCAACAGAATATTGGAACGTTCGGTAACAGACGTTGAGCCCCAGGCAGCCTTGGCTTTGTGGGCGGCGTCCAGCGCCAGCTCGATATCTTCAGCAGTAGAGCGCGGAATCTCGCAGAACGGCTGACCATTGACCGGCGACACGTTCTGGAAGTACTCCCCCTTGACCGGCGCGACCCATTCGCCACCGATGAAGTTGCCATAACGGGGTTTGAATGTAACAACGGAGCCTTCGGTTCCTGGCTGTGCGTAGATCATTTTTTCATGCCTCTTGTTGTTATCGCTGCGACGACCGTTTTATCCCGGCGCCTTATACTGTTCGACTACAACTGCATAGTAGCGATGAGGCCGGCAACCCCGGTATGCTCCCTTGGCATTGAAAACTCCTCGGTGAACTACTACTTTTGACCCTGTTTGAAGCGCCAGTCAGACCCCCTGCGCTGCAACCAGCCCGGCACGACACCCGCCACCAGGGCCCCCCCGACAATCAACAGGCTTGCCAGCAGCAACGACAGGCTCGGCTCGGCAAAACCGCTCAGCACCAGTAACAGGGTGGAAATCAGCGGCGCCCCGTAGGCCAGTACACCCAGCAAACGCAGGTCGCCGTGCTTGACGCCGTGATCCCAGGTAAAGAAGGCAATGCCCACCGGACCCAGCCCCAGCCCCACAACCGCACTCCACTGGGTCAGATTCTCCGGCCAGACCGGGCTTTCCCACAGCAGGTGGCACACCAGCCCCAACAGCGCCGTGGCACCACAGAACCAGCCAACCGCATCGGTGGGCACGCGCGCCACCAGCCGGCTGGCCACCGAATAGCCTGACCAGATCAGTGCACAACACAACGCCAGCAGATAGCCCGGCCAGTACTGCATGTCGAAACCCGTATCGCCCTTGCCCAGCAACAGCCAGCAACCGACCAGCGCCGCCACGGCACCGGCAACATGCAGCGAATGCAGCCGCTGCCCTGGCAGCAGCGCGGAAAACAGCACGATCAGCAGCGGCCACAAATAGGCCAGAAGCCCCACCTCAACCGCCGGTGCCAGCGCCATGGCCTGAAAGTAACAAAAGTGGAAGCCAAAGAGCCCACCCACGCCCAGCAACCAGGCACGGCCAGGCTGGCGCAGGACCCGCAACGGGCTTGGGCCATACAGGCAGCCTTTGAGCATCATCAGCAACCAGGCAATGCCAAAGGTCATCGCCAGCATCTGGAACGGGGGTATTTGGTTACCACTGAGCTGGGTAAACAGGGCCAGCAGACCCCACAGAAAAACCGAGATAGCGCCAATCGCCGTCGCCCTGCGCTGATGCCTTGTGTCGCCCTGCTGCAGCCTGGTGTGCGGTGTTTTTAAGTGCATCGTTTTCGCGTGCGGTGTTGGCACGTGCCTGGACATTCCGGTTTGCCTGCATGTGGAAAACGCCCAGCATAACGCCAGCGTACGCGCCGGACTTTGCCATTCAGGCGAATGAGTTTGCCAACATGGCGCACTTGTCGGCGCTCAATGGGTGGCGCTTATGACGCTGTGGCACCTGGCCCTTCAGCGGCATGTCCGGCGCCGCGAAAATAACGCGGCGATTTGCCAAAGTGACGTCGAAAACGGTCACTGAAGGCGGCCAGGCTGTTGTAACCCACCCGCTCGGCAATGCGTTGAATGCTCAGATCGCCTGATTCAAGCAACCTCCAGGCCTGCTGCATGCGCCGCTCCAGCAGGTACTGTTGGGGTGTCATGGCCAGGTATTCGCGAAACAGCGCGGTGAGCTGACGCGGACTCAGGTGGGCAACAAGTGCGAGTTGCGCCAGGGTGACTGGCTGATCCAGGTGCGCATCCAGCCAGACCTGTGCCGCCCGCACCCGTCGATCGATGCCCGGGATCCGCTCATGACGCTCGCCAAGCAACTCGATCAGCAACAGCAGCATCTGGCGCCGTACCGCCAGACTGCCGCCCTGCTCCAGCTCCGCCTGCAAAAAACGCACATAATGGCTGATGGACTCATCCAGCTCGATAAAGGCCGGCAGGCGCTCGAGCGCCGGTGCCAGTGCCACCGGTATATCGGCCACAACAAAGCGGTTGCCTGTCGCGCCGGCAAAGGCATGGTCCTCACCCGCACTGATGATCGCCGCCTGGCTGCTGTGCACCCGGCCTTCACGCGACCCTATCTGCATTACCAGCTCGCCGCTCACCGGCAGCACCAGCTGATGATAGTCGTGCTGATGCTGCCGGGTTTCACGGTCGTAACTGCGCAGATCCAGAACAAGGGGTACAGGGTTCATGGCCGGATTTTAGCACCGGCCAAGCCGTCACACAGCCATTGGCGCTAAACAATCCCGCGGCCGGACCTGTCTCGACCCGCATTCTAAAAAAGCACCGTGCTAGCGACGCAAGCGACCTGTCGGTCTGTCGGTGCTGTCGGTGCTGTCGGCCCCAGGCGACAGACGCCTGCGGTCGGTATTAAGAAAATTCGGATATTCCCGCAATCCCGCGTATTGCCTCGCGTTCAGCCCAGGCACTGAGTGTCGTAAAGTATTTTACTTATGCTGGCCGAGCCATTAGGATGCCGCCCGTGATAGCGCTAACCCTCAAGCGGTATGTCACCGTCGGTTTCGATCAACCGGCACCCGACCTGCAATAATCAAAAGGACTCATCCATGGCCGGTATTTTCAGCAACGAACTGACCGACAAAGCATCGGTCGACGCCCACACGGGCCAGAACCACCGGTTTTCTCTGGTGGTGCTGACATCGCTGTTTTTCATGTGGGGCTTTATCACCTGCCTCAACGACATCCTGATCCCCCATCTCAAGAGCGCCTTCGCCCTGAGTTACACCCAGGCGATGCTGATTCAGTTCTGCTTCTTTGGCGCCTACTTCGTCGTCTCGCTGCCCGCGGGCAGGCTGGTCCGGCACCTGGGCTACAAGAACGGCATCGTGCTGGGGCTGCTCACCGCCGCCACCGGCTGCGCCCTGTTCTACCCGGCCGCCGCCGCGCACTCCTATCCGCTGTTTCTCGGCGCGCTCTTCGTGCTGGCCTCGGGCGTGACGATGCTGCAGGTCACGGCGAACCCCTACGTGACCGCACTGGGCACACCGCAAACCGCCTCAAGCCGTCTGACCCTGACCCAGGGTTTCAACGCACTGGGCACCACGGTGGCACCCTTCTTTGGCGCCCTGCTGATCCTCTCGGTGGCGGCCCCCGGCGCCGCTCAGCTGGACGGCCAGGGCAGCGCCGATTCGGTCCAGATGCCTTATCTGATGCTGGCGGGCGCCTTTGCGCTGCTGGCACTGGTGTTCAAGCTGCTGAAACTGCCTGAGCTGCGCGATACGTCTTCAACTGCCGGCACTGCACAGAGCGCCTCGCCGTCCGCCTGGACACACCGGCACCTGCTGCTCGGCGCACTGGGCATTTTCCTCTATGTCGGTGCCGAGGTGTCGATTGGCAGCTTCATGATCAGTTTCCTGGGCCAGGAACACGTGGCAGGAATGGCGGAGCGCCAGGCCGCACACTATGTCGCCTACTACTGGGGCGGTGCAATGATCGGCCGCTTCTTTGGCGCCGCCATCATGCGTCACATCCGCCCGGGTGCGGTGCTGGCCAGCAATGCGCTGATCGCCAGTTGCCTGCTGCTGGTCGCGGCCCTGGGTAACGGCCAGCTGGCCGCCATTGCGGTCCTGCTGGTCGGTCTGTTCAATTCGGTGATGTTCCCGACCATCTTCAGCCTGGCGCTGTCGGGTCTCGGCGATCGCACCAGCCAGGGTTCCGGCATTCTGTGCCTGGCGATTGTCGGCGGTGCCCTGGTGCCGCTGCTGCAGGGTGTGCTGGCCGACCGGATCGGCGTGCAGTTGTCCTTCCTGCTGCCGCTGGTGTGCTACTTCTATATCGCCTTCTATGGCCTGCGCGGCCACCGGCCACAGGCAGCGATCTGAACCGGCACCGCCTGCGGCGCCTTGCGTCGCGGGCGGGTATTACCCCGCCATCAGGCCCGGCAGCATCGCGGGGCATCTCGTGTTTACCCGTCCACCGTGTTACAAAGGCCTCTCGTGGCGCGATCTGGTCGCCCCCATTCGCTGGCATCCTTGCCCGTCACTCACTATCGCGAGGACTGCGTGTACACACAACTGCTTGCCACCCTGGGCGTTATCGTCGGCTATTTCGTGCTGTTCGGCCTTGTCCGCAAACTGATCCGCTCGCTGGGTCAGGTCAAGAAGGTGCCCGTCCAGCGCGTCATCTATATCAACAAGTACTTCAACGGCCTCTGCATCTTCACCGCCCTGGTGATGATCTCGCTGATCTGGAGTGTTGATTACAGCAACCTGATGCTGTTCGCCTCGTCGATCTTCGCCATCGTCGGTGTGGCGCTGTTCGCCCAGTGGTCGATCCTCAGCAATGTCACTTCCAGCATCATCATTTTCTTTGCCTTTCCGGCCCGCATCGGCCACCGCATCCGCATTATTGATGATGAAGAAACCATCGTCGGTGAAATCGTCGAAATCACCTTTTTCCAGGTTTTGCTGCGGGGCGAAAACGGCGAAACCATCGCCTACCCCAACAACCTGCTGCTGCAAAAGCCGGTCATCATTCTGGCCAATCCCCATGACAGCACAAACTCGAAAACCCGTATAGAACCGTTCAAGCTGCCGTGAAAACAGCCCAGGCGTCTGTCGGTGCCAGACTGAAGACGCAAAAAAAGAGGCCGCACGGCATGCGGCCTCTTTTTTGTCGATCGTCTTGCTGCCGGGGCTAACCAGGCCCCGGCGATTACAGGCGCTTAGCGCGCTGCCACTTCTGCCGACTTCGGCAGCTTGAAGGTCCAGACGGTGCCGCCCTGGTTCAGGTGCTTCACGCGCTTGGCCACTTCGCCGCCCCACAAGGGCACCGCGCCGCCCCAGCCGGAGACAACCGACACATACTGTTCGCCATCCTGTTCCCAGGTGATGGGAGTGCCAACAATCCCGGAACCGGTGTTGAACTTGTACTTCTGTTCGCCGGTTTTGGCATCGAAGGCCATCAGGTAACCTTCGGGATTACCCGTGAACACCAGGCCACCCTTGGTTGTCATGACGCCACCCCACAGCGGGGCATAGTTCTTGTAACGCCAGACTTCCTTGCCGGTTTTGGGATCCATTGCCCGCAGTACACCGATATAGTCATCGTTCAGGGCACTGATGGTAAAGCCGGCGCCCAGGTAAGCGGCACCCTTTTTGTAGGCGGTCGCTTCATTCCAGATATCCATGCCCCACTCGTTGGAGGGTACGTAGAACAGGCCGGTATCCTGGTTGAACGCCATCGGCATCCAGTTCTTGCCGCCCAGGAAAGACGGTGCCGAGAATACGGACTTGCCCTTGTCGCCTTCGGACTCGGCCGGGTTACCGGGACGTCCTTCCTCAACCAGCAGCGGACGGCCCTTTTCATCCAGACCCGTGGCCCAGGTCATCTTGTCGACGAACGGGAAGCCGCGAATGAAGTCGCCATTCTCGCGATTAAGCACGTAGAAGAAGCCGTTGCGGTCCGCGGTAGCCGCCGCCTTGACGGTTTTTCCGCCTTCCTGGTAATCGAACGAAATCAGCTCGTTGACGCCATCGAAATCCCAGCCATCGTGCGGTGTGGTCTGGAAGTGCCAGACGATCCTGCCGTCATCGGGATCGATCGCCAGACGTGACGAGGAGAAGAGGTTGTCACCCGGGCGCATGTGCGAGTTCCAGGGCGCGGGGTTACCGGTACCGAAGAACATCAGGTTGGTATCGGCATCGTAGGTACCGCCGAGCCAGGTTGCTGCACCACCGCTTTTCCACATGTCGCCGGGCCAGGTACGACCCGCTTCGCCACCGGAGATACCGGTTTCGACTTTCTTGCCGTCCTTCCACAGGTAACCCATGTGGCCTTCCACCGTGGGGCGCGTCCAGAGGATGTCGCCGGTCTTGGCGTCGTAGGCTTCAACTTTGCCCACCACGCCAAATTCGCCACCGGAGACGCCGGTAATCACCTTGCCATTGACCACAATCGGCGCGGCGGTCAACGAATAGCCGGCCTTGTAGTCTTCCACGGTTTTCTTCCACACGACCTTGCCGGTGCTCTTGTCCAGCGCCACCAGCTTGGCATCCAGGGTGCCGAAGATCACCAGGTCGTCATACAGGGCAACACCACGGTTGATCACGTCGCAGCACGGCATGATGCCGTCCGGCAGGCGCGCATCGTACTGCCACAGCTCGTCGCCGCTGGCGACATCGATGGCAAAGACACGGGAGTAGGACGCCGTCACGTACATGACGCCATCTTTCACCATGGGCTGGGATTCCTGCCCGCGCTGTTTCTCACCACCAAAGGAGAAAGCCCACACCGGGCGCAGTTCCTTGACGGTATCGGTGTTTACCTTGGTCAGTGGGCTGTAACGCTGACCTCGCAGCCCCATGCCGTAACTGACAACGTCTTCGGTTGTCGCCTGGTCATTTTGAATATCCTGATCCGTTACACCTGCCTGGGTGATTCCGGTCATCGACATTGCGGCTACCAGGGTGGTAACAGCAAAGCCATGAATGCGGCCAAATCTCTTCATCACAGTCTCCTTTACGGATTTGTTCTTATAAGGCTCTGTTGGCGTTTGCGAATGCGCCCTGTTGTTCCGCAAACGCCAACAGAGCCTTTCGCCGATGCGGGACCAGCTCCCGAACCTGACATGAATTCTTGAATTTGAGGCCCAAACGGACAATTGCACCGCAGTAGCGGATTTCTACTCACTTGGTACTACTCCTGCGTTCAAGTACCGCCTCGGCCAGGCTCTGCAGCGGCCTCCGCACCAGGGGCAAGTCGCCGTCACCCATCCGGCAGCGCAGCACGCCCCGGGCTTCAAAGTGGCGCACGATATCGTTCACAACCTCCAGCCAGGCACGCCCGGGGCGGTGCTCCGTTGCATCCATGCACAGCGCAATGCGCGCCAGGCTGCGTTCGCCGTCACAGGCACGCAGCACATCCAGCGATACGGGATCAAGGAACACTACCTGGTGCGGGGCCTTGATCACCCAGCGCTGGTGCTGGTCGTCAAAATAGAGCCGAATGCCAGCAGCAAGACTGGGCACCCAGCGGGGGCTATCGAATGTCATGGGCGCGCCTCCATGGCCAGGCCTGGGGGAAAGTCAGGGTGTCAAACAGCAAACAGGTCTCCTTGACCTCATTCACCGTCACTTTTAACAATACAGAGCTGCATATACTGGAACGTGCGACGCTGTTCAGAAGCAGGGCTGCAGGCTCAAAACGCAGCCTCTTCATAGCCGGGGTACAGATGGGCTACGCTACGGCTGAATTCGTAGCGGGTCAGGCTGATGGCGTCAAAACGCGGATCGATGGGCAAGGCCATGACCTGGGTCATGGTCAGACCCTGGCGTGCGGCGCGACTCAGGGTGGCATCCAGCCAGGCCAGGTAATCCTGCATCTGGTTAATGGCCTGGCGTGTGTCATCAAGCGGACCATGGCCCGGTATCAGCAGGCGGTAATCCAGTTGTGCCAGCTGATCAAGCTCGGCACGCCAGTGTGCCAGGCCCGGCGTCTGTGGCGTGGTAAGGGCCCGCTGATAAAACACCAGATCACCCGCAAACAGCACACCGGTGGTTTCATCCAGCATGACCAGATCCGCACCGGTATGCCCTTCAAACGCCAGAAAGCGCAGCCGGTGCCCGCCCAGTATCAGCGGATTGTCCGGCGGTAATTCTGCCGGCACCACAACTTCAGTGCCTCGCATCCAGTCACCGGTCAGCCCGTAAAGGCTGGTCGCAAAGCTGTCTCCATTTTGCGTAATCTGCGTTGTCGTACCGGACAGTGCGCCAATCGACACATCGGCAAAGGCCTGATTGCCCAGAAAGTGGTCAGGATGCGCATGGCTGTTAATCACGAGCACCACCGGCTTGTCGGTTATTCGGGCGATGGCGTGGCGCAACTGTTGCCCAAAGCGTAACGAGGGGCCTGTATCGAACAGCACCACGCCTGCATCGGTGACGATAAAGGCCACATTGACGATATTGCCGCCATTGGTGGTCGAAAAAGACTCCCGCCGCCCCTCGACAAGCCAGGTATCGGGTGCAACCTGTCGCGGCCTGAGCTCGTAGTCGAAACGCCCTGCCACAGCGCTCTGACTCAGGACGCATAACAGCCCCACCGCCAGTAACCCCAGGCAGCCAAATACTCGAGCGACCGCGTTTAACCTCAGACCCGGCGGTAAAACAGAACGTACGCTGACCAAAGGCATCACATCATCCTCCCTCTGCCTGCGCGGACACCGCCGTTTCGAACTCGTTGCCATTGTTGTCCCGCATCCAGAGCCGCACATTGCGCGTGTTGCCGGTATCAAAGGTCAGCACCGGGTTTTCACTCACCGGGGGTGACAGCTCCAGGCGCATCAGCGCAACACCGTTCGCGCCTCGCAGTTGTGCCTGCTCGATATAGAACTCCGGAATACCGCTGACCAGTCCGGTGTCCATCGGATGAATAACGCGAAACTTGTAGCGCGCCCCGCCGTGCGCCAGCACCCCATCAGGGGCGGCAAAGCGGCGCGCCTGGATCTCGCCCAGATGACTTTCCCAGTAAGGATCACCGGCGGCCATGCTCGGTGCCGTACAGCCGCCACCGGCCGCATCCAGGTAACTGCCACCCACATGCCAGATGCCATCACGGGTCAGCACGGCGGCGCGGACCGGCGTGCCCTGCTCCACCTTGATACGCAATGACAGTTGCGGCTCAACCTGATCGCTTTGTGGGTAGGCGGTCACGATATGCTGAATGGGATTGAAGTCAGCCCAGATCACCATGCGTTCCACCCGTCCGGCCAGTGCGCGCGCATCGACACTCACGGGTACCTGGGATGGGTCTTCGGCAAAGGGGGGCACATGCACTTTAACCAGGGGATCAAAAAGATAGGTGTCATCGCCGATAAAGCGCTGGCGCAGGTAGTCCCACAATGGCGAGTCCAGAGGATCCTGCAATGCATTCGGGGTGATCAGATCCGGCGCCGCCGGGCCGGCGACGCTACTGCCCTGACCGCCGCTTGCGACGCTGCCAGGCTCCGCGGCCGGCAGCGTCGCGGGCAAGCCGAGCATCAGGCACAGGCCCAGCCGGGCAAAACTGAGGGGCCTCTGTCTAGACCGAATAGTCATGATCCACTCCTGTGCACGCCTGTTACCCGCCCGTGCCTGATCAGCCAAAGCTGTTGAGTACTAGCGTTCAGCGGTGTCCCGGTAGAAAGCCGGCAACTCGTACTGCAGACCAAGATCCGCGTAGAGCGTCGCCATGTCTCCGCTTCGAATCATGCCATCGACGACCTCTTCCACGGCGTAACCGAGCTGGCGGTTGCTTTGCTTGATTGCCATCCCCAGGTCCCAGCTCTGCTTGCCCATGTTGGGAAAGCCGTTCTCACCGAGGCGATAACGCGCCGATTCGGCACGGCTCAGTTGCTGATCGATTTCGCCGCGCATGCCCATCACCGCATCCACTTCACCTCGCTGCATGGCCGCGAAAGCCTGCGGCAGGGACGCGAAATGATGAGTGCGTTCGCGCATACGGCCCTGAAAACCGGACGTTAGATAAAACGACGGCAGGCTGTCGATCTCGACACCAATGCTGTGATACTGAAACACCGCCATGGTGCTGACCCGATCGATCTTTTCGCTGTCGTACGCGACCTGCCAGCGCTCGCTCTGGTAGGGCCCGAACATGACCACCTGCTCGTTGACGATTTCGCCCGTAGAATCGCGCATATAGGAATAGTCGCGATCGTAGGGCACCCGCATCATCACATCCGCCAGATGCTTGAGAGCCAGAGGTTGCTCGTCGTTCTTGTCCAGGTAGTGCCCTTTCCAGACATTGTTGCGCAGGTCGTCTTCGAGGTTTTCGTCCGGTGTAATCCAGTGGGGCTCAAAACGCACCCCCAACCCCTGGGCGATCCGCTTGCCGATCTCGACATCGACCCCCGCAGGGGCGCCATTCTCGAGATAAGAGTAAGGCGGAAAGTCCCGGTACAAACCGATGCGCACATAGCCGCTGGCAATGACATCATCGTATTCGCGCGCCTGCGCGGGCTGCGCCAGCAGGCAGACGCAGCCAAGCAGGAAAGCGCTGAGCCTATTGCTCAACATACTTCGTCTCCAGCCAGGCGCGGATCGCCCAGAGGGCTTCCTGGCTCAGGTAGTCTGCCATCTTGGGCATGTAGACGCGGCCATCGCGCACTGCACCGTTCACGACGCGATACTGGAACCACTCATCGCCATCGATACCGGGTTCCAGCATGCGCAGATCCGGTGCGATACCTCCAGATATACCTTCCAGGCCGTGGCAACGCGCGCAATTCTGGTTATATGCCGAAGCGCCAATCTCAACTGCCTTGGCATGATCAGGGTGATCAGTGCCATAGGGGTTGGCGTCCAGCCACTCTTCTCCCAGAGCTTCCAGACCCGCGGTATCGACGGTCTGCGGCGTGACATCGCCATGAGCCAGCAGCTGGGTGGATAACATCAGGGTGAGCATTGCGGTCCCGGCGGCGCCGAGCAGTTTCTTATTGGTTGTCATGGCTAAGACCCTTTCTGATTGGAATAACTGAACAAAACTGTCGCAAAAAACCTATTGCGCACTGTTGAAGCCATGATAGAGCGCAGCGCCTGCGCGCCAGAATTCTACTTTGGCCGCCAAGACTTACTCCGTTGGTAGTAGGTTTTTCGCCTCGAAGCGGCAGATAGCGGCACTCAGGCACCGCCAGGAGCGCGCTGAATCACCGACAATGACTGGGGATGAGAGAATAGATGCAAGAGACGGAACAAGAGGAGATGAAGAGGCAGGATTCGCGGGCAGATAAACAGCCAGGGCGCACGAATGCGCCCTGAAAAGGTTCAGCAGCTAGGTGGCCAGAGCGCGCTAGCGCCGCGGCGCCCGTTGCTCCAGCAGCGCCTCCATGCGCGACAGCTGTTCGCGCATGGCCAGCACATCATCGCGCAGGCCATGCAATTCTGCCGCCTCGCCCTCGCCACTTTCAATTTCCATCTGCACGCTTTCCTTTTGCATCACGTCCAGCACGATACCGATCATCATGTTCAGGAACACAAAGGAGTTGAGGAAGATAAAGGTGATGAAGTAAATCCAGCTGTAGGGGAAGTACTCCATGGTGGGATACAGCACCGCCGTGGCCCAGCTTTCAAAGGTTGCCACCTGGAACAGCGTCAACATGGCCAGGGCGATATTGCCCCACAGTTTTTCGTTCACCTCATGGAACAGGAAGCTGCCGATGGCTCCGTAGATGTAAAAGATAATGAACATCAGCAGTGCCACGTAGGCCATGCGGGGAATGGACTTGAACAACGCTGTCACCAGCATGCGCAGTTCCGGAATCATCGATACCAGCCGCAGTACCCTGAAAATACGCAGCAGCCGCGCCAGCAATACCAGCTCGGAATCGTCCAGCGGTATCAGGCTGGCTGTAACGATCAGGAAATCAAACACATTCCAGCCCTTGCTGAAAAAGTCCCGCAAGCGTCTCTCGCCGGCCATGCGAATCAGGATTTCCACCAGGAAGAAGGCGGTAACGCCCAGGTCCAGCACCCGCAGCGCCTGCTCGAAACGGCTGGTTTCTTCATAGGTTTTGGCGCCGACCAGCAGGGCCGAAATGATGATGATGCTGATCACCAGAGTTTCGAACAGCTTGTTGGCCCTCAGGCGCTCAAAGCGCGACTGCAGGTTCGAAATGGATTCACTCATGGGCGACTCGTCCGCAAATACAAGTAAGCGTGATCCGCCGGGGCGGCACGCAGGAAATGCGGCGGATTATCGCCTATCCGCCGAGCCATGCAAAGCACCCGCAGGCACTGGCGGATTGCCCTGGCAAGGGCGCCACCCGGCACCGCTACATGCTACTTCAGTACCAGTCGATCGGTACTTTCTGCATATTTCACCCGCATTCGCGCCATCCTATGCTGGCTTTTCATAGCGACAATAAAAATTAAACGCCAAGAATGATGACCCCATGTCCAAACTGAGTCTTCACCACTGCCAGGGCGTTAAGCTTTGCATGAGCCTGGTGCTGTTACTTGCCCTATTCAAGGCGCCCGTGCAGGCCGCAGCTGCAACAGCGTCGATTGCTGAGACTGCCAAAAGCGCAGAACTCACCGTTCGCGTCGGCTACCTGAGCTTTCGTCCACCCGCCCCGCCCGCGCTGTCCAACGTACTGCCGGAACCGCGGGATTCGGGTTTGCGTGGCGCAGAACTCGGTATCTCCGACAGCAATACGAGCGGGCGCTTTCTAAAGCACCACTATGAACTCGAACAGCTCAGCAGTGATAACCCCGAGGCGCTGCTGCAGCAGGCCATCAGCTGGCAAGCAAGCGGAATCCACCTGATCGTTGCCGACCTTCCCGGCGCCGAGCTGACCCGACTCAGCCAGGCGGTGGGTGACAGGGCACTCATTTTTAATGCCGGCAGCAGCGACGATGAGCTTCGCACCGAGCAATGCCTGGGCAATGTACTGCATACCCTGCCGAGCCGCGCCATGCTGACCGATGCACTGGCCCAGTGGCTGGCATCGCGCCAGTGGCGCGACTGGCTGCTGATTACCGGCAACCAGCCCGCAGATCAGGCCTACGCCCGCGCGCTGCACCGCGCCGCCAAGCGCTTTGGGGGCAGGATACGCGACGAAAAGAGCTGGAGCTTTGACACCGACCTGCGCCGCACCGCGCAAAAGGAAATGCCGCTGTTTACCCAGGGCAAAGACTATGACGTGGTTCTGCTGGCCGATGAACGCGGTGATTTTGGTGAATACGTGCTCTACAACAGCTGGCTGCCACGCCCGGTGGCCGGTACCCAGGGGCTCACGCCCGTGGCCTGGCACCGGGTGGTGGAACAGTGGGGGGCAGCCCAGCTGCAAAGCCGCTTTGAAGCGCTCGCCGGGCGCTGGATGCAAAGCCGCGACTATGCCGCCTGGGCGGCCGTACGCTCAGTTGCCGAGGCCGTTACCCAGCTGCAACGCACAGAAGCGCCGATACTGCGTGATTATCTGCTGTCCGATCGTTTTGCGCTGGCCGCCTTCAAGGGCCGCAAGCTCAGCTATCGTCCCTGGAGTGGCCAGCTGCGCCAGCCCATTGCCCTGGTGCACCCAAGGGCACTGGTGTCCCAGTCACCACAGGAAGGCATTCTGCATCCGGTGACAGACCTCGACAGCCTGGGCTACGACGCCCCCGAAAGCCAATGTAGTACGGCCTATACCACGCCCTACACTATGACTGGAGACACACAATGACACTGAAAAGCTCCCTGCTCGCACTGGCCGTCAGCGTGGCAACACTGGGCTTCCAGGCCACCGCCCAGGCCGAGGTCGTCTATGTGTCCAATGAGAAGGACGATACCCTGTCACTGATCGACCTGGACAGCCTGGAAGTCATCGACACCTTTGATGTCGGCCAGCGACCCCGCGGCATCACGCTGTCCAAGGACGGCAGCAAACTCTATATCTGCGCCAGCGACTCTGACACCGTGCAGGTGATGGATATAGCAACCCACAAAATCATCGCCAGCCTTCCCTCCGGCGAGGATCCCGAACAATTCGTGCTGCACCCCAATGATCAGCTGCTTTACGTGGCCAACGAGGATGATGCGCTGGTCACCGTGGTGAATGTGAACAGCCATGAAGTGCTGGCGCAGATCGATGTGGGCGTCGAACCCGAAGGCATGGCGGTCAGCCCCGATGGGAAATGGGTTATCAATACCAGCGAAACCACCAACATGCTGCACTGGATTGATACAGCGACCCATCAGCTGGTTGATAACACCCTGGTCGACCAGCGCCCGCGTCATGTCGAGTTCAATCAGGATGGCTCCCTGCTGTGGGCCAGCTCGGAAATCGGCGGCACTGTTGCGGTGGTCGATGTCGCTTCGCGCCAGATCATCCGCAAGCTCAATTTTGATATCAGGGGCGTGCACCGGGACAAAATACAGCCGGTGGGTATCAAGCTCAGCTCGGATGGCCGCTATGCCTTCGTGGCCCTGGGCCCTGCAAATCATATCGCCGTGGTTGACGCCAAAACCTACGAGGTCCTCGACTACCTTCTGGTGGGCCGGCGTGTCTGGCACCTCGAATTCAATAGCGACGAATCGCGCCTGCTCAGTGCCAATGGCGTCAGCGGCGATGTCTCGGTCATTGATGTCAAAAAACTCAAAGTCATCAAGTCAATCAAGGTGGGCCGCTACCCCTGGGGTCTGGCGGTGAAATCCTGATGGCCATCGTCGTTGAGGGACTCGGTTTCAACTATGGCCGGCGTACGGCGTTGACAGATCTGAGCTTTCAACTGCACCCGGGCAGCTTCAACGCACTGCTGGGGCCCAATGGCGCGGGCAAGAGTACCCTGTTCGGGTTGCTGACCCGCCTGCTGGCATTGCAACAGGGTGATATCCGCCTGTTCGGCCTGCCCGTTCGCCAGCATGCCGGTGCCGTGATGCGACGTCTGGGTGTGGTGTTTCAGCAGGGTACGCTGGACCTGGATCTGAGCGTAGCCCAGAACCTGGCCTACCATGGCGCACTGCAGGGTCTGGCGCGGCACGAAGTGAATGCACGCATGTGCGTCGAACTGGAGCGCCTCGGCCTGGGTGACCGCCTTCACGAGCGGGTGCGCAATCTCAACGGCGGCCATCGCCGCCGTGTCGAGATTGCCCGCGCACTCCTGCACCGGCCATCGGTATTGCTGCTCGATGAAGCCACCGTGGGACTCGATACGCAGACGCGCGCGGCACTGAACACCTATGTGCGCCGGCTGTGCCAGGATGATGGCCTTACCGTGCTCTGGGCCACGCACCTGATCGAGGAAATCAATCCGCAGGACCGGGTTCTGTTGCTGCACAAGGGCCGGTTGCACGCCGATGACAGTGCAGCCGCCCTCTGTCAAAGCACAGGGGCGGCCAGCCTGACGCAGGCCTTTGCCGACCTGACCGAATCAACGCTGGAGCCGCAGTCATGAATAGCCGGTTTAATGCTGCTGCGCCTGATCACAACAGCTGCGACATCAAGACGGCAACCGCTTCCAGCCGGGCACCTGAACGGGCGCATCCGGACAGCAGCACAGGCGTAGCCGCCTACTGGCATTGCTTCACCGGTATTCTGCTGCGCGAGTATCTGCGCTTTATTCAGCAACGCAGCCGTTTTCTCAGCGCCCTCGTGCGCCCGCTGCTATGGCTGGTGGTCTTTGCGGCCGGATTTCGGGCCGCACTGGGTGTCGCCATCATACCGCCCTACGAAACTTACATTACCTACGAAACCTATATAGCGCCGGGGCTGTGCTGCATGATCCTGCTGTTCAATGGCATGCAGAGTTCGCTCTCCATGGTGTATGACCGCGAAATGGGCAGCATGCGCGTGCTGCTCATGAGCCCGCTGCCCCGCAGCTGGCTGCTGCTGTGCAAACTCATGGCCATCGGCCTGATATCCCTGACCCAGGTGTATGCGTTTCTCGCCCTCGCCTGGCTCGCCGTTGACCTCGAGCCGCCCCTCATGGGTTATGTAACCGCCCTGCCGGCACTGTTCCTGACCGCCGTGCTGCTGGGCGCCATCGGGCTGTTTTTATCGTCCCATATCCGCCAGCTCGAAAACTTCGCCGGCGTAATGAATTTCGTTATCTTCCCGATGTTCTTTATTTCGTCGGCACTCTATCCGCTGTGGAAGATGCGCGAAGCGAGCGAATGGCTCTACTGGCTTTGCCTGGCCAACCCCTTTACCCACGCGGTGGAGCTGGTGCGACATGCACTCTATGGCCAGCTAAACCCGGTTGCCCTGGCCATCACCGCAGGCGCAACCCTGGTGTTCGCCCTGCTGGCGGTACTGGGCTTTAATCCCGAGCGCAGCGCGAGAAACAGCGGGGGAAAATAGATCCGCGCCAACCGCGTCACCTGACACCGGACGACAGGCCTATACTTACCCCACACGCACCTTTACGACATGGGGTCGTTGGCATGAGACTGTTTGCTCCGGGCGCCGCCTACTGCCTTCTTGCCGGCATCATGCTGGCCGGTTGCAACGCATACGAAAAGGGCCACACCGAGTACCAGCGCCCCGAGTTGCCGCAAAAATCCGACTGGGTGGGCCCCGAGGCAGCCGTCCAGGTTTCGGCCAACGAGACCATCCAGCCCGACTGGTGGACCGGCTTCAACGACCCCTATCTTGACCAGCTGATCGAAACGGCCCTTGCTGGCAATCTTGATCTAAAGATACTTGCAGCGAGGATCGATGCAGCAGAAGCGGCCATCGGCGAGGAACGCAGTACTCTGCTGCCCAGCGTCGGCGCCAATGTGTCGGCCCAGCTGCAGGCCAGTCCGCTGGGCACAACGCAACAGTTCGGCGCCCAGGCCTCCGCAAACTGGGAAATCGATGTCTGGGGCAAGGCCCGCAAGGGCGTCCAGGCCCAAACCGCCGAGTATCAGGCCACCGAAGCAGACTGGCGCGCCGGATACCTGACCATGGCCGCGGACCTGGCAGACACCTACTTCGCAATCCGCCGTCTGGACGAACAACTCCAGCGCCAGCGCAGTGCCCTGGACAAAAACCGGCGTATTCTCGCTATCTACCGGCAGCAACATCAGGCCGGCCTCATTCCCGATACCCGCATCCGCCAGCAGCAGGCCGAAATCCACGGCCTGCAGGATACCCAGGTG
This sequence comes from Marinobacterium rhizophilum DSM 18822, assembly GCF_000378045.1. Taxonomy (GTDB): domain Bacteria; phylum Pseudomonadota; class Gammaproteobacteria; order Pseudomonadales; family Balneatricaceae; genus Marinobacterium_A; species Marinobacterium_A rhizophilum. Next base: position 31,253 of record NZ_KB899106.1, read on the forward strand.
GATCTGGTGCGCCTGCGCCGACTGGCGGAAAACCGCCTCGCGACCCTGCTGGGCCGGCCGGCCGGCGATTTCCGCGTGCCGCCAGCGACGCTCACCGACACCGTCTCGCTGCCGGTGGTTCCGGCGGGACTGCCCTCACAACTGGTGTCACGTCGCCCGGATATCATCGCCCGGGAATATCGGGTGCTGCAGGTACACCATCTCGTCGGTCAGGCACATCTGGCCAAGCTGCCGGGTTTCAGTCTTACCGGCAACGGTGGTTTCGCCAGTGCCGTGCTCTCCGGCCTGCTGGGCAACTGGAGCCTGGGCCTTGCGCCGGCCATGAACATTCCGATCTTTGATCCGGGCATTGAGGCACGACTCGCGACCCGCGAGGCTCAGGAACGTATCGCCGAGGAGGAATATCGCAAAACGGTTTTGCTGGCCTTCGAGGAAGTCGAAAACGCGCTCACCAACCTGGCCGCCCGCAAGGAACGACTGAACGAGGTACGGGCGCAGATCGACCAGCTGGCACAGGTGCGCAACCAGATTGACCGCCAGGTACAACTCGGGATGGCATCACAGCTGGAGGTGTTCGAATCGGAGCGTTCGGTACTGGCGGCGCAGCAGAATCTGCTGCAGCTGCACGGCCAGATCCTCAGTGATACGGTCACACTCTACAAGGTGCTGGGCGGCGGCTGGCCCTCCACCCGGGTTCATTAGGCTCGTCCAATGAAAGTGATTCTCAAGGCCCAGTCCCACCCCGAGATCGGTGACATCCGGATCGACGACAGTCTGTTCGCAATTGGCCGCCAGGAAACCCCGTTCAGCGCCCACGAAACCGAGGCGGTGGCCAAGCTCTCGCGTCGCCACGCCCGCATCTTCGAGCAGGACGGTCACTATTTTCTGGTCGATACCGGCAGCCTCAACGGCACCCGGCTTAACGGCAAGGCCATTAACCAGCAAGCCGCGCGGTTGCGCCACGGCGACGAAATCTGCTTCGCCGGTCAGCTGCAGTTCCGGGTGGAGCTGGTGCAACAGCCGCCGCCGGAACAGACCCCATCTGCCGATCTGACCCTGACACCCTGCGACGCCGGCTCCGACCTGGATACCCTGGTGATCAGCCAGTTCCCGTTCCTGATCAGCCAAACCGAGGGCGCCTTTGCCCGCTACCGTGCACGCCATGGTGACGACCTCTCACTCCTTTCGCGCCGCCACGCCCACATCTTCCTCAGGCACGGTCTGCCTCAGATCGAAGATCTGGGCAGTACCAACGGTACCTTCGTCGGCGAGCAACGGCTCGACGAACACCCGGTACCCCTGCACGACGGTGACCAGCTCACCTTCGGCTGCCCGACCTTTTGCTACCGTGTGGAGCTGACAGCCGCCGACAAGCCGCCGCAGCCCACCCGGGCAGCTGCAGTCACTGCAGCTACCGATGAACCCAGAACAACCTTCATCACCAGCGCCAGCCCGTTTCTGGATATTTTCTGCCAGCAGCAGGAAACGCCATCGCAGGCCGCGGATGATCGGGAGGCCGTAGCGAAGGCACCGGCCAGCCATACAGCCCGCGGCCGGCTGGGCCGAATGCGGGTATTCCTCGGCGAGCTGCGCCGCGCCCTCGGCTTCGGCGAAAAGCCCCGCTCGGCGAAAAAGCGCTGGCTTGCCGCCGTCGTCGTGCTGCTACTGAGCGCTGCAGCCCTATTGCTTTATCAGCGTGGCGCCGAGGAACGCGAGATCCGGGCACTGATGGCTCAGGCGCAATATAGGGAGGCCAGCCAGCAGGCCAGCCGCTATCTTGAGCGCCAGCCGGACCAGCGCGAGATCGAGGCCCTCGCCAACGAGGCGCTGCTCAAGGGCACCGTCCCGGGCTGGCAGCAGCAACTGGAAATAAAAGCCTACGACACGGCCCTGGAACAGCTCAAGGTCGCCTCCCTGAGTGACATCCACCCGCAGGGCCGGCAACTACTTGCGCTGCTCGGCTGGGTCACCGAACTTGACCGTTTTTTCGCCGAGCGCCCGCCGGACAACGGTCTCGAGCTGTATCACCATGAACAGCAGATCCGCGCGCTGCTCGAACACTGGGAGGCCCAGGACAGCGACGGCCGCCGACTGCTGGATCAGGTGCTCGACCAGGTACCGACGTTCGCGCCGGTACACAACCACACCTTCAGCCAGCTGCGCCAGCTGGAGTACGAAAACGCCGTCTATCTAGCTGCCATCGACAACTTAAATCAACGCCTGCAAAGGCTGTTGGCGGACAACCAGAGCGAGGCCGTGGCCGTACTGTTTGATGAATTCCAGCAGCAGTACCCCAACATCCAGGGCATCGACCGGCTGCGTCTGGACCTCGCAGACTTCGAGACATTGCAGCGGGCGGTCGAACGGCACGATCTCGATGCGTTGCAGGACCTCGAACAGCACCCTTCCATGCGCACGCCACCCTTTCGGCAGGCCAGTCAGGCACTGTTGCAGCGCAACGCACCGCCCGCGGCCATCGTCGAGCTGCATCGTCGTGCCCGACAGGCCTGGCTGGCGGGCGACGCGCAGCAGGCCATCGCGCTGCTCGAGGCAGGTAGCAGCGATCCCGGGGGCGAGGCGCTGGCGTCTCAACTGGCACACTACCGGCACATCCAGAGCGGTTACCGGCGACTACAAACCGGCGAACAGTCTGCCAGGTACGGTCCAGCGCTGATCGCCTTTTATGCTTCGCTGGATCCTGTCCAGGACCGCCATTACCTGGACACGCTGGCGCAGACCGTCCAACGTTACGCTGACGACGCGCGCCGCGATGCCGACGAGGCGATGGCCGCTGCCGATGACTACTGGCAGCTATATCAGCAACAGGGTGGCATCGGCAGTGCGCTGCGACTGGAGGCTGTGGTCTCCGAGCGCTTTCGCCAGCAAGCGGATCTGCTGAGCCGGGCCCACGACCAGGTCCGCATCGGACTCAACCTTTACGGCTTGCTCGAGCAGACGCCGGATGCCGCAACCCTGGCCTTGCAGCAGAAAATTATCAGTGAGATACAGGGCCAGCGGCAGTGGCTACAGGACCTGAGCACGGTACTGGATCCGCCGCTGCTAAGGACCAAGTTGCAGCTACTGGCGACACCCGAGGAGCAGGTCCCATGAACGACCCCGAATCCCGCCCCCTGCAGGCAGCGCTGCACGATCACAGTGCCGAAGGCATCGGTATCCTGACGGCCGAGCCTTCCCGGCTGATCGGCCTCACCCTCTACCTGCTGTGCGCGCTGATGGTTGCCGCACTGGCCTGGTCCTTCGTCGGACGTGCCGACGTCGTCGTCAAGGTACCCGGAGTACTCGGTCCCGAGTCGAGTGTGCGTCGTATCTATGCTCCCATCGAGGGCGAGCTGGTGGATCTCTATATTGCCGAAGGGACGCCGGTGTCCGAGGGGGACGTGCTCGCCCGTATCAACGCCCGCGGCGCTATCCAGGCGGCCACTGCGGCGCTGCAGGCCGAACTTGAGCTGACCGAAGCACAGCGCGCCTCCAGTCTCTTTCCGGCACGCCGGGCACTGCTCCAGAGCAAGGCCGACAGCCTGCAGCAGAAACTGGAGCTGGAACAGCAACTGCACCAGCAGCGTGTGACCGAGGGGCTCGGCAAGTTGTCGGAAGCACACAAGGCCAGCCTTGAAAGGGCCCGTGCCGAGCTGGACCGCAGCCGCACCCTGCTGACCTCGGCCCGCAACGAAATGAACGCCTTCGACCGGCTGTTCAACTCGCCGGGCGGTGGCGGCGTTTCGCGTAACCAGGTACAGGAGAAACGCAACGCCTACGCCATCGCCCGAAGCAACACCGTGTCCGCCGAAGCCGCACTGAGCGAACTGGAGCTGCGGCTGAGTTCACAGCAGCAGCAGAAAAGCCGAGAAATCGCACAGAGCGCCCAGCAGTTGCGCGAACTGAGGATCCAGTACGAGGAGGCACTGGAGGCGATCCGCCAGGCCGAGGACAGGGTCACGATGGCGTTGCGCGCTGCCCGTCTGCGCGCCGAGGGGGCCGCCCATATCCGTTTCGACAATATCGACGAGGACAACTTCCTGCGGATCCTGGCCCCGGCGGACGGCATCATCACCCGCATCAACTTCAATCAGCCCGGCGACAAAGTATCGGCCGACCGGCCACTGGCCACACTCGCGCCAGCCGATGCCCAGACAGTACTGCATATCGAGATTCCGGAGCGCGACCGGGGCTTCCTGTACGAAGGCTTGCCGGTGAAACTGAAGTTCAATGCCTTTCCGTTCCAGCGCTACGGCTTTATCAGCGGCTCCCTGCAGTACATTTCGCCGGGCACGGTGGTATCAGAACGCGGCGGACAGCCGGCCTATCAGGGACGGGTGAGACTCGAGCGGCACTATTTCAGCGACAGTGGCCAGCGCCATGCGCTGCGCTTTGGCATGGAGGCCGAAGCCGAGATCCAGGTGCAGAAAAGGCGCCTGATCGACCTGGCGCTGGATCCATTCCGCCGGCTGCAGCAATAACCACAGGGAGTCTGACAGTATGCAACGCCCTGGCGCCATCCCCACTTCTGGAGGAAACGAAACGCGACGACCAAAAAATGGCTATACCTAAAGAAGCTTGTACCAACACGATTTCCGATAGGGCCACGGCTCCAGCGGAGCCGGGCCCTTAATTTGGGCTATCGCCCCTGTTCAACAGCCAGGAGGCACCGATATGAGCAATATCGCCCGCATCGATGAGGAATACATCAGCACCGACGACTTTATCAAGATTCTGAAGTTCAAGGACCGCCTCGAAGACCTGCTGGAGGAAGTCCTGAGCGACAAGCTGACCGTCCTGGAAGCTCGCAAACAGCGCCTGGACGTCAGCCCCGAAGAGCTTCAGGAACGTGCCGACAACCTGCGGCGCGTGGAAGGACTGCACCGCGCCAAGGACATGTTCAACTACCTCGAAGCCATGGGCATGACCCTGGATGACTTCGAGCGCTACCTGACCGATACCCTGTACCGGGAAAAAATGATGGCACAGATCTGCAGTGATCAGGCGATCGAGGACTATTTCAGCCTGCACTCGCCCAAGTTCGACGCCGTCGAAATCAGCCATATCCTGCTCGATTCCGAGGACAAGGCACGCGAGATCGTGGCGCTGCTCGAAGACGATCCGGACAGCTTTACTGAACTCGCCCAGGAGCACTCGCTTGCCGAGGAGAGCCGGGAACAGGGGGGAGTCCTGGGCCGAATACTGCGCGGAGCCCTGTTCGGCGAGGCCGAAGCCAAGGTGTTCAATGCGGCCGTCAACGAGGCCCTGGGTCCCTTCCCATCCGACGATGGCCGGCTGTTCGAGATATTCATGGTCACTGCCCGTCACCCGGCCAAGCTCGACGACAGTACCCGTGCCGAAGTGAAAAAACTGCTGCACCGGGAATGGCTACAGGCCCGCGCCAGCGAACATCGTATCGAGTATTTGTGAGGGAAGGCTCAGAATAAGCTGCAGGCTAAACGCTAACGACTTGAAAGGGAGAACGATTTTGGAGAGCGATGAACTGGTCGAGTTTCTCGCCGGCATCGATTTTTTCTCGACGTTCAGCCATGAGGAATTGTCGGAACTCGCTGCCCGCGCCGAGCCGAGCCAGCACGACTTCGGCGACACCATTCTCAGGGCCGGCGAACCCGGCCTGGGCCTCTACGTCATTATCAAAGGCACGGTGCGGCTGTTCACCGAGGAACAGGGCAAGGAAACGAGCCTTGGCGTGCGCAAGAGCGGCGAGGTGTTCGCCGAACTCGCAGCGCTGCGCGAGCACCGGCTGGAGTATTCGGTGCGCGCCTCGGCCAAGACCCAGCTGGTGCATTTTCCCCGTGCCGCACTAGCGCCGCTGCTGCAGCGCAATCCGGCGGCCGCCGACTACATTGCACGCCTGACGGCCATCAGCACGGCCGGCGGCTTTGTCACCCGCCTGTTCAACCTGCGCGGCAAGGTAGCCCCCGGGGAGCTGGAGGAGTTTATCCAGAGCATCGGTGTCAAGCCGGTCAAGGCGGGTCAGACCATCCTGACCCAGGGTAGCCGCGAGGATCGGCGCCTCTATATCGTGCGCCAGGGCAAGGTGCAGCTGAAATACCAGGAGGCCGACAACGAGTACCCGCTGGCCACCCTGCAGCAGGGTGAATCCTTTGGCGAAAAGGCCTGCCTGCTCAAACAGGAACAGCCCGCCAGCGCCGTAGCAGAGACAGACACCGTACTGCTGGTTATCCCCGAACAGACCATCAACTTTATCCTGGAACGCAACCCGGCGGTCGTTACCGTGCTGGAAGAGCGAATCCAGTTCATCGAACGGGAGCTGCAGCGCCAGAAAAAGCTGGCCGAGCGGCGCAACCGCCGGATACTGCTCGATCTGTTCTCCAAACCCGGGCACGGCGAGCGCATTATCCGGCGCTTTCCTCTGGTGGAACAGGCCGAGGAGATGGACTGCGGCGCCGCCTGCCTGGCGATGATCTGTCGTCACTACCACATCAATCTGACCCTCGGAAAACTGCGGGAACTGGCCAATGTCACCACCGAAGGCGCCACCCTGGAAAGCCTGGCACGGGTTGGCGAGTCCCTCGGATTCAGCACCCGTGGTGTGCAGTGCACCTATCAGGCGCTGCTGGGCTTCGAGCTGCCCTTCATTGTCCACTGGGAGGGTTACCACTACGTTGTGGTCTATGGCATCTCCAAACACCATGTCTGGGTCGCAGACCCGGCACTGGGATTTCGCAAGCTGACGGTGGCGGAGTTCGAACGCGGCTGGAGCGGCACCTGCCTGATCTTCACGCCCGGCGAAAGCCTGGTTCAGCTGGCCGCTGGCCGTTCTCCCTGGCTGCGTTTTATCGCCTACCTGCAACCGTTCAGGAAACTGCTCGGTTACCTGTTCCTGGCCACCCTGGTGATAGAGGTGCTCAGCCTGGCGCCGCCAATCATCATGCAGAACATCCTCGACCGCGTGGTCGTGCACCAGAGTGTCGAGCTGCTGCACGTGCTGATCTTCGGACTCATCATCGCCCAGGTGTTCACCCAGCTCACGGTGCTGATGCGAGCGCTGCTCGCCAACTTCCTGATGCGCAATCTGGACTTCAGCATGATCGCCGGTTTCTTCAAGCACTGCCTGGCGCTGCCGGTGTCGTTTTTCACCAAGCGCCGCACCGGCGACATCTTCGCCCGCTTCCAGGAAAACCACAAGATCCGTCAGTTTCTCACTGAATCCACCATCAGTACCCTGCTTAACCTGCTGATGGTTTTCATCTATTTCACCGTGCTGTTCATCTACAACGTGCAGATGACCTTGCTGCTGATTGCCATGGTGGTACCGATCGCGCTGCTCACCGTACTGGTTACGCCACGCCTAAAGCACTATGCCCGGGAAGCCTTTGAAGCCTCCACCGACGCCGAATCGGTGCTGATGGAAACCCTGAGCGGGGCCGAAACCATCAAGGGCATGGGCATCGAGCGCGCCGTGCGCCTGAAGTGGGAGCGCAAGTATGCCCGCTCGCTGGATGTGCAGTATCGCGCCGGCCGCTTCCAGGCGCAGATCCAGCTCGGCGGCCAGCTGTTGAGCGCCGCCACCACCATCGTCGTGCTCTGGGTCGGCGCTACCCTGGTGCTGCAGCAGGAATTGAGCATCGGACAGCTGATTGCCTTCAACATGCTGATGGGCAGCGTCATGGCGCCGCTGATGGGGCTGGTCGGACTCTGGGACGAGCTGCACGAGGCAGGCATCGCCATGGAGCGGCTTGGCGATGTGCTCGACCTGGAGCCGGAGCAGAAACCGGAAACCCTGTCGTCGCGCATCCTGCTGCCGGACCTGCAGGGCGATATCCGGCTGGAGAACGTCTATTTCCGCTACGGTGGCAACGAAACGCCCTACGTTCTCGAAAACATCAGCTGCGAGATCAAACCGGGCCAGCTGGTGGCGATCGTCGGCCAGAGCGGATCCGGCAAGACCACCCTGGCCAAGCTGCTGGTCGGCTTTTATCCGCCATCCGAGGGGCGGATCCTAGTCGATGGCTACGACCTGGGCCAGATCGACATGGAATATTACCGCGCTCAGGTCGGTTACGTGATGCAGTCAAATCTGGTGTTTTCCGGCACCGTGGCGGAGAACATTGCCATCGGTGACGACAATCCGGACAGGCGCCGCATTGTCGAGGTGGCGAAAATGGCCGATGCCCACGGCTACATCAGCAACCTGCCGCTGGGTTATGAACAGGTCGTTGGCGAACGCGGTGTCGGCCTGTCCGGCGGCCAGGTCCAGCGATTGTGCATTGCCCGTGCCCTCTATCACAACCCGCGCCTGCTGATCTTCGACGAGGCCACCTCGGCGCTCGATACCCAGTCCGAAAGCAATATCCTCGGCCACATGCACGAGATTCTGAAGGGCCGCACTGCCATCGTGATAGCCCACCGTCTGAGCACCGTGATGAACGCCGACAAGATCCTGGTACTCTACGATGGCTGCATTACCGAACAGGGCGGCCACCAGGAGCTGCTGGACCAGCGCGGCATGTATTACCAGCTGGTGCAGAAGCAGCTGTCCGGCGCGGCACTGACGCAATAGACGCAGGAGCGGCGCCTCGCGACGAAGGCATTAGGTTAGAAAATGCAGGTTGGGCCTTGACCCAAGAGGGCGATATCCTCCGAATTGCCAGGCGACACCTTATGAAAGCACTAAACCTCAAACCGCTCTCTTCCGCCTCCTACGGCGGACTGCTGGAAAAAATCGAAGTGCTGCGATCGAGCCTGCGCTGGATGCCGGGGCTCTCATCAGCCGACAAGCAGAAACTGCAGCTGCAGCTCAACGAAGTGCGTAGCGGCCTGATGCTGCTATCGCGCCAGGCCCGGCTCCAACAGTCCAGTGAGGAAACGGCGCCGCCGCGTGAAGCAGACAGCGAGGAACAGGCCCCCGCACTCTCGCGCCAACAGCGGCGACAAGCTCTGCTGGAACGTGACTTCGTATTCGAGGGAGTTTTTGGCGAAAGCCCGAAACTGCTTGATGCGCTGGAGATCGCCGAACGGGCGGCACCGACCGATCTTCCGGTGCTTGTCGAGGGCGAAAGCGGCACCGGCAAGGAGCTGATGGCCAAGCTAGTGCATGTCAACGGCAGCCGGGCCGACAAGCCCTTTATCTCGATCAATTGCGGCGCCATTCCGGAAAACCTGCTGGAGTCGGAACTGTTCGGCCACAAGCGTGGAGCCTTTACCGGTGCCAGCAACGATCGCAAGGGCAAGTTCGAGAGCGCCCACCACGGCACCATCTTTCTGGACGAGGTGGGCGAGCTGCCGTTAGCCGGACAGGTCAAGCTGCTGCGGGTACTGCAGGCCAACGAAATCCAGCGTGTGGGCTCCGACGAGATCATCGAAGTGGATACCCGCATTGTCGCCGCAACCAACCGCAACCTGCTGCAGATGGCCCGTGAAGGTACCTTTCGCGAAGATCTCTATTACCGCCTCGGCGTCATCCATGTCACCCTGCCGCCGCTGCGCGAACGTCGCGACGAGATTCCGCTGCTGATCGATTATTTCTGCGACGAGGCGGCGGAAAAGCTCAGCCGCGCGCCCGTACGCATGACCCCTGCGCTGCGCAGTTTCCTGCTGACCTACGCCTATCCGGGTAATATCCGGGAACTGCGCAACCTGATCTACCGCCTGTCCTGCCTCGCGGACGAGATCGCCTCCCCCGCCCAACTGCCTGAAGACATTAGGCCGAAGTCGAAGGCCAAGGCCAGTGACGCAGACGAGCTACTGTCGCTGAGTGACATCAGGCAGCAGGCCAGCGATGCGGCGGAAAGGGCTTATCTGGAACAGGGATTGCAAAAGGTCAATGGGAAGGTCACGGAACTGGCACAACGGACCGGCATGAACCGGTCCTATCTGCAGACGCTGCTCAAGAAGCACGCGCTGCATTCCAAGGATTATCGCCAGCCCCCGGAAAAATGACCGGGCGATGCCCGCGCATCAATTTCCTGACAGTTCAGCGAACAGCACACCAGCGGTGGCTGAAAGGCCGAGCATGGCGATAAGTAAAACCAGTTGACGTGTGTGATGAATCAGTTCAAAAGCGGACACTGAAGCGGACTCCTCGCGGTGTTCATTATCACTCTACAGGTGAACGCTAACGGATCAATACGTTGCCCCCGGGACGAAACCCGGGGGCAGTGGGACTCAGTACTGAATGACCGAGTTCGAGTTGCCCTGGCTTACATAGGCACTGCCTACGGCAATATTAAGCTGCTCGCTGATATTGGTCAGGCTTTTCTTCACAAAGGTACTCGGATAGAGCGAGGGCTGATGCAGTTTCAAACCACTGTAGGGGCCCATGGTAGTAACCAGGGTGTTGGCCATTGCGGTATAACCGCCGCGTACCTGGGTCATGGCTTTGCTGTCGAGGTCTTTGCTGTCGTGCAGGTCGTTGATGGTCAGTCGAGTCATGATGGTATCTCCGCTATTTAACATCTTGGATTAAGAGCCGGTTGGCTCTTGTCTTGTATATTGCAGACCCCATGCCAGGTTCGTAATTTTTATTTTGTTTAATGGTAAATCGTTGAAAAAATAAAACTTTTATTTATCAAGCGCAATCAAGTTACATATCCAAAAAGGCATTCCTCACAAATAGTTATTTAAAATAAAACATTTTACGAAGAACATGTTTTCAATGGCCAAACAATAGTGGCCCGCACACGGCGCAGAATTTAAACGATAGCTTGTTATATATAGAAAAAGCCCGATCCACTGGAACACTCATTCATACCCCTCCGATTGACCGGCTATACAAAAACCACCATTACATTCAAGCCTGTTTATGACTTAAACCATAGGACAATCAGGTTTCCCTGGACCCTCAACCCATGAATATGGCTGCCGGTGCATGGACATGACAAGTGCTGCGGGGCTCGCATTGTCCTGCGGCCAATAGTAAACATCTCTGCGTTAGCAGATCCCGGGTTAATAGTCCACCTACGTAAAATAGCTGGCATTTCAGGAACAAATGACAATTGTCGCCAGCGGTGGCGGAAATCCTGATATTGCAGGAGAAAATGCCAGGGACCGTTCATTCTGAACATCACCGCTTATGCGCATCCATGCGCTCGCGGTATACCGTTCATCCTGAACATCACCGCTCATGCGCATCCATGCGCCCGCGGTATACCGTTCATCCTGAACATAATAAAAAACCGGCCGCTGGGGCCGGTTTTGAATCGGAACAAGTTTATCAGAACTGCATCACAGTATTACTGTTGCCCTGACTGACGTAGGCACTGCCTACGGCGATATTGAGCTGCTCGCTGTAGTTGTTCAGGCTCTGGTGCGTAATGTTGCTCGGGTACAACAGACCGTAGCCCGGCATTTTCGGCATCAGCTTGAGTCCCTGACTGGCGACCAGGGTGCTGTAGCCACCCCGTACACCGGCCATTGCCTTGTTGTCCAGTTCGCTGTTCTGCTGCAGATCGTGGATGATGATAGTCATGGTCGTTTCTCCGGAAAATTGGGGGGTGGATCCGGGGCCCTCAGGCCCCAAAGATCAGGCCTGACTTACAAAGTTGGAATTATTCTGAAATACGCCCTGGCTCAGTACCGCGATATTGAGCTGGGTATTGATATTGGTCAGTTCCTTGATACTGGAATTAACCGGGCCAAACCAGTTTTTAACGCCCTGCTGGTAGCCCCAGCTGAAACCGCCGCGAATTTTCGCCAGAGCCTGGTTATCCAGAGCCTTGTTTTCGTTCAGGTCATTGATGGCAATATGAGTCATGATGGTATCTCCGGTTGTAATCTGAAGGTTCAGGCAAGAGTATTGGTTACTCTTGTCTTGTTGAATGCAGAGCTTGTGCCAATAACTTACAAAAAAACCTAAGTATATTTAACAATTTGAAAATTAAAGATTTTTATTTAATGGCATTGTTTACCCAGAATAATCGAATTCGCTCACCGGAGAAATTAGTCTGCCAGCAGACAACATTTGATTTCGATCTGTTATTGCTTCAACAACAATAATAGTGTGTCGAATTAACGCATTGATCCAATGCTATTGGCATAGTACGAAGCCCTGCAGCCAAGCGAGAACGAAAATCCCCGGACAAACAAGCGCTGTGCAAACCCATTTTCAGTGCAGCATTACAACGCTACGGGTGATTATGTCAAATACATGTAACAGGGACATTTCATCATTGGGTCTTCCGTTGAACAGATGGCCCAGTGCAAACGCCCCCTTCCCCCCGGAAAAGTCCAGCGTGACCACTGACATGCATCCATGAGTGCGCGCCATAACCGTCAGGGATGACGGAAATCCTTATATCGCAGGAGCAAATGTAAGGGACAGTACTTCCTGTACATAACGGACACGTAGGCAGGGAAACCATTGGTCCGAGAGGGGTTAATAAAGGCACCAAAAAGCCCATGGACTCCCTGCACAGCCGATGTACAGCCCAATGGAAGCTGAATGGTGAGATTGAGCGGGTGTGAAGGTGCCGCGGCTGCATTTCATCGCGAGCCGCAGGCGCAGAGGGCTTCGAGATGAGCGACAACAGACCGACCGCCACGGCTAGGGGAAGGATCTGGAAACTGGAAACTGAAATCCGTTGCGCAGAAAAGACAAGACCGGTCAGTTGACCGGTCTCAGGGTGATCGCGACATGTGGATGAACACGCGGTCTATCAGGCTGCGAGTTTTTGCCACAGCTCGGCATTGCGCTGATGTTCGGCTGCCATGGGGTCGATACCCAGATCGCGCAGTGTATGTTTGCCCAGTTGTCTGGCGCCGGAAACACGGGGCGCGAACGGTTGAATCAGGCGCTGCATCAGTTGTTTGAAAAAATTCATCATCGGATTCTCCTGTTCGTGGCGGGAGCGAGTCCGTTTCATCTCCCGCGTCATGCCTCGAAGTTAAAACTGGATCACAGTGTTGCTGTTGCTCTGAGTCACGTTCTGACTGTTGACCACGATATTGAGCTGATTGGACACATTACTCAGGCTCTGGTGGAAAAAATTGCCGGGCAGGATCACCGCCGGCCCGTGGCCTTTGGGCCCATGGGGCAGCATATGGAACTGACCGTTGGCAAAGATCGCCTTGCCGCCCTGCACTGTGGCCATGGCACGGGCATCCAGCTGTTCGTTCTGTACAAGGTCGTTGATGAGGATTGTCATGTCGTACTCCTGAATGTCGTTCTCTAATCGGTATGGATCAGCTAGTGCCCCCGCCCCGCAGGGGCACTTTGCAATCAAGCCTGGGATACAACGTTGCTGTTGCCCTGGAAAATGTCCTGGCTCAGAACCGCAATGTTCAGCTGGGTATTGACGTTGGTCAGCTGCTTGATGCTGGTGCTGACCGGGCCGAACCAGGCCGGCTTGGGCATCAGGTATCCGGGGTTGAATGCGTAACCGCCACGGACGCTGGCCAGTGCCCGGTTATCGAGTGTTTTGCTTTCGTGCAGGTCGCAGATGCTGATAGTCATGGCAATATCTCCAAGGGTTCAGGGTCGTAAGAGCGGCTTCCACTGTGGCTGTTCGCTCTGACCTGTGTATTGCAGCCCCTGTGCCAACTCCCCGAAAATCTGCATATAGACAAATTAACAGCTTGATTTAAATGGATTAATTTATTGACCACAAAAAAATCCGGGCTGCCTGCCCGGGTTTTGAAGTGGATATACGTTTGGTGTTATTCAACAATGTTAAGGATAATTGTTTGCTGCTACAAAACAGGTTTCACACTATCTTTCTGCGCTCAATCAACGGTTAAAGGATCCGCCTGAAGAGTGGACATGGCCATACAGAGACTGCACCTAACCGGCTGCTGACAAACGACCTGCGTTGCTGATCACGGCGTAAAAATAACGGCGTTAAAAATAACGGCGTTAAAAATAACGGCTTACAGGCTTTGCCTGAACGCACTTTACTGCAGCCTCGCAGGGTGGGCGACGCGAATGAATCGGTCTTTTATCGGCCATAAACTCTTTCATTTCGACGATTTTTGTCCGGGTGGCGCACCGCTTGCGCTAGCTGCCCCGCTAACGCTTTTCAACAGCCTGCTAAGCGGGTCCCTGCGCAGGCGGACACGACGACCACCGACAATGGTCCTCATCGCTTTGCTGTCCAGTTCCCTGTTTTCCTCGAGATCCTTGATTACCAGAGTAGCCATGTTCGTTCTCCCCTGCGGGTCAGAATCGACTTCGCAACTGCCTTTCTTTACTGCATCAGTATAGTGCCAACGGTCGGGTACTGGCCGACGGATGCCAGGCTGCTGGAAGCTAACCCGAACGCGGCATCAGTAACAGCACCAGGACGGCGCAGGTGATCAATACCAGCAGCCCGAACCACAGCCAGGGAGATTTTCGTCGCGGGTTACCGCTGCGCTGTCCAGCCCTTGGGGGCGCGTCTCGCGGCTGAGCGTGCGAATCCAGCACGAGCTGCATGTCCAGCTCGCCGAAACGCACCCGCGCGCCGTCGCTCAGCTGTGCCTGCTCAACGGAGCGGCCGTCAACACAGGTGCCGTTAGTGGACTGCAGGTCGGTCAGGATCCATTGCCCCAGCTGATTCGAAAGCTCGGCATGGTGCGACGACACTGAAGGGTCATCAAGCACAAGGTCGTTGTCCGGCGCTCGTCCAATCCGTATCCGCCCCGCTGCGATTTCGCAACGCTGGCCGTCAGTCATAACAAACCAGGCTTTCCCTCTACGCAGCACCCGGGTGTGCTCGTTCTCATCACCATCCCGATGCCGCATTGCGGTACCGACAGCCACATGTAGCGCTGTGGCGTCAGGATCGCGCAACTGTGTCGCGTCAAAATCGCCGGATTGAGGCCCGGTCACCCGAAATACCAGCTGATCCAGCCAGATTTCGTCACCGTGATGTGCCTCAGCTTGGCTAATCCTTTCGCCGTTGAGATAGGTGCCATTGGCCGACCCCAGGTCCTCTACCTGCAGACAGGTGTCGGCAACACGGATGGCGGCATGCCGGCGTGACAGATGGGAATCGTCGATGACCAAATCGCAGTCCGATCCCCGCCCGATGATCAATGCCCCGGTCAGCGCCAGGCAGCCACCTTGCAGCTTGTCGGACTCCAGCGACCAGCCACTGACGGTAACCTGCGCTGGCGGCTCCGGCGCCGGCGATTCGCCCTTGTTGTGGTTCATATCCTGCTCCTGCGAGCCTGCCGTTATACCAGGAAGAATGCCAGAACGATCAGAAGTACCCCGAGCACTGCAGCTCCCAGATATCCAAGCCGGCGATCGAACTTCGGCGATGCTGACCTGGGCGCAGGGGCCGGTTCGGCGCGCGGCACGGTCGCATCCAGGTTTAGGGCTTGCGGCGCATCCTGGGGTGCCGCGACCACGATGGCGCTGATATTATCGCGCCCGCCATGGGTCAGCGCGGCCTGAATCAGGCGATCCGCCTGCACCTGCTCATCAACGCCGGAGCCCAAAATCTGGCCCAATTCGACGGCATCCAGTTCGCCGCTAAGGCCATCGCTGCAGAGCAGAATGCGCTGCCCGCGCTGCCACTGCCCGCTGCTGCGGCTCACCCGCAGTTCGTGGCGTTCAGGGACGCCCAGTGCCTGTAGCACCACATGCGCCTGGGGATGACCGACTGCCTCCCGTTCGCTCAGTACCCCTCTGTCTACCAGCAGCTGAACATAGGAATGATCGTGACTGAGCTGGCTCAGGGCAGGTTCCGCGGAATCCCAAAGGTAGGCCCGACTGTCGCCGACCCAGGCGATCTCGTAGTGCAGATCCCTTGCGTGCAATGCGACCAGGGTCGCTCCCATCCCCTTGATGCCATCGCCCTGCTCGGCCGCAGCCAGAATGGCCAGATGCGCATCCTGAATAGCCTCGCGCAGCGACAGCCCCCCGGCAACGCGCTGGTGCACCACCAGGCTCGCAATGGCGCTGGCCACCTCTCCGCCGCTGTGTCCGCCCATGCCATCGGCAACCAGCCACAACCCGAGTTGCGGATCGACCACGAAACTGTCTTCGTTATGGTTCCGAATGCGTCCGACGTCGGATCCATAGCCACAGGAGAGGAAAGCCATGCTGCTCCTAGAACGATGATAAAGTAGCGACGAAGGTACCGCTGAACGGCAGCGTCGATTGGCACATCGGCAAACGCCCGGCGGCGGCGACGCCCTCTGCGCGCCGTCCGGTTCGATACTCTACTCTGAAGTTAAGTGTAGTCAGCCGTGCCAGTATCGGAGGGTGCTGCCGTGATCGATTCCAGACCGGATGACAAGAAGCCCACAGACCTGCGGACCCAGGTGCGACGGCCATCAGAGCACCGTGCCGATCTTGAACCTACGCGCCCGATCACTCCCGCGGCCAACCTGGTCGCACCAACCCGCACCCTTCATCGGCGGAGACTGAATCCCTGGCGGGTTGCCGCCACCGCGGCTGTAGCCGCACTCGCGGTGCTCTGGTGGCCGCCGCTCAATCATGAAGAGCCCCCAGCTCCTGCGACCGAGCGTCATTTACCCGTTCCAAACGCACAAACCGGTGCCCTGTCCGGCGAGCCGGCCAACGAAGCCATCAACGAATATCGGCTTCGACTGCAGGCCCTGAGCGTTCAGGAGCAGCCCGCCCTCACGGACAGCGAGCGTCACCAGCAGCTGACGGCCCTGTTTGAGCGTTTCACCCAGGCCCTGGCGACCGGCAATATCGATCTGCCCGCAGCGGATAGCGCGAGCGAATACCTGATACAGATGACCCTGCTCGATGCACAGCACGCGCAGGTTCTGGAGGCCCGTTCAATGCTCGTCCAGACGTTTCTGCAGCGTGCCCGCGATGCACGGCTGGCCGGGCACTGGGACGAGGCGGACCGTCTGCTGCAACAGGCGCTCGAGATTCGCCTCGGTACCGGCGATCCGGGCACCCGGCTCGAACCGCCCATCGACTAACGCGTCCCCGACTGGGCATCCAGCCGTTGGCGCAGCGCCAGCAGACCGTTGTGAGCGGGGAACAGTTCCAGCCCGCGTGTAATCTGCCCTCTGGCCGCCTCCAACTCCCCCGCCTGCCACAGTTGCAGGGACTGCTCCACCAGCCGGTTAGCGACCATCTCCACCCCCTGTTGTGCAACGGCATTAGCCGGATCCATCTCCAGCACCAGCTGGTAGGCATCGTAGGCATTGCTGCCCTGGGGCAGAATCAGCCGGCCCACCATCAGGTGCGCCCTCGCCACGGCCAGCAGCCGCGCGACTTTTTCCTGCTCGGCCTGGCTCAACACAACCGGTGTACCCTGGCGTTGCGTAGCAACCGGCGGTGCCAGGCCCGGCACCGCCGGCAGTCCTTGAGGTATGGACAGTTCCACCGGTTCCGGCGGCACTGCCCTCCCTTCACGGTACCACTGATAGGCATGTTCGCCGATCAGAAAACCCGCCAGCGCCATGATTGCCATCCAGAGACGAAAGCGGGGCCTTTTGTCCGTCCTGCGGCGCCGGTCCTTGAACCCGTTGATGGCGTTACGGAACTCCGTGGCGCTCTGGAAACGCTTTTCGGGCTTCTTGGCCAGGGCTTTCTTCACCACTGTGTTGAAGAACCGGATTACCTCTGCGTTGGAGGTATCCGGCTTGCCGGGCATATCGTGAATGATCCGGTGGATCACCGTATTGGACAGGTCGCCGGGAAAAGCCTTGTTACCGGTCAGCAGTTCGTACAGAACGATACCGGTGGAAAACAGGTCGGTGCGAGCGTCCACCGGCTGTCCCAGACACTGTTCCGGCGACATGTAATTGGGCGTACCCAGCACACCACCGGTCTGGGTCAGGTCGGATGACTCCAGCCTGGCAATGCCGAAATCGGCGATTTTTACCGTGCCGTCCGACAGCAGGATAATATTAGCCGGCTTGATATCGCGATGAATGATACCCAGCGAGTGCGTATATTCCAGCGCATCCAGCACCTGGGACATGATATTCAGCACCTGCCTGAACGGAAAACGCGTGCCTTCGCGCAGATAATCCTTGAGCTCGCGCCCTTCCACATACTCCATAACGAAAAAGGGCGCGCCCTGCTTCTCGTCCTCTTCATATTCATAAATGGCAACGATGTTCTGGTGCGTCAGTCGGCCGACGGCCTGGGCTTCGTGACGAAACCGCTCCAGCAAGTCTCGTCCAAGTTCTCCTTCCAGTAGCTCGGGATGGACGGTCTTAATCGCAACCGTGCGGGCAATATGGGGATCGAACGCCTGGAAAACGACCCCCATGCCGCCTTCGCCGAGAATCCCGTCGATCCGGTATTTTCCTAGGTATTGCTGTTGCGACATAGGGGGTCACCTGGATGGTTGGTGCCCTTGTCGGGCGGCCGTACCGGCCCGCAATCAGAGCGCCGGCCTGGTCTCAGAGGGGCCGGAAAAAGAACTCCCCGGCTTCATGCCCGGCATGATGAATCGGCGTATATTCCGGCACCTGCTGTAGCTCCGGCCCGAGCTTGCGCTGCTGCACCCGTTTCAGCACATCGCGATAGAGGGCATGGCCTTCAAGTACGCGCCGATTGCTATTCAGCGTATCGAGAAAAGCCTTGGCAAACACCGAATGATTGCCACCGGCCGAATCCGGCACCGGTTGAACACCACCCGAGGTCAGGACAGTACGCGCCCGCACCTGCGCCAACGTCATGATCCATTCGTTGCGATTCTCCTCGGGAATACTGAGTTCCAGCCGCGGCATCGACGACACGCTGAGAGTGCCGGAATAGCAGGAATCGGCCACCACCATCACCTGCTTGGCACGGATGGCATTGAGGATATCGGTGACATCGACGTTGGAGATCCAATTGGCACTGTTGCCGGGCTCCGCGTCCACCGGGAGCCAGTAGCCGCGGTCGTTAACCCGGTCCAGTTCACCATGGCCGGCATAGTAGATCAGCAGATTGTCCTGCTCGGTGAGTTCCTGTCGCAACCGGTTCAGCGACGACAGGATCGCGTACCGGTCAGCGTCCAGCAACAGGGTCGTCTTGAATCCGTACCGTTCACGTAGCAGCCTTGCGGCCTCGCTGGCATCGTTTCTGGCGGTATTCAGACTCGGAAAATGGCGATACTGGTTGTTGCCGATAATCAGCGCATAGTAGTTCCCAAGCGCCAGCTCAGGTCCCCGAGTCGCTTGTGCGGCGAGCGCACCGCTGACTTTGCTGACGGCCGGCACATCGGTTATCAGCGAAAAAGCGGCCACCACCCGACGCCCCTGCCGGTCGACCGCGACGATCTCAACTGGCGTTCGGTCCGAACGAATCGGCACCTTTACCTGGAACAGGCCGTTGTCCCCCACCACCGCCGCCTCGCCATTCACCTGGAAACTGAGCAGGCCAGCCGGCGCCACCACCTTGCCGATCACTTCCCGCTCCAGCAGCGGCGTCTGCAGCCGCACGCTGGGTACGCCGCGCATCAGCACCACCGGAGGCTCGATAATCTCGATCGAGGGCGGCTCCACCATCGTTGCCGGCTCGACCTGCGTCAGTTGCGTCAGCTGCCGTTTATGCTGCTGCACTTCCAAGCGTAACTCATCAATACTGGACTGCTGTGTGCTAACCAGCTGCCGCCGCTCCTGCAATTGCCGCTCCAGCGCAGCAATTTCGTGCTGGCGACGCTGCCTCTGCGCCTGGGTTTCCTCGGTAAACAGTGCCAGTTCGGACTCATAACGGGCCCGGCTCGCGGCGAGGTCGGCATCGCTCTGCCTTTGCTGCTGTTGCATTGCCTGCAACCGCTTCTCCTTGTCGTCGAGCTGTTGCTGCAGTACCTGCTGCTGTTCGCGATATTGCTGTAACTGCTGCTGCGAAACGCTGCGCTCGGTTTGAAGATCATCGAGTGCCTGCTGCAGCCGTTGTTGTTGCCGGCGGCTGCGGGCAATCTGCTGTTCATAGCGCTGCTGCTGCGCCTGAAGTGTTCCATTGCGCTGTTCAAGCTGCTGTAGCCGCGCCTGTTCCTCGCTCTGCACTGAACGTTCGGCACTCAACTGCCGCTGCTGTGCCAACTGACTGCGGCTAAGGTCCAGTTCCCGTCGGGTCGACGACAACTCCTGCTGATGGCCGGCCAGCTCCGACTCGGCTCGCTGCAGCTGGGTCTGCAGCTGGTCGAGTTGCCGTTGCTTGTCCTCCAGCTGACGTTGCAGGGCTGCTTCGTTCTGACCAATGCCATCGAGTTGCCGCTGCAACGCCTGTTTGTCGCGGGACAGCGTTGTGAGCCGCTGCAGGTCGGCGTTCACCGCCGGTGTCGGCGGACGGGTCGCGTCACCCGGTGACGCCTTCATCTGCTCCAGCTGGCGTCGAATCTGTTCCATCTGCTGCCTCGCATCCTCGAGCGAACGCTGTCTGGCCCGCAACTGCTGCTGGCTGCGCTGCACCTCGGCCTCTAATCGTTCCTGCGCCTCGCGCCGCTCGGACAACTCGCTGCGCAGCGTTGTCAGCTCCCGTTCCTGTTCGGCATATTCCGCCTTCAGCGTTGAACTGAACTGAAGTTCATCACCGGTAAGGCCGGAGGCCTGGCGATACCAGTTAAGTGCTGCCTGCCTGTCCAGCGGCACCCCCCGCCCTTTCTCGCTCAGATGGCCCAGGTTTATCTGCGCCGGAGCATGCCCCTGTTCAGCCGCCAGTCGGTACCAGTGAGCCGCCAGCCGGTAGTCCGGTGCCAGCCCGAGCCCCTTTTCGTAGATCTCGCCGACATAGTTCTGGGCGATTGCATCACCTAGCTGCGCCTTGGGCAACCAGACTTTCAGTGCACTGGCATAGTCAGCGCGATCATAAGCCACATACTCGCCACCGCGGATCTCGCAGTTAACGGCCGAGGTGCGAATCGGGCGCCTGGCCGTCTGATAAGTCAGCTGCTGGCCCAGCTTGCGCACTTGCCCGGGGAGCAGGCAATCCACGATAAGAAATTCGTTGGCGTTCCGGGCGGCGGCTTCAGGCAAGGGCGCCGGTGTCATCGAAGCCCCGCCCTGGCAGCCCGTCAGCATCAGCGCCAGCAACAGTAGAACCAACGTATTGAACCGCCCGTACACCCCTGCCCACATCAGAAACGCGCGCCCCCGGAGATCGAACGGATACCCACGCCTGCAGCCTGCTGTCATGGCTCTCCCCTGATTGGCTACGTCACCACCACCTTCCTACAATAATAGTTCAAGCCGCTCTGTAGCCCAGCTGCGAACATTGCCGGAACCGTGGCATTGCCCTGTCGCGACCCTCGGTGGACACAGCAGTTTTCAAGAGTCCCGGGCGGCACAGCGAAACCGGGTGCCTGGCGGCACCCGGGACAGGCATACCATCAAAGAAAGCCACAAGGATTTGCTTTGTCTGCGACCAAAAGATTTTGGCGCCAGCTGACCGGACCGTCCCTGCTGCTGTGGCTGTGCGCCTGTACTCTGGTGCCCGCCGAACGCTTCGAGCAGCAGGCCCAAGAGCTCGGCTTCGAGAGAGTGCTGCTGGCCGGAGACGGCTTTGAGCATGCCGTCTATATGCATGCGCCCGACGCCGCCACCCGGGGATCGCTGCTGCATGTCTACCTCGATGGCGACGGCTCACCCTGGTTGGCCGGACGCTGGGTTGCCGCCGACCCTACCCCCGCACCGTCACTGACGCTGAAGTTAATGGCGCTGGATCCGGCGCCTCGCCTCTATCTGGGAAGGCCGTGTTACCACGGCCTGGCAACTCATCCGCAGTGCAATGAAAGCCTCTGGACCGATGCGCGCTATTCCCAGCGCGTCGTTGACAGCATGTCCCGGGCACTGGGCACACTGCTGTTACAACGGCACTCCAACGGTCTGGTGCTGATCGGCCACAGCGGCGGCGGTACCCTGGCCATGCTGCTGGCCGAACGTCTGCCACAGACCCGTGGCCTGGTCACGGTTGGTGCCAATCTCGACCCGGACCGCTGGACAACCCTGCATGGCTACCGGCCGCTTACGGCCTCGCTCAACCCGGCGACACGCCCACCGCTTTCAGCCGGGATATACCAGTTGCACCTGACCGGAGGCCGCGACCGGACGGTTCCCGCCGATCTGGTGACGGGCGTTCTGGTGGCGCAGCCCGGCGCCGAGCATTGGCATTTCCCCCAATACGACCATCGCTGCTGCTGGAGCGAGATCTGGCCCGCACTGCTCGAACACCTCGCCGAGCGCATCAAAACCGACTGAGCCGAGGATTGGCAGTAATTCGGAATCAGCTCGGCTGACCCGTCAACGTCAATCCCTGCCCTCTTGGTCCGTGATGATATAGCGAATGGCTTCCGGCGAGTCGCTTTCGGGCGCCTTGCCCAGTCCGATAAAACCCCCGCCGTGGAGGGAGAGAATATCCCGTCGCACGAAGGATTCCTCGCCATCCGACTCAATCAGGTAGGTACCGTTAGTACTCTGGTCGCTGAGCACGAATCGCCCCTGATGGTGTTCGATGCGGGCATGGAGGCGCGACACCAGGGTCTGATTTACGACCAGATCGTTCTGGTCCGCGCGCCCCATGGTGACGGCCGTCCGTTTGGCGCTGACGTCGATGGTCTGGCCCTGGTATTCGAGCACGAGCCGTGTCCGCGCGCCCCGCTGGCGAACTTCCGGATCGGGGGGCGCCATGCTTGTCAGGTCATCTCGTTGCCACAACAGCTCCCAGAGTTCCACTTCCTCGCGCTTGCCTTTCACCGCTGCTCTGTCGATCCTTCGAATCGAATCGGCCCATTGCGACCCAAGCCGGTGGACAGCATCGGACGACGTCAGCACCTGGCCCGCCTTGGACTGCGCAGCCAGGCGCGCCGCCAGGTTCACCGTATCACCGAAGACATCGCCGCTCTCAAGCAGAACCGGCCCGAAATGAAAGCCGGCGCGAATCGCGATCGGCTGTCCCTCGATGACCAGTGCACCACTGATTTGCGTCTGCATCTGCATCGCCGCCGTGGCAGCAGCATCCACGGAATCGAAGGTGACCATGACCTCGTCTCCAATCGTCTTGATCAGAGTTCCGCCATTGTTGTGGGTTACGGCCGTCATCCGTGAGATGCAGTGCGCTATAGTCTGGCGCGCCTTTGTGTCGCCTATCGTTTCGTACAGCCGGGTACTGCCGCAGACATCGGCAAACAGGACCGTCAGTTTCTGTTCCTTCGCCATGTCGAATTGCCTTGAGTTCGCGGGCGAGCACTGCTCTTGCAGCTATCGATTGCACCATAGCAGATCCTGGCGGCAGTGGCGCTGTACCCCCAACGCGCATCAGATGCCACCTTTCGCCTCCGTTAGGCGTCGTTACAGGGGGACTCTTTTTAGCCACGGCCTGTGTCGAGCAGCGGCCGATGTTGTCTCGTTCAAAAGGAAGCTGTCCTACACTTAGAATTCGTCAAATCCGCTGATTACAACCTGACCGAGGGGGACCTATCTATGGACAGCAGGATATCGACTTTAGCGCGTGGGCCAGCAATCCGTTTTAAGGCGGGAGCTGCCCTTGGACTCTGTTTTCTGGCGATAAACGGGTCTGCCGTTGCCCAGACACCGGCCGAAGAACTGGACCAAAGCTGGTTCGACATTTGTGAAGGCGCTCCGGAAGGATCCGATCTCGATAGCAAGTGTGAACTGCTGGTGCGCGCTGGCGGGCCTGGCTCCGGAGGAAGACGATCTGCCGCTGCCGTCGGTAACAATCTGGGTATCACCAGTGCTCAGAGCCGGGCTTCGGCTACCGGCGCACGCATCCAGGCGACCAATATCGAATCCCGCCTCGAAGAGGAAGATGACGAAGAAAATGGCGCAGGTGCGAGCGCCGAAATGAATTTCGGACGATTGAGCCTGTTCGTGAACGCCAACTATACCGACACGGAGCGCGATCAGAGTGATTTCGAAACGGGGTTCGACCAGGACCTTTACGGCGCAACCTTCGGAGCCGATTATCGCTATTCTGACCAGGTCACTGCCGGTCTGGCGCTGGGGTACTCCAACAGCGACACTGATTTCGACGCCAATGCCGGCGAACTCGATACCGACTCCCTTTCGTTAATCGCCTACGGCAATTTCCGGCCTGGCGCTGACCTCTATATCGATGCCTATCTGGGATATGCGTCGCTCGACTACAAAAGCACCCGCAATATTAGCTATGAGCTGGTATCCGACGATGTTCTACTTGGTACCGTATCTGAAGTAGCAAACGGCAAGACCGATGGTGACCAGTGGTTCGGCGGTATCAATCTGGGGTACGACCGGGCCTATGGCCAGTGGACCCTGAGCCCTAAAGCAAGTATCGATTTCATTGAAACCGACATAGACGGCTATGCCGAAAGCGGCGGCGGCGGCCTTGCACAGAGCTACCGCGACCAGTCCATTTCGTCGCTCACTACTAATATCGGCGTCCAGGTCAGCTATGCGTTGAGCCGAAGCTGGGGTGTACTGCTGCCCCAGGCTCAGGTGCACTACATCCACGAATTCGACGACGACGCACGAACCCTGACCTCAAGCTTTGTCGATGACGCCAATGCTACTTCGCTGAGCTATTCCACGGACAATCCGGATCGTAACTACTTTACCGCAGGCATTGGGGCTACGGCCGTACTGGCCAACGGCGTTATGCCTTTTATCGATTACCAGTCCCTGCTGGGACACGATTTCCTCGACGAGCAGGTTATCACCATCGGCGTAAGGATCGAACTCTGAGCGACACAAAGCAGCGGACCAGACGGACGGGAATTGGGTAGCACTAATACTCTGTCAATGCCAATCTTCACGAGACAAGAGAATCGGTATTGCGGCAGGGAGGCCGCAAATCTTGATTAGCGATACAGGCTGTCACAGGCGTCAGGGCCTCGGTATTTAGCAACGGGAAATCACGGTGGTTGATTACCCGGGGCAATAGCAAGGCACTGCAGGCACTAGCAGCCTGTCGGGCTTAACACTGATCTACTGCGGAAAAGCCGATTCTCTCCGGTAAAAAGGGGTCATTTTTTGCACTCTTCCTCGTTAAACAGAACCACTATTCGCCTCAGAAGAGTACAAAAACCGCCTCAAAACGGTCTTTCCCTCGTTACGACCGGCCACGTTTGACAGGCTAGTTCGGTGAATCAGCAAAAGGAGTTAACGGTATAAGGCATCCGGCCCCCAGGACAGTTCCAGCGCACGTCGCTCCACGCCCTTAAGCCCCCGTACCACCAGGGTGTAGGAATGGTCGATCATGCGCTGTATTTCTCCATCCGGCAGTGAACCATCCAGCAGAACCGTGTTCCAGTGACGCTTGTTCATGTGATAGCCCGGTTGCACGGCCTCAAACACATCCCGCAGCATCTGTGCCTGCACCGGATCGCATTTCAGATTAAGCCGCACACCGCTATTGTCCGTCATCAGCAGTGCAAACATCTTCTGCTTCACCTTGAAGACCGCGGGCCCCGGTCCAAACGGATAGTCCTCCCAGGCTTCAGGCTTGCTGAGCAGGTAGTCACGGGTCTGCAGCTTGTCCATTCCGGGTGCCTCGTCTACAGGATTTCAATGGATTCAACATACACCAGCTCGCAGGCGCCCTGGCCAACGTCATCACGGGTAAGAGAACTCTGCCAGCGCCACCCATCGGGGGAAGTAGCCCGCACCAGATAGCCGCTGATACGCACCACATCCCCGGTTCTGACGGCGGAAATCTGCCGTTCAATGTAACTGTCGGCGGCAATCATGTGCATGTTGGCGCTGCTGTGCTCGATCTCCTGCCGAGGAATGGGCAACTGTTCAGTACGCCAGCGATACCAGCGTCCGGACTGGCGTATCTCGATACGATCCAGCACCCGGCTGTCGGACATTGCCCCCCACCCCAGTGCCAGGTCATATTTGGACAGGTCCGATTCACGATCCAGCCAGTAACGCTCCTTGCCCAGTACCCGTGCATCGATCTCAAATTCCGCCAGTGCCTCGATACGGTGTCCATCAAGTTCGAACGGGGGGCGGCTAACCGGGTTCTGCCGCGGCGCCTGCTCAACCAGCACGCCGTCGTCCCGGCTCCTGTCGCCCTCGGGGAAGAAAACGACGGTCAACACGATCACCGCCAGCAACCCCAACCATTTTTTTGCAGCCATACCGGCTCTCCCTGCTTACTGCCGCGCGACGGTACTAGCGCGAACGGCGCACCTTCGTGACCAGGCTTTGTCTAATAGACTTAGATTACAGATACTCACGGACAATCCAAACCCATGGTACCCGATAGCCACCAGAATCCGCCCAGCATCACCGTCTATTATGATGGCGCCTGCCCCCGCTGTCGGCGCGATCGTGCCCGCTACGAAAAACTCGCAGGCTCCCGGGCAGACACCATCTGCTGGTTCGATATCACCGGGAAGGATGACGAATTGCGAAGACTCGGCATAGACCCGCGTCTCGCACTGACCGAGCTGCATGTACGGGATGCCGACCAGCGCATTTATAGCGAACTGGATGCCTATATTCTGCTCATGCGCCGCGTGCCTTTGCTAAAACCACTGGCCTGGCTGATTGGCCTGCCAGGGCTCAGGCCCTGGCTATCCCGCCTGTATCACCGCCAGGTCATGCGCCGACTCGCAGGACGCTAAAAAGCAGTACTTTAGTACTGGTTATTAAGCGCCATGGTAGGATTTTTCCTGCCCGACGAGCACGTTCTAATTAGGGTATGAATATAAAAAGCTTGTTCCTCCCCTGCCTTATCGGCCTGTCGGTAGCCACGACATTGCCAACGGCTGCGGCGCAAAGTCCCACGACAGCCAGCGAATCAACGCTGTTTTCACCCGATGGCTATCGTATAGCGCAATATCGCAGCCCTACGCCCGCG
Source organism: Marinobacterium rhizophilum DSM 18822 (assembly GCF_000378045.1). Taxonomy (GTDB): domain Bacteria; phylum Pseudomonadota; class Gammaproteobacteria; order Pseudomonadales; family Balneatricaceae; genus Marinobacterium_A; species Marinobacterium_A rhizophilum. The sequence continues at coordinate 57,945 of NZ_KB899106.1, forward strand.
GATATCGCCCAGGCCCGGACCCTCGATACCGCAGCATTGCAGGCCCTGCTGCTGCAGCGTCCCGATACGGCGCTGCTCAACGTGCAGGCACTGGACTGGCGCAATGGCGTCTTTATCAACCTGAAAGAGCGCCTGCAGATACCCGGCAGTTACTGGCTGCCCAATGTGGGCAAAGGCGTGCTGGAGCAACCCTGGGAAAACTATTTTAGAATCCAGCTCGACACACTGCGCCGCGATGATGCGACACGGCCTATCGTGTTTTATTGCCGTGCCGACTGCTGGATGTCCTGGAACGCCACGCGACGCGCGGCACAGTGGGGCTACAACCAGGCGTTATACTGGTATCCAGAGGGCACTGACGGCTGGCAAGACGCGCTGCTGCCGGTGGAACGCGCGATTCCCGTACCATTGGCCGAAACAAACTGACACTGGCGAGCCAAAAGCGCGCGTAGCGGTTAAGATAGCATCGTAACCGAGCGCTAGCGGATAATAACTATAACGGAGAGACCCCGTGTACAAGATACTGATTGCCGATGATCACCCGCTGTTCCGCGAAGCCATTACCAATGTCATCCGCACCAGCCTGCCAGGCTGTGAAACGATCGAAACCGAGAATCTGGAAACGGCACTCGCCCTGACACTGGAACAAGACGATCTGGACCTGATTCTGCTGGATCTGAACATGCCCGGCATGCACGGCCTGAACGGCCTGATTACCCTGCGCAACGAAGCACCCACCGTACCGGTGGTGATCGTTTCGGCCGAGGAGGACAAGCAGATCGTGCTCCAGGCCATCACCTATGGGGCAGTGGGCTTTATTACAAAGTCGTCCCCCCGCGAACAGATGACCGACGCCTTGCAGCAGATTCTCGATGGTAACGTCTATCTGCCCTCAGACATTATTCGTGCCAGCAAGCCTGAAACCCGGCGCAACCGCAGCGATGAAAACCGCATACCGGTGGAGCTGCTATCCTCACTCACACGACGCCAGCTGCTGGTACTCGAACGCATGGCCACCGGTGAATCCAACAAGCAGATCGCCTATAACCTCAACATCGCAGAAACCACCGTCAAGGCTCATGTCTCGGCGATCCTGCGCAAGCTTGGCGTACATAACCGCATTCAGGCCGTGCTCTCGGCCGGCAATATTGATTTCGCCCAGTACCTGCGCCGTTAAGCGCAGCGGCTGGCAACAACGAATCGTCGCAGGGACGCGCACTCCGTTTCGTTACGCCGAACAGCTCCCCTTGGTGCCCAATACAGGACAGCGGCTGCCCAGCCTCTGGATGGCCAAGAGCGCTGTACTCAAGCGTCAGGGCCGCGTGTTCAACAGATGGTTCAGCGTGGTCTTGAGTTTCATGGGGCGCACGGGCTTGTGCATCAACAGGTAACCCAGATCCCGAATCTGCTGCTTTAGCTCGTGACTGTAGTTGGCGGTCACCATCAGCACCGGCAACTCATCGCTGCGCCGACGCTTGATCTCGGCGACCAGGTCAATCCCGTTGTCATCATTATCAAGGTGGTAATCCACGATCAGCAGATCCACCTCCCCGTCTGACACCGATACCTTGCGCTCGAGATCGTCCAGAGAGAGCGCCGTGATGACATCGCAACCCCAGCCCTGCATCAGGGTGGCCATGCCATCGCAGATGGCCTGATCGTTATCAACCACCCACAAGCGCGCATTTTCAAGCCATGCCTGGACAGGCTCAGCACTGACCAGCACGTTGTCATCGCGCGGTTCAAGGGTGCCCAACGGCACTTCCACCGAGAAGACCGAACCGCGACCCGGCACCGAGGTGACCGCCACCTGATGCCCCAGAATGCGTGAGATCTTGTCGACGATCGCCAACCCCAGACCCAGCCCCTTGTCATGATGACCGCCGCCCGGCGGCAGAATGCGCTTGAACTCCAGGAAGATTTCGGTGAGTTTTTCCTCGGCAATGCCGATACCGGTATCCCAGACCTCGATCACCAGGCTGTCACGACGGCGGCGGCAACCAAACAGAATCCGTCCGGTTTCGGTATAACGCAATGCATTGGAAAGAAAGTTGCGCAGAATTCGCGCCAGCAGCTGACTGTCAGAACGGATCACTGCATTGCTGCAGACAAAGCGCAATTGCAGGTTTTGCTTGCGCGCCACCTGGCTGTATTCATTGGCGATATTCTGCAGCAAGCCTCGCACGCAAAAAGCGTTGATATCCGGTGTAATCACGCCGGCATCCAGCTTGGAGATATCCACCAGGGTACTGAGCAGGCTTTCGACATCGGCCAGGGAGTTACTCACCGATCCCACCAGCCGTGACGTCCCCTCCGCCATCTCCTGCTCCTGCAGGGCGCCGGTAAACAGGCGCGCGGCATTCAGCGGCTGCAGCAAGTCATGGCTCACCGCTGCAAGAAATTTCGTCTTGGACAGGTTGGCCTGCTCGGCTTCTTTCTTGGCTTCGCGCAGCCTGGCCTCGATTGCGACCCGATCGTGAATTTCCTGCCTTAGCTGGTCATTCAGCGCGGTAAGTTCTGCCGTGCGTTCATCAACACGATGCTCAAGATGCTGATAGGCCTGCTCCAGCGCATGGGCAGTACGACGCCGTTCCGTGATATCCCGAATCATGACGAAGATGCCCACGGCCCGTCCGTTACTGTCCAGGTTCGGCACATAGGACTTGAGCATGCAGCGCGTTTCACCGTGCAGGTTTTTCTCGTCAATTTCGAACGTCACGCTTTCCCCGGCCAGCGCCCGCTCCATATAGGGGCGGATCTTGTGGAACTGAGCCTCGCCCTGCACCTCGCTGATCAAGCGGCCGTTAAGCTGGCCGCGCGGCCAGCCGTACCACTCGTCGTACACCTTGTTGGTGAACTGGTAACGCAGATCCTCACCCACATAGCCGATCAGGGCCGGCACATGGTCGGTGATCAGGCGGATCCACTGCTCGCTTTCGCGCAGCGTCTCGGCGTAACGATGTCGCTCGGTAATATCGGTGTACGTATTGACGTAGCCGCCGGTGGGCATGGGGTGGGTACGGATCTCCAGCACTCGGCCATCGGGCAGCGTCTGCTCCAGCGCCTGGACACCGTCGGGACACTGCAGTGGCAAAATGGGTGCCAGTACCGTGGTATTTCCACCCGCCAGCAGCTCGGCAAACAGTCGCTGCTGCGGCACTTCGGTGGGGTCTATGCCGCCGAGCTCGATGAAACGATGATTCCAGACCTCAAGCTCGCCCTGCCCATTGACCAGTGCGACGCCCTGGGACAGGTGATCCACCAGGCTTTGTAAAAGCCGCGATTTTTGCGCCAGGGCCCGCTCGCGTTTCGCCTCCTCAAAGGCCTTGAGCTCGGTGATATCGGTATACAGCACCACCAGGCCACCATCGCGGGTGACCTTTTCGTTGACCTGGATCCAGTGCCCGTTGGCCAGTTTCATGACCGGGCTGCCGGAGCCTGCCTGAGACCCGCTCTCCTCCTGAATCAGACCATGCTCATGGGCCAGGCGTTTGAGATCGGATATGGTCGTGCCATCTTCAATACTGATTCCGGTACCGTTCCAGAAGGCACGAAAATGACTGTTGGACAACAGAATGCGGCGGTTGCTATCGAACAACACAAAGGCATCGGAAATGCTTTCAATGGCATCGATCAACCGCTGTTGGGACATTTCGGCTTCTTCACTCGCCTGCGTCAGCGCCCTGTTACTGCGCTTGAGCTGCAACAGCGCGCTGTTGAGCGCCTCGGTGCGTTCGCGCACCTGCTCGGCCAGTACCACCGAATGCTCAAAGGCGCCGTAAGGATCCGCACGGTGACCACCGCCTGACTCGACCCGCTCGACCAGGGCGCTATTGATCTTGCGCAGCTTGGCATTCTCCCGCTCCAGCTGAGCGAGACGATCCTGCAATTCCAGCAACTGCCCAGGCGAAGTCATTGCCGATGCGCCACAATGCTGCGCGCAGGGCACTTCGGCCAGAGCCCAGACCTGGTATCAGCGCAGTTCATGCCGCACGCCTCCAATTGCAACACCGGTGAACGTTTGATTAAGGTGCATGCCGTTGAACTGCTCGCCATAGGTATTGAATCCGATCACGCGGTGGGCCTGCAGGTAGTCTGAGGTTGCCACATCAAACCCGGTGTGTTCGGCTTCCAGGCGACGCAGAAAGCAGTCGCACCCAATCACCAGCCGTGGCGTGCCGATCGCCTGTTCAATACGGGCGAACTCGGCGTCGAGATTCGCCAACATCGCCCCCGGGCGCATGGCTGTCAGCACAATGCCCTTCTCCACCGCACAGTAGAACGTCATGCTCAGGTCAGGATTAACCCGCTGAATAGAGCGCACATAGTAGTCTTCGCCGATGCGCACCGCCACGGGATGAAGTGCAAAGGAGTGAAAATCCAGTGCTTCCACCGGCACACCCAGCACTCGGGCATACTCCAGCGCAGCGGGTTCGGCGTTCAGTTCGATCACCGTACGGCTGTCAGGATCGGCGCTGGTAACGACCATTTTCTCACCCGGGTGTTCGATGTGGTGGCTCGAAAACACCTCGAAATCACAGCGGGTATTGAACAAGAGCACCACGGCGGCATCGGTATGAAAGCACCCATCAAAAAACACATGGGTATTGGCCAGATGGATATCATCACCGGCCGAACCACCGAAATTGGGAATACTGCCCAGCGCCGAATTCAGCGCCACCAGGAACAGTTCTTCCTGGCTCGACAATCCGTCCAGCAGCGTGAGCGCAAAAGTATTGCGCTTGATCGGCGCCAGGTTGCGGGCACGGCAGCCCGCGGTCAGGCTCTCCACCACAGCCTGGGCATCTGTCAGCGAAAAGCGCCCGATCTGCTTTATTAACTGCCCCTCAATGGCGAAACAGCGGGCATCAAAACCGATGGCCGTCACACAGCCCTGACCATAGCCCTGCGGCGTAATTTCACCCGCCGTGGTACAACCGGCCAAGCCGACGCCGGCAAACTCGGCCTGCAAGGCAACACCAAGCGCCTGAAGATCATATTCGGCCGAACAGAAAAAAAGCACGAAACCCAGTTGGGGGCCTCGCAATGCCTCGCGCAATTCGGCGGATGCCGTTGCGGGATCGGTACTGTAACTCACTGCTGTCAACGCAGGTGACAGGGGGTCATCGAGCTTCAACGTTAGCCTCCCCGGGAGTATCAACGTCAGAATTGAAGGCAGTTTTCATTGTAGGCGCTGCCGGCGCACCCCTAAATAGTACTTGGGTGCTGCCTGACTAAAAAGCACTAATCAGTTGATTAATAGAGAGTTAAAAGAACCGACAAGAGGCAGAGTAACGCAACCTGCCACGACTAACGGTACTTAAGTACAATTTCAGCAGGCAATAAAAACGCGGCTGCAGGTACTGGAGAAGGGGTAACCAGTAACCACAACCGCGTCACCGCGACCTGTTCGGTATTACCAGGTCAGTACTGCACCGACTGCGATGGTGTCGGTATCCTCGAAGTCTGAACCACCCACGGTGACTTCGGTACGATTCAATTCGGCAACCAGTTTGAGATTTTCGTTTACGTCGTGAAACAGCGCAACGGCGCTGTTGGCATACTCGGCATCTGCGCCCATCAGCAGCGGATCATTGCTGCTCTCGTTTTCACCATAGGACAAAACAAAACGGTTTGCACCAACAGTATAAGATGCCTGCGTCAAATAACCCTGCACGTCATTGTTTTCAGAGGTCACCAGATTGCTCAACCCGGCCACGGTACCCAGGCCCTGCCCGTCCACAGCAGAGGCGGTGAGCGACAGTCCACCGAACTTCACGTTCACCCCGCCCGACACCCCACGGGAGTCCACGTTGCTGCCGCCCGATTCCGAGCTCTGGTACAGGCCGCCTATCCAGGTTTTAAAGGCAACGCCGTTAAGGTCGCGCTGATAGGTTAACTCGGTTTCAAAGCGCGGCATTTCTTCTGACGAGGCTGAGTCGGGCTTGCTGGGATCCATGATACCGCCGGCAAACTGCAGGCCACTGACTACAGGAGAACGGTAGGTAATCTGGGCCACCGGAAACGGATAAACGTATCCACTGCCGATATTGCCGAAGGAGACATTACCGCCATCCAGCAGCCCAAGGGTATCTGACACCTGTCCGTGCCCCAGCAGCAACTCATCGGACATGATATTGCTGCGACTGAAAAGACCGAAATCCTTGCCGATCAGCACCTGGCCAAAATCGCCATCCACGGTACCGTAAAATTGGCGAACGTCGATACCGCTGCGGGTTCCCAATCCTTCAGCACCCCGAAACACATCGGTGTCGTTGACCGTGACCCAGAATGAAGACCGCGCCCCCAGTTTCAGGTCACCGGCCTCCTTGGTCATATTGAAGCCGATCCAGTTGGGCAAAAAGCCCATCCGTACACGAGACTGATCCCGATCGCCCATGGGGCCACCATCGACACTGCTCTGGGTGTAAAAAACGTTGATCATTCAATCCGTGCTGAAGGTTGTACCCTCGGTGTCGTAAAGGGCAATTGCGGCTGAGGCCTGGCCTGACAACAACAGCGATATGGCCGCCGGCAGCAGTTTCACAAGCATGTTTTTATTTTTCATGGCGTTTCCTTGGATTGGCTTCGGTTTGAGGCTGTCGCCATTATCCGTACCGGCAGCGCAGCCAAAAACAGCCTGTATGACCATAAAAAACAGTACATTAGCGTTGTTATCTGGAGTTTGGTGTCAAGTACTGCATGGTGAGCGTGCCGGCACGATACGCCTTATGTCCTACCCGGCATCCCGCTATTGGTATTGGTTTTTACCGCAGGCGCAACAACACAGTTGCAACAAAAGCGCATGTGGCTTCTCTCGATGCTTTAATGCGGTTTCAGCTATTCTGTGGGAAACATCAACGGCGGGAACGCCTAGCAGATGCAGAGGAAGTGGACCCATGAAAAGAGTCATTATGCTGCTGATCAGCGCGAGTGCGGTGCTCTGGGGCATTGCACCCCAGGCGTCGGAACTGTCGAATCAACTGATCAGGGACGCGCGCCAAGCCTGTGCCGCCAATCAGGACGGACAGCTGGGTTATCAACCCGGGACCATTCGCGTCATCGACCTCAATCGCGATGGCATAGACGATGAAATCGTCGACGAAAGCACTTACACCTGCACCACATCGGCCAACCAGTTCTGCGATGCCACCGGCTGTGGTCTCAAGGTCATCGTCAACAACCAGATCCTGCAGCGTCATGTGCGCCAGTGGCAGATTATCGACTGGGACAATGACCGCATGTTGCTGCTCGCGCTGCACGGCTCCCAGTGCGGCACCCAGGCCCCCAAGGGCTGCTATGAAGCGATAACCTGGGTCGATGGCGGCTTTCGCAGTGTGCGCCCATAACGGCTAAGCCGTATTTGAGTGGCCTGGGTGCTGCGCCAAACAGAACCGCATCATATCCACCAGAATCGCCACTGGCACTGTAAAACCAGCGCCATGAAAGATAACGGTATAAATTCCTGAACACTAGACAAGCGACACAGGTTGCACCGCACCATGCCGAAAAAGGCCTGTAAAACTGGCTCATCAGCAGCCTGTCGTGCTTGGCCGGTCGTAGCGAGGGGAAGACCGATTTGAGTTAGTTTTTGAACTCTTTTGAGTCAAATAGTGGTTCAATTTAACAATAAAGAGTACGAAAAATGACCCCTTTTTACCGGAGAGAATCGGCTTTTCCACAGTAGATCAGTGTTAAGTCCGACAGGCTGCTGAGCCCCATATCACCATTGCAGCCAGCAGCCCCGCTGGCGGAAATAGTCCTGCAACGGCCTGCAGTCCGGGCAGTGGTGCTCAACCAGGCGCCAGAAACGTGCCGAGTGGTCAAAATGACGCAAATGGCACAGCTCATGAATCAGCACATAGTCCGCGGCTTCGGGTCGTGCCATGACAAGCCGCCAGTTCAGTGAAATCCGGCCGCCACTGTCACAGCTGCCCCAGCGACGGCGAAAGCTGCGTACCGAAACTGCCGCCGGCATGAGCCCGGTCTGCCGACTCAGTTCCAGCAGGCGCGCGCCAAGCAGCTGCTCGGCCTGCTGTATCAGCCACTGCTGCAACAGTGCGCTCACCGCCTGCTCAGCGGGCCTGCGGATACGCCTCGACAACGTCACCACGACTTCATCACCCGCGATTACGACAGCACTGGCCCCACCCGACTGCCAGCGCAGTCGATAATCACGGCCACGCCATGGAATAAGCCCGCCCTCGACGATCTCGATACCATGGGCAGCCTGCTGAATCTGTTGTCGGTCCAGATGACGCAGCACCCACTGACGTCGACTTTGCACAAACTTATCAACCCACTGCGCACTGACCCATTGGGGAACCCGCACCAGAACGGCGTCTGCGTTTACCTGGATGGCGGCACTCTTGCGCTTGCTGCGCACCACCTGATAGTCAAACGACACTGGTGCCTGGTCGTGAATGTCAGACATGAAACTCCGCACAGACTTAATAATGTGATTTAGTTAGGACTACGGCGACTAAGCGGCAGGCCTGTCTGGCCTGACGTTATTGCTGGGCCGAACACATATAGCCGAACACATGTCGAAATAAAACCAGACCGACGGCCATTATACGGAAGATTGCACTGTGGAACCGATCCCCACGAGAGATTGTGAAGCGCTGGTACAGGAAATACGCCAGTGCCGACACTGCCAGGGCCTGCCGGAGACTGCACACCCCATCGTGCAGGCGGCCCACGACGCCCGGATTCTCATCATAGGGCAGGCCCCTGGCCGGCGTACCACAGCCCTTGGCCGCCCGTTTGACGATGCCAGCGGCGATCGGTTGCGAGACTGGCTCGGGCTTGACCGGCAACAATTTTACGCGGCCTCCTGCCTCGCCATCATGCCGATGGGATTTTGCTATCCAGGCGCATCTGCCAGTGGTGACAAGCCACCCCGCCGGGAATGCGCACCGTTATGGCACCCGCGCCTGCTCGACGCCCTGCCGAATATCCGTCTGACGCTGCTGGTAGGTCAATATGCCCAGCGGCATTACCTGCCAGGCACCTTTACCACCCTCACCGACGCGCTATTGCGCTGGCGCGAGCTGCCACCCCACTGCCTTCCACTGCCCCACCCCTCGCCGCGCAACCAGCGCTGGTTCAGGAACAACCCCTGGTTCGACACCGAGCTGCTGCCAGAATTACGCCTGCGTGTACAAAGCGCTTTGGCATAAGCGTCGTTACTGCTCGGTCATCACGGCCATTCAGGCATCAGAGCTGTCGTAGGCAGGCACGTACAGCCGCCAGATAAGCGCGCTGCAGTGCCGGACCCGCATCTTCTGCATAGCGCAGCTGCACGTACAGGCGCGCCACTGTACCGATCATGGGCGCCAGATCGGGACGGGCCAGTGCAACCCGCTGCGCATAGGTACCTACCGGCTCACCCGGCCGACGCCCAAGTCCGCGACGCTCAAACTTGCTGCTCAAACGCAGCAGCGCCGCATCCACCGGGTTTTTCGTCCTGGGTCTGCGCTGGCGCAGCAGGCCGAGCGCGACCCAACCCAGCACGACACTGAACGGGATCAGCAGTGCCAGCGCCAGTTTCCACAACGCAAGATCACCGAACAGTTTCTGCAGCAACTCACCCTGGCGCAGCTGGTAGCTGAGTACCCAGCGGTGCCAGACAAAGTTCAGCGCATCGGCCCGCAGTCGCAAGGTCGTAATCCAGCCGATATGACCAAAACGCACCGGCGACAACGGTGTATCAGCCAGAAATCCCGGCTGGCTCGCCAGCAGCTGTTCGGCACTCTGCTCGATACGCTCTGGCGCCACCGCCGCGGTCGGATCGACGCGCACCCATCCTCGGCCCTCGTACCAGACCTCAGTCCAGGCGTGAGCCTCAAACTGGCGTACCACCAGATAGGACTCATAGGGATTCCATTCCCCCCCCAGATAGCCACCGACAATGCGGGCGGGCACCCCTGCGGCCCGCAGCAAAAAGGTCAGGCTACTGGCAAAGTGGCCGCAAAAGCCCTCGCGCGTATCAAACAGAAAATCATCAATGCTGTCGTCGCCCAGGCGCTCAGGTGTCAGGGTATAGCGAAACTCCCGCGCATAGAGTGCCAGCGCCCGTGCCACCAGCGCTTCAGTGGAACTGTCCTGGGCCCGCCAGGACAACGCCATCTCTCGGGCGCGGGCATTACCCTGCTCCGGCAGCGCGAGGTAGCGTTCGCGCTGGGCAGCCGAGAGTGGCTGATAGCTGCTGGCCGACAGGCGCGATGCGAGCGAAAAATCCACCCGCTGACGGATCCTGGCCGGCGCCCTCAGTGTCTGATTGGCCAGCAAGCGCAATGGCCAGGGCGCCGACACTGGATAATCCAGTGCATACACCCAGGACCGGCCACTCGGCTCCTGGGTAATGCGGTAGCGCAACAGCGCGCCTGGCTCCGGCGGCAGTGGTTGCGCTGACTGCGACAGGGTACGGCGGCCTTCGGCTTCCCAGCGCCGGCCGTCGAACAGGTCATAGGTCAGGCCGCGCCAGTATAGACTGGACGGCGGCGGCGACCGGCCGTTATCAAATTCGGCCCGAAATACGATCTCACTGGAACCGGTTAAACGACTCACGTCCCCGGGCGACAGCGTATCTGAAAGCCCCGTACGGGCCTCCTCCTGTGCCAGCGGAGCGTACCAGATCGGGCCGATGCGCGGCATCAGCACGAACAGCACCACCATCAGCGGCAGCGCCGGCAGCGCCAGTCGCACCGAGGCCCGCAACGGACGCCAGAAGTCGGGATGGCGTTCACTCTGGTAAACCGCATTCAACGCCGCCGTAATCAGCACGATCAACAGCGCGACATAGAGCGCGTGCAGCAAAGTCTGACCGAACAGCAACTCCGTGGCAGCGAGAAAATAGGCCACATAGATCAGCACCAGCGCATCGCGCCGCTTGTAAATTTCGAGCAGTTTGAGCGAGAAACCGGCGAACAACAATGCCACGGCGAGCTCAGGCCCATTGCCGCGGCCGATCGATGCGATCACCCCGATGCCGGCGGTCACCGCCATCATGAATTTTACGCTCCAGTGCGGAAAGGACGTGCGGCCCAGGTGCACCCACAAACGCCAGCCCAATGCCCCCAGAGTCATCAGCGGTAGCCACCAGGGCAAGCGCAGGCTGTGGGGCAACAGCACCGCGACCACCATCAGCAATTGCCACAGCAACGCCGGGCGAGTCAGCTGGTACGCGGCCTTCACTGCGGTGCCCGCCCATGCAACGCCAACGCGCGCAGCACCTGATGGCGGTGCCGGCCGCCCCGCCCCGGAGCAATTTCAAGCCCAGGCAGGCGCAAGCCGTACTCCAGCCCCTGGCGCGCCAGTTTCAGGGTCCAGTAGCACAGCCTGGACAAGCGCTGCTCGGTATCAAGCTCAGGCCAGAATGACCAGTCAAGCCAGAGTTGCTCATCAGCATGATCGACAAACTGCTTGGCATGCAAACCCTGGCCAGCAGCCAGCTGCTTCCAGGCGATATGGCGCGGTGACATGCCCCGCTGATAGGCTTCAAGGCCCGCGAAATCCTCGCTACCCTGAATGCTGGCGACTGCGCCCCGCTCACCGCGGCCGGCGCCGTGCGGCAACAGGCCGCCTTCCAGTGGTCGAGGGTACGCCAGCGCCTTGAGATCGGTCTCGAGCCAGGTCCAGGCCCGCAGCAGCCCAAGCGGATACAGCGTCTCGATCAGCAAGGCACCCGGGCTCCACCAGCCCCGCTCAACAGCCGGGGCGTAGAGCCGCACACGCCTTTCACTGTCATCGATAAGATCACAGCTCACCGGCGCCTGCTCCACCCAGGACAGTTGCAGGGCTTCGTAATTGCGCCGCCGGCCGGCCCGCAGCAGCAGTTCAAATTCTGCGCTCTCCCCCACCAGGCAGGGGCGGGCCGAGAGCGCAGTGATGCTGAGCCCGGCCAGGTTGCTGTACGTATGCAAAATGGAGACGACAAACAACGACAGCAGCAAAAAACTGACGGCATACACCAGGTTGTTTTCGTAATTGATGCCCAGCAGCAGGATCACCAGTGCGGCAAACAGAAACCAGAGCCCTGCCGGGGTCGGAAAGATGAAAATGCGGTTTTGTGTCAGGGTCAGGCTACGGGCCGGCGCATGGCGGCGCAAAGCCCAGCGCCGCGCCCTGGCCCCGAGCCGACGACGCCAGGACTCAGTCACGCCGCCCCCTGAACAACCACTGCGGCCCCAATCGCCGGCGAAAGCCGCCAAGCAGCCTGTCGGGCTTGGCCGATCGTAGCGAGGGAAAGGCCGATTTGTGGCGTTTTTCGAACTATTTTGAGGCGATAAATCGGCAGGATGGCCGATTTACACAGCGATAGCTGCCCACAGGGCACGCTACAGGGATGTAGCTTGTGAATAGTGGTTCTATTTAACAAAAAAAAGGACATAAAATGGCCAAATTCGGATTCTCCGCAGTAGATCAGTGCTAAGTCCGACGGGCTGCTACCCAACCACATCAACCTGTTCCAGCATCTGCCGGATCAACGCCTCGCTGCCATGCCCTCCTACCTGTTCCGCGGCGCGCAGGCGATGGCCCACCACCGGTTCAAGCAGCGCTTGCAGGTCTTCGGGAACGACATAATCCCGCCCATGCATGTAGGCCCAGGTACGGGCACACTGAAGCAGCGCGAGACTGCCTCGCGGCGACACGCCATAGGCAAACTGAGGGGCTTCGCGAGTGTATTGCACCAGGCGCTGCAAATAGTCGATCAGGCTGCTGGAGACCCTCACAGCCTGGCACTCTGCGCGAATCGCCCCCAGGTCGTCCTGATCGATACACACCGGCAGCGGACTGCGCCGGCTGCGGCTGTGGCCCTCGGTGAGCAGCTGACGCTCGGCCTCGGGCGCGGGGTAACCCAGCTCTATGCGCATCAGAAAGCGGTCAAGCTGGGACTCCGGCAGCGGAAAGGTACCGAACTGTGTATTCGGGTTCTGGGTCGCGATAACAAAAAAGGGTTCGGGCAGCGGATGGGTCTGGCCATCAAGCGTAACCTGTCGCTCCTCCATGGCTTCCAGCAGCGCACTTTGCGTCTTGGGTGTCGTGCGATTGATTTCATCAGCCAGCAGCATCTGGGTGAACACCGGCCCGGGATGAAAACGAAAGGCCGACGTGCTCTGATCGAAAATCGAGACACCCACAATGTCGGCCGGCAGCATGTCACTGGTGAATTGAACGCGCTGAAAACTCAATCCCAACACCTGGGCCAGACCATGGGCCAGGGTCGTTTTCCCCATACCCGGAAGATCTTCAATCAGCAGGTGCCCCTGGGAAAACAGGCAGGTCAGCGCCATGCGGATCTGGCTCTCCTTGCCCAGAACCAGCGTGCCGACGTTGCTGACTGCAAGCTCGACCTTGTCCCTCAGGGCGACACTCTGTTTGTTTATTGCAGACGATACCTGCATTAACCCTACCTCAAAATCGGACGCCTATACGGACCTCCGCACGCTGTTGTTAACCTGGCGAACACCCAAGCTCCCTGCCTGACAGTACGTTACCCCAAATAGCGACACATGGGCATGAAAGTGCTGGATTTTATGACAGGCTAACAATAATGATAATGCATAATGATCGACGGCTCGCCAAACTGGCTGATGCAAGAAGCTCTACACATTAAAACACCCGCCGTTGATACAACCGGCAGGTGTTTGGGAAGCCTCGCGCCACCGCTATAAACGGCGACGCCTTAGAATTTGAGTGGAATGGAGTCGCGGTGGTAATCCATCACGACATCGGCACAGGTTTCATCATGGGGGACGATCTGCACCAGATTGGCCTCATGCACCCCGGCACGATGACAGACGTCATAGGCCTGCGTCACGTTGGCACAAGTGATAACGGTACCACTTCTGTCCTTGATCAGATCCTTGCCGCCTTCGTACTCCACCTCTACGACCATCGGGCCACAGCCGGATTCGATAAAATTTACCGTTTTCAGCTTGTGGCTTGCAGCCAATGCCTTGAACTCGGAAATTTGCATGTACGCCCTCCACGGATTGCACGCTTGCAACAGCTTAGAGACACAGCGCCTCCACAGGTTCATTGCAACCCTTCGGCTTTAACCAACCCCGTGCGAAAACCGGACCATCCGGCTGACCGCCTCTGCTGTCACTGCAGTATAGGAGCATAAGCGCCGCAGGGTATGATCCTGGGCGGGTGACGCGGTCAGAGACATTCGGTTATGACGCCACACTGGCAGCTTGCAGCGATAACAAATTCGTATTGGGTATGGCGCCGATCAGCGGCTTTCCATACAGGTACCCCTGTACCCGGCGACAGCCAAAGGCATAGAGCAAATCACGCTGCGCCAACGTTTCCACCCCCTCTGCAATAACCTCCAGATCAAGCTGGGCTGACATGGCAATGACTGCCTGAATTATCTGGCGGTCTTCTTCATCCTCACCGATATCCTTCACAAAGCAGCGATCAATCTTCAGCGTATCCACCGGCAGCTGCTTGAGCAGCGCAAGCGATGAATAGCCGGTACCAAAATCATCGATGGAGATCCGTATGCCTAGCCGCTTGAGGGCGTTAAGAATGGCGATGGTCGCCTCCAGATCATCCATCAGCGTACTTTCGGTAATCTCGAACTCCAGCAACTCCGGCGCAACGCCGGACTCGCTCAGGATAGTCTGTACTTCAATCATGAAATGCTTGTCACGGAACTGCTGCGGGCTGATGTTCAGCGCCACCGGCACAACATCCAGTTGCGACTCGATGCGCGCTACCAGCCCCTGGCATACGTTACGCAATACCCAGAAGCCCAGCGGCACAATCAGCCCCGATTGTTCCGCCGCCGGAATAAATTGGCCTGGCATCAGCAGGCCCTGCTCGGGATGATGCCAGCGTACCAGCGCCTCAAAGCCAGCCACTCGATCATGCTCAATATTGACGATCGGTTGAAAGGCCAGCGACAGTTGCCGGTTCGCGAGCGCATGGCGCAGGTCTTCCTCCAGCTGCATCAGCCGCGAGACCTCGCGCTGCATCTCAACGTTAAAAAACGCGACGCAGTTTTTGCCACGGCGCTTGGAGGCATAGAGCGCCATATCGGCATTGCGCAACAACTGGCTGGCAGAGTCGCCATCATGGGGCGCCAGCGTTATGCCGATCGAGGTACTGATTACCAGATCCCGGTTGTTAAGACGTACTGGCCGACCGAGTTCCTGGACTATTTTTTCAGCCAGCCTTAGCAGATCATGCTGCCCACCGCTGATAAACAGCACCACGGCAAATTCATCGCCGCCCAGACGAGCGACAATGTCATTGGCCCTGACCTGAGCCCGCAAACGATTGGCAACCGCCACCAGCAGCTGATCGCCGACCTCATGGCCCATGGAGTCGTTGATGCGCTTGAAATCATCCAGATCGAGATACAGTAGCGCAACGGCACGGCCGCTGTAGGATTGCTCGCGCAGCGCCTGACCGAGTTGTTCGTTCAGCAAACGCCGGTTAACGAGACCTGTAAGATAATCATGGTAGGCCAGATCATGCAGCTCCCGCGTGCGCGCTTCCACCAGCCCGCGTAACCGATAGGGCTCGCGCAGAACATAGTGCACCAGCCAGGCGATAATCAGCGCCGCAAACAGGCTGAGAACATGGCCAAAGCCCAATACGAGGCCGCCGCCATCATGGCCACCGTGACTCATGCGCAACAGCCAGCGGTCATTGGGCACCCGCACATCCAGTGTCTGCATGTTGTCACCGACAAGCGGGCCTCCCCCGCTGAACACGACCTGCTCAGGCGCAGCGGGGCTTGCAGGGCTGACAAGCTCGTACTGATAGCCATTTTGGGCCAGCTTCTGCAGGTCGGTCACCGACAGAAGCCGATCAATATCAATGACCGCCGACACAAAACCCCAAAACTCATCCTTGGCACCAGGCCCCGGCAGATACACGGGATTACGCCCGATGACCGCTCTGCCGCCCTGCACCAAAGCAAGGGGGCCATTGATGGTCAGCCGATTATCATCCCGCGCCCGGGCGGTAGCGATGGCTGTTGGGCCATGTTCGAATACATTCAGCCCCAGCGCCGCTTCGTTAGCCGCAAATGGATATATCTGGCTGTTAACGCCAGCAGGTGCAAGCTGCAAACTTGAAACCGCGGGAAAGTCACGCAGTATCTCGGCCGCACGGGCAACGAAATCCGCAGGTTCCCCATTACTGCGGCGCACCTCGTGGGCCAGCAGTTCGGTTGAAAGCAGAGAAAGATTGAGCAAACGCTCGACGGAGCTGACCTGGGTGTTGATCAGATCACGAATCAGGGAGGCCTGTTCACGTTGCTGCAAGGTCTGATTGAGCTGGTTCCAGTAGAAACCGAGCGCCAGTACGGCCGCGAAAACGCAGAAGGAAAATACAGAAGTTTTACGCAGCACCCAGACCCCTTTAGCAATTACCGGTGATACATCCTTGCATCGGTAGCCGCATAATCAACTTCACCCGCGTTGCAATCTCAACGTCGCGAAGCCTGTCTCAGCCCAGACGCAGGCAACCGGGGAATGTTATCTAAAGTCAGGTGTCATCCGTAACAGAGTCAACATGCGTGAAGGGCTCACGCATAGACAACCGGATACCGGGTATCCGGTTGCCATGCCGGCGAGGCAGCCTCGCCGGCTGGGCGCAACGGCTTAGTGGTGGTGACCACCTTCACCGTGGGCATGGCCGTGCTGCAATTCTTCTTCACTGGCCTCGCGCACATCCACTACTTCCACCGAGAAGTTCAGTGTTTCACCGGCCAGCGGGTGGTTGCCGTCCAGCTGCACGCTATCGTCGGCCACGGCGATAACTGTTACCGGCTGTTCGCCCCAGGGGGTCTGAGCCAGAAACTGCATGCCGACCTCGATTTCTTCTACGCCGACAAAGTTGCTGCGCTCGACATCCTGAACCAGGTCTTCGCGGCGTTCGCCATAACCACGCTCGGGTTCAACGGTGACATCCAGCTTGTCGCCGACCGTTTTGCCAGCCAAAGCAGACTCGAGACCTTCAACGATGTTGCCACCGCCGTGCAAGTAGGCCAGCGGTTCCTGGCCTGCGGATGTATCAATCACGTCGCCTGCGGCGTTCTTAAGAGTGTAGTGAATCTGCACCACGGTATTTTGAGCTATCTGCACTGGTATTACTCCGTTCTGTCGTCACAACTGACTCAGATCACCATCGGATTTCCCGCCCGGATAGGACATTCGAGACCTGGCACTGAACAGCAGACATTTAAGTATTTGAAAACCTGTGTGAGCCACCCGCAGACAACGCCACCAAGCATTCCCCGCGCATCCTAACGTGCCGACAGACGACTGTCACCCCTTGCAGGGTTCATCTGGCGCCACAGGCACGTATCAGTCGCTCCGCGTCAGCTCCCTGGTCGCATAGTCCCAGCGCCAGATACCACTGCCGCTGAAGTTGACCCCGCCGATCCAGCGGTCGATCGGCTGCTCCGCCAGCCAGTCGCGCTCTTCATCGAGCACTTGCCGCCCCTTTTGCGTAAGGGAGAAACGCAGCGCCAGGAAAGCGTCATCGCAGCCGCTCAGGCCCGGTCGAACAAAACGGCCGCCTTCAGCATGCAGCAGCGCACAGGGCGCCCGAAGCAACCCTTCGAGCACACGCCAAAAACTGGCGTCGCCCATAAATGCGATCTCCTCTTCGGCACGCACTGCCCGAAACAAGCCCGCAGGATCTTGCACGCCATCGCGCACCGACTGCAGTACCTGCCTTTCAGTACGGTTGACTCCCCACGGGCCCGGATATTCCTGCAACAAACGCTCAATCGCGCTGGCAAGAAACGGTAACGCCGACAAATCCTGGCGCAGTATTTGTGCCAGCATGCGGGGGTTAGCGTTACAAAATGCCTGCCAGGCATCCACGGCCAGATTCATCTGTCGCTCGGTCACGCGCTGCCTCGTAGCGAAATAAGCAGCCGCACGCGCCGCTTGGGCCTGCCCCAGGTCGGCCTGCCCCAGGAGGGCCTGCCCCAGGTAATCCGCCACCAGCACCAGCTCTGGCCACGCCAGGCCCTGACCTTCCTCGTGATACCAGCTCAACAGTTGCAACAGATGCAGCTGATCAAAGAGTTCAAACGAGTTCCATATAACAACGCCACCCTCGCGTGCAGCGCGTCTGAACAGCGCATCCCGGGCCTGAAAATGCGTCTGGGCTTCGAAGTCGGTCGCCCAGCCGCAGCTGGCGATAAAGGCGGCGCGCACGCGGGACAACTCATCCAGGCTCAGCCCGCCCGGCACCGGGCCCTCATGCAGCACATCACTCCAGGCCAGGTATTCACCACCAATACCGGCGCATTGCAGCCACTGATTCGCCATGTCGCCGTTCGTTATATGCAGCATGAATCTTGTCCTCCTTACTAAAGCGGATTACGAGACAACGAACACTTCATTAGGGCTGGCGATTCCTGACCAGCATACCTTCGGCGGCTTCCACATGGGGGTTGCCGAAACCCTGCACCGTGCGAATACGTCGATTGCGCTCCAGTTCCCAGCTATCGACGGGGTCGGCACGGTTCCAGATTTCCAGCAGGCGTGTCTCGCTCTTGCTCAAGCGCAACTGGTAACGGTCACGCATGTAAAAATAAATGCGCGCAATATCGCCCCGAACCGCATCGGTAGGCTCCACCATGCGCCCCTTGAAGTCGACCTCAACATCACAGGCTCCATAGGCGCGCGGCTCGCCGGAAATCATCCCGTAAGCGTAGTTCGAACGATCACCGTTGACCTCGCCAATGGCCGGCACCAGGTTGTTCATGTCAGCTTCCATGCGCTTGAAGTCGGGGTCTTTACTGCATGCCCGACGACCGCCCTGCTCCCAGCACTGACGCTGGTGCCCGAATACCCAGGCCGGCATAACGTGCTCCCACTCAATACGTCCGGCACGGTTGGCATTCTTGCGTGCCTGATAGCCACAACTGGCCAGATCCGGCTCAAGGCGCTTGCCCCGTGCGCCGTAGCGGCAACCGCAGTAAAAGGATTGAGGGTTATCGGCATAGATGGTTGCCAGTTCGCGCTTTGCCGCACTGAAGGACGCCGGCGGACCGGCAAACGCATAAAGTGGCAATAACAATGCCACCCACAACATACGCATAAGAAAAGTTTCCGCACTGCAAGCCTCCTGCTGTTACAACAGACATCCTGTCTGCATTGAGAATGGGCATCGCCCGAACCATAAAGTGAACATTCGGAATATTCAGCAAAATTTAGGACTAACTCCTAAATATTTTTCGCATGACGTTCGCTACAGTTATTCCCAGCGTAACTATGCCCGGCATTGGGTTGCCCGGCATTGGGTATAGAACAACATTCGGCGCATCGGATGCGACCCGAAATCACAACCGCACCAATTGAGGCAATCGAAATGGAAAGCACCTGCCCCTCATGCGAACTCCTGATCACCCAACAACGCCTCCATCCCTACCTGGTCAATATCAGCTCATTGCAGGACAGCCAGTTATATAAATGCCGCTGCTGCAACAGCTACCTGCATCGTTATCTAAACCAGTGGGAAATCATCAGCATCGGCTATTACGACGAACGCCAGAATCCGCCGGTGCCCAGCGCTGACGCCGGTAGCGACACAGCCGCTTCTGGCCCGTCTGCCAGCGACCGAACATTGGTTCCCGGCCGCCAGTAGAACACCCGGCGCAGAACTATACGCCCGCAGGGCCGGATTCATCAATACAGCCATCACGGGGGCAAATATCTCCATGCCCAATACGTTCAGCTTTATGCAAGCAACCATCGTGACACAACGCCTGACAGTTACGGACCTGCTGGAACCTGTCAGGTTACCTGCGTGCCGCTCATCGGACAGCAAGCCCGGCGCTGTCCTGGCTGCCGGACTCCAGAGTAAGAATCTGTCAGTTAATGCATGCCAAACGAAACAGCCAGGCCTCAACCGCCGGCGTTTCCCGCAGGATCCCGGTATACGATGAACGCTCCTTGCCACTGCGCCACCCTGATGAGTGCACCGGCCCCATCCGTTATCGATATCGATCAGTTCAGCATTCTGTTTGACAGTGACAACCTCTGCATTGCGCGCTGCAATATCTGTGGTACCTGGCTCGCCAACGAAACAGGCTGCTGGGAGCCGCTGCTGCGCTATCAATGCATTCAGGCGAACGAACGCGCCTAACAAATCGTTGAAAAGCGTGTTCGAAGCAGCCAAGACAAGGAAAAATCCTCGAAGAACCGCTATTTTCGTGGAGTCAATGAGGACTTTTAACACAGGGTTAGCCCTGCAGGCGGAATTTCAGCAGCCTGTGCAGGAACCTGTCAACCTGGCGTACAAACAGGCTGGGCGGGAATTCAATAATCCGACAATAAGCGCCACACTCCGAATTAAGCGTAACGGCTGCTGAACGCCAGGGCAT
Source organism: Marinobacterium rhizophilum DSM 18822 (assembly GCF_000378045.1). GTDB lineage: Bacteria > Pseudomonadota > Gammaproteobacteria > Pseudomonadales > Balneatricaceae > Marinobacterium_A > Marinobacterium_A rhizophilum. The sequence continues at coordinate 78,316 of NZ_KB899106.1, forward strand.
GCGTCCATGCAACGGGAAAACGTCGCCTGCGTAGCGCCTTCGCCCGTTTGAAAGTTGAATTCGATCAGGCGTGGGCCCTTTTGCGATCCTGGGCCGCCTTTTCCAGCGCAGCATGAATAGCGGGGTATTCCTCCAGCGTGCGAACCAGGTCATCACGCCGCAACTCGTATAACGAACAGGGGGTCACCGCCTTGACGGTGGCACTGCGGGTCTCCTGGTTCAATAACGCCATCTCACCGCAGAAGTCTCCGGCCATCAGGGTTGCCAACTGGCGTTCAACGTCCCCTTCCTTGCGGATAACACGGACCACACCGCGTGCAATCAGATACACGGAGTACCCGGTATCACCCTGGGTAATGATATTTTCGCCCTCCGCCACCGTGACTGATCGCATTCGGGTTGCCAGTTGTGCGAACGCAGATTCGGGTATGTCCTGCAGAAAGGGCACCTTGCGCAACAGTTCCGACGGCTCGACCCGCAGCTTTTTGATTTCAGCCCCACGAAGCTGCTTCAGCTTTGCCTGCATTTCGTGCTCCAGTGTCTCGGCGATACCCTGCGGCAGGGTTCCACGCATCAGCTGCTCATCGATCGCTTCACCTTCTGCCAGCAGGATCAGTCGCTGTCCCAGGCGCTCCTGCATATCGGCGACGAATTCTGGAAACTGTTCGGCCATCTGATCGAGCTGCGTGCAGGCGGCGCTATGCCACGCTTCATACTGCTGCCTGACCTCGGCAGCCACCTGCGGAGAAATGGATTCCATTTCCACCAGCTCGTCAAACCGCTCGAGTACGCGACCACAGCTCTGGTAGCGCCCCCAGGCGATCTCATAATCCTTGGCCACCCGCCGGATCCGCAAGCGCTGTGCGTAGCCTGCCAGCACGCCAAACCGATCCAGCAGACGCAAGCGTAACTGCTCCAGCACACTGGGCTGTCGCGTACTGAACGCAATGTGTTCAAGGTTGCTCTGAAAGCGCACCGTATCCAGGTCCAGCGCAACGCGTTGTCGCAATTGCCAGAACGCCGCTTCGCAAATGTGCCCCTTGTTGAACATGTCTATAAACAGCGATTGTTCTTCGGCGAAACCACGCAGATAGAGCAGTCGACGCTCCTCGTTGGTGTCCAGTTCCGCGAGGCGCAGCTGATCCAGCTCCTCACGGATACTCAGCAACTCGCGGTCGGAGTTGAGCTGCAGGCGTTGTGCGATGGAACCCGAGAAAAGCCCGCCTTCCATCAGCTCCGGAATACGACTGCGGGCGCGCCCCTTGGCCAGCAAATTACCTTCCACCCGGGCGAACCGGTCCGCCAGGGACGGGCGATCCAGTGCCAGGCGGTGTACCAGCGCATTGATCGAGAGCCCCTGCACCAACAACGTAAACAGCACGGCGCCCATGACCAGGGTGGTAAAGATGGCGGAATACTCAAAGGGCGGCAAACTCAGCACGATTGCCAGCGCAATCGCACCGCGCAAGCCACCCCAGTAGATCACGGCCTTGTACCCCAGCCCCACCGGTTGAGCGCCCGGCAGACGCTCAACCAATGGCATGAGACCGAACACCACCACCAGGCGGGATAGCAGCATGCCCAGGATGACCCAGACCAGAAGCGGCATGGCATCGAGCAATGCCGTCACCTCTGCCTGCATGCCCACCATCAGAAAAATCAGCGCGGTTGCGATGAATGCCATGTATTCCCAGAAATGTTCCAGGTATGCACGCACCGGCGGGCTTACCTTAATCCAGCCCCAGCCGCTGAATGTCAGCGCAGCCGCTACCGTGGCCATCACCCCGCTGACATGAAACACCTCTTCGGCAATCAAAAAGGAGGTGTAGGCCAGGATGGTGGTCAATGTTATCTCGATGAAATGATGACCCTGCAGCAGCGTCAGGAGATAACCCGTGACCAGTGCCATCAGCCAGCCCACGATCAGCCCCCCGGCGAACACCACCACGAAGTCCAGCACGCCTTCCAGCACGCTCTGGACCGACACGGCGCCGGCGACCAGAATGCCCACCAGCACCCGGGCCAGCACAATGGAGGTGGCATCATTGAACAGGCTCTCACCTTCAACCAGTACCGTTAGCCTTCGCGGTGCGCCCAGTCGCTTGAACAACGAGATGACAGCCACCGGATCGGTGGCGCTCAGTATGGCACCCAGTAACAGCGCCGCCGAAAATGACACCGGCGTCGCCAGCGCCATAACGCCGCCAATGATAAAGGTGGACACCAGCAGGCCGGGCACGGCCAACATCACAACCGGCGCCAGATCACGCCTTAACTGGCGGGAATCAAGGTGAAAGGCGGACTCGAACACCAGCGTGGGCAGAAAGACGTACAAAATCAGACCCGAGGATATTTCAATGCCATCCAGCGGGCCCAGCGCCTGTGGGTAGGATTGCGCGATCTCCGCCAGGGCCGCACCCACGAGCACCAGCGCTACCGTAAAGGGAAATCTCAGCCGTTCGGTAACCGCCAGCGTTACGGCCGCAATCAGCAACAAGGCAATAATGCCGGCCACAAGATGGGCGATATGCAGAGCAGACTCCATGAGCATGCCTCGGCTGAACGATGCTGATTGTTATATTAAAGGAGTCGAAACATCAGCTGGTCAAATTATAACCACAAGTTGATTCCTTGTGCCGCACAGCCCACGCCCACCGCATCGGGCTTAGACGCGCGCAATGTCACAGTAAAAGGCTAAAAACAAAATACCCCATAGTTGCAAAAGATACTGAACATTGGCGAAACATATATATTTTACTCGCCAAAAACACCTAAATAACAGGGTAAAAGGTTGAAATAGCCCGCGCCTGCCTGTAAATTTAGTTTCATATAAGAATATCAACAAAGACTGCACTCTTGCGTCAATACCCTCGGCATCGCGACACGCGGCGCAACAGGCCTGCGGGATTGGCTTTAACGTAACGAGTGTTGATTCGTGTTCTAAAATAAGACTGTGCAACGGACTCCAATATGATCAATCCGAGCGAACTCCAGTACCTCAGCGGCTTTGGCAACGAGCACGAAACCGAGGCTTTGCCCGGCGCCCTGCCCCGGGGGCAGTTCAACCCTCAGCGCTGCAATTACCAGCTGTACACCGAACAATTCAGCACTACAGCGTTCACCGCACCGCGCCACAGCAACAGGCGCACCTGGACGTATCGCATACGTCCTTCCATCGCCATGGGTGATTTCGGCCCCATGGACAAGGGACTCATCCGCACCGCCCCCATCACGGAAGTAGACTGCCCACCCAATGTCATGCGCTGGGACGCCCTGGCAATGCCCGACACCCCTACCGATTTTATTGACGGCATGATCACTGTCGCGGCCAATGGTGATGCGCGTAGCCAGGTCGGTATCGGTATACACGTTTATCGCGCCAACACCGGCATGGGCCAGCGTGTGTTTTACAACGCCGATGGTGAAATGCTCTTTGTACCGCAGCAGGGCGCGATACTGGCCTATACGGAACTTGGCATCCTGCATGCCAAACCGGGTGAAATCCTGGTGATTCCGCGCGGCATCAAGTTTCACATTGAGCTGCCGGACGGCCCGGTACGCGGCTATATCTGTGAAAACTACGGTACGGTCCTGCATCTGCCAGAGCGCGGTCCGGTCGGTGCCAACGGCTATGCGAATGATCGTGATTTCCAGTATCCGGTCGCCTGGTTCGAAGACAAGGACGGCGATTACGAAGTCGTCGCCAAGTTCTGCGGTGGATTGCACCGCGCATCCATCAACCACTCGCCCTTGGATGTTGTGGCCTGGGTGGGAACTTCGGCGCCCTACAAGTACGACCTGGCGCGTTTCAATGTCATCAACACGGTCAGTTACGACCACCCGGACCCGTCGATATTTACCGTGCTGACGTCACCCAGCGAAAGCGCAGGCGTTGCCAATGTCGACTTCGTCATCTTCCCGCCACGCTGGATGGTGGCGGAAAACACCTTCAGGCCACCCTGGTATCACCGCAATATGATGAGTGAGTTCATGGGACTGATTGAAGGCGTCTATGATGCCAAGGAAGAGGGCTTCGAACCCGGAGGCATGAGCCTGCACAACTGCATGACACCCCATGGCCCGGAGGCCGCCGTATTCGAAAAGGCAAGCGCAGCTGAGCTCAAGCCTGAGCAGTACAAGGACACCCTGGCGTTCATGTTCGAGTCGCGCTATGTGATCGCACCCACGCGCCATGCGCTGGAATCCGACGCACGCCAGCACAACTACGTTGACTGCTGGTCCGGACTGAAAAAATACTTTAACGGCGAGAAATAAAGGCTGGAACAATGACCACTCTAAACGAAACCCACGACAGCACGCTCACCAGCTGGGTCACATCCGCCAACGACGGCGTAACCGACTTCCCGATCCAGAACCTGCCCTTTGCCAGTTTCCGCCACAAGGGCTCCAATGAAAGTTTCCGTGGCGGCGTCGCCATTGGCGATCAGATACTCGACCTGGCCGCGGCGCGGACTTCCGGCCTGTTTGACGGACTCGTCGCCGAGGCCCTGAATGCCGCAGCCCAACCGACACTCAATCACTTCATGGGCATGGGCAAGACAGCCTGGTCGTCGCTCCGCCTGGCCCTTTCCCGGGCATTGCGCAGTGGCAGCGAGGCCGAAGAAACGCTCAAGGACTGCCTGATCGCCCAGTCCAGAGCCGAATACAGCCTGCCATGCAGCATCGGCGATTACACCGATTTTTATACCTCCGTGTACCACGCCACCAGCGTCGGTTCGCTATTCCGCCCGGACAATCCCCTGCTGCCGAACTATAAATGGGTCCCCATCGGCTACCACGGGCGCGCCTCTTCCATTGGTGTATCGGGTCAGACCTTCCACCGCCCCAAGGGCCAGACCAAGGCGCCGGATGCAGCGCAACCCAGCTTTGGCCCCTGCAAGCGTCTCGACTACGAGCTGGAGATCGGCATTTTTATGGGAACAGGCAACAGCCTGGGCGACCCGGTGAGTATTGATGAAGCCGACGATCACGTGTTCGGCATCTGTCTGTTCAACGACTGGTCGGCACGCGATATCCAGGCCTGGGAATACCAGCCGCTGGGCCCCTTCCTGTCAAAGAACTTTGCCTCCACCATTTCGCCCTGGCTGGTGACGATGGAAGCCCTGGCGCCGTATCGCACCGCGTTCAGCCATCCGGCCGAAGATCCGCAGCCGCTGCCCTACCTGAGTTCCGACGCCAACAGCCAGCAAGGTGCCCTGGACATCCAGCTCGAGTGCCTGCTGCAAACCGAGCAGATGCGCATTGAAGGCCAGGAACCGACTCGACTGTCGCAATCCAGCTTCAAGCACTCCTACTGGACTATCGGCCAGATGGTGGCGCACCACACGGTCAATGGCTGCAACCTGCAACCCGGTGACCTGCTGGGCTCGGGAACGCAATCGGGCCCTGCGCATGAGGAAGCCGGCTCCCTGCTGGAGCTAAGTGCTGGCGGCAAGCAGCCGTTTACCCTGCCCAACGGCGAGACCCGCACCTTCCTTGAGGATGGCGACGCCGTGGTCATGCGCGGTCACTGCACCAAGCCCGGTGCTGCCCGCATCGGATTTGGCGAAGTGGTGGGTACGGTACTGCCGGCCCGTCGCTAATACGCGCCCGGACTGAACAGCAACCCCGGCGCCGGCAACGGCCCGGGGTTTTGGCTATCAAGCTTTTGCAACAGGATGCACGATGGAACTTTTTACCTATTTCCGCTCGTCCGCCGCCTATCGCGTGCGCATCGCCCTGAATCTAAAGGGCATCAAACATCGACTGACGCCGGTGAATCTGCTGAGCGGCGAAAACCTGGGGGATGCTTACAAGACAATCAACCCACAGGGCCTGGTACCCACGCTGAAACTCGATGATGGCCGCCTGTTGACCCAGTCGACCGCCATGCTGGAATACCTCGAGGCCGAATACCCCGCGATTGCGCTGCTGCCGGCCAACCACTATGAGGCCGCAAGAGTGCGCGCCTGGGCCAATCTCATCGCCTGCGATATCCATCCGGTCGATAACCTGCGAGTGCTGAAGTATCTCAAGGGCACGCTGAATGTCAGCGATGATGAAAAAACCGCCTGGTACCACCACTGGATCCAGGAAGGCTTTCGCGCGCTGGAACCTGAACTTGCAGCCGCGCCCTACTGCCATGGCAGCGAGGTCACGCTGGCGGACCTGTACCTGATTCCGCAGGTCTACAACGCGCTGCGCTTCAACCTGGACATGTCGGCCTACCCAAAGATTCAGTCAATCTGGGAGGCCTGCAACGCGCTGCCCGCCTTTGATGCCGCACGCCCGGAAAACCAGCCGGATTCAACGATCTGACGCGGCACCCGTGCGACAAAATCGTCTTCGCCCGCAGAGCGAGTCCCCGCTACAACGCCCTCTTGATCAATACACAAAGCCCCCGCCACGGCTGAGCAGTGACGGGGGCTTTGTTTTAACCAGGCTTAAGTATTTAGTGGCTTGCGGAATCAGCCGGTAAACTCCTCGACGTGCAGCCAGGCGGCATGGTCGACGGCCTTTTTGGTCTTGCTCCAGGCCGCGAGCATTTCCGGCGCCAGCGCATGCAGGCGGTCTATCTGACCCGGTTTGTCGGTGCGCACCGTCAGTTCCAGCCGATGACCGTTGGGATCGAAGAAATAGATCGACTTGATGATTTCGTGATTCGTCGGCCCCACCACCTCGAGCCCCTTGGCCTCAAGCTCCGCCTTTGCTTCCAGCAGCGCCGCCTCGCTCTCAAGCTCGAAGGCAATATGCTGCACCCAGGCCGGGGTATTGGGGTCGCTGCCCATCTCGGGCGAATTCGGCAACTCGAAAAACGCCAGTATATTGCCGTTACCCGCATCCATGAACAGGTGCATGTACGGGTCCGGCTCCTTGGTCGAGGGCACCTTGTCTTCTGATATCGCCAGAATGAAATCCATGTTCAGGTAGTGCTGGTAGAACTCCACGGTTTCCCTGGCATCTTTGCAACGGTAGGCAACGTGGTGAATCTGCTGGATCTGCATGGCGGTCTCTCCTGGCTCTTCAATTAGTTTCAGATGAGAACAAATATATTCTCACATGAGACTATAATCAATCCCTTTTTATTCATAAGGCTATTTGTTGAGCACAGGAAGTGCCGTACCTGTGCGAAAAACACGGCTATAAGCCAATAAATTCGAAGGATTTCGCCATCACAGTGATTTCATCCAGGACTCAGACCCGCCACAAAACGTTGAGAAAACCCCTCTCAGGTGAGAGAATAAACACATTAGCAAGCAGTCCCGGATGCACCGCCATGCCAGAACAGTCCTACAAATCCCTCATTCTGCAACAGTTCATACCCTACCGCATGGTCAACACGGCAAAGCGGATCAGCGACAACCTGTCACAGATCTACAGCAGCGAAGCCTTCAATGTGACCATCCCGGAATGGCGCATACTAGCGCGGCTGGCGGAGGACGAACGCCTCAATGCACGTGATATTGGCCGTATTACCCAGATGGATAAATCCAAGGTCTCACGCGCCGTGAAGCAACTCGACGACAAGGGTTATCTGATCAAGCAAAAGGACGAACAGGACAATCGCATTACCTACCTGTCGCTGTCTGCCGCGGGCCGTCGGCTCTACCATGAGCTGGCACCACGGGCGCTTGAATGGGAAAGCAATCTGATCAAGGCACTGGATACCAGCGAGTACCGCGACCTGATGCGCATTCTTGAGAAACTCGACAAGCAGCTTGACGCCATGGAGCCCTGAAACGGTTGCTGTCGGCACCAGTCGACAGCGATGCCCGGACACTCGCTCTTCGCTTAGGTGATAACACCGACAGAGCATCGCCCTGTTGCACAGCATCCCGGATTGACTGCGGTCGGCTCCCCCGCATTGGCGCCCTGCTTGAGCCGTGACAGCAACGGGCTAGCCAACAGCTGCTCACCACTGTCACGCGCCCCGCTTGATCTTCTCACCGCACTTACCCTGCCCAGCGCCCTCACGGCCCCGCCACACCGTAGCGCAGCAGCGCCGTGCACTTGGTGCCGCCTGCGGTAATCGGCCATCACATTTAGATTATAAATAGTTCCATTTCTACTATTGATTTTTAATATGACCACGCCAGGGATAGGATCAGTTGAAGCCAACGTAACGCCCATGTCCCGCGCCTGTTCAGCCGAAGCGGACGTCGTCTGGCCCTAATGATTGAACAAGAATAATCAGGAGAAAAAACCGATGTTAACCATGCCTCAGACCCTCCAGCTGGCTAACGGCGACAAGGCCCGCCCGACTTTCAGCCAGGCTGAACTGCAGTCCCGCCTCGACAAGCTGCGTTGCTACATGGCAGAGAATGATGTTCAGGCCGTGCTCTTTACCTCCTACCACAACATCAATTACTACAGCGATTTCGTGTACTGTCGTTTCGGCCGCGACTACGGCCTGGTAGTTACCCAGGACAGCTACACCACCATCACCGCCAATATCGACGGCGGCCAGCCCTACCGTCGCAACCAGCTGGGCGACAACGTCATCTACACCGACTGGCAAAAAGACAACTTCTTCCACGCCGTCAAGCAACTGATCAGCAATGGTGGCAAAGTCGGCGTCGAGCACGATCACATGCCACTTCAGAATCTGCAGAAAATGCAGGCTGCGCTGCCGCAAGCCAGCTTCGTCGATATCGGCGTGCCGACCATGCAAATGCGCATGATCAAATCCGCCGAAGAAATCGCACTGATCAAGCAGGGCGCTCGAGTGGCAGACGTCGGCGGCGCCGCCATCCGTGATGCCATCGCCGTTGGCGTGCCCGAGTATGAAATCGCGCTGGCCGGCACCCAGGCCATGGTGCGCGAAATTGCCGGCACCTTTCCCCACGGTGAACTGATGGACACCTGGGTCTGGTTCCAGTCGGGCATTAATACCGATGGCGCCCACAACCCGGTCACCACCCGCAAGGTGCAGGCCGGCGATATTCTGAGTCTCAACACCTTTCCGATGATCGCGGGCTATTACACAGCACTGGAACGCACCCTGTTCGCCGAACACGCTAGTGATCGCCACCTCGAATTGTGGGAAATCAACTGTAAGGTACACCGTCGCGGTCTGGAACTGATCAAACCCGGTGCACGCTGCAGCGACATCGCCGCCGAGCTCAACGAGATTTTTGCCCAGCACGATGTACTGCAATACCGCACCTTTGGTTATGGCCACTCCTTCGGCACCCTGAGTCACTACTATGGACGAGAAGCGGGCCTGGAGCTGCGCGAAGACGTCCATACCGTTCTGGAGCCCGGCATGGTGGTATCGATGGAGCCGATGCTGATGATCCCGCAAGGTCGCGCCGGTGCCGGCGGCTACCGCGAGCACGACATCCTGGTCGTTGGCGACACCAGTGCCGAAAACATCACCCGCTTCCCGTTTGGACCGGAGCACAACATCATCAAAGGTTAAGCAGATGAAATCCGGCAGCTTTGACGATAAGCTGCCGGTCTTCTCTGGGCAAAATTGGCATACGACAATCGAATACCCACCCACCGGGCACTCGATACACAATAATAATATCTAGCGTGGGGCCTCGTCCCCGCATGAGGTAGCCATCATGGTGCTTACCAAAGGCCCTTTTAAGGGAATTAATCCGTATATTGTGATTATCTCCCTGGCCGTGACATCCCTGTTCATCCTCTATACGCTTCTACTGCCCGAGCAATCCGCAACCATCATAGACGCAGCACGGACTCTCATCACCCTCACGGCCAGCAGCTGGTATGTAGCACTCGCCGGCGGTTTTCTGGCGTTTTGCATCTGGATCACGTTCAGCCGCTATGGCCAGATACGGTTGGGTGACGATGGTGAAAAGCCCGAGTTCAGTTTCTTTGCCTGGTTTGCCATGGTCTATGCCGCCGGCCAGGGCATAGGCATCATCTTCTGGTCCATCGCAGAGCCTATGTTTCACTTTTCAGGCGGCACGCCCTTTTCCGCCGCAGTTGGCGACGCGGAAGCAGCCGAAGTCGCGATGAAAGTCACCTTCTTCCACTGGGGCTTTAATGCCTGGGCCATATACTGCGTAGTTGGTTTGGCCCTTGCCTTTGTATCCTACCGACTGAAAAAACCGCTCAGTATCCGCTATACCCTGTATCCGTTGCTCGGTGACCGCATCCACGGCTGGATAGGCGTACTTGTCGATATCATCGCCGTTTTTGCAACCCTGTTTGGCATTGCAACCTCGCTGGGTCTTGGCGTACAGCAGATCAATGCCGGACTGAACGCTATCTGGGATGTACCTCAGAATACCGGCATCCAGCTGCTGCTGGTTGTCATCATTACCCTCTGCGCACTCGTTTCGGTACTTACAGGTCTCAAACGCGGCATAAAATACCTCTCGATCAGCAATATGTGGCTCACCTTGCTGCTTCTGGCATTTTTCATTGTCTTCGGCCCGACACAATATATTTTCAATCTGCTCTTTGGCGTGTCGATAGACTATCTCGTTGACCTGGTATCAATGAACATTTTCCTTGAAGCGCCCACCCAGTCCATTGGCGATGCTGATGCCAGCTGGAAAAGCATGTGGCAGGGCTGGTGGACGGTATTTTACTGGGGCTGGTGGATGTCCTGGGCACCCTTCGTCGGCGTCTTCGTTGCCCGCGTATCCCGTGGACGCACCATTCGTGAGTTCGTGCTCGGCGTTGTCGGCGTCTCCAGCCTGTTGTCCTTTGTATGGCTTGCCGCCTATGGCGGTACCGCATTGAACATCGACCTTTTCGGAAATGGCACTATTGCTCAAACTGTCAGTAACAATGTCGCCGACGCACTCTATGCCACTTTTGAGGGCATGAACCTGGGCACCCTTGGCGATATGGCCGCAATTGCAGGCACACTGCTGGTGGCGTCATACTTCATTACCTCGTCCGACTCGGGCACCCTGGTGCTAACCACGATCATGAGTGAAGGCAATCAGCACCCACTCAAACGCCACCGTACCTTCTGGGGCATCATGCAGGGCGTTGTCGCCGCGGTGTTACTGGTAGCCGGTGGCAACGCAGCACTGAGCACTCTGCAAACGGCCTCCATCATCGCTGCCCTGCCGTTTTCTGTATTGATGGTGCTAATGTGCGTGGCACTGATCAAGGGCGTCCGGCAGGAATATCAGCGCATAGAATCTGCAACCTTAGCCGGGAAAGTACCCGCTGGAGAGTTACCGCAATGACCAGACTCGCAAACCTTAACTGGAAGACCTATGAGCAGCGAGTCGCAAAAGGGGACGCGACCATACTCCTGCCTATAGGCGCCATCGAGCAGCATGGACCCCATATGTCGATGAATCCGGATGTGCTGATTCCCGAAGGCATCTCGGATGGTGTTGCCAATGAGCTGGCCAACGTTCTTATTGCTCCGCCGATTTCGTACGGGTACAAATCCCAGGTGAAATCTGGCGGCGGGAACTTCTTCCCTGGCACAACCTGCGTCAATGGCAAGACCCTGATCGATACCGTAAAAGACGTTCTGGTGGCCTTCGCACGCCACGGTAATCGCCGCTTCGTGCTGATCAATGGCCATTTCGAAAATTCAATGTTTATCATTGAAGGTATCGATCTGGCGCTCGAACACCTGCGCCATGAAAATATTGATGCCAAGGTTATGCTGTTGTCATACTGGGATTACGTCGACAAGGAGACCATTGCGACCGTATTTCCGGATGGCTTCACCGGATGGGACGTGGAACATGGCGGCGTTCTGGAAACATCCCTGATGCTGCATCTGCACCCGCAGCTGGTCGATATGGAGAAGGTGATCGACCATCCTGCGGCCAGCTTCCCGCCTTACGACGTCTTTCCCTCCGACCCCACTTGGGTACCGAGCAGCGGCACACTGTCATCGGCCAGCAAAGCGACGGCGAATCACGGCAAGCTGCTCTTCGATGTCTGCGTTGATGGCATTGCAAAAAGCATAAGATCGCATTTCAAGGACTGACGCCAACCGCTGGCACCCGTAACTTCGACGATGCACTGAAACGACGTACAACACTGCAGTCACCGTGATTATGACAGTTGCACCGAATACATCCCCCGTAATCCGCTGTAACCGGCTCACAACATAATTGAGGGCTAAAGCCCACCTGCGCAACGCGAGCGCTCTCCCCCACAGGGCGCTCTCGCCGGGACTTTCGAGCCCCGGAGCACCTTCGGTGCCTTGGCCTGCGAGTACTTGATGTCTCGCAGGTCGAGGTCCGAATTTTCACCACAAAATCAAACTCTTGCACAAGAGCACTGATCCCCAACCAATAAACCGACAGTACAGTGCCCAACAGCAACGGCTGCGTTATCAAGACCAGCCCCGGACTGAACTTAAGGGCCAGTTCGCAGCAACGACTAAAACTTTAGTAGATTCGACTACCGAGTTCACAGGGCCCGCTCGCTTGCAGCGGTCCTCCCTGTTTGATAACGGATATTAAACCCATGCATACCATCTGGCTGATTACCCTGGCAGGACCTGACTGCCCCGACATGCTGCACAAATTCAGCGAAACCATTGCCCTGGGCGAGGGCGTGATACTGGACCGCCAGCTGGCAATCCTGGAGGGCAGAGTCAGCGGACTGATGAAGCTACAGCTGCACGAGAGTTGCGCACACTGGGTATGGCAACGGCTGCAAAGCTTCAGCGCGCAGGGGTTGCATATCGTGACCCGCCAGGTGATTGAGGACCCCGCGCCTGTCGGACAGCAACTGTCGCTGGCCATTCGCGGCAACTTCCGGCTGGGCCTGGATCACGAAATTCGCCAGATTCTGGAAAGCCACGGCGCACTGATCGAACAGTACAATCAGCATTTTATCGGTGCGCCCCTGCTCGGCGAACAGGGCTTTCATGCCCGTATAAGAGCGCGCCTGACGCGCCGGCTCTCACCTGACAACCTGACCCAGGCCCTTAATCGTCTGGCACAGGGTCTGGAGTTCGACATCAATACCGAGCACCTGTACCGCGCCTGACGGCGGGCTGCAGGTTGTCAGATTCGCTTGGGCGGATGATACAACTGGCTCTGCTGCAATCCCTGGCGAAGGTGCTCCAGCAGACGTTTACCGGCCGCCGACAGGTTTGCCGCATCGTAGTTGAAACCGATGGTGACATCCCCCAACGGAGGCAAGTGGCCAAGTACCTTGTCGGCCTTCAGCATGCCGGGCACCGTATTGTTGGCCAGCGCACTGATACCGAGCCCTGCCTCGATTGCCGACTGTATGCCCAGCAGACTAGAGGTGCAGTACAGAATGCGCCAGGCAATGCCGGCCTGGTTCAGCGCCTCGGTGACGTGATGGCGGTAAACGCACCCTTTGGGATAGAGCACCAAAGGCACAGGCTCTGCTGGGTCGAGGTGAAAATCCGCGCCGCTAATCCAGGCCAGCGGCTCGACGATGGCATCATCGGCAAGAATCTCGGACGACGGATGCTCATCCATGCTCATCACCAGGTCGAAGGCGCCGCGCAGATAGTCCCGGCGCAAGTGTACGCTCAGGTCACTGCTGACATCGAGCATCACATTGGGATAGGCGCGGGAAAACTTCGACAACAGCACCGGCAGGAAAGAGACTTCGAAATCGTTAGGAATCCCCAGCCGCACCGAGCCGCTCACAGCCGGGGTCATCACCCTCGACACGGCGGTATCGTTAAGATCCAGAATCTTGCGGGCATAGCCATAGAGCATCTGCCCTTCTTCCGTCAGGCGCAGCCCCTGGGCGCGATTGAACAACTGCACCGACACGAGCTCCTCAAGCCGCTTGACCTGCAGGCTGACCGCCGGCTGCGAACGCCCGAGCACCTCTCCCGCCTGGGTAAAGCCCCCCAGGTCATTGATGGTTACAAAGGTGCGCAGCAAATCCATTGGCAGGTTTTTCATAGGTTTTGGCACCCGAGAAACAAGAATACAGAGCCTTTCATGCTAGCGCAGGCCATTAAGGATATAAATACATTCCAACTCCTTATTGGATTAACAAATCTTTGGCTGATTCAACGGCCGCCTCCGCCCGCGGTAACGCTCAGACCATACTTGCGCAGGCGCCGAATCGGCCCCTAAATGGCCAACGGGCCCTGGCAGATGCACTGCACAGGGCCCGCAATGAATGAATGACGCAGGACAACCCGCAGCGTCGCGCCGAACCCTAATGGGCCGGCGCAACGTTGAGGTCGCACAGCGGGCAAAAGCTCTGCCAGGTGCAGGACCCGGCAGAATTGAAGCTCAGTCGTCTTCAGCGAGCGGCGCGCCGGTCACAACAGTACGGGGCCCCGATTTTTTGTACCAGCGCCACAGGCTCGGCACCAGCAGCGCGGCGGCCGTGGCACCCGCCAGGGTATAGGCCATCGGACCGTTGAACAGAATTCCCCAGTCACCGCCACTGATCGACAATGCACGGCGCAGGTTTTCTTCCAGCACTTCACCCAGCACCAGACCCAGAATCACCGGAGCCAGCGAAAAGTGCAGCTTGCGCAGCAGGAAACCAAAGACACCGAGTACAACCATAAAGAACAGGTCAAAACTGTCGCCATGGATTGAATAGATGCCCACGAAGGTCAGCATCACGATCACCGGTACCAGGTAAGCCTGGCGAATCGACAGCAGCCGAACGAAGAGGCCAATCATCGGCAAATTCATCACCAGCAGTGCAATATTGCCGATAAACATCGATGCAATCAGTCCCCAGGCAATCTCTGGCTGCTGTTCAAACAACAGCGGTCCCGGCGTGATGTTGAACATCATCAGGGCACCCAGCAGTATCGCCGTTGTACCACTGCCCGGAATCCCGAGGGTCAGCATCGGCACCATGGAACCGGCCGCCGATGCGTTATTGGCGGCTTCCGGTGCCGCCAGGCCACGGATATCACCTTTGCCGAACTGCTCATCGTCACCTTCGGCAATGCGCTTTTCGGTACCATAAGCCACCGCGCTGGCAATCGATGCGCCGGTCCCCGGCAGAACACCAATCAGAAAGCCAATGACCGTGGAGCGCAGCACCACCCACTTGACCGCCAAGAGATCGGCAACGCTGACAAAACTCTTGCCCACGGGGGTAATGACAAAATCATTGCGCGCCCACTGTTCCAGCAGGGCCAGTACTTCGCTGATGGCAAACAACCCGATCACCACCACCAGAAAATCCACGCCATCGAAGAAGTTGGGAATGCCCAGGGTAAAGCGCAGCACACCGGTACCGGAGTCGACGCCTACAGTCGCCAGCAGCAGGCCAATCATGACACCCACCATGGTTTTCACCGGGCGACTGCCCACCATCGTCGCCAGACAGGTAAAGGCAAACACCATCAGCCAAACATATTCAGTCGGCCCGAACTGTATGGCGAACTGACTAAGTAAGGGCGCCGAGACGACCATCATCAGCAACGCCCCCATGCTGCCGGCAAAGGATGAAACCGCCGACAGCGCCAGGGCACGGCCGCCTTCACCGCGCTTGGACATCGGATAGCCATCAAGAGTTGTCATAATGGCACCGGCATCGCCGGGTACATTCAGCAGAATGCTTGAGATCCGGCCGCCGTATTCGGCACCGTAATACACCCCGGCCAGCAGTATGAGCGCGGACTCCGGTGGAAAGCCCATCGCGTAGGCCAGCGGCAGCAGGATCGCAACGCCATTAATCGGACCTATACCCGGCAGGGAACCGATCAGAGTACCAACGAAGCAGCCCACCAGCACGAGCATCAGATTCAGGGGCGCCAGGGCGACCGAAAAACCGGTCGCCAGAAAATTCAGTGTTTCCATTGGTTAACCTCCAATCAGAACGCCGGCGGGAACATTAAGCTGCAGCAGTTCCTTGAGCAGGAAGTAGCTGCTCAGACTCATCACCAGCGCATAGCTCCCGGCGCGTAGCGGCGTTTCGCCGAACAGCCAGCTGAACAGGGAACCCACCACAAAGGTGGCAATAATAAAGCCGACGGGTTCGAACAGCACGGCATAGGTCACCATCAGACAGAGTCCAGCCGCCAGCTTTGCCAACACCGCAGCGTTGGGATGCCAGTCATTCTTGCCTGGGCGATACATCAGCCAACAGGCGGCAATGGCCAGCAACGCGGCGAGTATCACAGGGAAGGCCTTCGGCCCCAGGGGTTCGTACTGAAAGGGTACGTCCAGGCTGAGCGCTGCCCAGGCGACAAGCCCGGACAGCAGCAGCAAGGCGCCCGCTAAAATGCGGTCATACATGCTTCAACCTCACTGAATCAGGCCGGCTTCACGGGCCAGATTGCGCATATAACCCACCCGCTCGCGGACATAACTGTCAAGCTCGGCACCCTGCATCTTGAACGGCATCAGCCCCTTGTCGGCCACGGTCGCCATGAAGGCTTCGCTTTCATACGCCTTGCTGAACTGGTCAGCCCAATATTGATAGGCTTCGTCGGACACCTTTGGCCCCAGGTAAAAGCCGCGCAAGATCGTCCACTGCGCATCGATGCCCTGCTCCAGGGCCGTCGGGATGTTGGCAAATTCGCCCTCCAGGCGCTCCGGTGACATGACCGCCAGCACCCTCACCTTGCCGGCCTCAAGCTGGCCTTGCATCTCGCCGGCATCCCCCGGATACACCTGTATATGCCCGCCCATCAATGCGGCCAGCGCTTCACCGCCACCTTCATAGGCCACGTAGCGCATTGATTTGGGATCCACGGCCGAGGACTTCATCAGGATTGCCGCTTTCATCCAGTCCTGGCTGCCCACACCGCCGCCGGCACCGACAACAAACTTGGTCGGATCTTTCTTGATATCCGCAACCAGCTCTGCCAGCGTGTTCCACGGAGCGTCTGCCTTCACCATGATGGCGCCGTAATCGACCCCGGCGGCACCGACCCAGCGCGCATTGCTTTCATCAAGATCCTTGCCGAACTTGCCCTGGGCGAGGTTCAGCAACGAACCCGAGCTGAACGCCACCAGCGCATTTCCGTCATCGGGACGCACGCCGTTGATGTGGTTATACGCCACGGCACCGACACCGCCTGGCATAAAGGTGACCGCCATCGGTGTCTTCAGGAGACCCGCTTCGGCAAAGCCATTCGATACAATACGGCAGGTCAGGTCGAAGCCGCCGCCGGGCTTGGCCGGAGCGATACACTCGGGCTTGGACGGTTCGAACGCCATCGCGTTCATGGCCAGTGTCAGGCCACCGGTCAGCATCAAGGCAGCAATGTTTAACTTCATCATATTTCTCCGCTTATATTTTTTATCGCCCGGGAACCTGTCCAGGGCAGCGGAGCCATACTAGGCCTCCAAACTGACACCAGCCTGACAGACGCGCACAATTTCAATCTTTGCCAGACAACGCCGTTTCAGGGACAATCGCCCACATATGCGCATGCTACTCATAGAAGACAACGACACCCTCGCCGACGCCTGCCGCGAGTATTTCTGCAACCTGGGCCATCCGCTGGACTGGGCAGGTTCTGTCGAACAGGCGGAGCGCAACCTGTCGTTCGATGATTTCGACCTGCTGATTCTGGACATCAACCTGCCGGGGCGCAGCGGATACCAGTTACTGCAGAGCCTGAGGTCCCAGGGCAAAAGGATTCCGGTGCTCGTGCTGACGGCCCGGGCTGAGGTGGACGACCGTGTCAGTGCGCTGGATCTCGGTGCCGATGACTACCTGGTCAAGCCGTTCGATTTTCGAGAACTCGCAGCCCGCTGCAGGGCCCTGCTCAGACGCGAACGCGGCGACGCCAGCAACCAGATCCAGTGCGGCAATCTCACCTACGACCTGGCCGCCCAAAGCGCGCAGATCAACGGCCAGCCCATCGACCTGCGTCCGCGGGAAATACAACTGCTTGAGCTGTTTCTGAAAAACCTGGACCGGGTCCTGACCAAGGACGATATCGCCAACCGGCTTTATACCTTCAACGAAGCCTATACCCCCAATGCGATCGAGCAGGCCCTGACCCGCCTGCGCAAGCAGCTGGCCGATTCCACCCTGATCATCAAGACCATTCGCGGCCTGGGGTATCTCGCCCATGTCAACGACTGAGCCGGAATATTCACTGCGTCGACGCCTGGTAACGCGCACGGCTGTACTGCTGACGGTGGTATTCCTGATGCTCAGTTACGGCGTCTGGCATTATGCTCGCCAAGCCGCGAACTATTCGTACGACCGCCTGCTGAACAGCGCCAGCCTGTCGATCATGGAAGGAGTCTTCGTGCGCAACGGCGAGCCCGATCTGGACCTGCCCTACGCCGCCATGGAAATGATGCAGCTGGCACCGAGTGACAAAGTCTTTTACCAGGTGACTGATCAGGCCGGCATGCTCATTACGGGTTATTCGGATTTGCCCCGGCCGCCCGACTTTGCCCCCTCCGAAAAGCCCCACTTTTACAACGCCCGCTACAACGGTGAAGCCCTGCGCCTTGTCATGCAGAGCAAACGCCTCACCGAAGCCGGCGTTTCCGGCTGGGTTCATGTCACTCTGGCCCAAACCCGGAACGCCCGACAGGAACTGTTGGCCGACATTCTTTACAAGGCGCTGCTGACCCTGATTGGCGTCATGCTGCTTACCCTTGTGATCGTCTGGCTCGGCATTAATCGCGCGCTGCAGCCGTTAAGCCTTATTTCACGCACCCTGCGGCGGCGCCGCCCCTCCGATACGAGCCGGCTCAGTGCAACCCCGATCCAGGAGGTCGCCCCGCTGGTCGAAGCGATCAACAGCTACCAGCAGCAGTTACTGCACAACCTCGACACCATGAAAGTATTCATTGCCGACGCCAGCCACCAGATCCGTACCGCCCTGAGCGCCACTCAGGCACAACTCGATATCGCCGCCCAAGTCGCCGACCCGGCTACACTGCCACACAGGCTTGAAACGATTCGGCGGGAACACCTGCGCCTTACCCGCCTGACCAACCAGCTGCTGGCCCACGCCATGGTGGTACATCGTGGCGACACCCAGCAGCTGGCGCCCATCGATATTGATGCCCTGCTCAAACAGATTCTCACTGAATGTGTTCGCGACCATGCCCATTCGGATATCGAGTTTGGCTACCACTGCACCAGCACACAGACGCGAGTGCCGGCCGACAGCGTCAGCCTGCGCGAAGCCATCCGCAATCTGCTCGACAATGCCGTGCGCTATGGCCCCAGCAACAACCTGATCAGCCTGGCGCTGGAGCCTGCACCCAACGCGGGACTCGATATTATCGTCGATGACAGTGGCCCCGGAATTCCTCCCCATCTGCGTCGCCAGGCCCTGCAGCGTTTCAGCCGGCTAGCCTCGACGAAGGAAGGATCCGGCCTGGGCCTGGCCATCGTAGACGCCGTGGCCCAGGCCCATGGCGGCGAGCTGTTCATCGAAAGCAGCCCGGCGGGCGGGCTCAGAATCAGGCTGCGCCTGCCTGGACAATCCACATGAAAACACTCCTGCTTGGCCTTGCATCCCTGGCGCTGCTGGGTGCGCTTGTGCTTGGTCTATGGAAGCTCAATGGCAGCGGCCCTGAAAGCGACCTGACAACGGGCGAACGACAGTCGCTGTTAATCTACAGCGCCACCGATCGCACCGCCATCGCCCCGCTACTGGACGCATTTCAGGCCCGCCATCCCGCTGTCACCCTGGACTACCGGGAATTCAACACGATGGAGCTTGACCAGAAAATGCGCCAGCTTTCCGGCGACGAGTTCCCTGACCTGGTCATCAGTTCCGCCATGGACCTGCAGATACGGCTGGTCAATGACGGCTTTGCCCAGGCCTTTGAGAATCCGGTACTGAATGAACTGCCCGGCTGGGCGAACTGGCGTAACGAAGCCTTTGGCTTCAGTTATGAACCCATCGTGTTTGTCTACAACAAGGCGGCGTTCAACGGCAGAGACCTGCCCAGAACCCATGAGGACCTGGCCACTGCGCTGCGCAGTGACGGGCCTTTTTCCAGCACAGGGTCGGTTCCTACGATGTCCGCACATCCGGAGTTGGCTACCTGGTGGCATCACAGGATGAAGTCACCTCGAGCCTCAGTGGCCGGCTGCAGGAAAGCCTTGGGCGTGCCTTCACCCAGGTCTACTGTTGCACCGCCCAGATCCTGGACGCCATTAGCTCCGGTGAACTGGTGCTGGGTTACAACATGCTGGGCTCCTATGCGCTGGCCCGCGCCTACGCCGATCCACGCCTCGGCGTGATCGTGCCGCAGGATTATGCGCTGGTCGTCAGCCGCGTCGCCTTTATCCCCGAACAGGCGCCCAACCCGTCAGGCGCCAAGGCGCTGCTGCACTATATGCTGTCCCTCGAGGGACAGCAGGTGATTGCCCAGCATGGCGCCCTGGTCGCCATCCATCCCCAGGCCACCGGCCCCTACTCGGTCACCGCAGTGCAACAGCAGCAGACGGTAAGACAGCAGACACTCAACTTTCACCCCATTGCGCTGGGGCCTGCGCTGATGGTGTATCTTGATCAGTCAAAACGACGTCGTTTCGTGAATGAATGGCAAAATGCGCTACTGTATGACCCGATCGTTCCCTGACCGGCCGCCGTGCCGGCACCCACCGCCGCTTCTTAACGCTGGTACCGCTGAATCCTCTTTTCAGCCCAGGGTATCCAGCAGCGCCCTGGCGGCTTGCAAATCAGCGCTATCAAGACCTTCGCTGAAGCGCTGATAAACAGGCTCCAGCTGCTGCCGGGCAGCCCCGGTTTTTCCCTCACGCTGCCACAGGCGGGCCTGTTCCATTACCGCGCGCAGTTCAAGCATGCGGGCGCCCTGTTGGCCGGACAGGGCAATGGCCCGTGCAAAACAGCCCTCGGCTTCATCCATGGTCGACACTGTCAGCTGCGTACCTTTGCCCTCCTTCACTGCACGCTCCAGCCTGAGTACGCCACTTAACCGGTGCAATTCGGCCTCGAAATAGCGTTCCCCGTTATTCTGTGCCAGTGACAGCGCCTCGCTCACTGCCGTCTGGGCCTCGTCATACAGACCCGCCCTGATGAGGGTGTCGGTCAACAGGGCCATCAGGAAGGTACAGCCCAGTTCAGCGCCGTTGGAACGATAATCTGCAATCCCCTCGCGGATCTGCCTCAGCCCGCCATCGACATCGCCCGCTTCGGTGTGTACCCAGCCGAGCATTACGCTGGCCTGGGCAATCCAGTACGGAAAACCCTGTTCTGTCGAAAGCGCCACAGCGGCCTCGGCATGTTCCCGTACGCGCTCGACTTCGCCCAGCAACAGGTGAAACTCAGCGGCATAACCCAACGCGAATGCCAGGCTGAATGGATGGGCAACTTTCTCCGCCAGCGACAACATTTGCGCGCAGCGCACGCGGGCCTTATCCGGCTTGCCCGAGAACCACAGCACCCAGGCCATGAAATTGTGCGCCAGCACACCTGGGTCCATACCGTAGTCAAAACCGTGGCGCCCATGGTGCTTCGGGTCATAAGTGAGGCTGACGGCTTCGAGGTGGCGTCTGGCCTCGTCGAACTCACCAAGGAAAAAGCAGGTGGCGCCGATCGCGGCATGGGCTTCCAGCAACTGATCCGGTTCGGCGCTGCGCCTGGCTTCCTTGAGCAGCAGCAGGCCGACTTCGTGGGCACGCTGGTAGTCGGCGCGCAGATTGTAAAAACGCCTTAGCCCCACCAGCACGGAAAACAGCTGCGGCGCCT
The DNA here is from genome assembly GCF_000378045.1 of Marinobacterium rhizophilum DSM 18822. Taxonomy (GTDB): domain Bacteria; phylum Pseudomonadota; class Gammaproteobacteria; order Pseudomonadales; family Balneatricaceae; genus Marinobacterium_A; species Marinobacterium_A rhizophilum. The sequence continues at coordinate 99,893 of NZ_KB899106.1, forward strand.
CGCCCAGTCGGCGCGCGAGGGTCAGTGCGCGGCCATAGGTCGCTTCCACCTCCGGCGCAACATACCCCATGCTGGCCATGTAAATGGGGCCCAGCAGGATCTGCAAGGCAAGTTCCTGATGATCACGCTGCGGCGATTCGGGCGATAGCAGCAGTAATTCCAGCGCCCGGCCAAGATGCGCCATGGCCTCCTTGTTGGCCGATCGCTGCGCGGCCTGATATCCCGCCCGTTGCAGATACTCGATCGCCTTTGCCGTGTTATCACTGTGGCTGTAATGCCAGGCCAGCTCACTGCAGTGCTGCTCAAGGTTGTCCTGAAACAGGGCTTCAATGGCCTGGGCCGTGCGCTCATGCAACTGGCGACGCCGCTCCCGCAGCAGAGTGCCGTAGGCGACCTGCTGTGTCAGTCCGTGCTTGAAGGTATATTCAATCTCTGGAAACGCCGGATGCTGGTAGATAAACTCCCCCGCCTGCAAGCGGGCAAGACCCCGGCGCAGCTGGTCTGCAGGCTGCTCGACTACACGCTGCACCAGGCTCCAGGTAAAATCCTTGCCCATGACGGCCAGCGTTTGCAGCAGTATTTTTTCCGCTGCCGACAGGCGATCAATACGCGCGCACAGCACCCCCTGTACCGTCGTCGGTATATGCAGATTCCCGGGCGCCTGCTTCAACCGGTAGTGCCCTGCGTTGCCACTGAGCAGCTGTTCCTCCACCAGCGTCTGCACCACCTCCTCGATGAAAAATGGATTGCCGCCGGTTTGCGCCAGAATTCGGGGCTTTAGCGTATCCAGGGATGCATCCTGCCCCAACAGCGCATTCAGCAGTTCGGCCGTCTCCTGCTGTCCCAGGGGCTCCAGTCGCAGCTCGGAATAGTTGCCATCCTGCACGGTGTCATGACGGTACTCAGGACGGTAATTCACCAACAGCAACATGCGTGCAGACAGCACTTTCGCGCGAAGGTAGTCCAAAAACGCCTCCGTTTCCTGATCCAGCCACTGCAGATCCTCGAACACCAGCTGCAGTGGCCGATCGACACTCTCGCGTTGCAGTACACGCCATAGCGCATCAAAGGTCCGGCGACGACGCAGCGCCGCATCCATCTGAGCGAGCGCCGAATTGGCTTCCGCCAGCCCCAGCAGGTAAAGCAGATAAGGCAGGCTGTCTTCCAGCGTACGATCCAGGGTGAGGATTTTTCCGGCAACCACCTCACGCTGGCGACGTTCATCATCCTGAGGGCTGAACTGCAGATAGTTACGCAACAATTCGATCAGTGGCCGGTACGCAAATGCCTTGCCATGGGACACCGAGAAGGTTTCCAGCACCAGGCAGCTTTTTTTGGATTGCAGCGTAAACTCGTAAAACAGCCGCGATTTTCCGACGCCCGGTTCACCAACCACCGCCACAACCTGGCCCCGCCCCGCACAGGCCTCATCAAGGGCGCGCTGCAACTGGGCAAGTTCCTGTCGGCGGCCGACAAAGGGCACCAGGCCTCGACTGGCCGCCACCTGCAGGCGGGTACGCAAGGGGCCGAGCCCCAGCACCTCGAACGCCTGTTGAGGTTCGGACATGCCTTTGACCGGCGTCACACCCAGCGGCCTGAAAGCCAGATAGCCATCGGTCAGCCGATAGGTCGACTCGCTGACGACGATGGAACCCGGTATGGCGATACCCTCCATTCTCGATGCGATATGGATCGTCTGCCCCACAGGGTCGTAATCGGTCTGCAGGCTGTCGGTGCGAATGGCCCGCACCACCACCTCGCCGGTATGAATACCGACGCGAATCTGCAGCGGTATGCCCTGATCCAGGCGAAGCCGGTCGGCATACTGGCGCATCGCATCCTGCATTCGAAGGGCCGCATAGAGTGCCCGTTGCGGGTGATCCTCATGCGCGATAGGCGCCCCGAACAGCGCAAGAATGCCATCGCCCAGAGACTTGGCCACATAGCCCTCGTAGTGATGCACCGCTTCCATCATCAGTGCCAGCACCGGATCAATCAATTGACGCACCTCCTCCGGATCCAGCCCCTGAATCAGTGCTGTGGAGCCGGCCATGTCGGCAAAGAGTACGGTGATGGTCTTGCGCTCGCCGCCCGCCGGGGCGCGGGCCTTCAATGCGGCCTGTTCTGCAAGGATACGTTCGGTAAGATGGGCCGGCGTGTAGCCAATGGGAGCTGACCGCGCGGCTTCGCGTGCACCAGAATCAGCAGGGCGTACGCTTGCACCGCCCAGAGGTGCACCGCATTCACTGCAAAACTTCGCCGATGGCGCGACCTTATTGCCACAGGCCGGACACACAGCATCCAGCGGCGCAGCACACTGACTACACACCCGTGCGCCCGGGGGATTCTCAAAGGCGCATTGACTACAGATCATAGGACCTCTCAACTACCCGGTAGCGCCGTAAACGACGGTAAAACCGGTACACAAGCCTGTGTCTGTCAGTCCGTTGAAAATGCGGCGCCTCTGCTCGCACAGTGGCACTATTAACCCGGCGGGTTGCTACATAAAGTGCGCGGTATCACCGTCCGGGATGACGAAAACCTTGCATTGCACGACCCAATGCAAGGGGCCGTACTTCCTGTAGATAGTGGTAAACGGGTCGAAAACCTATTTTCCCACCAGGTTAACAAGCAGCGCCTTCAACAGGATGTCGATCTCGGCGCCACAACCGCTAACCGGGCGCTAACGATTGCTCTAACAACGCCCTGTCAGTCATTGAAAGCATAGTCCCTATCACTGCCGCACAGTACAGCCCCTGTTTTCTTTATCCATTAATCATGCGGTAACTGTCGGGCCCCTGATCAAGCGCTGCGCGATCCGCGTACCGCTCCACCGACCCCGACAATAGTCTAAACGGACTTGATTTGCCGGCCGGAACAGCCTGTAATCAAGCCTCCCCAACGGCTACTGGCACCTCATTTTTAACTGTGCCCGGCGCAAACGCCAACCGCCAGAGCCCGCATCCAGGACTGGAGAACAGACCATGAGTCATGATGTTGTTGTACTAAGCGCAGCCCGTTCCGGCATTGGCACCTTTGGCGGTGGACTGAGCCAGATCGAACCGGCGGAACTGGCCGGCCAGGTGATGAAGGCTGCGGTGGAACGCTCCGGCGCCGACCCGCAACAAATCAACTATGTGACCGCAGGCCACTGCATTCCCACCGACTCGCGCTTCGCCTATGTGGCGCGCGTGGCCTCGATTCAGGCGGGTCTGCCGATGGAGTCGGTCGCCATGGCGGTCAACCGCCTGTGCAGCTCGGGCCTGCAGGCCATCGTATCCACCTCCCAGTCCATCATGCTTGGCGACTGTGAGTACGGCGTCGGTGGCGGCGTTGAAGTGATGTCCCGCGCCGGCTACCTGTCGCCGGCCATGCGTTCCGGTGCGCGCATGGGCGATACGACCATGATCGACATGATGGTCGCGACCCTCAATGACCCCTTCGGCGTCGGCCATATGGGCATTACCGCCGAGAACCTGGCGGAAAAATGGAACCTGAGCCGTGAAGACCAGGATGCCGTGGCCGTGGAGTCCCACCGTCGCGCAGCACTCGCCATCGAGGAAGGCCGCTTCAAGTCCCAGATCGTGCCGGTGACGCTGAAGAGCCGCAAGGGCGATATCACGTTCGAGACCGACGAGCACGTTAAGCCCGGTACCACCCTGGAAGGCCTGGCCAAGATGCGCCCGGCGTTCAAGAAGGACGGCACCGTCACCGCCGGCAATGCCTCCGGACTCAATGATGGCGCGGCCTTCATGGTGCTGGCCAATGCCGAAACGGCTGCCAAAGCCGGCCAGACACCGCTGGCCCGTCTGGTGTCCTACGCCGTTGCCGGCGTTCCTAACCACATCATGGGTGAAGGCCCGATTCCGGCCTCGCGCCTGGCACTGAAAAAAGCCGGCCTCAGCCTCAACCAGATGGATGTGATCGAGTCCAACGAAGCCTTCGCCGCCCAAGCCCTGTCCGTGGCCAAGGGGCTGGAACTGGACCCGGCCAAAACCAACCCCAACGGCGGTGCCATCGCCCTGGGTCACCCGATCGGCTGTTCCGGCGCCTTTATCGCTACCAAGGCCATCTATGAGCTGCACCGTACCGGTGGCAAATACGCCCTGGTGACCATGTGCATCGGCGGCGGTCAGGGCATCGCAGTGATCTTCGAGCGTCTCTGATAGGCAATTAGGTAACCAAACCGCGCCGGCATAAGCCAATCGGCTGTTCCGGCGCGGCTCTCCAATTCAAGACGACCACCAAGGCCATTCATGAGCTGCACCCCCATCCCCATCAACGAACCGGCAAGTACGCCCTGGCAAGCAGGTGCATCGGCGGCGGTCAGGGCATCGCAGTGATCTTCGAGCGTCTCTGATAGGCGATTAGGTGACCAAACCGCGCCGGCATAAAGTCAATCGGCTGTTCCGGCGCGGCTCTCCAATTCAGGACGACCACCAAGGCCATCTATGGGCTGCACCGCCCATCCCCATCAACGAACCGGCAAGTACGCCCTGGCAAGCTGGTGCATCGGCGATAGTCAGGGCATCGCGGTAATCTTCGAGCGTCTCTGATACACAACCTGATCTGGCCCAAAAACAGCTTCCCTGCTATTCCCGCCGCAAAACACATCTCTTAAGTAATCGAAAAATAACTATTTTATCGACACTACACCGTCGATACAGCCGTATCTTGGCGTTATCAACGTAAGCGCAAGGTAAACAGGAAGCAGTGCACAGCGTGGTTTGCATGTAACGGATAAAACGGTGCAGACAATGGCTATTGCCGCAACCGCCCTCCATTCAACAATAACTCTCCCGCTATAAAACGAATACTCAAGGGAGTCTTCCGCCATGCAAAACAAAAAAAACAGACTGCGCAACCTGGTGACAACCTGCGCGACCGCTGGCCTGATCAGTGCCGGGGCCGCCATTGCCGCAGAGCCTGTCAAAGTCGGCGTCATGCTGCCCTTCAGTGGTGTCTATGCCGCTCTTGGCGACGCCGGACGCAATGGTTTGAAAATGGCGCTGCAGGAAAATACCGCCCAGCTGCACGGCCGCAAAATTGAATTTCTGGAAATGGATACCGAAGCCAAACCAGAGCGCGCGCCGGAACTGGCCTCTTCCCTGCTCGACAAGGACAAGGCCGACTTCATTATCGGACCGGTGCATTCCGGTGTTGCCATGGGCATGTCCAAGGTACTGCGCAACAAGGATGCGATCATGATCATTCCCAATGCCGGTGCCGCGGCAGCGACAGGCCCGCTCTGTGCGCCCAACGTATTTCGCACCTCGTTCTCGTCCTGGCAGCCGTCCTACCCCATGGGCAAGGTGGCGCTCGATGCCGGCTACAAAAAAGTCGTCACCATGAGCTGGAACTACGGCATGGGCAAGGAAAGCCTGGACGCGTTTGAAGAATCCTTCACCGCCGGCGGTGGTGAGATCGTCAAGAAGATCCTGGTACCCTTCCCCAAAACCGAATTCCAGCCCTACATTACCGATATCGCCGCGACCGCGCCGGACGCGGTGTTCGTGTTCTTTGCCGGTGGCGGCGCTGTCAAATTCGTCAAGGATTACGCGGCCCTGGGCCTTAACGGCAAGATTCCATTGCTGGGGTCGGGCTTTTTGACAGAAGGCACCCTGGAAGCCCAGGGCGATTCCGCCGAAGGCATTCTCACCACCCTGCACTATGCCGACAACCTGGATAATCCGGCTAACAAGAAATTCCGCCAGAACTACCAGGACAGCTTTGGCAAGCCGGCCGATATCTATGCAGTACAGGGCTACGACGCGGGCCTGCTGATTGCCCAGGCCATAAACACCCTGGGCGGCGATATCAGCGATCGCAAGGCACTGATTCAAGCCATGGAGTCCAGCACCATCGACAGCCCGCGCGGCAAATTCACGTTTTCAAAGGCGCATAACCCGGTGCAGGATATCTATCTGCGCAAGGTTGAGCACGGCGAAAACCAGGTGCTGAGCATCGCCGCCCAGGCCCTTGAAGATCCGGCCCGCGGCTGCAAACTCTAAGCCCCCTTTCCTGCAATCAACCTGAGCGAGCCCCCTTGCGGGCTCGTACAGGTTACCCGTTGCCGCCATGCCTCAAAAAGGCCATGCGCGGGCAGCCGGACAACCTGGCGCACGACGATGGATATAACCCTGTTTCTGTTCCAACTTATGAACGGCGTGCAGTATGGTCTGCTGCTGTTTCTGATCGCCTCAGGCCTGACACTTGTGTTTGGTGTCATGGGCATTCTCAACCTGGCTCACGGCTCCATGTATATGGTTGGTGCCTACCTGGCCTACTACTTCGTCAACACGACCGGCAGTTTCGGTGTGGCGGCGGTGATTTCAGCCATTATTGCGCTTTTGCTCGGCATTCTGATCGAGCGCACCCTGATCATCCGCCTGTACCGGCGCAATCACCTTGACCAGGTACTGCTAACCATCGGTTTGATCTTCGTGTTCAATGCGCTGCAAAGTCTGCTCTGGGGTAACGACCCTCTGGGCGTGACCGTACCGACTTGGCTCGACGGCGCCATCCCGTTGACTGACATGATCGAATACCCCGTATACCGACTGTTCGTGTCACTCCTGTGCATTCTGATTGGCATTGGCATGTACCTGACCATCAACCGTACCCGACTTGGCATGCTGATTCGTGCCGGCGAGTCCAACCGCGATATGGTTGAATGCCTGGGAGTAAACATCAACCGCCTCTACACCCTGGTGTTTGCCACCGGTGTGGCGCTGGCCGCCATCGCCGGCATCGTCTCGGCACCCATGGTCTCCGTTGTGCCCGGCATGGGCGAACACGTGCTGATCGCCTGCTTTGTAGTGGTGGTCATCGGCGGCATGGGCTCCATCAAGGGCGCTTTTGTCGGTGCCCTGATGGTGGGCATTGTCGATACCTTTTCCTCGATCATGCTCCCGCAGTTGTCCAGCATGATGATCTATATCCTGATGGCGGTTGTGCTGCTGGTGAAGCCCAAGGGGCTCTTTGCGCATTGAGCGCGTCAACTCAGCTCGCCAATCAAGTCTGGAGAAAATTGCATGTTTACCAATCGCGCGGAAAAACTGTTTGTCTGGGTGTTCTTCCCACTGGCGTTGTTAATGCCACTGCTGCTGGAACAGAACACTTTTTATGTAAACAAATTGGCGACCATCCTGATTCTGTCAATCTTTGTCATGTCGCTGGATTACCTGGTAGGCCGTTGCGGCCTGGTTACCCTCGGCCATGCGCTGTTTTATGGCCTGGGCGGCTATCTATTCGTGATGCTAACGCCCGAATATGAAGCGGTCAATTTCTGGGTTTATACCTTCTATGTACTGGCAATCGCCTCGCTGATCGCCCTTGTCGTTGGCTTTATCGTGCTGCGAACCAGTGGCATCTACATGATCATGATCACACTGGCACTGGCGCAGATGTGCTTCTATTTCTTCTCGGATTCAACGGATTTTGGCGGTAACGACGGCGTATTTATTTATATCAAACCCGAGACCGACGTTTTTGGCCTGAGTCTGTTTGATCTCGATAACCCGGTACATTTTTACTACCTGTGCCTGTTGTCGCTGTTTAACGTGTTGCTGTTTTTCAAGCTGGTCATGCGCTCCAAGTTTGGCCGCATAGTCGATGCCGTGCAGGAAAATCCAGAGCGCACCACGGCGCTCGGCTACAACGTGTTCCATTTTCGCCTCGCCAGCTACGTGATTGCCTCGGCACTGGGTGCCTACGCAGGCTACCTGTTCGCACTGCAGTACGGCTTCGTGAACCCGTCGATGCTGTCGTGGCAGACATCCGGCACCGCGCTGGTGATGTCGATACTCGGCGGCATGGGGACCCTCTACGGTGCCATTCTCGGTACCTTCGTCTACGAGGGGCTGCATTATGGCTTCGAACACCTGACCGAGAACTGGATGCTGCCCATGGGGGTGCTGATCATCCTGATGGTACTGGCATTCAGGCATGGCCTGGCCGGATATCTGGAATCCCTGGTGGAGAAACGCAAATGACCAGTCATACCCCATTGCAACCCGCCGCCCTCACCGAATCCCTCACACCACGGGGCCTGGCGAGCGAAACCAAAGTGGTGCTCGAAACCGAAGGCCTGTGCAAATACTGGGGCGGACTCAAGGCCCTTGACGACCTGTCGCTGCAGTTTCGCGACAGCCAGTTGCATGGCATTGTCGGCCCCAACGGGGCCGGCAAGAGCACTCTGCTCAACCTTTTATGCGGCACCTACAAGCCAACCCGGGGGCGAATTCTGCATCTCGGTGATGCCATTGATTCGATCAAGCCCCATGAGTTCAGCCGCCGTGGCATTGGCCGGGGGTTTCAAAAAACCAATATTTATCCCAGCGCGACCTGCCTGGAAAACTGCAGCATCGCAGCGCAGCGCCGCGTCGGGGGCAGCTTCAATATTTTCCGTTCGCGCCACAGCGAAAAACTCCTCACCGAGATGGCGGAACAGGCACTGGCGAAAGTGGGGCTGGAACATCGGCGCGATGCGGTAGCTTCGCGCATCAGCTACGGTGAGCAGCGACAGCTGGAAATCGCCACGGTGCTGGCCACCGCCCCCTCGGTACTGCTGCTCGATGAGCCCATGGCCGGTATGGGCCATGAAGAGTCGCAGCTAATCATCGCCCTGCTCAAGACCCTGAAGCAGGACTACTGCATCGTACTGGTGGAACACGACATGGACGCGGTATTTGAGCTGTCGGATCAGCTCACCGTGATGGTCGATGGCCAGCACCTGATCACCGGCACGGTAGACCAGGTGCGTGACGATAAACGAGTCAAAGAAGCCTATCTGGGCCAGGGCGACGAGGTGATATGAGATGAGCAATTTTCTGGCGAATTATCATCAGCGTAATCTGCATACGCTTTACGGTGACAGCCTGGCGGTAAGAGGCATTCGAACATGAGCAATTTACTTGAAGTACGGAGCTTGCATACCCTGTATGGCGCCAGCCACGTCTTGCACGGTGTTTCATTCGACATCAAGCAGGGCCAGGCCGTCAGTTTGATGGGACGCAATGGCATGGGCAAGACAACCACGCTCAAATCCATCCTTGGCGTACTGACACCGCGCAGTGGTCAGGTTCGCTTTCAGAATGAAGACATCGACGCCCTGCCCACCTGGCAGCGCATGCGACGCGATATCGCCTATGTGCCCGAAGGGCGTGGCATGTTTCACAATCTTACGGTGAAAGAGCACCTGCAGATGGCGGCGCGCCCCAACCGCCGGCGTGAAGTGCTGTGGGATTACGACCGGGTACTGGCAACCTTTCCCCGACTGCAGGAACGCCTCACCAATCTCGGGACCCAGTTGTCCGGCGGCGAGCAGCAGATGCTTGCCATTGGCCGCGCCCTGATGACCAACCCGGACCTGCTGATTCTTGACGAAGCCACCGAAGGGCTCGCACCGCTGATCCGCAAGGAAATATGGGATGTCATCCGCACGATCAAGGCCAGCGGTGTCTCCACCCTGATTGTCGACAAAAACATCCAGGTGCTGGAGAAAATATGCGATCACCATATCGTGCTGGTAAAGGGTCGTGTCGTATTTGAGGGCGACAGCCAGCAACTGCTGGCAAAACGCGACGAAGTGGAATCGCACCTGGGCGTGTAACACCGCGGCGGGGCGCAGGCCTTGGTCGCCTCGCCAACGGTTGACTGCAGCAGCATCTGCATTGCAGACTGCGCACCATTCAGAGAACGGTGTTATTAATCTGGCGACAAAACAGACCTTGCTGTGCTGTTGCATTTTGTGGGGTGACGGACAACCAGGTAGGGAACCTATTTGTCCACCAGGTTAATACTACTATGCTGCGATACACGGGCGTTTGACAGCAACGCAAAGGACGAAGGTAAAAAGATGCCAGCCAAGATGTCAGAAGCTTCGGACGACAAGCACAGCCGCCAGGGTATCGGTTCACTGGAAATCGGGCTGCGGGTACTTAACGAAATCGCATTTTCCCCCAAGCCGTTGAGCCTGAAAGAGCTGTCCGATCAACTGGAGCTATCTTCGAGCCGGCTGCACAAGTACCTTATCAGCCTCAGTCGCATGAATTACATTGTGCAGGTTCAGAACGCGCGTTACACCCTGGCCTCCGCCAGCCTGACGCTCGGAATGGCGGCGCTCAAGCGCATTGATCCCATGCCCATTACCTTCGATGCTGCGACAAGGCTTAACCTTGCCACGGATCGCACCGTATCGGTGGCGATCTGGAACGGCAACATGCCACTGATCGTCAAATGGCTGGATTCCAGCCAGGTACTGGCGGTGAACATACGCCTTGGTAGCGAGCTATCGCCCTTCTTCTCCGCTGCCGGCCGGCTGTTTCTGGCCCACCTGCCCCACGACCGGCAGCACCAGATCATCGACGACTATTACCAGTCTCCCAAAGCTCTGCCCCGTCTCAAGGGCAAACAGCTGAACAGGGAGGAGTTTTACACGCTGATGGAAGCAATAAAGGATGACAACCTGTCCTGCTTCTACGGTGACTTTCTGCCGGATATCAACGTTATCGCCAGTCCGGTATTCAATCTCAGCGGGCAGATACAGGCGGTGATCAGTCTGATGGGGATGGCCAGTGACACCGACGTGCGCCCCGGGCAGCGCCTGGAACGCCTGCTGTCCGCCACGGTGCGCGGCACCACCAAGCTCATTTGTGGCACTGCCGTATGAACGCTGTTCGCCGCTATATATACCGCGGCTAGCGTACCCGGCGCAGGGTTTCGGATGGCAGCTCACCGAACATCTTGCGATAGTCCGATGAGAAGCGCCCCAGGTGGCTAAAACCGTAATCCAGGGCAACCTCGGTTACGTTGCGTGCATTAATTCCCTGCTTCAGGTCGGCATGCAGGCACTGCAGTTTCATCTGCTTGATAAATAGCTTCGGGGTAACGCCCACCTCGCGGGCGAACACGTTGTAGAGGCTGCGCACACTCACGTTACACAGCACAGCCAGCTCTTCGACGGTCACCTCGTCGCGGATGTGCTCCTGCAGATAACGCCGAATAAGCGCCAGCGATCCATCTGCACCACACGCGGCATTGTCTTTTGCCAGATTACAGGGGAACACCGTCAGCAGCTTGTTGGCCAGCAGGTCAGCGTAGGCGCCGGATACGCTGGCAGTATCGCTACCGCTCTCGGACGCCTCTTCATACACCGCTTCAACCAGACGCATAAACGCCATGGACGCATCCAGGTTCATGACCTGACGCTGAAAACGCAGCCCATCGCGGGGCAACGCGCGGCCATTTTCAACGCAGGCGGCCTTGAGAACGGACTCGGGAATTTTGACAATCAGCTTCTGGCAATCTTCGGAATAGGTCAGATCACTTCTTTCGTGTGGATTCATCATCAGCGCCTGTCCGGCGGACAATGACAACCGATCCTCATCGAAATTCCAGATGCAGTAGCCGCTGGTAACCACCTGCAGGTGGTAGACCTCTTCCAGATCCGGCGAGTGGACCCGCACCTTGCCGCCATATGAGATATGCGACAGGCCCAGGCGGGCAAAACTGGCATAGCGCAGCGACGACTTCATCTTGCCCGAGCCTAGCAGCGCAAGACGATGCTGCCCGATATGGGTGTTGACGTAGTCCGACACGTCCTCGGGGCACACACCCTTGCGTACGACACTGTTGGACAGCAGGTGATTCAGCATCCGTAACACCTTATTTATCATTATTGTAATTGCGTTAATTATATGTGAATGATCAAATCGACTCAACCGCGCCCGCCATGAAAACGCTTCACGCCGGGCATGTGCGGATTCGAGGCCGTAGCTGTACTTAACACAGAAAAGTCTGGATGCCCTCTGTGCCCCTTCTGACCTGCCCCACAATTCTTAACCACTTCGTACTGGAAAATCAGATAAAAACTCTATTTCCTGGTGTCAGCTTCCTAGTCGTCCCTAAAAACTGCATTCTGAATACATAAGCGCACTTGTCCGCCGGTCGCATCATGAATGCATCACCACAAGGTGACGTTCAAGCGGCAAGCACCCGCCCGGTGAGCGGTAAATTGTGCTTAGGGGATAGGCCTATCGGTGGGTCACTCTAGAACCGGGTTAGGTGGAGAGTCTGGTTCACTGCCGCAACGCGGCGAGCTCTCACTCAGGCAAATCGGACCAGACAAACTCCACGGGTGAAACAGTGGGAATTGCAACATTCTGCGAGTACGCGTCGGTCGGTGGTTCGCGGTGCAGGACTCCCTCAATCTGGACTCGGCTGCCAACGAGTTCAGTCCGTTCGTCTGCAGACCGACCGTTCTTGTGCTGCCAGAAAGAGTTTAGAAGGATAGAGGTGCCGTCGTTTAGTACCACCACTGGCCAATGCACAAACACTCGGCCTTTTTTATTCTCGAAGGGCATTATCTCGTAGCGTCCCTCCACGCGGCAGCGTCGGCCATAGGCCGGCTCCAGGTGTTCCCGTGTAAGCAGTAACGGCAGTGCGGTATTCAAACTCTTTCAATTCCCGGTGGTTGACGCTAAGCCGGCTTTATACGAACGGTGATCGGTTTGTAGCCATACTCTGGTGTCGCAACGTCCGACTGCAGCCGTTTTTTCTGCTCCATATGGAACGACTGTGCTCCACTTGTGGCGTACATCTGGAAATCCCAGGCATGGGAGCCACTCCCTGCAAAATTTTCCAGCGTGACGTTGTCCGAACCGGAACGCATGATGACGGCGCCCCAGTGCCAGTTCCAGCCCACGCTGTCACCACGCACAATACTGTGTGACTCGCCGGTCTGCACTTTCGCGTACTGGTTGATCTCAGCATCTTTGTCGATTTGATCCCGCTCGGCGGCTGATTTGCTCCAGTACTCGCTCAATGCCGCTGCAGCAGTCGATTTGCCCATGATCTTCTTGATCACGTGGTCCCGCACCTGCTTCGAGGTGGTGAAAGTAGGCGTCTGGTACAACACGCCGCCAAGCCGGTAGAGGCCCTTGATATTGTTGCCCCCTTGAGGCGCAGATGTATCGAATCCAGATTTGGCGCCCATCATGATCGTCTTGGCCGCGCCACCACAATCGTCGACGATGGTCATAGACAATCCGCTAGTGCCGGTGTTCACGTTGCTGGCACTTATCCGGTGGAGTACCTTGGCCGGTACTGCGGGCTTGGGACCGCCGCCGAAGGCCTTATCGAGATGTCCCATCGTGGTAGGCCCGACGACCCCGTCCACCTCTTTGCCGACCAGTCCGACCGAACGCTGAAACGATTTAATCGCAGACTTGGTCTCGCCTTTAGCGGTACCATCCGGACCGTACTTCGGGAGCGGGTGGCCCGCGTCGATCAGCGCTCGCTGAACCGTTTCTACCGAAGTGCCGGTAGAGCCCCAGCGAATATATTCGCTGCGCACCCCCTGCAGAATCGCTTGTAGTCGTGGGTCCCCTGAGAAGCGTGGAGAGGTCAGTGTACCGGTGATCGCCGGCTGCCCCGCCTGGATGGTCAGCGTGACCGCTTCCCGGCCCAGTGATATGGCAGATTTCTGACCCTGCAGCCTGGTATCTGCTGCGGTGATTAAACCCGGCTTGGCATAGAAGTGCTTTGAGCCGTAAAACGTGTGCCGAGCGACCAGGTTGGTGTCCTGTCGCACCGCCATTTTCTCATCATCGGAAAGCCGGAACTCCTTGCCGCCAAAGTTCTTCTTTGAGTAGAGGCTTAGGCGCGGAACCCGGTTGGATGCTTGTTCTACCGGTTGGGGGATGACACGCCCCCCTGTTGCGGCAAAATGACTGGCATTCGTTTCCTCCGTGGTGTCACTCGCTCTGACTCTGCTGACTTCGTTATCCATGGGAACGCGACGCTGGTTGGCCGCATGCCACGTCTCATGGTCCAGTACGTGCTGGTCAACACCCGAAGCACCCAGTGCGATATCTCCCTGGTAGCTGTACGCTGGCGTATTCAACATCCTGCAAGCGTGAGCGGCCGTCTCATCGCGGTGGACTCCCACCGCGTCCACTGCAGGGCCGAGTGTACGGCGGTAGCTCATGCGATTCTGCACCGGGGTAGGTGCCCCGGATACGCCAAATTCCGCGGTTTGTCGCAGCTGTTGAGGATTTTCCGGAGAGCGCGACGTTGCCGTGCGCAGTATTTCTGACACCGAAGGGTGATGCCTGCAGGAGACATAGGCCTTGTTTCCCTGCCTGATTTGGTCGTTTGTGGGCTGCCGCCCCTTTTGTGAGGTGAGGGTGTGGTAGACCATCCGTATATCTCCGAATTCGCTCGGGTGCATCCGGCGCATTCGGCCCGGAGCCACCGCTTACTGCCCTGTACTTTAATCGCCGGATGACTAAGACCCCAAGAGAGGCGGCAATGATCAGGCCCTCTTCGGGTAGGTAAATCCTTTTAACCAAGTCTAGTATAACTGAATGGAGTTGCCCTGCTTTCGCGGACGCTTCGTCTGATTCTTCATGTTTCGAGAACTCCCCCAAGACCTCCGAAGACTTCATCATTTCAGGGTTGTAGTTTCCGGTAAAGCCAAGGCGGTTCACTCTCTACTTTCCAGCAGGCTTCCCATCCATTTTTAAGGTGGCTACCGGTACGGTCACCAGGAGTCGTTGGCTGGATTCACCACCTGCCGCTAGGCGGGCTCAGACCAAAAGGCACAATATTTCTCTTTTGAACTTAAGGAGGATCACATTGTGTCCTGGGACGATTTTCGGCAAGACGACATTACCAATTCGAACCTCGATGCGCAGAAAAATGCCCGTACCGGGCCGGTACAAGCATAATTCTTCTCAAGTATTGGGGTCACAGGTATTGGGGTCAGACAGCAAAGCCGATCTCGCCGCCGTCGAAAATCTTCTTGTCGCTTGTCACCTTTTGCCGCCTGCCTGCTTCTAGGGGTTAAACAAAGCGTTACACCCAGCAGGAGAGGAACCATGAAAACAGTCGAGACCTACCTCAACACGCAACGTCGCGGCCTTCTTGTCCGGGGCGCCGGCCTGACGCTATCGGCGGCAGCCGTCGCCATGCTTGCCGGGTGTAGCCAGAGCCGGGCCCGCGCCGGTACCGGCGACTATAGTGATGGCAGCAGGACGCAAGACCTCAACATCCTGAATACCGCCCTCAGGGCCGAATTCGAGGCGGTAGCCGCCTACCAACTCGGGGCCGACAGTGGCTTGCTGTCCCGGGCCGTGCTGCCTGTCGCGGTGCAGTTCCAGGGGCACCACCGTGAACATGCCGATCTGCTGAGCCAGACCATCCGCACGCTCGGCGGCAAGCCGGCCGAACCGCAGGCGCAGTACCGGTTTCCGGTCGACACGCTTGCTAGCGAGCAGGACGTGCTGACCTTCGCCGCCGGACTCGAACGAGGCGCCGTGAGCGCCTATGCCGGGGCCATCCCGCTGTTCGCGAATTCGGACCTGGCGGGCGCAGCAGCCAGCATCCTGGCGGACGAGGCCATGCACTGGGCGGTGCTGCGACACAGCATCGGACTGGACCCGGTGCCCGGCGCCTTCTTTTCCTGAGGGGCGGGCATGACGCTTTTGCTTCGACAGGCCGTGCTGCCTCTGGCCATATTCGCCGGCCCGCTCTTGGCCGGCGGGCTGACGCCGTCCGAACGGCAGGCGGGCGCCGAGCTGTATCAGCGCTGCCAGGGCTGCCACGCCCTAGCGTACGACCGCACAGGCCCCCGGCACTGCGGGCTGTTCGGCAGACGCGCCGGCAGCCTCGAAGGGTACGGGTACTCGCAGGCCATGCGCGATGCAAACATCGTCTGGAGCCGCCGGACGCTGGACCGCTTTCTCGCCGGCCCGCTCGAGATGATTCCCGGCACGACCATGGGCTACGCCGGCATCGCCGAGCCTTCGCAGCGGGTCTTGCTGATCGGATACCTCGAATGGGCCTCGACCTTGGCAACCCTGTGCCCGAATCAGTGAGCAGGACAGGAGTGAAAATGAACGGAACGACACCGACCGACGCGAATATCGCCCCCCCTGTCCCGGATTGGGTACTGGTGGCACGCGTGCTCGATGGCGAGCGCGGCGCGTTCGAATGGATCATGCGCCGCTACAACCAGCGCATCTACCGCCTGGTGCGCAGCATTCTGCACCACGAACAGGACGTGCTGGACACGATGCAGGACGCCTACGTCAAGGGCTTTCGCCGGCTCGATCAATTCAAGGGGCCCGACGGCCTCGGCGCCTGGCTCTGCAGTATCGCCAGGAACGAGGCGCTGGCGCGTCTGCGCAAGACCCAGCCCGTCGCGGCACAGGAGTATATCGACATGGCCGAGCAGCCCGACCACTACCAGGTTTTTTTGCAGCCCCTCGACCAGGCTTCGCAGCAACAACTGCGCGCTCTGCTCGAACAGGCCGTAGATCAGCTGCCGTTGATCTACAGGGAAGTGTTCATGATGCGGGCTGTCCAGCAGTTGGATACCCGGGATACGGCCCGCATGCTCGGCATAGACGAACAGCTGGTCAAGACCCGATACCTCAGGGGAAAACGCCTGCTGCGGACCCTGCTCGACGTCCATATAGAGGGGGCCGGCCTGCATCTGCACGAGTTCGCCGGCCGGCGCTGCGACGCAATGGTATCCCGGGTCCTGAACCGCCTGGCTAAGGATGAACCCGGGCCGCCGGGCAGTTAGGTCCCGAAGACGCGTTCGGATGGCCCGCCTCATCCCGGCCCGGAGTCCGCGAGGGTAAAAAGCTCCTGTGAGCCCTCCACACCGCGTAGCCTGTGACGCCCCAGCGGCCGCAGCGGCTGCCGGCAGCTACACGCGAACGCCTGCTACAGCAGGATGCGCTGACCCAGTTGCCTGCACATCCCTTACCACGCGCGAAGCCTCATTGACCGCCGCGCCGAAAACGGCACAAAGCCGACATTGATAAGCTGGAAAATAGGTATACTGTCCCCTTTATAACGTACCTTCCGCCTTCCGGTACTGCACTAACCGTAGGAGCTCGCCCTCCAGGCGAATGCTGTTCCTTACGAAGACTCCTTGCACGCCTTATAAAGCGATGGCGCTGTCATACGCTTGCGTCAGCCTAGATCTTGGAGTTCGGTATACTGTCCCCGGAACTCTTTGAAGTATTTGAAGTATTTGAAGTATTTGAAGTATTTGAAGTATTTGAACAGCGTACCGGTCAATTCTGCCGAACGGCAAGTCAAGGAACAAGCGAATGAAAAAAACCTATTTGACCGATATCGGCAAGCTGTGAACCAACTCACGCGGCAATATTGCTTGCACCGCAGCAATGAGTACACGTGATCGGCGACTTTTCGTTATCATCAGGTCTTTGGCCATCCTGATCGGACTGAAATGGAATATTCTTCCCCCTCAACCACCATTCTTCGCGCCCTGATTCGTTTTTTCGTTCTGGCACTCGCCATGCTTTGGGCACCACTAGCGCTGTTGCTAGACACTGTGATACTCAATGATGAAGTTTCGGAATTCAGTGCGACTGAGCTTTCCCAAGAGTTCCTCCTGCTCTGCTCCTGTGTCATATTCTGGAGACTGTCGGTGCGTCGACCATCTGGCCGCGGCTTTTACACCCTGGTAGCCGGTTTCTTCAGCTGTATGTTCATACGGGAGCAGGATGCCCTGTTCGATCTGATCAGCCATGGTTTCTGGGTATATCCAGCGACGCTGACTGCCCTGACGACACTACTGCTTGCCGCTTCGCAACGTCGCTCCATCCTGCCCGCCATGGCTGCGGCAACACGCTCAATGACCTTCAATTACATACTGACTGGGCTCGCCATCCTGTTATTCTTCAGTCGCGTCATGGGTACCGGATCGCTCTGGGCACTTGTCCTGCCCGAGGTTGATGAAGCTTTGATCAAGAACAGCATTCAGGAAAGCTTGGAACTACTCGGATATATACTGATCTTCTACGGCACGCTGCTTTACAGGTACAGCAGCAAAGTCGAATTCAGTTAGATATGACCGGTAAAAAGGTGATCAATTGCGGACTCGATCGTTGCAGTGTCGCCGTTACAAGCCTTGTAGCTTCGCAGCCCCATCAACTGGATCTGAAGATGTCGTGCCAGAACCCGCGTGTCAGTGCCGGCAGCGAGTTCGCCATTATCGCGCGCCTGGTCGAGCAGCCGGGTAAACAGCTGTTCGGTATTCTTGAGGTGGCTATGGGCGCGCCGACATAACGTTTCGTCCTTGCCGGCCAATTCGAATCGGGTCTTGACCAGCAGGCACATCTCACTCGGAGCACTTCCACACCGTTCGCCGAGGCGTTTGCCGATACTACTGATCTGTTCTGGGCTCCACTGCCAGGAGAGTGCCAACTCCACGTACAGGACTGTCTGCTCCGGTACATGGTACTTATGCGCGCCGGCTCGGCGCGTCATTGCGGTAGCAGCGCCTGCGTGGGCTCATAAGCACCAGCACGCCCGTTACGTTTAAGCTCCCGGTAGACGGTGGAGCGATGAACATTGACTGCGGTGGCGATCGCTGCTGGCGAACATCCCTGCGCATGGAGAGCCAATATCTGGTACCGTTTTCCCTCGGTCAACTGCTGATAGCTCATGGTGAGACTGAATCTACTTTAGTGAGCTGAAGCGTATCACTGTCAGCAGTTGGCTACCTCTCGCCGTTCAACCATGAGTACTTATTATTTAAATTCCCGAATAACCTCAGCATGATTACGACGAGCTGATCAAAGCAGCATCCAGTGTGGTGTCTCCACCTACCCTCTGGTTCAGTTCTGAAATCTGAATCGAGAAGCAGGTACCCTCACTGGGCTGACTTTCGCAACTGATGCTGCCCTTGAGCACTTCTGTCACGATATTGTGAACGATGCTCAGTCCCAGTCCGCATCCCCCCCTTCCTCTCGCGGTGGTAAAGAAGGGGTCGAATATTTTCGGCAGGTGTTCCGGCTTGATGCCTTTGCCATTGTCGCAGACACGAAGGCAGCAGCCGTAACGAGTAGTTTCAGCAGATATAATGATTTCACCGGATTGGCAGTCATCGCCGTCAAATGCATGAGTTAGACAGTTCGTAATCAATGCTGTCAATGCCTGTGCCAGGGCACCCGGGCAGGTTGTGATGGTTATGTCCCCGGGGGTCGAAACCGTGATGATATGTGGCGTGTGTTTGAACTTGGGTTGCAAGGTGACGACAACCTTCTCCAAATAACGATCCAGCTCCACAGTCCGGATGTCGGGATTGGCTTGATCGACAGCGACCTGCTTGAAGTCCGATACCAAAGAGGCAGCATGGCTGAGCTGCGCCAGCATCACGTCGCAGGACTGTTTGGTTGAATTCAAGAACCGACTGAGATCGCCTCGGGTGATCTGGTTGGATTCGGCGCGCTTCTCAATGTCCCTTATGGCATCCTTCAAATGTGATGCCCCTGTGATGCCGATCCCCAGCGGCGTATTGATCTCATGCGCCACGCCGGCCACCAGCCCACCGAGGGCTGCCATCTTCTCGACCCGGACCAGTTCTTCCTGGGCTTTATTGAGGTCGTTCAGCGCAGATGTCAACTCTTCATTCTTCTCACGGAGCGCCCCGGTACGCGCCTCGACGCGGTGCTCCAGCCGTTCATTGAGCGTCTGCAATTCGGCCGTGCGTTCCTCGACGCGTTTCTCCAGAGTCGCATTGGCCTCCATCAGGCTGTCGGTCAAGCTATTGAAGCTCACGGCCAACTCTTTAAGTTCACGCGCTTGACGCGGGCTGACCTGGGCACGCAGGTCCCGGTCTCCCTGCCGGATTCGGCGAGTATCGGAAGCCAATTTCACCACCGGTCGGACAATTGCTCTGGCCAGCAGCACCCCCAGTACAACCGCGACCAACAGCAGAATGACGGCCAGCCACGTGAGCTGATTCTGATAGTCCAATACCGGGGCGGAAATCTCGTTCTGGTCCATCTTAACCACCACGCCCCACCCCGGTTCCGCCAGATAGCGAGTCGCAGCCATGACGTCCTGGCCGCGATAGTCGACACTGTGCTCCAATAGGCCATTATTTCCGAACAGCGCCTCGATCAGCGCTTTTCCGACCCCTTCGTCGTTTGGCAAGGGGTCCAGGGCGACAGTAGAGTCATGGCGCAAAGGGGCGAGATAGACAGGCTGATTGTCTGCATTGAACGCCACCAACATGGTTTCGCCTGACGCCCCCAGCCCGGTGAAATCCCGGGTGGCCTTGAGCAGCTCATCCGCGCGCAGTGTCACGGTGACCCGGCCGATCGGCGTTGCCTCTAACCGCATCGGCATCTCGTACTGTACGAACAATTGCCCCTGCCCATCCAATAACATCGCGACCAGTTGCACCTCTTGGGCCAGCGCACGAAAGCGGATTGACCGTTTGACGCCATCAAGTGGAGGTCCTGACTGAGCGACCGAAGGGCCTTGCAGGGGAGCAACTGCAATGGAATGTACCGCCCGTACCGATTGCTGGGCATCTGAAAGTATTCGGGTGATTCTGGCGAAGGATTCGGGGTCCTTGGTCGCCAGATAGGATTTGAGACTCATGCGCAGCTGCGTCCGGCTGGCAATCAGAGCGACTCGATCTTCCCAAGCCTTCACGACTTCGGTGATCTTGTCACGCTGATTGCTGGCCACAGCATCCAACCGATCACGCACGGACATCTGTAACAACTCTTGGCCACTGCGGTAGGACAACAGCCCAAAAGCTACAATGGCCGCAATCGCCAACCCCGTACAGGCCACGATAATGCGTTGATAAATCGACACCTTCGACACTCCTTCCCTGAAGTCACGGGTGGAAGACATTAAATCCTGCAAGCAGGACACCAGTATTTACAGCCTGTACTACTATTAGCACACAAATGGAGATTTGACGGATCGCTCTTCCAGAAGGGAGCAAGGAGTGCAACCGATGCACAGTGCTGACGATGAACTGTTATTTTCCGACGAGACACTACAGGATGCCCCAACCCCAGTATCGGCTCCAGCGTACTGGAAGATTCTGATTGTCGATGACGAGCAGGGTATTCACACGATCACCGAAGTCGCGCTTTGCAATGTGAAGTTTGCTGAGCGTGGTCTGGCCTTCCTCCATGCCTACAGTGGCGAAGAGGCCAAATGCCTTATGGCGGAACACGATGACATTGCCGTTGTGCTGTTGGATGTCGTAATGGAAACCGACGATGCAGGGTTGCACGTTGCCGACTATATCCGCCAGGACCTGGACAACCACCGTGCTCGCATCATCCTTCGGACCGGGCAGCCGGGCCGGGCCCCGGAAGAGGAAGTCATCAAACGCTATGACATCAACGACTACAAAGAGAAAACGGAACTGACCTATCGCAAGCTCTTTTCCGCTGTCTACACGGCGTTGCGTTCCTATCGCGATATCGTCGCCCTGGAGCGCAATCGCGCCGGGCTGGAAAAGGTGATCGATGCGACCGCCACCATCCTCGAAAGAAAGTCGATGGAGACCTTTGCCGAGGGGGTATTGGAGCAACTGGCCGCCTTGCTGTATCTGGATGCGCCTGTCCTCGTTGCAGACTACAAGGGCGTCGTAGCCGAAAAGCGAGAAGAGGGCCTGTCTATCCTGGCAAGTTCGAGCCGTCAGGCGCCTGCGTCTTCGGCACTGCTTGAGCGCAAACTGCAAGCTCAGCTCATGCGGGCGTTGTCCCGCAATGAGGATGTTGTCGACGACGATTACTGTGTTCGTCACATTGGCGCCGACACTATCCTGTACCTAACCGGTCGGCAGCCTGTTGCGCCCGTCGACCAACATCTTATCGACCTGTTCTGTCGCAACGTTTCCATCGCGTTTGACAATCTGCGGTTGAACGACACCCTGCGCCATACACAAAAAGAGATTGTGTATAGCCTGTGCGAGCTGGCGGAAACGCGCTCGAAGGAGACCGGCAATCACGTCCGCCGCGTCGCGCATTACTCGCGGCTTATGGCCGAAGAGCTTGGGCTCTCGCCTGCCGAATGTGAGCAGGTGTTTCTGGCCTCCCCGCTACATGATGTCGGCAAGATCGGCATCCCGGATGCCATCCTGAACAAGCCTGGCACGCTTTCATCGGACGAATGGGCTGTGATGAAGACCCATACGACAATCGGGGCTCAGATCATGAAGCGGTCGCGACAGCCGATCATGCAGGCGGGCGCGATCATCGCGGAGCAACATCACGAGAACTGGGATGGTAGCGGCTATCCGCAGGGACTTGCCGGAACCGACATCCATTTCTTCGGCCGCATTGTCGCGCTCGCTGACGTGTTCGACGCCTTGGCCAGCAAACGTTGCTACAAGGACTGTTGGGCAATGGAGGCAATCGACGCCTTCATTCACGAGCAAGCGGGCGTGAAGTTCGATCCGGCATTGGTCGAAATCTACAAGTCTCGACGTGATGGCTTCATTGCGATATTGGAGCAATTCAGAGATGGGAAAGAAGCAAAAAGTACTGTAGCTGTATAAGTGACGAAAGCGATGCACCTGCATATTCCACCTATGCAACAGCGGTTTCTCGCCTCTCCAACCTGAATACGCTGGATGTGCTGCCACCGCTGACACCCTACCCGATCACGCGCTTCGGCAAAGTGGCATTAACCCCTTGCAGGCGTCCTGGCGATAAACGACTGGGCGACGACATCGCTGATATTGCCGGCGATTACCGGGCGGTACTGCTAGCCAACCATGGCCCCATTGTCGCCACCGAGGATCTGGAGTCAACGGTCTGTCACGTGGTGGATTACGGTGGAATTACTTGTAGCAAGTCACACTCAAACGTAAATTCCATCGTCTAGACATATTTGATACCAACTATCGCAGAGCCATCCAACGAACTGTCCGATCCATAGGGGTTTCCAGCTATATCAAAACAACCATCTAGCATTGGTAGTCCGTTCGCGGGGTTAACCTCCATAGTCGGGATACCTTCATCCACAAGCAGTCCACTCGCCATCCAGTCATGGGTCTCCTCCTCCAGACAGAATCCGGTGTCACTAATGAGCTCATACTCAAAAAGCACACTTGCACCGGTGTCCTCTTCTTCGCTTAACAGCCCAACAGCGTTGTTATCATCAATGTCAGACGGAAAGCCGTGTATGATTTCACTATCCGAGAATAGAGAAAGCGAGTTATGAAGTAAAACTGGTTTTTCTCCCGGAAGGTAGACAATCGTGGGTATTTCGATTCCAGCTCAGCCGTTTTCGGCACAGAGCGGGCACACAAGCAGCACGAGAAATTCGCCCACCGAGAAACGCCTAATCATCAGTACCGCTGAACGAGCGGATTTCAGGCGTTCGCGACATGGTTCGCGTGGCCAGTTGCTCCGGGAGTAGCAAAAATACGCCTGCATGTAGGGAATTCGCGCCTAATTAATCCTCATCATTCTTGGGCACCACCACAACGCCCACCTCAGTTGCCTGATAAGTGCCCTGTTCATCACTAGCGGTGCAAGCTACCTCAATATAATACTCTCGACCTGTCAATATTCCCGAACGTTCAGCGCGTAGCCGAACTGTCAGTGAGCCATCGATTACAAAATCAGGTTCGCTATTGCCATCACCGCTTCCATTAATAGGTTCGCTACTTGTCACAGAAATGATTGTACATGCTCCTGGGTCCAATTCTGGCACAGTGTGAACATCTACAGAGAGATTCACCTCGACCATCTTGTGATTAGGCGGCCACAAGATGGCTGGTTCGGTATCGACATCAGCAATATGAATAGGCGGAAATGTATCCCCAAAAACAGTTATCTCGACAGAGTCGCTATTTATCCCTCCACTACTGTCGGTCACCACAACCGAGATTGCGTGATCGCCGGCCGTCAATGTGTCGACAACAGGCAATGCGAGCGCCCGGCCAGTGCCGAGTAAACCGTCAATGTCGGAGAACCATTGGAAGTTTGAATCGCTGAGAGCCTCGTCTTCAAGATCATTGGCCATGGCCTTGAGCACGATGGTCTGTTCACCACCAAAGAAGGAAAATTCAGATGGTGATAGTATCACTACTGAGGGTGGACTATTCGGTGTGCTAAACAGACCGTCAGATGTATCCATTACCGTTCGATAACCATCGCTTGCCTGGACTCGTATAAGCCCATTTTCCGTCTCGGGAAGTTGGTCTATATCGACGAACAGAAACTCTTCCGTATGGCGAACTGCAAGTGTTTTCCATAGAATTCCGCCGTCCGCGCTGAACTGGACGGTATAGAAAAGTTGATCATCATCTTTGTCGGCACCTTTCCATTCAAATCTAACCCTACCGTCTGAAAACTGCTCTCCACCGTTGGGATAAACAACCGTTACCGTTGGCGAAGATTTACTTATTGATAGTTTCTTAATAACGTTTAGACTATTTTTAATGACGATTTTATCCACATCGGGATTAACTTCCATCGCAACCGTAAAAATCGATTCGTTTGTTAGTCCTGTTGGGTCCCCAGGCTCAGACTCCGGTTCAAAAGATATTTCATCAATCAAGCGCCCAGCTTTGTCTAGCCGTTGCAGCCAATAATCGCCCGCTTTCGGGTTCATGGGTACATCTGTCAGGTTGGGCAGTGTAATCACAGGGAAAATTTTAACATCTCCAGAAACGCTGGAAATAATACCCTGAATAAGCTCGAAGGTTTTCGGAACGAGATTTTCACCCTCGTCCATTGACTGCGATATATAAGCCGCGTCTACCGAACGTAGGTGCGAAGACTCAGACACCGAAAGATCAAAAATGCTACCAAAATGCTCCGCTATATGATCTCGTATTTCTTTATATGTTTTAACTGAAGGCCATTTAAAATTTCGCCCACAATAACTCATCAGCTCGAAATTTGTCCACGGTGAAATGAAACGTTTCCTGTCGCTATCATAACCAATAATAACTCGTCCGTCTCCTTGATCTAGCGGACCAATAAGGGCGATTACATTTCTGTCTGAGCCTCCTGTTAGCGGAAAAAGTTTTTTGAGAGAGATTTCATCGCTGGCTTTACCACCAAACACATCGCCAGGAATGGGGGGAAGGTCGATGCCGATATAAGGCCAGACGCCCTCAGAAATGCTGGAATCAGCGCCGCATGGACCGACATCGTCTCCCTTGGCCAGCTCCCTAGAAGCCAGATCAAATGGCATCTCCATCCAAAATGGATGGTTGTCCCCAATCCCCAGTAGCAGGTGACCCATTTCATGCGCCTGAACAAAGCGCGCATAACTGTTACCATCGGCAACAATGCCCACGGCAGCTCGATCAACACCAAGTGGTAAAGCCATACCCGACGCCGTAACATCGAGTCCAGCGGCCTCTCTGTCATCAGGCCAAAAACGAGACAAGACCGCGTAGTAAAGCCTGGGGCACGAAACCAAATCCAGTAAAATTAAAGGAGGGTACAGCAAAGCTGCTGAGGCTGGCTCTTCAAAACATAAATCTAGAAATTTATAGGCTAGCAAGTCGACGATAATTCCTTCGAGACTCGGCACGTCGCGCGTCCACTCCGACATTTCACCACTCTCATTGCTAATCTTGTCGATAGGATATGCGCTGACAAGACGTTTCAGTACGTTGTTCATATCATCAGCGGTGGGGCTTCGCTGAGCACCTATACCGAAAGGAGGCACATATGTGTACTTGACCAGTTTAGTTTCGAATTCTACTCCAGGATCATCGAATATGATCGTCAGCTTGCAATCCGCTGATACGTTACCCACAGCGTTCTCACACTTAATAGAATCAAACCCAATGTTACGGAGTCCGACCTGAAGCGTCAGAGTGCCTGTCGTCCAATGTTCCGGCAGTTGGAAGTTGGCTGCCAGGTCACGGATTTTATTTGGATATATTTCGTTCGCCCTTTTACTAAGAATGCCGGGGCGAGATTTAGTGCCCTCTCCTGAATTCATAGGCGTAAGCATTTCAGGAAGCCTGACGCCATCCAGAAACCCTCGTAGTATAGGTCTCACAACGTGTTCCATACCGTCTTTACTTTCAAAGTAGACTCTAACCAAGGTGGTTTTCTGCGCGATGAGCGGAACAATGTTTGTAGCATCTTGAATCGTCTGAATTACTTCAATAGCCGCCAGCTCCACAGCACTTCTTACTGTGATCATTTGAAACCTTCTGTTGATATTCCCACTGAAGTCCCTGGCTGCCCATAACACCGGAGTTACCCCCTCAGGAAAGGCATCGGGTGCGTCGTTTGTTACCACAGGACTGGAATCGACAAGATCCATTGCTACCGCTGCTCCGATATCCAGGCCAAAGGCTGGCAATGCATCTACGTCAAAGGTCATATCAGCAGGAAAAGACGTAAACTCCGGTTCTGTTGTGTCTACGATGACGAATGGTTGCAGAGCAGTGCTGCGGTTTCCGCTAGTATCCTCGGCCGCCCATTCCGCGTAATATTGCCCAAGCGGCAATGGTGGTACGACATCCCGAAGGAGCACATCTTTGACTACCCCCGTGAACAATGGGCCACTGGCCAGTGCAACTTTGTCGTGTGCGGTGGCTTTGTCCTCAGGGTCCAGGACCTTCTGATCAACGAAGGTTAGCGGCCTCATCGCTTCGATGGACAAAAAACCAGCAGGCGGCTTGAGTTCGGGCTTGGTTGTATCAACCACGACTACCTTCTGCAATGGACTGGAGACGCCTTTGTTGCCTGAGCAGTCTATTGCCTCCCATGCCAAGAAGTGTGTGCCAAGCGATAACGCATCGGTACTGCTGAGAACCGGTTTGAGTTCTCCCTCGGCATCATCTACCGCCCTGGCCTTTCCCTCTGGGTCTAGAATGCTTTCACTGATCGGCGTCAGTAGCGCTGTAGCTTCGATGCTTGTGGCTGGTGGTGCTGTAACTAATGGGGGGATGTTTTCGGCTGGCTCGACGACAAGGCCGACCTCGCGAGAGGTGCTGCCATTACCGTTGGTAAAATTGTCGAAGAAGACAGTTTCGCTATAATTCCCTGCACACAGGGTGTTGGCGCCGGTATCGATTCCAATACGCACTGTGGCGCTCTGGCCAGCCGCTAATATCTGTTCGAATGCAAAACCTTGATTGGCTTTAGAGGGTGACAGGCTGAGCCACTCCTCGCCCTGTATGACGATTGCGGTAATAGGCTCCCCTCCGACATTTTCCAGCCGATAATCCTGGAATGGGATAACCAGTAGGTCATCGAATTGACAACTGAACGATCCACCGACAGGACCATGGCAGTGGGTGTCTGTTTCGGGCGTAACGGACAAGATGCCAGCACCGCTGCCGGCTATCCTCTGTTCGAAACTGGCACTACTACTCACCCCCACCCCATCCGAGACCGTAATGCTGATCTTGCAGGCCTGAACCGTGTTGGTGCTATTGTCAGGTGCGGTCCACAACGGATTTTGCAAAGTATGGTCACTAAATACACCGTCATTCGCCGACCATGCAGAACAGTCGCTATGCCAGTTATAGTTCAAGCCGTGGCCGAGCTCGTCTTCGGCCACAACCGACAATTGAACCTCCTGACCTGAAGGCACCGGATTTGGATTGCCTTGGGGCCCAGCCGTGATCTCCAGGGAGTGAGGCAGTTGTGGAAGTCTGGCAATGAAGAGCCCTTCTCTGAGAGGATGGGCGTCCTCAAATAGCAGCTTGAATATCACCTGCCCATGGTCATTGAAGGCGCTGGGGCGGCCATCGTCATTTCCCGAAGCCCGTGACAAGAAGGGACTGAACGTAATGAAATTCGCGACCGTGCGAACGTCATCCGGGGCGACCTCAATACTGTCCCCGGCGAGGTAGATGCGGTGAAGCCCCGTTCCCGGATCCCAGCCCCACATGCCCCAGACACCGCTGGGGCGTTCCGGTGGAGCAGCCAGGCCTCGAAAAACGACCTGGCCCTGGTTGTTCAATGAGGGCCCCTGACCACCGCCCAGGAAAAGTCCCAAACCTCCGGGTTCGGGCTCGGCACCGGTTATACGGGAGTCCAGAGCAATGAGGTGATGGTCATATCTTTCGGTGCTTTCATTCCAGACAGCCTTCATGACGCCGCAGACATCGCTAATCGATATGCGCGAACAGGCGATATAGGCCAGTTCCCCCCGGTTATTGAGCGACACCCAGCCAAATTTAAATGGTCTCCAGATATCGCCGGAGGGCAACGCGATCGAATCAGCGGCGAGGATAACATTGTGAAGACGGTACTGCTGAACGCCCTCATCCCAACGTTCGGCCCAGATGCCATTCTCGTTGGCATTGGTGGTTGTGCCGCGAAAGGCCACCTCACCCTGCGCATTGATCGCCGGACTGGAGGACAGGTCACTGACAAGGAAATGGGCATTAGACCAGTTGCCAGTCGAGCCCGGGGCAGGGTCCCCCGGTGCGATCACCTTGCGACCGGAACCGTCGGCATAGATCACCCAGATCCCCGTCTGTCTGGAGGCGGTTGTGGTCGCCTTGAACGCCACACTGCCATCGTTCGCGACGACGGCTCTGTCGTCCAGATTGGCAAAGGTGGTGCCTGCAGGCATTCCGGGAGCAGGTTCACCGGCCAGTACGTAAGGGAGCAAGGTGCCGTTGATTTCCGCCCAGAAACCCTGACTGCCGGTAATGTCCGTCACCCCCTTGAACAGCAGCATGCCATTATCATTGCTGACGGGGAAGCCGACGGAAGAAAACAGTTCACCCTCCACACCGTCCGGTACGGGGGTTTTGACTACGGTAAATTTATTGCCGACGACCGGATGCAGTCCATCGAACTCAGAATAGGTAACACCGTTCGAGGTAAATACCAGCTTTCCGCTCTCCGATAGAATTTGCTCTCCTGGCAATACCGGGCAGGAAGTCACCTTGACGAACTGGTCGTCCCGTCTCTTGTACAGACCCGCACAATTGAACTCGGTGGTGCTGGCATAGAAGGCAAATTCGCCGGCATTATTGATAACCGCTCTGTTAAAACTGCTCTGAAAGGTCGTACCCGCCGGGCCCGGAGCCTGCTGTCCGGTCAGCACCACCGCCTCAATGCCAAGCGTCTGGGCATGCGCTGTGTAGACGGACCCCAGCATGAATATGAGGAAGAACACCAGCCCGAGCAGGCAATGGCCGTTGTTCCCTGAAACGTCACAGGCTTTGCCTGAGGTATCGTTTTCGTTGTCCGAACTGCGGCGAGACATCTGAGAGAGGGCGGTGCCGAGCATGGTTACACTCCTTCCCTCGGTGACTGCCTGCAACGAGAAGCTGATCACCGGTCACCGGGGGAGCTAGGGTCGACTCAATCAGGAGGGGATCGTGAAATGCAAGCAGGATGGAACACAGATTGCTCCACACACGTCACAGAGATCTCCATCCACTGTAATCTTGTGCCTGGCAACCCGGCGTTCCCAACTGGAAGGGGGCCCGTGGCTTTGCGCGACCGACTGCGCTCTGATCTTGCCTTTACAAACACACCGATATAGGTAAGCGTAGCCAATATACGACAGCGTCGCGAACAGGTACTTTGTTGTTGTTCGCGTTGTTCATGAAGACCTAGCAGCATTGGGGAATGGGATGCGAACAAGTCCCCGGCCATGAGAGAATCCCGCGTCCTCAGTAGACTAGAGCCTGAGGTATGGAACAGCAACTGAGCTTCGCCGATACCGAGTACCATCACAAGTACCACTCCACGCGTAAGGAAAAATTCCTCGCCCGGATGGTGGAGCTGGCGCCCTGGCAGCCTTTGGCTGCGGTCATCGAAGTCCATTATCCCAAGGCCGGCAATACCCATAGGGCACTTCGGGTGTCAATCAGCGTTGAAAACTGACCAGGTTTCAGCATCCAATTTTGATCAGGGTAATCCCCCCATTCATAAAGGGGTTCAAAAGTAGACCTCAGGCCGCCATCGATACCCAGCAGGCAGTTCAGTGAGGAAAGCACGCAACTTCTACTAACGGCACAAAGCCGACGTACTGTGAGGGAGCACGGGATAAGTAAAAGACAAGACCTGCCCCTCAGTTTTGAAAGTCATTAATTGATGACAGATGCCAGTTTACATGGGATGTTGGTGACCGCTTTCAATATGAGTCCATGCCCCCTTCGACCCTAACTTTCTCTATCACTGATAAATCAGGTTTTTTCGGCGGCAGGAAGACAAGTAATATCATTGCTATCAGGAACTCAGTAAGAATATAAGCCAGGGTCAATAACCCAGGCACACCATCGAAGAACAGCGATATTGTTCTTGACGTCGCAAGAAACAGCATAATTATTGCAAGAACGATAATAAGATCGCGATTGCGCTCTAAGTTAAAAATAGTAATCCCTGAAATAAACCCCACCGCCGCCACCATGCCGTTATAGGCTCGTAACTGGTTGAGGGCATCTACATGCTGTGCGACCAGTCCTGATTGATTTGGCGTGCTTCTTAAAACCTCCCAAAGGCCCGGAAGCATAAGGCTTAAACACAGGAAGCCGAGTGTAATATACAGTATCAGTTTATGGAAAAATGGCATGGTGTCGTCCTATTCACTGTAACAGAAAGCTGTTTTATATCAGGTTAGCCAACCCGAGCTACTAAAAATAGCGTCAAAGTTCGCGAACGACTAAATTGGGTCGCAACATACCTCTTTTTCTTTGCCTAGGCATCACAACCCGTAAGAGTCGATTAACGGCACAAAGCCGACATTGAGTTAGATAAAGCAGGATAGGAAAAAGGCAAGACCTGATAATCATCTAGCCGACTCCCCCAACCTTGAGAGGATGGAGTCATGAACTGGACCAAGAAGTATTCCCCGGAAGTCCGTGAGGGGCCGTGCGCTTAGTGTTTGAACAACAAGGCGAATACCCGTCCCGGTGGGCCGCGATCTATTCGATCGCCAACAAGATTGGCTGTACGCCCGAGCCCCTGAGACCCTGGTATAAACGCGCAGAAGGTGCCCAGGCAGCCGCCGCTGTGTCTCAATCTGAACGCGAGCGGCTCAAGGAGCTGGAACGGGAAAACCGGGAGCTAAAACGCGTTAACGAGATTCTGCGCAAGGCTGCGGTTTTCTCGACCAGCCGGAGCGCAACGGGTCGGCCTTCCGGCGCAAACCGAAAATGATGGTCGCGTTCATTGATGAGCATCGCGCCCCCCATACAAATGCCGCCTGCTTACAGCAGCCTCCTCAACCATACCGTCTTGGGACAAGGACTCTAGTTGACGGCCTGGAAAATCCGCCTATTCTATCCGGCGTAAAAAAGCAGGTCGGCTAACGGCAAAGCAGACATTGCTCCCTCAGTGTTACGCTTTGCACACGGGCCGAAATATGCGTGGCTTACGGAGGTCTAACCCACATTGCGGCCGAAGTACTGCAACTGGCTAGGTGTTGAACTGCAACTCATAACATGGATATCCGTTTATAACTGGAGAATATGACAGCAACAAGAACGCTCTCGTGATCAACATGAGGCGATTACTCTCAGGCGGCCAAAATCTCCAAATATTCAACATCTTGCACCAACTTCTTCCAATTTTGCCGATTCAGCGACCCTTCATTCTTGCTGCACCGCAATGTGGCGATCGGATGATATGTCTCCTATAACTATTTTCCTACTGCATCGGAAGGAACACGTGTGCGATCAGATCGCCACGCGAACGCCCCTTCCCGCAGGACGGATACCAATAACAAGCCCGCTCGGGTCAAGACGTCAGTTGAAAAGGAGGCTTCGCCCCATGCCACACTCCAGC